>NZ_JBNWDB010000005.1:0-661862 GCF_053522105.1 Agrobacterium sp. 22-3639C2 | reverse complement strand
GGAAAACAACAAGCAGTCAGCTCATCAACATGATTTCTTTAGAACGAAAGACTTCGTCGCCAGCAGCGCCGCCGCCCTCGTTCAGTGAGCGGACTTATAGAGAGCAGCTTGCGCTTACGTCAATGGGCAAAAAAAGAAAATCCTTGAAAAAAAAACGGGCGCCAAAATTCCGTAAAATAATCAACACTTTGGCGGCGTCGACGCCGTCTGGACAGATATTTCCAGAATTACGATGGCATTTTTAGTAGTCCGCTTTCACCATACAGAGTCTTACGCCTGCTCAAATTGTCGAATAGAGCTTACTACGGCGGTGGTTGGGCCGCGCCAAGAGTGCAAGCTTGATCGCCGAGACATTTCGAGTGAGTGCTATCCTTGAGGATAGCCAATTCCAAACAGCAGAATGGAAATGCTCGAAATGTCTGATGCTTCTTGGGTAGATTAGTTTCCTCTCGTCTTTTTCCCGGCCAAGTCATAGTGCTCGGCATAGGCATGTATTATGCGATCAAGTGGCATCACGATCAGGCGAAGAAAGATAGCGAGACCAAAGGGCACTGAGCGTGCCCCCTGCTGTCCGTCGCTCAAGCCCGCATTGCGTTGCTGGCTGAAGGCGACGAGAGCGGCAAGCAGTTGCAGCACCACCCCGGCGAATTATCAGCCTCATAACTGTCGCGGAACAACGGGCGAACTATGTGAGAACATCCGCGCCAATTGATCTACATTAGATTTTTCCCAATGAGAGCATTGGCTTACCTCTATCAAAAGCCGCTCCAGATAGCTGGAAGCGGCATGCTTGATGAAATAAATAGAATACGAGTAGCCAATATTCGGGAAAGTATTTGAGCTAGAAAAACGGTGCTCGTTCCCATGAAACGTGGAGATCAATCGAGACTTTCACTCAATTTGTCAATTAGCTCTCAAGGATATGCTTAATCTGTAAGCCTCCGCCCATGGCGTCAACGACAGTGCGCCAGCCGTTCGGTGCGCCTTTCCGATTGGGTCCCAGGTCGCTATCGCCTCGTAGAGCGGAGGTCGATCCAGATTTTAAGCGTCAAAACACCTGTTTGCAGGTATCAGCCCAAAAAGTGTCATGCCCGGGATGTCACAAGCGCCAAGAGCCCCACAGCTCATGTGGGAGCTTACGGCATAGTAAATGAGATACGCAATCGATCCAAAACCCGCTATGTGTAACACACCGCTCCGGTTCCAAAATAGCGTTATTCCGGATTTAAGATATAATAAGTAATTCTTTAAATTTGAACTAATCGATTATGGATCATATGCGATCCTAAAACTATCGGCTGTCTCGCCTAGAACGACAGAAGCGTGAATAGAGCAGTCCGGTATAGCTCCGGCCTGTTTCGCCCATCCCGATCCGGGCCGCGCCAACGATACAGCGGACGCATTCATGGTCGTTGTCGTTGAAAACACGCAGCACGCCTCCACTTTTATTCCTTCACAGCAAGACGCACGCCCGTCCTGCCGCTCACTTCGGCACTATGGGGAGCGCGTTCGCGTCAGGACAGGCTGGATCACCGCGTACCATATTCCGTTGCAGTGGACGCCTGTTCTCGGGGCTTGCCGAGCCATATCCACTTCCCACTACGGTCAAGATAGCACGAGGGCCGCGCGTACAATGGTGTGACGGGTTGCCCAACCGCCTTCTGGACACGCTTCCCGTCAGACTGGATCGAACATCTCCCTGAATTCCGGATCGGCAAAGTAGGCAAGCTTTTCAGCGAAAACTGGTCGTTGCCCGGCCAGGAACAGCAACTGTCCGTGCGCCGGCAGATTGCGCACCTCATCAGGGTGCGGCGGCTCGCATCATGTTCTTGAATGCGTCCCGAGAAAGTCGCAACCGGTTCATGGAGCGCCCTGCCCGCTGTCGCCACCCACTCCCGTGCCCGGCAGTCCTTGTCCGATCAGATCGTCAAACAGCGCCTTGTCATTGTCGCGCGTCAGAAAGCCCGGCAGTTCGCGGCGCAGCCAGTCATCGAGCTGTTGCTTAAACTCCTGATCATTCGCGGTCTCCAGGTGATGCAGAACGAGCGAGCCGATCAGGACCTTGCGGCGCATATCGTTGTTGCGCTCGGTTTTCGAGAGACGGGCCTTGAGGGCGGAACGTTGCGCATCCAGTTCAGCCAGGCGCTGTTCGATTGTTTTCCTTGCCACGATTGTTCCTTTCGATTGCGGTCGCACCGGAACTGCCGCTGTTGACCGCGGCTTTGCTCCTGGAAGACAGACCAGTTTCTATGAGGAGATCGACATAGCGATTGCGAGAGTAGGTTGGACCTTATGGTTCATGAGGCTGTAGTCGCCGTCACCTGAGCACAGGAGACTTTGTGCTAACCCGTGAATCTCAGTCGCTGGAATTTGCGGCTTGTCCTGCGGTCTGTTCGAGCTTTTCGATGTGCTCGCGGCAGAGCGTCTCAACCAGCTTATGAAGTTCCCCGGTCCGCTCCTGAAGCCAGGTGAGCGCCTCTTCGGAAACCTCGAAACGCTTCGAATAGCGTGCCTTGACGTAGGCCTCATTGAGGATGTTGTACCATGTGGTAAATCGCTGACGATCGCGCGGCCAGATGTCGATCAAACGGTGATCACGCCCTTCGGAAAGTCCACGCAGGAATTTGAGATTGTGCGACGCAGGGGAATAGTTTGTCAGTGTCAGGAGGTAGCAGTTGTAGGCGGTCTCCACTGCCTGATGGAGCGTAAAGGCTGCTAGATTGAGGTATCCTGACTTCAGGTAAAAACCGACGCCTTCGAGAAATCCCGCTGCATTTTTGAACTGCTTTTCAAAATGCTCCTCTGCCACCCTTAGTGCATCGGCAGGTCTGAGCGGTTTCGGTTCAGCCAGCGGCCTATCGTCGAATTCGTAAAGCACGATGCCTTCACGTGCGAGATCGACAAAGAAGGGTTGGCCATCATTCAAAAAGTTGCTGATCTCGCGGGCGCCATGCACGATAAGGCCGACGGGTGTCTCGATCTCCTTGTCCCACATCAGCCGGTCTGTTGTCTTGTCCCAGTATTTGGGATCGGCAAGTTCCTTGTTGCTGACGATGACGAGAATGTCGAAATCCGAGCGGTAGCCTTTCGACGTATGCGGCTCATCCACCCAGGTGCCGCGCGCATAAGAACCGAACAGAATGATTTTGAAAATCCGCCCGTCTTTCTTGGCGTCAGACTTCGAGCGCTCCACCAGATCAGCAAACTCTTCCTGGATAATTCCGACGACGCGCGCAAGCTCGCGTTGCTTTCGTTCCGGCAAATGTTCAAGGCTGGTCTTCATGTCTGCTCCGTTTCTGGGCGGTATCCTGTATGGTCCATTGTAAACTTCTTTGAAACTCCGATTTTTGGTAGCCGCCAATCGAATGCTTGTCTCCCGCACGCGCAATCTTCCGGCGCGTTGTCTGCGCCCTCTCCTGTTTGCCGAGCCGCGCCTGCAATAACTTCCTCCACTCTTCCAGCTCGCTTGTCCCTTGTCCTCTGTCCCTGATCAGTCGTGCGATCGACCTGCGCCTATCGCCCTCCCCGGAATGATGCGTTTGCATGCCTATTCAAACACGAGCAATTGCCACTTGGCGACTACTACTTTTAGTAGTCGAAATCGCTGTTCGTTGTTGCTAGCGTTGCCACCGGTAAACAGACAAGGGCGCACTTACGACTTGTGGCGCGTTTGAGCGTTTGGTCTCCCCGTTTGCGTATCGGAGATTTCGTTTGGCGATTTATCATCTCAGCACCAAACCTGTCTCGCGCTCATCCGGCCGCAGCGCTGTGGCATCTGCCGCCTACCGTTGTGCTGTTCTTCTCGTCAATCATCGCGATGGCCTTGTGCATGACTTCACCCGCAAAGAGGGTGTCGAGCATAAAGAGATCGTGCTGCCGGACGGTCTTTCTGCCAATTGGGCTTTGGATCGTTCGGCTTTGTGGAACGCTGCAGAGTTTGCAGAAAAGCGAAAGGACGCCCGCGTCGCCCGCGAATTCGAAATCGCGCTTCCGCATGAGCTTTCGACAGAGGGACGACTGAAGGCTGCACGTGCCTTTGCCCAGGATCTGGCAAACCGCTATGGCGCGGCCGTGGATTTTGCAATCCATTCGCCAAGCGAGCATGGTGATATCAGGAACTACCATGCGCATGTGCTGATGACGACGCGACAGGTTGGCAAAGCCGGCCTTGGCGAGAAGACTGTTCTTGAGCACAAGAACGCACGGCTGTTGGCAAATGGCATGGCGACGACCGACATGCAGCTTCGCGATATCAGGCAGTCATGGGAAGGCATCGCCAACCGTCAGCTTCAACGCGAAGGCCTGGATGTTCGCATCGATCATCGCTCGCATATTGAGCGCGGTCTTGAGTTGTCGCCGACCGAACATATGGGCGTGCATGCGTCGCAGATGCAGCAGCAAGGAATGGCAGTCGAGCGCGGGCGGCTGGATGACGAGGCAGCACGGCAAAATGCCGAGCTGATCCGCCAAAAGCCCGAACAGGTTTTGTCGCTGATCAGCCATGAGAAGAGCGTGTTCGATCGACACGACATTGCCAAAACCTTGCATCGCTACATCAACGATGACGCCCAAACATTCCAGAACGCCTTTGCGGCTGTCATGGCATCACCAGCGCTCGTGGAACTTCAGGCTGAGCGCATCGATGCCGAGACAGGCGAAGTGTCCAATGCGCGCTATTCGACGCGGGAGATGATCGATCTAGAACTCGCAATGGCGCGATCGGCGGAGCGGTTGCACCAAGCGCATTCCCATGGTGTCGATCCTCGCCATGTCGATCGAGCCATGGAGAGGCAGGATCACGCTCTTCGCAAAAGCTCCAGCGGACCGTCGGCTGCGAGCGATCCGTCAGCGGGATTGTCGGGCGAACAGCGTCATGCGATTGCGCACATTACAGGTCCAGAACGCATCGCCGCTGTGGTCGGGTTTGCAGGCGCTGGAAAGTCCACCATGCTGGCAGCCGCTCGCGAGGCGTGGGAGGCTCAAGGCTATCAGGTCCATGGTGCGGCACTGTCCGGAAAGGCAGCCGAGGGTCTTGAGGAAAGTTCTGGCATCCCGAGCCGCACCCTGGCGTCATGGTCTTACAGTTGGGACCATGGTCGGGATCTGATCGGTCGCAGTGACGTGTTTGTCATTGACGAGGCCGGCATGGTCGGGAGCCGGCAGCTTGCCCGGTTCATCGGAGAAGCGGAAGAGCGCGGCGCAAAGATCGTTCTTGTCGGGGACCATGAGCAGCTACAGGCAATCGGGGCCGGTGCACCCTTCAGGGCGATTGCCGAGCAGATCGGCCATGTCGAACTTTCAAATATTCGCCGCCAGCGCCATGATTGGCAGAGACAGGCGTCGGTTGCCTTTGCGACCCACAAGACGGCCGAGGGGCTGGCCGCCTACCGCGATCACGGCGACATCCACTTTGCGGAAAGCCGCGACGCTGCAATGGCGCAGATCGTGCGTGATTATCTTGCCGATAGCGAAGAGCATCCGCACGGCACCCGGGTTGCCATGGCGCATCGCCGCGCCGATGTGCGAGCCCTCAATGCCGCCATCCGCTCTGAACTTCAAAACAGACAAAGGCCGGAGGCCAGACACAGGCTGAGCGACGGTGCGGACCGTGGAGACCGTGGGAATGGTGAGGACGGAGTAGGTGGTGAGGATGTTGGAGAACGCGTGTTCCAGACCAATAACGGCAAACGCGCCTTCGCCGCCGGTGACCGGATCATCTTCCTCGAAAACAACCGCGACCTCCGCGTGAAAAACGGCATGCTTGGCACGGTCGAGCATGTGGAGCCGAACAAGATCATCGCCCGGCTCGATGGTCGAGGTGGCGACAGTGTCAGCGTTCCCACGGACAGCTATCAGGCGATCGACCACGGCTATGCGACGACGATCCATAAAAACCAGGGGGCGACGGTCGATCGCGCCTTTGTGCTGGCGTCCGGCACCATGGACCGGCATCTGACCTATGTTGCCATGACAAGGCACCGCGACAGCGTGCAGCTCTATGCCGACATCCAGGAGTTCGCCAGTGCGGGCCGGCTGGTTGATCACGGTATTGCGCCCTACGGGCATAACCGCGAGGCGCGAGAAAACTACTTTGTGACGCTGGAGAATGACAAGGGCGAGCGGCGCACAGTGTGGGGCGTCGATCTCAAGCGGGCCATGCGAGATGCATCGCCAAAGATAGGGGACAGGATTTTGCTCCAGCATGAAGGCGCCACGCCTGTCACGCTTCCGGACGGCACAAAGGCCGAGCGCAATACGTGGCGTGTCGTCAAGGGTGACGCGTTGGCGTACCAGCAGCTGACAAGCCGCCTGTCGCGTTCCGGCGCGAAGGAAACCACGCTGGATTACATCAGCGACTTTGCCGAGCGGCGCGGGATCGCAAGCGATAGATGGATCGTAAACGGCCAAGGGATCGGGCAAGAGTTTTGTGTCAGAAGCGAGATCGAACTTGCTTCCGCCAAAGATGAGCGTCAAGAGGTCTTGTCCCGTGCGGCCCATCTGCAACGGGAGCAGCAGGACCGGCCATCAGAGCGTCAGCAGGTTTACGAGGAACGTGCCGGCGATCTGGCCGGTCCTGTTCACCGCGAAGATCCTCGCAATCAGTTTGCCCGAACAATCGATGACGGTCGGCGCGACGACCGAATAGAGGACAGCAAAGGATACCGCCGCATCCGGTGGTCCGAGGTCATGTCGCAAGACGGCGCCGTCCCTGCCCCCACAGAAACTGTAGTCCAACAATCGCTGATCGAAACCGGTAAGCCAGCTCCACTAGTGCCAGCGATCACGCGTCACGACCGCAGCATCGAACAGGTAGCACGGGAAAGAGCGATGTCCGTCATCGAGCAGAGATTCGATACGGTCGAATCTCTGGTGCGGCACGTGTTCCGTGACCCGGTCGAGGTCGCGGCGAGACTGCGTACCGCGATGACCGAGAAGGAAGGCAACGGCAAGATCATGGCAAAGGCCATAGCCGAGCAACCAGAGCGCTTCGGGGAGCTACGCGGCAAGACGGGTCTGTTCGGGAACAACAGGGAGCGGAAAGAGGCGCTGCAATATGCCAGATCTCTGTCTGCCCATATTGGCTATGTCTCCCAGGCATGGGAGCGCCGGCTTGGCGAAGAACGCGCGAGCGAACAATGGCAGCGCGAAAAGCGTGATGTCATCGAGGTGCCCGACCTCACGCCGCGCAGTGCCGAAATCCTTGCCAAGGTGGAGAAGATGCCGGTCGCGAAGCGGAGCCAGTTTATCGCGGAGCTTCGCTCGTCACCTGAGGGCCGAGCCGCGCTCGATGAGGCCAAGCTGGTGGCCGAAGCGCTCACGCGGCGGCTTGGTAGTTCCGATCCTCGCAGGTTCGCCGAAGAACTCGAGCCACGCCCGGAGCTCGCAAAGCAGGCCGAGCATATCAACACAATCGCCCGCATAGTGCATCGTACACGCCATGCCGAGCTTAGCCATGACCACGCGTTGAGACAGCAGCTTTCCCGGTCGCAGGGGCTTGGATTGAGCCGATAGTAGGCGCCGACGACAACATTGGCGTCTTTTAATCGCCCCCCCAAAAGTGCGCCGCGCTTCCAAATTTCCTAGGCGTCCCGATGCACCTATCCCCGTTCAGCGCTCGAGACGGCTTCCCTCAGCAGTTCATCAGGACTGAATCAAACAAGCCGAGCTGTCCGGCGAAACGGGGTACACTCCAGCCTGCCTACAGAGGGGCCCCACGAAATTGGGTCACACGAAGCCCAAGTAGCCCAGCGGCCTGCGCCCTGCCCGCCATCCTCGAAGTTAACGAGGATATCCGCATGGGCGGCCAGGTGGTGACGGGGATAGGCTTCCTTGGCGCAGGACTGATCATGCGCGACGGCCTCAACATTCGCGGGTTGAGCACGTCGGCGACAATACGGACTACGGGAGCGATCGGCGTCCTCGCGGGTTATGGAGAAATTTTCGAGGCTGCTGAGGCAACGCTTCTGATCTTGCTGATCAACATAACCTCCCCCAGAGTTGTTCGGCTCATCGAGCGCTTTGTTCTACAACACCCAGTCGAGTCACAACGTCGTAGGGTTGAGGTCCGCACGACCACGGAAAGCGAAACCGAGGTCCGGTCGAGTTTGATGAGCCAAACGCGTGACGATCAACTAGCAGTCACATCACTCGCACGCCGCGTCAATTCACTGGATAGGAGCATCACAATTGATGTCACTATTTCAGGTGATGACGTTAACGACGAAGTCATGAGCGTTCTTGTGCAATCTCTTAGCTTGTCGCCAAACATTCTTTACTGCACCTTCACGTAGCTTTGAGACGCCACGGCCGGTTCAACGACAACGCCATAGCCGCCATGTTCGCGCACACGAACATCACATTCCCTTGACATCTGTTCTCGGAGATTTTTGAGAGCTGTCACGATTTCGGCCGTCTGGCGCTTTTTCCAATGACGTTACCATGAGAGTCTTCACCAGTCTAAACTCAGAGGTTGTGTTGCTGTACTTTTCATTGCACGGTTAGGCAGAATTATAATTTTTGATGTTGACCGGAGAGCGGATGGTACACGGAGAGAAATGCCGGTCTTTTGCATGTGTGCTTGTCGCAACTTCGGTCGCCGTTACGATGTTCGCCGGAACCGGTTTTGCACAGGATAACGATAGTGCCGTTCAAAATGCCGTACCGGTGATGAGAAAATTCGATTTCTCAGCGCCAGCCCTCAATCTTGAAGGTACGCTCTCCCCAAATGCTACGGTCGAAACCGTACCAATGAGTCCGACGGAGCCTGGCACAATCGGTAATGTGAAAGTCATCGGAAAAATAACTTCAGATTCGTCCAGTCCGAAGATCGAGACGACCTTTATCGGGTACAATCTGCAGGCGCCATCGGCAGCGTTTCGGATCTGCACTTACCAGGCAGACACTGCTGGATACACAACGCGCGTCTCAAAAGTTGCATCGGACCTGACAGAAGCTATGCTTCTGGGCACCAAGGATCAGAGCGGCGAACCACATAGCGCCCTTATCAGCTATTGCTTCTCTCGCGGGAAGCAGGCGCTGGGCATAAATTTCATTGCAGATGTCAGCAACGCGGCGGATGCTGACGCGGCTTATGATCTGGTAGTTCGGGCTGACAAGTATGCCGTTGCGTTCATTGACAGCCTCTCATGGGAAAATGGAGAAGAATCAAGCTTTGGGAAGGAGCTGCAATCGGTTCCTGTTCGGATAGGCAACGAGCGGATCGCACTCCGCATCCCGGACCAGTGGGAAATACCGATCAACGATTTTCATGGCGCTTTGCCGGCCGAGTTGCACATGATCAGGCGCAAGGGCGGAAGAGATGTTGGCCTGATATGGCTGCTCGTTCAGGACATGAAGGAAAAACCGGACCTGGAAATGGCCGGAGCCACGATCGTGAGGGATTACTTTGTCAGGCAGACACCTGATGCCCGGCCACCCGCACTGATATCGAGTGAGGAAGACAGTCTGCTTGCAAAACAGGGAATCCCCGCACGCACCTTCCGGTTTTCAGTGACAGACAAAAAAGGTCAGGACAGCGGCGATATAGATGCGACAGTCATATGGCGGAATGGGCGCCTGCATGTACTCACCCTTTGGTCAGCGTGGCCCTCCGCCGCCGATAACAGCAACTTCTTTTCCCGTCTTCCAGCTCTTACTGTCTACGATATCGTGCGACAAGCCACGGTAACAACGCAGCAATAAGGTACGGCGCAGATAAAAAACCAAAGCGCACAAAAGGAAGAAAAAACATTAAACTATGGTATTTTCTTAAAGTAAAAAAGCCTGTTTCCTTCTGGTATTTTGAGCCGCAAAAAATGGCGCAAGATAGACAGGCAAACTGGCTTGGAACCACGGCTGGCATTGACACCACAGATCGGAGCGGACTTGGGCGGAACTAAGCTGATTGAACTTTTCCCACTACCCTATGCCCATTGGTATGCGGCCACTCTTTTTGCCGAGGCCGGATATGCTGCGTCACAGATATTCGAGCGTCTCAACATAGATCCCGCGCGCTGGCAACGGTTCCGAGAGCGCTACAGCCAACTTCATTACGCCAATACAAGTTGGGTTACGGCCGCGTTCAGGCGGGACGGACTTCCCGAACCCGAACAGGATCGGGCGCTTTTCCAGCGTCTGACGGGGAATGACGGCATCGGCCTACCGGTAACAGAACCCTTCAGCATGCGCACAGAGCTTGCGGCTTTGCGGCGGGCAGTCGAAGCTAATCCTCGTATCGGCCCCTTCGCCAATGTCGACTGGGTCGCGCATTACATCGGAGAAAGACGATTCCCGACCATCCGCTATATCCACAATGGCCATCAGGTCTATGTGGACGGCGCACCAATCCGCGACCGCAAGGGCGTCCCGTTGTCCGGGGTCGACCCCTTCACCTTTCGACAGCTTGGTGACCGCTGGTTTTGCGACGATAGACATGTCTACGGCCAGGGCGAGACACCAACGAAGCTTTTCTGGTTCTCAGCGCGCGGCGCCGATCCGGACAGCTTCACCGTTCTGAACCAACGTTATGGTGTCGACAAGGCCGCCGGTTATTACATTACCAACTTGCGCCTTCCCACCGAGGAGCCGGGTACATTCGGGATCGTCAGCTATTATTACGGAAGCGGCCAGAAACCGGGCATCCGTATCGAAGAGAGTCACTACGCAAAGGACAGTCGCAAAGTCTATGCTTACGGGGTCGCGATTGAAGGCGCGGATGCGGCCAGTTTCCATTCCATCGGCGACGAAGGCAGATATTTCGCTGACAGGAAGCATGTCTATTGGGAGAAGAGCCTGATTCCCGACGCGGACCGAGAGAGTTTTGTCTGCGCATCAGAAGCAGGTCAGTATCGCGCTTATGACAGCGAGCGGCCGTACTATGCAGGGCAACCTCAATCAGTCTCGGCAGAATTTGAGTCTTGGAGCGGCTATTTCGAGAACCATCCCGAGATTGCCGACAGCTGGTGGCACCGGGAGAAGGCACGCCGTGCGGTAAGCGCGTCTGTGGGGAATGAGCCAGTACCGATCGGCGGTCTCTATTACAGCGATGGACGCCGGATTCTGGTTAGGCCACAGCGTCCGCAGGAAGCCGAATGGGTCTCACTCGATCATTTCGACCACGACAGCTTCCGACACATCGTTGATGTGTTCGGGCAGGATCGGCACGGCCTGCGCTACTTTTTGCCCGGCCTCGAACATTACGGGATGGAGCCCATTGAGAAAGCCGATCCCGCTAGCTTCGAAAAGCTCGACGGCCCATGGTTCAAAGACAAGCAGCAGGCCTATTACATCGACAGTACAGCACCTTTACCAGAGCTTGCTGTCGTCAAAATCGACATGGCGAGCTTCGAGGTTTTGGGCGGCGCCTATGCTCGTGACGCAAAAGGGCTGATCGTTGAAGGTGTGCGCAAGCGCGGCATCGACAATCCCGCAGCGGTGGAATCGCTCGGCTTTTCCTTTGCACGGATGGGCGATACCCTGCTTTATCGCGGGAAGCCCATCAGCCGGCCCGGCAAGGTCAATCCCGCCACAGCGCGTGGTGTCAACGATCAGCTTCTGATTGATGCGAACGGCGAGATGCTGTTCGGAGGCAGTTATCGCAAAAAGATTCCTGGAATCGATCCAGCCATTTTGCATTTCCTCAACCGTGTATTCGCAGTTGACGCACGGCATGTTTACGCGATGACCGATACAGGACTGCTGCTCATTGAGGATATTGAACCGGGCGAAGTCGAGCTAGCCGGCCTCTACGCGGTCCGGGTGGGCGACACACAGCTCCACGTTTCCGGTGGCATCGTAAGGCGGTTACGACCCGAAGATACAAGTGGATGAGTAATGCCTGATATCAAAGCTCCCCCGAGGCTGGGTGCGTCAGTAGTGACGAGCGGCGTGCGGAGGTGCCAGGGCGGTGAAACCTGCGCCGTTGAAGTCATGCAGGCGCGAGGAAGACTCAATAGGCATGACATTACCGGATCGGAAGTCGCTTTTTGCCAGCCTATAGAGGCACCCGCCGCGTGCAAACACCAGATCGCCGCCATCCCAGTCTGCCCAATCCGTTTCCGGAAGGTCGACAAGCAATGTTCCGTCCCGGTCAAACACGCGGTAGTCCAGTCCGTACCACGCCTTTTGACTGCGACCGATCGAATGAAGAACCATCTGAAGGCTCCGGCCGTTTGCACCCGGTTTTTGCAGGACACGCGGCTTGTTGAAGCTGTAAAAGGTCGAGGCCTTCAGGCCATTGGTTTGCCCCTCACCGGCGTCGATCACACGCCAACCGTCACGCGCAAGTATGTAGCCGCTGATGGGCTCGTCCTCTCCACGTCCCGACAATATACCGCACGGGTCCACTTGCATGCCTCGCTTCAATCGAAAACCTGGAGCGAACGAGACGCGGTTATCGTCAAACGGATGGTTGAGAAGCAGTTTGTTCTCGTCCTCGAAAACACCGCCTCCTCCCCACGCGTCTCCTTTTGGCCAAAGCGTCAGTGCGGTGAAGAATGGCGGCTTCGATATGGCCGTCCAGCTCGCGTAGGGCGGGCGATTTGTGGCCGCGAAGTAGACCAGAAGTTCTCCGGACGGAGAAAGATCGCAGCGTCTCTCGTAGACCCGTCCCTTCAACCATTGACCATGTTCAAAAGTGTCGGTGCGCAAGTCCCAGCGAATGAGCTGCACCAGCCGGCTCGGGCCGCGCCGAAATATGACACCTGTTCTCGCTGACCGTGCCAGGATCGCATACAGCCTCGGTGCAAGTGCCTTCCGAGAAGGATCTACAGTCTGCTTGCCTTTCTCTACAGCCACCTGAGCAACTTTCTTCCGGCACTATCTGATGCCGTCATGTAGGACGTCACATGACAGTTTATCCCTGTGTCCGCATCGAGCTTGCGGACTTCCATCTCTCACCTCTCCGAAATACCGCGCAACACCATTATCAGATACTGGACGAAAAAATCGACATTGCGTAGTTTTAAACAACAACTGCATCCATTGAAGCGATTTGACACTTCGTCTCCCACGATTTGATCCAAACCCGGATACGTCGCCGTTTCAACCGATCGCACAGGAGAAACGCTTGCTGATACTTGAGATCGTCATTTTTTCTGCGGCTCTTATCGCGGTTGGCCTTCTGGCTGTGCAGCAGATTATCGCGCAGGTTCGGGAGTATAATTTCTACAAGAAGAATGGTGGTGATTTTTCTGTCGACAGCAACATGGATCACGTCAAACTTGACAGATCCATGCACTACAACGACCTCCGCCTCACGAACTGGCAGCGATTTTATCTGTTCCGCCCAGCCTGCATCGCGATGCTCGTCTTTGTTTGGGCTATGATGGTAGTCTCTTTGCTTTAACTGAAACGCCAGGCTTAGGTTGCCCTTGGCATTGCTCGTCGACCAGACTGTTTCGGCAAGCCCCCTGCAGCACCTCACCGGTGCCAAGACAATGCGATTTTGTTCGGCAAGCGGTCGGAGGCAATGGCAATCTTAGTCATTCGGTTTAGGCCGAGGTTTAAATTTGACGTGCCTGCGTATAGCGCTGCGATTGCGTGTGGCCATGCGGGCTGTTCAAAGCCACCTCGACGTTAAGCGGATACAAATGCCTCTTCTGGCTGCGCAAATCCGCAAGATGCGCTTAAACGCTGAACTCGAGGTCCAAATCGTTGACCTTCGCGATCGCATTCGTTCCGCTCTTCGTGTAGACGACCTAGGTGCCGGCCAGCGAATACATTCCCAGACCCTTCCCGCACACTCGTGATCAGTCCTCAGTGGGGTCGTCCGCCATTACCCGATCGTATAGTTCGATGCTACGCCGCGAAGATGTGTGACCGTCGCTTGCGACAAAACACCACTGCCCAGATAATCAGCAAAGCTGAATGAGAATATGTCACTTCGTTCTATCGCCTTGACCAGATTGGTATCACCAAAGACAACGAGGTATTCGTGATCCTCCGGCGCCCAGATCCAGAGATCATGAGCTGAAAAATGGATCAGAAGGCCATAGGGCGAATTTTCAAACAGTGCATCAAGCACCAACCCGACCGGTTGCGGTGCAAAATGGCGCGGAGGCTGACCGAACTCGTAAGCAGCGAAATCAATCTCGTTACTACCGATACGCGCGGCGACGAGAGCGATTTCCTCCTCGCTTGGAAATTCGGGGTAAATCCTCGCCGCGAAATTTCTGTTTCGAATGGCCTGATGATCCAGCGTGCAGTCTTTTCCAATGAAGTCCATAATTAAACCCCAGGTCCGTCATTATAGCGTATCTCGGTCTGACGACCGTTTGGCCTACGTATTTGCAACGTCGGACGACCGTCAGAGCTTCCCGGACGGACGGTAACCTTGCTGCCGTCTTCCAGTTCCCCCGTGCGGCCCGGCCCGTATTGTGTTTCGATACCTTTCTCCTTGCCCGGTTTCAAGGAATCGAAGTCGCGTTCAGCTTCCGCCATACCGCCATCCTTTTCGCCGTGTTTTGTCTTACCCTTTGTCTGTTGACTGACGCCCGCTTCATCCTCCAGTTCCTCTTGCCGCTTCTTCTGTTCTTCCGCCTTTGCCGAATCGCAGTTCCCAGTGCAGCTTCCCGCCTCGCCATCGGCGGGTTCAGAATGGCTCTCATTGTACATTTTGTAGAGTTCGTAACCTTCATAGGCCAGCATGGCGAGGCCGATTGCTGCACCAACTGGCCCAAGAAAACCGAGCGCGGCGCGGGCACCGAGCCTCGTTGCCACGCCTGCAGCCGCACGGCCAAGCAGAACCTCCCCGCCAGCAGCAGCCACGGCAGTCATGCACCCCCCCGTTCTTTCGCCGCATTCGCCATCAGCCGCATCATTTCATCCAGCCGAGCGTCAGGATTGCGGCCTCTGAGGTTCTGGCGAATATCAGGTGCTTCGATGAAGCGCCCGTTGCTTGCGCTCATAAGGTAGGTCCACTGAAAGAATCCGCGCTCGGTTTTCAATCCGTAAATTCGTGCCTGTGTTTCATATCGTTCCATGAATATGAGCGCTTCGCGCTCGTCCATGCCTTGTAGCAAGTGCGGCGCGGACCTTTGAAAGGCCGTCACTCGGCGGCGACGCGCGGCGAGCATTCGCGATGCACTGATGACCTCGATATTCTCAGGAGTCAGGCGCAACATGCCGCCCTGCGCGACGACATCAACCGGTCGATGAGCGCGCTTGATGTTCCCACCCCATGCCTCGGCCGGAGCGAAGTAGATTTCTTCGGCCGGGCCCATAAGGCGCACCACCTGTTCCGGCGAAAGCGCCGGCAACACCTGCATCATGACATTCGGGTCGGCATGGCGGAAAACAACAATTTCGCTACGACCCCGCGCCTCTTCAAGATCAAGGGCGAACGATGCCCCTTCTTGCGCATCGCCGGCCGCCAAGGAGATATCACCGGCTTCTCCAGAAACCGAACCGCTCAATCCCGCGAGCGCGTCTCGCTCAAGCGGCAGAAAGATGCGGTTAATACCACGAAGATGCCTGTAGATTGTTTCCTCAGAAAGGCCGCGATCACCGACCCAGAATACCACAGCCGGCCTGTCTGCGATAAGCTTGAGCAGGGCCTCTATTCTGCTCTTTACCCGCCCAGGCAAATCGATCTCGTCGGCTGGCATCAAGCCGCCGCCACTTTCATCACCATTGGCGACTGCTTTCGCCATGTCATTCGACAGTTTCGCTGCCAGCGCCTGCAGTTCCTCGTCGCTTGGCTCCGCCGTCTCGACCAAGCTATCCGGCGCACTTGAGGCCGGCGGCGAAAGACTAAGTGAAACGAGCCACGGCCCGCCGAGCACAATTGCCGAATTGGAACCCGCCGACCGATAGAGCGGCCTGTGGCACAAACCAGCCGCCGAAAGATCCGCTGTTAGGTTACCGAAGAGAGCTCCGTCCAGCACCGCATAGATTCGCCTGTCGCAACTGTCCGCAATCCGGGAGAGGCGTTTCAGATAAACCTGACCGACCGCTGGCACCTCCGCTCCGCCGTTAAGCTGGCTCTGCATCTTATCCTCGAACCGTTGGAACGGACCGCGCGGCCATGCTTGCCTGGCAGGAGGTTGCATCACTGCCGCCCTTTGGCTCACGGTCGCCGATGTAGACGTCGGTCGAACCGGTTTGCGCATTGCCGCCACAGTCAATCGCATCGCCTACTCGACCGGCCCGCTTGCCGTTGATGAAGACGGTGGATGCTCCAGCCGCCAGAGCCCGCGGATGTGAGGGCTTCGGGCAAGACGGGCAGCCATGCGGCAAATAGGCATCCCCGACGCGCATCAGCGGCCGACCATTCACATAGACATTATTACTACCCCCGGTCGCCGGTGTGGGTGGAAAATGGCAGGAATGGGATGAACCTATATCGGCACGGCGATGAGCTTTGGGCATCGGCTATATCCCCTTTTCAGCGCGCCTGAAGCATGGCGCGTGTCAGTAACCCAAGCCGTGCTCCCTGCGGCGGGACAAACGATCCAGGGAGCCATTCGGGCTTCGAGGCCAAGGCAAGAGCAACGGCAAAATCGTCATCCTCGGTGCGCAGAAGCGCACTCAGATCTACAGGAACAATAGCGGGATTGAGCATAAGCGCAGCAAAATCGCTGCCGATTTCAGGGTCGATCTTCCAATGCAAACTTTTGCCGCGTCCTGCGACCTCGGAAAAGGTCACATCCCCCTGACACCAGGACAGAGCGGAGCAGCCCAGCGGTGTCCAGCCTTGGCCATCGCACAGCATTCTCCATCTGTCGGCCGAGAATTGTGATAGATTTGTCAACAGCTCATGTTGGGTTCTTATCGCTTTCAGCGCGATGTCACGGCTTGAGCCACCCGCATTGAGCATGCGTACATAGGTATTTTTCCACTGGCGCTCGGTGGAATGGAGCTCTAGCCAAATTCCCGCCGGCGTAGATCCGTCGTCAAATTTCACTGGCTTTGATAACATCCGGCCTCACCTCCCCTCATAGAATATATGTTGCTTGTCCATAGGCACCCAAGGCATGAACGGGTTACTGTCAGGGGAACGCGCACCGGAATAGAATTTCTCGGTCATTTCTACCGACCTCTGCAGTGCATAGCCGGAATCAGGGAAACCGTATTTAGCGGGATTGACCTGCATGTCCCTAGTGATCGAGTTGATGATACGGTCCTGTTCCGCGATACGATCAAGCTGCTTTTGATAGGTATATTCTTCCGACTTCCATTCACGGAAATATGGATGAACGTTGTAGGCTTGGAATGGGTATTCCTCGCGTTTTGACCGGGACAACTCGTTCCAGAGCGAGTACCATTTTTTAACTCGCCAAAAGCCAATCATGGAACCCAGGGACGCGCCAACCAGGGTGGCTTCGGTCTTGACATTGAGGGCCGTCGCCCCTTTGAAAAGATTGCGGGCGTCGGCAAGATAATATGTCCCGACCCCTATTGCCGCATCAACAGAAGCCCCTGAGACCCACCCCATGGTGTAATCCAGATCGTTGATACAAAACGGTTTGAGAGCGCTCATTCCGTTCTGTTGCGCAGCAAGAAAACGGTAAATTTTTTCAGCGGAATCATACTGGTCTCCCGCTGTCGGGATGTCCGATATGTCCTTTGCGGTTTTCATATCCTCTATCGTCTTGAGTTGTTCGGAAGCCCCGCCGCCCTGACCGATCCTCATCGACTGCCCGCCGCCGCGTTCAACGCGCTTGGCGGCATTGGACATGCCGTAACCTGCTGACAGGCCGGCCCCGTAGAACGAGGCGACACAGGCGCACAAGTTCTCCCGGCCGAACAGCAGAAAGGTGTGCGCACCAAGAATCAGAGATGCGCCACTGTCATAACCAATCAGCCATGACTGGGATTTGGTATGTGCCAATCCAGCCCAGGAGTCGGGAGTTTTCAGGTCGTTGCCATAGGGAAATGCGCTGTCGCTCATTGCTCCGCCTGACCGTATTTGAATGGCACATAGGGTACGAATGGTTTCGACGGATCGAAGTTCTGCTGTCCCGGATAAAGAAGGCAATAGAGCTTCTGTTTGTAAACGACCGCCAGTGGATAACACGCGTCCTTCTTGGCCATGCCGCCCGCGCCACATTGCTGGAGCCCCTCGAGAACCTCCATCGCTCGGCACTTTTCTTCCCTACAGTCGTAGTCCCTGATGTCCTCATAACCTTTAGAATAGAAAATGCGCGTTTTCGTATAGCTGTCTAACGGCCCAAGAACGGCCGCAAGCCCTGCATAGGCTCGGTCAACATCCTGCTTCTCTCCGATGTTGAAGGTGGATGGCGTATCCGATGTGAAGGCGAATTTGGCCGGATCGGTTTCGCATTCAATTGCGAAGGAAAAAGAGCTGGAGGCCATAAGGATCACACATGCCGGGGCCAGGATTCTCGTCATATTGCTTCTCAATTCAAATCTATCCTTCCGCCATTGACGACAACACGCTGTTCGCCATTGATCTCGATCTCTTCAAAGTCGAGAAAGAGCTTCGTACCGCTCAGCGTGACAGTTCCATCCTCATGCATCAAAACATTGGCCTTTCCGCAAGTCAGGTGCAATTCGCCCCCGCTATGTACGGTCGCGCTGTTTTGCGCAGACAGCGACATCGTGTCGTTGCTCATGAGATTGACACGTGTTCCTGCGTTGACGCTGTAGGACATACCGACATTGGTAGCCATTCCGGCCCCCACGTTGACGGCTTTGAACACACCCACGCTCTCAGTATTGTTCTTCTCGACGATGACGGACATATTGCCCTCGCCAGGATTGAGAAGCCCTGGAAAACCGAGGTTCTTTGCAACGTCGCCAATCCCGCTCACAAGCGAATTCAGCACCGAATTCACGACCCTTCCTATCCCGCTCGGCCCAACTGTAACCATCATATTGCCACCAACAACCTCGTGGTGGTTGTTGCGCACCTCTATCGACTTATTGTGGCCAACCGACTGGACCCAGTTATTATCAATCCGTTCGCTGTGATTGTTTCGGATTTTTTCGTTGCGGTCTTTCTGGGCGTGAATGTAAATTTCCTCGCGGCCATTCTCGTCTTCGAAAGTCAGTTCGTTGAAGCCCGAACCTTTGTGCGTGTTAGTCCGGAACGTGCTCTTGGTTTTGTTGGCAGGCAGCTCATAAGGCACTGTCTGACGCGCATTCGGCACCACGCCGGTGACCAGGGGCCGGTCCGGATCGCCATCCACAAATGCAACCATCACTTCCATGCCGATGCGCGGGATGATCTGGCCGCCCCAAGTGGAGCCCGCCCAGTTCTGCGCAACCCGCACCCAGCACGTATCCGTACCATCCTTCTTTGCCTTGCGATCCCAAGGGAACCACAGCTTGATGCGGCCATACTGATCCGGGTGGATTTCCTCACCCTCCGGGCCAGCGACGATCGCCACCTGGGTGCCTTCGATGCGCGGGCGTTTTGTTGACCGATGGGGCGTCAGCGGCACGCGGGCCGGAATTGCCTCGAAGTGATTGCGATATGCCGGTTCGTTGCTGTTTGTCTCATAGGAGAGATCAACGATGCTGTGGCTTGCCCTGATGATCACATGCTCTTCATAGGCATGTTCGGGATGGGCGACCTCGTAAGGCGTAAAGCGACGGCCGGGTTCGAGAATGCGTGAGGTGGACGATCCGAATACCCGGTCGTGATCGGCCTCGATCGCCTGGGTGCGCAGTTTCTGCGCCCGTTCCGCTTCTTCCACCGTCTTGATGCGGGCCGGATATTCGTAGAGCTCGCGCTTCGTCGCGTCCGGCATTTGCACCAGAGACGGCGTCATCGTGCCAGGCACCATGCCCGGCGTCTCGAAATTCCAGTCCGCGCCCGCCCGCTGGCCGGAGACATAGGAGAACCGCCGTGCCCAGTCATTGATGTGGTTGCGGTCCGACGAGCCCTGCGCCAGCCGCACCGTTCCCTCCCCCTGGGCAGCCGGAGACGGCCCGAGCCAGCCGCTGGCGCTATCGGCAACATGCAGCTTATGGGAACCGTCCTCGTGGCTGAACCAGTAGAACAGGCCATCCTCTTCGAAACGGCGGGTGAGATAATCCAGATCGGTCTCGTTAAACTGCACGCTGTAGTGCTGTGCAGGCGGCGGCGAGATGATGCCTGACGTATCGGGAGCAGGAATTCCGTGTTCGGAAAACAGCGTCTCAACGATATCGACCGCCGTCTTGTCCATCCAGATGCGGCAATCGGAACGCCGCGAAAGCAACCACATCTGTGGCCGGATGGTCATCGAGTAAGAGCGCAATCCACGCGTGATCGGAGGACCTTCATGGAGCTCTGTTACAAGGCCGTTAAAGGGACGGCGAACACCGCCGCCCTCACCCTCGCCCTGGCTGATCTCGAGCGAAACATCGACCAGCCGCCCGATCAGTTCCTCGGGCTTAACCGCCTCCTTCTTGGCACGCACCGTCAGGCGAATATCAAAGAGCTGCGATACGCCTTCCTCGACCGTCAGACGCTCCGGCAAAAGCTGATCCTCTCCCAAAGGCGACTTGACCTTGAGGACGCGGCTTGCCTGAACGAAATCAGAAAGTGACGACTGGTCGTTCATGGAACACTCCTAATCAGGACCCGCGGCTGGACTGAAGTGGCCAGAACCAGATCGTTTCCGCATTGTAGTAGCAGGCCGACGCGCATTGGGTGGCCTCTGAGCCACCCCGCACAAGATCGATATGGCCGCCTCCGGTGTAACCAGGGATATTGTTGAACGCCACAACACCGTTACGGGCACCGATGCCATTACGCGCTGTCGCGGGGGTAAACGGTTCGGGCTCGCCTAGATAGCTCGTCCGTTTCACCAGAGTTGCGAGGCGGCGCATGTTCACCTCAATGCCCTTGCCCGCATATGGACCTTTCTGGATGCGATGCGAGGCTGGCACGATGTTGATCCCCGATTTCACGAAAGCGATGCTAACGCGGATGGCACAGGTATTGTGATAGTTCGGGTTACCGATAAAATCATCCCAGCCTATTTCCGTGAAAAGATCACGCTGGCTGACATAGTTCGGGTGCGACGGGTCGCTGCTCGGATAATTCTTATAAAGAGTGTCAAAGTTAACGCGCATGGTTCGTCCCACTAGTTACTTTTCTGCTCACAGGGAAAGGAGACCTTGAGCGCCTCCCGCACGAGAGTGGCTGCCTGTTCATCCAGTTTTTCCGCAGGAAGATCGCCGAGATAGGTGTAGATCCGGTCGTTGAGTTCATGGGGCGCCACGGCGCCTGCACCACACCAGTCCGATCCGCTCGTCAGATCGGCCACGCCAGCGATATAGGCGCTTGATTTTGCAACGGAAACCAGCCGCCGCATTTCCGGATCGGACACCTCCGGGGCAAGCTTACCCTCGATGGCCTGCTTGAGTTCGGCACCAGAGAATATCCATGTCCGCTCCGCCGCACCGACCGGCGAAAGACCGGAAGATGCCAGAACAACCGGCACGGAAACAAAAAACGCATATAGGGAGCGCATCAAAAAACCACCTAGACCAAACTCGACGTGAAACATCACGACGTGAGCTGCAAAACTGCATTGAAAACGTTCCGGTGCCGGCAACGCCGGCACCGGGTCGCGTCACGATCAGGCAGCCTTCGTCGTCGCCAGATCGTAGGAGGCGATCATCGGAGACTGCGGCGAGTTGTTGTCGTCGAACGGCGTGTACTTCACTTCCATCTTCGTGAAGTTGAGCTTGACGGTTTCCACCGGACGGTCACCGCTGGAATCCACCGAGTAGCTGGCGATAAGCGTGTTTGTCAGCAGATACTCGATATAGGTGTTGCCGGGATTACCCGTGGTCACCAGATGAATGGTTGCGAGCTTGCCGGTCCGGCCGGCGCAGGCTTCCTGGAAAAGCTTGGTGGAAGAAGAATCGCTAACCTTGGTCAGAATGACTTCCGAAATGGTCGGTTCGGATGCCTCGCGGTTTGCAGCAGAACCAGCAGAGGTGTTCATGTTGCGGGCCACGTTCCAGTGAATGGCTTCAATATCCATCCACTTGCGATGTTCTTCATGGGTGGCGTCGCCCTGGATACCGTCAATCTGCAGATAAATTGGCATGCTGTAAGCTCCTGTAGCTAAAATGACCTCTTGCTCCGAGGCCGAGTTACCCTTCGTTTAATGCCGCATGCGTCGGGTAGCCCCATCCGACGCGGCAACTTTATCCACCCCAACCTCTTCGGTTACGGCGAATTCATCTGCTTCCCCAGCCTCTTCGGCACGAATGCCGAACCCGTTTTCACCAAAATCGACAACAATGTTCCCGACACGCTCTCCCGCGATTACCTTTTCGAGGAAAAAGCTGGAAAGAGGCGGCAGGAGGTCCTTGCCGATCATGATTTCAATGGCGCGTGCGCCAATCTCACTTGCACCGGCGCGCGCCACCAAGGCATCTCGCGCCACATTGGACAGGGTCAGGCCGGTGCCATATGTTGCGAGCACACGTTCCCTGATCTTGCCAATCTGCATATCCACGATCCTTGCAAGCGCCTCCGTACCAAGCGGCATGAAGGGAAGAATGATCGTGCGCCCGAGGAACGCGGGCTTGAACTGTTTGGTAAGCTCCGGCATCAGAAGCGCTTCCAGCGCTTCGCCTTCCGGCATCGTGTCGGGATCGGCCGACAGCGCCGAGAGCAACTCCGAGCCTGTATTGGCCGTCATGAAGATAGTGGTGTTCTTGAAATCCACGTCGCGGCCTTCGCCATCACGCAACACGCCCTTGTCAAACACCTGATAGAAAATGTCCTGGACGCCGGGGTGAGCCTTGTCGATCTCATCCAAGAGCAGAACGCCGAACGGCCGACGGCGCACCGCTTCCGTCAACACGCCGCCTTCGCCGAAACCGACATAGCCGGGCGGCGAACCGAGAAGCAGCGAAACCTTATGCTCTTCCTTGAACTCCGACATGTTGATCGTCGTCAAATGGCTGTTGCCGCCGTAGAGCATATCGGCGAGCGACAGCGCGGTTTCGGTCTTTCCTGTTCCGGACATGCCAACAAGGAAAAAAACGGCCGGCGGGCGGCGCGGATCGGATAATCCGGCCCGCGCAGTGCGCATGGCATCGGCAATCCGTGCAATTGCAGCATCCTGCCCCACCACCCGCTGCCGCATACGCGCATCGAGTGTCCGGGCACTTTCGATCTGGTCCGCCAGAAGTTTGCCAAGTGGAATTCCGGTCCATCGCGAAACGACGGCGGCGATCGCCTCACGATCAACGACCGTCGGGACAAGTCTCTCGGCATTTGCCGGTTTTGCCTCAACCGCAGGCCGCAGGGGAGAGACATTGGAAACATCGCCTTCAACCGGCTGCTCTTCGCTTAGCTCAGCCATCTCCGCGTCGTAACGGCTGCGCAGATCATCGATCCCACTCTCAAGCTTTTCGACTTCGCCCCGTATCGACTGGATACGGCTGTCAATCTCGCCATCCTGCGGTTCACGCAGAAGCCAGTTCAACTCATCGGTGAGAAGGCGCCGCTCGCTTTCCATAGCGCGCAGCCGCTCCGGCTCGGTCTGCCGTGCCAGTGAGACGGCAGCCGCGGCCGTATCGAGAAGGCTGACGGCCTTGTCCGGCAACTGCCGCGCGGGCATGTAGCGTGCGGATAATTGCACCGCGGCCACGACCGCCTCGTCACGAACGACAACGTTGTGATGGCTGACGAAGCTGTCAGCGACACCGCGCAACATACGTATGGCGGTCGTCTCATCCGGCTCGCGCACATGTACAGGCTGGAAACGACGGGTCAGCGCCGCATCCTTTTCGAAATACTTCTTGTATTCGCTCCAGGTCGTCGCCGCGACGGTGCGCACTTCACCCCGCGCCAGAGCGGGCTTGAGAATATTGGCCGCATCGCCCTGCCCGGCCGCACCACCCGCACCAACGAGACCGTGGGCCTCATCGATAAACAGGATGACCGGTTCGGTAGAACGTTTGACCGCATCGATTACGCCATGAAGGCGGCGCTCAAACTCACCCTTAACGCCGGCACCGGCCTGAAGTAGCGAAATATCGAGGTTCAGCAGGCGGACATTGCGCAACTTTTCCGGAACGTTGCCAGACGCGATTTCCAGCG
Organism: Agrobacterium sp. 22-3639C2; assembly: GCF_053522105.1. Classification (NCBI taxonomy): domain Bacteria; kingdom Pseudomonadati; phylum Pseudomonadota; class Alphaproteobacteria; order Hyphomicrobiales; family Rhizobiaceae; genus Agrobacterium; species Agrobacterium sp. 22-3639C2. The sequence goes on along the minus strand of NZ_JBNWDB010000005.1, from coordinate 637,840 downwards.
CCAGCGCCTCGGCAACCGCCGTTTTGCCAACCCCCGCCTCACCTACCAGGATGGGATTGTTCTGTCGGCGGCGCGTTAGAATATCAACGAGCTGGCGTAACTCATCATCGCGGCCGATAACAGGATCAACCTTGCCATTGCGGGCATCTGCGGTCATGTCCTGGGTGTAAAGGCGCAAGAAATCATTCTGGCCTGCAGACTGTCCTGTCCCTGCCTGCCCAGAGCCTGGCAGCGCGGAAGGAACATCCACGCCTGCGCCATTTTCAGTCGAGTTGCGAAGACGCTCAAGCGCGGTGCGATCCATCGCCTTGAGAGAAGGAAATGCCGAGCGGACGAAAGAGCGAAGTGAGGTTTCCTCATCCATCGCCAACAGAAGATCGCAAAGCGTAACACGGTCGCGGCCAGCCTCCAGCGATGCGAGAATCCATGCCTCCCGGGCTGCCGTGAGGATGTTCTGGGAGAGCGACAATGCCTCTCCGTCGCCGATGATGGACTCCTCCAGACTGCGGCTGATTTCAGCCTGCAATACCGGAAGTGGAATTTTTAATTCCTCGAATGTTTTCGCATAGATGCCGGAGTCCACAACCGCAAGCAGCCAATGCGGGATATCCACGTATCTGTGCCCCATGCGCACCGCAACAGAAGCCGCAGCTTCAAGGGTAACACGCAGGTCTGGCTCAAGCGCTCCAACAAGGCGGTTGAGATCGATATGCGACATGCAATGAGCCTCCTGCCCGGGTTCATTCCACAACGTGACGTGGAGTAAATATGATGATGAAACCAACTTGTCCACCCCGAAGTTGATTTTTTGTCAGATGAGATTATCCACTAGACGCCACAATTTAGACACATTTAGAATAAGTCTGTCTTATGAATAGCCTTACGTAAGGGAAGTAACTACAAAAAATCCATTACTATTTCTCGGAGATAGACTGCCATTGAACGCGCCGAACGTTAAAACAGATGTAGAATTTCTGAATGACTGTGGAGAAAATATCCGGGTCAACGCAAGAACGCGTGAAATATACTATAGGATTAAGGATGAAAGAAACCAAGCTCGTACAGAAGAGCGCGCCGCTTCTCCGCAGGATAACCTGAAAATATCCAGTAGCTGGGATAATGTCAGCAATCTTGGATTGCAGATTATATATTCCGAAAGCAAGGATGTTGAAATATTGGCGTGGCTTGCGGAAGCATCGCTGCGCCTGCGCGGCTTTCATGGTCTGCGCGAAATCTACGACCTCGGCAAAGAGCTGTTTTACAACCACTGGGACTCGCTGCGGTCAATCAGCGACGATAATGACGAAGAAAAATTTGCACCTTTAGCGGGATTGAACGGTGTCGGCAGCGAAGGAACGCTTGTTCAGCCTTTGCGCCTCGCCTCATTGATCCCAGGCGGCAAATTTGGCGAACACAGCCTATGGGACTTTCAACTCGCGCAGCGCCCAAATGAGAGCAAACGTCGCGAAGAGCTATATCGGCTTGCGTCTGAAACTGGCGTTGCCGCCATGTCATCCCAGTTGGCAGAGGTGACTGCGTGCCTCTCCTCGTTTGATGCCATCATGGCCATCCTTGCCGAGCGCTGCGGGCAATCCGCACCACCGAGTTCCCATATCCGCAACACGCTGGTCGAAGCAGCGTCTGCAATTCGCTCGCTCGGCGGGCGTGACCAGGAGCCGGCATCCGTCGAACAGGAACCTGTGGGCATCAGCGCTTCAGACGAGAGCGGGCCGGCGGCCGCGCGGCCCGCCGTGACCGCACCGGAAGGCATATTATCGCGCGACGAAGCATTTGAAACTCTTCTCTCGGTTGCGCGTTACTTCCGCCGTACCGAGCCGCATTCACCGATCTCCCTTGCCATAGAGACACTGGTGCGCAGGGGACGCATGGATTTTTCGGAACTGCTGGCCGAGCTTTTGCCGGAAGCCCAGGTTCGCAACGCAGTCTTAACCGCCGCCGGCATCAAGCCAAGCGGAGAGAGCAACGGAAAATAGAAAGCGCGGAGCGCGACGCCGCTCCGTAACAGTCGTCTGTGCCAAGGGGCACCAAGGAGGTTGAAATGGCAAGTGTACATGAGAAGCTGGAGCGTGTTCGCAAACCACGCGTTCACATCAAATACGAAGTCGAAACCGAAGGCGCGATGGTAGTCAAGGAACTGCCTTTCGTGGTCGGTGTGCTCGGTGATTTCTCCGGCAATCCCACCCAGCCGCTCAAGCCGTTCGGGGAGCGTAAATTCGTTCAGATCGACCGCGACAATTTCGACGAAGTCATGCGGCGCATGACGCCCGGCCTCAATATTTCCGTTGCCAATACGCTGCAAAAGGATGGCACGGACATGCAGGTCAACCTGAAGTTCGAAAGTATGGATGATTTCGAACCCGGCGCTGTCGTGCAGCAGGTTCCGGCGCTCAAGGCGCTTTTGGATGCCCGCAACGAACTGCGCGACCTTCTTTCCAAGGCCGACCGTTCGGAAGATCTGGAGCGGATGCTGGAGGATATTCTGCAAAACAAGACCGACCTCGCAACGCTGGTTTCCGAACTCAAGGAAAAGAACGGCGCGAACGAATAATCGCCTGTGTGGAGGAAAATCTCCTCGAACGGCCCCGCTTGGGGCTTCTAACTGTTCAAGCGGCATTTTCAAAGCCGCATGTGGAAGGACTGAAACATGAGCGCTGAGAGCCTGCTGAAAAATGAAGCACAGGCAACGACCGCCGAAGATCAGGGACTGCTGTCCAAGGTGGTTGCCGCTACCCGTCAAACCGAACCGGACCGCGCGCAGAACCTCCTGCGTACGCTGACCGATCAAGCACTGAAGGGGACGGTAAAATATGATCGCAACCTCACCGTCACCCTTAACCACGCGATCGCGGAGCTGGACCGCACGATTTCCGAACAGCTCGCCGCTATCATGCAGGCGCCCGAATTCGCCAAGCTTGAGGGCACTTGGCGCGGGTTGAACTATCTCGTCAAGAACTCCGAAACGAGCGTCAACCTCAAGATCCGCGTCATGAATGCCGGCAAGCGTGAACTGGCGCGCGATCTCGAAAAAGCCGTCGAATTCGATCAGTCCCGCCTCTTCAAGGCGATCTATGAAGACGAATTCGGCACCCCCGGCGGCGAACCGCTCGGCGCCATTATCGGCGATTACGAATTCGACAATTCCTTCGATGACGTCCAGCTGCTGCAAGGCGTCTCATCGATCGCGGCGGCAGCCTTCGCGCCATTCATCTCTGCTGCCAGCCCGCACATGTTCGGTTTCGAGGACTATCGCGATCTCGCCCGTCCGCGCGATCTGGAAAAGATTTTCGACACGGTCGAATATGCCAAGTGGCGCAGCTTCCGCGAAAGTGACGATTCCCGTTTCGTCACGCTCGCTCTTCCGCGTGTGCTGGCGCGTATGCCCTACGGCCCGAAAACCAACCCGATCGATGACTTCGCCTATGACGAAACCAAGGGTGCGGTGAATGGTGACCTTGAGCATGACGAATATTGCTGGATGAACGCCGCATACGTGATGGGCACCAAGCTGACCGATGCCTTCGCAAAAAGCGGCTGGTGTACGGCTATCCGAGGGGCTGAAAACGGCGGCAAGGTGGAAAACCTGCCCATGCATGTCTTCTCCAGCGATGACGGCGACCTGGATCTGAAATGCCCGACCGAAGTCGGCATTACCGACCGCCGCGACGCCGAACTCGGCAAACTCGGCTTTCTGCCGCTGTGCCACTATAAGAACACGGACTATGCGGTGTTCTTCGGCGCCCAGACCGCGCACAAGCCGAAGCTCTACGACAAGCCGGAAGCAACGGCCAACGCCGCCGTTTCGGCACGTCTGCCCTACATCATGGCCACGTCGCGTTTCGCGCATTATCTCAAGGTCATGGGGCGCGACAAGATCGGCTCCTTCATGGAAGCGTCCGATTGCGAAGTCTGGCTCAATCGCTGGATCGCCAACTACGTCAACGCCAATGACGAGGCGGGTGAGGAAAGCCGCGCCAAATATCCGCTGCGCGATGCCAAGGTGACCGTGCAGGAAGTGCCCGGCAAACCCGGCGCCTACAATGCGGTCGCATGGATGCGGCCCTGGTTGCAGATGGAAGAACTGACGACCTCGCTGCGCATGGTCGCCCGTATTCCGTCGAAGAACTGAGCCTGGTGCGGGGTGCTCAGCCACCCCGGCCCCGTTCATCATCCGGAGCACACTCATGGCGCATCAGTCCTTCACGGACGCCCGTATTTTCGCCGACCAGCTCATCGCCCTCATCGACGATGCGCTGACCGGCCAGGTGAACGCTATTCTCCACCATCCCGATTTTCAGGCGATGGAGGCGAGATGGCGCGGGCTTGCCATGGTCGTGCGCGAGGCGGGCCGCAGCACCGACGTGAAGGTGAAACTGCTGAACGCCAGCTGGCGCGACCTTGCCCGCAACACGGAACGCGCCACCGACTTCGACCAGAGCCATCTTTTCGAGGTCGTCTATAACCGCGAATTTGGCATGCCGGGCGGCGAACCGGTCGGCCTTCTGATCGGTGACTACGCCTTTTCCCCTGATGATCTTGATGGTGCCGATTCCATCACAACGCTGTCACAGATCGGCATGGTGGCTGCGGCCGCCTTCTGCCCTTTCGTAGCGGCGGCTTCGCCCTCCACCGTTGGGCTGCAGGACTTTTCGGAGCTCAGCCGGGTATATGACTTTTCCTGGCTGAAACAGGAGAAATCGCGGCTGCGGTGGAATGCGCTTCGCGCACGCGACGATTCACGCTTCGTAGGCCTTGTCGCACCGCGCGTTTTGCTACGTTCTCCCTACAGGCCCTATGCGCGCGGGCGGGATGACGGATTTCCATTCCGCGAGCATGTGGCGGAAAGCGGCGAGACCCTGCTGTGGGGCAACGCCGCCTTTGCCTTCGCAACGGTTGTGGTGCGCAATTTCGTCGATTCCGGCTGGTTTGCGGATCTGCGCGGTGTGACACAGGACGCCGTGGATGGCGGCATGCTCTCTGCCCGACAATTGCCACCGCTTGATCTCGGCATCGAGAGTAACGGCCTGTCCGCCCAGCCGCCCGTGGAAGTGCAACTGACGACTGGGCAGGAACAGCAATTTTCCGATCTGGGCATCGTACCCGTCTCCACAACCTATCTTTCCGGCATGGCGATCTTCAACGCCAACCAATCCCTGCATGCACCCGGCCATTACTCCACCGAAGCGGCGAGGCAGAACGCCCGCCTCGCTGCCATGCTGCAATATGTGCTGTGTGCCTCCCGGTTCTCGCATTACCTCAAGGTCATCATGCGCGATGACATCGGCCAGCTCAGCGATGCCACGACCATCGAGCGTAAACTGGAAAGCTGGCTTTCCTCCTATACGCTCGGCAACGACGATGCGGAGGCGGCGTTGCGCACGCGCTATCCGCTGCGCTCTGCAGGGATCAATGTCTTCGAGGTTCCCGGCAAGCCCGGAACATTCTCATGTACCGTCCGCCTTCAGCCGCATTTCCAGCTCGATGACGTCTCCACGAGCTTCCACCTCATTGCCGAAACCATGATGCCGGCCACCGCCGCATCCCGGCCTTCGGCCGAGCCGCAAAGGATATCCGCATGACGCTGCGCGACGAAATTTCCCGCCTCCTGGACGACAACCAGCTGCAAGACGCAATCGGGCTCGCGCGGGACCATGTGAAAACCAGGCCGACCGACAAGGATGGCCGCCATTTCTACATCGATCTGCTCGTCCTCGCCGGCGACTATGAAAAGGCCGATGCGCAATGCAATCTGGCCGCAACATTCTCACCGCAGGACAGCGTCGGTTTTTCCCTCTTCCGCCACCAGCTGCGCGCCATGGCCGCACGCAATGCGTGGTTTGAAAGCGGCGCCGTACCGGATTTCCCCGGCGGCCCCTCCGAACTTGACCAATTGGCCATCCGGGCGAACATTGCCGAGCGGAGCGGCGATGTCGAGGGCGCGAAAGACGCGTTGAATGAACTCGACGAAAAACGCGGCAATGTGCCAATCGGCCACGACGGCAAGAGCGCCGGCGACATCCGCGATCTGGACGATCGGGTTCCGCATGCGCTGGAAGTCCTGACCAACGGCGGACGTTATCTCTGGATCGATTACGGACGCATCGAGAGCCTCAGCATCGACCCCATGAGCCGCCCGCGCGACCTCGCCTTTCGCGGCGCCGAACTGACGTTGCGCGACGGGGCAGTCGCATCCGTACTGCTTCCTGCGATCTATCACGGTGCGGGTGACGATGTCGGCCTCCTTCTCGGTCGAGAAACGCACTGGAGTGAGGGTGAACCACTGATAACCGGTCTCGGCCAACGCTGCCTGCTGATTGGCGACGATGTTGTGCCGTTCCACGAAATCGGCGCGCTTTCCGCCCTGTCCGACGAAGAAAGGCAGATCGCCCGTGGTTGATCCGCTGGAGCAATATCGCGCACGGCAAAGGACGCTGTCGCGCTCGGTTCTGGACCGGCTGCTCGATGACGCGCCGGATGCGGAAACGGATATGCTCGTCAGCCTGAAGGATCAGGCCCGCGAGATGCGCGAGGTGATCCGCCGCGACCTCGAGGCATTGCTCAATACTCGCCGCAACCCGGCCGGCCCGCCGGCTGCGTTGAAGGAACTGTCCGATGCCCTCGTAAGCTACGGCGTGGACGGCATTCTTTCGGCCAATCTGGTGACGGATGCCTCCAAGGCGCGACTCGCTCGCAGCATCGAGCGGCGGATTTCCCTGTTCGAAACACGCCTTGCCGACGTGCATGTGACGATCCTGAAAAACCGCACGGATGGTGACCGGGCGCTTCGCATGCGCATACAGGCAAGCTTCCGCCTACAGGAAGGCATGCCGCCGATCAGCTTTGAATCCCGGATCGATCCTTCCACGCAGCAATTCCTGGTGGAGGCGACGAATGGCTGAAGGCTTCCTCGAAAAGTACAATGACGAGCTTTTTGCGCTGCGAAAGCGCGCATCTCGTTTCGCGGCGGCGTTTCCAAAGATCGCCGGCAGGCTGCGGATGACGGGCGACGTTGCCGACGATCCGCATGTCGAGCGTCTGATCCAGAGTTTCGCCTATTCCGCCGCCCGGGTGCGCCAGAAGCTGGATGACGAATTCCCCGAACTGTCGGACAGTCTGCTGGAAACGCTCTATCCGCATTATCTTGCCCCGATCCCTTCGATGAGCGTCGTGCAATTCGCTCCGAGCCCGGCGCTGGCAACCGTGCAGACGCTTCCCCGCCACAGCGAAATTCTCGCCGAACCGGTTGGCGGCGAAAGCTGCCGTTTCCGCACCACGCAGGACGTCGAGATCCTTCCACTGGAGATCGCAGCTGCCACACTCACCGGTCAGCCGATCGATGCCCCTTTTTCGGCGTCCTTTGCCGGCACGGCCAGCTGTTTGAGGCTTTCGCTACGCAGCACGGCCCCGCGCAGCGGTACTTTCCCGGAAATGGGACTGACGAAACTCCAGATTTTCCTGTCCGCCGCATGGCAGCAGGCGACAGCGCTTTACGAGCTTTTGACCAACCATTGCGTCGGCATGGCGCTTGCGCGTCACGCCGAGGACAAGGAAGCCGTTTTCCTGCCCGCCGGAAATCTTACGCCGTCCGGGTACTCTCGCGATAAAGCCATGCTGCCATATCCAGCCAACAGTTTTGATGGATACCGGCTTCTCACCGAATTCTTCGCGCTGCCGCAGAAATTTCTGTTTCTCGACATTGACGGCCTGCAGAAATGGGGCGGCGGCGACTGCGAGCTATACATCTATCTGGATGCGGCCGACACGCGGCTTGAGCGCATGGTGTCGGTCAGAGATTTTGTGTTGAACGCCTCACCGGTGATCAACCTGTTCAAACAAAGCTGCGAACCGCTCAGTCTTGATGGTACGCGGACGGAATACAGGCTTCTGCCGGATGCACGGCGGCAGCGGACGCGCGAGATCTATGCCGTTGAAAACGTCCAACTGACCAGCCGTTCCGGACAGACCGAGAAGACGTCTCCGTTTTTTGGTCGCACACAGCGCAATAATGGCGCAAACGTTTACTGGCAGATACAGCGCCGGTTCGATGATGACGGCTCTTCCGATACGGACATCGCCTTCGTGGATCAGAAGCGCGGCCCGCTTGGGCCGCTCGACATGGTGGCAAGCATTGATACACTTTGCCTCAACCGCGAACTGCCAAGCCAGCTTCCCTTTGGCGGCGGGCACCCATTCCTGCAGCTTTCTACCGGCAACGAGGCGGTGAAATCCATCCATGCGCTGATGCCGCCGACGGAGGCGATCCGCGTCAACGAGCGTTCGGCACGCGAGTGGCGGCTGATCTCACATCTTCTCCTCAACCATCTCTCGCTCACCGACAACGGCGGCGCGCCGCTGAAGGACATTCTCTCGCTTTATTCCTTCAGGGACAGCCCGGAAACCCGACAGATCGTGGAGGCGATCAGCAATGTCGAGGCGCAGAATTCTCATGCCCGGATTGGCTCGGCAATGGTACCGGGAACAGATATCACGGTGGAGTTTGACCCGGCACTGATCGCGCGACCTGCCGCATTTGTTTTCGCCGGCGTCCTCAACCATTTCTTCGGGCTCTACACCTCGATCAACAGTTTCACGCGACTGACGGCGACGATGCGCGGCCACTCCAAACCGATTGCCCGCTGGCCAGCCCGCGCGGCCGACCGGCCGCTGCTTTAGGAGACGGGTATGTTACAGCAGACGCCAACCATCAAAGACCGACAGGCGGCGCTTCTCAGCGACGATCCCGGCCGCTTTGACCCTGCAACCGCGTTTCGCGTCGCCCAGTTCGTCTCGCCGGATGACGCGATCGTCATCGGTGCTCATGGCGGAATACAGCCGACACCGCTTGCAGTCAGCGGTTTCAGCCGAAAGCGCGGTCATGCCGAACTGAAATCAGCTTTCGCGCCCATCGTCGGCCCGCTTGGTTCGCTACCGCCGGCATACGGCGAACTGCTGCAACGGGAAGAACGCAATCGTTCGGGCGCGCTGGCCAGCTTCTTCAACCTTTTTGCGGCAAGGTTCAGCGAACTGTTTGTATCCGCGACGGAAAAATACCGTCTTGCAAGGGGTTTGCGCTGGTCGGCCGATCAGAGGGACAACGGTTTCCGCAAAACACTGCTCGCCCTCATCGGGTTCCGCACTGCCAGTCTGGTCGAGAAAGCAGGCGTGAGCGAAGACGCGCTCCTGCGTTTCAGCGGCCTTCTGGCCGGCCGCAACCGCAATGTTTCGGCCCTGACATCAATGCTTTGCGAATTCACGGGACTTCCGGTCCATATCGAACAGTTTCGCCGGCGTTGGGTGGCTTTGCCGCTTCACGAACAAAGCCAGCTGGGGCAGGCATCAGGACTGAGGCTCGGACAGAACACCACAGCGGGAAGCGCTGTCGAAGATATGAGCGGCGGCTTCCGGGTCGTGATCGGTCCTGTCGCCTATGCGGATTACCTGGCCCTCACGCCCGGTTCGAAACGGCTTGCGGAAATATTTTCTCTGACACGCCTGTTCGTCGGAAGCGCATTGCACTTCGATGTGCAGGTGATCCTGAAAAAGGAGGACATTCCGTTTTGCCGCCTCGGCCAGTCCGATGCTCCCGCCCGTCTCGGCTGGAACAGCTGGGCTCGCGTGGCACCCGCCCAACAAGACAGCGCTGACGCTGTGGTGACCGAGCGGGAAGGCTCGGCGATTTCCACGTGAGGGCATGGATATGAAGCTTGCACTCAAGGACACACGCAATATCGGAGCAGCAAGAGCCAGTCAGTGGACCTTCGAGCGCGGCCGCCGCGTCATTGGCCGTTCGCGGGAATGCGACTGGCAGATCGACGACAATGAACGGCGCGTTTCCAAGCTGCACTGTACACTCAACCGCGATGGCGAAGGCTTCACGATAATGGACCAGAGCGCGAATGGCACGCTGGTCGATGGCCGCCTGCTGCTCGAAGGCGAAAGCGCACGTCTCCGCGACGGTTCGCAAATCAACATTGGCGGGCAGGTTTTTCAGGTCGCCATCAGCGGCGATGCCGAACTGGATTTTTCCGACCCCGACGCATCCCTGCGAATGAGCGACGAGCCGCTGACCATTTCGGCGATCCTTGCGGACATCGCCCCGAACGGCCGTTCGGCCGGCGGCATGATGGGCAACACTGCCTCTGTCGACGACTGGTCCGAAACATGGCGCGAGGGCGCCAAACGGAAGGCGAAATCCATTTCGCGAAATGTCGAGATCGGCTGGAGCGAACCGCCCGCGGCGTATGGAATAAGTGCCATTCTTCCTGATAACTGGGATGAGGAGCCGGTTGCAAGCAGCGAGCACGAACATACCGACGCGCTAAACACGCCCGTAATGATCTCTCGTCCGGTTTCGGCCGCCGGTGGCGAAGATTTCGACAGTGTTTTCCCGGAGACGGAAGAAGACTTACGAGCGGAGAACGCACCGGCTGCAGGCGTTTCTACCGCGCAGGAGATTGGCGGTCTTCTGACCACGCTGGAGCAGGAAAGCGCCGATTGTCTGGCCGTTCTCGAACTCGAGAGCGAGCGCGCTGGCCAAGGTTCGTCAGCCTCCTTGAGCGAGCGGATGGAAAGGCTCATCCGCCAGCAGCGGCAACTTGCCTACGCGCTTGAAACCCTGATCCATGGTTGCACGCAAAGGCTCGAGCCGAGGCTTATCGAGGCGTCTGTCGACGCCGGCAGCGATTTCCGGGCAAAGATCGGCCGCCGGGACTGGCAGGGGCTAATCACCAAAACAGACTATTGGTCCGCCTACAAAAAGCAATTCGAAGAAAACGGCCGTCCATTGCCGGTCAGGCAGTTCCTGCAGCGCGCAGCGCGTGGTGAAGCCGCGCCGGGACGGCAGACTGACGCGGCCACAGCCGATGCCAAGGGGGTAAATGACCACGATGAGACATGAGAACCGTGTAGCCTGGAGCGAGGGCATGTTTCTTCGCGTCCAGCATTTTCAGCAGTCCGACCGTTGGACCGAACGCCTGGTGCGCAACACCACACGCAACCTTTCGCCCTATCCGTGGGGCGTCGCCGAGATCGGGGTCGATCGCAGCGCCTTGTCGATAGGGCAATTCGCTCTGTCGAACCTGCGCGGCATTCTTCCAGATGGAACGCCCTTCGAGGCGCCTGAAGATTCCGACCTGCCGCCGCCGCTCGATCTCGATGAAAGCGTCAAGAATGCCATCATTTATCTTGCCCTGCCGGCTCGGCAACCGGGCAAGGCCGACATGTCCGCCAGCGGCCACAATGACACCAACAATGTGCGTTTCACCGCATCCACCTATGAAGTCTCCGATACCAATATAGAGACGGATTTCGTGGCCCCGATTGATGTCGGCCGCCTGAGCCTGAAGTTCCTCAAGACCGGTGACGATCTTTCAGGTTATGACCTCATCGGGCTGGCGCGGGTGATCGAAGTCCGCTCCGACCGTGCGGTCATTCTTGATCCTGATTTCATCCCGCCAAGCCTCAGCTGCGCGGCTGCGCCCCGTCTCAACGAATTGCTGACGGAGCTTCTGGGGATTGTGCGCCACCGCGCCCAGGCGATCGCCGAACGCATCGGTGACCCGACGATCCGTGGAACGGCGGAAGTGGGCGATTATTTCCTGCTGCAGATCCTGAACCGGGCCGATCCGCTACTGGCGCATCGCTGTGCCAACGCTACGCGTTTTCATCCCATCCGCTTTTACGAAGACTGCATCCAGCTTGCCGGCGAGCTCGCCACCTTCACCACGGATAGAAAGCGGGCGACAGATTTCCCGCCCTATCGACACGACGATCTGAAAGCCACCTTCGGCGCTGTGTTTGATGATCTGCGCACCTCGCTGTCTGCGGTTCTGGAACAGGCGGCCGTCGCAATCGAACTGGTGGAACGCCGTCATGGCGTCCGCGTCGGCACTATCCACGACCGCACGCTTCTGCGCGACGCCGGCTTCGTTCTTGCCGTGCGGGCGGATATGGCTGCCGAGGATATTCGCCGCCGCCTGCCGGCACAGATCAAGGTCGGTCCGGTGGAACGGATTTCCGAACTGGTTAATGTGGCACTGCCGGGTATTCCCGTGCGGTCCCTGCCGGTTCTGCCGCGGCAACTACCCTATCGATCCGGCACCGTTTATTTCGAGATCGACACGCAGTCGCCGCTCTGGAAACAGCTCGATACTTCAGGGGCGATTGCCCTGCATCTGGCGGGAGAATTTCCCGGGCTTGAAATGGAAATGTGGGCATTACGCGAATGAGCACGGAAAACCCCTCTTCCTGGCAAGACTTGCCAACGGTGGTCGAGATCACCGAGGAAAGTCGCCGGCGCAACCAGAACGCCCGCAACATGGCGGCAATCCTGGAGGACATCGTCGAGACCGACGAGCCGGCAGGCCCCGGCAGGGCAAAGGCGACTGCCATGCCGGTCGAACAGCTGCTGACCGGTTTCCACTTCGGCGGCGAGGAGGTTCCGACACTTGTGCAATCGGCAGCTCCCCTTCTCAACCTCGCACATCTGCTGCGCTTCAGCGATGCCGAGCCGGATCCCGACCAGCTTCGCCGCGCCTGCGTTGAAGCAATTACACGCTATGAACGCGACCTCGCCTCCGCCCGCATCAGCCCCGAGCGGGCAAGGGCTGCGCATTATGTCGTCTGCGCGACGGTCGATGACGTCGTTCTCAGCAAGCCTTGGGGTGTGCGGGCAGGCTGGGCGCGCTCCGGGCTCGTTTCCACGTTCCACAATGACGTCACTGGCGGCGACCGGGTTTTCGACATTCTCGACCATTTCCACCAGTCGCCCGGCGCCAACAAGGATCTGCTGCTTCTGATCTATCTGTGCTTGTCGCTGGCTTTCGAGGGACGAACCCGCGTTTCACCGAAAGGAGCGCTCGAGCTTTCACGCATCCGCGACAGCCTCTACAAAACGCTGATCGGCCAATATGGCGCCTTCGAACGGGAGCTTTCTCCGCATTGGAAAGGTGTCGATGCCCGACATACGCCATTGCGCGCGATGGCGGCGCTCTGGACCCTGCTGTCGCTGATGGCGCTCGCCTTCGCGCTCGGTTATCTCTTCTTCACGCTGTCGCTCAACAGCGCATCCGATGTCACCTTCGAAAGACTTGCTCATCTGCCGCCGAACGAAACACCGAGCGTGTTGATCGCAAGCCCTCCTGCACCAACGCCGCCGCCAATTGAAGTGGAAACTCCCCGCGTCGTTGATCCACCCAAAATCGTGGAGCCGAGACAACCCTCCCGGCTTGAAAAGCTGATGGCCTTCCTGCAGCCAGAAGTCGACAGGAAGCTCGTGACCCTTGCGGATGTGAACGGGCGGCTGCGGGTTCGCATCAACAATTCGGGCCTGTTCACGACAGGCAGCGCCGATGTCAGCCCGCAGTTCCGCGATCTCATCCAGCGTATCGGCGGCGCGCTTGCGGCTGAGAAATTTCGTGCGGTGGTCATCGGTTATACCGACACCGTGCCGATCAAGACGGTGGAGTTTCCATCGAACTGGCACCTTTCCGAGGCGCGCGCCAAGGCCGTTGGAGACATTCTTTCCCAATTCACCGGCCCTGAAGCAATCCTGACCGAAGGCCGGGCCGACAGCGACCCGATCGCCGACAACAAGACGGAAGAAGGCCGTCAGATAAACCGCAGAACAGAAATCATGGTCCTGACCAATCCCGATGAAAAACTGAGCGATGCCGGCATTCTCTCGCCGCCCATACAGAACAGCCCGGGACAGCAGCCGGGAGAGACCCAGCCATGAATCCATTGAGCTATTTTTATACGATCCGCTCCTATGTAGAGAGCTATGCGGCCCTCGTCGGACGACGTTTCCTGTCGCTTTTATGGGTGATAGCGCTCTGCGTCGTCATCTGGTTCTACGGCTATCTGATTGCGCTCGGCGATTTCAAGCCGCTTGGAACGGTGCAGGCCCGGCTCATCGCCATCGGCATCATCGTCGCCATCTGGCTGGTCTACATCGTCGTCACGATCTACCGCGGACGCAAGCAGGACAAGGAACTCGTCGACAGTATCGAGCGCGAGGCGCTGGCCAATCGGCAGGCGGAAATCGGCGAAATCCAGACACGCCTGAAGGAAGCGCTCGCTCTCTTGCGACGCGTCACGAAAAAGCGCTTCGGTTATATTTACGACCTGCCCTGGTATGTGATCTTCGGCGCCCCCGGTTCCGGCAAGACGACGGCACTCACCAATTCCGGCCTGCAATTTCCGCTTGGCGATGCGCTCGGCGAAAATGCGGTGAAGGGCATTGGCGGCACGCGCAACTGCAACTGGTGGTTCGCCGATGAGGCGATCCTGATAGACACCGCCGGCCGCTATACCACGCAGGACGATCTCGACGGATCCTCAAAGGCCGGCTGGGAAGGTTTTCTCAGCCTCCTGAGGCGATATCGCCGTTCGCAGCCGATCAACGGCGCATTGGTTACCCTATCCATCCCCGATCTGCTCAACCGTGATCCCGAAGAACAGCGGCAGGAACTGCGCTCCATCCGTCAGCGGCTTTCGGAACTCGACGAATATTTGCGCGCTCGGGTCCCGGTCTATGTCGTTCTGACGAAGGCCGACCTGCTGCATGGTTTCGTGGAGTTTTTCGACGGTTTCAACAAGACCGATCGCCAGCAGGTTTGGGGCACAACCTTCAAGCTGGATGAGAGCTACTCCGCCGAGAACCTGCCGCAGCGCCTGACGGAAGAATTCGAGCTTCTGCAGCAGCGGGTTGATGCCATGCTGATCGAACGCCTGCAGCAGGAACAGAATGCGGAGATACGTGGACGTATCTTCCGTTTTCCGGCCGAGCTGGCGCGGCTGAAAGACCGGCTGCACGAAGCCCTTGCCGAGCTTTGCGCAAGTTCGCCGCTCATTGAGGCGCCGCTTCTGCGCGGCGTTTATTTAGCGTCGGGAACGCAGCCGGAAACGGAAAGATCTCCCGCATCCCCCAGAACCCGCCGGAGCTACTTCCTCTCGCGGCTGTTCAAGGACGTCATCTTCCCCGAAGCCGCACTGGTGATGCGCGACAAACGCCTTTCCGGGCGGCAATTGCTGGTGCGGCGCATTGCCTATGGCGCATCCGCCGCCGCGGTCGCCATTGTCTTTACTGGCTGGATTTTCACCTATTTCGCCAATACACAGGCGCTCGCCGAAGCGGATCGCAAACTTGGCGCTTATGAGCAACTCGTTCAGGGAATTCCCGTACGAGAGGTCGCAGATGCCGATTTCCTGCGCATCCTCCCCGCGCTCGACAATCTGCGCGATGCCAATTCCGGCTTTGCCCGCGAACGCATGTGGAATGTCAGCTTCGGTCTCGATCAGGAAGACAAGATTGCCGGGCGCCAGCGTGATGCCTATCAGCGCGCGCTCAACGCCCTGCTGCTGCCGCGCATGATCGTGCAGCTGCAAAAGCAGCTAAAGGAAGAAAAGGATGTCACCCGCACGTTCAATTCGCTGAAACTCTATGGAATGCTGGGCGGGATGGGTGCACTGGACCGCGATTTCCTGACCGTGCAGACGCATCTGATGTTCGCATCGCTTTACCCTGGTGATGGACGGGCAGCGGTGCGAGAAGCGCTTGACCAGCACGCAATGGCACTGGCCGACGGCGTGCTTGCCCCGATCGAGCTCGATGCGCGGCTCATCGCTACCGCCCGCGAAACGGTCCGCGATCAAGCGATCGGCACACGCACCTATGATATTCTCGCCGGTCTTCCACAGGTGCGCGAACTGATGGAATGGACACCCGCGACGGCTTTCGGTCCTCTTGGAGAGCGTGCTTTCGAGCGTCGCAGCAAAGCGCCTATGGTGGAGGGCATAGAGGGCCTATTCACTGCGGATGGATATCACCGTGTCGTCATTCCGCAAGTCGCTCATGCCGCCCGCATCGCACTTTCCGAAGGCTGGGTGCGTGGTTCTGATGATGCCATCAAGGGCGCGACTGTGGAGCAGGTGGCGCAGGCCACGCTACAAATCTATTTCGACCGTTTTGAGAAAAAATGGGTTGATATGCTGGCCGACCTTCGGGTCAAACCGTCCCAGACCCTCGGCGACGCAGTGGAAACGACCCGCGCGCTTGCCAATGAGCGCAATATCGTGATGGAGGCTGCCAGATCGATCGCGAAGGCGACCGATCTCCGCCCCGGAGCAAACCCCGCCACCCTCGCCTCCGCTGCGGAAGGCGACGCAACCACAGCCGTTATGGTGGCCTCGGTGAATGCGTCCGATCCCTATGCGAGACTGCGCGACATGCTGGCGACGAAAGACGCAGCCACAACGGGCGAGCAGGCCAATGGCGACAAGACCGGTGGTTCGCCATCGGAACAGTTGCTCGCGCATTTCAAGCTGCTGAACGAACAGCTTGCCCGCTCGGCAACAACCTCCGATGAAGTCGCCAAGGTGTTCGACGTGGACAGCCAGCTCACCAAGGCCAATCAGGACCTGCTGCAGCAGGCCCGCGAACTGCCGGCACCGCTCGACGTCTGGGTGGCAGGCGTGGCAGCGGATGTCGGCTCGCTCGCGGTGAAGTCCGCTCGCAGCCGCATTGCCGAACTCTGGGCATCAGATTCAGCCTCCCTGTGCTCTTCGATCGTCACCGGTCGTTATCCCTTCGACCGGACTTCCGCGCGCGATGTCGCCATTGCGGATTTCACGCGTCTCTTCGGGCCGGCAGGGGTTTTCCAGAGTTTCTTCAAACAGCGCATGGAACCGTTTGTCGACAAGACGACGACCCCATGGAGCTGGAAGGGTACCTTTGGCGCGACCGGCCTTCCCAGCAGCGCCGTCGCCCAGTTCGAAAATGCCGACAAGATCTCGCGCGCCTTTTTCCCGAATGGTAGCGAAACGCCGGCGGTTTCGATCAATGTCAAACCCGTCTCCCTTACCAATGCATCCAGCGCGGTAATGCTGGAGATCGAGGGCGAGCGGGTCGTTTATTATCATGGTCCGGTCCAGGCGAAATCGATCACCTGGCCCTCGCGCGAAAACACGGCAAGCCTGTCGCGCATCGCCTTCCAGCCCGGCGGCTGGCAGCAGGCCAAAACCGAAAATGGCGACTGGTCGCCCTTCCGGCTGTTTGACGGTGCCGATATCGAGAACCAGTCGGATGATCTGCTGAGGGTGCGGTTTGAGAATGGCGGACAGGCTGCCGAATTCGATATTCAGTTCGGCTCGGTTCTCAATCCGTTCAAGCTGGATGCAATTGCCAGCTTCGCCTGCCCCGCGCAGTTCTAGTGACGGACCGGAATGCTGATGTTTCAAAGGAGGGGATTAGAATGAAGGCAGGCACGATAAAGACAGCGGGTCATCGCAACTGATGGCCGATCAGGCATCAAGGTCCACGCAAACGACGACGGAAAGCGATCGCATCGGTTTCTTCGGCAAGGTCCCAAGTCATGGCGATTTCATCTCCGATGGGCTCGAGCGGGAATTGATCGGTACCTTTGACGGCTGGATGCGATCCGGCATGTACGCCGGTGCGGATATGTTTACGGGCCGATGGCCCGAAATATTCTCTTCGTCGCCACCCATACGCTTCATCATTGAGCGCGGCATATGGGGAAACTGCGCCTATGTCGGTGTACTGGTGCCGAGTGCGGACCGGGTGGGACGCAAATATCCGCTCGCCATCATCGCGCAGCTCAACGGCTTCCGCGAACATCCACGAAGCCTCTATCTCGACGACACCTGGTTCATGGCCGCGGAGGCGCTGGCGGAGACATCGATGACCCGCGATTTCAACATCTCCCGGTTTATTACTTCGATCAAAAAACTACGTCTGCCAAAATCGCGGGAAGAGGAGGATGTGCCGGAAATGGTGCGCGGCCGTATGCCGACGAGCCTCTGGTGGTATATCGACCCGGTCAGCCGTCGTGCCCGCGGCCTCAAATTTGACGGCAAACCCAAAGACTACGATTTCGTGCGCCTCTTTAGCGACATGCCGGGCAAAGGCGGCGAGGACCGTTCAACGCCAGCGCCAATTCCAGCAACGGCGCCGGAGGGAACAAAACAGCAAATGCCGCCCGTGGCGCCAGCGCCTGCGCCGGCAGCGCAACAGCCGTCATCTGTGACCTACAGCTATGCCACACACCCTGGAACGCGGCTTTCCCTGAATGCGGATGCTCTTTTCGTTTCCCAGACACCTTCCCTCTTCGCCATAGCGGATGGCCAAGGTGATTCGCACAGCGCTGCAGAGGCCGCCCGTCTCGCCACGAATATTCTTGCGGAAACGCCAGATGCCGAAAACCCGGAGATGATGGCGCAACAGATCAGGGGAAGGCTTGGCACCATCAACAGCCTGCTCCTCTCCCGCCAGACGACCGGTGCCGATGTCAGGCCGATGGCCAGCGTCGTCATAGCTTCGATCATCTCGCGCAGGCTGAGCGTCCTGTGGTCTGGTGATGCGCGCGCCTATCTCCTGAAAAACGGCACCATGCACCAGCTTTCGCGCGATCACGTCGTTGTCGGCATGAAAAAGCAACTCTCGCAATGTGTCGGGCTTTCCCAGCAGTTCCGGCCGGACATCGTTTTCGAGGAGTGGGGTTTGCAGGACAGGGTCCTGCTGTGCAGTTACCCGCTGGTGCAGATCCTCCGGGACCGTGCCATCGCCGAGATCGTCTTCAACACCCCGGTCAAGGATTGCGCCAATGCCCTGGTCCAGGAAGCTCTCATCGAAAACGCCCGCGAGAATATAAGCGCTATTGTGATTGGAAACCGGCGTGAACAATGAACTTGCCTATCCGGAGGTAGCCGCACGCTTTTCCGACCTTTGGCGAAGCATCCGCCATGAGGGCACGCGGCAAAGAAGCTATCAGGAGCAGCAAGACCTGATCGACCAGATCCGAAATGCGCTGGATCGAAAATTACCAGATATTTCTGGCGAAAAACCGGACTGGATTGCGGACAGCTTTGCCGTGAATTTCACAGCTTACCAGAGCGAGACGACACTTTTGCTCCAATTGCGCCACCGCGATCTCGGCTCGCTGCACGCGCTCAAAACCGCGCCGCCCGCCCGCAGGGACGACACCGTTTTGCTGCACCGTTTATGGGACGAGGCCGAGATCGGGCTCGCGCTGCGCCATCCCTGCCTTGTGGAAACGTCCGCCCTTTTGCGGTTACCCGATGGTCGGCCGGGTCTGTTGCAGCCGTGGTTTGCGCACTCACTGGCATCGATCATTTCTGCGCAACCGATTGCCGCCTCGGAGGCGATCGTGATCCTTCGCCGCGTGCTGCAAGCGCTGAGTGCAGTGCATGCATTTGGATATGTGCACTGCGACGTCACGCCCGCCAATATTCTGCTGTCGGATGGTAAGTTCGAAACGGCAAGACTGGGCGACTTCGGCATCGCCCTGCAGATTGGTCGTAAACACGCCGGACAGGGCCTGCGCTTTGCTGCCTCAACTGAATTTTCGCCGCCGGAACAGATGCAAGGCGCACCTGCAAAGCCGGATCAGGATATATATGCCGTGGGAAGGCTCGCCAGGCGGCTAATCGAGACGGATAAGGCACAATCACCGCAATGCCTCGCAGATCTTGCGGACGCCTGTTGCCATTATGATCCCGCTTTGCGCCCACAATCGGCAATGGAAGCTTTACAGCTTCTGTAACGCCTCATTGGTCAGTTGCCGCCGCCGGGAAGCGGCGCCGCCGCAGTCGGCACACTCTTCTGGAACACGGTCAGCAGCTTGGCCGAATCCACCAGCGGCGCGTTGCTGGCATAGAGCACATCGCCCTTCTGCATCTGGAAAAGCTGCATGAGTGCGATGCTGGAAGCGTCGCGCATGTTGACGTGATATATCACAGGGCGCATGGTCGTGGCCGTAGCGACCGGGCCTTTCGCGCCCGGTATCCTTGCGGCTGGAACCTGAACAATCTCATTGCGGAAGACATAGACATTGCGCGCGTCTGCGCGGTCATCCAGCAAGCCACCGGCGCGGCCAACGGCCTGCGCAAGGGTCAGCTTTCCGGCTTCAAACTGGAATTCACCGGCACTCTTGAAGGCACCGAGTGCGGTGTAGCTCGCCGCGTCGCCATCGATCATGATCTGATCATCCGGTGACAGGCGGATGTTCTGACGGTCTTCCCGCATGACGCGGTCAAGAGGCACGCTGGCCCTTTGCGAGCCGCGAACGACAGTGACCGTGGCCGCGCCCGCAGCGACAGTAGGGCCACCTGCTTGATTGAGCGCATCGAGCACCCGCTCCTGCCGGGCGGTGAGCACGATCTTTCCGGGATTTTTCACCGCGCCGCTGAGCATGACGGCGCTCGTCGGCTTATCAACGACAGTAACGACGGCCTGCGGATTCACGGCCGACCCCTTGAGGCCGGCAACGACCTGCGATTGCAGCCCTTCCGGTGTGGAATCAACAACCCTCTGTTTGCCAACAAAGGGAATATTCACCGAGCCGCTCTGATCCACTGTAAAGCGGCCGAGATTAAGCGTCTTGCTCTGTGTCGGGGAGAAAAGTCCGTCTTCTCCCGTATCCAGCACGGTAATGTCGATAACGTCGCCGCGCCGCAATCTCTGGGAGTTGTAACCGGTGTTGCGAAGCGCGGTAAGGCCGGGCCCGGAGGCGTTCTGTGTGCTTGCGGCGGAAACCGTGGCTGCCGATGCGTTAGCCAGCTCGATGACGGGGATTTTCTCGTTGGTTCGCGGTAAAGTCGCAGACCGGATATTGCCTGCGGTCGGTCCGTCAGATGGCTTTGCACATGCGCTCAAAAGAGCCATCAGCAAAATCGCCCCCAACTTTTTCATCCCTCGTCCCCTCAATGATTCAACCTGACGCAGAGATAACATCCCGACACGTCATCGCAACAACTTTAGCGGTTGCAATTTATGGAAAACCTTCTGTCGAAAGAAAGGGTGTGACCATTCCGCAACCTTTTTGGATCCGGCCGAAGCAAACTCCTAGAATGCACCGATGAGAAATAAGCAGGACAACGACTCCGGTGGCGGCAATTGGCTTCTCCAAACCGGATGCAGGAGCCAAGGCTTTCAACAATCCCGCAGCGCCGAAATCAGCCCGCCCTCAAAACGATCCCGAGCACTTGTTTCCTGTTTACATCGTTGGAATGCCATCACCGACAGAAAGAGACTGTCTGCCGCAGCAAACTTGCTCCCCTATACACAGTTGACAAAACCCATTTTGAGCCGATGGAAGCCGTTTCCTTATCAAGGATCTCGCCTCTGATTGCAGCCGCTTGTTTTGGCGTTCGTGTGGCTTTCCCACGATCTCCGCCACCCCGCACTGGTTCTGATGATTTTATCGAGCTTCCCTGGCGCGGCTCAAACGGGTCCAGTTGCTGTGTACAGCGCGGAAGAACTTTTTCAAGGCGATAGGATCGCTGCTGAGGAGTCAAAGCGCTCGAGCCTGGCCAGCGTTTGCTGACCCAGTTCCACGGCACCGAAACCCTTCGCTCGCTGGAACTCGGCTTCCGTGCTGAACACCATGCCCAGCACAACTTTCGTCGTGCCATCCTGATCTTCAGGCCCACGCATCGGCATGTTTTGGCCCGTTTTCGCCCCATAGCAGCGTATAGGCGATCCTCTCTTCGGACCGGACCTCGACATAACGATGATGGTTCGGAAAGACTGTTCCGCCAGGGCCAATCATGTCAAAGACCCATGCGCCGCCGGTCCGCCGGTCAATGCTCTTCATGCGGCGGGAAAAGCCGTCAGGACCCCGCCATTGTGGCAGCGCCTCTTTGTTCATCCAGGCTTTCCAGACGATGTTTCGCGGCACCTTCATCGTTCGCTCCAGCACCATGGTTCGCCCGGCCACGCTGGCCGGATTGTTAAGACCGGCACTGAAACCTTGTTGATAGCCATCGCGCATATCCTCCGCCAGCGAGGAAAGCCGCTCCGTTGCGGTCAAGCGGCTACGCTCTTTAACAGCCTGAAATGTGTTTCAGCGTGGGATTTGACCCCAACATGGCGCGAGAGGCTGACCCCCGCCACGCCGAAGAAACGGCAAATTGATCAGCGTGTTAACCTGTCCCAACCAGGGTCAATTTTTCCGCGAGGCGTACAGGAAACGATAGACGTCGCCGCGCCTGTGATACCTGGTATAGGCGACGAAAACCGTAGGCTCAAAACGGCGAAGGGTTAACTGCGAGGTCTCGATGGGTAGAGAGCTCTCAGGAAACATTCATCAGCCTTTTCAACCACCCCGGACGTCTAGTGGCGAGATCTGTGAACCGCAAGTCGTCAAACCTCGATCGGAAAGGAAAATCCGGCCTTTACCCGGTCCATAACGACCATGGTCTTGAAGCCCTTGATATCGTGGTTTTCGTAAAAGAACCGCCGGGTAAAGGCCTCATAGTCCTCCATGTCCTTGGCGGTGATGACCAGAATGAAGTCGGCGTCTCCCGTCACATAATATCCGATCATCACTTCCCGGGTCGCGCGGATGGCCGCTTTGAAGCGATCGACAATATCGGCGCGTTCGCGCTCCAGTGAAACGAGCACGATCATGGTAATGC
Source organism: Agrobacterium sp. 22-3639C2 (assembly GCF_053522105.1). Classification (NCBI taxonomy): domain Bacteria; kingdom Pseudomonadati; phylum Pseudomonadota; class Alphaproteobacteria; order Hyphomicrobiales; family Rhizobiaceae; genus Agrobacterium; species Agrobacterium sp. 22-3639C2. Next base: position 615,364 of record NZ_JBNWDB010000005.1, on the reverse strand, counting down.
CGCGCCCAACGGCCTTCGGCGACACGATGGCGACATCCGCTTCGATGACGCCATCTTCGCGCAGACGTTTGAGGCGCCGCTGGCATGCGGTCGGTGAAAGATTGACGAGTTGCGCCAGCTCTTCCGACGTAAGGCGATTGTTTTTTTGAACGGCCTCAAGCAACGCCTTGTCCGCTCTATCGAGAGTATTCATGCACAAATCCTGCGTACGGAACCTAAAATAAGCGAAATTCCGGCTTGAACGATATAATTAACGCAGTCAACCGCTCAATGCGCTTGATTAGTCTCCCTGTAAATCTACCGGGAGCTCCATATGAGAAGTATTGCAAGCACTGCATTAAAAAACCTGCGGCGGCCCGATTTAATCGAGCGACGCGCTTTTCTCCATGGCAGTTGGGCTGCTCGCGATGAAACGCTCAGTGTCATTGATCCGGCGACCGGAGAAGATCTCATCGGTGTGGCGGCATGTTCGCTTGAGGATGCGGATGATGCCGTCAGTACCGCGAAAAATGCCTTTCTAGAATGGCGCGACAAGCTTCCAACCGAACGGGGGCAGATCTTGCGTGAATGGGGCAAGTTGATGCGCAACAACGCGCATGATCTCGCCGTCATAATGACGGCCGAACAGGGCAAACCACTCTCGGAATCGCTTGGTGAAATTGCTTACGCTGCCAATTTCCTTGATTGGTTTGCCGGCGAAGGCGAGCGCGCCTACGGCGAGACGATACCGAGCCATTTGCCCGACAGCCGTGTCTCGGTCCAGATGCAGCCGCTAGGCGTCACCGTGGCCATCACCCCGTGGAACTTTCCCTCTGCTATGATCACCCGCAAAGCGGGCGCGGCGCTTGCCGCTGGCTGCACAATGATCGTCAAACCGGCGCCTGAAACACCCCTCTCGGCGCTCGCTTTGGCAAAGCTCGCTGAGGAAGCTGAAATGCCCGCCGGCGTATTCCAGGTCATCACCGGTCACGCCGCACCACTTGCGCACCGCCTGTTGCAACACACCGATGTGCGCGCATTTTCCTTTACCGGCTCGACTGAAATCGGTCGTATTTTGCTGGCGCAATCGGCGGCGACCATCAAGAAAGCCTCGCTGGAACTTGGAGGTCACGCGCCCTTCATCCTGTTCGACGACGCCGATGTCTCCAAAGCCGTAAAAGGTTGCATCGGGGCGAAATTCGCGACATCGGGGCAGGACTGCCTCGCTGCCAACCGGATTTACGTCCAGCGAGGTATTTATGACCGCTTCGTCAGTCAGTTCGGCAAGGCAAGTGCCGAACTCAAGGTCGGCCACGGTTTCGAGGCTGGCATCGATATAGGGCCGATGACACGCCCCTCCGTCGCTGAAAAGTGCCGCAAGCAAATCGCGCAGGCCCTCTCTGCCGGTGCACAGCTCATCTGCGGCGGGCAGGACAGTCCGCTCGGCGGCAATTTTGTCACCCCGACCGTGCTGGCCGATGTCACAGACGACATGCTGATCGCGCGGGAGGAGACCTTCGGTCCGGTGGCCGCGATCTTGCCATTCGATGACGAGCGGGAGGTCGTGCGACGCGCCAACTCGACGGAGATGGGGCTTGCGGCCTATCTCTACACCAACGATCTCGGCCGGGCGATGCGTCTGACGCATCAACTGGAATATGGCATGGTAGCCGTCAACACGCCGAAATTTACCGGCGCGCCCGTTCCCTTCGGCGGCTGGAAACAGTCCGGCCTTGGTCGTGAGGGCTCGCGTCATGGTCTCATGGAATATCTCGAACCCAAATATGTCTGCTTCGGCAACTTAGCTGCGTGAAAAGGAACTCGCCTATGACAATCGACGTCAAGAATATTGCGGAAATGGATCGAAACGCCGTTTTGCACCCTTTCACGCAGCTCAAGGATTTTGCCAGCGGCAAACTCGGCGAGCCCACCATTGTCGAAACCGGCAAGGGCATCCGCATTCAGGACGCGCACGGAAAGCAGTTGATCGACGGTTTCGCCGGTCTTTATTGCGTTAATGTTGGTTATGGACGTACCGAGGTAGCTGAGGCGATTTCACGTCAGGCCTACCGCCTTGCCTATTATCATTCCTATGCCGCCCACACGACGGATGAGCTGGCCATCCTTTCCGATCGCCTCGTCAGAATGGCACCCGGCAAAATGAGCAAGGTCTTCTACGGCATGTCAGGGTCAGACGCCAACGAGACACAGGCAAAGCTCGTTTGGTATTACAACAATCTGCGCGGCAAACCGCAAAAGAAGAAAATCATCTCCCGCGAACGGGGATATCACGGCTGCAGCGTGGTTTCCGGCTCAATGACCGGCATGAGTTTTTATCACGACCATATGGACCTTCCACGGGCCGGCATCCTGCATACAGGCGTTCCGCATCACTATTGGGGCGCAGAAGCCGGTGAGACGGAGCTGGAATTTTCGACGCGGCGCGCGGAAGAGCTGGACGCGCTTATTCTGCGCGAAGGACCGGACACGATTGGTGCATTCATCGCCGAGCCGGTGCTCGGAACGGGCGGTATCACACCGCCGCCGGAAGGTTACTGGCCGGCCATCCAGGAGGTTCTCAAAAAATACGATGTCCTGTTGATTGCCGATGAGGTTATTACCGGCTTCGGCCGCACGGGTTCGATGTTTGGTTCACAGCATTATGGCATCGAGCCGGATCTGATCACCGTCGCTAAAGGTCTGACCTCGGCCTATTTTCCGCTTTCCGGCGCTATCGTCGGGGAGAAAGTCTACAAGGTGATGGAGGAAGGCGCGGATCGCGTCGGCGCCTTCTCCCACGGCTACACCTATTCCGGCCACCCTATCGGAGCGGCGGCTGCAAACGCCGTGCTCGACATCGTCGAAAAGGAAGACCTGCCAGGCAATGCACGAGCCGTTGGCAGCTATTTCCAGGAACAACTGAAGGCGAAGTTCGCCCAGCTTCCGATCGTCGGCGAGGTGCGCGGCGTGGGATTGATGGGCGCTATCGAATTCGTGGCGGACCGGGAAAAAAAGACGCGTTTTGCCCCTCAACTCACGGTGGGTGCACGCGTTTCCAAGGCAGCGCGCAACGGCGGTCTCATAGCACGCGCCATGCCGCATGGCGATATTCTGGGCTTTGCACCGCCGCTTGTTACGACCCGGGAGGAAGTCGACGAGATCATCGCCATTGCTGAAGCCGCTGTCCGCAGTGTCATGGATGATCTGGTCCAGGCCGGCGAGAAAATCTGATCGGCAGCTTCAGTTTTCAACGTCGCAAATGCTGCTCATTTCGACGGCAACTGCGCCTATTTGCAGCGCAGTTCCTGTCTGCGCTGCATAAGGCTTCATCTTTTCATAGAAGCATGCATAATGTCATGAAATTACCTTCGTCGAAAACGAGACAATTTCATGCGTCGTCAAGCCAATTCACCCAGCTCAGATCCAGTTTCCCCAACGAGACCGGTGGCATGGCGACCGACGCTGGCCAAGCAGAAAGGCGGAACGAAACATTCCGCACTGACGGAACGCATCATTGCTGATATCGACGCCGGCGTTCTGAAGCCGATGGACCGCATGCCGACACACCGCGATCTGGCCCGCGAACTCGGCCTTTCTGTCCAGACGGTCAGCCTTTCCTACAAGGAGGCGGAGCGGCTTGGTTATCTCAGCGGCGAAATTGGCCGTGGAACCTTCGTGAAGACGCGGGTGACGGAGCGGGCAGGTCGCATGATGCTTGATCACAGCCCAACCGAGGTGCTCGATCTATCCATCATCCGCGGCGTTTATCTCGATGACCATGAAAATGCCTCGCGCGCCATTCTTCGCGAGATGGCCGATGGTGACAATTCTGGCTTCATGCGCCCCTGCCGGCCGGTCGCGGGGCTCGAGAGCCATCGCGAAACGGCCAGAACATGGCTTGGCATGATGGGCGTGACAGCCGGCCCGGAACGCATTCTTGTCACCAATGGCGCGGCGCACGGCATTTTTCTCGCTCTGAGCTGCATTATCCGCTCTAACGACGTGGTGCTCTGTGAAAACCTGACCGACCACGGCATTATCGGCCTGTCTAATATTCTCGGCTTCAGCCTAAAGGGCTTACCCACCGACCAAGAAGGCATTTTGCCCGAAGCGCTGGAGGCCGCCTGCGCAGCCGGAGGTGTCCGCGCTCTGGTGCTCATTCCCACGCTTAACAACCCGACCGGGCACGTGTCGGGCGCAGCGCGAAGGCAGGCCATCGCCGCAATTGCCGAGCGGTACGGCATTTTTGTCATCGAGGACGAGGTCTACCGTCCGATGATCGAGGATGATCTGCCATCCATCACCGAAGTGCTGCCTGATCTGGGCTTCTTCGTCACCAGCTTCACCAAGACAGTGTTGACAGGGCTGCGCGTCGGTTATCTCGTCGTGCCACCCGCCTATTCCATCCGCGCCGCCTCCATCCTGCGTGTGTCGAGCTGGAGCGGGACATATCTCACGGCCGAGATCGCTACCCGTTGGGTCGAAAACGGAACGGCACGGCTGTTGCTGGATGTCCAGCGCACCGAGGCCCGTGCGCGGCAGAAAATCGCCATGGACATACTGGGTCACCATATAGGGTCGACCCACCCCCTCTCCCTCTGCGCCTGGCTGAAGGTTCCGCAGCGCTGGACGGAGGACGGCCTGGTGCGCGCCCTCACGAACCAGAACGTCGCGGTAACCCCGTCAGAACCATTTATTGCCGGTCCTAGCCATGGCGGCGGCATTCGCATATGCCTCGGCGGCCGCCTCGATCATGCAAGCCTCGCCAGGGCTTTGACCACCGTGCGGCAGACATTCGAGCAACTGCCGCCGGTCTACGATATCGGGTCAATCGGCTGAAGTTGCCAGCCGAAAATCATTGAATCATTACAATATAATAATTGACATGATTTTATTTCGCTCTCAACATGACAATCATGAAGAGCGAAAACCTGTCCATATCCGCCGCCGACAACTTGCTCCCAGTCTCACTGACCGCGATAAAGCGAGCGGCGGCGCGGATTGCGGGACAGGCGGAACGCACACCGCTGGTTCGCTCGGACTTTCTCTCTGAGCGCTGTGGTCATCCCGTTGATCTCAAACTTGAAACCCTTCAGCCCATCGGCGCCTTCAAACTGCGCGGCGCGATGAACGCCATTCTCTCGCTAGACGATACGACGCGCCAGCGTGGCCTCGTCACCGCCTCGACGGGCAATCATGGCCGGGCCGTGGCCTATGCCGCAGACAAACTCGGGATCCCCGCCACAATCTGTATGTCCGCGCTGGTGCCGGCAAACAAGGTGGAGGCGATCCGCGCGCTCGGCGCGGAAATCCGGATTGTCGGCGGATCACAGGATGATGCGCAGGAGGAAGTGGAGCGCCTGACCAAAAGCAGAGGCCTGACCGCGATCCCGCCTTTCGATCACGCCGACGTCGTGGCCGGCCAGGGCACTATCGGCCTCGAGGTCGTCGAAGACATGCCTGAACTGGCGACAATTCTCGTTCCTCTATCGGGCGGTGGCCTTGCGGGCGGTATCGCCGTTGCGGTGAAGGCGCTGAAGCCGGAGGCACGTGTCATCGGCGTTTCCATGCAGCGGGGCGCGGCGATGCATGCGTCAGTCACTGCCGGGCGGCCCGTCACCATCCGTGAAGAAGAAACGCTGGCGGATTCGCTGGGAGGGGGGATTGGATTGAAAAACCGCATCACATTTGCGCTCTGCCAATCTCTTCTCGACGAGATCGTGCTGGTATCCGAGGAAGAGATCGCAGCCGGCATCCGCCATGCGACGCATGAAGAAGGTCTGACGGTCGAGGGTGCCGGCGCAGTCGGTTTCGCGGCGATCCTCTTCGGCAAGGTGGACATCACCGGCCCAACCGCGATCATCGTGTCGGGTGGAAATATCGATCCGGCGGTTCACAAGACGATCATCGAAGGGCCTGCCGCATGAGCCAAATCACCATCCTAACCGAAAAAGATCTGCGCGCTGTCGTGAAGCTCGACCTGTCGGCAGTCGAGTGCGTGGAGCAGGCCTTTGCAGCGCTCGCAACCGAAGCGGTCGCCATGCCGCCGATCTTGCGGCTCGATATACCAGAGTTTCGTGGCGAGGTGGATGTAAAGACGGCTTATGTGCCGGGTTTTGACGGTTTCGCCATCAAGGTCAGCCCCGGCTTTTTCGACAATCCCAAACTCGGTCTGCCGAGCCTCAACGGGCTGATGATCCTCTTCAGCGCAAGGACCGGACTGGTGGAGGCCCTTCTTCTCGATAACGGCTATCTCACAGATGTGCGTACCGCCGCAGCCGGGGCGGTCGCAGCACGGCATCTCGCCCGCGAAGACGCTTCCGTCGCAGCAATTTTCGGAGCGGGCATGCAAGCCCGTCTGCAGTTCGATGCGCTGAAACTGGTGCGACCCATTCAATCCGCACGCATCTGGGCTCGTGACCATCAAAAGGCCGAGGGGCTCGCAGGCGATCTGACCCGCCAACACGGTATCGAGGTCATCGCCGCGGCCGATCCGCAGACCGCTGTCCGGGGCGCCGACATCGTCGTGACCACGACGCCAGCCGAAAAGCCGATCCTGTTTGCCGGCTGGCTTGAAGAAGGCCAGCATCTGACGGCCATGGGATCGGATGCCGAACACAAGAACGAGATCGATCCGGCCGTATTTTCCAGGGCGCGCTATATCGCAGACCGGCTTTCGCAGACCCGAATCCTCGGTGAATTGCACCACGCTATCGCCGCGGGGCCTGTAACGCTGGATCAAGAATTCACCGAGCTCGGTGCTGTCATCGCTGGCAAGGCACGCGGTCGCGTATCGAGGGACGACATCACCTTTGCCGATCTGACCGGCACCGGAGTGCAGGACACCGCCATCGCCAATCTCGCGTTTACCCGCGCAAAAGACGGCGGCAGCGGCCAAATCATCGAAAACAGTGTGAAAATGGGAGACGCAGCGTGAGCGTAACGCTGAACTTTACGCGCGAGGAATATGCCGCGCGCCTGTCCAAAACCCGCGACGCCATGGAAAAGGCAGGCATCGACCTGCTTGTCGTCACCGACCCATCCAACATGCATTGGCTGACGGGCTATGACGGCTGGTCCTTCTATGTCCACCAATGCGTGCTGGTGCCGCCGCTAGGCGAGCCGATCTGGTATGGCCGCAAGCAGGATGCCAATGGCGCCAAGCGCACCGCCTACCTCGCCCAGGACAACATCATCGGTTATCCTGACCACTACGTTCAATCGACCGAACGGCATCCGATGGATCTGTTGTCGAAGATCGTCGATGACCGGGGCTGGTCAGGCCTGTCAATCGGCGTCGAGATGGACAATTATTATTTCTCGGCTGCTGCCTTTGCATCCTTGCAGAAACATCTGCCGAACGCCCGCTTCAAGGATGCCGCCGGTCTTGTAAACTGGCAGCGCGCGGTCAAAAGCCCGACCGAACTCGACTATATGCGCAAGGCTGGCAAGATCGTCGAGCTGATGCACAAACGTATCGTTGACGTAGTCGAGCCGGGCATGCGCAAATGCGATCTCGTCGCCGAGATCTACGATGCCGGCATTCGTGGCACCGCGGAATTCGGCGGGGATTATCCCGCGATCGTACCGTTGCTCCCGTCGGGTGCCGATGCTTCTGCGCCGCATCTGACATGGGACGACAAGCCGATGCGCTTGGGCGAAGGCACCTTCTTTGAAATCGCCGGCGCTTATCGCCGTTATCATTGCCCGCTGTCTCGCACTGTCTTTCTCGGCAAGCCGACGAAGGCGTTCCTTGATGCGGAGAAGGCCACGCTTGAGGGCATGGAGGCCGGTCTTGCGGCTGCCAAACCCGGCAATACCTGCGAAGATATCGCCAATGGGTTTTTCGCGGTGCTGAAAAAATACGGGATCATCAAGGACAACCGAACCGGTTATCCCATCGGCCTCTCTTATCCGCCGGACTGGGGCGAGCGCACCATGAGCCTGCGCCCCGGCGACCGCACGGAGCTGAAGCCCGGTATGACGTTCCATTTCATGACCGGTTTGTGGCTAGACGACATGGGGCTCGAAATCACCGAGAGTATCGCCATTACCGAAACGGGTGTCGAATGCCTCTCCAATGTGCCGCGGCAACTGTTCGTGAAAGGCTGAGAGATGTTAAGCACCGCGCTACGCCCCTCACCTATCACGTCGTCGGTCGATTTTGACAAGAAAGGCGTGCAGCACGGTCATCTGCGGCTACCATACAGCCGCGATGACAGTGCATGGGGGTCGGTAATGATCCCGATATGCGTGATCGCCAACGGCGAGGGGCCGACAGCCCTTTTGACCGGCGCCAATCACGGCGACGAATATGAGGGGCCGGCCGCACTTTTCGAACTTGCCCACACACTCGATCCAGATGACGTCAGCGGGCGTATCATCATCGTGCCAGCACTCAACTATCCGGCCTTTCGCGCGGGAACACGCACCTCGCCGATCGACCGCGGGAACCTCAATCGCAGCTTTCCCGGTCGTCCGGACGGTTCCGTGACGGAGAAGATCGCCGATTACGTGACCCGCCATCTGTTACCGCTTGCGGATATCGTTCTTGATTTTCATTCAGGCGGCAGGACGCTTGATTTCCTGCCTTACGCTGCCGCTCACGAATTACCCGACAAGATACAGGAAGCCCGGTGCTTTGAGGCGGTGGCAGCTTTTGCTGCCCCCTATTCGATGAAGATGCTGGAGATTGACGCCGTTGGCATGCTGGACACGACGGCCGAGGAACTGGGAAGGGTCTTTGTCACCACCGAGCTTGGCGGCGCGGGCACGGCCAGTGCAAAATCGATCGACATCGCCCGCAAAGGTACCATCAACCTGCTGCGCCATGCAGGCATCCTGACCGGCGTCGCGGTGCCGACGCCGAGCCGCTGGCTGGATATGCCCTCCAACGATTGCTTCACCTTTGCCGAAGATGACGGGCTCGTCGTCTTCGTCCGCGATCTCGGAGACACGGTCACGGCAGGTGAAACCATCGCCAGGGTCTACCCTGTTGGAAAAACCGGTCTTGCGCCGGTCGAATACCGCGCCTCTATCAGTGGCGTGCTCGCAGCGCGCCACGTTCCCGGCCTCATCAAGGCCGGCGACTGCCTTTCCGTCATCGCCACGGTCACGGAGAATACCTAGTCCGAAGAATGAAGTGAGATCCGAAAACGGACCACGCAACCCAACCAGAGGAGTTAGAACATGAATATGACAAAACTCGCCGGGCTTTCCGCCCTTGCTCTTTCCATCAGCGTGACAGCGGTCAGCGCACTCACCCTCGAGGAGGTGAAGAAGCAAGGCTACATTCGCGCAGCGACTGCCAATGAAGTGCCCTATTCATACATGCAGCCCGACGGCACCTCTGCCGGCATCGGCCCCGATGTCGCGAATGCAGTTCTGAAATCGATGGGCATCGAGGAGGTCAACTGGACGGTGACCCCATTCGGCACGCTGATCCCCGGGCTGAAGGCGCGTCGCTTCGATTTCGCAGCCGCCGAACAGAACATTTCGCCCGAGCGCTGCAAGCAGGTGGCCTTCACCGAACCGAACTCGTCCTATGGCGAAGGCCTGCTGGTGAAGAAAGGAAATCCTAAAAAGCTGACCACCTATGCCGATATTGCCAAGGACCCTGCATTGAAGGTCGCCGTCGTATCTGGCGCCAACAATGTAGACTTCCTGCGCGCCGTCGGCGTCAAGGAAGATCAGATCGTCTTCATCCCGGCCAATGCAGATGCCATCCCCACTGTCCAGAGCCGCGCCGATGCCTATGCCGCCACGGAACTGACAGTGTCAGAACTGGCCAAGGGCCAGGCCAATGTCGAGCAGGTGAAGCCCTTCGTTGATCCTGTCGTGAAGGATGCGCCTGTGCGCAACTACGGCGGTTTCGCTTTCCGGCCGGAGGACAAAGAATTGCGTGACGCCTTCAACGCCGCGCTCGTCGAATTCCGCAAGACCGACGACTACAAGAAAATCCTCGCAAAATACGGCCTCTCCGAACAGAGTATCGCGGCAGCGGCCGAAAAGAAGGTCGCCGATCTCTGCGCCGGAAAATGACGCCAGCCGGCGCCCGTGCGTTACCGGGCGCCGATTACCATGAACTCGGGAACACTCCAGATGGACATGACCGCCTACCTGCCGATGTTGTGGCAAGGCGCAGTCGTCACGATGACGATGACGCTCGCAGCCCTTGTTGTCGGCACGGTACTCGCCTTTTTCTTCGGCATTCTTCGCGTCGAGGGTGGACCAATCCTCTCGACTGTCGCGTTGTGCTACACGGAGGTGTTTCGCGGCACCTCGCTGCTGGTCCAGCTTTTCTGGTTCTATTACGCGCTGCCGCTCGTCGGTCTGAGTTTCGATCCCGTCACCACCGGCGTCATGGTGCTCGCCGCCCATGCGGGTGGTTATGGCGCCGAGATCGTTCGCGGCGCGTTATCTTCCGTTTCGGTGCAGCAGCTGGAAGCCGCACGAGCGCTGAACTTCACGCGGATGCAGACGCTGTTTCGCATTTCCTTGCCGCAGGCGATCGTCGAGATGATGCCGTCCTTCGGCAATCTGGCCATCGAAACGCTGAAGCTTTCCTCACTCGTATCGCTGATCTCGATTGCCGACCTCACCTTCGCGGCACAGTCGATCCGCAACCTGACGCTGGATAGCACCAGCATCTATTCGATCACACTCCTCTGTTATTTCGCGATGTCGCTGATCCTGATGGCCATCATCCGGGTGATCGAACATGTCGTGCGGCGCGGCAATGTGTTTCCGCGCACTCGCCATTCGTAAGGATATTCAGTCATGATGTATGGTTACGAATGGGACACGACCACCTGGATCACCTACACGACCTCGATCCTGCCCATCATTTTGATCGGCCTGACGGTAACGCTGAAAGCAGCCGCCGCCGGCTTTGCCATCGCGCTTATTCTGGGGCTGGTTTTTGCGCTGCTGCGCCGCAGTCGGGTGAAATTGATTTCCTGGCCGACCGCAGTTGTTGTCGAATTCCTTCGCGACACTCCGCTTCTGGTGCAGCTTTTCTTCCTCTATTACGTTCTTCCGGAATTCGGCATCGTTCTGCCGGCGTTTCTCACCGGCGCGCTGGCGCTGGGCCTTCAATATGCCGCCTATACGTCTGAGGTCTATCGCGGCGGCATGGAGGCGGTGCATCATGGCCAGTGGGAAGCCGCGACTGCGCTTAATCTGACGCGCATGCAGACGTATCGGGATATCATCATCCCGCAGGCGATCCCGCGCATAGTTCCGGCCATGGGCAACTATCTTGTCGCCATGATCAAGGAAACGCCGGTGCTTTCCGTCGTCACGGTTCTAGAGATGATGGGGCTGGCAAACATGATCGGCGAGCGCACCTTCGAATATCTGGTGCCGCTGACGCTTGTCGGCCTGATCTTCCTTCTTCTGACCATAATCTGCTCAGCAGGCCTCAGCCGCCTGCAAAGGGCGCTTCCAAAAGCAGGAATACCCTTGCGATGACAAACAATACCAATCAACCGCTGATCGAATTTTCCGATGTCACAAAGCGGTTCGGCATTTTGACGGTCCTCGACCAGTTCAATTTCAGCGTGGCAAAAGGTGAAAAAGTCACTCTTATCGGTCCTTCCGGCTCCGGTAAGTCGACGGTTCTGCGCATTCTCATGACGCTGGAACCGTTCCAGGAGGGAAAGCTGACGCTGGCGGACATTTCCTACCATCAGGCCGGCGGCAAAGGCCCCTTCCAAGCCTCGGAAAAACACCTGCGCCAGATCCGTAACCACGTCGGCATGGTTTTTCAGAGCTTCAACCTCTTCCCTCATATGACGGTGCTGCGCAACATCGTGGAGGCGCCGGTGCGTGTACTGGGCATTGCCCGGCCGGAGGCAGAAACACGGGCAATCGAACTCCTGAAGATGGTCGGCCTGGCCGACAAGAAGGATCACTATCCAGTGCAGCTTTCTGGCGGCCAGCAGCAGCGTGTCGCCATTGCCCGCTCTCTTGCCATGCGCCCGCGTGTCCTGCTTTTTGACGAACCAACCTCCGCCTTAGACCCCCAGCTGGTCGGCGAAGTGCTTTCCGTCATCCGTGGCCTGGCCCACGAGCACGATTTGACCATGTTACTTGTTACCCACGAGATGCGTTTCGCTCGGGAAGTGTCGGACCGGGTCTGCTTCTTCGACAAAGGGCGTATTTGTGAGCAAGGAACGCCAGAAGAAATCTTCGGCGCACCAAAGGAAGATCGGACCCGCGAGTTCCTGTCATCCGTTCTGCGGTAACCGCACTCTCACACGACCAGGAAACAGCCATGACCACAGCGACGACGAGGTAGCAGATGTGCTCGATGATGCTGAATAGGGTGGTCACACCGGAGGCGACCTGAAGCAGTTCCCCGAGGCGGCTGAGCAAAATAGCCGTCGCGCCGCAACGTCTCGCCGCTGCGGCTGGATTTGCTCATTAATCAAGTGTTGGCGAGATTGACAACACCATAAGATGTTGGCATTATAGACAACAAGAAGGCGCTCACGATAACAGAACACAAAAGTGTTGGTGCCGACGGCAGCATTATCCAGTTCGTTATTTGGAAAGTTCCAACGCCTGTTCCCCCAACCGAACATGGGTTCAAATATCGAATGGTCTATGCCCAGAACGGCATTAGGGTTGTGGGCTTCGACAATGAGCGGGGTAAAGGCGATCACATACATCTGGACGGCCATGAGTTTCCTTACCGGTTCACAACAATCCACCAACTGATTGAGGACTTTTTGTCTGAGGTCGAAAAACGGAGGCAGTCATGAGAACTTTGACCATCACGACAAATGCCGACTGGAAATCGGCATTACGCGTAGCAGGTAAGCGCGCTGCTATTGGCCTCGAAAGCGGTGAGTATCAGGGTGAAACGCTAAACTTTGAGACACCCGGCACATTCTTTTCGCGTCTCACCGAGCGCCGTTGGGAGCTACTGAACGTCCTTCTGGGAAGTGGAACGGTTGGCGTGCGAGAGCTTGCGCGCAGACTGAACCGGGACGTCAAGCGCGTCCATGAAGATGCTGCGGCGCTAGTCGAGCTGGGACTGATTGAGAAGGACGAGCGCGGTGCATTAAGTTGCCCGTTCGAGCATATTCATATCGATATGATGATGGTGTCAGCAAGACAGGTGGCGTGATAGGAGAGAGGGCGCTGACGTGCAGCGCGATTAGCGTCGATTATGGCGAGAGGAACCGCCTTCGGCCATTCCCCTCCCGTTCCGCTCGATACGGACACGGCACCCTGTTGATCTGAACCCTTCAAACTGGACCGTTCTTGGTTAGAGTGTTCCGGTGCATTTTCCTGGCTGGGGAAGGAACGGAAGACGATGAAAGCATCGCAGTTTTCGGACGCACAGAAGGCGTTCATTCTGAAGCAGGGTGATGAAGGAGTGTCGGTCGCGGAAATCTGCCGGTGCCACTCCAGTTCCGCCGAAGTGCGGACGAAGATCGGCTGGTCGCCAGCACTGTCTGCGCAGCAAACCAGACACGGTTTGGCAGGCCCGGCCAGATGGCCAGGAGCATTCACATGAAAGTTGAAAAAATCACTTTAAGTCCAGGCGATCAGATTCCCAACAACCAGACCTTCCCTGTCATCATCTATCGGCAAGTCAGCTCGCCATTCGATTCCGCTGCTTTCGAGGCACTGTTCGCACGAAACGGATGGCGCGGCATCTGGCGCAATGGTGTGTTTGCCTATCACCATTACCACAGCGGCGCGCATGAAGTTCTGGGCGTGGGGGGCGGTGAAGCGACGTTGCAGATTGGCGGGCCGGATGGGCAAACCTTGCACGTTACGCAAGGTGACTGTCTGGTCTTGCCAGCCGGTACGGGCCACATGAAGCTGAAATCCTCTGCCCATTTTCAGGTTGTCGGCGCTTATCCACCCGGCCAGGAGGCCGATGTTCAGACGTCTGCACCAACCAGTGCGATGCTTGCACAGATAAAGTCTTTGCCAAAGCCGACGACCGACCCCGTGCACGGAGCATCAGGTGGCCTGATCGATCTCTGGTGAGAATGAGCCGGGTTTTCGACACCTGCCAGCTTCCATCACTAATAAGAAGTATTGAGACTGCTCCGAGATTCAAGCCTCGGAAAGCTCCTGCTTCACCGCTCCCCCCGCAACGCGCGCAATACTCAGGAGTCGCTCTATGTCGCGGCCAATCCGCGCCATGGCGGAGAGACCGACCATGGTCGAACTCACGAAATCCGCCAGACGCTCAGCCTCTTCCGGATGGCGCGCGGCAATATAGGAGCGGATCACGCCCTCTGCCGCCGTGTGAAAAACGCGGGCTGCGGCACGCGCCTCTTCATCGTCGCAGCGCGTGCCTTCCAGAACGAGGCAGCCAGGGGCTGCGGAATGAGCGGCATAACGCCTCGCCGCATCTTCCAGCAACGCGGCAAGGCACTCGCCAACAGGACGATCCGGCCGCAGGATATCGGCAAGAGGAATTGCTTCCGTGCCGGCGTAGAGATCAAGAACCCGCTTGTAGAGGCCCATCTTGCTACCAAAGGCGGCATAGAAGCTCGGCGGGTTGATACCCAATACCGAGGTGATCTCCGCGACGCCGACAGCATCAAAGCCACGCGCGTGGAAAAGCTGCTTGGCCGTGGCCACAGCCTGATCAGGATCAAAACGGCGCGGACGGCCGCGGGAGTGAATGTTTTTTGTATCGACCATTACATAATATCTTGACGAGTGGGCTGTTCAGTATTTATGTATCGATCATTAAATTAATTTTCAAGGTCATGGAGAATGCTCGTGTTTGAAGGAAAATCCGTTCTGGTTCTTGGCGGCAGCCGAGGCATAGGCGCAGCCATCGTGCGGCGGTTTGCAGACGAAGGTGCAAAGGTAACGTTCACCTATGGCGCATCCCAAGGTGCGGCTGAAGAGCTGGCGAAGGCGACGGGCAGCACGGCCATACGGGCGGATAGCGCTGACCGCGACGAAGTCATCCGCGTTGTGCGTGACAGTGGTCCTCTGGACATATTGATCGTGAACTCCGGGATCGCCATTTTTGGCGATGCTCTCGAGCAGGACCCTGATGCCATCGACCGCCTGTTTCAGATCAACATCCAGACGCCCTATCACGCCTCTGTGGAGGCGGCGCGGCAAATGCCTGACGGTGGCAGGATCATCGTTATCGGCTCAGTCAATGGAGACCGGATGCCGGTGCCGGGCATGGCCTCTTACGCCGTTTCCAAATCGGCCTTGCAGGGGCTGGCGCGCGGTTTGGCACGCGATTTCGGGCCACGCGGCATTACCATCAACGTTGTGCAGCCCGGCCCGATCGATACCGACGCGAACCCGGAAAACGGGCCGATGAAGGACCTGATGCACAGCTTCATGGCACTCAAGCGCCATGGACGGCCGGAGGAAGTGGCAGGCATGGTGGCCTGGCTTTCCGGGCCTGAAGCCGGTTTTGTGACGGGCGCGATGCACACGATCGATGGCGCATTTGGCGCCTGATAAGCAGATTGCCTGATGGTTTGCGGCCGGTTTCGGGACATCACGATGCTGTTGCTCCCGAAACCGGCGAATAGAATTCGGCGAAGGAAATTTCGCCGCGATCTTATCGGTTTTGCCTTTGGGTGATCTATCGCGGCATTCGCGCGAAGCCCTTCGCCAAGATTGGGCCGGTTGGCCTTCCTGTTGGTGATCCGCCTGCCTGTTCAAGCGTGATTTCGTAGAGCTGGTCGCTTCTGGGGGTCGGCAGAGCCGGTCCATCGAGACGCGCTGAACGAACGCCATCGATCAGGCCGAGCGAGACCGGGCCAACATCCTTGGACGGCAATGTCCATACCTGGATCGTCTTGTCTCCAGGCACTGCAAAATCGGCCAGCATCCGCACGGTTGCTCTTTCGTTGCCGAAATCCTCAACAACGGCCTGAACCTCACCCGTCTCGTTGACGAGGACTGCGATCACCAGCGGCTCCGTTGTCCGTGTCAGGCTAAACGTAAGGCCGGCGGCGAGCACAACGGTTGCGGCAATGGCGGACACGGCAACGGCGCGCCAGCGGTTTGTGCTGTTGTCGTTTGCCGTGTGGGTGGGCTTGAGGGATGCGGATTTCGACTGAAGCGGCAGGCGGGATTCGATGTTGCTCCACAATTCGCCCTTGATGGCTGCCGGCTCGACGGCGGTATCGAGCGGCAGAAAACGCTCACGGCTGGCCGCGACTGCCGCCCGCAATTCGCCGTCCGATTCCATTGCCGCCTCAACAGCCGTGGCTTCGGAGGCCTCCAGCAAACCCAATACATAGTCATCAGCGATGGCGGGAATATCTTTGCGCTCCATCATCATGCCATGCACTCCCGAAGCGCCGAAAGGCCGCGCCTGATCCAGGATTTCGTCGTTCCAAGCGGAATGCGCAACCGGCCAGCGATTTCGCCGTGGGAATATCCGGCCACGTAGGCCATCAGGATGCCCTGTCTCTTTGTCTCCTCAAGACCGCCGAGACATTCATAAAGGCGGGAATTCCGATCGAGCTTCTGCCATGCGGCCATCACTTCATCTGCCTGCGCGCCATCGCGGAGCGTTTCAACATCCTCCACGGGGAGTTCACGCCTGCTGTCTCGCAGAAGATTAAGCGCCCGGTTTCTGACGATCGCGTAAATCCAGCCGCGCGCCGACCCCTGGTCTGCCCGATACTGGTGCGCATGGGTCCAGATGCGCACAAAGCTCTCCTGCACCACCTCTTCCGCCAGATCCCTGCGCTTGACGATGCGCTCTGCCACCGCAATCAGCCGGCCTGCCTCGCGATCGAAAATCGCACGCAATGCGTTTTTGTCCCCCTTTGCACAGGCAGTGAGCGCCCTGTGTAGATCGTCCGGCACGGAGCCCATCTGCATTCGAAACCTTTCAACATCTGATCGCCAGCACGGTCGGCTTCGGCATAATACCCATCGCGACGGCATATGGATGCATCTCGCAAATATTTTTTCGCTGTCTGCATCCAAATGCACAACGCCCGGTGTCTTGAATTGTGGAAGCGTCGAAAACCAAAGGCTGGACGCCTTCCGAACGGTTCAACGCACGGGAGAAACACCATGAATATCATCCGCTCCACTCTGATCGCCTCCGCCGCTTTCGCAGCATCGACAAGCATCGCGGTCTCAGCACCGGTCCTCGGGCTGACCGGCGACAAGACGCTCGTCATGTTCGACACTGAAAAACCAGCCGTCACAAAGACAATGGATGTCACCGGCGTCGACAAGCTCGTTGGCATTGATTTTCGCCCCGGCACCAAGACCGTCATCGGTGTGACGCCGGACCATCGCATCGTCTCCATCAACCTCGAGACCGGCGCGGCATCCGATGTGGCCAAGATGGACAAAATGCTGACCATGACCGAAGCGCCGGCGGTGGTCGATTTCAACCCGGCAGCGGATCGTCTGCGTTTCATGACCGGCACGACCAATCACCGCGTGCATCCCGATACTGGTGCTGTGACGGTTGATGGAACACTGGCTTTTGAAGATGGCGACATGCACGAGGGAGAAACGCCAAACATCGTTGCCGCCGCCTATACCAACTCGATCGGCAAGCCGGAGAAGACGGCGATGTACAATATCGACGCGACCATCGGCGCTCTGGTTCAGCAGACGAAGCCGAATGACGGCACACTGAAGGCAATCGGCAAGCTCGGCCTCAAGGAAACGCCGGCAACCTACGCATTCGATATCCACGGCGAGGAAGGCGGCAAGAACACCGCATACCTGGCCGCCGGCAACACGCTATACACCGTCAACCTCGAAACCGGTGCGGCAACCGAAATCGGCGGGATCACAAGTGCAGACAACGGCTTGCGCGATATCACTATTCTTCCTGTGATGTGATTTAGTGTCGTAGGCTGCGCGTTTGCGCTATCCGAGAAAGGCTGGTCCGGTTATGCGGGCCGGCTGGTTTATTGCACGGGTTCTGGCTCAGATTGCATGTGCGAAAATGCTGACATGTGATGTACCCGTTGTATCTTACCCGCAGAGTGCCTATTAGCATTTCGTTGGCGTGTAAGGTACGAGTGATTTTTCGGATAAAGTTATGCATTCAGCACATTGGGTTTGTCGCGAGTGGTGAGCATTACCAGTCCCGAAAACATACCTTCCCAAAAGGTCGCGCAAAGAGTTCACGACAGAAAAGAAGTCTATCAGAAGCGGCTCGCAGGCAGCGGCGGCCCGGTAGATCGTTTCCTCTATATCAGTGAGAAACGCTAATGGACCTGGACTACCTACGAACGCTTAATACCGCTTAGAACCGGCTACCCTTTCGGTCCGCATCGCGCAGCGCCATGTCTAGGACCAATCGACATTCAGGATTCAATTCGGTTTTGATCTGCGTTTCACAGACTTCCAGATTTTTCTGTCTGGAGATCTATCATGGTGAAGTCTAAGCGCTACGAGCTGACAGCTGAGCAATGGCGCATGATCTGCGACCTGTTGCCCGGCAAGGCCACCGATCCCGGCCGTTCCGGGGCAGACAATCTCAATTTTATCAACGGTGTGCTCTGGGTCCTGCGCTCGGGCGCACATTGGTACGATCTGCCTGAGCGCTACGGCAAATGCAAGACCGCCCACAAGCGCTTCACGCGATGGGCAAATGCTGGCGTATGGGAACGTGTCTTCGATCACCTGACCGATGCCCCGACAATGAAGCGGGCGTGGATTTTCGTTATAGATCCGCCGCGTGATCGACCAAAAGCCTCCTGACAAGTCTCCCTTTTTCGCCCGCAGCCTGCGAGTGGCCGCGAACCGTGGTGCTGTCGATCATGTTCTGCCAGTCATCCGTCAGCCCCAGTTCAATGAGGGTCTCAAGGAGGGCGTCCCAAACTCCTTGTTCGGCCCCACGGCGAAAGCGCACATAGACGGAATTCCACTTTCCGTAGCGCTCATGCATATCGCGCCAGGTGCGGCCTACCCGCAGAACATGCGGCATGCCGTTTAGGTATCGCCGATTATCGTAGGCTGGCCGCGACTTGCGTCAGCGTTCCGGCGGAAGAAGACACTCCATCACGTACCATTCTTCATCGTTCAAATCGCCGCGGGCCATCACCGCTCCTCGCAAAGAGCAGCTTTGAACCAGAGATCAGCTCATTTGGGAATCGCTAGCGTTCAGCCTCGGTGGGCGGACGTACATTTTTGCGTTGGCGGAAGTTGCAAGCGCCCGACTCTGCGAGATTCAGTCGCGCATGGAACAGCAAGAGCGGGCCGTTCGGACCACCTCGGACTAAGTCAGCATCATGATCGTCTTGCCCATCATCTTCCCAAAAACACACAGGGCAAATCTCGTAACCGCCTCGCTCTGAAAGAGCCGCGAAATGGCAGCTCGGGCACCGGTATGCTTGCCCCTCAACGTGTGGCTCAATGATGTTGCGAAATTGCATGGTGAGAGGTTCACCTCAGTCACAGACTTCGTCAACAGGAGCTAGGTCCTGGAACGAAAGTAAAAATATAGCCCCCATCCTATAGCAGAGACTAATATAAGACCCACAATTACTAGCGTCAGGAAAATAAACGCCTTTTTGTGCCAATCGTAATCCAATTTAATCCCCAATATTTGGGGGGTCATTTACGATCTGTTTGAGTAACATTCAACCAATCTAGGTTTGTACGCCTAATCAATGCTGACGTGTACTCGACGCAAGCATAGACCTCGACGCTGACCGCCAAACAATCGTCACTGCGACGACGGCGCGAGGATTGCGCCGCCACTTTCTCAAGATACCGACGTGAACGCGTATCTTCTGCTGATTGCGATTTTCGACGTTTCAACCCCATTTGCCGGCGACAGCAAGCAAAGCCGTCACCCGTCCCTGAGACGGGCCGTGACATTTAGATCTGGCGCGCGTGTTGAGCTAAACGACTCTTGGCAGCCTGACCGCGCTCACTTGATTTTTAACGAAGTCACAACTTCGCGTGGACCGCTGGCGACTGCCATAAGCAAATTGATTGCCGTCATTTGATAGTAGTTTTCGAGACGTCGTTTTTCTATCAGTAGTTCAGGTGGGGCTTTACGTTATAACGTATCACTACTGACGAAGACGGCCCGCGGTCCTGAACGACAAAATGGAATATTACGCCGAATGGCAAGCACACCATTCGGCATAAAAACTGGAGCGCAGAGTTAATGAGAAGAGGCAGGCAGCCTACATTGTCGATGTTAACGGTGGTCGTTCTGGCGTCATTGATGTTGTGGACGAATTTTGCGACAGCGGGCGCACTTTCAGTCCGAGCCCAGCGGGAATGTGGAGACCCGACGCCAGTGCAAACTCTCGATGAGATGTTCGCCGCAATTTACGGCTGCTGGACGCCGCCACCAGAAAGTGCGGAGATGGGCGTTGCATTGCGGTTTATGTTGCTACGCGACGGTCAGCTAAAGGGCAAAATTGTGGTGGACTGGATCAGGCCGCACGACGACAGTCCCGCTCGCGAAGCCTTAGTGCAATCGGCGATGGAGGCTGTCCGGCGCGCATCTCCTGTCCCGCTTGGGGAGGCCTTGCAGAGGACCATTCCCGGACGCGTGTTGAGACAAAAGTTCTCTTTGCCAGAGGTTTCCACGTCTGGTCAGGGGATTTGACATCTAGTCGACTGTGGTTAGCTGCCTGCTTATACCGCTATAGTGCCAACGGATGATGCCGTCGCTGTAAGTTCTGAAACCAGTAAGAGTCTCGAAACAAAGGAAGCAAAGATGAGTGACAAAGCTGATTCTGGGGAAAAGCCCCTCCCTTGGGGATTTGTTAGGCTTTGGACCGATGAAGAGGTGATGGCAGCGGTAGAATTTCTGAAACGCGAAGAGCCACAAATATGGGCAGAACTCGAGGAACTCGAGCGCACCACTGGTGACCTGACGGGAACAGAGGCCATCCATATGCAGTTCGGCGCGCTTTCCAATCTTCACCCGGAGTGTGGTCCTCAGGAAATTAGCAATCTGACTTGGCAGATACGAGACTTCCGGCGAGCCTCCTTAGGTTTGGATTAAGATATTTTATCTGGGTTAAATCATGTCAGATTTGCTTTTTCTCGATGCGAACTCTTTGAAATACGGTTACGAAGCAGGGTCCATCACACTGTTGGATAGCTATGCGGCTTATGCGAAAGCTAACGGCTACCAACTTGCTGTTACAGATGTTGTCGCTGATGAGGTAAATCGTGGGCCGGTCGGTAAAGTCCTAACAAAATGGCTGGCTGAACAGAAGGTCAGGGTCGAAAAAACACAAGAATTCACGAAACTCCAGGAATTCGACTCCGCAAAGAAAGCCGGCCGTCCTACCGATGGCTACAATGTCAAGAATGCAGGCGACCGCTCGATTGCTGAGAGCATTAGTAAAGAGCAGAAAGCTGGCGGCAAGCCACGTGTGTTTTCTGATGATGGCTATTTTAACAATGCCCAGGAATTGAAAAAGTTTGGACTGCGCCCCGGTATCGGTCTGACCTCGGCCGACATGCTCAACAACGCAGGGTGCACCGGGTCAATCACACCTGAGGAGTTCGCAAAATTTCGCGACGGATATCGCAGCAAGGCTGCTCCGTGGAAACAAAATGTGAACGGCATAGGAAGCTATAGTGTCAAACTAGACACTTTCCTGACTGGCGAGCAACTCACCGACGTTTTGAGCGGAAAAGCTACTGTGTCGGGCTCCTATATGCCGACCCTATTCAAAGGGCTCAAAGTGGTTGCTGTAGCCGGTCTCGTCTACGATGTCGGCACCAGTACTGCGGAAGCCGCGGATGCGGCGAGTAAAGGTGATACTGCAGAAGCCGGAAACATCATGGCACGGCTTATGGGACGAATCTATGTCGGTACGAAAGGAGCGGCAGCAGGAGCGGCATTGGGAGGAGCCATAGGCGCTCCGGCTGGGCCTGTCGCTATTGCGGGCTCCATCATCGGTGCCCTTGGTGGCGGACTGGCAGGAGTCGCGGTGGGTGACGCGGCCGTCGACGCACTCTGGAAAGCAGCCGGTCAAGCAATTTCTATTCTGCAAGCAGGCGCTCCGGAAACCGGTGTCGACACGCCGCTATTGCGGCCTTCCGGCAAGTATTATCGCGGCCTCATTGCCAATGGAATGCCGAAGGCCATTGCCGACAAGCTGATGCAGGAACTGAATGCGGAATATAAAAAACGGCGCCTCGAACAACCCGATGCTTCGGTAGAAGCCATCGTTGAGAGCGTCATAAAAAACGTTCGCGCGAACCAGGCGATTGAACCGCAAGGTGAAGCCGGTGCAAGCGTCACAGTGATCAAGAACAAAAAATACGCTACGACAATCATCAACAGCGCTACCGGCAAAACTGAAATAAAAAATGAAAACAAAACAGGCAAGCCGATTTCATCTATTTCATATGACCGTCACGGCAAGAGAAAAAGCGCTGTCCGATTCAGTGCCGATGGTTCGAGCATACAAAACAAATACGACTCCGACACGGGCCAGGTCACGTCATCTACGACAGTTGGTGTCGATAAGAGTCGGTCCACGAAGACCTTCAATCCGCAGGGCAAAGTCGTGCGTGAACAGCGCTATGACGCCTCTGGAAACGTGACGTTCGATTCTAAGATTGAACGTCAAAAAAAGCAGGCAGCGGCGGCGGCAGACGCCGAGAAGAAGGATCCTGCCAAGATAAACGCCGAAACGCACGCTGCCGAAAAGGCAGAAGCTGAGAAGAAGGCTGCCGCAAAGGGAGAAGCCGAGAAGCGTGCTGCTGCGAATGCCGAAACCAAGCACGAAGCTGGTGAAGAGAAAGCGACGAAGCAGGCGGCGGAACGAAGAGCGGCCGAAGCCGAAAAGCAGCGGGACGCGGAGCGCGAAAAACTGCAACGCGAATTGGAAGACGCCGCTTTCGAGCAGATGAGGAGGCAGGGGGCATTCAAGGATATGCCGCCCAGCTCAACAATTGGTTCGGATCCACAGGCGGACGATGCGGCGAAAGAGCAGGCTGCCGCAAAAGAAGAAGCTGAGAAGGCAGAGGCCCAGAAAAAGGCCACTTCGAAGGCAAATGCCGAGAAGAAGGCTGCTGCAAAGGCAGAAGCCCAGAAGAAAGCTGCAGCGAAGGTAGAAGCAGAACGTCTGAGAAAGATTCAGGAAGCGGCTGACGCGCAACGGGCAATGGAGGAGCAGAACCGGCGTCTGATAGAGGAGAGCAAACGGCGCGACCAGGTTCAGCGGGAGGATCAGGAACGCCGGCGAAAGATGCAGGAGCAAAGGCAGCGCGAGGATGAAGAGCGCAGGCGCCAGGCTGCGGCCGAGCAGGCACGCAGGGATGCGGAAGCAGATAGGTTGAGACGGCAGATGGACGCGACCAGGATCCCAGGCTCGGGCAGTGGTACACGTCCGGCTCCGGGCGTACCGACGCCAACACCCCGACCTTCGCTGCCTCCGCGAGGGCCTTGGATTGGTGCTCCTGTTGCCCTTGATCTGAATGGCGATGGGGTTTTGGATATCCACCCAATTGACGATGGCACGACTATCGCCGCCTCGCGCTCAGATAAGCCGCTCGACGGGAATGTGCAGCCCGTAAAAGCACCTCCCGTGTTCGACTGGGATGGGGACGGTGTTGCAGATCAGACTGCGTGGGTTGCTCCGAAAGATGGTCTTCTTATCATTGATCTGGCTGCCGATGGTAAGGCTGGACCTGATGGCAAGATCGACCAGCCCCACGAGATTGCTTTCGCGCTCTGGAAAACCGAAGACGAACGTCAGGCTGAACTGAAGGCGCAGGGCATTGACGACACGGGGCGCCCTGTCACTGATCTGGAAGGCCTGCGTTATGCCTTCGACACCGACGGAGACAATGTTCTGGACGCAAGGGACGCGCGCTGGAGCGAATTCCGGGTCTGGCAGGACCATAACCAGAATGGTGTTACTGACGACGGCGAGCTTCGCACGCTGGACGAGGTCGGAATAAAGTTCATCAACCTTTTGCCTTCTCCCGAAGGTGCGAGAGCTTTCACGGATGGATCGGCAATCACCGGTACCAGCACAGCACAGAAAGTGGATGGAGCCTCGATGCTCGTCGGCGATGTGACCCTCGCCTTCCAGCCGTCAGCGTTAGGATAGGCATACTGCAAAAATGCGTGAAGGGTGGACCATGTCGGGTCCATCCTGTCGCCATGGCCACATGTCCGTTCACAGTGACGAAGGTGCTCAGAACTGCTCCTGCTTGTTTGCGCCCGCGCGTAAAATCCGGTAAAAAAAAATGGATACCATACTGACCGCTGACGTAGCCGGAGATGGAGACGCCACGCAAGTTGTGAACGAGACAGATGATGCCGGTTTGTCGGCCATCAGTATTGTCGCAGCCCATTATCGCATTGCGGCGCAGCCCGGCAGGCTTGCAAGGGAGCTCGCACTTCAGGGCCCGGCGACAGTGGAAGACCTGCGTCGAGCAGCGAAATACATTGGCTTGAAATCGCGTACCGTCCATATACGCAACTCCAGGCGCTTGATCCAGCTTCCCCTGCCGGCCATCATTTGTCTTTCCTCCGGCAATTTTGCGATTTTGGGCAGCGTAACGAAAGATGGCTTTTGCCGCGTTATCGCCCCGGAGGTATTAAGTGCGCGCGATGTTTCCACCGATGAGTTACTGCAAAGTGCCGATGGCAATTTTTTGCTTGTGCAACGTCGATTTGCGGGACCCGGCGCGACTTCGGACACATTCGGTTTCCGCTGGTTTCTGCCGTCACTGTTCCGGTACCGCAAGGCATTCGGGCATGTGCTTTTCGCCTCGCTCTTTGTCCAGCTGTTTGCGCTCGTAACGCCTCTCTTCTTTCAGGTGGTGGTCGACAAGGTTCTTGCGCATCGAAGTTACTCGACCCTGATTGTGCTGGTCATCGGTCTTGCCGCCATCGGACTGTTCGACGTGGTGCTGCAATATCTGCGAACATACGCACTGTCGCATACGACGAACCGGATAGATGTCGAACTCGGCCAGCGGCTGTTCCGGCATATGATGCGTCTGCCACTCACTTATTTTGAAACCCGGGCTGCTGGGCAAACGGTCGCGCGTATCCGCGAGCTGGAGACGATCCGCAACTTTTTGACAGGGCAAGGATTATTCTCGGGCCTCGACCTGATTTTTACCGTTGTCTTCATCTTTGTGCTGTTTTGCTATTCATCCAAGCTGGCCTGGATCGTTGTTGCGTCGATTCCGTTCTATCTCGCAATCGGTGTTCTCATCCGTCCGTTTCTGAAAGAGAAGATCGACGAGAAATTTGACCGTGGCGCCTATAGCCAGCAGTTGCTCGTTGAAACGGTTGTCGGCATTCAGACCCTCAAGGCCTCCGCAGTCGAGCCGGTCGTCGCGGCTCAATGGGAGGAAAGACTGGCGGCCTATGTCCGCTCGTCGTTCGCTGCAACAATGCTGGCCGCCAAGGGGCAAAACGCGATCCAGTATGTCAGCAAGGTCACCAGTGCGGCCCTGCTCCTGTTTGGTGCTCAGGCGGTGATCAACGGGGAACTGACTGTTGGTGCACTAGTTGCATTCAACATGATCGCGGGTCAGGTGTCGCAGCCGATCCTTCGTCTTTCCCAACTCTGGCAGGACTTTCAGCAAGTGCAGGTCTCCGTCTTGAGACTTGCCGATATTCTCAACGCCCCGCAGGAGCCGCGACCGTCCACGACCGTCAATCAACCGGTTCCCCGTGGGGCGCTCGCATTCAAGGGTGTTAACTTCCGTTACCGTCCAGATTCTCCAAACATTCTCAACGATATAAATCTCTCTGTGAGGCCCGGTGAAGTCATTGGCATTGTGGGACCTTCAGGCTCCGGCAAATCGACCCTCACCAAATTGATCCAGCGTTTTTATCTCCCTGACAGCGGTCAGGTCTTCCTCGATGGGCAGGATATTGCACAGGCCGATCCGGCTTGGTTGCGTAGCCATATCGGCGTCGTGTTGCAGGAGAACATGCTGTTCAACCGCACCGTTCACGAGAACATTGCATTCAGCAATCCGACAATGTCGCGAGAGGCGGTGATCAGGATGGCGCGTATGTCGGGAGCAGACGAGTTTATCGGCAAGCTTCCGCGCGGGTACGATACGATGATTGAAGAGCGTGGCGCCAATCTGTCCGGTGGTCAGCGGCAGCGCCTGGCCCTTGCCCGTGCTCTGGCGACCAATCCTCCCATCCTTATCCTCGATGAAGCAACGAGTGCGCTCGATTATGAGAGTGAACGCATCATCCTCAACAATATGCGTGAGATCGTCAGAGGCCGTACCGTTATCATCATCGCACACCGATTGGCGACGGTTCGATACTGCAACCGCATTATTGGCATGAAGGACGGGCTCATCGTGGAGCAAGGTTCACATGACGAGTTGCTTGCCCGTCAGCACGGCCTCTATGTCCACCTTTGGCAACTGCAAAGCGGGAGCAATGGGGCATGACCACGAAAATTCCACTGCTCCGCAACGGTCTGCAGAGGCAACCTCAAACTTGCTCCCGTCACAGGGCGGACATGGAGTTTCTGCCGGCAGCGCTGGAAATCCTTGAAACGCCAGCGTCGCCGGTCCGCGTTGCCGTTTTATGGTTCATATGCCTGCTTGCCGTTCTGACTTTAATATGGGGCTGGTTCGGCAAGTTCGATATTGTCGCTACAGCGCAGGGTAAAATCCAGCCGGTGGATCGGGTCAAAATTATTCAGTCCCTTGAAAGCGGCAAGACGAAAACCGTCCCGGTCAAAAACGGTACAATCGTGAAAGCTGGCGATATCGTTGTCGCACTGGATGACACTGAGCTGAAAGCGGAGGAGACCGGGAAGATCGGCACGCTGAATGCGTTGAAGGCGGAGAGCGTTCGAAGGGCAACGTTGTTGACCTTGCTCAGCAAACGAAAAGCAGAATGGCCGGCACATCGAACAAACGCGCCGGTTGTGCCGAACCTCTTCTTTCCGGAGGATATCCCAAGCCCGCTGCGTGCACGGGAGCAGGCCGTCTTCGAAGCTGAGTTGCGCGCAATTATCACAGCGCTCGACAGCCTCAGTGCGCAGGAGAGCCAACGGGAGGCGGAAATTGATGGGTTGAAAGAAACCACCAAAGCACAGGCAACGCTGGCGGAAACACTCGGCCAGCGTGTCGCCATGCGCTCGAAGCTTGTGCAGTCGGAGTCAGGTTCTAAAGCTCAGGTGATTGACGCTGTCCAGGAACATCTCGAGGCGGTCTCGGCATTGGTCGACAGGCAGGCTCAGCTCAGGACCGCGCACGCAGCGCTGGCTGTCGCATCGACAGAGGTTCTCAAGCTGCTGGACACGGTTGCTGCGGACCACTCCACGCGAAAACTTGAGGCAGAACATCGCGTCGACGAGCTTGAACAGGATCTCGTAAAAATCAGAAAACGGCGTGAACTGCTGACCATCCTGTCACCAATCGATGGCGCCGTTCAACTCTCATCGATTACGACTGTCGGACAGGTCATTGCCCCCAACACCGAGCTAATGCGCATAGTGCCTGCCGACGCGGCGCTGGAAATCGAAGCCTTCCTGCCAAACAGGGATATCGGGTTTGTGGCCGAAGAACAGCCAGCCATCATCAAGGTGGAAGCTTATCCGTTCACGCGCTTTGGAATCCTTGAAGGCCGGGTGACGCGTGTTTCCACGGACGCCGTGCCCGAACCCGATGCCCAACAGATGGAATCGACAATTAGCCACAACGCCAGCGCAACAATTCCTACCGGCAATGTGCCCCGCGTGCAGAATCTTGTGTTTCCTGTCACTATTGGCTTCGACACCACAACACTGCTGGTGGAAGGTAAGCCAATGCCCGTTGCTCCCGGCATGGCGGTTACCGTCGAAATCAAGACCGGGCAACGCCGTATTCTCGAATATCTGTTCTCACCGCTCGCGCAGGTCACTTCGGAAGCGATGACCGAACGGTAGTACCGCGTCAAACATAAGAGCCTGCCGCTCGATGCAACACCCGACCGGCTAGAACCCTGCCCCGACCTACTTAAATCGAGACCGTTCATGGCGATGACTGATACCCTGAGGTAAATTTGGGCAGACAGGCTCTAGGTGTTCCACTTGCAAGTCCCACCCCTCGAAATCCCACCGACCGAGTACAATGACGGCCGCCCATGAACGGCCTTTATTACGCGGGACGCGCGATCGGGGCCTTTCGCCCCCCCCCTCCCCTGAAGGGCCGCTGCGCCGAGGCCCGTGCGCCGGGTCGAATTCCGCTCTTGGTGTATCGAGAATTCCCGAATTGGGGGCCGTTCACTTATTGACTCCTCCCTGAAATGAGAACTTTTCTGGAACAAACGAGGAGCACCCGACATGGCCGATGAAGAAAAATCATCGCGGTGCAGTTTAATAAAGGCCGAGCGGGCATCGTGCCCGGCGAAATGCGGCCTCCAACGCGGCATCCGCAGAGAAAATGGCGGGCACAATGGCATCGCGACCCATCGGAGTGGCGGCGTACGCTGTCAGCCGCGCACATCCAGAGAATGAAGCTTGTTAGACGCCATACAACAATACGTCCCGTGCCCCGCCGACCACGATGCTGTTCAAACCCCAATACTCCACGCTGAAGATTTTTCTCCGCGAACGTTATTTGGGGGTTGTAGCAATAGCTCATCTGTCGGGTGAAAGCGGGGCGATCCAATCTGAGACTAAATCGGAAAGTGCATAGCTGAAGTACATCGTGCCGGTACCCATCTTCTCCTCCAGAAACTGAGAAAATATGCTTTTAGGCATATCCTGGATTACCAGACCGTATTCTATAGTTCGGCGCTGAGTAATTTTGAGGACGCGGGCTATGGGTATTTCCGCCGGATTTCGACCGAGATAAAAGCCTCTACCTTTAATTGCAATTAAATAGCCGCGATAGCTGAGGATTCTCGATACATACCTCAGATAATCAGCAGAAGTACCCAGCGCCGCAGCCGCTTCTTTGGTTGATATAGGCTCGAGAGGCCGGCCCCTCCCCGCATGGAATAATAATAAGCGAATGGCCGTTTCAGATTTGGAAGTGATATACATATTTCAGCATCATAGTTACATAAATGACACGAATTTTGTGTCTCGGGTTTCCGTGAAGTGACGCCAAACGCTTCTATGAGCACTGCGTGAGACTTTTGGGCTGCATTCTTCTGTCACGCTTAGTTCAGTCGTCGAGCGACCGCCTGTTTAAAATTCACTTTGCACATTGAGAGAGAACTCAGGGCGACCTGAACGATAGCAGTCCGCAAGCTGCGTAATAGAGGCATTTGATAGTGAGACTAAAAAGCGATTTCCGCCGTTCCAGGGCGCTGCGGTGTGAGTGTGCCTGTTGTTGCCACCAAGCCGACCGCATGAGGTTGATCTCAACCCTTCAAACTGAACCATTTGATCAGCGTTTCCCGATGCATATTCCTGCCCCCCAAGATCCTGTGTCCTCTCAATGTCGTGAAAACGGCGACCGCAAATCGCTCTGCCCATGTTCGGAAAACAATGCTTCGGTGCGATGTCGTAAGCCTACGGTGAAGCTTGCAATTAGCTCGCCATGCGTCGCGCGATCTCGTCGAGCAACATAGGTCAAGACGGAGCCCTTCGCATTGATCGAGATCTTATTCGCGAAGCGCGCAATGATGGCCCTCCTTAAAGGGAGTACTGCGCTAGACGACTTTTCCGATTTTCCTGAGGAAGGATTGCGATGTGATGCAACCATGGGCGAAACGCAACCTCCCGGTTTTTACAGCGAACCCAGCAGCTAGGCGAAACGCATGCTCGGCTTGATGTACACCGCTGGCCGATCTAGGTTCCGACCTTTCCATAGTGCTACGTCGCGCTCGAAGATCGAAGGCGTCAAACACAGCCGCGAGAATGCGATGACAAACGTGGTTCTAGACGCAAATGTCTTTTGCCCAATGTTTTCGCGCGCCCCCTGCGATCCGCTGCGGCCAATCCGTTGGTCCTGAAACACTATCACGGAGATGACAAAGCAATTTGGTGCCACAAAAATGCATGCCGACAGAAGAAGCCGACGCATTACGACAAAATATGCATGAAGCGTTCCCTGAGGCGATGGTCGGCGGGTGGGAGGGCTTGAAACCAGCAATGCGCAACAGCAGCGAAGACAGGCATGTGGCGACGGCTGAACCGGTATCGGGCGAAGGTGCGATCATTGCCGCGAACACTCGAGACTTCTATCATCTCCCGGCCGTTATCGACGCGGCGCATCCCGATTAGTTTCTAAGTGTATTGTTTACCACGGCCGAGCTGCTTGCAAGAATCGCCGTCACCACGCCAAATTTCGCGCGAACCCTCCCTGAGCACCTGAATGAACGAGGCTAGTGGAGCCGGCCTTACAGCCGGGCTCGACGACAAAGGGGCGCCGCTCACTCAACGTCGGCCTGCTGTCCTAACGAGGCAAGAGGACTTCGGCACACGGCTATTCGTGCCCCGCGTATCTCGGCAACGAAACCATAATGTTACCTCCTGCGTGGCGCGGAAGGGCAAAGATTTGTGGTTCGCTAACTCTGCTCGTCTTCATCAAGATCTCTTCAATCAAAAACCGACAAAACTCTACTTTTGAAGTCCGCTAATTCCTGGGGGATCACCACACATTTACGGAATGATTTCGCAGGCTGCGGCAATCTGCTTGGATCAATCCCTATCATTTGGCAGTATCATATTTACCCAACGAAAGAGAATATTGAATTGCTTGGAGCGGCGCATGGAGGTAATATTATATCATTACCACAATGCTTGGCAAAAAATTGACTGAGCTGGTTCGTCGACGGGGACGTTTGAGTTGGACACTAATTACTTCTCTGAAAAAATGTATGAGGCAGCTTTCTTTCCAGAACTATGGGTGCCACTGCTTGATGAGTTGGCAGCGCAGACCCGTTCTGGCGTTGGGGGTATTGGAGTATATTGGCCAACACCAAGAGGTATAACAACCAGTTATAGGATCTGTCCCGACCATGAAGAGTGGCATCAGTCCCCAGAAGATCAGGAACGATGGACAAGCTATGTCCGCGCTAAAGGTATAATTAATAAAGGTTTCACGCAGCTCGACCCGTTTGCCGGGGACTGGGCCGATATCGTAGATTTCCAACAACGAGTTAAGCGGCACGCCGAACGAGGTTACGGTGTGCAGACGGGCACGCTCATTGAGCTGTTTAACGGTGAAATTATAACGCTAGAGTTTACTCGCCGGCTGGGTGAGCCCAGTTACGGCCCGGAGGCCATTGCCCAGCTAAACAAACTAAGTCAGCCTTTCTCTCAGGCTGCGTTATTCGCGTCACGTATGTATTTTGAGCGCGTGCGTGGCGGTATAGAGATGCTTAACACCGTCGGAGTGGCGGCTGCTTTTATTGCTTGCAATCGAGAAATCGTCTCTACTAATGATCTTTTCCACGATAGTTACCGATATTTTTCCACAAATTCGGCAGGCCGCCTTGATCTCAAGGGTAGTGATTCTTTACGTAGAGCCTTTTCCCAGGCGCTAGATGTTTCCAGGAGAAAAGCGGTCAGTATTCCTATCCCAGCAGACGAAAATCGTGATGCTGCGGTTATCCAGATGATTCCATTATATCGAGAAGCGAGACAAATATTCTCTGCATCTGGCACAATAATGATCGTCACGCCAGTTGCAACCACGAGAGGTCTCCCAGGTACGGACTATATCTCAAAACTCTTTGGATTGACTCCATCAGAGGCCCGCTTGGCACTTGCCCTGACGTCTGGTCTGTCCCTGCGTGACTCGGCTGCAAACCAACGAATAACTTTCGGAACGGCGCGCGCCTACTTAAATGCGATTTTCTCAAAAACAGGAACTAGTCAGCAGAGTTCACTGGTGAGTTTGTTGAAAAGCGTGCCTTCAAACAACTTGCACAATACTAACACTGTCTTGTTGCCTTGAAATTGGACTGATGACGTGGATGCCCCCTTCCGCCGGCATCAGAGGTGACTCGATTTGGCTTGGCGCACCACGGATACCTTATGTTGGGGTCGATCATTTTTTCCGCCCACCAATTAGCGCTCCGGCTAAAAAATCGTTCTCCAGCGTCAGCTTGCGGATTTTGATGAATCGGGAGAGCGATTTTAGTAAATCGGGTAAAGCATTTCGCTAAGTCGCGGACAGCGGGTTCGATCGAATTCGGCCAGCTTGGTTGCTGTTAGAGTGAATAGCCCCGAGTTTCGTAGACACCCTCGGGTTAGATTTTCTGCTGCTTCTCAAACTCGACGGGCGACAGCATTCCGTTTCTGACGTGTTTGCGTTTCGGGTTGTAGAACATTTCGATGTAGTCGAACACGTCCTGGCGTGCTTCATCGCGTGAACGGTAAACCCTGCGACGTATCCGTTCTCGCTTTAGAAGATTGAAGAAGCTCTCGGCCACCGCATTGTCATGGCAGTTTCCGCGTCGGCTCATCGAATGAACCAGATTGTGGTGCCCGAGGAACGATGCCCAGTCCATGCTGGTGAACTGGGCGCCCTGATCCGAGTGGATCAACACCTTTTCCTTCGGCTTGCGCCTCCATACAGCCATGAGCAAAGCCTGCAATACGACGTCGGTGGTTTGGCGGCTCTGCATTGCCCAGCCGATTACACGACGCGAATAGAGGTCAATGACGACAGCCAGATAAGCGAAACCTTCGCAGGTTCGGATGTAGGTGATATCCGTCACCCAGGCCGTGTCTGGAGCCGCCACATCAAATTGTCGGTCGAGCGTGTTGTCGATTGCAACGGCAGGCCTACCACCACAGATGCCGGGGTGGCGTTTGTAGCCAATCTGTGCCCTGATCCCGGCAAAGCGGGTCAGACGCGCAACCCGGTTCGCGCAGCACATCTCACCCTGATCTAGAAGATCGTCGTGCAGCTTGCGATACCCGTAGACCTTGCCGCTTTCTTCCCATGCCTTCAGGAGCAGATCGGTCTGTCGCTTGTCCTCGCTGGCTCGCGTGCTCAGCGGGTTCTTCAGCCAGGTGTAAAATCCACTGGGGATGAACCCCGCAGAAGGCGGCACATCGTCCGCACAGAAAACTGCAAGCGATGCAAAGCAATGAACGTGTACTTCACTTTGCATCCTTGGCGAAATACGCGGCCGCTTTTTTAGGATGTCTCGCTCCTCGGTGACGCGAGCCAGCTCCTTCTTCAGCCGCCTGATCTCCTCGGCCTCGTCGTTGTCCTTTGAGTTCTACGCAGCAAACTTCTTCTTCCATTCGTACAGCGAATGCTGGCTCACCCCCAGCCGCTGCGAAACCTCCGCAACCGGATAGCGTCGCTCCGTGATCTGACGCACCGCGTCACGCTTAAACTCGTCGCTGAAATTCGATTTGCTCATGATGCTCTTCCTGCCTCAAAATTAGGAAAGAAGGTGTCTACAAATCTCGGGGCTATTCAGAGGTCTGGAGTGCACCCTCAGGGCGAGACAAGGAAAATCGCGGACAGTTCGCTTTCTTCTATGCCGCCTTCTCAATGCTGGAGCGACAAGAATGCTTCAGCTCGTATTCCTCTGGCGTGAGATAGTCGAGCGCCGATTGACAGAACGGGACACGCCCAGCGTGTCTGCGACGGCCTTCATCGCGAACCGTCCTTCGGCAACAAGATCGGCCGCGATATCCGTTTTTTTGAGTCCGCTTTGGAAAGGGCTTCGCGGAGGATTTCGACCTCCATCGTCTTACGACCGAGGGCTGTAGGCACTAGTAACGACGCAATCAAAAATGGACTATTTCAAAGGGGTAAGGGCCCGATACGTTGGTTCTAACCTTCTCCGAACAATTGGCATAATCTTGGAATATCCTAGAGCTGTAAAATGAAGATTGTCCTTTTGATAATTTGGCGAGGGATAAGTTCGATTGTCTGTGATCGTAAGATCGATATTCATAGTTGAAGACAGGGCTCCAGTCTCTCGCATAGAGCGTAGTGAAGTATTAACCTCCATTCTTTCTGACCTTGCCTCACTGTACCTAAGGCCTCTAGGAGGTATTTCGATGGCATGCAACTCGGCCGTCGGCCACAAACTCGTCAGTGTCTTAATGATCAATTCCAAACCAAGGACGATAGCTCTTGGTCGGTCCAAACGCAAATTGTTGGTCCCAGCCAACAAAATAACGGCCCTAGGATGCAGATCCGATATTTCAGGCTGTGTGATGCGCCACAGAACATTTTGGACCCTATCACCCACTGCCCCCAAATTTACGACATTTCCAGGCCAACCATTCCACAAAGACTCAGGCCAGTTACGGATAAGAGAATCACCAACAAGAACTAAATCTGCCTTAGGAGGTAGAGATAAGATTGCATTCTGATGCTGCAGTAAACCACGAAATCGCTGCGGCGGAACAGGTGTCGTGGTCACTAAAAGCTCAGCTGAATGCAATCCAACGTCGTCCATCGCTAGTCAGCCCGCTTTCCGATTGCAGCCACCTAAAAATCGATGTACTCCAAACGATGAGCGAAATCCACAACTAAACAGGACGAGGACGGAATGCCTATCGAAGTAGTAGAAGGGAAATCTGTGTTCAAAAATCGCAATAAGCTTGCGAAATATCCTGACCCACTCAGAGATCCAGAGCGGTATATTCCCTATCCGTCCGTAGGCCACACACCTCGCTTCAGCATCACTGCCTCCGACAAGATCTTCACAATAGGCTCGTGTTTTGCCCGAAATACAGAGCGCGCGTTGATTGCTATGGGCGTCCCGGTCTTGTCGGCGCTCGTTGAGGGCGTGTCACCAGACGAGAACATCACCAACAAATACACGACTAAATCCATCCTTCATGATCTTAGAACGGCGTTTGCGTACCCTGAGCAGGCGAAGACGACAATCTACGAAGAAACACCTGGCGGATTCGTTAACCTTACGTTCGGAGGCACAGGCGCATTGAGAGCAAAGCCGCTGGATGACGTTACAGACCTCACCGACAGATATTTTTCAAATCTCAGAAAAATTCGAGAAGCGGACGTTATTATTATAACTCTTGGGCTTGTTGAAGTTTGGTATGACAAGATCACCAGAACATACTTGAACCTGATGCCAAACCTCAAAATCTTGAGGCGCGAGCCGGATCGTTTCGAGATGCACGTATTGTCCTATGAGGACATTATGTCAGACGTGCAAGAAATTTTGGCAATACTTCGTGCTAACGCCAGGCCCGGTGTTCGCTTCTTGATGACGGTATCTCCGGTTCCTCTACATGCCACTTTTCGTGATCAGGACTGCTTGCAAGCAAACGCCTACTCGAAGTCTGTTCAGCGGACAGCAGTCGAAGTGCTAAGCATAAAAAATCCAGATGTCGCATATTTCCCAAGCTACGAAATGGTAACCTTGGCTGCTCCTCAATACGCGTGGGTGGATGTTGATTTTCGTCATGTGCGAAAGGAAATGGTTGATCGTATAATGAGAGCTGTCTTGTCCCAATACCTTGAGCCCGGAATCCTCCCTCCCTCTAAGGAAGATTTCCAAAAGCTCTATAGAGAGAAAAACTTCGAAAAGATGCTCAGCGACATCGAAGCGCACCTAAATGCGAAAAGCATCGAGCTTCCAAGCGCCTCAGTGCAGGTACAGTACTACTTTGCCCGAGCCAATGCTGGTCTGGGTCGCCGCGATGTGGCGTTAGATGCGATACGGCACGTGACGCAGCGAATGCCTCACCATATCCAAGCACAATCTCTGCAAAAAGAATTGGAAGGAGCGGTTAACCCATAGACAGTGGGGCGGCTGTCCTTATGAGATACATTTTCAATTGACGCGGGCATCCAGACCATCTGAACGATGTAACAAACCACTTATCTTAGACTAGAAGACCGCGCCCTTCTTCCAAAGCTTGTCGAGCAAAGCAGTTGCGCAATTTAGACGTTTAAATGGAAAGAACAGTCTATGAAACCTGCAATTTCGAGACGGCTGTTTTTAATTGGCGGAGGGGCTGCGGTCACGGCCTCATCCGCATTGAAGGCTTTTGCCTATACTTCCCCTCTTACTGATCGCCCGTTTTTCTCGATGAATCTCCCCCCGGAGTATGACGCGCAAGACATTGCTTTCCAGTCATTCGCAATCGATAGCAAAACACAAACTGTATTCGCTCAATTCTCCACGCGCACGAAACCCCAACAGACAATAATAGCGGAATACGAACTCATTCCTTGGGGCATGGCGTTTCCACGATCGATTCAGTCGCCTTCCTCGCAGATCGGTCACCAAGGCCTTACGATCGAAAGAGGCGCATATGGAGGATTTTTATGGGCTGCGGCACCTGGACACGGTCGTTCCGCAGTTCGGTTCAAGTACCAGAGTCAACAGAATCCAACCGTACAAACATTTAAACTGTTCAGTGAAGACCATGTCCCGTCAGCCATTACCGTCGCGGTAAGCTACGATGGAAATAAACTTGTAGCCGCGGGCAAAAAAAATAGCGCTGACGTCACGGTTAACGCTATAAGGCTTTTCGACCTCAACGACGTTCTAAAATCACAAAATCGTGACGCATCTTCTTCCGCGATCGCAGAATGGGAGGTTCCTCTCCCAAGTAGCCTACCGATTCAAGGCTTAGCCTGCATGGGAAGCAGGGTTTTCATTTCGTGTGGCGATTCACGCGCAAAGACAGACAAAATCGTATTCTGCTATTCGACGGAAGGCGATCCTATCAACAGCACCCAAATCAACATGGGCCGCGCGGGATTGGCGGCCAGATCCTCCTACGAACCGGAAGGTCTCGGAATCTTCAAAATTCCGGGAGCCTCTGAACCTTCGTTGATGATAGGATTAACAACCGGTCGAGCCGAGACCGGGCGAACAAGAAAGATTTATGTTATGCCTGACTTTTGATGTCTGGCCGCTGTTTTGATTAAGACCAAAAATGGCACACTAATTGGGATCCGATTTACTGAGTAGAAAACGCTCAATTGTGGCAACCGCGCGCTCCCGGTTTTCAACGTCGTAATGCTCTAATTCATTAATGCTGGGTGCCATCCACTCCTCCCCTTCAAGCCACCCTTGGACGAGAGAAGCAACTTCATCACCCGTTGCAACCGACAACCCTCTGAGATTAGTCCGCAAATCAAAGTAGGATCCATGCGCTTCGTCGTACTTGGGAATGTCGAAATGAAAAAAAGCGACAGGCTTTTTCATGTACATGAAATCCCATGCCACCGAAGAGTAATCAGTAACCAAAACTCTTGCTCTCATCATGAGTTCATTTAATGGGACGGCCCCAGCCACAACTAACTCCACATGCTGGGGAACGCCTGAGAACGCACTAATATACCTTGCAATCATGGGGTGAAGGTAAAAATTTACCTTGAGCCCAAATTTGCGACACGTCTCCTCAAGCAACGGAGAGTTCAACAGTGAACTATAATGTATGAAGAAGTCGCTCGACTTAAATTCCTCATAATTGGCACTTTGCAACCACTTCCTCCAAGTGGGCATTACAAGGAGTTCTTTATGGTTAGAGGACTGATCCTGGAGCAAATCAAACCGAGGTAGGCCAACAATAGGTACTTCCTCGCGGCTGTACCCAAACTCCCTGCATATAATTTCCTGTTCGGTTTTCGTTGAGGAAAAGAACAAATCACAAGCCACCCTTGGATTTTTTCGGTGGAAGCCGATTCTTTTTAGCGCAATAATTCCATGCTGCAAAAACACAAACGGCTTACGTGCCATCTCGGCGGCAATAACATCCTTCTTTGGAGGAGCTATTCGGTAGCCATGATATCGAGATTGCGACGATATCAAAATCCTAGCCGTAAGCAGCGACCAATAGTGCCTGAATGTATACCTGTAAACTATACGCCTGCCGTAACCTCGCAGCCGACGTACATCAGGACTGGAGCGATCGATAACAAATCGCGCGTCGATGTCTTTTCGTTTCTCGCATAAATATTCAAAAAGGGCAGCAGCATTATCTTGAGCCGCCTTCGCTTCGAATTCGTACAAAACCCACGCTTTGCCCGATGGTCGTCTGAGCAAATTGAAAGTTTGGAAAGCTACAATCCGCTTAAATTTATTGGCAGAGGACAATACCTCCTCTATAATCTGATGCGTGACGTAAATTTCATCATTCGCTTCGGCCGATATGATCGATAGCCGAGTTTTACGCAAACGAAACAATTTCGTGGCAATCGTTCTGGTTTTAGAACCAAACGCAGACGGGGATGATTTAAGCGTTTTTTCGTATTCTTTACCCAAAGCATCGACCAAGACGACGCTTAGCCGTAATCGTGCCGGCGGCGCAAGCTTCATACACCTCGCAAGATGCCCTACCGATAGACTAAATACGAATCCAGATTGAGAATAGTCACAATCTGGGAAGCCATACATCTTTTGGTTGCCTAAACTACGTGTCCTCTTCCCTTCAAATCGTCCGACTTCGAGACCTTGCAAGTTCCGCAGCACCAGAAACGGTTTCATGCTGGCAGATGATACGCCCGGCACAAAAGCTGTCCCCTTAAGCAAGAACCGATTTCGTTTCCTAGATATATTCTTAATCGTCAGATGCTCAACTTGCTTTGGCGCGCGCTTGGGTATTGTAGCAAGCTCAACTCGCAGGCGGACACTTTTGCGCGTATATGGTATGTAAAGAGTAGCCCTATATAGTTCCCCGGAGCGCTGAAAGTAGCCCTCACCGATCTCGCGTTCCCGGTCTGTTACTATAGCACGCGCGAAACGTCCACCAAGAACTCTTCCGTCGCCCGCAATCCCGCTACTGTATCGGAGCTGATAGACCCCACTCTTTTCAAGTAACGAATACGGAATGAGCCAGCATTCGCTACCATCAACTTCGCGATACTTCTTCTGCGCGTGCCACGTAGATCCGCTTGAAGTGTGCTCAAGAACCACTAGCCCAACGTTGGAAGCATGGTCCGGCGCGATAAGGACATTAAGTCCCTCCCGCGCCAGAAAAAAATCCGTATTGGGACTGGAAAAAACACTTGACGTTTCATTTAATACTTTGTTCATCAAATACCGCAACTTATCCGGCTAACGCCATTTGAATACCCTTGTTGAATTGCATGTACTGGAGATAAGCGTGACGATCAACTATGAATTCCTCAGTGATTTTGCCCAAAGTGGCAACCGGGTGTTAGGTGCCCCCCATGAACTTTCCGGCAAAAATACTATTTCTTTCAAAGGGGGCTCAAGCACAATTCAGTTTGGAAAGAACGTTTCGTTTAAAGATGTGCGAATAGAGATGCCAAATGGAGATGCTCAGATCATCATCGGCGACGATGCGAGACTCCGCGGATTGATCCAGATAGGTGCTACAAGTTCGGTCGAGATCGGTGAGCGTACATACTTTAATCGTGCATGCCGACTGAGCGCTTGGGAGGGAGCCGCCATAACCATTGGCAATGATTGCCTTTTATCCGACGTAGACGTGCGAACATCCGATATGCATTCAATTGTCGATCTCGGTTCGAACAGCCGCATCAATCCGGCGGCAGATACGGTTATCGAAGACCACGTGTGGTTGGGGGAAGGTGTTACGGTATATAAGGGCGTGACCATCGGCACCGGAGCGATCGTTGGGGGGCATTCTGTGGTAACTAAAACGGTCCCTCGCTACGTTGCAGTCGCGGGTGTCCCTGCGAAAATTATCCGCAAAAAAGTTTCTTGGACACGCGAACTCCTTCCTATGGCGAAAAAACAGGCAACCCCTGTCGCAGACATCTTGACACTCTTATCTAAGGACGAAATGTCTGACATGTTAAAAAGCGGTCTCGCAGAGCAGGTCATATTCGATATCGATCAGTACTCCGAGGCGAGGTCGATTTCATTTGCCGAACTGGAGAACTATGCGCAGTTCTACTACGCCCGAGCTCACTATTTATGTGGGAAATTTGCACGCGCGAGAGAGTTGCTCGAAGCCGTAATCAGAAAAAATCCCCGGCACAAAGTCGCATTGGAGTTACTTGCAAGCCTTCCAAACGCAAGCGATTAATTAAACTATAAAAAGCAATCGCATCCCCCGGAACTAAAACCGGCTCGAATAATTCACCCGAAGCTTAAAAGCTCGGGTGGCTTAATCAGTTATCTCTGCGTCGACTTTGAATGGAAAAAAAGATTGCAAAAACTTCGACTTAAACTTTTGGTATCCGTTGTGAACCGCGCTGCCACCCCCGTCATTCAGGCAAAAAAAACGCAGCTTCAGATATAATTTCATTCTCTGAAACCGCTTGTAGTTGCTGACGGAGACCACCATTGCATGCTCATCGCTTACAACGGAATTCCGTCTTGCTAATGCAAAATGAGGATACAAAAACGATGTAAAAGAAGTATCTTCTACCGATCTAAATTTGGCGCGCCGAGTTTGCTCCAACTCCTCTGGATAGGTTCGGCAAAGTTCTTCATACACCCGCTTGCTCAATGCATATGGGGCATGCCTATGAAGTTTCGTAGGGAGTCGACCAAAACGCTCAGTTATCAGGCGAGAGCCATTTACTGCAGCAGACTGCCATTCCTCGGCCTCTCCCTCATTCTTTAGTTCTTCCAGATAAGGAATTGCACCGTAAGTTTCCAGTCGGCTTACTGAAGCACCATATGGAGTAAAGAAATCCGCTTGCCTAACAAAATCACTAATAAAAAAATCGTCATTCATGTACAAAAACTGATCCGAGAGACCAGAAATTTGGTGGAGGAATGTTTCGATTGAATGCGAATTGAAAGTCGGTAGGTAATCCCTCGGTATTACTTCGTTGTGATACACCCACTTTACATTATCACTTTCCATAAACCACTCAGGCGGGTGGCAGTTGGAGAAGATGTATATTGTCCTGACCCATGGCGCGAACAGACGCACTGATCGAATTGAGTAACGTAGTTCGTCAGATTGTGCGAACCTGTCTCTGTCAATCACCGCTTTGTAGCGAGATGCCATTTGCTGCCACGCGGGATCATCCGCGTTGACCCAAGTGTAAACAACGTCTATGGGGCCACTACTTTGATCTACAAGCGGGGTTCGCTTGGTCGTGATACCATCTTGAGTCCTCACACGTTTGATTGGCGCGTGTGGCGAAGTGCACTCGATAAAGTTCTCACGAACCTTCCAGATGTAAACGGAGTATCGTTCAAGTAGCCGTTTACCGGGGCCAACGATCGCGATCTCTACACAACCACTCGCTGTGAGCCTCAAAAGATTACGTTTGAATCTCTTATTAGTAACATTTACCCAGCCCACCTCTGAATCAAAGATGTAAACTTCTTGACCTGAGGCGGCCACAAGGCGACAGAGCGCCCTCATAGTACCCGGAAAAGTGAGTGCTTGCAGATCGACTATATTTGAGTTTTCTTCAATTGATCGGGAAATGCCGATGTCATCGTTCCCCAACAGTTCGCCGTTTGAACGAAACTTGCTCGTGCATTGCTTCGCCTGACTACTATATCCAAAATTTCCAGAAAATAGCGAAGGCCAAAGCCGGAGTACCGCCCGTCCCGCCTTTTTAATTATCTTCAACACTTACACCTTTGACGCCGGTCCAAATTCACACCCTCCCGCGAATCGCGACACCTAAATTTGATCGGCCAGTTCACTTGCTTGCTTCGAAAAAGAAGGATCGAAACCCACGCGATACGAAATCTTGCCCTCACGCATCATGGCGTGGCGAGCATTGACTCTCTCACGTGCACTAGAAACCTTCGCAGGCGCATTAAATGAAATCCGGCCTCTTTCAATCTTCTTGATTTCCATCTGATCGAAGAAGCTTGAGTTCTGTCGAAAAAGCGCGTGATAGAGTGTTCTGAAGACGAGAGTTTCACAATCAGCTCCGAACGCAATTTTTATACGCTCGTAAAAATCGGAATCCTCACTTACCGTGCCATCCATAAAAAAACCCACGCGCTCCAAAATCTCTTTGCGTGGGAACATCATGGAAATGATGCATTTCATTACTCGGCGGTCATTTATCTCCAAGCTGTCACCATGCGTATCAACACGCACATAGTTGCATAAGGAGAGCACTTTCCCCTGAAATTTGGAAAATACACTTAATTGCGCTGATATCCTGGTCGGTAGGCTGATGTCGTCTCCATCCTGAAACGTGACATATTCCCCTTTTGCGGCCAAAAGCCCTAAGTTTCGACTGTACCCAGTCCCCATTTGCCGTCTATTGGAAAGGAGATTCACGCGTTCGTCTGATTTTGCAATTGCTCGTATAAGATCGCACGAGTTGTCACTACTAGCATCGTCCACAACAATAATTTCGATGTGGGAGTGCGTCTGTCGAGTGAGAGATTGTAAAGAAGAAACTATCGTCTCAGCGTTGTTTCGTGTCGCGACCACTACGGTAACGAGTGGCCCTCCGGACCGCCGCAATAGAGGCAGCAAAACGTCCCGTGGCAACAAACCCAGGATCGC
The DNA here is from genome assembly GCF_053522105.1 of Agrobacterium sp. 22-3639C2. Lineage (NCBI taxonomy): Bacteria > Pseudomonadati > Pseudomonadota > Alphaproteobacteria > Hyphomicrobiales > Rhizobiaceae > Agrobacterium > Agrobacterium sp. 22-3639C2. The sequence goes on along the minus strand of NZ_JBNWDB010000005.1, from coordinate 573,131 downwards.
ACTTTGAGGATCAGCAATAAAATCAGACAGCTTCCCGCGCCAATCAACCGCGCGGTAGACTATTCCCGCTATAGCTCCGAAGCTACCCGCGGTCTTCGCAATTTCCCTAGCAGGAAAGCGCCGAATTTTCCGAACACCCCAAGTCGCCATCTTATGCCCAATTGCCATTTGTGACAGATAAATGACATTTACATGACAACAGTCAGCCTACTCAAGGCGATCCGGCTAAGGATTCCACATTTTTTATGGCTCGGACTGCAACTTGAACTGAGAGGAGGCTCGGGAAATCTGCACACCTAGGATAAGTAGAATTTCTACCTGACTTCGGCTTAGATGCCAGGAACAGGAGACGCCATGAGGAGACGACCGCGCCGAAACAGAGGGGGCTTGGCAAAGTTCTCGTAGCAGCGTTTGGGCCAAATCACCATCCGATATCGCTCAAACATCACTGGACGCAAATTCCTCAAAAATTCTCTGAACCATCTACAAGGCCCTAACACGGTTAAGAGCCCAGGAGAATTCTTCCAACTCGTCTATAAAAGGGATTTTTCAGCCTAGCAAAGTAGCCAACCGGGTTAGCGTTGAATTTTGCAACATCATCACGGCGATTGCCTAAAACACGAATAAATGACCGGATAATAGGAATCAACGACCTCCGATACCTCGCCATCTGAAGTTCGATAACTGGAGTGTTAGATGAAGTATTATTCTCAAGTAATACCGCTGAAGGTTGTGAAGAAACTATCTCACGCGGGACCGAAAAATCCCCTTTGCCTTCGATGTTTTTTTTCGCGTAATCGGCATGCCTGAAACGGTCATAAAGAAACGACGTCCGAATTTCAAATTTCCTTCCATTCCATTTCCTTGACGGCAATCCCGGAAACCTAATGTCTGTGTAGAATAAATTTTGCAAAACGACCCGATTAGATTTTTCAGTCTGCTTTTTAATCGAGTTTGCAACATCAGCAAAGCTGTAAAATTTTGTTGTAAGATAATGATAAAACATTTTCACTTTTGTACTGTCAACTTTTGGCAAACCTGCGATGATAACACCTATGAGTTTATCACAATCCACAAAAATACTATTTACACCATCTATTTGATAAAACGTTTTTCCGTACACAAACACGGGCTTCTCGAATGCCATGGCGAGAACGCCTGTTCCTGAATTGAAGACAATAATACCATCTGCAATTTCGAGCAGATCGTTAATATGGGCCTCATCAGCAACTATGGCGTTATCAATCGAATATTTCTCGCGCGCCAGTGGGTGATTTTTGTAGACGAGCCTCCATCCGAAGGGCAATTGTTTTGCTACTTTCCGAACCTCTCCGAGATAACTCTCATAAGTTCTACCTGGTTCGCTGAAGTAGGTGGTCACAGTATCGTCGAACAACTGTAGAGGCACTACAATTACCTTGTCTCTTGGATCTAATCCAAGCTGTAGGCGGAGCATCCCAGCTCCCACGCGACCATTTTGGGCTTCCAGGGCAGAAGAGCCGAAACGAAGATCATGTATATACCTTTCGACATCCTCTTGCTCTTGTGCCGAGATCCCCTTCTCCCAATTTCTCTCCCCGTAGCTATAACTCTCAATCGAAAGCCCACCCGTATCGAAGTAAAATGAACGAGGCAAAGCACCTCGTTCCGCCACAACAATGGGAGCTTTGCTTGCGCGCAACGTCTTATATAATTCCAGTCGCCACGAGCTCCCGTAGGGATTCCACATGATAATTGAACGAGGTTTCTTTTGTAGAAGATGCTCAGCAAACAACGATGGAGCTACGCTTGGCGCTTCATCAACTACTAAGGGATTTGGAACAACATAAAACAATTGCGAATTATGGATATGAGGGTTGCGCCCCAAGATGACATCGGGTGGCAGTCGAACATCTGCCACTGGCTCTATTCTTTTGCTTGAGTATAGCTTCTTAGCCTTCTCACTCGCAAACTGAATATTCTGATTTGAAGTGTCAGCTTTCCATTCGAGCGTTTCATGAAAAAGATGGTACCCGCAAAGCCCAAGCATGAGGGAGTAATCACCATTCGTACGGAATATTGACCGCCAGCCCTCGAAGACGACCGTGTCATTCAGGTTCCAGGGTTTGGTCGACGAAAAGTTTTCGGGCAAGTCAACAGTCTGGCCATACCCGCCAAGAGCAAGCAAACGAAATGCGAAATCCCTATCTTCACCGCCCCACCCAATAAACTGTTCATCATATCCGCCAGCTATCAATGCAGTTTTACGCCTAAGTAAAAATATCCCAGAGGCTGGGGCGAAGTGCTGTATTATTCTATTGCTATGCGAACCTCGCGGGTTCTCGAAGGCCAAAGCTGTTTGTATCTCTCTTATGTGCTGAGGAAGCAAACCGGCTGAGAATATGGTCGTGGAAATTTCATTTTTGAGATAGACGGTTGGAACGGTCAGAAAATTAAACGGTGTATCCGTGTCCAATAGCTGAAGGTGATCTACGGCCTTTTGGTAGAAGTCGTTCTGGTAGATGACATCCGCATCTTCCAGCGAAATCCATTCGGTTTCCGCTGCCTGAATACCTACATTTCGAGCGCGAGCCGACGAAAAAGAGGTATTCCTAGCGCTCGTCCGGACATAGTCAAACCCCAAGGAATCACAATAGTCTCTAACTTCCAGCGCCACGTTGTCAGGTGAGCCATCATCAACTATCAGAGTTGTCACGCCGTCCGTATTGTGGGATCGCCTCAAATTAAGGCGCTGCTTATAGAACTCAAAATCGGTCGTTCCGATGGGAATTATAGCGGTAATTTTCCTGGTCATATTCATTGCCATTTTTATGGAAAGCTGGATTTTACAGATTGGTGATTGTGCAGACGACCTAACGAGGGTCTGCTCGCCGAGTTTCAAGATGTTGTAGCCGGCAAGTTTCATCGAACTGGCGAAAGAGCGCCAACCATGCCGAAGGTGGCATGACGGTGAAATGGCTATGGCTATCGTCATAACAAGCAATGACGTGGTATTGCTTCCGGGACGACGCGAATGCGGTCTCAATCACATGTTCAATACCGTCTGGAAGAATGTGTTCAAAGACGTCTACTGAACAAACTAGATCACTGTGAGGGAGCAGTCCTGCGGCTACATCCTGTTGGACAAAACCCACATTGGGAGGCAGATCGCCAATACTAGGCACCTTTGCCCAGTCGATTGCATAAACTCGCTCAATTTTACTGGCTGCTCTCCGAGCGAAGCGACCATTACCCGTGATTAACTCAAAAAGAGAACCAATTTTTTTGCCAAAAATATATTCAAGGTGGTCCGCCAACCAGTTACTAGACTTGTACCGGTTATTTTCTTCGTGAAAATCTTGATGGAAGCTAGCATATATAGCAGAGATGTCAGACGCTTTTGGCGGAGATGAATTCAGCTCGCGCCATTTTCTATTCAATGAAATCGACGCAGTTACTAGCGCAGGCAAGCTATCCATCATCTCTCCTACTTTCCAGCGAGCGCACGACAAGGCGCAAGCGGCAAGTCGTCAAAAGAAAATTTCTTAGCTATTATTTCGCTATTGATACGGTTTTACGACAATGGGAAACTCTAAGGTATAAAGACCAGGATCAGGCCGCTGGATCGTGTCCCACGACGTGGTCTAGCTTATACGACCATGGCTCATCCCAGAGGGGCGGATGAATGTCAGCCTGCTGCTGGCATGCTGATGAGCGGATCATCGCTCATCGTGGCGATTGTCTCCAGGGTCATGTAATGGGATCGCTGTATGGCCTATTCATCTTTTTGCTCCAAGGAGCAAGGCACCGACCAGCCTGACGATGGCGTCGGTGTTGGGGAAGATGCCGACGACCTCAGTGCGCCCGCTCGATCTCGCCGTTGAGACGCTCGATCGGGTTGGTCCAGTGAAGTTTGGCCCAATGCTGCTTGGGAAAGCTCATGTGGGCAAGCACGTCCTGTTCGGCGCTGTCCATGAGACTGGCGAGCTTCGGTACCTTTGGTCTGATCTGGTCGGCGACGTTGCGCCAATGAGTGCTTGCCGCTTCCGACGTGTCCTGAGCGAAGGCTGTGGCGATGAAGGCGGATACGACGCGCCGCCCGCTCTTTCCGGCATGGGCCAAGGCATTGCGCATGAAGTGGACACGGCAGCGCTGCCAAGTGGCTCAGAGCACCTTCGATACGGCTGCCTTGATACCCTCATGGGCATCGGAGACGACAAGCTTTACGCTGCGCAAACCCCGCCTGGTCAGCTTGCGCAGGAGTTCCGTCCAGATCGCTTCGGGTTCGGACGTGCCGATCTCCATGCCGAGCACCTCGCGCCGGCCGTCAGTGTTGACGCCCACCGCGATAATGACGGCGACAGAGACGATGCGCCCGCCGCGACGAACTTTGAGGTAGGTCGCATCGATCCACAGTTAGGACCATTCCCCTTCGATGGGCCTGTCGAGAAAGGCCTTCACCTTCTCATCGATCTCCTCGCAAAAGCGGGATACCTGACTTCTAGAGATGCCGCTCATCCCCATGGCCTTGACGAGGTCATCGACGGATCGCGTCGAAACGCCCTGCATATAGGCTTCTTGAATGACAGCAGTCAGGGCCTTTGCGGCCATTCGGCGCGGCTCAAGGAAATTCAGGAAATAGCTGCCAGTGCGAAGCTTGGGAATGCGCAGTTCGACAGTGCCCGCCCGTGTCCCCCGGTCCCGGTCGCGATAGCCGTTGCGCTGGGCCAATCGGAAACCATTCTTCTCGCCATAGCCCGCGCCGGTCTTTGTGCCGACCTCCAGCGCCATCAGTTTCTCGGCGGCAAAGCCGATCATCTCCCGGAGTAAATCGGCATCAGCGCTCTTCTCAACGAGCGAGCGCAGGTTCATCATGTCGTCGGTCACCGCTGGTGTCCCTCAGGTTGGCTCTAAGCAACCCGACCCTACCGGAAATCACCGATGGCTACGAAATCCAGCTACACCACGCCACGGGACACGATCGGTCGCTGAGCTGAATTTTTTTTGCGTAGTACGGCGTCAATGCACGTTATGGAGGTCACCCATCACGGCCAGGTATTATTCCACGGATATATTATTCGTCCTATCATCCGGAAGCGAGCATCAGACAGCTCGCTAAAGAATCCAGCTGGATTACTGCGGTACTGAACAACGTCCCGTTCATTTCCCACCTTCGCCACCACGCGGGCGACAATGGGCGTCAACAGATGACGCCATCCCAAAAGGCCATAGGTGCCATAAGGCTGCCACTTAACCCTTCCGGCCAATGACACCCGGGCCCTTGCCTGCGGATCTGCGAGACTATCTATCGTTTCCTCAAACGTGGAAGTATCGCCGGTGCCGGGATTAAAATACAAAGGATACAAGATATAGGCTGCGGCGAAAAGAGCCTCCACCGAGAGCTCTCTACCGCGACGGGTCAGGGGTTGCCTGTCATCCGTCAAACCCCAGCCAGCGTAGAACGGAGCGCCAACGGTCGTGACTTTTTTTCCCCGCATCAAGGCCTCAAAGCCTGCAAGGGACGTAATCGTGTAGACATGGTCTGCACTATCAAGCGCATCCGGTAAAGAAACCTGCCCCTGCATGACAGTACACAGGTGCGCCACATCGTCCGGGTTCGAAACCTGCCGACGCATCTTGCTAAGCACATCCGGGTGCGGTTTGTAGACAATCTCCGCCTCGGGATTCTCACGCGCGGCCAAACGCACAAGATCATTATTGGAAAATGGACTATCGCATCCATAACGAATGGAGGCATCCTCCTCCACCTGGCCGATAACGAGCACCCGTTGAGATAGGCTCTGCTGATTATCCCGCTGCGCGCCGGGCGACACGAGACGACCGTTATATTTCGTCAACCTCTGTTGCAATATACGGCGGATGCCGTTCCGCGCACGCTGTATCAACGTAGGATGGTTGTCGAAATCGTAGTTCAAGAGAACTTGCTCCAGATCACTAGGGCCCCGGCTATCAAAATACGGCCTGCGGCTATCCAGCGACAGGGAAAACGGCACCGAGTACCCGGCGTGCGCTTCTAGCGATCGTATAAAGCCGTCCTCCATGAAGTAAACCTGAAGACCGAGACGCTCGATTTCTTGCGCGACAAAGGACGGAAGGTTGTTGCTCCACACGAAGACAACCGGCTTATCCCTCGCCTCGAGAAACGGCAATATTTTACGACGAAATGCTACCTCGGTGATCTGAAATGGCACAAAATGGAAACGCTTCTGTGGGAAAAATTGTCGCAGGAACGGGTGTTTCCAAGCTTTCATGTGAAACGCGATGACAGCACCTTGCCGTGCAAGCAAGTCTGCACGCACCGCCAGCGGATCACACAGATCTTTTGGGTAGCCATCCATAAGTCAGTTGCGATCACGAATATTGTAGTAAGCCATGGTTACGACGCCCCACAGAAACAAGCCGCCCAAGAACACCAGCGCAACGCTCAGAAGGCGTGAGGGGTACTGCGCCAACTGCGACAGCGTTGGCTCAATGAAGGTTGCAAGATATCGCTGCTGGTTGTTGGCATCCATTCGGGCTTTTTCCAGCCCGCCAAGCGCTGCGGTGTAGGCTTTCTCCGCAAACTCCCGTTCGGTTTCCAGAGATTCGTATTGCAATATCCGGGTGGCAACATCGCCCGACTGAATATTCCCGGTACTGCCACTACCGAAACGTTGTTTCTCCTGCGCCAGCTGCTTTTCCAAGCTTTCGATCTGCGTGGTAATGACACGAATTCGTGGCGAGTTTGGCGCCATGCGCGTCAGTGCTGCCGTCAACTCGGCTTTCAGTTGCGTCAATTGCTGCTCAAGCGATCCTACAAGCTGCGCAGCGAGCTTTGCGGCCTCCACCGGATCAGCCACCTGCGACACATCCCGGAAGTTACGCAATGCGATGCGAGCGGCCGAGAGCCGCCCCTCCGCAAGCGCAACCTCATCCTGTGACGCCTTCAGAACGCCATTTCGAGCGTTGAGTGATAAATCATTAATCAGTCGTTCGCTCTCAGTAATCACAGCTAACGCAATGTCTTTCGCGATCTCGGGATCGAATGCCTTGACGGTGACATTGAGTATCGACGAAGTGTGATCGTAGTTGACCCTCACCACATCTTTCCAATAGGCGAGCTTTTTCTCAATAGGGAGACCCGGCTCAAGCGCATAAAAGAAATCCATCCCCCGGCGCGCGAAGGCCTTCTCGAGATCGATCGTCTGGGAAACGGCTTCAACCATGCGCTCGCTACGAATGTAATCGAGGAGCATATACGAGTCAGCCCCAGTGGTGCTGCCGCCCGCGCTCTGAGTGAACATGCCGAGGATATCGCTGTTGGCTTTGCCATCGATGCTGCGCACAGCAAAAGCAGCCGAACTATGATATTGGTCCGCCGCGACGAATGCCATGTATAATCCGGCAACCGTTGTGGGAAGCGCCACAGCGAATAGAAAGCCCCCTGCAATCACGGCATGACGGAACTTCAAGCGTCCCAGCTTCTTGCGCTTACTCGCCGGTGCTTTCGCCTGACGTGACGTATTGTCCCGCTCTGCTTTCAGATCAACCTTGAGCAGGTTGTCGATCACTGTGGCACTGGTACGTTTTACAGGAAGTTGAGCGCTCTCCACCTTGTTGCTGGAACGCTGTTTATCGTCGCTCATTTTCCACTTCCTTTCATATTGCGGCCGTGAACGCGGATCGCATCCTCGACATCATCGAAATATGTCAGTTTCCCATTTTCTAAAACGACACCGCTTTGACAATAGTCGCGGATCGTTCCCGTACTGTGAGAAACCATTATCACATCGGAGTCCTGCAAACGATGCTGGAAAACCTCGTGACACTTCTGCTTGAAGTTGGCGTCTCCAACCGCTGTTATCTCATCAACCAAATAGTAGTCGAATTTGACGCCCATGCTGACGCCGAAAGCAAGTCTGGCCTTCATCCCAGAAGAATATGTGCCGACCGGCGCTTTGAAAAAGGGGCCTAACTCAGCAAACGCTTCGACATATTCGACCAACTCGTCCGTATCGACGCCATAAATACGCGCCACGAAGCGAACATTCTGCTCACCCGACATGCTCGGCTGAAAGCTGCCCTGAAATCCAAGTGGCCAGGAGATGCGGCCACTGCGGACAATTCTTCCCCGATCCAGCTGCAGCGATCCGGCGATGAGCTGCAGTAAAGTCGACTTGCCGGCACCATTGCGACCCAGCAGGCCAATGCTTCGACCGCGATTTATGACAAGCGACGCGTTCTCTATGATCGGTTTCTTGAAACCTTTGACACGTGCATATTTTGTCGCCTGCTCTAATCTGATCATCGGCTCCTCAACACGGAAGCTGATCGTGTGAACAAAAGAAGTCCCATAAACAGGATCGATAGCGCGAAGGAATAGAGATAGGTCATATTCATCATTTCCGCCCTATATTCCGGATAAAACCCTTTTCGGAACAACATGACAACATGAACTAGCGGATTAAGCAAAACGATATCTCGGATCGGTCCGGGGAGCGCGTCAGGCAGGAAAAAAACGCCGGAGATCAGAAACATTGGTCGATTGATGATGTTAAAAACCTGTTCGTAAAGCGGAAACCGCAACGCCGCAACATTGTTGAATATGCCAGTCCCCAACCCAAGCATGGTCGCCGCGAACGCCGCCTCGATAATTGCGGGCCAATTGAGATAAACTGGTTGATCTACCGTCAGCAGGATCACACCGAGGACGCAAAAGGACACAACTGAAGTTGTGCCTGCTTGCAGAATATAGCGCGCGGCGACAGTATCGATAGGCGCGACATTGGGATAGCTGAGCAAAGTCCGGTTTGCCTTTATTGCACCGTTCAAGAAACTTGCCATTGCAGCGTAGAATTGAAAAGCGAGGTAACCGGTCGCAAAGAAAAGCGGAAAACTTTTACCGAGAGCAGGTGTATGCGTTATCGCCATGAAAATCAGCGACATGAAAGCTATGTGGCCCGCAGGATCGATGATCGCCCAGATATATCCGCCGGGTTTGCTGCCAAACCGCGTTGACATCTCGCGGACAAGAAGAGCGCCAACAACTCGGATATGAGCCTTCAGATAATACACTCCCGGCACCTCCGGATCTCACTCGAACCATAGAAAAGGCGCTCATACCGACGGGAGCTGTCTGCCTTTCGCATTCTCTACACGATCTGCAATATTTATGACACTCAACCAGAGCAGAAGAAAGGTTAATCAATAAGATTTCTAACCTGGTATGCCGTTCCCACCGGACGCCCGACGAGTTGCAAGAAGCGATCCAAATCGACAACAGGGTGTCGGGAAACGTAAATAACGTCGCGGCTCTTTATCGGGAACGTCTGTCCGACGATAAGACTGTCGGCACGCGTCATATCCAGGCGGTAAACCAACGGATAGCGTCCGTCGCTGTTCGGGTTCATGCCCTTTTCGCGAAGCTGCCGGAAACGCTCGGCACCAAGAAGATCCGCTACAATTTCTGGTTCCTCATATCGGAACACAAAGTAGCCGGCAGCATTGGAGCGATCGGACGCCCCGCCTCCCGCCATTGCCACGGCTTCCAGTATATTGAGATCATTGGCACCGAATTCAATCCGGCTGTTCTTGCTGACTTCACCAAGAACGGTAAACGTCCGCGGATCCTTGGTCACAAATATCTGGTCGCCAGGCTGGACGTAAATATTCTCGGTCGGATTTTCGATGACCGTCTTGAGAAGCGCACTGCCTGTCGCGCGGCCACGAACCACGGTCACATAAGATTCATAAGGTTGAGCACTCGGACCGCCGGCCTTTGCTATCACCTCGGTAATAGTCTCACCCGTAAGGCTCATCGGAACCATAGAAGGTCGCCCCACGGCTCCAGACACGGTGACATTTCTGGAACTGGTGCCGACACTCGTAACAAGGACGTCTGGCTCGATCGCCTTATTGGTCAGGCCCGAGAGAATTTTCTGACGCGCCTCTTCGAGAGTTACGCCTGCGAATTTGACAGTACCAACATAGGGAATTGCAGCAGTTCCGTCTGGCTGCACAACCACATCCAAAACCGTCTGCTTGTTTTCAGAACTCGAAAACAGGCCGTTCGCACCGGCTTCGAAAATTGAGATCTTGAGCTGATCACCGACGCCAATCACAACGCGCTTGGCGGCACCACCAATACCGAAGCGCCTGTGGAGAGTTGTCGTGGAGAAATTCGCGACCATCTGCGCAGATCGGTGACTTACATCCACGACATCAAAGACCGTGGAGACGGAATCGCCCCTCACCATTGCCGGTTTGCCGGCCTGCCCCTTTATCTCGTCAGCGGTCGGCCCGGCGCTTGGCAACGTATCGCACCCGCCAATACCGATTGTCGAAACGACCAGAAAGCAGTTGCGAAAAAGTTTCGAATTCACCAGAAAACGCAAACGAAATATCCCCAGAAATGCTCGTATTCCAAGACGAACGTCGAACAATTACAACACTCGACCCGGTTGCATAAACCCATGACGTTTTAACCTCAACACCAGATTAATGAAGACCACAAAATATGGCTGGGCAATTGGACAACAACTCTTTGTTGCCATATGTGCCATTGTTACAACGCCGCCAGTGGTTGGGCGTCCTGTCGCTTTTCGGGACGGCGGCGTGGAACAAACCCGCAGTCTCCGCCCGGGACATTGATCTCGTCCTTTAGTAACCGTCCTGCGATCGCATCCGCTGCAGCAATGGCGCCTTTCCTCGAGTAGAAGTTTCCACGGACGTGGATAGCAGCAGCCAGAAGTTTAAAAAAATCCTCTATCAACGCCATGTCCGGCTTTTCAGGCAGCCGCCAGAAATCATCCAGCGCCCCCTGGTGTGTTGCGCCAGCAACATCATACACGGCACAGCCCAGCACCTTAACCGGAACGCCATGCCGCAAACCATGCAGCACGGCAGTCGAATTCACCGTTACCAAGCCACGACTAGCCTCGGTTAATCTGAGTAGATCACCACTCGCGATGTAATGCACCCTTGCTTCGACACCGTTCTTTTTTGCAGTTTCGCTGATTTCATGCCGCCACTTCATCAAGCCATTGTCCAGTGGGTGAAGCTTGACGATTAGTTCCACATCATCCGGTGCATATCGCGAGAAGGACGTTATGATCTCCTCGATCGCTTCTATTTGTGTCGAATACGGCGAATGAGATCTCAATTGATAATCGGTCTCAAGCTGAAGCGGGTACACAAAAAAACTCCGGCCTGATTTAATAACCGTATCTACGAGTTTCTCAGTCTCCCCGCGCTCCCGCGATGACGTTAAAATTCGCCCGACCCAACCCGCATATTCGGCGATGGGGTGGAAAAGACCATGGCGTCGATATCCCGGGTACAACGCGGAGAAGAACACATTTGGAAGATTGTATGATAGGTCGAGCGCAGCCTCCGTCAGAAAGCTTTGGTTGAATTTTCGCGAAAAGTCTGGCGAAGGAAGTCCTACCGCCGCTTGCCTTATCTCAAGGGGATCATTAGGGAACCGGGAATTCGATGACATGCCGTCTTTTTCGACGGTTACCCAGTCTGGCCGTAGATAGCCCATCTCGATAACGGTCACGGCCACATTGAGCATTTTGGCAGCTTCGATTGCCGGACGATGATAGGGGCGCTCTTCTCCCAAAAGTATCAAATCGGTGACGCTGAAGTCATCTAGAAAGGCATCGATGTATTTAGACCACGCCGACAACGTTCCGCGGTAGTTGACAGCACCTGACCGCCTCCAGAACAGCCAGTCGCCAGCATTGAAATTGATGCGTAGACACTTGTGACCAGCGCACTCGAGACGATCTGCCAATCTGGAAAATAATGATGATGAGGGTCCCTGCAAGAACAGGAAAACCCTCTTCCTGTCTTTTTGAGGCAGGTCACTCATACAAATCTCTCTTTGTACAATTTCGCATGAAGCAGAATCGTTTCGATCAAGTTCCAGGGCGCCTCCTCCCTCACATTCAACTGTGAGCCTGCATTCGTACCTGCTGTCCCTAAGGGAACGACGAAATAGTCGGTACGCGGATCCGGGAACGGGTCCGCATAGCTTTTGAGCAACGGAGCGTGATCTCCGTAAAAAGCGAGCCAGACGGGCCGTTGCGATGCCTCAAGCGCTACAACCAGGGCTCCAAGAGCGTCGTCAGCGCGTTGCAGAAGTTCCCGATATATCTCGACGGGCTCAGTCAGCCCTTCACAGCGACCAGTCTCCCATGGGCCATGGTTCGCCATCGACGCAACGAAAACAAACGTCGGCTTATCATCGCCGATATCCTCTATCGTTTTCAATACCTTATGCGTCAAATCGTGATCTGACACATAAGGGTCGTTAATTGTCGGCTGATGATCGAACTCGTCCAGCATAGTCAGATGCTCGAAACCTAAAAGTGGCAACGCTTTATGCCGCATAAAAAAGGTTCGGTCGTAGGGATGAATGAACTGCGTGTGCCAACCGTTGCGCAACAATTTATTCGGCCAGGCCAATTCCGCGTAGTGTCCCGCGCGCAAATACGGGTAAGATGCGTCGACGTGAACCGCCTCAGGCTTCAATCCGCTGAGGACAGCAAACTCTGTTCGCAGCGTATAGCCACCTTCGAACACATTGGTAAGTCTGCCCGATTGCGCCGCCCGTTTTTTCAGCCTGTCGACCGTTGGCAATTCGAGTTGGTTGTCGCCGAGATGGCGCAGATCATAGAACGACTCCGACTGCCAAACGATAACAAGCGGAGCATCGTGATGCTCGCCATCAATCAATTCGTGGATCGCCCGATGCAGGCCCTCAGAAATCTCTTTCACCAACGTGTCACGGTTTTTGCCGAGCCAGACGAGGAAGTGCAGAACAACTGAGGTAAAAGTGCCAAAACGAACGGTATTTGGCCTAACTTTAAGATTTACGAGCAACGCTTCGGATAGTCGTGCGGCAATACGGTTAACGCGCTTGACGAACAGAAGGCTTATCAAGCCGATATAGCCAAAGCACCCGAACAAAACCCAAAATGCCCGGTGTCTTGATGGAAGTACCGTCGGTTCGAAAGCCATATACAGCGTCGACACACCAAAAACATATACACCTGCGAGAATCCAGAAAATGACGTTGAATTTTGTCGCGTAGAAAATCGTCTTATATTTGAAGACGTCGAGAACCAGTGCGATGTCAGAAAACAGCAAAGGCTCGCGAATGAACATGAATTTCACGCGAGAAATTGCGGTGAAAATAACGAAGTAACTGGCCACTGCATGTGCCGCGTAGATAGGTCGCCATGAAATCACAAAAAAGAACGCAAATACCAGTGCAATGACCGGCAAGCGAGCACTGCTCTCAACAAGAAAACGAATACGGCTCCTAACGGGGGAATATTTCCTGCGTGCGTCTGTAGGCAACGCAAAACTGTCTGTAGCGTATACAACAACAGCCGCAGCAATAAAACACAGCGATGTCAGCAGAATTGGATGATCTTGAGGCGTCAATGAAATTCCTATGAGAGATATTGCTCTTCAATGTCGGCGTCTTCAGTTGGATAAATTGATGACCGATATCCCGGTCAACATTTCCTCAAATCAAGCGAGACGGATCGCTTCAACTGCCAGTACAGGGCGGGTTTTATAAAGCCGCCCAACAATGCCAAAGCCTTCAGCTTAAAACCAAAATGGACTTCGCTCCTGCCGTGGGTAACAGCGTCGAAGATCTGGCGAGCGACGACTTCCACAGACCAGGGGTGTGTTTTTCCTATCAACGCCTCGGCGAGATGCGGCCTCTTCGGTAACTCGCTCCGCAACTGTGGCGTGCATGTATCGGGCGGGAAACTTATACCGATATAGATTCCACGGCCGACCTCGCTGCGAAGGCTCTCGGCAAACGCAGCCAAAGCAGCCTTGGAAGCGCAATAGGCAGAATATCCCGGAATACCGATAAGAGCGGCGGCGGAGGAAATCATCATGATGCTCCCCCTTCCACGATTTTTCATCCCGGCGTAAATCGCCCGGACAGCGTTGACCGTTCCTGAGAAATTGGTGTCCATTTGCATTTCAAAATGCGACGGATCCAGCTCTTCAAAAAATGCGGGTTCAACCACGCCAGCAGAAGTAACTAGCAAATCGCAAGTACCGAACAGGCGTTCGCACTGTTCGATTGCCTCGCTGATTAAATCCATCCGCCTAACGTCGGCCGACACGGCATTCACCCTGCCCCGTCCAATCTGCCGCAATGTTTCGCACGCCAAATGGAGCGCGTTTTCATCTCTTGAGACCAGCGATACGTCATAGCCATTCAAGACGCATAGCCGGGCGATCTCCAAACCGATACCACTTGAGCCACCCGTTATGATTGCGTGCATATTTAGCCCCGCCTCAACGATTTATGACAAGGCGCTGCAGCTCATCCAAATTCAAAGATGCTGCTGAGATATTTTGCTCAATAAGCTCCTCCAGGAGAGTTGCTGTCGTTTCAACGGCTTGAAAAATCTGTTCTTCCGTATGTTCACTCGTCAAAAAGAACCGGATTCTGGCCAAGCGTTCAGGAACGGCAGGGTGAATGATGGGCAGGGCATTAATACCCGCTTCAAAAAGCCGATTGCTCAACTCTACGGCGCGTAGAGAGTCCCCGACGATAACTGGAACGACAGAAAAACCAGCGCTCGTACCAACATTCAATCCTCTGGTTTTCGCGGCATCACGGAACAGTTGGCCATTGCGAAAAATCCGCTGAACGCGCTGAGGTTCTCGTCGCAAGACAGCTAGACTGCCAAGCGCTGCGGCGGCCAAAGGAGGAGCCAATCCCACGCTATAAACGAAACCACCCGCGTGCCCTTTGAGAATTTCTGCCAGAGCCTGGTTCCCCGCAATGTACCCCCCACAACTCGATGTCGTTTTGGATAGTGTCCCCATCCAGATGTCGATTTCTGTCGGATCTATACCGAAATGCTCGAAGGTTCCCCGTCCCTGCGCTCCCAACACGCCGAGAGCATGCGCTTCATCGACCATCAGCCAAAAAGGATATTCGGAGCGAAGGCGCAGTATGGCCGGCAGATCGGCAATGTCGCCGTCCATGGAGTAGACCCCTTCGACGATCACGAGGACATTTCGATAGTCCTGAGCGGCACCGGAGAGAATGCGTTCGAGATCCCGCATATCATTATGCTTGAAAATCAACCGCTTCGCACCGGATAACAGTGCACCTGTAAGAGCACTATTATGAATAAACTCATCATGAATGATGAGGTCTTGCGGCGTCATAAGGCAACTTATAGCTGAGAGATTTGTAAGATATCCGCTTACAAAACAAACGGCGGCTTCGACGCCATAATTCTCCGCAATAGATTTTTCCAGTTCAACATGCAGCGGTCTTTCACCGGCGACCAATCTGCTTGCCGAAGATGAAACTCCATATCGTTGAACGGCGCTCTTCACCGCCTCATGAACTTCAGGATGAGTATTCGTCCCGAGATAATCGTAGGAGGCGAAATTGATTAGCTTTCGCCCGTCAATCATAGTCTCGGCCCCGGCAGCGGCATCATGCGACCGGTGAAAGGGGTTTTTCACCCCCGCAAATTCGGCAACAGCCTTCTGTATCTGAAGGGACTTGTAGGCAGGATGCTCCTCGAAACCTCGACGCGTTTTTTTCCGTGCAGACGCAATTTTCTCCGTCGTCCTGAGATCGCGTTTTGTTTCGCCCTGGCCGCGCTGTTCCCGCAGCTTCTCCAGCATCCCGGGCGAGAGCATCGGTTTTGCCCCGCCACTACCCGAACCGTTTTGCGCGCTCACTGAACGGCCTCCTGAAGCTTCTGAACACTATGCCTGTTCGCCAAGCCTTCCAGCAAATCATCATCGGCATCGTCTTTCAGCAACTGGCGGCTAACCAACTTTTCGCGAAGCTTTCCGACGATTGCGCTGACGGTTGTGCTGTCAGAAATAGTGCTCAGCGGAAGATCGATTCCGGTTTTTTGCTGAAAACTCGTTCCAAGTTCCATCGCCATCAAACTGTCGAGACCAATATCGCGAAGGACCTTGTCCGGAGTGATATTGTTCTCAGCCATTTTCAGGATTGAGGCCAACTCGGCCGCGATCAGCGAGTGCAGAATTGCATCTGCGTCCTCGATCGACTTACCGGCCACCACCGAATGGAGATCCATCTGTTCACCAACGGAAATCCGCTCGTGAACCTGACTATTCGAAACTGCCGAAAACAAAGGTTGCTTTACCGTTTTCAAAGTTGCCGCCGTTGCCCAGTCGATGTCGGCAATCATCACTGTGGCGCCGTCGGCGTCAGCGGGCATAGCAATGAGAAACTCCTCGACAAAACGCATGGCATCACGCGCCTGGAGCGCCGTCTTGCCGATCCGCTTCGACAACAATTCGTTCACTTGCGTATTACGAGCCAAGAACCCGGTATCAGCGATCGCTCCAAACCCCACGGCTAAGGCAGGTTTGCCCCGCAGGCGACGGGTTCGCGCAAGACCTTCCAGATATCCATTCGCGGCGACATAGTTGGACTGCCCAGGATTCCCCACCATCGTGGTCGCGGACGAGAACAGCAGAAACAAATCGAGATCGTCTGCGTCTGTCAATTTGTCCAAAATAACTGCGCCTTCGACCTTGGTGTGAACCACAGGTTGGTTTCGTTCACGGCTTAGGTTTGAGATCAATGCATCGTCCAACACCATGGCCGCGTGTACGACGCCCTTCAGAGGGGCCACTTTACGCAAATCTGCCAACAATGAGCTGAGCTGCACTTCATTCGTGACATCGCAAGAATGTACAGAAGCCTTGACCCCCATTTCTTGCCAGCGCGCAATGGCTTCACGCGTTTCTTCATCCAAAGTGCCTCTGCGCGTCGCAAGAGCAAGATGTGAGGCACCTTTCTCCGCCAGCCAATTGGCCGCCTCAAGACCAAACCCGCCAATGCCACCGATGACCAGATAGGTGCCAGGTGACACCCGAAAATCCGACCCGCGCGCTTGCACGACGGTTTCTTTTCCGCGTTCAGGCGGAGTGACAACGATTTTCCCAATGTGGCCCGCGCTCTGCATCAGGCGAAAAGCCGTAGAAACCTCATCATATGAAAAGGCGCGATAGGGCAACGGCTTAAGCGCTTTTTCCGCCAAAAGGGTTGAAATTTCTTCGAATATCTTTGCGGTGATGTGCGGCGCCGCCACCAACAACTGATCCGCGTCGATGCCAAAATAGGAGATGTTCTTACGGAACGGTCTCAAACCTATCTTACGATCGGCATAATAGTCCCGCTTTCCTAGCTCCAGGAAGCGTCCGAACGGTTTAACAAGTTCCAGACTGCGCTCCATGGCTTCCTGGAAGAGAGAGTTGATTACAACATCCACGCCCAGACCATTCGTAACGTGCAGGACATCGTTGAAGAACTCTAGGGAACGAGAATCGAAAACGAAGTCGGCGCCGAGGGTTGCCAACAAATTCCGCTTTTCCACGGTACCAGCCGTCGCGATGATCTTCGCGCCTCTCAGCTTCGCGATCTGCAAGGCGGCAAGTCCGACACCACCTCCAGCACCGTGGATGAGAACCGTCTCGCCGGCACGCAATCCACCTAGTTGGACAAGCGCATAATAGGCCGTCAAAAACGTGACGGGGAGCGTCGCCGCTTCGATAAGATCAATGCTGTCCGGAATACGCGTCACCCCCTTTTCAGGGACCACGACATGCGTCGAAAACGCGTTCGGACCGATGCCCATCACCCTGTCTCCCGGGTATATATGACGTACATCGTCTCCGACCGACAGAACTCTCCCAGAAAACTCCATGCCAATGGTGGCGCCTGCGAACCCGTCCTCGAGTGCTTCTTCCGGAAGCATCCCCATGGCCCACATAACATCGCGGAAATTTAGCCCCGTCGCTGCGACTTCCACAACAACGTCACCGGAACCTGCCACCGGCAATGTATTCTCCTGCCATTCGATAGTCTCAATGCGGCCAGCCGATCGCTGCACGATGGAGGCGGCTTGAAACGTCCGCACACGCTGTTTTGCACGTTTAAAGGGACCCGAAACTACTCTTAATGACTGGCACGATCCATCGAAGGCATCGTAGAGCAGCTCGTTTTCCCCCTGCTCATGCAATTTCAGGAGTTGGTTCCAGAGCTTTTCAGTCAGCACGCTGCCTGCGACATCAATCGTTACAACTTCGATCTCGTCATACTCGTTCTGCAGGACGCGCGCGTACGTCCAAATCGCATGATTGACGGCGTTTGCGTAGGTTCTATTCGCGGGCGACCCGCCGGGCGCAACGATAATCAGTCGCGGCGAATGTTTCTCAAACCCTGGGGAGTAATGCCGCAGAATTTCAGCCATGTCGCTTAGAAGACAAATGTAACCCTGAAGGCTCGACGAATGGTTCGCAGCATCTGAACCCTCGGGTAAAACCAATACAACATCAAGTTCAACGGTCCCTACTTCAGCCAAGGCGTCTCGCAAAGCCTCAACGCTCAAATCCGAGCTGCACTCAAGTTCGACGCACTTATTTGCACTCAGATAAGTAAACGGCGTGTCTTTCGGCTTGATCGTCAAAAGACTTTTGCGTGTTCGCAGTTGATGATATTCATCAATGGTGCTCTCTCCGCGCGCAGTCAGGATTGTCAGCGATCCGTCATGAAAATCGGCCCGAGTAAAGGCACCGTTGGCAAAACCAAGCTCACCAATCCGTTCCAGCATTTCCTCATTGGGCAGAATTTTTCCGACTGGCAATTCCGACAGAACGCTTTGGCTAAACCACCCCTCCCTCAGCCCAAAGACGAAATCCGCAATCAAAGCGTATTGATGTTCGACAAAACAAAGCTCGGCGCCCGATTTCGCGATTGTAATAAGTGCCGAATTTAACGCTTCACTGTCCTTCAGGCGCCCAAGAACGAACCCATTAGCACTGACGACCAAATCAATGCGTCGGCTCAAACAGCCGGCACTACAATCCACGACATCGACACGCGGATTTTTTGCAAACCCTACCTCGAGAGTGCTTTTGAGATTTTCGTCATCTTCGAAAATCAAAAGCTTTGCATCGTAACGCTCGACAAGGTTGGCCAGACGCGCACTGACAGCGACCGAAGTTGCACCAATTTCGGCGATAACCAAGCCCGGCCGTTCGGAAGCCGCCTTCTCCAGAAAGGCCTCGACCAGACGGCATGCTTCGTCAATCCGTTTGCGCGCGATCGTCGTGCCATTCTGGAAATGATCGACGGTCGCTTCCGGCGCTTCATAGTCCGTCAATTCGGCGCTTTCTCCATCTGTCACCAACAGATCGAGACTGCTCATGACAAAATGATAAACGTCGTTAACCAGGATTGCAGCCGGACTGTTTTCGGGAAATTCCGCGATCAACTCGCGTATGATGTCTGCAAAAGCCGGTAAATCCGGATACGAAGCGAGCTGCCAACGTTCTTCTTCAAACGTTGCCAACCCGTAATCCTCAAGATTAAAGAAGCAGTTAGCCAGATATGCCCTGAACGAAGGACGTCCATTCAGTATTGTCGTATCGATGCTGCCGAAAGATTCCTGGACTTTTTGCGCAATATCATACGATGCCCGATAAACTGCAGCGTCCAGCATAAGGGCTGAGACAGCAGTCTCGGTTGCCTCGTATTGGGGAACAAGGCTAGGCAAAAGCCCGTCGTGAGACGAATCGTGCGCGCTAGCTATATGCTCGTAGTGAAAAGACACGGTTTCCAGGTTATGATGGACTTTGAGGAAAGTGCGTCTGAACCGACAATCATCTAGGCTTGCAACCAGTTCACCTTGTGCGTCGAGTAGTTCCACGCGAATTTTCAACGAAAATGGCGACGCCCGTAATATCTCAATCTGCGCCGAACGTATGTCGGCCACGCCCGCTCGCGATCGAATTGCACCAAATCTCACCGGAATATAAGGCGCGCCAGACAAATCGCCTGTCAGATCCGCGAATAAGGCGACTAGACCGTGAAATGCCGCATCAATGGAAATTGGATTCAGATTGTACGACAGATAGGGGTGGGCTGGGCTGCGCGCCTCGAAAAGTCGTACGAGAAGCTTGCGATCAGGCGATACACGAACATTTTCCAGAAGCCTGAAGTCAACGCCGTAATCGAGGCCAAATTGTCTTGCGGTTCTGTAGGCAGCGCTCCCGTCGATTGTCCGGGCATCCGATATGTTGCCAGCGGCTTGAGGAGTGTGACGAGCAAACTCCGCGACCGGCTTGCGGATCCTGCCTACCGCGTTAATGCTCCAATCGTCCTCGCTTAGATACTCACGAGATCGAATTTCAAGTTGACCTGTCTCAGGCGAAATCACGGTGGAAAGTTCAGCCAGCCTGTTTTCGTGTAGTTCCAGCGGCCGAATAATCTCCAGATTTCTGACCTCGACATCTGGCGTCATGAAAAAATTCTGTGCGGCCTGCACTGCGATTTCTATAAACGCGCTACCGGGCAGAATAGACTTTCCATCGACGACGTGCTGCGCGAGATCTGGGAACAGGTTCGCATCGATATGGTTTTTCCACGAGGCCGCATTGGGGTCTGTACGCCACCCCAACAATGTATAAGCCTTTTCAGCGTCACCACGACCAAGCAGGTTCACTTTATCGGACGTGGGCAACACTTGTAGAGATTGCAACTCGAACGGTAGGGGTGGTAACGCGACGTCGGCGCGACGAGAGAAAACATCGTCCGTCCAAACAGAAGCACCACAAGATACGGCCTGCGCCACGATATAGGGCAAGGGGTTGCTGCTCAGCGCCGGTCGCGTCAGCGTCGGAACAATGGAAACAAATGTGCCCGCTTGACGCGCATTCTCCGACAGATACGAAGAAAGGATCGGACGAGGGCCAATTTCGATAAAGAGATTGCATCCTTGGCCGAGCGCCTCTGCCGTTGCGTCTGCAAAACGAACGACGTCGCGAACATTCCTCCACCAGTAAACGGCATCAAGTTGATCGCCATTCTCGACAGTCCCGGTAACACTCGAGATAAACTTTATCTCCCCCGACGACCGTGGCTGATAAGCAGGGAGATCAGACAGGAAGGCGTCCCGCTCACGATCAATAACCGGATGATGGAACGGATAGTCGATGTCGAGTATGTGGACGGGGATATGCTCCTTGCGGCCAATTTCCTTGAAAGCCTTTATCTCACTGACCGGACCAGAAATCGTAACAGATGAACGCGTGTTGATCGCGCCAACCTCAATTCCGGAAAGACCGTTTCCGCGCGCAATTTCTTGTGCCCTGTCTGCAGACAGAGCAACAGCGGCCATTTTCCCCTCGCCGAAAAGCGCATGCTGATGACGCGAACGGACGGCCACCACTGCGACCGCGTGTTCCAGAGGCAGTGCTCCTGCACAATAAGCAGCTGCAATTTCACCAACCGAATGTCCAAACACCACAGAAGGCTTGATGTTTCGGCTAATCAGCCGATCTGACAGGGTTGCCTGAATTGCGAACAAAAGTGCCTGGGCGATCCTTGTGTCAGGTAGTGAACCAGCAAGGTCTTGCGACGCAAACAATGACACCAGATCAACATCGAGCCAGGGTTTAAAGGCAGCACAAATTTCGTTAAAGCGATCAAAGAAACCCCTGTCGTACCGGTAGGCGTCCTGCGCCATACCAATCCATTGCGAACCATTTCCGGAAAACGCGAATGCAATCCGGGTTTCTCCAGCGGGAGCTTCTCCAACGCGACCAAAGCCCGTTGATGATCCGGCAAGAAACTCTTCGGCGCCCTTGCGAACCACCTCAGGTTCTTCGCTATCAACTACAAAGCGATGTCTATGGCGCGTTCTGTTTACCGCCGATACGGCGACAAGTTCACGAAGATCCGGCCGGTCGCTTTTCAACTCCTGCACATAATTTTGCAACAGACCTTCGAGGGCAGAACGCGTTTGAGCGCTCACCATAAAAGGACCAGAGGGCAAGGCGCTCTTATCAGCAGCCTCAGCTTCACCAGGATCAGCAAGCACGATATGTGCATTCGTACCACCGAAGCCGAAGGAATTTATGCCGGCAAGACGCGGCTTTTGTCCGCGCGGCAACGAGGAGCCGGATCGATTGATCTCGACATTTAACCCTTGAAAATCAATTTCGGAATTTAATTCGGCCGAATGAAGCGAGGCGGGAAGAAAATTATACTCAAGCGCAAGAATTGCTTTTATCAGGCCAAACATCCCTGAAGCTGGTTCTGAATGACCAACATTCGACTTAACAGACCCGACTAGCAGCTTCTGCTTTCTTTTTAGCCCCAGTTCCGTTCCAATAGCCCACAGCTCCGCTGGGTCTCCAACCTTGGTTCCGGTACCGTGTCCTTCGATGAAGGCGAGGTCATTCGGATCGAGGCCGTGACGCTCATAAACGTCACGTAGAAGAGCCGCCTGCATCTCACGCGATGGCAACGAGATGCCGTTGGTACGACCGGCTGAATTGAGTCCCGTCGCAAGGATAGTCGCATAGCTCCGGTCCCGGTTGGATCTCGTTCTTTCAGTTGTTCGCAGAACAACTACTCCACCCCCTTCAGATCGGACATAGCCCTGACCACCCTCACCATACGCTCGACACAGCCCTTCAGGCGACAGCATACGAGCTTGAGAAAAGCCGACAAAAGAAAAGGGGTGAGCGAGAACATTCACGCCACCAACAATCGCGGTATCTATCTCGCCGCTGCGAAGTGCGCGGACAGCCTGATCCAACGCAACAAGAGAGGATGAGCATGCCGTATCGATGGTCAAACTAGGTCCGTTCAACCCAAATACGTGGGAGATACGATTAGCAATAATCGACAGGGTGTTACCGGTCATAAAATACGGACTACCGGAGGCGGGATCCTCGATAAACGTATTTCCGGAATCCAAACTTGAGGCGCCAATATAAACGCCGACACGTTCCCCTTGCAGCATAGGAATGGTTAGGGAGGCATCTTCCAGCGCGCGCCAGACCAGTTGTAGAATCACGCGCTGCTGTGGATCCATATATGTGGCTTCACGGGCAGTCAGATTAAAAACCGCAGGATCGAAATCATAGACGTCCTCGATCACGCCAGCGGCAAAAGTATATGCCTTTCCTTGTGTACCCGCAACGGGATGCCAAAACCGGGCGTGGCTCCACCTGTCTTCGGGAACACTCGTTACAACGCAGCGCTCGTCCTTCAACAACTGGAATAACTCGTCTGCGTTTCGAGCCGATGGGGTACGGACGGATCGTCCTATGATTTCAACCGACATGCCTTACTTTTTCTCACAATCCTAGATAGCTTGAATGCAACAAAGCTCCCCTTGGATCAACCCAATATTAGTAAATTCATTGATTATAAGGTATGCAATGCATATGGCGTTGGCGACACCCCGCACCGCACGCGACGCGCCCTTGGGGCGCATCTCTTCAAATCAGCGTCGTGTACAATCGACAGAGCGAAGCTCTACTTTACGAAACTCAGACGCTCTGAAGCGTGACGACTCCAAACTTTACCCCCCCCAAAGAAGGTGGAATGAACTGGAACTATCGGCAAGAAAACTAGCATTTGGTAGGTTACATTGTCGAAGCTCCGCTCAGGGCAGCAGCTACCGCCGCGATTTTTTCGGATCGTTTATCCTGGGGTACATCGTCGATCATTTGCCTCGCCTTCACTGCTGGACATTTTCATGGCCGCGAAAAACGAGGCTATGAAGTTTCAGTCCACATGAATCCACCTCATATCGAGGGATATTATTTCTGGCAGTGGTCGTGGGACGGGACGGATTTCTGGCCCACTGCGATTATCTGCTTTGCGCTTATTTTCATGGTTGTAGGCGCTCCGCTGGACGTGGATAATTGGCGCGTTTGGGCGATATCCTAATATGAAGGGTCCTTTTCAGGCTTCGGAAAAGCATCTCCGCCATAACCCGATCACGTCGGTATGGCCTTCAAGAGCTTCAATCTCTTTCCGCAGATCACTGTCATCCGCAACGTCGTCGAGGCGTCGGGCGCGTGTTGCGCTTTAGATATAACTACGCCTCGTTCAGGTTGAAAATAGGAGCATTTAGCCGAACGTGGCTGAATGCCAATTACCTTTTCTCGAAAGGCGATGTGTCAGTTTGCGGTAACTTGCATCACCCCGACACAATGATCTCTTCTTGGTTGAGGGCCGATGTAGCGGGATTGTGGCCGGATGAGCCGTCCGGTGCGCTCCTGTTCCAGCACGTGGGCTGTCCAGCCCGCCATTCGTCCTGCTGCAAAGACATTCGTAAAACTGTCGCGGGGGAAACCAACGGCCTCCAGTACAAGCGCCGTATAGAATTCTACATTTGTCTGCAGTGGGCGCAGGGGCTTCTTTTCCTTTAGAAGCGCAAGCGCCTCCTCCTCCACCTTACCCGCAAAGGAAATACGATCGGAGCCGTCCGCGAGAGCCGACACAGCCCCCTTCAACACGTCTGCACGCGGATCTCGCACGCGGTAGATCCGGTGGCCGAAGCCCATCAAGCGCTCGCCCCGGGCCAATGCAGCTCGCAGCCAAGGACTTATGTTTGCCTCAGATCCAATCGCGTCAAGCATATCGAGCACTGGACCCGGCGCCCCGCCGTGGAGAGGCCCCTTCAAGGCGCAAAGCGCCCCAACCACAGATGAAAAAAGCCCCGCCCCCGTCGAGGCAATAACCCGCGCGCTGAAGGTGGAAGCATTCAATCCATGATCGGCAACCGTGGTCAAGTATGCGTCAAGCGCTCGCACCTTATCTGGCGATGCCTGAGCGCCGGATATCATGCGTAGAAAGTCGGCTGAAAAGGAGAGCATGGCATCGGGCGCAATCGCGACAAGACCCCGCCTGCTTCGGACGATGGCCGCGGCAAAGACCGGAACGGCCGCAACAGCCATCACGTGATGCGGAGTGCTTTCCTCGTCTGGTAAAGAAGACAACAGAAGGCGCAACGCCTCGACAGAGGAAAGATTGCGCAGGACAGGAAGCAAAGGCTGCATGAGGTCGAACGCGCGCTGCCGTGCCCCTCCCAGTTTAACTCGAATGCTCTGCATAGTCATCACCTCCGGGGTCTGCCCGTCCCAGAGGAGTTCCAGCATCTGCTCGAAAGGCCAGTCAGCCAGTTCCGCCAAGTGATGCCCGCGAATGATCAGTTCACCCGCCTGTCCATCCACGTGACTGAGGATTGTTTCGGCGGCGACGACTTCATCAAGGCCGGAAGCCGGAATGCGGCCAACGAAAGCGGGTATTGCGGACACTGTCATTCTCCTCAGTTAAATGCGAATGGCCTTGAAGATGCTGCAGCGCATATATATCGTCAATCTTGATTCATATAATCAATATGAGAACGCCATGCACCATTCTGACAAATTCATGACAGCCGCTCACGCCGCTTCCGAATTGGGCATAAGCCGGGCAACACTTTATGCATATGTGAGCCGTGGACTGATCCGCACCAGCGGCTCGCCGGATGACCCCCGTCGCAGGCGCTACAGCGCAAATGACATTGAAGCCTTGAAGAAAAGAAAGGCCGTTGGTCGGCGGCCGAAACAGGTGGCGGCGACCGCGCTGGACTGGGGCCTGCCAGTGCTGGAATCCTCAATTACCGAGATCGCCGAAGGCCAGTTGCGCTATCGTGGCCGAGACGCCCTAACACTTTCACAGGATGCATGTCTCGAGGACATTGCGCGACTACTCTGGGATTGCGGCAACGATGATCCTTTCGCTGACATAAAGGCCGCTCCATCGCCATGGCCACACGCTGTCCTCGACCACGCCCGGGAGCTGCCGCTCACGGAGCGGTGTCAGACGCTCCTTCCTTTGGTTGAAGCTGGCCGCCTCACCGCCTGGCAGCGCGACAATCGCCGTCTATGGCCTGGCGCCGCTAACATGTTGCGAGCCACAGCTGCCGCCTGCGCCTCACGTCAGCCGGACAAGCAGCCAGTTCACCTGTTTCTTGCTGATGCCTGGCAGACGGACAGTATAGGCGCAGATCTTATCCGTCGCGCCCTCGTTCTGCAGGCCGACCATGAACTCAATGCCTCGACATTTGCCGTACGCGTCGTTGCGTCCACAGGCGCGTCCCTCGGTGCTTGTCTGAACGCCGGACTGTCCGCCCTGAGTGGGCCCTTGCACGGTGGAATGACCAGCCTTGTCGAATTGCTTTTCGATGAGCTGGAGCAGTATGGGGATGCTGAGCGAGTGATCGATCAACGTCTCCGGCGAGGTGAAACAATTCCTGGCTTTCACCATCCGCTTTATCCGGAAGGGGATCCAAGAGCGAGCGGTTTGCTTCCACATCTGCCGCCTAGAGCACTGCGGGACGAACTGTTGCAAGTCATGAACGAGACCGCCGGACAATTACCGACCTGTGATGTCGCTCTTGTCAGCCTGCGCCGTAGCTTAAATCTTCCCCGCGGTTCAGCTCTGGCCCTTTTCGCGATTGCTCGAACTGTGGGCTGGGTCGCGCATGCTCTGGAGCAAAAGCTCGATGGCAAGCTAATAAGACCTCGAGCCCGGTACTTGGGGCATTAGGTAAGTCGGCTTGATATGTTGCCTAAGAGCAGTTGAGAATTAAGGTCGTAGCAGCTGGAGGGGCAAGGTCGATTCGGGATTGCGAGCGTCGCGATTCTTTTCAACAAAACCTTATTAGGTCGTTCCAACAAGGGCGCCTTTGCATCGTAAATTACTCTTGTTCAATAGCCCCGACGCTAATTGCGCGCCTCCTCAGCCGGACACTCCGTTGTGGAAGTGAGCAAATCACGAGACAACCAGGAAAGAGTTTCAGCGGTATGATGGCCGTCAACGAATGCCGGCACTCACCATTCGATCCTTGAACCGTCATAGGCAAAAAACTGCCCTGTTTGTGCCGGTGTGAGACCATCGATTGTTTCCATCAGGCGCGCGGCAGACTGCTGCGGGGTGAACAAGTCTTTGCCCTTCGAAAATTGCTGGGACAGCTCTGTTTCGACTGTTCCGGGATGAAGCGCCACGATGATGGCCTGTGGGTTTGTGCGGGCGATTTCGATGGCTGCGGTTCGGATGATCTGATTTTGAGCGGCCTTGGATGCTCTGTAGGAGATCCATCCGCCCAATCTGTTGTCGCCAATCGAGCCAACGCGCGCGGACAGGGAGGCGAAAATGCTTCGCCTGTCTCTGCGCAGAAGCGGGGTGAAATACTTGAGCAGCAAAGCAGGGCCTATGGCATTGACCGCAAACTGCCTCGCCATGTGGACTTCGTCGATCGCCCTTATCGACTTTTCGGGACCGGCACCATCGACCGTCAAGGCACCGGTTGCGTTGAATATCAGGTCGAAGGAGCCGCGCTGAGCCTCCAGACGGGCGGCAACTTCGCGCACTGTGGTTTCGTTCGTTATGTCGAGACCATCGACGCTTCGCGAGAGCGGCAAGGCGAACGCGCAACGAGGGTCGGCCTCGAAGTGCGACAACAGGGCTCCACCAATGCCGCCGGATGCGCCCAAGACGATCGCCCTGTAGCCATTTTCAAGCGACTGCATCATCCATGCGCTCCATCAGCTGTTATTTCTGGACCGGAAACTCGAGCTTGCTGACGTCGTAGCCAAGCTCACGTGCTTTCATGATCATTTTATTGAGCTTGGTTTTGGACGGGATGTTGCGGGCGTAGATCCACACATCGCCGGTCGACGGGTTGGCGCTGATGAACCAGGACTTATCAGGCGATTTGTAGAAAACCCAATAATTGAATGTGATGAAAAGAGGGTAGCGAACGCGCATCTTCGCATTGGTTGATCCAAAATCCTCGATCTTACCGACGCCGTTCACCGTCTTGAGGCGACCATTCGGATTTCCCGCTCGACAGCCATCTTCTATCAGCACTTCATCCGCCGATGCTCCCTGCCGATAGGTGGAATATCCTGCAACACATCCGTCTGTCAGCAACATGGGTGTACGGCCGATTTCAAGCCAGGTACCGCGGTAATGATCGAGACCCACGGCAACTGGTTTGGGGGCTGCGGAAACCGCAGAACCGGCAAACACAAACAGCGAAAATGTCAGGGCACCAATCACGCGGTTACAATATCTAAGCATAAACTCCTCCTGTCGATGGCACGGCTCTTGTTCATATTTCGGTTCGCCGTGAAATGCCGGCATATCTAAGGGCGATAAAGACCATGAGGCTGGCGGCAGAGAACGCATTCAGATTGAGAAGCGTTGCAAGATCATCTGCCGACCAGGATTGCAGCGGCGCGCCCAGAAACGTCCGCGAGAAAAAGAAAGCGATGAAGACGAGGATTGCCATCGCATATTGCCAGAGCTTCTCGTCTGCGCGGAACGACATGGCTGCAAGCATGATGCAGGCTGCGAAGAAAAATTCGGTGCCAGAAGCCTGGCCAAATACTTTGGTTTCAAACAGCGTGTCGATTGTTCCCACCAAAGGGAGAGCGAGGCGCGCGGCCAAAGGGGATTTTTTCGCCAGGAATGGTATCGCGAGAAAGAATGGCACCGACAATAGGGTGACAAGCGATGCCATGGCTCCGTCATCGACCAGATACCACACGTAAAGCGGATAAAATGGCTTGTTGAGGATGATGACCCAGGCAACGGTTATGGTTGCTCGTGTCAGATCATCTCTTGCAGCAGACCCTGCATTTGCGGGCTGGCTAGCGCGGCTTTGAAGCTCCATCGGACCCAGATTCGTCTCCCTTTTCGCCTGAACACTGACGGCGCAAGCCATGTACGAAAGGCGAGCCAATTTGGTTTCATCCTGCCAAGAAAACTTATCATGTTCGTCACCATTGTTGCGACGCTGGGACCATACCCCGCCAATGAACCACGACTGAATAATCTCTTCAGCTTCCGTTCCAACGGGACCGTCTACAACAAAGACGTTCAACCGCGGTCTTATCCGCCTGAGGAGACAGTCATGATCCGTACGTCTTTCGTTGCAATTGCACTCTCCGCTCTCGTTGGCTTCACCGCCACGGCCCCCGCCATGGCCAACGATGTGCGCATCGAACAATATGGCTGGTCGAACTCTGCCGGTGGCGCACAGGAAGGTTATGGCAACCGGATCCGCACCTACCAGAACGGCGGCTATAACCGGATCGTCGGCCATCAATATGGTCGTCACAACCTTTCGGCTGTCGGTCAGGAGGGGCATGACAATTACGGCTCAACCTATCAGAACGGCAGCCGCAACGTGGCGGGCATCGGCCAGTTCGGCTCAAACCACACCACCATCCTGACTCAGGACGGCAACGGCAACATCGCGGCCGGTGTTCAGGTTGGCCGTGGCTGCAGCGCCAATGTGAACCAGGGCGGCAATGACAATGTCGCGGCCTTCGTACAGGCCTGCCCGTAAGCCGCCGCAGGCCTTGACGTGCAACTGGTCGAGATCAAGTCAACAGATCATCAAGGAGACTAGCCATGCCCTACAGCGTCACACATCCACGCCGCCTGGCGGCTATCCTTGCCGTTGCATTGCTTCCATTCGGCGCCATTGCAGCCATGTCGACCGCAAATGACCTGAGCGAAGGCAAGCTTTGCGAGATCAAGGCAACACCACAGGCGGGCATGGTCAGGCTGGAGGCCTTCGCAAAGGGCAACACCGGTGCTGGAGGTACCTATGCCTTTCACGTCGAAAATTCAGGAGGCAGCGGGAGTTCCGTCATCAACCAGGGCGGCGGCTTTGATGCCGCTGCCGGGCGTTCGCAACTTCTGAGTTCGGTAACGCTTGGCGCGAAGGGAGCGCAGTACAAGGCCGTGCTCGATCTCGAAATCGATGGCAGACACTTCAGCTGCACGAAGCAGGTTGGCGGCGACTAGGCTGACTTAAACCATACATTTCCACCAGAGAGGGCGCCGGTTGAGCGCCCTTTTCTTTGATCATCGTGCAGCGACTGAACGACATGTGAATGGGCAATTCCGTTCGGGTTCAGTTGCAGGATGCGAGAGTGGATCATCGGCAAGGGCACTGACAGAATGGAGATCAGAATGACCCGCAACGTGTTGAAACTTCTCACCGTTACTCTGCTTGTTGGAGGCCTTGCGCCGCTCGGATTTACGGCTCCCGCCCATGCCGGTGGCCGCATTTCCTTTGACCTCGCGCCCGGCAATTCCGGGGATGGGGATCTGTTCTCAACCGGGCTGCGCGCCTACTCGCTTTATCGCGATCTGAAAGACGCAGACATCCGGCAATTGGGCCGGGGAAATGCGGCAGGCATCGCCCAGAACGGTCGCGGCAATCTCGGCTTTATCCGGCAGCGGGGCAACGGCCATTCCGCAACGCTGCAGCAAAACGGCAATAACAATGCCTATGGCATTTTCCAGTATGGGCGGAACACCGAAACCAACGTGGAGCAGAACGGAGACAACGGCAGCGGCCTGACATTCAGCTACGGCTGGTAAGTGATAGTTTAAAGTAAGCTGAGAAACGCGGCAGGCTTCACGTCGTTTCCGATAGCTCGCCTTCGCCGCTCTCATCATTGGCACTATTGCCGCATGGACCGGCGGCGCTGTCGGTACCACGCGGAGCTGGTTTTACGAGCCGCGTCATGACTGAGACATGCGCAGCGACAGCTCTGATCGGGTATCCCGCCGTCGGCAAAAACAGAGAAAGAGCCGCGTCAGCTCAGGCGGTTCAAAAACAGAGCCGCCTTTGCCCTGATATCATGGCGGACGTCTTCGCTCATCCGGTACCATGTGGCATAGGGCTGCGCCAGCCGATGGTTGGATTTCAGCTTTTCACGGTTGCGGGCCAGAAAATCCCAGTATAGCGCGTTGAATGGACAGGCCTTGTCACCGAGACGCTCCTTGGGATCATAGCGGCAACTACTGCAATAGTCCGACATGCGATTGATGTAGTTGCCACTTGCGGCATAGGGCTTTGTTCCGAGAAAGCCGCCATCGGCGAACTGGCTCATGCCGATCACATTCGGCAGCTCAACCCATTCATAGGCATCCGCATAGACCTCGAGATACCATTGATGAACGGCCTTCGGATCAATGCCGGCGAGAAGGGCAAAGTTTCCCGTGATCATCAGGCGCTGGATGTGGTGAGCATAGGCATTTTCGATGGTTTCCGTAATAACGGTCGCCATGCAGTTCATGTGGGTTTTGCCCGTCCAGTAAAAGCCCGGCAGCGGCCTGTCGTTTTTGAAGAAATTGCTGTCGACATAGTCAGGCCCGGCAAACCAGTAGATGCCACGCATATATTCCCGCCAGCCGATGATCTGGCGAATGAAACCCTCGACGGCATTGAGCGGTGCCGCGCCCTCGTAGTAGGCGCGCTCCACCGCCCTGCAGACCTCCAGCGCATCCAGCAGCCCGCAATTGATGTAAAAAGACAGAAGCGAGTGGTTGAGATACGGGTCATCCTGCAGCATGGCATCCTGCGTGGCGCCGAAATTCATCAGGAAATCGTTTATGAAGGCACTGAGCGCCCGCTCGGCATCGGCGCGGGTGACGGCGAAACCAAAGTTCTCAAGCTTGCCGAAATTGTCGGGAAACAGCCGCTCGACGGTGTCGATGACATCCCTTGTTATCCTGTCCGGTGCGAAGACCGGGTGTCTTGGCCTCAGCAGGTCCGGCTTGGCGGGGCTGCGGTTTTCCGAGTCAAAATTCCAGCGTCCACCGACCGGCTCTTCGCCATTCATCAACAGGCCAGTCTTGCGACGCATTTCCCGGTAGAAATATTCCATCGTCAGGCTTTTGCGCCCGGCCGCCCAGCGCTCGAACTCGTCGTGGCTGGCAAGAAAGCGCCGATCAGGGCGGATATCGACCTCGATATTGAAGGTACTGGCGAAGCGCTCGATCTCTGACTTGACGCGCCATTCTCCAGCCTCGGTGACGCAAATCCTGGAAGGGGTCAGGTCGTTTAACGCCCGCTGCACCTCGCCGGAGAAGGAGCCCGCATTGTCGCGATCATCAATGCGCGTGTAGCGAACCCGGTATCCTTCGCCACGCAGTTCCTCGGCGAAGTGGCGCATGGCGGAAAAGATGAAGGCGATCTTCTTTTTGTGATGGCCGACATAGGTAGCCTCCGCCATTACCTCGCAAAGCAGGATCGTGTCGCGCGTCTTGTCGACCCCATCCAGCGAAGATAGGGAGAAAGATAATTGATCGCCGAGGATCAAGACCAGTTGAGACACCGACAATTTCCTTCAAACCCGACATAATCATCACCTGCGCAAGGTCACGGGCTAGACGCCCACTCCCTCTTCAGGGTGGCATAGATGAATTCGTCCCCCCAGGCGCCGGCAAACCGGTCATTCTCGATCAAATGCGCTTCTTTCCGCAGGCCAAGGCGTTCAACAACGCCGATCGATCCGTGGTTCAGGGCATCCAGCCGCGCGAAAATCCGGTGATATCCGAGCGTCTCGAAGCCGAGGCTTATCATGGCCCGGACGGCTTCCGTCGCATATCCCTTACCTGAGAAATCAGGATTGAAGACATAACCGACTTCCGCCTGCAAAGCTGCCTTGCTCGCAATTTTAAGCAGGACTTCGCCGATCAACGTGTCATCGTCACTGCGCGTAACGGCAAGTCGCAACGTATCGCCGTCCTCTTCAAACGGAGCCTCGAGCAGCGCTGCGAATTGCGTTTTCACCGCGTCATCCGAAGGCGGTGCGGCATAGAGGAAACGGTAGACGTCATCGCGCGTGTGGTAATCGGCGTATGAGGCGAGATCAGCGGCCTGGAATTTACGAAGGATCAGCCGGTCGGTCTTTATCGGTAGGTAGGTCTCAGGGTTCATTTATGCGCACTTTCAATAATGCGCGATATCTGGGGTCGCGGGCACCTGATCGCAAGAGAGACCTCCATCGAGATCGTTCAGAGTATCTGGTCCACCAATGCGCTAGTCGGAAAGGGTGGCCAGAAGCTCTCCGCCTCTGTTCAGCACGCTTGACCGAGGCGACACCGGTTCAGAACCGGTGGACGCAGGAGATGGTGTTATCAACCATGCACCGGGATAATCAGTCCGGATGTGCCGGGGATTGAGGCGAATTCCACTACCGGCTGCGAAGTGGAGCGCGCCCGCTGTTGCTTCCTTCGACAAAACCGCGCTTCGGATTTCATAGAGTTTTCTTTCGCCATCAAGGGCGAGCGTGACATCCTCAAGAGCGAAATCATCAATGCGGATAGCCTGGCCCGTGGGCGTTTCGAGAACCCACCTGTCGGAATCAACGAAACCGTCAGTATAGACATTGCCGGAGGAGGCACGCAGAAACGTGCCCTTCGGCAAGACAATGCCGTCGACGATATTCCCGTCGGCAAGGACACATCGGCTGAAAGCGGATACATCCCCGTCAGCCTTCAGGTCGAACTCCACCGGTTGTGCCGCATCGCAGCGCCAGCCACTTTGCAGGGTCACGCCGTTTCCCGTCACCCGCATCGTCTCCGGAACAAAGCCGACGGTCTCATAATTCCCGTTGGTTTTTATCGCGATATAGCGGGCGATCTCGACGGCATCGACATTCGCGACCCGCACGGGATGGGGGAAGACCGCGCGGTTGAAGGATTCCCTGGTGTCGGCCACGGCCAGTTCAAGTTTCGTGCCTTTGGGCATGTCGATCTGGCCAAGGCGCACCGGCTCCCCAAGCTCCGGGCGATAGCTAGACGCCATTTCCCTGTCATAGGCACGCATCTGGAGATAAAAATTACCGAACTGCCAAAGTGTAAAAATCGCAATGGCGGTCGCCAGACCATAGGGCAGCATCATCGGGCGCGCCCAGCGGCCTCCTGCGTATCGTGCAACCAACACCACTGTCCAGATACCCCAGACCAGTGTCGTGGCAAGAAGGAAGGCAAGCAAAAGCAGCGTTTCGACGGAGGGTAGTGCTACTGGGATCATGCGAACCAACGAAATGATGCGGATCGGTTGCGATCCTGACGGGCAAGATAGCTCTACCCGACGAATGGTACATTGTTCGACGCCCGGATCTGCCGGCAGGCACGCCACTGAATTCGATCCGGATGCCTCAGCCTATCGCAAAACGTCCGGTCAGGACGAAGGACGGGCGGCATATTGCTCGAATTCGACGAGGCTCGTCGGCCTCGCAAAAAGATAGCCCTGAAACAATCGGCAGCCGTAGGACAGCATCATCCGCAGCTCCGCCTCGGTCTCCACGCCTTCGGCCAGAACTTCCAGTGAAAGGTCGTGCCCCATCTGGACGATGTTTCGCGTGATTGTCGCCATACGCCCGCTTTCGGTCACCCCCGTCACGAAGCTGCGATCAATCTTGATCTGTTTGAGCGGCAATTGCCGCAGGTAGCTTAGTGAGGAGTAGCCAGTGCCGAAATCGTCGAGTGAAATCGTAAAGCCGGAACGATCAAGGAGCTTCATTTTCGCGATTGCTGCCTCTATGTCGAATAGGAAAACGCTCTCGGTCAGCTCCAGCTTTAGAAGCTGTGGCTTGATGCCCTGAGACGAGGCGGCATCAAGAAGCTGCCCGGAAAATCCCGCGTCGACGAAATGATCGGCAGTGATGTTGATCGACAAGGTGAGATTCTGGGTTGCCGGGTTCTCCTGCCATCTCGCAAGTGTCTTGCAGGCTTCGGCAATGACCCAAGCGCCGATTGTCGGCATGAAACCGGTTTGCTGCGCAAGCGCGATGAAATCGGCTGGCGGGATGTATCCCCGTTTCGGGTGGTTCCACCGCAACAGCGCCTCTGCGCCAAGCAGCGTGCCGTCTGCGCGGACCTGCGCTTGATAGAAAAGTTCAAACTGGCCATTCGAAAGCGCGGAGCGCAGTTCCAGGGCTTTTTTCGTATGACTGCGAAACTGCGCCTGCATGGCGGCGACACCGCCACACAGCATCAACGCTGCGAAAACGCTGTTGAACCAGGCGCTGATGCTGCGCACATCCTGCGGCATGGGAGTACTGAACGAAAACCGCGCGGCGGACGCGCAGAAATAAACAAAGGCCGCGAGACTTGCCGCGATGACCTGAAACTGGGCGGCGGAACGCTGGCGTTGAAAATTCATGTAGCCGACGAAGATGATGACGAGCAGGTAGAGATGCGTCGTCCTCGGTACGGTATCGTCGGAGACATCGATAGCGACGGAATACCAGCAGACGAAAAGGATGCAGGCGCTCTGAGCCAGGATGAGTCCGAGGGAAAAGTGGCCCACCAGGCAAGTCAGCCAGCACGGCACGATCGCAACCCCCAGAATGAGGAGACTGAGCGCAATGCCCCATCTTTCTGTGAGAATGAAAAACACGAACCAGCCAGTCGCCAGCGCCACGCCCATCCAGGCTGCAACTCGACACAGGAGAAGAAGATGCTGCGAATATTCCTCTCGGTCTTTTGTTTTCTGAAAAGGCATGCTGACCCTTGGCTTGGACTACGGGGCGAGCCCGCTCCTTGATGCAAAAGCCGAACGGAAGCTAGACGAGGTCGCCGAACTTCGCAGATTTCAAAAAACGGGGTTAAGCAAACAGGAATGAAATACACAAATTTTGCACGATCAAATCATGCACAATCAATCGCATATCCATTTTTCCCGCTTCGCCGGCCTCAGCGGCCTGCGCCAACCGAGGACACACCTTCGCCGCATCGCGACGAAGGGCGAAGCGGCGCCGGATTGGGTTCGCATGCGCGTGTTTGCAGCGATCTAGACGCGCGCCATGAGGTAGTGTCCAACGCCCCAGACCTTGCCGTCTTCGTGCCCGAAAAGACCTGCCGTCGCGAGGAAGAACAGTCTCCAACGACGTTCCCACAAGCGCGCATCGTTGCCATAGACCCGCTGCAGGATCGGTCGGATACGGTCGATCTCCCGGTCGAAATTTCCAAGCCAGTCGAGGGCCGTCCGGCGATAATGCGATCCCGACCAGCGCCACTCCTGTTCCACGGTGAACTGCGCCGGGAAACGGTGAGGAAGATCGAAGGCAGGCATGATGCCGCCGGTGAAGAAATGCTGCGCGATCCAGTCTGCCCGGTTGCCATGATCGAAACGATAGGATCGATCCCGGTGATTGAAGACGTGGAGGAAAAACTTGCCCTCGGGCGTCAGCCACGAGCGGACGCGCTCGAACAATGCCTGCCAGTTCGACATGTGCTCGAACATTTCCACCGATACGACACGGTCGAAACGCTCGTCAGTGGTGAAATCATTCATATCGGCCGTCACCACCGAGAGGTTCGACAGGCCACGCTCATTTGCACGTTTGGTTATATATTCGCGCTGCGAAGCCGAATTTGAAACGGACGTAATCCGCGCATTGGGAAACCGGCCGGCCATATAAAGGGAGAGCGAACCCCAGCCACAGCCGAGTTCGAGAATATTCATCCCGTCCTGCAATCGCGCATGGGAAACGGTCTCTTCCAGCGCCAATGTTTCAGCCTCATCCAGCGTTGTCTGAGCATTGGAATAAAAGCAGCAGGAATATTTTCTTTGCGCGCCAAGGACGATTGCAAAGAATTCAGCCGGCACCTCGTAGTGCTGCCTGTTCGCCTCGTCGGTGTGCGTGGCGACGGGAAATTTCGCCATATCAGACACAAAAGCATTTTCTTCCGCCGCCGGAACGCCGGCAAGTCGCCGTTTGGTACGGGCGCAGAGCATGTCGATGCCGGCAAGCGTCATATTGTCACTCAGCGGTGCGCGTTCGGCAGCATTGATGGCGAATGCGAGCATGTTCATGGCGTGTCCTCATTCTTGCGTGGCCCCGGAAAGAAGGCGTTGACGCGGTTTTGCAGGGCGCGGAATTTCTCTCCGCGTGATTTCAGCATGTGTTCTTCGAGCGGGGGAATGCCGGAGACGTGCACGAGCAGCCAGTACATCATGGCTGGCGCAGCAAGCGACAGCCATGACCACGGCTGCGCATGGATGGCCAACAACGGAAAGCCGCACCAGAAAAGCCACTCGAAAAAGTAGTTGGGATGACGCGAATAACGCCACAGACCAGTCTCGCAAACGCCAGTTTTGGCCTCCGGGGTTTTTCTGAACTGTGAAAGCTGTGCATCGGAGGTCGCTTCGCCGACAAGCGCACCAGCCGCGACGATCAACGCTATCACATCGATAATGCTTGGAAATGGCAAAGGATTGCTGGCGGCAAGATAGACGGCGAGAACCAGCACAAAGGCGGCAACGGCCTGGATCTGGAGAAAAGCGAAAAGCCGCAACGAGGCATTGCTGCCCCATTCTTCTATAAGCTTCGCGTAACGTGGATCTTCGCCACCTCCCCTCGTCCGCATGCCGATGTGTCCAGCGAGCCGCAGCGACCACACCAATACAAGAAAGAGAACCGCTCCCCGGCGCCAGCTATCTCCATCGGAAAACAAGACGGCAACCACGCCGCCGAGCCCGACACTCGCAGACCAGACGGTGTCAATCCAGCCACTCGATCCTGTGTAACGCTGCAACGCCCAGGCTGCTGCCATCAGAAGCGACATCAGCACGGCAAGGGCCACCACAACAGACATCATCACCATTCCGCTCACTGTATTCGAAGGACTTCAGACCAAGTTTCTAGTGGCAACTACGGGCGAGACGGCAAAAGAGTTTCAGGCGCCTGACAAAATTCTGAAAAATTTGTGTGCCGCTGAAACTTATCGATCCGCTCCCTCGTATCTGTCTCAGGCCGTAAAACTGAATTGTGAATGCAATAGCGAGGAACCATGTTCGATACCGAAGCCAAAAGAAAAGACAGCCGGCGAAACATCGCCGTGATCGGAACAGGCATTTCCGGTCTGTCTGCGGCCTGGCTTTTGTCGAAACGGCATGATGTCACGGTTTTCGAGGCTGCGGACCGCGTCGGCGGCCACAGCAACACCGTGACGTTCAAAACTGAACAAGGTGTGGTGTCTGTCGATACGGGGTTCATCGTCTATAATGAGGTGACGTATCCCAATCTGACGGCACTTTTCAAAACGCTGGGAGTGACGACCGCGGCATCCGACATGTCCTTTGCCGTTTCACTGGATGATGGCGGTTTCGAATATTCCGGCGGCTCTGGCTTTGGCCTTTTGGCGCAAAAGAGAAATGCCGTCAGACCGCGCTTCTGGGCAATGCTTGCCGACCTCTTGCGCTTTTATCGCAATGCCCCGCGCGATCTGCCGATGATGGGCGACATGTCGCTCGATGAGTATCTTTCTCAAAACAACTATGGCGACGCCTTTCGCAACGATCATCTTTACCCGATGGCAGCAGCCATATGGTCTACCCCGGCCATGGAAGTCGGCCGTTACCCGGCAGCACATTTCGTGAAGTTCTGCAGCAATCACGGCCTGCTGTTGCTGCGCAACCGGCCCGTCTGGCGCACCGTTGTTGGCGGCAGCCAGGAATATGTGAAACGACTCACTGCGCCATTCGCCGATCGCATTCGGCTCTCGACACCTGTGACGCGCATCCACCGCCTGGCGGACGGGGTCGAGATCGCCAACACTAACGGCGAATTCGAACGGTTCGACGATGTGGTGATTGCCACACACGCAGATCAGGCGCTGGAGATGCTGACGGACGCGACGCAAGCCGAACGGCGCATTCTCGGCGCGTTTGGCTATACGAAAAACAGGGCGGTACTGCACACGGACAGCAGTTTCATGCCCCGCAGGCGCACCGCCTGGTCAAGCTGGAACTATGTGGCCGATACACGCATTGAAACGGGGCAGCCGAGCATCACCTACTGGATGAACAAGCTTCAGCCTCTGGGTGCAATCCCTGACACCTTCGTAACGCTGAACCCGACGCGCGAACCGGAAAAGGGAAAAATCATCACCGAGGAAACCTACCACCATCCTGTTTTTGATGCCGGCACCGAGCAGATGAGGCAGGAACTGTGGGCCTTGCAGGGTTTGAGAAACACCTGGTTCTGCGGCGCCTATTTTGGCTCGGGTTTTCATGAAGACGGCATTCAGGCAGGGCTTGCCGTCGCCGAGGATCTGGGCGGCCTGTCAAGGCCCTGGAAGGTTACCGATGATAGCGGCCGGATCGTCCGTCTGAATTTGGCTTCGCGGAAAAGAACGATCAAACTCGTTGAGGCGATCCCATGACGTCTCATTTCTCCTCCGCCCTTTTTCCCGGACATGTCATGCATGCGCGCTTCAAGCCGAAAGCGCACCGGCTCGCCTATCGCATTTACTCGCTGCTTCTCGACCTTGATGAACTTGATGCGCTTGACCGTAAGCTGCGGCTGTTCTCCGTCGATCGTTTCAACCTGTTTTCCTTTCACCGCCGGGACCGCGGCGACGGGAGCAAGATGGAATTGCGCAACCAGATCGAAAAC
Source organism: Agrobacterium sp. 22-3639C2 (assembly GCF_053522105.1). Classification (NCBI taxonomy): domain Bacteria; kingdom Pseudomonadati; phylum Pseudomonadota; class Alphaproteobacteria; order Hyphomicrobiales; family Rhizobiaceae; genus Agrobacterium; species Agrobacterium sp. 22-3639C2. The sequence goes on along the minus strand of NZ_JBNWDB010000005.1, from coordinate 534,035 downwards.
GCCATGACGGCCGCAGGCATGACCGTCGATGGTGGTCCGATCCGTCTGCTCACCATGCCGCGCATCCTTGGCTGGGCCTTCAATCCACTCAGCGTGTTTTTCTGCCACGGCCGGAACGGGTCTCTCAAAGCCATTCTCTGGGAAGTCGACAATACGTTCGGCGAGCGGCATTCCTACCTTATCCCGGTGGAGACCGAAGGTGCGGCCGAGATCGTCCAGCGCTGCGACAAGGCCTTCTATGTCTCGCCCTTCATGGACATGGATCTCCGTTATGTATTCCGGGTCATTCCACCCGGCGACAAGCTGAAGATCGTTATCGATACATTTGACGACGAGGGGCCAGTCCTGACTGCAAGGCATCTGGCGCGGCGTGTCGAGCTGACCGATGGCGCGCTGCTGAAGGCGTTTGTCAGCATCCCCTTTCTTACCCTCAAGGTTGTTGCCGGCATCCATTGGGAAGCACTTAAAATATGGCTCAAGGGTGTGCGGTTGAGAAAACGACCGCGTCCACCTTCTGCCCCTGTCTCCTTCATTCACCCATCACCATCGCAAATCGAGGCCAAACTTCATGACCCCGTTTGACAATCTCAACGAACTATCGCTGGAAAACACGCAGATGCGGCAACGCACCGGTCCCGAAGGCTGGCTCATGGCCAAGCTCTTGAACAACGTCTCCAAAGGCAGACTGCGCGTCATGCTTCCCGGTGGCGGCGTGATTGAGAAATCCGGGGAACATGAGGGCACCGAGGCGACGCTTGTTCTCCATCGCTGGCGCGCGCTACGGCGGCTCATCCTCAATGGCGACATCGGTTTTGCCGAGGGTTACATCGAAGACGACTGGTCCACACCGGATCTGACCGCCCTGATCCGTTTTGCGGCACAGAACAACGACGCTTTCGGGGGATCGACGCGCGGTAGCCTGCCCATGCGCCTCATCAATCGCCTTGGCCACCGGCTGAACGCCAATACAAAGCGCGGCAGCCGCCGCAACATCGAGGCCCATTACGATCTCGGCAACGAATTCTACCGGCAATGGCTCGATTCCTCGATGCTCTATTCGTCGGCGATTTTCGACGATACGACGCCAACGCTTGAGGCGGCCCAACTCAAAAAACTCAACCGCATCGTCGACAAGCTGCAATTGAGCGGCGGTGAGAGCGTATTGGAGATTGGCTGCGGCTGGGGCGCGCTTGCAATCCACCTCGCGACCCAGGCGGATGCCAACGTTACCGGCCTCACCCTTTCGCCATCTCAGTTGAATTGGGCAAAGGCGGCAGCGGAGAAAACCGACAAGGCTGAGCATATCGATCTCAGGCTCGAGGACTACCGCGATGTCGAAGGCAAGTTCGACCGCATCGTTTCCGTCGAGATGTTCGAAGCGGTCGGTGAGGCCTATTGGCCGAGCTATTTCGAAACACTGAAGCGCTGCCTGAAACCCGGCGGGCGCGCGGTGCTGCAAATCATCTCCATTGAACCTGCCCGGTTCGATAATTACCGGCGAAATGCTGACTTCATCCAGAAATACATCTTTCCGGGCGGCTTCCTGCCATCTGACGAAGCCCTTGAAAGAGCAATCGGCAGAGCGGGTCTGAGCCTCAACGATACCGAGCTTTTCGGCCAGTCCTATGCCCGCACGCTGGCGGAATGGCGCCAGCGTTTCCATGCGCGCTGGCAGACAATCTCGCTGCTGGGTTTCGATGATCGCTTCAGGCGGCTCTGGGATTATTACCTTTGCTACTGCGAAGCCGGCTTTACCGAGGGAACCATCAATGTTGGCTTCTACACGATCGAGCACAAATAAAGCGGGGCAACAACTGCGGAGAAAGACGATGAAAATCAATCCCTTGATAATCGCATCCGTCCTGGGTCCGATGCTTGCGGCCTCTGGTGCCGGAGCAGCCGACATCGACGGAAACTGGGCGCGCGGTGACGGCAACGCGAAAGTGCTGATCGCGCCGTGTGGCGACAATATATGCGCCACCAATACCTGGATCAAACCGGGCACGCCCGAGGAAAAGACCGGTGACCGGCTGATCATGACCATAAAGCCAGATGAAACAGGCGTCTATTCGGGTACTGCCTTCGATCCGCAACGCGACAAATCCTACAAGATAACCGTGACGGTTGATGGCAACAGCATGACCACCAAGGGCTGCATCGTCGCTGGTCTCCTGTGCAAAGGCATTACCTGGGCCCGCATCAACTAGACTCTGGAAAGGACAAACCGATGAAGACCTATATCTCAGCCTACTTCTTCACCCTCATCGCCTTTCTGGTGATCGACTTCATCTGGCTAAGCACCATGGCGTCGCGGCTTTATCGCCCGGCGATCGGCGATCTTCTGGCTGAGAACTTCCGACTGGCCCCGGCGATCATCTTTTATCTCATCTACGCGGCCGGACTGACCTTTCTTGCGGTTCGTCCGGCCCTCATATCAGGCCAGTGGACGACCGCGTTGCTTTATGGTGCAGCCGTCGGCTTCATGGCCTATGCCACATATGATCTCACCAATCAGGCAACGTTGAAAAGCTGGTCCACGACGTTGACCATCGCTGATCTTCTGTGGGGCACCTTCGTGTCCGCAGCCGCTGCCATCATCGGCTACCTCGTCACCGTACGGCTGGTCGGTCCACTGCAAAATCCGGCAGGTGTGTTATGACAGCGACCATCCCTGCCGCCTGCTTCCACCCGGCCAATTTTTGGCCGGGAAGACGTGAACTTCATTTCGCGCATGCCTTGCCTTCCCACAAAGGACAACCCTATATAGGAGGCGCAAGAAGGGATGTTCGAATGCAGGGTACAGAGATAGCAACGCTCATAAACCGCGTCGGCATGGGCGATCGCTCGGCATTCGTTTCCCTCTATCAAGCCACCAGCCCGAAGCTTTATGCGATCTGCCTGAAAATCCTGCGTGACAGGACCGAAGCCGAAGAAGCGCTTCAGGAAGTCTATATCAAGATCTGGCAACGAGCCCTCACATTTGCAGCAAGCGCCGGCACACCGTCGACGTGGCTCGCCGCAATCGCCCGAAACCATGCGATCGATACGATCCGGGCTCGCAAACCCGTGGGCGACGACATTGACGAAGCCTATGACCTTGCCGATGACAGCATCCGCAATCCGGAGCAGCAGGTCGTTCTGGCCGATGAGGGTCGCAGGATCGACAATTGCATGCAGGAACTTGAAACCGTTCATGCGCAGGCGGTGCGTCGTGCCTATATCGAAGGGCTGAGCTATATCGAACTCGCCAAAGAATTGCGGGTGCCACTCAACACGGTCAGAACCTGGCTGCGGCGAAGCCTTCTCAAACTCAGAGAGTGCATGCAGCGATGACCACGAGCGAAAACAGCGAGGGCATGCATTCGCGCGACGAAATCCTCGCTGGCGAATATGTGCTCGGCGTGCTGCCGTTTGAAAAGCGTCGTGAGGTCGAGCGGCGCATGCAGGACGACAGGGTCTTCGCGCAGCTGGTCCACCGTTGGGAAAGCGAATTTTCAGACTTCAACGTGGATTACGAAGAACAGGCGCCGAGTGCGGCCATTCTCGCTCGCATTGAAGAACGCCTGTTCGGCAGCAAGACCAGCAACGCCAATGGCAGCCTGTGGAGTTCCGCATCCTTCTGGCGATGGATATCGGTCGTCACGAGCGCGACTGCCGTGGCAGCGATCGTTTACGCCGCATTTCCCGAAAAATGGCAGGGCACAGCTCCGCTGGTAGCCGAACTTTCGACAACGGACAGCCAGGTCAACCTGCTTGCATCCTATGATGCAGAGACCGGCAGGATGCACATTATACCGGTTGCGACCGGCAAGGCCGATGAGAAATCACTGGAATTGTGGCTTGTGATGGATGGCGGCAAGACCCGCTCGCTCGGTGTCTTCCAGCCCGGAACGAATGGCGATCTCATTATCCCGGCGGATATGCGTAGCAACATTTCGGAAGGCACGACCTTCGCTATCAGCGTGGAACCCTTCGGTGGATCACCAACTGGTCAGGCGACCGGCCCTGTTATCGCGATCGGCACTGCACGAAGGCAGCTTTAAGGCGTCACGCCTTCATGCGCTTTTGCCAGCTGTTGAAACATGATTTCAGTCTGCGCACCGTCTAGTGGTTGCGCAATCGTCGAGCATTGCCAGCGCGTTCTTTATTGCGGCACCGGAGGCGGTATTGTCGAAAACGCACCAGGATTCGGCGGAAAGGCGTTTTCTAAACGAGAGGATTTCGGCGGCGCTGTATTCGGAATAATAAATCCGGGGAGCGCCGTGCAGCCGCACATATTTGGGCGGCTCGGAGAAATCACTGGCCGGCCAGACCGGTGCAGGATCGGCCAGCACACGATCAATGGCATAGCGTTGCAGAACCTCTTGCGCTGAATGCGTAGCCCAACTTGTGTGACGCGGTTCGAGTACCAGCATGCCGGGAAAGGTCTGACGCATAGTATCAAACGCGGCCTCCGCGTCGGAGACATCAAATGCGAGATTGGGCGGCAACTGGCACAATAAGGGTCCAAGCTTGCCATCCAGCGCCGCAAGTTCCCCAACAAATGCCTTGAAGACTTGTCCGATTTCCCGCAACCGGCGCTCATGCGTGATCTCGCGCGGCAGCTTCACGGCGAAGCGGAAGTCATCGGGCACCGAATTTGCCCAACGCTCGAACGTCGTTGGCCGGTGGTGGCGATAAAAGGTGGAGTTGATCTCGACGCCGTCGAATACGGCAGCATATCGGCTAAGCCCACTTCCCGTTTCGGGAAAACGCTGCGCCACAGTCTTGGGGATCGACCATCCAGCTGTTGCAATGACCGGCACTTTCACCTGCCCCGAGGCTATCAAAGAGAAGGCCGGCACATGCCGACCTTCCCTGTTTCTAACGCTTAGCGTCTGTAACGCAGACGTTCCTGTTCGATTTCAGTGGGCTCATAAGGATCGAGCGTGTCGTCAAACCGTGACCAACCGTCTTCGGCATAGGCCGCGCGCCGCTTGTCCGGATCAACCCAGTTGGACTGGCGCAGGACTTCCTCGGCGTCCGTGTAAAGGCTGTCCTCGACCTTCGCGGTCACGAGCGTGCCACCCCGGCGAACGCCTTCTGCGTAAACATGGGCATGGTCTTCGGAAACGCCGGCGTCCGTCAGCGCGCCGATAAGGCCGCCGGCGGCACCGCCTGCAACGGCACCGGCAACAGCGCCTGCCGCCGTCGCGGCAAGCCAGCCTGCCGCAACCACCGGTCCGACGCCGGGAATTGCCATGATGCCAAGGCCTGTCAACAGGCCGCCAACACCACCGACGGCAGCGCCGATGCCGGCACCCGTGCCTGCGCCTTCGGCAGCTTTTGTATCATTGCCATGGCGTTCGTCTGCATTGTTGGAAACAATGCTGATATCTTTAGACGGCACGCCGCGTTGTTCCAGTGCAGTAACGGCGGCGCTGGCATCGGAGTAGTCGTCGAAAAGTCCGGTAACGGTCTTCATAGGATTCTCCCAAAGATTGAATTAGTTAGCGACAATATTGCCCTGATAGTCGAGCGCCACGTTTACGGACTTGCCGTCCTTCGAGGCCTTGGCTTGCCACACGCCCTTGTCGTTGAGCGTAAGACCGGTCACCTCGGCATATCCGGCGTCCATAAGGCGTTTATTCGCCTGTTCCTCGGTAAAGCTGTTTGCGCCTTCCACAGGCGCAGTCGCATTCTTGGTGTCTGGCGTAGCGACGGCAGGCTTGCTGCCATCGGTGGCTGGAGCGGTGGACGTCTGAGCGAAGGCGCCAAGGGTCGACGCGCCGAGAAGCGCGGCGGCTAAAAGAAGCTTTTTCATGATTTTTCCTCGTTGTAGCCTTCAGTGCAGGCTCGACAGGGAAACAACATGTCGGGCCTCATGGTTCCGCCAATCTGAAAATAGAATTTGCAGGCCTTGCCGTTCCATCATCGTCGAAGCGCCACCGAACTATCTCTGCCGGATGAGGAACGTCCGCCTATTCAACCGGTTACTGGCATCGCTGTGATGCCACCGCGGACCGGAATGTGAATTCTTTTCCGGGAGCAGGAACATCGTCTCCACTCAGGGGTTGTCCAAGTACATCATTCAAAGTTGATCGGATTCCCACATGCCTGCGGAAACTACATTGCATGACCTGTTCCTCGATACGCTCAAGGACATCTGTCTCGCCGAACAGCAAGTGCTGAAGGCTCTGCCGAAGACCGTGCGGGGACCCTTCCAAGCTTAGGCCGCCTTTTAGGGCGGCTTTTTCATTTCCGGGTCGGATAGGCCCCTTCCAATTTCAGGAGCCACACCATGGCCAAGACCACATCCACATCACCAAGCGACAAGACCGAAACCGTGACGATCCATGACCAGAAGCTGGAGCGCGGTGCTGGCGGCGAGCTGCATCAGACAGCCGAAAACGACGCGCCGGTGCTGACGACCGCTCAAGGGGGGCCGGTCGCGGACGACCAAAATTCTCTAAGGGTCGGGCCGCGCGGGCCGCTCGTCGTTGATGATTTCCATTTCCGCGAAAAGATCTTCCATTTCGACCACGAGCGCATTCCCGAGCGCGTCGTGCATGCGCGCGGTTACGGCGCGCATGGCTTCTTCGAAACTTACGAGTCCTTCTCCGCATACACAAAGGCGGATTTCCTGCAGCGCGCCGGCGAAAAGACACCAGCCTTCGTCCGTTTCTCGACGGTTGCGGGCAACAAGGGCTCAGCTGACCTTGCGCGCGACGTGCGCGGTTTCGCAGTGAAGCTCTACACACAGGAAGGCAACTGGGATCTCGTCGGCAATAATATTCCTGTCTTCTTTATTCAGGACGCCATCAAGTTTCCCGACCTGATCCACGCCGCCAAGCAGGAACCTGACCGGGCTTTTCCGCAGGCGCAGACGGCCCATGATAATTTCTGGGACTTCATCAGCCTGACGCCGGAAAGCATGCACATGGTCATGTGGGCCATGTCGGATCGTACGATACCGCGGTCTTTCCGCTTCATGGAGGGTTTCGGCGTTCATACCTTCCGTCTTGTGAACGCAAAGGATCAATCGACCTTCGTCAAGTTCCACTGGAAGCCGAAGCTCGGGCTTCAATCGGTCGCCTGGAACGAGGCGGTCAAGATCAATGGCGCCGATCCCGATTTCCATCGCCGCGATCTGTGGCAGGCGATCCAGTCCGGCAATTTCCCGGAATGGGAACTGCAGGTGCAGCTCTTCGATCAGGAGTTTGCCGACAGCTTCGATTTCGACGTGCTCGATCCGACAAAGATCATCCCCGAGGAAATCCTGAAGCCGCAGCCGGTCGGACGACTGGTGCTCGACCGTATGCCCGACAACTTCTTTGCCGAGACCGAGCAGGTTGCGTTCATGACGCAGAACGTGCCGCCGGGTATCGACTTCAGCAATGATCCGCTGTTGCAGGGTCGCAACTTTTCCTATCTCGACACCCAGCTGAAACGCCTTGGCGGGCCAAACTTCACCCATCTGCCGATCAATGCACCGAAGTGTCCCTTCGCGCATTTCCAGCAGGATGGCCACATGGCCATGCGCAATCCTGTTGGCAGGGTGAATTACCAGCCGAACTCGTTCGGTGAAGGCCCGAGAGAGTCGCCGAGCCGGGGCTATCGTCATTTTCCGGCAGAAGAACAGGGGATCAAGGCGCGGCTGCGCCCCGAGAGCTTTGCCGACCACTACAGCCAGGCAAGACAGTTCTATATCAGCCAGACCCCGCCCGAACAGCGTCACATCGCGGCAGCCCTGACATTTGAACTGAGCAAGGTGGAAACAGCCGTGATCCGCGAGCGCATGGTGTCGCATCTCATGAACATCGACGAGACGCTGGCAAACACCGTCGCGCAGAAGCTAGGTTTCAAGTCCATGCCGAAGCCGGCGGATGCGGCTATGCCGACACGTCAGGATCTGGAACCCTCGCCAGCGCTCAGCATCGTTGAGCGTGGTCCGAAACGCTTCGAAGGCCGCAAGCTTGGTATAGTCGTCACCGATGGTGTCGACGCCAAATTACTGAACGGCCTGATGTCGGCGATTACCAAGGAAAAAGCCGTCTGCGAATTGATAGCCCCGAAGGTCGGTGGCGTCACCGCCTCAGACGGGAGCTGGATTGAGGCCCATCACATGATCGACGGCGGGCCATCGGTTCTCTTCGATGCAGTTGCACTGTTGACTTCTGCCGAGGGGATAGACGATCTGGTCAACGAGGCGACGGCGCGTGACTTCGTGGCCGATGCTTTCCAGCACTGCAAGTTCATAGGTTACGACCAGTCGGCGCTGCCATTGCTGGAAAAGGCGGGTATCGCAGGCGATCTTGACGAGGGCACGATTATCCTCCCAGGTGAGGAAGGCCTCGCTGGCTTCGTGTCGAACCTTGGCAAGCTGCGTGTCTGGGGACGGGAACCTTCCGTAAAACTCGGCAAGGCTTCACCGCCGGTAAAGTGAAATCACAGGCGGGCGCGGCTACAATGCCGCGCCTTGATGATGCATGACCGCCCGCCCGACGTGAAAGCGTTTCAGCGTGAACAACATCAAGATGGCTCATAAAGGATGTACTGAATGAAGATTCGCGCCGGGTTCGATATTGCTTATGAATGCGAGAATGAGACGGCAATGCTGCTTGTTCTCAATCTCCACCCCAGCCGGCGCGCAGATCTGCTCTCCGAACAGGTGCTGACATTCGACAGGCCGATCGAGGCCTGGGGTTATATGGATATCTTCGGGAACGCCTGCAGCCGCATAACCGCACCGCCAGGTGTGACGACGATCTCGACGCGGTTCGACATATATGACGGCGGCCTGCCAGATCCGGTTCCTGAAAACGCTTTCCAGCACGATATCAAGGATTTACCAGACGATGTTCTAGTTTTCCTGCTAGGCAGCCGTTACTGCGATACCGACCGCCTGGCGGACTTCGCCTGGAAAAACTTCTCGGCAACACCGCTCGGCTGGCCCCGTGTGCAGGCGATCCTCGATTTTGTGCATTCCCATATTGTCTTCAACTACGAGAAAGCCGATCCGCTCAGGACCGCATATGGCGGCTTCATCGACCGGACCGGGGTTTGCCGCGATTTCGCACATCTTGCGATCACACTCTGCCGTTGCATGAATATCCCCGCTCGCTATTGCACCGGCTATCTCGGTGATATCGGCGTGCCGAAAGACTCCAACCCGATGGATTTCAGCGCCTGGTTCGAGGTCTATCTCAGCGGCCGCTGGTATACCGTCGATGCCCGTCACAACAGGCCCCGCATCGGACGCATCTTGATGGCAACAGGACGAGATGCGACGGATGTCGCCCTGTCCACAGCCTTCGGGCCGGCTATCCTGAAGCGGTTCGAAGTCATTACGGAAGAATTGGCCGGATAGCGACGGGTAGCGTCAAGACGCTCAGGTCTCGCTCAACCTAGACCGACGCGACCTGAATGACCTCGGGAGCGGAGCCGTATGTCGACTTGTTCCGACGGTGAAAGGCGATGAATTCCTCGGCTGGAAGCGGCTTGGAAAACAGCCAGCCCTGACCAAAATCCACACCATGTTCCCGCAGATAGGCCGCCTGCTCCGGCCTCTCGATACCTTCCGCAACGGAAAACAGTCCAAGCTCGCGCGCCATCTCGATAATATGGAGCGTCACGGTGCTGGTTGCCGTGTTCCTGCCGATCGTATCAACGAAGGACTTATCGATTTTCAGGGCGTCCAACGGCAGTCCCTGCAAATACTGAAGGCTGGAATAGCCGGTTCCGAAATCGTCAATTGCCACGGAATGCCCGGCCTTGCGTGCTCTGTCCAGCGTCACGCGCGCCGCGTCAATGTCGATGAAACCGCGCTCGGTCGCTTCAAGCCATATCTGCTCCTTGCGTATATCCGCGCGGACAAGGCGTTGATCGATGAAGTCTAGTATCCGGCCTGATTTTACATCTTCGGCGCAGAGATTGATGGCGATATGTGCGCTGCGATCCCCAACGAGCATGGTACCAAGATCTGCAATAATGGCTTCAACGACCTGATCGGTGATGGGCTCTATCAGCCCTGTTTCTTCCGCCAGCGGAATGAAGAGGTCTGGCCTCACCAGCGTGCCATCAGGCCGCCGCCAGCGGACAAGCGCTTCGGCGCCCACGCATATATTGGTCTTGAGTTCGATGATCGGTTGATAGTGGACGATGAATTCACGGTTCTGGACTGCGATTTCCAGTTCCGTTTCCGGCGACAACCGCTTGCGCGACATCCAGATGACGATGCCGACGATAAAGAGCGCAATGAATGCGCCGATGGGCAAAAGGATAGTCAACTCCCGTACCAGCCTCGTTCGCAACGCCGCCCTTGGCTCGAGAACCACCGCCGTAAGCGCGTTCTCCTTTACCACCGAATAAAGCCATGCGTCCGTCGTGCCCTGCCCCTCTTTTGTCGGCAACGTGGCCAGAACCCCTGTATCGGGAAGGTTCTGCGTGCTGATGACCGCAGCTTTATCGTTGAGGATCGCGAGAGACATCCCGTCCCGCAGCACAATATCAGCAAATCTCGAAGGTGCGACGAGCCCGTTGTGGTGGCCGAGATGCAGGCTCGTCATCTGGTCGCCGTGGCTGATGCCGGGTTGGATACGCAACGTCACTTCAAGACCGTCCGGTGTGACGTAGTCGACATGGGATTTGGCTACGTCGCCAGCGGCGCGGCCCCAGGAGGTGCATTTGATGAAGCCGTTTTCGAAATAGCCAATCTCCTCGATTGAGGGGACGTTGATCGTCACCATCCGCATTTGTGCAATATGCTGATCCGAACATGCGGGAGGGTGCGCCGTTTCAATTGCTTCCAATGCCCCTTGCGCTTGCCTGAATGTATTTCCGGCACGAACAAGCGATCTTTCGGCAACGAGGTCGAGAATGAAGAGTTCTTTTTGAATGGCGACACGCAAGGACGTCCAGGCCATGGCGGCAATGGGCAGCGCGGCGCCGACTATGGCCAGAAATATCCCCACGGCTATCACACGCCAACGTCGTGACTGCATCATCACTCTCCAAAAGGTAGTCGAGACATCAGTGTCGCAATCTCCTTAATTTTTGCTGTGTGTGGAACGGTGAAAACAGGGTGATGCAAATTACGATTTCTGCCGTCAACGCAATCTGAAAACCACCGTGAGGGCAGGAACGCGGGGCCGATAATCCAGTTACATCGAGAGGGTATCATTCCCCTGTCGAAGTTCAGTCCCGGTGCGATTACGATGCGAAAACAAGGCGTTCCAGTTTGCCGAGCGTCTGCTGACCCAGTTCGATAGCCCCAAAACCCTTCGCGTCCTGGAACTCGGCTTCCGTGCTGAACACCATGCCGAGCACGACCTTCGTCGCGCCGTCCTGATCCTCGAACGAAGCCCAGGCGTCGGCATGTTTCGGCCCGTTTTCGCCCCAGAGCAGCGTGTAGCCGATCCTCTCCTCAGGCCTGACCTCGATATATCGATGATGGTTCGGGAAGACAGTGCCGTCAGGTGCGATCATGTCGAACACCCACTCGCCGCCGGTTCGCAGATCGATCCTCTTCGTGCGACACGAAAACCCTTCCGGTCCCCACCATTGCGGCAGCGTCTCGGAATTCATCCAGGCCTTCCAGACGATGTTGCGCGGCGCCCTTATCGTTCGCTCCAGCACCATTGTTCGTCTGGCCACCTCGGTCAGATTGTTAAGACCGGCACCGAAGCCCTGCCGGTAATCCGCCTGCATATCCGCAGCCAATGAGGAAAGCTGCACGGTTACGACAACGCGACTGCCCTGCTCCGTCGCCGAAAAATCAGCGATCACCAGCGCCGCAGACTGCGTCACGTCGCCGGACGACACCACCTCGTAATTGACGCTGCGCAAGGCTGGCTGCAATTCCAGCCACCCGCATTCGCAGCGAATATCAGGCTGCCCATCGACCTTGCAGAGCGAAACTTCGCGTCCGCCAACTCTGGTATCGGCTTCCAGAAACTCCACGGTCACGGCGGGCGTGGGCGCTGCCCAGACAGCCCGCGCGGCAGGCGACGTCCACACTTGCCAGAGGACCGACAATGGAACAGCGACCACCCTTTCGAAGCTCAGTGTTGCAAAGCGGCCATCGCCAAGATGGGGTTCAGCACGGGTGCCGTCCTGATTGAGTTTCGACATCATTCCGTGCGCTCCTTCGCAGCCTGCATTGCAAATGCCTCCAACCGGTCGAGCCGGCTCTCCCAAATGGCCCGCTGTTCATCAAGCCATGTCCGCACCGGCTCCAGAGCCTCGGGCACGATAGCGCAGGTGCGCACCCGCCCATCCTTTGAGGTGCGGATAAGCCCCGCCTCCTCCAGTACCGACAGATGCCGCATCACGGTCGGCAAGCGCAGCCCCGTGGGAGCGGACAATTCCATGACGCGGGCAGGCCCTTGCGCGAGCTTCGTTAGAATAGACCGGCGTGTCGGATCGGCCAGAGCCTGAAAGATCAGCGATAGTTCGGGCGAATGCTTAGTCATATTGCTAACTATCATGTAGTACGGCTCTAACGCAAGGGAAACTTCGTCGATTAGCTAAGTGTTCGACCGTGAGCATTTGTTGGGAGGCCGCGTAAAAGAAAACGCCGGAGCATTGCCCCGGCGTTTCATTTTTAAGCCACCAGACCCTTGGTCAGTTCCAGCGCCTGCCGCTCGAACAGCCGGCGATAGATGCCGTCGTTCAGACGGATCAGCGCCTGGTGGTCGCCCTCTTCGACAATCTTGCCCTTGTCGAACACCAGCAGACGGTCAAGCGCCCGCACGGTGGAAAGCCGGTGCGCAATGACCAGCGTGGTGCGGCCATCCATCAGGCGCTCCATGGCCTCCTGGATCTGCACTTCGCTTTCGCTGTCGAGGCTCGATGTCGCCTCGTCCAGAATCAGCACCGGTGCATCCGCGAGGAAGGCACGGGCAATGGCGACACGCTGCCGCTCCCCGCCAGACAATTTAACGCCGCGCTCACCCACCATCGTCTCATAGCCCTTGGGAAGGGACATGATGAAGTCATGGGCGCTTGCCTGCCTCGCCGCCTGCTCGATCTCACGCCGCGAGGCGCTCGGCCGGCCATAGGCGATGTTTTCCGCCAGCGTGCGGTGGAACAGGATGGGTTCCTGCTGCACGATGGCGATCTGGCTGCGCAGGTCTGCCTGCTTTGCCTTGGCTATGTCCTGGCCGTCAATGCGGATCGAGCCGGAATTCACGTCGTAAAGCCGCTGGATAAGCTTGACGAATGTCGTCTTTCCCGACCCCGAATGCCCGACCAGCCCCACACGCTCACCCGACCTGATGGTGACTGAAAAGTCCTGATAGAGCGGGCTGGGATGCGCGCCGTATTGAAAAGTGACGTTGTCAAAAACGATTTCGCCCTTCTCTATCCTGATCGGCCTGGCATCCGGCCTGTCTTCGACACCCAAAGGCATCTTGTCGAGCAACACCAACTCTTCCATGTCGTTGACGGCACGTTGCAGATTACGGATGTGTTGACCGACATCACGCAGATAGCCCTGCAGGACGAAGAACATCGCCAGCACGAAGGTGATGTCGCCCGGCGTCGCCAGTCCCTGCTGCCACATGACAAGGCCTGTTCCCAGAATACCGGCCTGCATGGACACCATCATGAAGCCCTGGATCGTGCCGTTCAGCGTGCCGCGTTTCCATGTCCTTCGCGTACGGTTGTCCCATTTGGCCAGCACATGGCGCAACCGCGCCTCTTCGCGGGTCTCGGCGCCAAAAGCCTTGACCACCGAATTGCAGCTGACGGCATCTGCCAGCGCGCCACCAAGCTTGGTATCCCAGGCGTTTGCAAGTCTTGCCGCCGGCGATACGAAGCCCATGGAGAGCAACACGGTGACGCCGACATAGATCAGCGACCCCGTGCCCACGATCAAGCCCATGATCGGCCAGTAACTACCCAGCACGACGGTGGCGCCCACCAGCATGACGATGGAGGGCAACAGGGCGATAAGAAGCACGTCATTGAGTGAATCAAGCGCCCACATGCCACGCGTGATCTTGCGAACCGTGGAACCGGCAAAGCTGTTGGCGTGCCAGTCGGTTGAGAACCGCTGCACCCGGTAGAAACCGTTATTCGCCACATCCGCCATGGTTTTCAGCGTCAGCCTGATGATGCCGTTAAACACGAACCAGCGCAGGACTACGCTGGTCAAGCCCAGCGCCACGACGACGACAAAGGCGCGCAGCGCCCGGTCAGCCCCGTTGCCCCCGGCAATGGCATCGACGATCTGGCCGGAGAAAACCGGCACCATGACTTCGGCCAGCGTGCTGGCAATCACCAGCACAACAATAAAGCCCACCAATGCCCGCCGGTGGGTCCAATGGTGGAAAACAAAGCCGAGCACATGGCGATAGGCATCGGCGCGGAAATCGAGCTTCTTGCGAGACATTTTAACCAGCACGGCGCCATGCGTTCGGCAACCGGTCCTCAAAAACGGAAGTTGGATGGCACAGCCCGGGCGGAAAACAAAAAATGATCCCGTCAGATCAATCGGGCTATGAAGGAAAACAAAACCGCATGTGGGGCGCGCTCGGGGCGGGCCACGAATGGAAATGACCTAGTGTCGGTTCATTCCACGCGGGAGGAACTTGATGAATGATGATGTCATGCAACGCCTCCCTATGTTCGATCTGACGCGGTGAGAAATTTGTACCTGAGCTGTTCGCCGTTGCCAACCGGGTAATTGCAACCTTATGGCAAGTGATGCGAAAACGACACATCAGCTGGTGTGACGGCAACGAACGTGGCCGATGCCAATGAAAGCTTCGGCCACGTTTTTTTTGCGTGGTGGCGCTTCCCGCCGCACCCAGGCTCCGGTGCGCGGCGAGAACATATCTGGTCAATCCATCTGGACGTTTGCGTTCTTGACGACCGGTTCCCATTTGGCGATTTCGGCCGCAACGTGGCTTTTCAGCTCATCGGGCGAAGAACCGACGATCTTGGCGCTGAATTCGGCCATGCGGGCCGCCACACCAGGATCGGCAAGCGCTTTCTTGGCCGCCGCATTCAGTGTGTCCACCACATCGGCCGGTGTGCCGGCAGGCGCAAACAGCGCGTTCCACGTGTAGGTTTCATAACCGGGTACGGTTTCGGCAATGGTCGGCAGATCCGGGAATGATGACGCCCGCTCGGCAGTCGTTACGCCAAGCGCCCGCAATGTGCCGGATTTGATGTGGCCGGACGACGACGGCAGATTGTCGAACATGATCGAAATCTGGTTGCCGAGAAGATCGTTGAGCGCGGGGCCGGCACCTTTATAGGGAACGTGCTGCATGCTCACACCGGTCATGCTCTTGAACAATTCCCCTGAAAGATGCAGCGGCGTGCCATTGCCGGAAGAGGCATAGGCATATTTGTCGGGTTCGGCTTTCAGAAGCGCGATCAATTCCGCGACGCTGTTGACGTTCAGCTTCGGATTGACAACAAGCACATTGGGAACCACGACCAGAAGCGAGACCGGGGCAAAATCCTTTTGCGGATCGTAAGGTTTTGTCTTGAGAATGAGCGGGTTCAAGGCATGGGTCGCAACGGTGCCCATGAGGATCGTGTAACCGTCAGGCTCTGCGCGTGCGACACGGTCGGCACCGAGATTACCGCCAGCACCGGCAACATTTTCAACGACGATCTGGTGACCAAGCTCATCACCCATTTTCTGTGCGATGACGCGCGCAACCACGTCGGTTGAGCCACCTGCCGCGAAGGGAACGACCAGCGTAATCGTTCGATCAGGAAAACCCTGCGCGCTCGCCGTCAGTCCCATCATGCAAAAAGAAGCAGCCGTAGCCGCAAGTTTCAACACCATACGCCGTTTCAAAGACCGGTAATTCATGAACCCTCCTGTAGAATGGCCTCCCCGCCATCAGCGCATAGTAGCTCAAATGGACCTGAGAGCAAGCAACCGGCATCGCAAACCATGCGCGAAGGCCATGCGACACGCCTGCCCTGCAACGCTTGGCGGAACCGCGCGTTATAGCGGGCACAAAGCATTGAAATACCGGGGGCAACATGGACGACAGCGTAAACATTCCCAAGATCAACCGGCTCGTGTTGCAAAACCTCATAGCTGGCCTCAGCGACGGGTTGATCCTGCTCGAAAACGACGGAACGATAGCCTGGGCCAACAAGGCCGCCCTTCAGATGCACCGTATAGAAGCGATGCCTGAGCTTGGGGAGGATGCCGCTGCCTATCGGCGAAATTTCACGCTTCGATACCGCAACAACCACCTGCTCGACGAGGGACAATATCCGCTTGAACGGCTTCTGGCGGGCGAGACCTTCGAAGATGTGACGGTAGAGATATCGCCAAGCGGCGATGAAGCGGAGTGCTGGGTCCACACGGTGCGTGGCCTCGTTCTTGAAGATGCTGGCGCAAAACCCGATGTTCTGGTCCTGATCATCCGGGACGAAACGCCGCGTTTTGAGGCGGAGGCGCGCTTCGAGAGCGCCTTCAATGCAAATCCGGCGCCGGGACTGATATGCCGGCTGGAGGACAAGCGTTTCATCCGCGTCAATCAGGGTTTCCTTGAGATGACCGGGTTCAGCCGTGAAGAGATCATCGGCATCAGTGTCGAGGAACTCGGACTGTTTTCCGAGTGCGATACAGGCGAGGACGCCCTGAAAAAGCTGGAGGATGGCCGGCTCATCCGTCAGCGCGAGGCGCTCATTCCCATCCCCGGCGGCGACAGGCTGGTCATCGTGGCCGGCGAAACGATCGCCGTTGCCGAAGAACCGTGCATGCTGTTCACCTTCGCCGATCTGGACGGCCGCCGCAAAGCCCAGAACGCTCTGCGACAGAGCGAGGAGCGCTTCTTCAAATCCTTTCGCCTGTCGCCTGTCCCGGCAGCGATTTCGAGGCTGGACGACTTCGTTCTGATGGAAGTCAATGACGCGTTTCTGGTCCTGTGCGGACGCAACGAGGCCGAAGTCGTGGGCAAGACGGCCAGCGAATTGCGGCTGTGGGAGGACGCGGGCGCGCGCCGCGATCTCGAAAGGCGGCTGAAGGACAACATTCCCATCCGCGATGAGAACATGCGCATGAATCTTTCCGGTGGCGGTTTGGCAGAATGCATCGTTTCCGCCGAACGCGCCGAGATCAACGATCAGCTCTGCGTCATCTGGGCGATACAGGACGTGACTGAGCGGCGTAGAACCGAGAACGAACTGATTGAAGCGATCGAAAGCGTCATGACCGATACATCCTGGTTCAGCCGGACGGTTGTCGAGCGGCTGGCGGGGCTGCGTCAGAACTCCCGCGGCACAACGTCTTCAGCCTCCCTCAAGGATCTCACAGAGCGCGAGGAGCAAATCCTGTCACTGATCTGCGATGGATGCAGCGACAAGGAAATGAGCGACAGGCTGAACCTGTCCAAGCATACGATCCGCAACCATATCGCCTCACTCTACGGCAAGATCGGCGTCAACCGCCGCACCGCCGCCGTGATCTGGGCACGCGAGCGCGGTTTTACCGGCCATAGGGAAAAATAACCGCAGCCGAACGCGAAAATAGGTCAGTTTGTACCAGTTCAACTAGTAGCTATTGCTCTGCAAACTGTGATTTTCCCGAACTACCTTACCATCATGCCGTTACCAACAGCGGCACCCTCTAACGATGGAAGGAGTTCGTCATGGACAATAACCGTATCGAAGGTATCGCCCGTCAAGCCAAGGGCACAATCAAGGAAGCAGCCGGCAAGATCACTGGCAACGACAAGCTTCAGGCAGAAGGCAAGGCCGAGAAACTGGCTGGCCAGGCGCAGGAGAAGCTCGGACAGGCAAAGGACGCCGTCAACAAAGTTCTCAAGTGAACCATCTATGTTCAAGGCAGGAGGTTTCACGATGATGCTCTCGTGCGATGCAAACCAGGTGTCAAGCTGCGATCCCCAGGAGATCAGCCTGTGCGCCGCGTTGCAAGCCGTGATCGCCTATGCGGACGGGCAGGAAAAAAGCTCGATCTCCGTCACCTCCGTGGAGGGCCGTATTGTGCTCTCCGGAGAGGTGGAAACACTCTCTGCCTTCGAACATGCGGTCATCATCGCAGAATGTTTCGCGTCGCGGCCCATCATCGCCGACCTGGCGATACGGCAGCGGCCTTGCACCTATCTGGAGACGCCGTCCCGGCGCATCCATCTAGCGAATAACAACAGGAGTGAAAAACAATGAAGACATTCGTTCTCGCAACCGCGATTGCAACCCTGGCCCTTGCCCCGATTGCTTCAGCCGAAACGAAGCACAATGCAAAGCGCCCCATGGAAACCGCGCAGAAGGAACGCGTCGGCACCCTGTCGTGCGAAATTGCCGGCGGCGTCGGCCTTGTGGTCGGCTCCAGCAAGAGCGTGGCCTGCGAGTTTCGCCAGCGCTCCGGCAAGACCGAGCGTTATACCGGCACGATCGGCAAGCTCGGTCTCGACATCGGCGTAACCGGCAAGACCTATATGAGCTGGATCGTGCTGAACACCGCAGCCAGCCGCGTGGGTGACGGTGCGTTGAGCGGCAACTATGTTGGTGCCTCCGCTGCCGCATCGGTCGGCGTGGGCTTGGGCGCCAATGCACTGATCGGCGGCAATGCCAAGAACTTCGCGCTTCAGCCGCTCAGCGCCGAAGTCGGCACCGGCGTTAACATCGCTGCGGGTGTCTCGCGTCTGCAGTTGAAGCGTGCGGGCTAAACCTTAAAAAAACCGGCGGCGCGGGCTCGGGACGGTTATCGTCTTCGAGCCCGCGCCGTCTGGCGCAGATCAGGCCCCAATATCAGGGTTTGGGGTGAGGCATCATCTCGCCCATCGGGCCGTCGCCTTTTGGCCCGCGCATCATATCCTCTTTAGGACCATGATGCGGCGGACGGCCTGCCGGTCCAAGTGCCTCGATAGTGCCATCCTGACGGACGACATAGCTTGCCCGCAGGACACCCCTGTCGAAACGGCCCTGAACGCTGACCGCTTCATCGACAGTCACGACCTTCCCATTATCGCCCTCGGGGCCGGTATCGATGAGTGCGCGGCCGCTATCATCCTGAACGATGAACTTGTTGCCGAAAATCTCGGCGACCTTGCCCTTCAGGGTCACGAGATTTCCTTCCTTGACGGTGGAAATGGCAACGGGTGTCATCGGCGCCATCTCGGGTGTCGGGCGTGTCAGCTTCACCGCACCGGCTCCGGCAGCGGCTCCAACGGCCAGCATGGCGACGGCCGCAAAGGCGAACGCGGCGGTTTTACGGCGATGTTTCCGGTGCGGCGGCACGGGAGTGTCAGAAGTGGCCTTCGGTGCTGCGATTTCGTTATTCTCTTCAGAGTGGGACATGATGGTCTCCTGTTTGATTGACAGGGCCTTTTTACCTGCCAGGCACCACCAGCAGCCTGAACCTTGTGGTTCAGGTTGAGTTAAGCCTTCCGGGCCTAGTTAAAACACCGCCCACGAAACCGAAACGGCAGGACCATGCGCATACTTCTCGTTGAAGACGATACCGATCTTTCCCGGCGCATCGCAGCCAGCCTGCGGGCGGAAAATTTTGTCGTCGACATCGCGCAGAATGGCGAGGATGCCGAACATGCCGGGCTTACCGAACTTTACGACGTGGCCGTTCTCGATCTGGGATTACCGAAAATCGATGGCGTATCGGTTCTGAAATCATGGCGGTCGGCGCAGCGGAACCTGCCCGTACTCGTTTTGACCGCGCGTGACGGATGGCCGGACAAGGTGGCGAGTTTCAAAGCTGGAGCAGACGATTTTCTCACCAAGCCGTTCAAGGTAGAAGAACTGGTGCTGCGGCTGCGTGCACTCGTTCGCCGCGCCACCGGCCACGCCGCCTCCGCCATCACCTGCGGTTCGCTCATCTTCGATGCGCAGCTCGGAACCTTCGAACAGGACGGCTTGCCGTTGAAGCTGACCGCGCTGGAGTGGCGGGTCCTCTCCTGCCTCATCCTGCGCAAGGAAGTGGTGGTCGACCGCCGCGAACTCATCGAACGGGTCTATGAGGGCGATGCGGAAGTGGATTCCAATTCCATCGAAGTGATCATTGCCCGCCTGCGGCGCAAGATCGGTGCCGGGCATATAGAGACCGTTCGCGGGCGCGGTTACATGCTGAAGGCAGAGCCATGAGGGAATTTTCGGCCATTCCGGGTTCGTCGATCTCGCGCCGCCTCACGGTTTTTTCCGTAGTTTTCGTCACCGCGACCGTGATCGTCGCCTCCATCATACTCTATCTCATCGTTGCCGCCGTGGTGCGTGAACAGATCGACCAACGGCTCGACACGCAGATAGAGGGATTGCGGAGCGCGCTCTCCGGCAGCGCAAGCGGCGGCGTGACACTTAACGCCGCGCTGGACGGCCCGCCATTCGACAGGCGCGGCTCCGGCTGGTACTGGCAGATCACCGGCGAGGGTGTAGCGATCGTCTCTCGGTCGCTCGCGGGGCAAACCATAACCAACCCGCCCTCCCCGTTCGAATGGCGCAAAATGATGGGCCACGGCCCTCGTCCCGGCGCGAATGCCGATTTTCACGGCGAGGAGATCTATCTCAGATCCATTCAAACCATGGTTGGACAGCGCCTCGTCGAAATCACTGTCACTGCGCCGCAATTCGCGCTGGTTGCACCCGCCCGCAGCGCGCTTCTGTGGTTGATACCTGCCATGACCCTCTTGGGCGCGAGCCTCGTCGGCGGTATTTTCCTGCAGGTCAGATATGGTCTGCGACCACTGCGGCAACTCACCGCCGATATTTCCTCGATTTCGGCAGGCACACTCGACAGGTTGCCGGAGGCGGATGTCGAGGAACTGCGTCCAGCCTCGGGCGAAATCAACCGTCTCGTGGAGCAGAATAGCGAGAGGCTTGCGGAAACACGTCTGCACTTTGCAAATCTCGCCCATGGTCTGAAAACCCCGGTGACAAGCCTCTACCTTGCCCTCAACGAAACCAACGACCCGGATCGCGAAATGCGTGCGCTTGTGGACAGGATCGACCAGCGCATCCGCCACCATCTGGCAAGAGCCCGCAAGACCGCAGCAGGCGGCACGGCCACGGTGACCGCGCTCAAACCGAGGATCAACGATATCGTTGATATCATGTCGCGTATTCATGCCGACCGGGGGATTGTCGCAACGGTCGATGTGGACCCCGAGTTGCTATTGCAGATCACACCTGAGGATCTGGACGAGATCGTTGGCAATATCATCGACAACGCATTCAAATGGGCAAAAAGCGCGGTTCGTATTTCCGCGAAAAAGACCGGACGCGACGTCTGGATCGTGATCTCGGACAATGGACCTGGCATCGAGGATGCCCGCATTTCCGAGGCTTTCCAGCCGGGCAGACGCATGGACGAGACCGTTCCGGGTGACGGCTTCGGTCTTACCATCGTCAAGGAACTTGTCGAGCTTCATGGCGGCAGCATCAGGCTGGAGCGCGGCGAAAATGGCGGACTTACCTGTTCGCTGACCCTGCCGGCAGGATCTTGAGGAAAGCCCGCCTTTCCCTTTGTTGACCCTGCTGCGCAGCAGCGGTAAATACAGGTTTCGAAGCAGGGAGATTTATGCACAGAGGTTGAAAATCTGACCGCCCATCGCGGTTTCAGCCGGCTCTGAAAACGGAGCTGACCCTTTGGCATGTCTAATTCTGCGGAATTTCCATGAATATCAAATCTATCGACATCCGGCCGTTTGACGCGGCAGCGGATACGCAAATCCTGTCACGCATCTGGCTCGATGCCTCGCTGCTGGCACATCCCTTTATCGGCACGCAGCGTTTGCGCGAGCAGCAAAGACTGATCGAAGATACCTATCTGCCGCTATCGGAGACTTTCGTCGCAGCGCAGGCCGGTAACCCTGTCGGCTTCATCAGCCTGCTCGACAGTTTCATTGGAGGCCTGTTCGTCGCACCGGCACAACAGGGCAAGGGTATCGGGCGCAGGCTCATTGCCCACGCGCTTGATCTCAAGGGTGAATTGTCGCTTGAGGTCTATACCGCCAATGAGCAGGCGATGCGGTTTTACCGTTCGCTCGGCTTCCTTGAAGTCTCGCGCAGGTCGACTGACGATGACGGCCTGCCCTTCGAGAATGCCCGCCTGTCACTCAAGGCCTGAAAAAAATCCGGGCAGCCACAGGGCTGCCCGGACGATCTGATGCTTGTCGCAATCAGCCAAACAGCACAAGGCTGCTTTTGACCGTGACCCACACGCCCCAGAGAAGTGGTATGCCGACGGCTGCCCAGGCCAGTGCGGCCTTGGCGTCCAAACCACCCCTGCCGATACCGAAGGAACCGGTGGGCCCTGCATTGGCAGCTGCAGTCTTGGCCTGAAGTGTCGCAACCTCCGCATCCGACATGAACCATTTCTCCGGCAGCGGCCGGACAAACGCGTTGGCGACGAGGCCGATCGCGAGCATCCCCGCCAGGATGTACATGGTGCTGGTATAGAGTGCGGGACCCGGCGCGACACCGGCCGCAATCTGTGCCTCGCGGATGTAATTCACGACAACAGGCCCGGCGATACCCGCCGTTGCCCATGCCGTCAGCAGACGGCCATGGATCGCGCCGACAAACTGCGTGCCGAAGATGTCGGCAAGATAGGCGGGAATGGTTGCAAAGCCGCCGCCATACATCGACAGGATGATGCCGAGGGCAAGAACGAAGAACGCCTTGGAACCCATCGTTGCCAGCGTCGGGGCCAGCGCATAAAGAATGATGCCAAGCACGAAGAAGCAGAAGTAAGTGTTCTTGCGGCCGATCTTGTCGGACATGGAAGCCCAGAAGAAGCGGCCGCCGATGTTAAACAGCGACAGCAGGCCGGTGAACCCGGCCGCGATGGCGGCGATCGATGCTTTCTGCTCGATATTGAGGTCAGCAAAGCCAACGCCGGGCAGACCGATCAACGAACCCGCAAAAATCTCCTGCAACATTGGCGATGCCATGCCGATCACGCCGATACCCGCCGACACGTTGAGGCACAGAACCGCCCAGATGAGCCAGAACTGCTTCGTCTTGTGCGCATCACGCAGATGAACGTGACGATTGGTGATCATGGCACTTTTGGCCGCCGGGGCCTTCCAGCCTTCCGGACGCCAGCCCGCCGGTGGAATGCGGTAACCGAAGGCACCCGCCATCATGAAGACGAAATAGATCAATGCCATGACGACGAACGTTTGCCAGACACCGACTGATGTATCCGTCTTGAAGGTATTCATGAGCAGATTGGCAAGCGGTGCGCCGATCATAGCGCCGCCGCCGAAGCCCATGATGGCCATGCCGGTTGCCATGCCGCGCCGGTCCGGAAACCATTTGATCAATGTCGAGACCGGCGAGATGTAACCGAGACCAAGACCAACGCCGCCGATGACACCTGCCCCGACCCACATCAGCCAGAGCTGGTGCGTCATCACGCCAAGCGCTGCAACCAGAATGCCGCCGCACCAGCAGCAGGCGGAAACGAAGCCGGCCTTGCGCGGCCCGACCCTTTCCAACCAACCGCCCCAGATCGCCGCCGAGCATCCGAGCAAGACGAAGAAGAGCGTATAGATCCAGCCAAGATCGGCCACACGCCAGTTGCACTCCGTGGTGAACAGTGCCCCGACAAGGGTAAGGCTGGAGCAACTGGGGTCCGTTGCCGGCAATGCCTTCGACAGCGGCAGCCAGAAGACGCTGAAGCCGTAGGCCATGCCGATACACAAGTGAATGGCCAAAGCCGCCGGCGGTACCAGCCAGCGGTTGAAGCCCGGTTTTGCTATGATCCGTTCGCGGTCCAGAACCCCGGCTTGCGCCGGCCCTCCCGCAGATACGCCTGCTACTGCCATCGACACTACCTCCCTCGTGAATGTCTGGACAACCATGATACGCCCGCATTGGCCGCATCGACCGGGCGTTACCGAGATCGCCGGAGGTCCCCCATCCGGCAATACCTGTTTGCGGCGTGTTACCGCCTGGCTTTACGTGGTTTCGGGAATGCTCGGTTCGGACAAGGACTCGCCCGCAGCAACGCCCTTGCCCTCCGGCGTTCCCGTGGCATCCTTGCCAAGCCCGACCGCATCGGCGGCGGGCACCCCGGGCCTCTTGATCTTGAGCGCTGCTGCGAGCACCAGCGGCAAAAACTCCCCGGCACCGGCATCAACCATCTCGAAAAACCGTTTGCGCATACGGGGTTCCCAGAATTTGTTAATGTGGGTGGCGACACCCTCAACGCGGATATCCTCCGGCTGGGAAAGGAAAAAAGTCGCGATCTGGTTCGCCATTCTCACCAGTTTTTCGTCGGTGTGATTAAGCAACATGGCTGTTTCCCCGCGCCGCCTGACGGACGACATTCACGTTTTCAAAAGGCCGGGATTACCCCGGCCCCGATTATTCGGCCGCCTCGAGCTTGCCTGCGATCCGCCGCGAACGGCGGCTGAGCGCGTCATATCCTTCCTGCCATTCGGTCGGCCCGTTCGAGGGCGAGACCTGAACCGCAGTGACCTTGTATTCCGGACAGTTCGTCGCCCAGTCGGAGTAGTCGGTGGTAATGACGTTTGCCTGCGTGCCCGGATGGTGGAAGGTGGTATAGACCACCCCCGGCGCAACGCGATCGGTGATTAGCGCCCGTAGCGTCGTATCGCCCGAACGGCTGGCAAGCTTGATCCAGTCACCATCCTTGACGCCACGCTGTTCGGCATCATGCGGATGGATTTCAAGACGATCCTCCTCATGCCAGACGACGTTTTCGGTGCGCCGTGTCTGCGCGCCGACATTGTACTGCGACAGAATGCGGCCGGTGGTGAGCAGCAGCGGAAAGCGCGGGCCGGTACGCTCGTCCGTCGCCACATATTCGGTGCGGATGAACTTGCCCTTGCCGCGCACGAACCCGTCCACATGCATGATCGGCGAGCCTTCCGGGAATTTTTCGTTACACGGCCACTGCACCGAGCCTCTGCTCTCCAGATAGTCATAGGAAACGCCGGCAAAGCTCGGTGTCGTCGCGGCGATTTCATCCATGATCTGCGACGGGTGCGTATAGTTCCAGTTCAGCCCCATGGCCTGAGCCAGCTTCTGGGTGACCTCCCAATCCGAATAGCCGTTTTTCGGCGACATGACCTTGCGCACACGATTGATGCGGCGTTCGGCATTAGTGAACGTGCCATCCTTTTCGAGGAAGGTGGAACCCGGCAGAAAGACATGCGCGTAGTTCGCCGTCTCGTTCAGGAACAGGTCGTGCACGACAACACATTCCATCGCGGCAAGACCGGCTGAAACATGCTTGGTGTCCGGGTCCGACTGGAGGATGTCTTCGCCCTGAATGTAGATGCCCTTGAAACTGCCATCGACGGCTGCATCCAGCATGTTGGGGATGCGCAGCCCCGGCTCGTTGTTGAGGGTAACGCCCCAGAGCTTTTCGAATATTTCCCGGGTGGCATCGTCGGATATATGGCGATAGCCGGGGAGCTCATGCGGGAAGGAACCCATGTCGCAGGAACCCTGCACATTGTTCTGGCCACGCAGCG
This sequence comes from Agrobacterium sp. 22-3639C2, assembly GCF_053522105.1. Classification (NCBI taxonomy): domain Bacteria; kingdom Pseudomonadati; phylum Pseudomonadota; class Alphaproteobacteria; order Hyphomicrobiales; family Rhizobiaceae; genus Agrobacterium; species Agrobacterium sp. 22-3639C2. Next base: position 508,599 of record NZ_JBNWDB010000005.1, on the reverse strand, counting down.
GATTGACGCCGACACCGGGGCGACCAATGTTTCCGGTCGCCATGGCAAGATTGGCAATCGCCATGACCGTCGTGGAACCCTGGCTGTGTTCGGTAACGCCGAGTCCGTAATAGATTGCGCCATTGCCGCCCTTGGCAAAGAGCCTGGCGGCACCGCGCAGCTCATCGGCGGGAACGCCGGTAAAGACTTCGGTTTCCTCCGGGCCATGCTGCGGTTCGGCCACGAACGCGGCCCAGTCCTCAAATTCCGACCAGTCGCAACGCTCGCGGATGAAGGCCTCGTCGAACAATCCTTCGGTGACGATGACATGGGCAAGGGCTGTCAGCACGGCGACGTTCGTTCCAGGCTTCAGCGGCAAATGGAACGACGCCTCCACATGCGGCGTGCGAACGAGATCGATGCGGCGCGGATCGATGACGATCAGCTTGGCGCCCTGGCGCAGCCGCTTCTTCAGGCGTGAGCCGAACACCGGGTGCCCGTCCGTCGGGTTGGCGCCGATGACGAGGACAACATCCGAATGTTCGACGGAATCGAAATTCTGCGTTCCGGCAGAGGTGCCGAACGCCTGCCCCAACCCGTACCCCGTCGGCGAATGACAGACGCGGGCGCAGGTATCGACATTGTTGTTGCCGAAACCGGCACGGATGAGCTTCTGGACCAGAAAGGTCTCTTCATTGGTGCAACGAGACGAGGTGATGCCGCCGATGGATTCGCGGCCATAGGTTCCCTGAATGCGCTGGAATTCGGAGGCGACATGGGCAAATGCCTCGTCCCACGTCACTTCGCGCCACGGGTCGCTGATCTTTTCGCGGACCATCGGGTTGAGAATACGGTCGCGGTGGCTGGCATAACCATAAGCAAAGCGACCCTTGACGCAGGAATGGCCACGGTTTGCCTGACCGTCCTTCCACGGCACCATGCGAACCAGCTCTTCGCCACGCATTTCCGCCTTAAACGAACAGCCGACGCCGCAATAAGCGCAGGTGGTGACCAGCGAATGTTCCGGCTGGCCGATGTCGATCACCGATTTTTCAGTCAGCGTCGCCGTCGGACAGGCCTGCACGCAGGCGCCGCAGGAAACGCATTCGGAATCAAGAAATGCCTCGTGGGCGCCGGGCGAAACGCGGCTTTCGAAGCCGCGCCCTTCGATCGTCAACGCGAACGTTCCCTGCACTTCCTCACAGGCGCGCACGCAGCGTGAACAGACGATGCACTTTGACGGATCGTAGGTGAAATACGGGTTGCTCTCGTCCTTGGGCATCCAGTTGGCGTTGAGGTCGCCATCGCCGGCACGGGCCTTCACATGGTTGTCACCATCATAGCCGTAACGCACGTCACGCAGGCCGACGGCGCCAGCCATATCCTGCAATTCACAGTCGCCATTTGCGGCGCAGGTGAGACAGTCGAGCGGGTGGTCGGAGATATAAAGCTCCATCACACCCTTGCGGATCTGCTTCAGGCGTTCCGTCTGGGTGTGGACGACAAGACCGGCCGCCACCGGTGTGGTGCAGGAGGCGGGGGTGCCATTGCGCCCCTCCACCTCGATGAGACAGAGGCGACAGGAACCGAAGGCATCGACCATATCGGTGGCGCAGAGTTTGGGAACATCGATGCCCGCTTCTCTCGAAGCACGCATGATGGACGTTCCCGCCGGCACGGTGATCTCGCGGCCGTCTATCGTTAGCGTGACCATCTCTGTCGAGGTGGATTTTGGCGTTCCGTAGTCGATTTCAGATATAAGGGCCATGGTCTTACTCCGCCGCTTCGACACGTGGGATGGGTGCAAAATCCTGCGGGAAGTGCCTGAGCGCGCTCATCACGGGATAAGGCGTGAAACCGCCTAGCGCGCAGAGCGAACCGAACTTCATGGTTTCGCAGAGATCCTCAAGCAGCGCCGTATTTCGCTCTGCTTCTATTCCAAGGGAAATCTTGTCCACCGTCTCGACACCGCGTGTCGAACCGATCCGGCATGGCGTACACTTTCCGCAACTTTCGACGGCACAGAATTCCAGGGCAAAACGCGCCTGGCGCAGCATATCGGCGGTGTCGTCAAAGACGACGATGCCCGCATGACCTATCAGGCCGCCTGCGGCGGTAAATGCTTCGTAGTCGAACAGCGTATCAAACAGCGACACCGGGAAATAAGCGCCCAATGGGCCGCCGACCTGAACCGCCTTGACCGGCCGGCCAGTAATGGTACCGCCGCCGATCTCGTTGATCAATTGCCCGAGCGGCAGACCGAAAGCGGTCTCGTAAAGCCCGCCATGTCTGATGTTTCCGGCAAGCTGGATCGGGATTGTGCCGTGCGAACGACCAATGCCGAAATCCCGGTAGAACGCCGCGCCGCGATCCATGATCACAGGGATCGAAGCGAGAGAAATGACATTGTTGACTACCGTCGGCTTGCCGAACAGCCCCTGCAGGGCGGGAAGCGGCGGCTTGGCGCGCACCGTGCCGCGCTTGCCTTCGAGACTGTTGAGCAGCGAGGTTTCCTCACCGCATACATAGGCTCCGGCGCCCATACGCACCTCGAGATCGAACGCGCGACCCGAACCCAGCACAGACGCGCCGAGAACCCCTTCTCGCCGGGCAATGTCGATGGCTTTTTCCATCGTCCTAACGGCATGGGGATATTCGGAGCGGGTATAGATGTAGCCCTTCGTTGCACCAACCGCGAGGCCGGCAATGGCCATGCCCTCGATAAGGACAAAGGGATCGCCTTCCATGATCATGCGGTCGGCAAAGGTGCCGCTGTCGCCCTCATCCGCATTGCAGACGATGTATTTCTGATCAGCGGTGGCATCCGCCACGGTTTTCCACTTGATACCGGTCGGAAAACCGGCGCCACCCCGTCCGCGAAGGCCGCTATCGGTGACCTGTTTGACGATCTCCGCGGGGGTGAGTGCGACGGCTCTCTCCAGCCCCTTCATGCCCTTGTTGGCACGGTAGTCTTCCAGCGAAAGCGGATCGGTCACGCCGCAGCGCGCAAACGTCAGGCGCGTCTGATTCTTCAGGAAAGGGATTTCTTCGGTCGGCCCAAGACAGAGCGCATGATCGCTGCCATCAAGAAAATCCGCATCGAACAGCCCGGAAACATCAGAAGCTTTGACCGGACCATACGCAACGCGGCCATGATGGGTGTCGACCTCTACCAGCACTTCAAGCCAGAGCAGGCCGCGCGAACCGTTGCGGACAAGGCGAATATCAAGTTTGCGGGCCGCGGCCTCACCCTGGATTGCTTCGGCAACGCGGTCGGCACCAACGGCGAGTGCTGCGGAATCGCAAGGCACGAAAACGGTCACGCTCATCGACGCACCTCCGCCAGAATGTCGCCAAGACAGTGCTCATCCACTCTGGCATGAACCTCACCATCCAGCATCAGCGCGGGTGCCTGGGCGCAGAGCCCGAGACAGAAGACCGGCTCGAGTGTGACCGAACCATCCTTTGCCGTCTGGTGCCAGTCGAGACCAAGTTTCCCCTTGATGGTGTCGGCAAGAGACTCGCAGCCCATCGACTGGCAAGCCTCGGCCCGACAGAGCTTCAGCACATGGCGCCCGCCGGGATGGTCGCGGAAATCAGGATAGAAGCTCACAACACCATGCACTTCGGCACGCGATACGTTGAGGGCCAGGGCGATCACCTGTTTGACGCTATCAGGCACATAGCCGAATTCTTCCTGCACCCTGTGCAGGATGGGCAACATTGGCCCTTCCATATGCAGACAGTCGTCAATGATAGCCTGCACACGCGTCGCCTCATCTGCGGCGACAGCACGAATATTCATGAGCCAGTCCTCCCAAACTGACAGGTGGCGGGCGTTTGAACCGGAGGACCTCCACATCCTTGTCCGGCGCGCCGCGCTGCCTGATGGCGAAAGAATGGCGAGCGGAGCAAGATCAGGTCAATATCGTCTTTCCGTCAGTCGATAGGAAATTTCTATCAAAAGCGGAGGCCGCGACGCGCAATCGGGCCTCATGCAGCAGTGCGGAAACAAGTGGCGTATGCGGTTCACGATAGGTGGCGATGAGGCCGACAAGATGCTCGGCATCGGGCTCGACAATCGGGATCATTCGGATCTGCTTTGGAAAACCAAACGATTCCGCGATGTTACGCGGCATAATTGAAGCCCATTGTCCGGTTCGGATATGGGAAAACAGTACAATCATCGAATTGGATTCGAGCGTGGGTTTCGCTTCAACACCCGCTTCGGCCATGTGCTTGTTGATAATGCGGCGGTTTTGCATGTCGGAAGTCAATAGGCAAAGCCGAAGACCCGAAACCTGCTTCCAGGTCACGCTCTCTTGATCGGCAAGGGGCGTGCCTGCAGCCGCAATCAGGTGATATCGCTCCGAGTAAAGTGGAACCGTCGTTACCCGGCCCAGAGGTTCGTTGTCGAGATAGGTGATTCCCGCGTCGATTTCGAGATTTTCGATCTGGCTGAGAACCTGCAACGACGTGCGGGAGGTGACGGAAAACGTGACTGCCGGGTGACGCGCCTGAAAGGGTTCGGTGAGCCTGGGCACCATGGCGAGAGCGGTGGGGATGACGGCCAGCCGGATATGGCCGGCGAGACCTTTACGCGCAGCCCGCATTTCCTCCCGCATCGTGCGTGTATCGGCAACGATGCGCCTTGCCCATTCGAGCACCCGCTGCCCCTCCGGCGTCAGGCCCTGATATCGGGCCGCGCGCACGACGAGCACGACACCGAGCTGATCTTCCAGTTGCCGGATTGCCGCAGACAGCGTCGGCTGCGAGATGCCGCACTCCTCCGCGGCCCGCCCGAAATGCTCCGCGCGCGCAAGTGCAATGAAAAACTCCAGCTTGTCGATCATCCTGCCTCCCATCCCGCGCGGCCATTCTGCGGACCGGCGCGAAAGCAGACACTAGAGCGAGGCGGGCTTTGTCGCAAACGCCGTGGAGGCGCTTTGCCGCACCCGCCTTTCCCGGTCAGGCGACGAGCTTGGTTTCTTTCACCCGCGGATAATCATAGGCATTGACCTTGGATGTCACGTAACCCGCACCCACCAGGGCTTCGGCCAGCTTGACGGCGGCCGTGACACCATCGATGACAGGGACGCCGGTTGCCTCGCGCAGCCTGTCGCACAGTGCGGACATGCCGGCGCAACCGAGGATGATGGCTTCTGCCGCATCTTCTTTCTTGGCCGCTTCGATTTCGCGGATCAACATCGCCTCGGCTGCAAGCGGATCCTCTTCAAGACCCAGCACCGGCAGATTGATGGCACGAACCCTGCGGCAATGCCGCTGTGCACCGTAGCTATCGACGAGATCTTCGATAATGGGGATGGAGCGCGGCAGCGTTGTGATGATGGAAAAGCGGCGGCTGATCGTCATCGCCACCTGAATGCCGGCCTGGCAGATGCCGATCACGGGACCACGCGCGACTTCACGCGCCGCATGCAGGCCCGGATCATCAAAGCAGGCAATGACATAGGCATCGACGCCCAGCCGCTCACCCTTGCGGATTTCCTCCAGCATGCCGGGAACAGCCAGCGCCTCATCGGCCCCGCCTTCGATACTGACCGGCGTATCGACAGGGTTTGCAGCGGAAATCTTCGTATCCGCCTGCCTGACGCGCAAGGCGCTCTCGAGCGCCTGCGCCGTCATCGAGGCGGTTGAGTTCGGGTTGATCAGACGAATATGCATTCAGGTCAGCCTTTCGGGACTGTCACTTGCCATCTGGCTTGATGAAGTCGGTAATGGGTGGCGCCTTCAAGACGAACTGGCGATCCGAGGTAATGTAATTGTCGGCATGGAGGCGTGCGATCGGCTGGTATCGGTCCGGATCGACATAATGCCCCTCCTTGTCGAGGCAGTCCCTGTGGACATGCATGTGCACTACCTCCCCCAGCACCAGCGTCCGGCGCGGATAATCGATCAGACGCTCCACCCGGCACTCGAAGGCGCAGGGCGATTCCGCTGCAAAGCTTGCATCGATCTTGTTGCAGGGCGTCGGCGTCAGCTGCGCCATGGAAAGTTCGTCGACCTCGCTGTCGAAACCGAGGCCGCAGACAAGCATATGTTCGGAAATAGTCATATCGACCATGTTGACGACAAACTCGCCGGTGCGGCGAATATTGGCCATCGTGTCCTTCTCCTCGCCATTCAGACGCGGCTGGATTCCGAGAACAACGATGGGCGGATCATGGGAGAAGACGTTGAAAAAGCTCATCGGCGCTGCATTGTTGTGGCCCGCTTCCGAGCGGGTCGTGACAAGCGCTATCGGCCGTGGACCAATAAAATTCGTCAGCAACCGATAGCGGCTCTGCGGCTCAAGCGTGGTGAAGTCGAATTCCATGACGTTGTCCCGTTTATAGTATACAATATTGTTTCATATTGTTGACAATTATGCAACCAAAACCCTGTTGAAACAGTTGACTTTTTCGGCGGCATCACGCTTTTCTAACCCTAAGGGAGAGCGAACAAAATGACCGAGCAGAACGGCCAGTCCACACAGCAAATTGTCGAGAAAGTCTGGCTGTCCATCGCTGAGCGGCGGCTGCGTCCCGGCGTGCAGCTGAAGGAAGAACAACTGGCGACAATTTTCAGTGTCAGCCGTGCACGTATCCGTCAGGCCCTGTCCGTTCTGGAGCGCGACGGTCTCGTTACCATCGTTCCCAATCGCGGCGCCTTCGTTTCGAAACCATCGGTCGAAGAAGCCAGAGACGTGTTCTTCGTGCGCCGTACCGTGGAGCAATGTGTCGTTGAACGTCTGTGCAAATCGGCCACCAAGGCCGATCTGAAAAGGCTTCGCGACCATGTCGCCAAGGAGCGCGTGGCCAATGCTCACAACATCACCACAGATATCATCAAGCTCTCCGGCGGGTTCCATCTGCTGCTTGCGGAAACGGCCGGTTCCGATTTCCTGTTCACCACCATGCGCGACCTCATTTCGCGTTCCTCTCTCATCACCGCCGTTTACCGCAACACCGACCGCTTCAATTGCGGACCGGACGAGCATGCGGAAATCGTCGATGCGATTGCCAATAACGACCCGGCGAAAGCCACGCATCTGATGACCCACCATCTGGAACATGTGGAAGCGGAACTCGATCTCAGCGAAATCCGCGACCTTTCCCACGATCTGCGCGCCGCACTCGCCTGACCCGACGGTCAGACGAGTTCTCTTTCCTTCACAACCAGCTCTTCTTCGTCCGCCACCAGATGGCAGGCGACACGTGTGCCGCCGACAAGCGTGCGCACCTTTGGCACCTCCGCCGAACAGCGCGCCGTCGCAAGCGGGCAACGCGGATGAAACGTGCATCCCGATGGCGGTTTGAGCGGGCTTGGAACTTCACCGGCAACCAGTTCCCTGTCACGGCGCGGCGCGTCGATATTGGGAATGGTCTGCAGCAGAAGCTGGGTATAGGGGTGACGCGGGCGGGCGAACAGCTCCTCCGTGTCGCCCTCCTCCACGATGCGGCCAAGATACATGACCGCGATGCGATCCGACATGTGGCGAACCACGCTCATGTCATGGCTGATAAACAGATAGGTCAGCCCCAACTCGTCCTGGAGGCGTCGCATCAGGTTCAGCACCTGCGCCTGCACCGATACATCGAGTGCCGATGTCGGCTCGTCACAGACCAGAAACTCGGGCTCACTTGCCAAAGCGCGAGCAATGGAGATGCGCTGACGCTGGCCGCCTGAAAATTCATGCGGAAACTTTTCGCCGTCCGAAGCAGACAGACCAACCGTCAGCAACAGTTCCTCCACCCGTTCCATGGCCTCGGCCCGGGTCGCACGAAGTTTCAGTTCGCGGATGGGTTCGGCAATTATATTCTTCACCCGCCAGCGCGGATTGAGCGAGGCATAGGGATCCTGAAAGATCATCTGCGCCGAAAGCGGTGTATCCTTGCGGCCCTTGGCAAAATGGAAATTACCCGCACTTGGCCGGAACAGCCCGGTCACCAGACGGGCAACCGTGGACTTGCCGCAGCCGCTTTCCCCCACGATGCTGAGACAGCCGCCCGCCGGAACCGTAAAATCGATGTCGTTTACGGCCTGGACGAATTGCCGGGGCTTGCGCTCGATGACCCGATTGAGCCAGGGGGCAGAGACATCGAAGGTCTTGGTGAGGCCCTTGACCGTCAATGCGGGTGTTCTTTGAACGGGCGTGTTCATGCTGTACCTCCTGCATTCATCCAGCAAGCGCTGGCGCCATCACCCACCGCTTCCAGTTCCGGCCGCTCGCGAAGACAGCGCGGTCCTGAGAAGCCGCAGCGCGGATTGAAGGCGCATCCGGGCGGGATGGCGTCGAGACGCGGCATGGCCCCGTCGATCTGGTTGAGCCGTTCCACTCGCGCGCCGAGCGAAGGAATGGAGGCCATCAGGCCCTGCGTGTAGGGGTGCCTCGGCGCATGGAGAACCTGCTCGACCGGCCCCACCTCTATCAACCTGCCGGCATAAAGCACGGCAACGCGGTCGGCTGCCTCGGCAATGACGCCCATATCATGGGTGACCAGCATGACAGCCGTCTGCTTTTCCTTGCAGAGCTTGCGCAGCAGCGAGATGATCTGCGCCTGGATCGACACGTCAAGCGCCGTCGTCGGTTCGTCGGCGATGATCAGTTTCGGCGACGCCGCAAGTGCGAGCGCTATGACGACGCGCTGGCGCATACCACCGGAGAATTGATGCGGATGGTGATCGACGCGCTCTTCCGGAGATGGAATACCGACATCACGCAAAAGCTGGACTGCGCGTGCCTTTGCATCCCTTTTCGAAAGCGGCAGATGCTGGCGGATCGTCTCGACAAGTTGCGCGCCAACCGTGAACAGCGGATTGAGTGAGGTGAGCGGATCCTGAAAGATCGCGCCGATTTCCCGGCCACGGATGCTTTCCATCGCCCTGGCATCGAGTTGATCGATACGACGCGACCCAAGCCATATTTCGCCATCAGCGATGCGGCCCGGTTTTTCGAGCAGGCCCTGTATCGCAAGGCCGGTCATGGATTTTCCGGCACCGGACTCCCCGACCACACCGAGGATTTCGCCGGGGCGGATGGAAAGGCTGATATCCGAAAGTGCCGTCACCGTTCCCCGGCGGCCAGGGAACTCGACTTTCAAATTGCGGACATCGATAACCGACTGGTTCATGTCATCCATTGGTATTCACCTCCACCGGGTAGCTCGGGGGGAAGATTTCCGAAACGGGCGGATTAGCCCAGCTTCGCTCGGGATATTTCGCGATCAGCCCATCGAACTGTGCCTGCGCCTGAACGCGGGCGCTCGCCATGTCGATGTTCGAGACCTGTCTTTCCCGCATGGAGAGACGACCATCGACAAACACGGCGCGCGTGATTTTGCCCGAACCGCCAGTGACAATCGTCGTGATCGGATCGAGGCTCGGTGCCATGACCGTGTCATCCAGATCGAAGACCGCGATATCGGCGCGCGCACCCTTGGAAAGATGCCCGAGATCGGAGCGACCCAGCGCCCGAGCGCCGCCGAGCGTGGCGGCGTCGAACAGATCGGCCGAGCGGACCTTATCTGGAGCACCGTCATTGATGCGGCAGGTTATGAGACCGACAAGCAGGTTCATCAGCATGTCGGCGGGCGCCGTATCGGTGCCCATCGCAATGTTTATTCCAAGCTGCCGGCACGCGGAGAAGGACGACAGCGTACTGCCGCTTCTGGCCGACACCAGCGGACAGTGGACGATCGACACGCCGTTTTCCGCATAGAGCGCCAGATCTTCCTGCGTCGCATTGGTGGCATGCGGCGCGATAAGGCGGTCGCTCAGCAGGCCTGCTTTTGCGAGCCATACCGGCGCGGTTGAGCCATGCAGCTTGCGAACCGTGTCAACTTCCATGGTGCCCTGGGCCATATGCAGCCGGAATTTGCAGCCGAGATCACGGGCGGCCGCATCGGTTCTTTCCAGCAGGGTGAGCGTCGATGTTTCAACCCTATCAGGTGCGAGAAGGCCGCGGACGAGATCACCTTGCCTTCCGGCCTGCCGTTCGATGAACGACACCGCTTCCTTCAGCCCCTGAAGACCTCGTTCCTCATCGAACACGGGCACCATGCGCCCCGGCTCTTCCAGCACCATGCCGCCGGAGCGGAAGGCGGGGCTGAGATAGACCCGGAGACCAAGTTCGCCGGCAGCATCGGCCGCAGCCTCGAATTCAGCGACCGTTTCTCCCCATTCACGATAAAACAGCGAGGCAATGGGTGCCGCCGTGGTGATGCCGTTGAGGAGAAGCTGGCCAAAGGCGAAACGTTTCTGAAAGGCAAGCTCCTCCTCGGAATACATCTCGTAAGGACCGGCGTCGACATAGGAGCGCGGCCAGACACGGCCCTTCGCCCAGCCGGGGTGATTGTCGATCCCCAGAATAGTCGTATCGAAATCGGAAAGCGCATCGAGGTCGATCAGGCCGGGGCTGATCAGGGCATTGCCGAAATCGACGCGGCGCGCGACCTCGCCCGGAAAGCCATGGCCGACAAAAAGGATTTCGCCGTTCTCGAAAACCACTTCGCCGTTTTTCAACAGCCGGTGAGACCCGTCCTTATGACCGACCACCCAGCTTGCGGTGAGCAGCGTGCGACCGGAGGGGCGTTCACCGAGAGCGATAGACTGTAGCGGATTGTTCATCATGGCGCCTCCACCACAGCCTTGCCGCCTCTGGCGGTCACGCGTCCGCCCTTTACGACCAGCGGCCGCGGCGCGACATCGACAACGGCATGGGCCAATGTTTCGCCTGTCAGCAGCGTGAAATCGGCGGAGCAGCCAACCTCAAGACCGTAATCCTTGAGGCCCATGACATCGGCACCGCCCTGCGAGACGACATGCAGGACATGCGCAAGCTCGATATCCGAGCGCAAGCCGTTCTTCATGCCGATGATCTTGGCCCGGTCGAGCATATCCGGCTGGCCCCAAGGTCCCCAGGTATCGCGAATGCCATCACAACCGCCGCCAACGCGAACGCCGGCTTCCTTCAACCGCATGATCGACGGCACGGTTGCCGAGGGCGCGCCCGTCGTCAGGATCGCCACATCGAGCCGGGCGATTTCATCGATCAGCTTGCCGACCCTGATGTAATCATTCATGCCCAGCGCAAAGGCGTGGCTGATTGCGACCTTGCCCTCCATGCCATTGGCACGAATACGCTCGAAGATCAGCTCCATCGTGAAGGCGCCGAGATCGGCGGCCTCATGCAGATGAATGTCGATCGGCACGCCGTGCCTGACCGCGAGTTGAAAGAGGATATCGAGCTGACCTTTGGGATCGCGATCGATGCCGCAGGGATCGATGCCGCCAAGGACTTCGCAACCCTGTTTCAAGGCCTCGTCCAGCAGCTCCACCGTGCCGGGCATAACCATGACGCCGGACTGCGGGAAGGCAACGACCTCTATGTCGATGATGCCTTTCAGCTTCTCACGTGTTTCCCATATGCCTTCGACAAGCTTCAGGCCGTGGGTCGGATCGATATCCACATGGCTGCGGATATGCGTGCCGCCGTTTGCAGCAAGGCCGATGGCGTGGCGCATGGACTGGCGGTGCGGATCGATACCGATCTGGGTGCGGTTCTCGCGCTCGAAATCGATCCGTCCGCGCAGGATGGCGGCACGGTTGTTCTCATGCCAGGGCATGCCCCATGTCGTCTTGTCGAGATGGGTGTGTGCATCGATGAGACCGGGCGCGACGATTGCGCCGTTGCCATCCTCGACCGGCATACCGGGTTCGGCCTCGAACTTTCCAAAACCGGCAATCTTTCCCTGTCTTACCAGAATATCGCAGGTGTCGCCCGCCATGGGCCTGACGTTGCGGAGCAGAAGATCGTACATGGAACTCACCTCAGTTTCGGATTGAGCGCATCGCGCAGCCAGTCACCCAGAAGGTTGACGGTGACGACGAGCAGGCAGAGCTGGAAAACGGGAAACAACACGATCCACCAGGAACCGGAAAACAGGAACTGGTTGCCGATGCGGATCAGCGTTCCGAGCGACGGCTGGCTGGGTGGCATGCCGATGCCGAGGAACGACAACGTCGCTTCGGTCAGGATCGCCATGCCGAAGTTGAGCGTGGCGGCAACCATGATCGGCGTCAGCGTATTGGGCAGAATATGGTTTGCCATGATGCGGCGCGCGGGAACGCCGATCAGCTTCGCTGCCTGCACATAGTCCTTGCCGGTTTCGACAATCGCCTGGGCACGCACCGTGCGCGCATATTGCACCCAGGCGGAAAGCGCGATGGCGAGAATGAGCACGGCAGATGCGCCGACCTCGCGAAGATTGTCCGGGAGCATCTGTCTGACGACCGTGGAGACGAGAATTGCCACCAGAATTGTCGGAATGGAGAGCGTGATATCGCCGATGCGCATCAAGAGATTATCGGCAAAACCGCCAAAATAACCGGCCACAAGCCCGGCAGTCATGCCGATGACCAAGGAAAGCGCCACCGAGGCAACACCGATGACTATCGATATGCGCGTGCCGTAGAGGATAGCGGAGAGCATGTCGCGCCCTTGCGTATCCGTGCCGAGCAGATAGGGCCATTCGCCGCCCTCCTGCCACACCGGCGGCAGTTCGGCCTTCCACATGTCGAGCGAAGCGCCGTCATAAGGGTTCTGCGGTGCGATCAGGGGCGCGAAAACGGCGGCGAGGATGAGGACTGCAAGGATCAGCGCGCTGATCTTGGCCGATCTGCTGTGGCTGAACGACCAGTAGAGATCGCTGTTGCGTATGCGCTTGATGAGCGACGGGCGGGCAGGTTTTGCCGTTTGCGGAAGGTCTGTGGCCATGAAACCGGCTCCCTTCGGTTAGCGCGCAGTGCGCAGACGCGGATCGATCACCGCATAGGCAATGTCGACGAACGTGTTGAGGACAACGAAGATGAAGGAAATGATGCAGAGATAGGCCGCCATGACGGGGATATCGAGAAACGTCACCGCCTGTATGAACAGCATGCCCATGCCCGGCCACTGAAACACCGTCTCGGTGATGAGCGCAAAAGCGATGAGCGAACCGACATTCATCGTCGTCAGCGTCACAACAGGCATAAGACAGTTGCGCAGCGCATGGCGGAAATATATGCGCCAGCGGGGAATGCCGCGTGCACGGGCGAACTTCACGAAATCGGACCGCAGCACCTCCAGCATCTCGGCGCGGACCAGACGCATGACGAGCGTGATCTGGTAAAGCGAGAGCGCGATGGCAGGCAGAATGAGTGCGGCACGCCCCGATGAGGTGAGCAAGCCGGTGGACCACCAGCCGAGCTGCACGACATCACCGCGCCCAAAGGCCGGCGCCCAGCCGAGGCTGACCGAAAAGACAAGAATAAGCAGAATGCCGACAACGAAGCTTGGTAGCGAGACGCCGACAATCGACAGGAATTGCAGGCCCTCCGTGTACCACTTTCCGCGCCTGATCGCCGTCAGCACCCCAAGCGGCAGGCCGACGACAAGCGATATGATCGTGGCCACCAGAACCAGTTCCAGCGTGGCTGGAAACCGCTCCGCGATCAGCGGCAGCACCTGCTGGCCGTTGCGATAGGAAACGCCGAAATTGCCCTGGGCGGCATCTTTGACAAACCGCAGATATTGCGTTGGCAGACTGTCGTTAAGACCAAGACGCTCACGCAACGCGGCGCGATCTTCCTGCGATGTCTGCTCCCCCACCATCAGCTCGACGGGGTCTCCGGCAAGCCTGAAAATGAGAAATGCAATAAGCGCGACGGAAAGCATGACCAGAATGGCATTTCCCATACGCTTGATGATGAAAACCAGCATTGTAACCTCTCGGATGCAAACCCGTGGCCAAAAGGCAGGCAGGTTTGCCCATTTTTGCAAGAGACGGGGTACGGGCCGCATGCGCCCGTAACATTGTCAACAATTGCACCGGCAGCGGAGCATTCAGGGAGGCGTTCAGCGAAATGCCCAATGCCTCCCTGATATTCCGGATTACTTGCCGACCTGCGTCAGCCAGTGGCGCGGCTTGTTGTCGGCGCGGAAATCAACGCTCTTGACCTTTCCGAGCATGGCCCAGGCGATGGGCTGCTGGTGCAGCGGAACAAGCATCGTCTCGTCCTTGGCGATTTTCAATGCAGCTTCTTCAAGCGCGAGACGCTTGGTATTGTCCTGCTCGTGTGCTGCCTGATCCACCAGCTTGTCGATCTCGGGGTTAGACCAGCCGCCATAGTTGGATACGCCCATCGCGCCCTTGCGGGTCGACAGGATCTGCGACAGGAACGAGAAGGCATCGAGCGTGGGCTCGTTCGCCCAGCTGAGGTTGAAGACATCGGCCTTGCCACCATTGCGCTTGGGAGACTGTACCGAACGCGGGGCGATGTCGATTGTCGGCTGGAAACCTCCGCGTTTGAGCATGTTGGCAACGCCGGAGCAGATGTCTTCCTCGTTGATGCTTTCGTCATTCATGCAGGTATAGGTGAATGCAAGGTTCTTCATACCTGCATCGGCAAGCAGCTTCTGCGCCTTTGCCGGATCGGCAGGCTGGTAGGTATCAAGCGACTTGGCGTAACCCGCAATCTCAGGCGCAATAAGCGAGCCGGACGGTCTTGCAAGATCGCGCATGACCTTCTTGTTGATGAGATCACGATCGATCGACGCCTCGAATGCCTGGCGAACGCGAAGATCGTTGAAGGGGTTGGGCTTGCCGTCTTCCAGCTTTTCGCGGCGATTGAAACCGATGAACAGCGTACGGAGCTCGGTGCGCTTCTTCACCGTGATGTTCGGCGAGGATTCCAGACGCGGCAGATCCTGGATCGGTGCGGAATCGATCAGGTCGATTTCGCCGGAGAGCAAAGCTGCAACGCGGGTTGCGGCCGAGGCAATCGGCACGAATTCGATGCGATCGAGATTGTGTTTTTTCTGATCCCACCAGGCATCGTTGGCGACAAGAACCGTCTTGCTATCGGGAACACGGCTCTCAAGCTTGAACGGGCCGGTGCCGTTGGTATGCATCGTCGTGTAGCCATCGACCTTGGAAGCGAAGTCGGTCGGCTTTTCGCTGTTATTATCTTTCAACCACTTGGCACTGAAGATGAAGATATTGGTGATGTCGTTGAGGAAAAGCGAGGTGGGCGCGGTGACGTTCAGATCGACGGTGTAGTCATCGACCTTCTTCACGCCGGCGAAAACCGGAATATTGCCGCGCAATGGCGAGGTGGCATCCGAAGCGCGCGTGAAAGATGCAACGACATCGTCAGCGGTAAACTCAGCACCGTCGTGGAACTTCACGCCTTTGCGCAGGGTGAAACGCCATGTTTTTTCATCAACAAGTTTCCACTCCGTCGCAAGCGCCGGCTCAATCTTGAAGTCCGGCCCGTAACGCACCAACCCTTCATAGATGTGATTTAGAAAGGCAAGGTTGGAGGTGGAAGGCACCGAATACGGATCAAGCGAGTAAAGATCCGCGCGGCCGCCCCAACGCAAGGTTTCTGCGTGTGCGGGAACGGCAATGGCGGCGGCAGCCATGGCGGCCAGAACGAAACTTCTAATTCGGGACATTTGATCCCCCCTTTTTATAAATCATTGGATAGCCGGCGGACCTACCGGCCGGGCAAGGCGGAGTATTGTTTCGCACAGGCGTATTGTCAATAATATTGTTGACAATTATCGTATCCAAAATCGCGAGGTTCTGGATACAAGCTACGCTTCAATGAGGGAGAGGACGAAATGGGGAATTTTCTGCTGCTGCACGGCACGATGGTGACGGTGGATCGTGAAAGACGCATCATCGAGGATTGTGGCCTTGCCATTCAGGGCGACCGTATTGTCGACATCGGTACAGCAGCGGAACTGGCGCCACGTCACACCGACAAGCAGATCATAGATTGCCGGGGAAAACTCATCATTCCCGGCCTCATTGACGCCCATGGCCATGCAGGGCACGCGCTGATCCGCAGCATTGCGGCCGACACCAACGCCATGTGGATGAAGGTCGTGACGCCGACCTACTATCACTACGTCACACGCGATTACTGGTATGCGGACGGCCTGGTCTCCGGCATCGAGCGGCTTCGCGCCGGCGTGACGACAGGTGCCAGCATCATCACCTCGATGCCACGCGCCGACGACCCCGTCTTTGCCATCAACCACGCCCGCGCTTATGACGAGATCGGGCTTCGTGAAATCATCTGCGTTGGACCTTCCGGCCTGCCCTGGCCGCACCCGGTGACCCGATGGGAAAGCGGCTCTCCGGAGCGCCGCAATGTAAGCTTCGAGGAAATGATTGAGGGCAGCGAAGCCACGATCGACGCCCTGAACGGAACGGCAGACGGACGCATCAGTGTTTTTCTGACACCCTTTACCATCGTTCCCTCGGTGGAACCCTCCAACGCTTCAAGCCCCGACCAGGCGGTGAAACTAACGGAAAACGACCGCATGCAGGCGCGCCGAATACGCGAGACGGCCCGAAAAATGGGCGTCAGGCTACATTCGGATGCATTTGCGGGGCAAATCCGCATGGCGTTTCAGGATAAGGAAAATGCGCTTCTCGGCCCGGATATCCACCTCCAGCATTGCTGGGGCATCTCGCATGAAGAAATCGACATTCTGGCGGAAACCGGCACGCGCGTGACCCACGCCCCGCCGGGCCGCTCAACGCCGATCATGGAAATGATGTCCAAGGGGATTCGAGTAGCCATCACCACCGACGGCGCAGCACCCAGCCGTCACTTCGATATGCTCCAGACCGCCCGACTTGCGCAGTTCACGCAACATCTGCTGCACAATCACGATCGCTACCTGTTGCCGCCGGGCAAGATATTCGAAATGATCACCATCGACGCCGCCCACGCCATCGGCATGGAAGATGAAATCGGCTCGCTCGAAATTGGCAAAAAGGCCGATGTCGTCGTCATCGATATGCGCAAGCCACATCTGATGCCAATGTGGATGCCGGTGCACCGTCTCGTGCATCAGGTTCTGGGAAGCGATGTCGACACCGTTTTCGTCGATGGCAAGATGCTGATGGAAAACGGCCGTGTTCTGACGACCGACGTCGATGCGGCTCTCTCCTTTGGACAGGAAGAGGCACTGGCACTCGCCGCCCGCGCGGGTCTTGAAGCGCATATGCATAATCCGGGCTGGGGCCGTTTGCTGCGAACCTTCGAAGAACCGGTCCACCCTCCCCAGCCGCCGGTACCAATGCCTGGCGAGCGATAGCGCAACCTGATCTCCAGGACCGGCAACCCGCCAACCCAGCGACCCGCCCGCAAATGCCCGCAACGACATTGTTGACAAAAATCTGACGGAACTTTCCTCAAAACAAAATCTCCCCGGCCTGGAGGGGTCCGGGGAGCAAACCTGACATCATGTCAGGAACTTTGACTGGAGCTAGCACTCACCCGCTCAAGAGCGGGGTGGATCTGAGTCATCTAACCCGGTTTGGGCTTTTTTCTTATGGCTATTAGAATGCGCGCTGCAGGCGAACGAAACCGGTCCAGGCTTCAGGCTTGGTGTCGACGTCGAGGTAGTTTGCAGCAACCTTTGCCGAGAGGCCGTCCGTGATCTTGTAGTCAACCGTCAGGCCAGCCTTCCAGGCGTCGTTGTTCGAGAATTTGTCGAACGAGACGAGGCCGTAGCCACTGTAGTACTGAAAGCCGGGGGTGATCTTCAGCTTGTCGGTTGCGTTGATGGCGTATTCGGCAGCAACAGCCCACTCGGAAGCATTGTAGTAAGCGTTTGCGCCGGAAGCCCAAATACCAGACAGGCCAAACGTGCCAGGACCAACACCAGCTGTTGCGATCAGGCGAACAGAGCCGTTTTCGCGGTCAGTGTCATAACCACCGATGAGCTGAAGAGAGACGCTATCGATCTTCGCGCCAGCGCCAACAACGACGCCGACATTGTTACTTGTGTTGTTGTTCTTGTTAAACGTGCCGACCGCGATACCTTCGAGTTCGTCAACCGAGACACCAGCCCAGAAAGAACCCGCTTCATAGCTGTAACGAACGGAATTGAACAAAGCGTTGGTCGCCACATCGTCCGTTTCACCGGAGAGACCATCATCCCACCAGCTCAGGAACTTACCGACCTTCAGGCCGGCGATTTCGATAAAGGCCTGATGAACGAAAACTGCGGATCCCTTGTCGCTGGAACCAGAAGTGGTGGAAGCAGCGGCAGAACCGGTATCAGCATCACCACGCAGGCCGATGAAGCCACGCAGAGCGCCGAGTTCAGTGTCGGTACGGGTGTCAACTTCGAACTGGGCGCGCGTGAATGCGTCCCAATCAGACTTGCCAGCCTTGTCACGGCCGAAGTCGGTCTGGAAGCGAACGTAGCCCTGGAACTTCAGGCAGGTTTCGGTGCCGGGGATGTAGAAGAAGCCGGTGCCGAAGGCGTCGCAGACGCGAACATATTCCATGGGCTCGGGTTCGGCAGCGACGATAGCGTCAGCGGCCTGTGCGCCGGATACTGCTGCGAGAGCGGCAGCGGAGCCGATGAGGAGGCTCTTGATGTTCATTTTTAATCTCCAGTCAAAAATTTTTCAACGAATGCGCAAAACCGAGGGCTGGTCTTTTCCCTGCCGCCCGCTTCTCTGCGCTGATTCAGCAAATGGCAGAAATTACGGGAGACTCGCAATTCAAATCTAAAGAATACAAATACACTTATAGAATACATTCAAATCACGTAGTAAAAATACAACAAATTAACAGATTAATATATAATACATAAATGTTTTATTTGGTGATTTCGATATTTATTACTTAGTTATAGCGCAAATTATTTCTAATATTTTTGAATTATAATACTAGAGCAAACTTGCGCCCAATCCCGCAATCGCTTGGGAAAGGCATCAAGTTTCATGGATGAAGATGAGGGGATGCGGGCTTTTAATGCCGCGTGGGGTCGCAAGACGGGTGATATAGCCGCACTCCCTCCCGACACTATGCGGCAAAGACAGCGCAACGTGCCTTCCGCCAATTCGCGCCCGGCGAATCCGGTTAGAGGCAGGCCACCGAGGTGGGAATTATTGCCTGTCGTTCGATAGACCAGCGGGGAAAGTCATCATAGTCCCCAACATTGCCTCGATCGCATCCGCCTGCACCGGGCGGCTGAAGTAATAACCCTGACCATAGGGGCAGCCGGCAGCGCGCAGAAACGCTGCCTGCTCGCCGGTCTCGACGCCCTCGGCAATGACATCGATGCCCAGAGACCCCGCAAGCTGGATCATGATGGAGACGATGGCGCTGTCCTTGGTTTTTTCCGGCAGATGGGTGAGGAACGACCGATCTATCTTCATGCACGACAGGGGGAAGGTCTTGAGCATGCCGAGACAGGAATAACCAATGCCGAAATCATCCAGTGCCAGGCTGACGCCCATCTCCTTGATGACGCGCATGATCCGCACGGATGTTTCCACATCCTGAATGATGAGGGTTTCGGTGATCTCAATTTCCAACAGAGACGGTGCAAGGCCGGATTGCGTGAGCGCAGACCTGATCTGCTCCACAAGGCCGCCCTGAAATTGCCTGGGTGAAATATTGACCGCCATTTTGACGGGCGGCAGCCCGGCATTGCACCATGCCTGCGCCTGAAGACAGGCTTTCTTCAGAACGCTTTCCCCAAGTTCCACGATCAGGCCGGTTTCTTCCGCAAGGCCGATGAATTCCGCGGGGCCGAGCAGACCTTCCACCGGGTGCTGCCAGCGCACCAGCGCCTCCACGCCGCTGATGCGACCGGTCAGAAGGTCGACCTGCGGCTGATAGTGTAGAACGAATTCGTCCCTTTCCACCGCCTTGCGCAATTCCTCGATGCGGGTGAACTTCTTTCTCAGATCATCCGCCATGCGCGGCGTGAAGGTTGCAATGCCATCTCGCCCGCTATGCTTGGCCTCATACATCGCAAGATCGGCCGCAGCGACAATTTCCGCCGTGGTTTCCCCGTGCTCCGGGAAAAATGCCATGCCAATGCTGCATGTGACCTTGATATCGTAGTTGCCAAGGCGCAGCGGCTGCGAGACCGCAGCCCGGATATGTTGCAGGCGGCTTTCGAAATCGTCCTTGTGCTTATGCAGGATGATGACGAACTCATCCCCGCCCACCCGCAGCACCAGATCGTTTCGACCGAGACTGCGCGAGATGCGCTCAGCCGTTTTGGACAACAAAGCATCGCCAACGCTGTGGCCGAGCGTATCGTTGATCTGCTTGAAATTATCGAGATCAAGAAAGCCGATGCCGACATGCCGCTTCGCTTTTGCCGATGCTGCCAGTATCTCCGGCAGTCTCGTATCCAGAAAGCGGCGATTGGGCAGCCGTGTCAGCATGTCGTGATCGGCAAGAAACGCGATATGTTCCGCCGCCCGTTTGCGATCGATCGCAAGACCCGCCATGCGCGCGGCGGCGGCGATGAACTCCAGAAGCCCCGCATCCGGTTTGCGGCCCGCCAACATGCACCACACGAAACCGTGCGCATTGCCTTCGCTGGCGGGAATATCGAAACTGAAGGCCACATTACCGGCGGGATAGGTCAGGCTTTCGGGATCGCTGACGCTGGAGATGAGTGCTGTCACCCCCGCATGCTGTGAAAGCGCCGGTGAGGCATAGACTGAGGGTTCGCCGGCCGCGGCATCGAACACGCGAACAGCGCAGGCAAGACCCGTAGCGAGGTTTTCGATGGCCTTCACGAATTCTTCGAGAAAATCCTCGATACGCGCCGCCCCAACAATCATTTCGAGAATATGCGCCTGCGCCTGGAGCAGTCGCTCCGAGGCTTTCTTCTGGGTAATATCCCTGGATGCACCAACCACACCGATGATCGCGCCGTTCTTGTCCTTAAGCGGCACGCGCGACATCATCAGCCAGCGGTCGATATCGCCGCGCATTGCGCGTTCCTCAAAACCGAGATCCGGCTCTCCCGTGCGCATCACCCGCGCCTCGGTCTCTGGAATGCCGGCACGCTGCGCCGCATCGCCGTTAATATCGTAATCGGTGAGACCGATCAGTTCCTCGACTGTGTCGAAGCCGTTTTCGGTGACGATGGCACGGTTGGCGAAGAGAAAGCGGCCTTCCAGGTCCTTGGCGTAGATGAAATCCGGCACATGATCGATCATCGCTTCAAGCAGCGCATGCCGGTCGGATGGCGGCGCATCGGACTTCGTCCGCGGCGGCCGGTTCTGCAAGCGTGACTTCTGGCCTTTGGAACGCAACTATCCGCCTCGTTACTGTATAAGGAAGCAGAATAGTAGGATTATACATATTATATAAATATGAACGGCGGCGGGGGATTGAAGCGAAATGGCGCGACAAATACCGCGCGATCAGATTGTCGGCAAAGGCAAAACCTCTCCTGCAACATACCGGCCTTGAGCCCGCATTGAGCCACGGCGCATCTGCGCCGTGAAACAAGCGTTTCCCATTCAATACTTCATAGCACTGAACCGTGAGCTGCAGGACTTCGTAGCCAATCTCATGAGCTGCAACGGCTGCAGCGTTTGACTGCAACCGTCAATTGCTTATCCATCACACGACAGGTGTGGGGAGCTCTTTACCGGCAAAATGCGCGTCGAGATTGGCGAGAACCAGATCGGCCATGGCGCGCCGGGTCTGGTGCGTGCCGCTGCCGATATGCGGCGCGAGCGTGACGTTTTCGAAGGTGAAAAGCGCCTCCGGCACACGTGGCTCATCTTCAAAGACGTCAAGCGCTGCGCCACCGATCGTGCCACTCGAGAGCGCCTCGACCAGTGCCTTTTCATCCACAAGCGAACCACGCGCCACGTTAACGAGCACACCCTGGGGACCGAGAGCCTTCAGCACATCCGCATTGACGATATGACGCGTTTCGGCGGTGGCGGCGGCGGCGATGATCAGCACGTCGCAATTGGCGGCCAGCGCTTCGATGCTGTCGTGATAATCATAGGGAACATCGCGACGGTTTCTGGCGGTGTAGGAAATGCGCGCATCAAAGCCTTCCAGTCTTTTGGCGATCGCCTGACCGATGCGGCCGAGGCCAAAAATGCCGTAGCGGCGGCCGGCCACACGGGTGGAAAGACCCATATCACCCTTCAGCCATTGCCCCGTGCGCACATGCTGGTCAGCCTGCGGCAGCTTGCGCGCCTGCGCCAGAACAAGACCGAGCGCGAGGTCAGCGACATCCGCCGTCAGAACATCCGGTGTGTTGGAAACGCGGAAACCGCGTCGCTTGGCTTCCGCCAGATCCACCTTGTCGAAACCGACGCCGTTGATGGCGACGATCTCGAGATTGGGGAGTGCGGCGCCGATATCCGCCGGAAGGCCGATATGGCCACCGGTGACGACGCCGCGGATTGCAGCACCCTTTTCAGAAAGGAACGCCGCCTTGTCTGCCGCCTCAAACAGGCGATGAACAGTGAAGCGCTGCGCGAGTTCTTGTTCCAGTGCCGGGATCAGCGGGCACAGTTGTACGATTTCAGTAGTCATGGATATGTCCTTGTGGATCAGGCGCTATTTCACATCGGCCTTGACGAATTGCCGGAGTTCAGGTGTTTGCGGATTGGCGAAGAGTTCTGCCGAGCGGCCCTGTTCCCAGATCTTACCCTTGTGCATGAAGATGGTTTCGGTCGCCACACGGCGTGCAAAGGCCATTTCATGGGTAACAAGGATCATGGTCATGCCGCCCTTGGCGAGGTTTTCCATGACCGTCAGCACTTCCTCCGTCAGTTCGGGATCGAGTGCAGAGGTAACCTCGTCGAACAGCATCACCTTCGGCCGCATGGCAAGCGAACGGGCAATCGCCACACGCTGCTGCTGTCCGCCGGAAAGCTGGTCGGGATAGGAATCGAATTTCTCCGACAGGCCGACGAGTTGCAGAACCTCGCGGGCAATGTCCTTCGTTTCCGACTTTGCCACGTCCTTGACGATACGCGGAGCGAGCATGATGTTTTCGCCGACCGTCAGATGCGGGAAAAGATTGTAGCTCTGGAACACGATACCGACATCGGTGCGCAGCTTGCGCAGCGCAGTGGCATCTCCGCCCAGCGCATGGCCGGCGATTTCGATGCGGCCCGAATTGATCTTCTCCAACCCGTTCATGCAGCGCAGCAGCGTGCTCTTGCCCGAGCCGGAGCGGCCGATGAGGGCGAAAACTTCACCACGGCCGACCGTCAGCGACACGCCTTTGAGGACTTCCAGAGCGCCAAAGCTCTTGTGAACGTTTTCAACGATTACTTCCGGCATGAAGCCTCCTTTCCAGCCAACGAGATAGCTGGGACAACGGGTAGCAGACGATGAAATAAAGCACGGCCACCGCGACGAAGACGCGGAACGGCTGGAACGTGGCATTGTTGATAAGCTGCCCCGCTCTCGCCAGTTCGACGAAACCGATGATCGATGCGATGGACGTATTCTTGACGACCTGAACGGCAAAACCGACGGTCGGCGGCAGGGAAATGCGGATCGCCTGCGGCAGGATGACGTAGCGATATTGCTGGGCGCGGGTGAGAGCCAGCGACTCCGACGCCTCCCATTGCTGCTTCGGCACCGCCTGGATGCAGCCGCGCCAGATTTCGGCGAGATAACCCGACGTATAGATCGTCATCGATGCGCCGGCGGCAATCAGCGGTGGCAGTTCAAGTCCGGCAAGGCTTAGGCCGTAATAGGACAGGAACAGGATCATCAGCACCGGAATGCCCTGGATGACCTGGATATAGGTGCCGGCAGCGATACGCAGCGCCTTCAGATCCGAGGTGCGGGCAAGCGCCACGAAGAAACCGACGAGGCCGCCGCCGATGAGCGCAATGATCGTCAGAAGCACGGTCCATTGCAGAGCGGTGAGCAGGAAGCCGAACTCGTTCCAGCCGAAAGTTCTGAGTGTCATGACTGCACCTCCGGCAAGGCGGTCATCGTCTTGCGCGCCACGCGGCGGCCGAACAGCCACATGCCGACAAGGGCAAGGATGAGCCGCAGGCTGAGCGCCAGCGCAAGATAGATGAGCGTGACGACGATATAGACCTCGAAGGAGCGATAGGTCTGCGATTCCACGAAGGCAGCGGCGGCCGCAAGCTCATGCGTGGAGATGGCCGAACATATGCTCGATGCCAGCATCATCAGCACGAACTGGCTGCACAGCGACGGATAGACCTTGGCGATGGCAGGCACGATGATGACATGACGATAGATCTGATATTTGGTGAAGCCCAGAGCCTCGCCCGCCTCGATCTGCGACTTGTGCACCGCCTCGATGCCGGCGCGGATGATTTCCGTGGAATAGGCGGCAAGATTGATCGTCATGCCGATCAGCGCTGCCGTATCGGCTCCAACGCGAAAGCCGAGCCCCGGCAGACCGAAATAGACGATGAAAAGCTGCACCAGAAATGGTGTGTTGCGGATCACCTCAACATAGCCGTCCACGATGATGCGGACGATGCCGCCATTGATGGAACGCAGCGAGGCTAAAAGAATGCCGAAAGCGCAACCGAGCACGATGGAGAGGACCGATAGCTTGATCGTCAGCCATATGCCGCTCAACAATTCGTTCTGATATTGGGCAAGTGCGCCGAATTGAAATGTATAGGACATGCGTCACTCCGTGGACATTTCCCGGCCCGCCGGAATTTCTCCCGGCGGGCGCGTTGAATGGCTCAATCAGAAGCTTGGCAGTTGCGGCAGCGGACGGCCGGTCCACTTCACCGAGATGCGGTCGAGATCGCCCGACATCTTCATGAGATAGATGGAGGTGTTCAGCCACTGACGCAGCTCGAAATCCTCAATCTTCGTCGCCATGGAATTGCCCTGCTGGAAGAAGGTGAAACCGACCTGCAGACCGGCTTCCGGACGCTGCTTGATGATCGCCTCACCCACCGTGGACGGCAGGGCGACGGCATCCACCTGACCGGCAAGCAGAGCCTGGGCGCTGGTGGAATCGTCTTCGTAGACGACGATTTCGAGACCTTCGACATTGGCCTTGCGCAGCGCGGTTTCCTGCGAGGAACCGCGATTGACCGAAACGCGCTTGCCCTTGAGGCTATCAAGATTTTCGAATTTCTGGTCCTTGCCGGAGATGATGTCCATGTTGAAGGCGCTGTAGGGCTGCGTGAACATGACGGTCTTGGCGCGTTCACCGGTCGGGGCGAGCGTCGCGACAAGGAAATCGACCTTGCCGGTCTGGAGCGCCGGAATGCGGGCCGGCGGCGTCAGCGGCACCAGTTCGACCGGCAGCGACAGGTAAGAGCCGATCAGATTGGCGACATCAACGTCATATCCGGAAGGATTGCCCTTCTCATCCACCATACCCATCGGCGGCGCGCCGGTGAGAACGCCGATCTTGACCTTGCCGCGCGCGGTGATCTCGCTGAGCGAGACGGCATGGGCCGAAGTGGTCGCGGCAAGCGTTGCTGCGGCAACACCGACTGCGACGGTCATGTTCTTCAAAAATCTGGAAATGCTCATGGTTTCTCCTCCAACCCTTTATTTGCCGTCCGCACGGGAACAGCGGCCTTTGCGCAAACCGAAAAATGTTCTCGATAACATTTCAACCCGATTTGCAAAAAACTCCTCCCAAGAATACGCGAAGATCCAAAACTGTTAGAATTCCCTATGAAATTCAATGATTTTGGCTGGTTATCGATTTTCCTCTGGTCGACACCATTTCGCGTTCTTGGCAGGATCAATAATGCATGTTATCGGTATCATTGCAAGTCCGATCTACAGAACTGTTGCATCGGGCATTCATTCGGGAGGGAACCATGTATACACGCTCGGCAATTTTTGAAGGCAAGATCCACGCCGGTCGGGAGGAGGAGTTTTTCCGCATTGTCGAGGAAAAGCTTCTGCCGGTCTGGAAACGCATGCCGAACGCGCAGGCCGTGCGCGTCATGCGCACCGAGCGTACGGACCCGGACGCGGCGGCCATCATTATGGTGCAGGAAATCGACTATCCGTCGATTGAGGCTGTGGAAGAAGCGCTGGTTTCGCCGGTCAGACTGGAAGGCCGGGTGCTGACGGACGAGATGATGAGCATGTGCGACGGGCGTTTCTATCACCTCGTCTACCGTCGCATCGCATAAATCCGGTGCACGCCGCACCGATCTGCAATCATGCGGCGTGCTTTCCCTTGATATCTTCGTGTATGTCTTGTCCTGAACCGGTTCTAATTCAGGGAGACATGCTTTGGTGGAGCGCACGCCCTTGGCCGCAGCGTTAGTCACGTCAAAAAAAGCAACCATGAGCGACGTCTCGAAACTCGCGGGCGTCTCCAAGATGACCGTTTCGCGGGTGCTGGCCGATCCGGCGCTGGTGTCTGAGGACACGCGCCAGAAGGTGATGAAGGCCATCGAGAAGCTGGGCTATGTTCCAGATAGAATCGCCGGTTCGCTGTCTTCCCGGCGCACCAATTTCATCACAGCCATCCTGCCGACGCTCACTAACTCCAACTTCGCCGACAGCGCACAGGGGCTCGCCAATGCTCTGCGCGCCGCCGACTATCAACTGCTGATCGGCTATACCATGTACGATCTCCAGGAGGAGGAGCGCGTCATCCGCACCATGATGGAGCGCCGGCCCGACGCCATAGTCGTTGCCGGAACGGTGCATACCAAGATGGCGAGCGAAGTTTTGATGCGCGCCGGCATCCCGATTGTCGAAATCTGGGACGTTCCCGAACATCCCATCGACCATGCGGTAGGCTTTTCCAACTACGAAGTGGGAAGAAACGCCGCCAAATATTTAATATCGCTTGGATTTAAGAGAATTGGCGCACTGGGATCGCGTGCGGATGGCGATGTAAAAGACTGGCGCGGCGAAAGCCGTCTGCTCGGTTTTGGTGCTGCACTTCGCGAAGCCGGCATTGCCGACGACCTTATCATCCGCGAGGGCAGCGCCCCAGTCTCCTACGACCATGGGGCCAAAACGCTCGGCTCGTTGCTGGCGAAGGCGCCGGATGTCGAAGGCATTTTCGCGGTCTCCGATATTTCCGCCGTCGGCGCACTGATGGAGTGTCATCGTCGCGGCATTCGCGTTCCCGAACAGATTTCCATCCTCGGCTTCGGCGATTTCGACATCGGCCGGCAATGTTATCCGGCGATTTCAACGATCCGTGTAGACGCCCAGATGATCGGCCGCAAAGCGGGCGAATTGCTGCTTTCCATATTGGAAGCGGAAAAAGGCGCTGCCGTTCCCGAAGGTGCGCGGGTGGATGTCGGGTTCGAGTTGATCGTGCGCGAGACGACGAAGCGGGTGGGCGGGTGAGGCGTTCCCTCCCTCATCCCTGTGCTGGTCACAGGGATGAGGGAAGTACGGTGTATCGTCCTTATCGAGCGCCCCAAGTGTCCGTCAGACGATATCCTTCCGGCCACGGATCGGAAGGATCAAGCATGTGCTGGTGAATGCCGGTGATCCAGCCGCGGCCGGAAATTTCCGGCAGGATGGCCGGGCGGTCGCCCACCGTTGTCGTTCCCAGAATGCGACCGGTAAAGGTGGAACCGATGAGCGACACGGCCGTCAGCGTCTGGCCTTCTTTCATCTCACCGCGTGCATGCAGCACCGCCATGCGGGCCGAAAGCGCCGTACCGGTCGGTGAGCGATCCACCTTGCCCGGCTGGATGGCAACGGCGGCACCTGCCCGCAGGCCCTCAGCGGTGCGCTCCACCTTGCCCGCAAACAGGCAGAAGGAAAAATGACGCCAATCCGGGTTTTCGGGATGCTCGAAACCCAGAGCCTTGTTGGCCGCATTGGTGATGCGCACGCCGAGACGGGCAATCTCATGCGCTTCGTCCGGCTTCAGGCTGAAGCCCATCGCCTCGGCGTCGACGATGACGAAACTGTCGCCGCCATAGGCCGTATCCACCTTCAACGTACCGAGACCCTCGACCTCAAGCTCTACATCGAGCTTCGCGGCAAAGCTCGGCAGGTTCTGCACGAAAATGCGTTCGGCCTTGCCATTGCGGCATTCGGCACGCACCTTCACAAGCCCGCCCGGCGCTTCAAGCAGCATATGGGTTTCCGGCTCCTGCATTGGCACGATACCGCCATCCAGAAGCACGGTGGAAACGCAGATGGAGTTGGAGCCCGACATGGGCGGGGTATCTTCCGGCTCCATGATGATGAAGGCAGCATCCGCGTCAGGATGTTTTGGCGGCACCAGAAGATTGACGTGGCGGAACACGCCACCGCGCGGCTCGTTGAGCACGAAATTGCGCAGGGTCTCATCGCGGGCGATGAAACGGCTCTGTTCCCAGATCGTCTCGCCCGGCGGCGGCCTGACGCCGCCCACGATCACATCACCCACCTCGCCTTCCGCATGGGCGGAGATGACGTGAACTGTCTTGATACTGCGCATTTTGTGCTCCTCAGGAAAGCCAGGATGGAAGACGGGAAATAGCACGACCGGTCAGTGCGCTTTCAACACAGTCGGCAAGGCTGCCGAAACGCACCGCCCGGCCGCTGAGGCCAGGACCGTAGTGGGCGTACTTGCCCGAATTGGTCATCAGCGCCCGCGTCCTGGTCGGAAAGACCGGTTCGGAAATCGAGCACCAGCACAGATCAGGCAGTACCTGGACGCCGCTGTCATGCAGGCTTTGCAGGGTGCCGTCCCGTTCTGCTGCGTCGATGACCTGCTGTCCGGCAGTGACGATGACGGCAACATTTGCATCACGCCTGCGTCCGTTGAAGGCGGACGCCAGCGCGCGGCATTCCTCCAGCGAGGCATGCGGGCTGCCGATGGCAACCAGTTGCACATCCTCTGGTCCCTCATTCAGAAGCGACCAGCCTGCGGCCATATCAGCAAGCGAAACTGTGACGGTTTCCGCCGTTTCGACCGGCTCCAGTCCCGCTTCCGGGGTGACGCCCTCGATATGCAGCATGGGAGCCGCAGACGTGGTGCCGAAAGCGGCGCAGAGCGCCTTCAGATCATCCCGAGAAGGCTTTGCTGCGCCAAGACCGCGCAGAAGCGGAATGCAATCGGGGGCTGCCTTGCCAGCGAGATAACCGATGAGCGGCCAGAAGGCGTCATTGATATCCTCAGGCAAAGCGACATCGACAATGCGTTGCGGTCGGCGGTTTTCCTCAAGATAGACGCCGGACAATGGCGCCCTGCCCGTCAAGGCAATGCAGAGATCGAGAAAATCCGGATGTTTAGCCGTGCGTGCGCCGAGAACCGTATTTGCGAAAATCACGGCATTCGATTCGGCCCAGGCGATCATGTCGCCGGCCTGCGGCGCGCTGTCGAGCAGATATGGCGAACAGGTGAAGGTGGGGCGACAGCCCATGCGTACATAGGCATCTGCCAGCCTTGCGGCGGGATCGCCGAAATCCTCCGGCACGCCCTGCGCGCGCCAATGCGCCTTGTCCACCGAGATGGCGTTCATGGTCGTCGGCACGCGCACGCTTGCGCCCATCTCCGCCATCTTCTCTGCAAAGGTGAGATTGGCGGGGCTGGCATAAATGCAGCCGTCAATATGACCCTGCGTAACATCAACGAGCGCTGACGCCCCCTGCTGGGCGGCCATGGCGACAATGATGCGCATGGCCTGCTGCACGGCAATGCCGTCGCGGCCCTCGAGCATTGCACTGTCGTCATTCTTGAGATCGAGATGCGTCGTCGCAGGCGGCGCGATCGCGAGGGAAACGCCGTCAGCCTCAATGGTATTTTCATCGATACGCACATGAGAGGCTTGGGAGAGCCGCTCGAAATTCTCCGCGTCCAGGCGCACTACCGGCAAAGGCTTGCCGAACATTTCCGAAGCGATCAGCGCGCCGAGCGTCAGCACGTCTTCGGCCTCGCAGAAGACAAGCGCTGAGGGTGCGCGGCCCGTCAGGATGAGATCGAGCAAAACGCCCGAACCGGTGCAGGAGCCACGGCTTGACGGCATGAACAGCACACCGCCGGTGAGACAGACGCCATGCAGCGGGTGGTGCACGTCAATCACCTTGCCGGTGGCGGGATCGACACCGCCCCAGAAACTCAGCGCCTCTGTCGTGGCGATCACCACGCCTTCAGCCGCGCCCGGCAGGATGCTGCGCGCCTGAGGAACGGCTGTTGTCGAACCGGAAGAAGACATCGAAAATCTCCCCAAAAGCATTTCCAGTAAAAGTGCGTAGCGGTTTTGCGTCTGGAAAATGCGTAAAAAAAACTAGAGAATTTTTGCGTATCGGAGAAAAGCCAAAATTCTCTAGAAACGTTGTGGCGAAAATGCCCTTGTATCGATGGCGGGTTTTTGCCCCGTCAGTAGATCGGCGACGATACGGGCCGTGCCGGCCGATTGCGTCAGCCCCAGATGGCCGTGACCGAAAGCATAGACCACCCGCGCCGTGTGGCGCGCCGCACCAATCGCCGGCAGGCTGTCGGGCAGCGACGGGCGAAAACCCATCCATTGCTTGCCGCCTTCGGTTTTCAGGCCTGGCAGAAAACTTGCCGCCTTGGCGAGAAGCGCCTCGGAGCGGGCGAAATTGGCCGGAAGCTCGAGCCCGCCCAGCTCCACTGCACCGCCGACGCGAATGCCGGTCGAAAGCCGCGTGACAACGAAACCATGACCGCCGAAGGTCACCTGCGTGCGCAGATCGAAGGCGCCTGAAGGCAGGGTGGTATTATACCCCCGTTCCGTTTCCAGCGGAATTTTTTCCCCAAGCGAACGGGCAATGCGATGCGAAAATGCGCCCGCCGCCAGCACCACCTTGCCGGCCTTGCGAGTGCGCCCGTCATGGCTCACCACTTCCACACCGTCTTCCAGCGGCCTGAGCGCTGCGATGTCGAGACGTTCGATACGACCGCCGATGCTGCGGAAATGCTCGGCAAGAGCCAGCGTATAGAGCTTCGGGTCGGCGATGGAATGCCAGCCGGGCGTGAAGGTGCCGCAGGTGAAACGCGGTGCGATGCCGGGCTGTATCTCGGCCATCTGCTCGGCATTGAGGTGCCGGAACTCGATGCCATGACGCTCGCGCGCCTTCCAGCCGGCAAGCGAGCCTTCGAATTCGGCTTCGCTTTCATAGACCTGGAGATTGCCCTCCTTGCGCAGCATGGCAATCGTGTCGGTTCTCCTGAGAAACGGCTCAAGTTCAGATTTCGACAGGTCCATCAGCGCCGTCTGGGCGGCGGTGGAATGTTCAACCTTCGAGGCGGCACAGGCGCGCCAGAACCGGAACATCCATGGTGCAATCTTCAGCGCATAGGCAGGCGGTACGCTGAGCGGCCCGAGCGGGTCGAGAAGCCACTTTGGCGCTTTCCAGAGAATGCCGGGGGATGCGAGCGGCAGGATATCGGTGAAGGCGAAGGCACCGGCGTTACCGGCGGAAGCGCCGGCCGCCGGGCCTTCGCGATCGATAACCGTGACCGAAAGGCCGCGTCCCTGCGCGGCAATAGCTGCCGAGAGGCCGACAACGCCGGCCCCTATGACGATGACATTGTTTGCAGACATTACCGCACGCTCGACAGGAATTTCTGCGTCTCGGGGTGCTGCGGCGCGCCGAAAAGCTGATCCGGCGTGCCGATTTCCGCCATCACGCCCTGATGGAAAAAGGCGACACGGTTCGACACATCGCGGGCGAAGGCCATTTCATGGGTGACGCAGATCATCGTCATGCCCTCGTCGGCCAGCATTTTCAGCGTATCGAGCACTTCGCCCACCAGCATCGGATCGAGCGCTGAGGTGACTTCGTCGAACAGCATATATTCCGGCGACATGGCAAGAGCGCGGGCAATCGCCATACGCTGCTGCTGACCGCCAGACATGCGGTTCGGATAGACCTTCAGCTTTTCGGCAAGACCGACATGGGTCAGTTGCTTGACCGCGATTTCCTCGGCCTGCTCTTTCGAAATGCCAAGCACCTTGCGCGGCGCCAGCATGACGTTTTCAAGCACCGTCAGATGCGGAAAGGCATTCCATTGCTGGAAGACGATGCCGACCTTGCGACGCAGCTTGTTGAGGTCGGTCGATTTGGCATGAACCTCGGTGCCGTCGATGACGATCTTGCCGCTATCGATCGGCTCCAGGCCGTTGATGCAGGTCAGCAGCGTCGACTTGCCGGAGCCGGAACCACCGATGATAGTGACGACCTCGCCGTTGTTGACCGTCAGGTTGATCCCTTTCAGAACCTCCAGCGGGCCGAAGGATTTGCGGACGTTTTCGATCTCAATCATTGGGGGACCACCGTCTTTCGAGATACCCGCCGAAACGGGCGATGGGGAAGCTGATAAGGAAATAGATGGCGCCGCAGATCATGAGAATGGTCAGCGGTTCCTGCAGGCGGGTGACGAGGATCTGCGAGGCACGCAGAAGCTCGATAAGTCCGAGCCACAGCACGAGCGCCGAATCCTTCATGACGCCAAGTGTCAGGCCGATCCAGGCGGGCAACGACACGCGAGTTGCAAGCGGCAGCACGATGTAGCGCATGTCCTGCGACCAGGTCATGCCGAGCGAACGGCAGGCACGGCGCGTGTTCGACGGCACCGCTTCGATGCCGCCACGCACGATCTCGGTGCAGTAGGCCGCCGTATAAAGCGACAGAACCACGCATGAGGTGGTAAATGGCGGCCAGCCGAGCTTGGCGATCGACTGGAAGGCATTGCCAAGCACCAGCTGGATGAGGAGCGGCACGGAGCGGAAAACATCCAGCACGAAGGTCAGCGGCAGCGACCAATAGGCCCCGAGCTGGAAGCGGATGACACCGAAGATGATACCCATGAGGGTGCCAGCCGTCACGGCAACGGCGGTGACGGCAAGCGTCATCCCCGCGCCCTTGGCAAGGAAGGCAAGATCACTCCAGGTGAGAGCGGTTTCAAACATGGCGCACCTCTCTCAGTAACGAAACAGACGAGCGGCCAGCAATCTGGCGGCAAGCGTGACGATCTTGGCGATCACGTAATAGATGACCGCGGCAAGCGCGAAGAATTCGAAGGTGCGGAACGAACGGGCGTTCAAGGCCTGCGTGACACCGGCAAGATCCGTATTCATGCCGACGGTGACACCGAGCGAGGTCATCAGGATTGCCCAGACCATCTGGTTGGTGGCAGGCAGGAAGGCGACGGGCAGCATCTGCGGCATGATGATGAGGCGGAAGGTCTGCATCGACGTCATGCCGAGCGAACGGCCGGAGCGCGTTTGCGTATCCGGTATCGCCTTCAGCGCTCCACGGAAGTTCTCCGCAAGATAGCCCGCATTGTTGAAGGCGATGCCGGCCAGAAGTGCCGTATAGGGGCTGAGATGAATGCCGAAATTGCCAAGGCCGAAATGGGCCATGTAAATCTGGAACAGCGCCGGCGTGTTGCGGGCGATTTCCACCCAGACGGTGGCAATGGCACCCAATATCCGGTTACCGGAAAGCCGGAACAGGGTTAGCACGATGGCGCAGGAAAGACCGATCACCATCGACAGGACCGCGATCTGCAGCGTCACCAGCGCACCGTCCAGCAACTGCGGCAAAGCCTTCAGCGCCTGATTCCAGTGGAATGTATAATTGAACATAACCGTCTCACCTTTTCAGAAACGATCAACGGCGCGATCGATCCGACCGCGCCGTTTGGGAAAAGTTCCGATCAGCGATAGACGCCGTTGACGGTGAGCGAAGGAACTTCGCCGCCAACCCATTTTCCGTAAAGTTCGGCGTAACGGCCGGTGCGAACCTGCTGGTTGATGAACAGGTTCAGGTAATTGATGAAGCCATATTCATCGCGGTTGGTGAAGAGAGCGACATAATCGATGTCATAAGGTGCCTTGCCAACCACCGAGATGCCGGCAAATTTGCCGGTCTTGACGTTGGCCTGTGCAACGGTCGAGGTCGAAACGGTGGCGTCGATCTGGCCCTGGCTGAGCGCGAGGAACACATCGGCCTGCGTCTGGTAAGGACGGAACTCGCCTACGCCCCATTCCTTGACGGTCTTTTCGAGCGCAATGGCTTCAAACGTACCGGCAGTCGCGCCGACGGTCTTGCCCTTCATGTCCTCAAAGGACTTGACGCCGGACTTGTCGTTGGCGGTGACTGCCATCTCGAAGGCGAAGTAAGGCACGGTCATGCCAACCGTCTTGGCGCGCTCAAGCGTATCGGACGTGGAGGCAACGCCAACATCGACGCGGCCGGACATCAGCGCCGGAATACGTTCCGGGAAAGGTGTCTCGACGATTTCAGCCGTGACGCCGAGCGCCTTGGCGAGATCGTTGCAATAATCGACATCGAAGCCGATCGGGTTGTTGGCGTCATCACGCGCGCCCATGGGCGGGAAGTCGAGCACGACCGCACAGCGCAGCGTACCGGACGAAATGATGTCGTCAAGCTTGTCGGCCTTGGCCGGAGTAATAGCGAAAGTGGCGGCCAGCAGGCCGGCGACGATGACCGATTTTTTCATTGTTGATTTGCTCCCAGAATTGCTCTGCCATTGAAGGCGAGGTCACTATTTCCCCATGGAGGCGATAAATCAACATAAAAATACAATGAGTATACAAAAAGAATTTTTGCAGCAGCGAACAGTGCTACGGCAGCGAGCTTGCAATTCGGGACCGAAGAGCACGTGAAAATGACGCCCTGGTTGGGCAGTTCCGCCCTACTCTCATCCCGGCGCTTGTGGCAGGCATGGGCACCGGACGCAGAATGCCGAAAAGACAAGTTGCAATAGAATGACCGTTGTATACTTTATGTATTCAAAATGTGCGAGCCCAATATCGGAGGATTATGATGAGCGACAACACCACATTGACCATCGACGGGCTTTTTCAGCGGGTCGAAGCTATTTTCCGCAAGGCGGGGCTCAATGCCGTGCAGGCGGGAGCGCTTGCGCGGGTTATTGTTGCCGGTGAGCGCGACGCCTGCAAATCGCACGGCATCTACCGCATCGAAGGCGCCCTGCGCACCGTCAAGGCAGGCAAGGTTAAGCCCGATGCGATGCCGGAGGTGGCCGCAGACGACGGCACAGCGATCGTGAAAGTCAGCGCCAATGGCGGTTTTGCCAACCCCGCTTTCGAGCTTGGCCTGCCTGTTCTGGTGGAGCGGGCGAAACGCACCGGCATCGCCGCGCTCGTCATCAATGACTGTACGCATTTCTCGGCGCTCTGGCCGGAAGTCGAGGGGCTGACAGCGAACGGTCTAGCGGGTCTGGTCATGTGCCCGAGCTATTCCACCGTCGCCCCCACTGGCGGAACCAAGCCGCTGCTCGGCACCAACCCCTTCGCCTTCGGTTGGCCCCGTAAGAACACTTCACCCTATGTCTTTGATTTCGCGACATCTGTTGCGGCGCGCGGCGAGATAGAACTGCACCGTCGCGCGGGCAAATCTTTGCCTGAAGGCTGGGCCGTGGATGCCGACGGAAACCCGACGACCGACCCAGAGGCTGCGCTTGCCGGCGCCATGCTTCCGTTCGGCGGCCACAAGGGTTCGGCGATCGGCACCATGATCGAGCTTCTCGCGGGTATCATGATTGGTGACCTGACCAGCCCTGAAGTACTGGAGTATCTCGGAACCACAACGCTTGCGCCGTTCCATGGCGAGCTTATCGTCGCCTTTTCCCCGGAAGCCTTCGCCAAGGGCCGTCCGGGCGATCCTTTCCAGCGGGCGGAAATCCTGTTCGACGCCATTATCGGCCAAGGTGCCCGCCTGCCCTCCGGCCGCCGCTTCACTGCACGCGCCAAATCGGAAAGCGAAGGCATCACCTTGACCGCCGCCGAAATCGCCGGTCTCGACCGGCTGCTGGAACAGGGGATGGACGCCGTCTCCTGACATCAGTCCTTCGTCATGCCGAACCCAATCAGGCATGACGAAGGATATCTATCGAACCTCATAAAACGAAAAAAGGCCCGCAAATGCGGGCCTTTTTCACTGCAGAAAGTAATCAGGCAGCCTTGCAGGCCTGAACCGCACCCGGAAGCTTGCTCCAGTCGGCGTACCAGCTGTTGAACAGCTTGAACTGCGCCTCGACATAACCGCGCTGGCTGTCGCTGAGGGCATCGGTCTCGTTGAAGTGCAGCGTATATTCCTTGTCGCCCTTCAGCACCATCATGTGCTTGAAATAGAGAACCAGATCCGGGCCTTCATCGAAGGAGGAGAGGACGGCGAGCGCCTGCTCCAGTTCCAGCGCGCGGGCGCGGGCGTCCGCATCGCCCTTGGCGGCGGCCTGCGACAGCTTGCAGAGATGGATGACTTCCTTCGGCAGGACATTGCCGATGCCCGTGATCGCGCCGGTTGCGCCGCAATTGACGAAGCCGTGGACAACGGCAGTATCGACGCCGATCATCAGGGTGACTTCATCATCGCGGCTGGTGATGTTTTCAGCAGCGTAACGCATATCCGCCGGACCACCGAATTCCTTGAAGCCCACGAGGTTCTTGTGTTCCGCACGCAGCGCGAAGAAGAGATCGGCGCGGGTGGCGAAACCGTAATAGGGGCTGTTGTAGATGACAGCGGGCGTTTCGGGAGCGGCCGCAAGGATGGCCTTGAAATGCGCCTTCTGGGCAGCGATGACCGAGCCGCGCGAAAGAACACGCGGAATGACCATCAGGCCCTTTGCGCCAACCTTCTGGGCATGGGCGGCGTGCGCAACGGCAGATGCCGTGTTGACCGCGCCGGTGCCGACGATGACCGGAATGCCGGCTTTCACCAGACGTTCCACGCCTTCCATGCGCTGCTCATCGGAAAGAAGCGGCCAGTCGCCCATGGAACCGCAATACACGACGGCAGACATGCCATCGGCGATCAGCTCTTTGCCCTTGCGGACAAGCGCGTCGAAATCGGGGGTGCGATCATCTTTGCAGGGGGTCATCAAGGCGGGAATCACGCCGGAAAA
This sequence comes from Agrobacterium sp. 22-3639C2, assembly GCF_053522105.1. NCBI lineage: Bacteria > Pseudomonadati > Pseudomonadota > Alphaproteobacteria > Hyphomicrobiales > Rhizobiaceae > Agrobacterium > Agrobacterium sp. 22-3639C2. The sequence continues at coordinate 471,947 of NZ_JBNWDB010000005.1, read as the reverse complement.
AATGCTGGCCGTCATTACTAGCTCCTAAGGGACAGTTTTTCGGGAATGGACGCACCTCCGCGCCACCCTTTCAACAAGGACATTACAATCTTGTATTTTATTTGTCGACAAGAAATCGACAAGCTACAGATTTATTTCCAGCCGCTCATTGCGCACCAGTAGTTTCTGCACCTGCTGCACGATCTGTTCGGCATGCTCGCGGGCCAGTTTCTCGGACAGAACAGTGTCGCGCGCGGCGATCGCCGCTATGATCGCATCGTGATCGTCGACGAAACGTTTCGGCAGGCGATCATCATAGGACTGGTAATACAGCCGCAAGATGCGCCGTCCCTCATCCAGCAGACGCTTGAACAGACTGGTGAAATAGGGGTTGCGCCCGGCTTCGGCGATGGAAAGGTGCAGGGCCGCATTGGTGGAAATCATCGCCAGCGCGTCTTGCTCTTCCACCGCAATGGCAAATTCCGCATTATGGGCGCGGATGCCGGCCAGATCTTCCGGACGGTGATATTGGGCAGCAAGCTGGGTCGTCACCCGGTACATCAGCACCAGCGCATCGAAATAGGTATGCATATTGAGGAAATCGATGTTCGACACCATGGTCGAACGGTTCGGCAGCGTATCGATCAGCCCCTCGCCCGAGAGCCGCACCAGCGCTTCGCGAATGGGCGTGCGCGACATCTTGAACCGCTCGGCAAGCTGCACCTCATCGATTGGACTACCCGGTGGCAGAACCAGATCGAGAATCTCGTCGCGCAGCAGATCGTAGACCATCTTCACGCCGGAGCCACGCTTACGCTCGGCAGAAGCAATTATATCCGTCATAACCAAATCCCTCTTGTCGACATAAAGAGTACTATTATATTTTTTCCATATCAACGCCGCGTTGCAGCACCTGCCCCTCGAATGGCGGAATAATTGTTCAAAAACAACAAAAAGCCGTCACGAAAATTACCCGCGACGGCTTCAATAATTCAATTTGTGACATCGCTGCTTTTGTACAAAGCACCGCTTCGAGGTAGGGACCTCAGTTACGCAGGCCGGTGGCCACGACGGAAATCTTGAAAGCGCCGTCCAGCGTCGGATCGAAGGACGCGCCCATCACCACATCGGTCTCTTCGCTGACTGCCTCGCGCACAAGCGTCATCGCCTCGTCGATCTCGTAAAGCGTCAGGTCGTTACCGCCGGAAATCGACACAAGTGCGCCGCGTGCCTCCTTCAGCGACGGTTCGCCGAGCAGCGGGTTGGCGATGGCGGCTGCTGCCGCTTCCGAAGCGCGTTTTGGACCCTTGGCCTGCGCCGTGCCCATAAGCGCGCGTCCGCCATTCTTCATGACGTAACGCACATCGGCGAAGTCGAGATTGACCAGGCCTTCGCGCAGGATGAGATCGGTAATGCAGCGCACGCCGAGGGACAGGACCTTGTCCGCCGTCTTCAGGGCACTTTCAAAGGTCGTGCCGGCATCCGCAATACGCAGCAGGTTCTGGTTGGGAATGACGATGACGGTATCGGCGGTATTAAGCAGATTGGCGAAACCATATTCGGCAGCACGCATGCGGCGCGCGCCCTCGAAGCTGAACGGCAGGGTGACGACACCGACGGTCAAGATGTTCTTCGCACGGCACGCTTCCGCGATGACGGGCGCAGCACCGGTGCCGGTACCGCCGCCCATACCGGCGGTGATGAAGCACATGTCGTAACCGTTGAGGTGATCCATGATCTCGTCAAGCGAATCGATTGCCGCCTGCCGGCCAACCTCCGGATCAGCCCCGGCACCCAGCCCGCCTGTAAGTTCGGAGCTGAGTTGCACGAGCCTTGGCGCGTTGGTTTTCTTCAGCGCCTGCGCATCCGTGTTGGCGGCGATGAAATCAACGCCGCCGATGCCCTCGTCGATCATGTTGTTGATCGCGTTTCCGCCGCCGCCACCGACGCCGATAACAGCGATATTGGGCGTATTGCGGGCGATTGGAGCGCGCGGAGACTGGGTCATCGTCTTATTCTCTTTCTAAACTCATAGGGTCTCGCGCCGTTTTTTAACCGCGGCACGCGAATGATCGGCAACGTTCCTGCATGTCCTTCCTGGCGCGTGAAGGACGCTGTAACGCTTTGAATTTGCATGCAAGCCTTTGCCCCGCTTGCGGCTAAAGGCTTGTGCTCCAGGGGCGAAAGATGCGCTACGGCGACTGTCTCCGACCCCTTCCCCGGATGAAAACCAAACCGAATCAACTGCTTCGCTATCTAGAGGTGATAGCCGAAAAGCCGGTCCGTTTACACTGTATTCACCATGTTTATCTCACTTTGGAACGAGTTGCTTCGGCAGGTGTTTGCCTTCCGACCGCGCTAAAGCGCATGGAATGGAGGCAGTCATATGTCCGCATACATCCTGCAAAACGAACCGGGTTTCCGCACGGAACAACCGCGTGTGCTGATCGTGGAGGACGAATTTCTCATCGCGATGGATATCGAAGATTCCATTATGCAGGCGGAAGAGGAAGCTGACGTCATCGGCATCGCCAACCGGCTGGATCAGGCCGTGGCACTCGGCAGCCGCGCAGATATTGCCTTTGTCGACGTCAATCTCGCCGACGGCCAGACCGGCCCGGAGATCGGGAGGCGGCTTTCGCAGGATCACGGCGTCGTGGTGATCTTCATGACGGCAAATCCGGAAGTGGTGGTCAATCTCGGTATCGGCGCAGGCGTTATCGTAAAACCTGTGCCGCAGGACGCCGTGGAACAGTGCCTTTCCTACGCACTTGCCAAGCGCGCGGGCACGCGTGCCGTTACGCCCATCGGTATGATGGCTTTCGACTGAACCATTCTCGTGGAGATGAAAAGCGGGTTGCCTGAAAACGGCGCCCGGCGCTGAAAACAAAAAAGCCTGCCGCGGGAGGAGGTGCGGCAGGCTTTTTGAAAGATTGAACAGCGATATGGGAGGAAGAAACCGCTGTCCCCGGGGTAATCCTTGGGAGGAGGAGTAGGATCACCCGCCTTACCGAAAGGATGTGGGAGGAGGTACATCCGTTTCGATGATTTGAAGATATCATTTTTTTCTGCATTTCACAGACACAAGCTTGCACCTCAGACATGCATCAAACGCATGGCGATTTTTCCAAACCGAAACATCGATGCAACGGCTTGATTTGCGCCTTTGCACACCATGCCCCGTGGGAGACACAAGCGTCGACGGTTCGCCAAAAACAAAAACGCCCGCGAAGCGGGCGTTTAGTCATTCAAAAGCGGCAATAGCGCCTGATTACTTGCCGACGGCGGCGCGGGCGACGCTGTTGATCTGGCTACGGTCGATACCGAGATCGTGCAGTTCGCGGCTGCTCATGCGGCCCAGTTCGTTGACGGTCTGACGATACTTGCGCCAGTTATTAAAGCTGCGTGCTACGTTCATGACATTACCCTTTCAAGGTGTTGGCGACGTCAGTAACGTTTCGTTCCGGCGTCCTTTGATGTCCCTTATATGCGCCTTGTCGGGACCAAAGAACAGACAGAATAAGGCAGGCCACCCATGCGCTGAATGCAAGGGTCATCCTCCGAGGGGCGCGGAAAAACAGAAGTATGGCGTAAATTCAGTCATATCGGAGGCCGCTACCGGCACCACGTCGTCAGAACTTGTAGCGAACGCCAAACACATTGGCATTCGTCGCGCCCTTCATATTGCCCAGCGTCTTGCCGCCGCCGGAACGGTGGTGAAGCCGCCAGAAGAACTCCGTCGAGGATTCTTCGCTGAAGGAAACGTTGATTTCCGGGCCGAGGTAAAACAGGACATTGGCGTTGCCGTTGTCCTTGATTTCTTCTTGCCGCTCCCGCCCCGGCTGCGCATCCGAGACGAGGCTCAGACCCGCCGTGAAACTCGGCGAAACGAACAACCGTTCCCCGAGCCTGATCTTGTCATAACGCGCGACAGGCCCCGCCCAGACTTCACCGGTGAAACCCTTGCCAAACCTGACGGCAACGCCGATTTCACCGCCCAGTTTCACATTGCCGATGCGATAGGGATAGAACTGATAACCGCCACCCTGAATGGCGTTCTTCTCATAGTCGACCGGAATGAGTGCTGCGCTTTTCAACATGTCTTCTTTCGTTAAAACACCACCGAAACCAAATATCGCTTCACTCGTCTGCGAAGCCATATCCTCCGATGCGAGGGATGGTGTCGTGGCCAGTGCGATCATGGCCGTGAGTGACAGACGTCCTGCGATATTCATTTGCTACTCCTCAACAAAGCCCTCTTTTACCCAACCGTCCTCATAGGCATATTCCCGGAGGGCGAACATACCGTTACCGAACACAATTAATTCAACTCGTTCGCAAATGCTGGAAAACGGGCTAATGTCCGCCGGTCAGCGCAGGAACCGCCGGAAGCGGCGAAGCGCAAAAATGAAGAGTGCAGAGCCTATCGCAAGCAGCGCCAGCAATTGCGGCCAGACCACATCCAGCCCCGCCCCCCTGAAAAGCACCGATTGCGCCAGAATTACGAAATGAGTGTTGGGTGCGAGCAGCATGAGGTACTGGATGATATCCGGCATGCTTTCGCGCGGCGTCATGGCGCCGGACAGCACCTGCAGCGGCAGCAGGAACAAGATCAGCAACATGCCGAATTGCGGCATGGAACCCGCCACTGTTGCCAGGAAAATACCCATCGAGGTCATCGCAAAGAGCTGCAACGCCGTTCCAAGTAGGAAAAGGGAGAGCGAGCCTTCGATGGGAATAGCGAGCAGCCCCTTGACGACAACGAAAAGGGAAAATGCCGAGGCCACCAACACGACAAGGCCCATGGACCAGACCTTGCTGAGCATGATTTCCAGCGGCGTGACCGGCATGACCAGCAGATGCTCGACCGTTCCATGTTCACGCTCGCGAATGAGCGCCGCGCCCGTCAGCACGATCGACAGCATGGTGATGGCGGTGATGATATTGTTGATCGAGCCGAACCAGGATTTGTCCAGTTCAGGGTTGAAACGAGAACGCAGCGTCAGATCGACTGGCACCGTCGTCGCGCCGCGATAGCGGTTGACATATTCCTCAACTTCGCTCGTCACGATGTTCTGCACGTAACCGCCGCCGCTGAAGGCCTGGCTCATGCGGGTGGCATCGATATTGAGCTGGATGGCAGGGTGCTGCCCGGCCATTAGCTGACGCTGGAAATCCGGCGGAATGTTGAGCGCGAAGGTGTCGAGCCCTGCATCCATGCGCTTGTCCATTTCAGCAATGGAAATCTGCTTCGGCGGCGCGAAATAGGGCGGATAAAACGCCGTGCTGATGCGACCGGAAAGCGGCGACTGATCCTCATCAACAATGGCGATGGCGGCGTTGTTTAGGGTTTCGGGCAACGCGCTGGAACCGGTGTAGATTTGCAGCGTGAAAGCGTAAACGATCAGCAGCAACAACATGCCATCACGCGCAAGCCCGCGCAGTTCCTTGATGCCGAGCTGGAAGATGTTGGATGAAAACAAACTCATGACGCCTGTTTCCTCAAAAGAGTAGCACCAGCGATGAGCAGCAGCGGAATGGCGATGAGAAGCGGCAGAAAGGAACCCGAAAGACCGTCGAAATCCAGCCCCTTGGAGAAGGTGCCGCGTGAGATCGTCATGAAATAGGTGGCGGGATAGATATTGCCGATAAAGGCCCCCGCCCCCTGCAGCGACGAAACGGGATCGATCATGCCCGAGTATTGTGTGGCCGGAATGAGCGTCAACAGGGCCGTGCCGAAGATCGCCGCGATCTGGCTCTTCATGAAGGAAGACATGACGAGCCCGATGGATGTGGCGATGATGACGAAGAGTAAAGCGCCCGTCGCGTAAGCGAGATAACTCCCGGTAAACGGCACCCGGAAGATGAAGATCGCAAATGCCGTCAAGAGCAGGAAATTGAGCATGCCGAGCGCCACATAAGGAAGCTGTTTGCCGATCAGGAATTCCAGCCGCGTGGTCGGCGTCACGTAAAGATTGACGATCGAGCCAAGTTCTTTTTCCCGAACGACGCTGAGCGCCGCCAGCATGGCGGGAATGAGCATCAGCAGCAGCGGAATGACCGCCGGCACCATGGCGACGAGGCTCTTGACATCGGGGTTGTAACGATAGCGCGTTTCGATGCTGAAGCTGCTTTGCGTCGCTGCATTGCCATAGATTTCGCTCGCCTTGCGCGCCAACCATGTCTGGTGCATGCCCTGCACGTAACCGCGCACGGTTTCTGCCCGTTGCGGCATGGCGCCATCGATCCAAGCGCCGACCTCCACCGTCTTGCCGCGCAGCACATCGCGGCCGAAACCGGGTGGAATTTCAATGGAAAGGCTGAGTTCCCCGTCACGCATGCGCCGGTCCATATCCGCATAGTCGCGGATCGGCATTTTCTCGATGAAGTAACGGGAACCGGCTATATCGAGCACATAATCGCGGCTGATGGTGGAATCGTCGCGGTCCAGTACCGCGAAGGTCAGGTCCTCAACATCGAGATTGATGCCGTATCCGATCACGAACATCAGGATGACACTGCCAAGAACCGCTAAAGTGCCGCGAATGGGATCGCGTTGCAGTTCCAGCGCCTCGCGGCGCGTATAGCTGAACATGCGCCTGACATCGAAAAACCGTTTGCGGGCTGGTGCAACATGCTGCGTCGGGACCACCTCCGTTGCCGGAGCGGGCGCTATTGAAGGTTCCGCCTTTTTGACACCCGAGGCATCCTCGAGATAGGCGACGAAAGCCTCTTCCAGCGTTGCGGCATTACGGCTTTTGGTGATCGCGTCAGGCGTATCGCTTATCAACACCTTGCCGGCATGCATCAGCGAAATCCGATCGCAACGCTCCGCCTCATTCATGAAATGGGTGGAGATGAAGATGGTGACATTATCGTTGCGGGAGAGATCGGCTAGGATTTGCCAGAACCCGTCCCGCGCCACGGGATCGACGCCTGAGGTCGGCTCATCGAGGATGAGAATGTCAGGAGAATGGATCATCGCCACCGCAAGCGACAGTCTTTGCCGGATGCCGAGCGGTAGGTCGTCCGGCAGCGTGTCCATGACCGTGCCGAGATCAAAGCGCTCTGCCATCTCGGCGATGCGCGGCTGAATGGTCGCTTCCGGCAGCTTGAACAGCCGCGCGTGAAGATCGAGGTTCTGTCGCACCGTGAGTTCGGAATAGAGCGAAAAGGCCTGGCTCATGTAGCCGACGCGGTGGCGGATCGCCATGTCGCTGGCATCCACCTCGTGGCCGAATAGCTTCGCCTCGCCTTCACTGGCGGCCAGAAGACCGGTCAGCATCTTCATGGTGGTGGATTTCCCGCAGCCGTTCGAGCCGAGAAAACCGAAAATCTCGCCACACGGAATTTTGAAGCTGACATTGTCGACGGCGGTAAAATCACCGAAACGCATGCTCAGATGCGAGGCCTCAATGGCATAATCGCCCTCGCCGGTCACCGTGCGCGGCGCGATATTCACCTCGTGGTAACCCTTACGCTTTTCTTCCGGAAGAAGCGCGATGAAGGCTGCATCGAGATTGGCGGCGGAGGTGCGGTAGAGCAACTCGGTGGGCGAGCCGGTGGCAAGAATTTTGCCGCCATCCATGGCGACCAGCCAGTCGAAACCGGCGGCCTCTTCCATATAGGCCGTAGCGACAATCACGCTCATACCCGGACGACCGGCGCGGATGGAATCGATCAGCTCCCAGAATTGCCGGCGCGACAGCGGATCGACACCCGTCGTCGGCTCATCGAGAATGAGCAGGTCAGGATCGTGGATCAGCGCACAGCAGAGCCCGAGCTTCTGCTTCATGCCGCCGGAAAGCTTCATTGCCGGCCGGTCGGCAAAAGGTTCAAGGCCGGTGCTCTTCAGCAACTCGGCAATGCGTGCCTTTCTCTCCCTGCCGTCCTGCCCGAACAGCCTGCCAAAAAAGTCGATATTTTCGAAGACCGAGAGGGTTGGATAGAGGTTCTTGCCGAGGCCCTGCGGCATATAGGCGATGCGCGGGCAAGTATCCTCGCGGTGGCGCGGATCGGACATATCGCCGCCGAGGACCTCCACCTTGCCTTTCTGTATGGCCCGGGCGCCGGAAACCAGAGAGAGGAGGCTGGACTTGCCGACACCGTCAGGCCCGATAAGGCCGATCATCCGTCCGGCGGGAATTTCGACCGATATATCGGCAAGCGCAACCGTGCTGCCAAACGCCAGCCGTACATCCGTCAACCGCGCGACTGGCGCGCCGGGATTTTTAGTATTCGTCGCGGAGGGTGTGACCATCGCGGCCACTCTCACTTCACAAGATTGCGTTCGAGATTCTCCGGCCAGACGGCCTGCGGATCAAGCCGGACATAGGCCATGCCGGGAAGACCGGTTTTGACATACTGAATATATTTCTGCAGCAGCTCCTGCGGAATTTGCGCCCGCACCCGGAAGGTAAGCTTCTGGCGCTCCTCCTCGGTTTCCACCGTCTTTGGCGTGAATTGCGCCACATCGGCGACGAAGGAAACCTTGGCGGGAATGGTATATTGCGGCGCTGCGTCCAGTATCAGGCGCACATCCGAGCCCATGGATGTACGGCCAGCCTCAGCCGTGGGCAGGAAGAACGTCATGTAGACGTCACCGAGATCGACGAGGTTGAGAACCCGCCCGCCGGCGGAAAGCACCTCGCCGGGCTGGGCGATGCGATATTGCACACGGCCGTCGCGGGGTGATTTCAGCGTCGCATCGGCTATGTCTGTCTCGATGCTCTCAATATCGGCCTGCGCGGCATCGACAGCCGCTTCCGCATCGACGATCTGTGCCTTGGCGGCGTTGATTGCCGCATCAGAGGCGGCAAGCGAGGCCTGCGCCGAGGCAAGAGTGGCGCGGGCGGACTGTTCTGCCGCCTCACTGTCATCGACGATCTGCTGCGACACGGCATTGCCGGTCAACAGCTGTCTTGAGCGCGCATAGGTCTTGGACGCCGAATCAAGCTGGGCCTTGCGCTGTTCCACCACCGCAAGCGCCGAGGTCTTTTCCGCCTCCCGCTGGGCAACGAGGCTATGGGCGGTATCGATTGCGATCTTTGCGCGACGAAGCTGCGCTTCCGCCTGACGCTTTTTGGCCTCCAGCTGGGCAGTATCCATCTGGGCAAGCACCTGCCCTGCCTTCACGAAATCGCCTTCGCGCGCCATGATGTCCTGAAGACGGCCGGCGGTTTTGGTGGAAATATCGATCTCGACCGCCTCGATCCGGCCGTTACTGGAAACGAAACCGGAGGGCAGACCCTCTGCCGTCAACTTCGACCAAGCGAAATAGGCAGCAACGGCAATAACCCCAACCGCCAGACCAATGAGCAAGCCTTTTTTAGACATCCGTCTTCCCCATGAACCCTTCGAGTTTCAACCGTAATACGATAAAACCGAAGAAGCCAGCCACCTTTACGTTCATAAATCCCACCTGATATTTCCCATATTGGAGCGAGAAGACAGGTTGCTAGGGACTGTTTAGGTGAGGGAGCGCTTCGAGGCTTTGACACACGTCAAGTGGATGAAGGACTAAAACCCACTTCGTCATGCTCGGCCCTGTCCCGAGCATCTGCTAGCTATCATTTTCTGCTAGGTGGTTGGTTCCTCGGGACGAGCCCGAGGATGACGTTAAATCTATAGCGGAATGACAACCGGCGAACGCCACGCAAGGGGCGCCAGCCTGCCGTCAACGCAGCCGTTGCGTTCCTTACACCGCCCGCGCCCGCTTCATCTCCACCTGCGTCCATTCCGGCAACCAGTCCCGGTGCGCGACAAGAAGATCGTCCACCAGCGACCAGATCTGGTCGAGATCGAGTTCCGCTGCCGTATGCGGGTCCATCATCGCCGCGTGGAAGATATGCTCACGGTTTTCGCTCATCAGCGCCCGCACCGTCAGCTCCTGCACGTTGATGTTTGTGCGCATCAGCGCGGTCAGCTGCGGCGGCAATTCCCCGATGAAGGTTGGTTGCACGCCGTTATGATCGACAAGGCAGGGCACTTCCGCCGCGCAATCTGATGGCAGCGAGGTGATGCAGCCATTGTTGCGCTGGTTGCCGTAGATGACAGACGGTTCGCCGGTCCAGACCGAGTTGATGATGGAGGAGGCATATTCCTTGGATTGCTTGACCTCGATCTTTTCGGCTGAGCGATAGGCCGCCGCCTGCCCCTTCCAGCGCTCGATCTGCTCGATGCAGCGCTTGGGATATTCATCGAGCGGAATACCGAATTTCTCGATCAGGTCCTCGCGCCCCTCCTTGATGAAATAGGGTGTGTATTCGGCGAAATGCTCGGAACTTTCGGTAACGAAGTAGCCGAGACGCGTCAGCATCTCGTACCGCACCTTGTTGGGGCAGCGCGGGTTCCAGCCGGGCTTCGGCGCACGGCCTTCGCGATAGCCTCGTACGAGATCGGGATAGAGGTTCTTGTAGCTGCCATCAGGCTGGCGGTGCTCGAATTCCAGGAAAAACGCCATGTGGTTGATGCCGGCCGAACGATAGCGGATTTCCTCGTAGGGAATATCGAGGTCATGGGCGAGCTCCATGGCCGTGCCCTGCACCGAATGGCAAAGGCCGACCTGCCGGATTGTCGGGTATTTCTCCGCAATCGCCCAGGTGTTGATCGCCATCGGGTTGACATATTGCAGCATGATCGCATTGGGGCAGACGGCGAGCATATCCTCGCAAATCTTCCACAGATGCGGCACGGTGCGCAGGCCCCGCATGATGCCGCCGACACCAAGCGTATCGGCAATGGTCTGGCGCAGGCCATATTTACGCGGCACCTCGAAATCGGTGACTGTGCAGGGCTCGTATCCGCCGATCTGGAAGGCGACGACGACGAAATCGGCACCGGCGAGCGCCTTTTTCTGGTCTGTAAAAGTCTCGGCTTTCGCCTTTGCCCCGAGCGTCGAAATCAGCTTGTTGACGACGATGGCGCTTTCTTCCAGCCTTTCGCGGTTGATGTCCATCAGCGCGATCGTTGCGCCGGAAAGGGCCGGACGTTGCAGCACGTCGCCGATGATGTTCTTCATGAACACCGTGGAACCTGCGCCGATAAATGTGATCTTGGGATCTCGTGCCATATTTGCCTCCGGCATCTTGAACTATGCGATTTCAAAGGCGGCCCGGACGAGCCGCTGGGTGTATTCGGTTTTCGGGCGGTTCAGCACCTCCTCGACGGGGCCTTCCTCCACGATCCTGCCGCGCTGCATGACGATGACGCGGTGGCAGAGAGCCCGAACGACCTTCAGGTCGTGCGAGATGAACAGGTAGCTCAAGCCCCGCTCGTCCTGCAGCTTGCGCAGCAGGTCTATGATCTGCGCCTGAACGGAAAGGTCGAGCGCCGAGGTCGGCTCATCGAGCAGGATGAATTCCGGCTCCAGCGCGACTGCACGCGCGATGGCGATGCGCTGGCGCTGGCCGCCTGAGAACTCGTGCGGGAAACGCGAGAGGATGTTGCCGGGCATGCCTGCCGCTTCCAGCGCGTCGCGCACCCGCTCCAGCCTTTCGGCCTTGGTTTTACCAAGCCCGTTGATAACCAGCCCTTCCTCGATGATCTGGCCGATGGTCATGCGTGGATTGAGCGAGGCGAAAGGGTCCTGAAAGACGACCTGCATGCGAGAGCGCAGAGGCCGCATTTGAGACCGGGAGCGGCCGTCGACCCTCTCGCCATCGAAAATCACCTCTCCGGCCACCGGCTCGTTCAGCCGCAACAGGGATTGGCCAAAGGTCGTTTTGCCAGACCCGGATTCGCCGACAATTCCCAGCGTTTCATGGCGCTTGAGGGTAAGACCAAGATCGTCGACGGCAACAAGTTCCTTCAATTCCGGCTTGAACAGGCCACCGTAGCGCATCATGAACGACACCCGCACGCCATTCGCCGTCAGCAGCACACCGGAATTTTCCGGCAATGGTTTGGCGGTGCCATGCGGCTCGGAAGCAAGCAGCTTTCGGGTATAGGGGTGGTTCGGCGCTGCAAACAGCCGCTCAGTGGTGTTGTGCTCACGCATCTCGCCATGCTGCATGACGTAGACGTAATCGGAAAACTGCTTCACGATCGTCAGGTCATGGGTGATGAGCACCACGGCCATGCCGCGCTTCTTCTGCAGATCGCGTATGAGGTTGAGGATCTGCGCCTGTACTGTCACATCCAGTGCTGTGGTGGGTTCGTCGGCGATCAGCACATCCGGATCGTTGGAGAGCGCCATGGCGATCATGACACGCTGCCGTTGACCGCCTGAAAGCTGGTGCGGATATTGCTTCAGCCGCGCCTCGGGTTCCGGAATCTGCACCTGCCGCAAAAGATCGAGCGCCCTCGCTTCGGCCTGCTTCCTGCTCAGCTTCGAGTGGACGCGGATCGCCTCGACGATCTGACTGCCGATCGTATAGATCGGGTTCAGCGAACTCATCGGCTCCTGAAAGATCATCGAGATACGGTTGCCGCGCAACGCCCGCCGCTGGCGGCTTGAAAATTTCAGGATGTCGTCGCCGTTGAAGCGCACGGTCGCGGTTTTCGAAACCGAGGCCCGCTTCGTCAAAAGCCCCATGATGGTGCGGGCGGTCACCGATTTTCCCGAACCGGATTCGCCAACGATGGCGATCGTCTCCCCCCGGTAAAGCTGGAAGGAAATGTCCTTCACTGCCTCCACCGTGCCGTGCTCAACCTTGAAAGTCACGGCAATATTGCGTGCATCGATGATGGCCTGGTCGTTTCGATTATCAGCATCGAAGCGGATGGCAGGGGCGTAGTTGTTCTGTGCAGCAACCATGTTACGCTCCTCTCAATAGGGATCGACAGCATCGCGAAGGCCATCGCCCAGCGCGTTGAAGGCAAAAACGGTGACCAGCACAAAGCCGACCGGCGCAAGGATCCATGGATAGGAACCAATGACTGAATAGGTGGCCGTATCCTGAAGCATCAGCCCCCAGGAGATCAGCGGCGGCTTGACCGCGAAACCGAGAAAGCCAAGGAAGGATTCGAGCAGCACGACGCTTGGAATATGCAGCGTGACGGCAACGATCACATGGCTCATCACATTCGGCAGGATGTGCTGGAAAATAATGCGCCGGTCGGTGGCGCCGACGGCAATCGCGGCGCGGACATAATCGATACGCGCCAGCGCCAGCGTCTTGCCGCGCACTTCGCGAGACATCTGCGCCCAGCCGAGCGCCGACATGACGCCGACCACGAAGAGGAGGAAAACAGTCGTCGGGGCAGTGACCGGGATAAGCGACGTCAAGGCGAGATAGAGCGGCAATTGTGGAAAGGCCAGAACCACTTCCACGAAACGCTGCACCCAGGCATCCAGCGGCCCGCCGAAATATCCTGAGATCAACCCGACGCTGGTGCCGATGACGGTAACGATGGTGACGACACTGAGCGCGATGGCAAGCGAGATGCGCGATCCATAAATGGCGCGTGACAGCACATCGCGTCCGAACTTGTCGGTTCCGAGAAAATGCACCGGCTGCCCGTCCGTGGTGCCGAAGAAGTGCCGGTTTGCCGGGATGAGGCCGAACAGCCGATATTCCGCGCCTTTCACGAAAAAGCCGAGATAAAGCGGATTGTCGTAATCCGGGCCGACGATAGGCTGGAAGGTCACCGGATCGAGCTCGTCCGTTTCAGCGGTGGCATAGACCCGAGGGAACAGGCTGATATTGCCGTCCTTGTCGGAGAACCGCACCACCTGCGGCGGGGAGAAACTGTCATTGGTTTCAAGCGGGTTCATCGGCGCGAAGAAATCGGCGAAGACTGAGATCGTGATCAACAGCACCACCAGCACCAGCCCCACCATGCCGGTGAAAGAGCGTCTGAGGCGCCGCCACACCAGAGCGAGATAGGTCTCGTTACCCTGAACACCCCGCTCGGGCTTCGGTGCGGCAGCCGATTCATTCTTGAGTTCGTCAACGGCCACCATCTCAAGCCCTCCCGAATTCGCGCACACGCGGGTCGAGCATGGCGAGCAGCATGTCGGCGATGATGTTGCCGACGATGAGCGTGGCGGCCAGCACCATCATGAAGGTTGCGGTGACATAGACATCGCCGACCGCCATGGACCCGACGATGGCGGGACCGACGGTCGGCAGCGCAAAGATGATCGCAGTTTCGATTTCGCCGCTCAGCATGTAGGGCAGCACGACGCCCTGATACATAATGAGCGGATGCACGGCGTTCGGCACGGCGTGGCGCATGATGACCGCGCCTTCCGAAAGGCCCTTGGCGCGCGCCGTCTCCACATATTGGGCGTTCAGCGTATCCAGCAGATTGCCGCGCATCACCCGCATATTATAGGCAAGTCCACCGAAAACGGCGATGGCAACCACCGGCCAGACATGGCTGACGAGATCGACGAACTTCCCCCATGACCATGGCGCACCGCCATATTGCGGCGAAAAGAAGCTGCCGATTTCCGACACGTCGAAATGAAACACCATCAGGTAGACGAGGATCAGCGCCATCAGGAAGCGCGGAATGGTCATGCCGAGGAAGGCGACGGTCGAAAGCAGATTATCGATCCAGGAATATTGTCTGGTGGCAGCCCAGATACCGAAACCGATTCCGAGAAGCGATGAAAGAATGTGGCAGACAAGGGCGAGTGCGATGGTGCGCGGCAGGCGTTCGCCGACCACATCGGCAACCGGCTTGTTGTAATAGAAGCTGTAGCCGAAATCGCCGCGTGTGATGATGCCGCCGATCCAGTTGAAATATTGCACGACGATCGGCTTATCGAGACCGTGTTCGATGCGGTAGGCCTGCGCCTGCGCTTCCGCCTGTTCGAAGGACGCACCGCCCTGGTTCATCAATTGCGAGCGGATGTAGTCAGCATAGTCGCCGGGTGGCGCCTGAATGATGGCGAATGTCACCACGCTCAGGATAAGCAGCACCGGAATGGCGGAGCCTATGCGTATTGTCAGGAATCTCAGCATCGAACGGGTATCCTCCGCTTGGCTAGTCCGTGTGTCTCCGGCCGCGCTTCACGCGCGACCGGTACCGGGTTTTCTCCGGGAGGAGTTCTAGTTGATCGGGCCGCCCTCACCCGGCTTGCCGGGAAGCTGCTCGGGGAAAAGCTCGTATTTGCCCTGCTTGTCGGCCGCGACCCAAAGGCGTTCGCGGATGATGGCGTCTTCAGCCCAGTTGAACATGAAGATCGGCGTGCCCTGCGGCACATTCGAGAACCGCTTGTTGACGATAAGCGCGCCGGGATATTCGGTAAGCCCGATCGTGTAGAGGTTCTGCGTGTAGACCTTCTGATATTGCTTCATCAGTTCCGCCCGCTCGGCATTGTCCTGCGAGGAGATGAATTTGCGCACGATATCGGCCATCTCCTTTTCGAACGGCATCAGATCCAGTTCCTTGCCTTCAGGTGCGCGATGGTTCCAGCTGGTGCGCGGGCCAACGGGTGCCAACTGCTCGGTATTCTGCACCACGGACGAAAGCTCGGTGGAGTTGCGGCGCACCAGCCAGTCGAACTGACCGCCATAATGGGCCGCATCGCGCTGGTTGGAATCAAGGCTGTTGATGACGAGGCGAAGGCCAAGTTTCGCCATTTGCCCGACAAGGCCTTCCGCAATGCTCTTGTCCGTTGTGTAGCCGTTATTGACCAGAAGAATGATCTCGACGTTTCGTCCGCCCAGTGTCTCCTTCGGGAAGTTCAAGAAGCCGTCGCCATCGGTGTCCTTCAGGCCGATTGATGCAAGGGCGGCTTTCGCTTCCTTAAGGTTGAAGGGGTAATAGACCGTGGAATTGCGATCGTAAAAACCGGTGCCCGAGGAAATGCCACCCGGATAGATCGCCGTGAATGGGCCCTTGACGAGCGAGTCGCCGATTGCCTTGCGATCGAGGGCCGAGGTCACCGCCTGACGGAACACCTCGTTGCGGTTCAGCTCGCGAATGGCCTGCCCGCGCTCGTCCGGATTGCCCCAGCCATTGGCGGAAAAGTTCATCTGCAGGTTATAGCCGATCAGGCGTGGCCCGAAGGCAAGGCGAGCCGGCGCATTCGGGTCAGCTGCGCGTTTCAGCGAAGCGACAAAATTCTCCGGCTGCTCGAGATTGGAGAAATCGCCCGATCCCGCCACAGCCTGCACATCGCGATCGGCCCAGGTGGAGAGCTTGTAATGAAGCTCGTTGAGATAAGGCAGCTGCTGGCCCTTCTCGTCGACCTTCCAGTAGTATGGATTGCGCCTGAGCACGATGATGTCGTCGGGGCGATATTCCACCGGCACCCAACCACCCATGACAGGCATGTTCATATATTCCGGCGGAAAGGCGTTCTTGAACTGGTTATAGGTGTTCTTGGAATATTTCGGGTGCTGTGGTTTCAGAATATGCGCCGGTCCGGGGCAGAAGCTCGGATAAGCCATGGTGTAGAGATATTGCTTCGGGAAAGCGGTCTTGAAAGTCCACTCCACCGTATAGTCATCGATCTTTTTGAGCGTGGTGCCTTCGCCGAAGGCTTCAGGCGACGCGCCGCCGCCGAGCGGCGAGACGTTGGGATCGAGAACCGCGTCTTCCCAGTAGAACATGACGTCATCGGCGTTGAACGGCACACCGTCAGACCATTTGGCACCCTTGACCAGATGCATCGTCAGCTTATGGCCATCCTGCGACCATTCCCAGCCTTTGGCGAGATTGGGCAGCGGTTCGGTGTCCTTGGCATTCACCTGAAACAGCGGCGCTGTGCGCGTCAGGCATTCGGAAAGCGCAATATCGATGCCGCCCCAGCCCTGGCTCTGGCCGGCAATGTAGTTCCAGCCTTCGGGCCGTCCGCCGATCACATGGCGCATCGTATCGCCATAAACGCCGATGCCATCCACCATGTTGCCGGTCTTGTAGACCAGCGGCTCCTCAGGCAAGCGTTCCTTCAAGGGCGGCAGCTTGCCTGTCTTCTCGAATTTTTCGGTGATCCAGTCCGGCTCGCTGTAATCAGGCAGGGCCTTGAATTCGAGGATCGAGTCGCGCGCCACATAATTGATCTTGCCTTCCGCCGGAAACTGCGGCGGCTCCGGCGGCGTGGTGGTTTCGAAGGCGTTCGCACTGAGTGCGATCATCGAAACACCAAGACCCAATGCCGAGATGATACCGATCTTGCGTTGAAGTTGCATCGTCATTCCTCCCAAATGGCAGCTCTTCGACCGCCCACCCTCTGTTGTCGCGATAGCCACGGCGGCGAACTCCCTTTTCACCACCGGCCTGTTCCCATGCCTTTTCCTTCAAACGGCCTTTTTCAGCGCCGATTTCTCGGCCCGTAGTTCCTCGATTGAGCGCACATTGCGGCGCGCCGCACCCGCCCAGTCGCGGGTCTTGACGGTGGATTTCGCAAGCCGCTCCTTGGCATCAGGCACGGCATCCGCATATTGCGGCAGCCAGCGCGCCTGTGCGACGACCATCTCGTCCACCATCTGCCAGACCTCCTCCGGAGTGGCGACGGCGCCGACCAGCGGGTCATGCAGCACGGCAAGCTTCAGAAGATCGATATCGCCGCTGACCGCCGCATGTACCGACATGCGCTGCACGTTGATGGACGCCATGCAGGTCGCTGCGCAGGCTTCCGGCAGCGTGATACCCGAGACCATGTTGATGCCGAAACGATCCACGAAACCGGGCGACTCAATGATCGCATCAGAAGGAAGGTTGGTTATGACGCCATTGTTCTTGACGTTGAAGTGGCCGCGATAGACACGCCCGGTCTCAAGCGCTTCGAGAATGTGGCTCGCATGTTCGTTGGAGCGCTTCTCCGGTTCGATGGGCTTGGCGGCTGACGCCAGGAACTGCGGGAATTCCGTTTCGAACCAGTTCCGCGTCTCGGTGGAGTGGCGCAGATAACCGCCGGTTTCGCCGTGAATCCAGTCCGACATATCGATCCAGCGAGCGATTTCATCAGGGCGCTTGCGGTACCACGGCAGATATTCGGACAGATGGCCGTTGCTCTCCGTCGAATAGACACCGAAGCGCTTAAGCACGTCGATGCGCAGCTTTTCCTGCTGTGAGAAAACCGGATGCGCCTCGAAAGCGGCGACCAGCTCTTCTTTGCCGATCTTGCGGCCATTCAGCCTTAGATCGATGAACCATGTCTGGTGGTTGATGCCCGAGCAGATGTAATCAAGTTCGGACGGGGATTTTGCGCCGAGAATTTCAGCGATCTGCTCCGCACCGTGCTGCACACCGTGGCAAAGACCAACCGTATCCACCTTGCCATATTCGATGGCTGCCCATGTATTCATGGCCATGGGGTTGGCGTAATTCAGGAACTTGGCACCGGGTGCGGCGACCTCGCGGATATCCTTGCAGAAATCCAGAATGACCGGAATGTTACGCTGGCCATAGAGAATGCCGCCGGCACAGATGGTGTCACCGACGCACTGGTCGATCCCGTATTTCAGCGGGATACGGATGTCGTCCGCATAGGCTTCCAGACCGCCGACCCGCACACAGCTTATGATGTATTTCGCACCCTCAAGCGCGCGACGGCGGTCGGTATGCGCTGTCACTTTCACCGGAAAACCGTTTGCCTCCACGACCTTGTCGAGGATCGCCCTGATCATATCCAGATTGTGCTGGCTGATATCCGTCAGCGCGACCTCGATGTCGCGAAACTCCGGCACGCACAGGAGATCGGTGAACAGTTTTTTCGTGAATCCGACGCTTCCGGCGCCGATTATAGCGATTTTGAAACTCATAACGCCACCTCTGTTGCAAATCGAACGGGTGAAACGGGCCAAACGATCATAATAAGGCGATGCGAGAATATACCTGTAAGAACCCCGGAAAACCGGCACTCCTGAAAAATTCTCCGCAACAATATCGCGCTGGCTGTCTCCTCGGTTCGGGATTATGCGTATAATGACGAGCGGAACCAGAGAAGGATTATGCTTTCATGGGTAATTTTGTGCTGCGCGATTTGATCGATCAAGGGCCGGGGATGAGGACCGTCTCGCTGCCCCGCGGCCGCCAGACCCTGCACACAATGCCCACCAGCAGCGGCTATGAAATCCGCAGCAGTGACAATTATGACTGGGACGGACGAAAGCGCGGACAGACACCATTCACTGTGCTGCAATATTGCATTGGCGGACAGGGAAACCTTCGTTACGAGAACCGTCATTACGTGGTGAAGCCGGGCGAAACCCTCCTGTTGCTCATCCCGCACAATCATCGCTACTGGCTGGAAGCGGGAAAGCAATGGGAGTTCTTCTGGATCTCCATGAATGGCGAGGAGGCCTTGCGCATTCACCGCAATATTCTTGCCGTCACCGGGCCTATCCTCAAGCTGCAACAGGAAACCGTCGATCATCTCGCCCATTGTTGCTCGCGCCTCGTCAACGGCGCGGAAACACCAGGGGCGGCCTCCGCCGTCGCCTATGAAGCGGCGATGACGCTTTATGACGACGTGTTCGGCTCGCATCCCTCCTTTGGCGGTGAATATCGCACCATGCAGCAGGTGCTGAGCTATATAGACGGGCATCTCGGAGAGCGTCTTTCCGTCAGCGATCTTGCCGCCGTCGCCGGCCTCAGCCGTGCGCATTTTTCCCGCATCTTCACGGCAAGCGAAGGCCTGCCACCGGCCGAATTTGTATTGCAGCGACGGTTGAGGCGGGCAGCCAAGCTTCTCACCACAGCCGAAAACATCCCCATCAAGGAGGTATCCGTGCTATGCGGCTTCGAAGACCCGAACTATTTCTCGAAGGTCTTCCGCAGGCTATATGGCATCAATCCAAGCGAATTCCGCACCACCGGCATGTATGCGAGCGTTCAGCAGAGCAGATCGTAAAAAACAACTTCGTTTTGCCACGTTTCAGGCGATTAAGAATTGGCCATACAGCCCCTTTTGGAGACCGAATGAGGTGAACAACAAAATCAGGAAGATCCTCATCTTTCCGCTTCGGGCAATCATCGTGTTTGTCCTGGTCCTCGACGGCATTTTTCGCCCGCTCTATCGGCCGATCATCAAGGCGATATCCAGACTGACATTCATCAGGAAACTGGAAAGCCGGATTGGCGGATTACCGCGTCTTGCCATTCTTCTTTTGCTGGCGGTGCCATTTGCCATCGCCGAACCGATGAAAATCATCGGCCTGCTCCTCATCGCGCACGGCACCGTCAAAACGGGAATTGCGCTGACGATCCTCGCTCACCTCGCCACATTCCTGATTGTCGAGCGCATTTACCACGCCGGTCGGGAGAAGCTCCTCACCTACGCCTGGTTCGCATGGATCATGCGATATGTGCGGTTTGCCCGTTCGTTTTACGATCGCTTCAAGCGCGCGACACTGGGCTGGATCCGGCTGAGCGTTCTGGCGCGTCAAAGATAAAAGCGGCACCTTTCACCGCCGGCCGCGCAACTTCTTCAAAAGATATTCCGCAAAGGCGGTTGCCTGCAAGGAGACGAGAATGATGGCAATGCCAAGAACAACACGGGCTTCGGGCACCTCGTCAAACAGGAAGTATCCCACAGCGGTCACGAACAATATCGACAGATATCCGACGGGCGCCAGAACACTGGCGTCAGCGATGCGATAGGCCCGCAGGAAGCAATATTGCCCCATTTGCGCAAGCAGGCCGATGGCGAGCAGCGCCACCCAGTCGAGCGGCATGACCGGTTTCCACGTCCAGATCGCCGGAACGGCGGTAATGACGGCAAGACCCACCGTGTAGAACACCATCATGACAGTGGTGTTTTCCTGCCGCAGCGCCCGGGTCTGGATCACCGCAAGCGCGCCGAACACGACGGAGACGAGGACGACGAGCACGCCTGCGTTAATCTCCGCGCCGCCCGGCCCGATGACTACAAGAACGCCAACAAATGCGAGGCAAGCGCCGACCCAGCGATATCGGCTTACCTTTTCACCGAGAAAGACAACCGCCATGGCCATCGTCACCAGCGGGCGTGAGAAGCCGACAGCATTGACGGTGGCGAGCGGCAAGAGGGTGATGGCGACGAAGTTGCTGGTGAGTGCAATGGCGTTGCAGCAGATTCGGAAAAGGTTGCGCCAGGGATATTTGACGCGCGCCATTTCCCCCCGGTGTCGCCAGATAAGCGGCAGGATGAAGATCAGGCCGATCATCGCCCTTATGAAGACAAGCTGGAATGCCGGATAGGTCACACCCTGCGCCTTGACGAGGGCTGTCATTCCACCCGAAACGAGGGCCATATCCATGAGCAGCCAGCCGATGCCCGCGCGAGCATCGTTTTCGCGCGGGTTTTCCTGTTTTTCACTCTGGTCCTGGCCATTCACGCGGGTTGCACAAGGTTTGCCATGAGGCGGAATGCCCCCGGCACCAGCTTGTCCATCTGGTGGTGCAGCACGAGGCTTGTATGCGTATGCCGGCCCCTGCCAATGGCCGCCGAGACCAGCGCCCCTTTCAGAGGCTGTTCATCGACATCGTGCATGGCGAGCAGGGGTTCATAAGCATCATTCCAGCGCGCAGCGAAATAGAGCCCGCGCTCCTTGTCCCAGCCCGTCCAGTCGGCAGCACGGATCGTGTTGGGCCCGACAAGCAATGGATGATCGGGCAATAGCACCGTCACCTCCGCATTTGGGTCCGTCACCCGCCAACGCAGGGAAGGCTTACCGATCTCAAGCCGCCTGACGGGCGTCGTCTCGGGATTCCATCCGTCGGTTGGACGGTGATAGAGCGTGACAAGATGGCCGCCTTCTTCGACGAAGCGGTGAAGCCTTTCGGTTGCCGCAGCCAGATCCTTGCGAATGCCGAAGGCGAAGATGCCGACAACGATTGTCGTGAAGGACGAGAGATCACCGCCAAGCGCCTGCGCATCGAGTTCTGTGACATCAAGACCCATGCGCGAAAGCCATGACCCGACCCGGTCGGCACCGCCGCCGACATAACCGACGCGTGCGCCCTCGGGCAGCTTGAGATCGAGCGAGAGGATTTTCAGAGCGGAGGGTGCCAGAAACCGCGCCCGGCCTATATGCGGATATGCGATGGGCGTGATCTGGAAGGCAGGTTGTGAACCGACAAGCGCTTCGATCTGGGCAAGGCCAACCGCTGCCTCACCGGTACGCTCGGCAATCCAGTCATTGCCGGTCTTGCGCAGGTTCCAGCCACCCGCACTCCTGAAAGACAGCGGTGCATCGGCACCCTTTATGTGTGCCTGAAAAACATGGGAATCCTGCCCCTGTCCAAGTGGAACCAGAAGCGCATCGGGCGAAATCGTCACCGACTGCGCCGGCGTCACGAAAAACGGCTCCTCCAGATCGAAAGCGGCCGAAACCTCCCTGCCTCCAATCCTTACGGACAGGCGCACCGAGGCATGACCATTGCCGCCTGAGGCTTTCCAGTCGGGCTGGTAAAGCCCGGAAACGGCCGCGTCCTGATCGGCGGCAAGTGAGAAGACCATTGTCTGGCCACGCGACTGAACCGAAGACGATACGCCAGCCGAAAGGACGGGAGTAACCTCGACGTCAAATTCAGCCGCCTTTCCCGCGAGTTCCACATAGAGAGATGACGTCCCGCCCGGAACGATCTCGGCCGGCTCGGCATAAGCTCGCTCGAAAAGATCGAGTGCCGTCAGGATAGCGGCATCGACCTGCGCCCGTTTGCGCGCGATCCGGTGCCCATGCAACTCCCTGAAGTCCGGCGCTGCGGCCTCGTCGACCTCTTGCAAAAGGGTTGCCGCCGTCCGAAGTGAGGCCGTGATCCGCTGCTTGTCGGGAAAGGCATCGATTGCGTCAGTGATTGCCTGTTCGGCCGCAACCAGCGCCTTTGCCAAATCGGCGGTAAGACCCGGAAAAGCCGAGAGATCAGCCAGCGACGACGACAGGCTGTCGAGGATCGAGCTTTCCTTACCGACTGCGACGTTGGAGAGTTCCAGATGCAGTGGCCATGCTTCCTGCGCCCGCTTCGGCCAATGCCCCATTCCCTGTGAGGCATGATAATAACGCGACCATTCGCCGATGCGGTCATATTGCGCGCCGGTTGCCCGCTCCTTGCCCACCGCATTGACTGTCAGCGTCGTTTCCGGCGGAGGCACCTCGTCATCATAGGTGTCACCACCACCAGACCATGCAGGAAGATAATATTTGGCCACCTTCCACGGCTTCAGCCCCTCGGAGAAATGCTCGGGATAGGCGGCAGGATCAGCCGCCAGCGCGATTGCGTTTTTCGCCGCGCGCGTCATGGCACGGTGGTGCCCGTGTTGTCCCGGCACATCGAGAAATGTCGGAATGACGATATCGGGCCGTTCCTTGCGATAGGCGCGCACCAGCCGCTCAACGATGCGCTGCTGCCCCCATCGACCGAAGGTCTGGTCGCCATCCTTGGAGAAGCCGAAGTCGTGGATGATATCCGCCGGGCCATGGCCGAGCCAGCTTATGTCCGCATCGATGATGCGGGCAGCCTCCTCCAGCTCCCGCGACCGGATGACGCCAAGCGCGCCCAGCCGCTCCGGCCCGAGCGCATTCTGCCCGCCTTCACCGCGCGTCGAGCAGGCGATGATGATCCGCATGCCCAGTTCCATCCGGAAATAGGCGAGAAGCCCGTTCTGCTCGTCGTCCGGGTGCGCACCGGTGTGCATGACGGTGACAGTGGATTTCAGTGCGCTCAGTCTACGGTGCAGACGCACGAGCCACGGATCGGCCATCTGCCGTTCGATGCGCTCCCGGGGGTTAAGCATGGGCGGTCTCCTCCAATATTCAGCCGGGCACCTGCGCTGCGGCGCCCAGGGACGTCTCGAGTTTTGGTGTGACAATGTCGAACAGCGGCAAGGCGGCAGCACCAAGCGCCGCCGTCAACTGTCCGGACTTGCCGTGGATGACGCGCGGCAACTCTCTTTGCCGCCGGCTTGCAACCGAAGTCGGCAGATGCCCCATCCGCGCAATGATCTCGCTGATGATGTTCTCAGGCAGCGCACCGCCGAGAATGACCGTCTGCGGATCGAGAATGTTCTCGAGCATCGCCACCATGGGCGCCAGATGGACGGCTGCCTCGTCGATCCATTCCATCACGACCGGATTGCCCGCGCTGAACAGGGCTTCAAGATCGTCAAGCTCCGTGTCCGCAACACCGGCGCAGACGAGCTTTTCCTTGAGCACATAGACGGAAGCATAGGCCTCCAGGCAACCTCTTTGCCCGCAAGACGGGCAAGGCCTTCCCTTGGGCGAGACCGTCACATGGCCGATTTCGCCGGCGTTGCCGAAAGCGCCGCGATAGGGCGAACCATCCTGGATGATGCCGAGACCAATGCCGACGCCGAAATAGATCATGCAGAAATTCGGGATAGCCAGCCCTGCGCCGAACAGGCGCTCGCCGACGGCAGCGGCCGTCGCATCGTTTTCCACCACGACCTGTTGGCCGCAGGCATCGCTCAGCATCTGGCGGGCATCGATACCCACCCAGCCGGAAAGCGTCGTCGGACCGACAGAGGTCATGCCGTCAATCTCGAAAGGCCCGGGCATGACGACGCCGGTGCCAAGCAGCCTGCACCCGACATTCTTCGCAACCGCTGCATGCTCCGCCGCAAAGGTTTTGAGTATGGCGTCCGGCGTGGTGTCCTTTAGCGGGGTAACGCGCTGCGTGCGCAACACGCCGGCCAGATCAAGACCGACGGTGACCATATGGTCTGCGGCAATCTCCACCCCGATCGTTGCGCCACCATCCGGGTTGACAGCAAACTGTATCGGCGGCTGGCCCCTGCCGGTGCGCCGGCGACCAAGCTCTTTCAGGAGTCCCTCGCCCACCAGTTCATCGACGATATTGGCGACCGCCTGGGGTGTGAGATGCGTGATCTTGGCTAACTGGGCGCGACCGAGCGAGCCGTGCCGCCTGACGATGTCGAGTACGACTCGCCTGTTGTGTTCGCGGCTGCGCTCAGGATTTTTTCCGATTGCTACGGGATAGGTATCCACCGTGTGCACCGTCATCTCTTCAACTTCCCGTCCGTTAGAAAATTCATAGCGTCGAAGTGAGGATAAGCGCAATATAATAATTCAAGTAAATTATGTTATTGACAAATGCTCGCCTTCAGAGAACCGTAGAGAGCGACCGGGGGTCAGAATTGCAAGGGGCGGAACGCGTAAAAATCCCGCTGCCGGCAAATCGATGAGCGCGCGCGAAAGCGCGGATAAAGGGAACGATCACTCCGCATCCGGAAGACCGGGCGGAGAAAATGGAGGCTTACATGCGCAGGGCAACTTTGTTCGCCGGCTTGGTCGCCGGTTTCAGCACATTTGCATTCAACGCCGCGCAGGCGGTTGAAATCGAATATTGGCAATATGTCTTCGACACACGCGTCAAAGCGATGGACGAGCTTATCGCCGAGTTTCAGAAGGCCAATCCGGATATCACCGTCAAACAGGTGACCTTCCCTTATGCCGACTACCAGACGCGAGTGATTGCCGCCAACATGTCCGGTAAAGGCCCTGACGTGATGCAGCTCTTCTACGGCTGGCTCGACAAGTTTGCAGCCGGCGGTATCTTGCAGCCGCTGCCGACCGACGCTTTCCCGCATGACAAGATCGAAAGCGAATTTTTCCCCATCGTCGGCGCCATGAAGCGCGGCGACGATTATTACGGCCTGCCGACGGCGGTTCGCTCGCTCGCACTTTTCTACAACAAGAAGCTCTTCACGGAAGCCGGCCTCGACGCCGCCAATCCGCCGAAGACGCTGGACGAATTTGTTGCCGCGGCGGAAAAGATCGCCAAGCACGATGCCGCTGGAAACCTCACCGTTGCAGGCTCCACGCTCGATATGGGCGGTCAGGACCACCAATGGTGGCGCGAAGTTCTTATCCGCCAATATGGCGGCGAGCCCTACACCGACAACGACCAGAAAGTCACCTATGACAGCGAGGCGGGCATCCAGGCGCTGAAGTTCTATACGAGCCTGCAGCTTGAAAAGAAGATCGGTCAGGTGGGCTTCATGGACGAAGGCCAGGCTGCCTTCCGTGCGGGCAAGGCAGGCATGACCATCGACGGCACGTTCAGGCTTGGATCTTTCAGAACCATCAAGGACTTTGAGTGGGGCGTGACCGAGCTTCCCACCAACGACAAGAATATCCGCTCCAACTATGCCAGCTATTTCGCCAATGGCATCAGCGCCAAGACAACCGGTGAAGAACTGGAAGCGTCGAAGAAATTCCTCGCTTACATCTCCTCACCGGAAGCCATGGCGATCTGGCTGAAGACGGTTGGCGAGTTGCCGGCGCGGCGATCTGCGGCGTTGACCGAGGAGAACCTGAAAGACCCGATCTATGCACCGTTCCTGAAGGGTCTCGAATACGCCCATACGACACGGTTCATGGATGAGGCAGCCCAGCGGCAGAACGCCATCGACATGACGAACCGGATTTTGCTCGAGGGTCAATCCGTCGAGGAGTCCATCAAGCAGGCCGCCAGCGCCGAGCAGGAAATCATCGACGCGGCCAAACCGTAAAACCGCAGGTCCAATCATGACAGCGATCGATCAACAGGGGGCGGCATCCGGCCGTCCCGGCGGCTCCTTCGGGGATCGCTTTTCCATGCGCACGAAGCGGCTTGTGTGGATCTGGAGCTTTCTTGCTATCCCGATCCTGTTTTACAGCATCATCCGTTTTTACCCGACGTTGCAGGCCTTCTGGTTGTCCTTCACCAACTGGGACCTGCTGCGCCCGGCAAAGTTCATCGGCGTTGCCAATTACGTCAAGCTGTTCAAGGATCCGCAATTCTGGAAGGTTTTCAAGAACACCTTCACCTATCTCATCGTCGGCACGCCCATCAGTCTGGTTCTGGCTTTCGTCATCGCCTTTTATCTGGATCGGGTGCGCATCCTGCACGGTTTCATCCGCGCGCTTTATTTCCTGCCCTATCTGACGACGGCAGCAGCAATGGCATGGGTCTGGCGCTGGTTCTATCAGCCGCCGCCGATCGGCATCATCAACGACGTGCTTGGCATGATCGGAATTCCCCAGCAGCCGTTCATCCGTTCCACCGATCAGGCGCTTTATTCGGTCATGGTGACGTCCATCTGGGCGGGGCTTGGTTTCCAGATCATTATCTTCATGGCGGGCCTGCGCTCCATTCCGACGACATTTTATGAGGCCGCGCGCATCGACGGACTTGGCGAATGGGCGATCCTTCGAAAGATCACGCTGCCGCTCCTGAAACCAACCACCGTTTTCCTGGTCGTCTTCTCCTCAATCGGGTTCCTGCGCATTTTCGATCAGGTCTACAACATGACCACCAACGATCCGGGCGGACCGCTCGGCTCAACCAAACCGCTGGTGCTGATGATCTACCAGACCGCGTTCAATTCTTATGCGATGGGTTATGCCGCTGCGCAGACGGTTGTCCTGTTCACCATTCTTCTTGTCGTGTCGCTGGTCCAGCTCTGGGTTCTGAGGGAAAAGAAATGAGCGAAGCGTTGCCACTCTCCCACGCCCGCGTCCGCCCCGGCCGCATCCTTGCCTGGACGCTGCTGTTCATCGGCGGCCTGATCATGATTTCGCCGCTGCTCTTCATGTTTTCGACCTCGTTCAAGACCGCGGATCAGGTCTATGATCTCAGGCTCATTCCCGCAGCACCGACGCTTGCGAATTACATGACTGTCATGGCCGACGGCCGTTTTCTCCGCTGGTTCTTCAACTCGATGTTCGTTGCGGTTATCGTCACCATCTCCAACTGCTTCTTCGACAGTCTGGTCGGTTATACGCTGGCCAAATTCGAGTTTCGCGGTCGCTACTTCATCTTCCTCGCGATCCTTTCCACGCTGATGATCCCGACCGAAATGCTTGTTATCCCCTGGTATCTGATGTCCAGCCAGCTTGGCTGGCTCGACAGCTACTGGGGCATCATGTTCCCGGGAATGATGACGGCCTTCGGCACCTTCCTGATGAAGCAGTTCTTTGAGACGGTTCCGAATGACTTCCTGGAGGCAGCGCGTGTCGACGGGCTGAACGAATTCCAGATCTGGTGGAAGGTAGCCCTGCCGCTGGTGACGCCTGCCCTTTCGGCGCTTGCAATCTTCACCTTCCTCGGCAACTGGACAGCATTCTTCTGGCCCCTGATCGTGACTACCAGCAAGGAGCTGTACACGCTGCCCGTCGGCCTATCGAGCTTTGCGGTGGAACAACAGATCCAGTGGGAAATGATCATGACCGGCGCTGCCATTGCGACCATCCCAACCCTTATCGTCTTCATCGTCCTGCAACGCTACATCGTTCGCGGTGTGATGCTGGCAGGCCTGAAAGGATAACATCATGGCCGATATGAACCCGCGCCTGTCGGATACCAGCAAGTTTCCCGACCCAGTTTACAAGGAAACCGTGCTGCGTCCGCTTTTCGATGGCGCCAAGAACCACCATGTCGACGGTTTCCGCCGCATCGACCGCGCCCATCTGGTCATGCTGCGCGAGACCGACATTCTCGATGCGGACACGGCAGCAAAAATCGCCGGAGCGCTTGATGACATCGACAGGACCATCAATCCGTCGGAGCTGGTCTATACCGGCGAGGTCGAGGATTTCTTCTTCCTGATCGAAAAGGAGCTGAAAGCCCGCATCGGTGTCGATGTGGCAGGCCGCCTGCACACGGCACGCTCGCGCAACGACATCGATCACACGCTTTTCAAAATCGGCCTGAAAGACAAGATCGACACGCTCACTGCCAAGGCGCGGCGTCTGCTGGCCGCTCTGATCGACGCCGCCGAGCGCAATGAAAAGACGTTGATCGTCGCCTATACGCACGGACAACCGGCCCAGCCCACCACCTTCGGCCACTATCTTTCCGCCGCCATCGAAGTGCTGATCCGGGATATTGACCGCTTCACTGAGGCCCGGCGCATCGTCGATCTCTCACCCATGGGCGCTGCGGCCATCACCACGTCTGGCTTTCCCATCGACCGGGCACGTGTCGCCGAACTTCTCGGCTTTGCGGCACCCTTGCGCAATTCCTATTCCTGCATCGCCGCCGTCGACTATACAACAGCGACCTATGGCGCCATCGAATTGATGTTCCTGCATCTCGGCAGGCTCATTCAGGACTTCCAGTTCTGGACGAGTTTCGAAGTCGGGCAGATCTACGTACCGAATTCGCTGGTGCAGATTTCGTCGATCATGCCGCAGAAACGAAACCCGGTCCCGATCGAACATCTGCGCCACCTTGCTAGCCAGACATTCGGGCGGGCAAGGACCATGCTCGACGTGATGCACAACACGCCCTTCACCGACATGAACGACAGCGAGGGCGAAACCCAGGGCATGGGTTACGAAGCCTTCGCCTCTGCCGGCCGGGTGCTCGATCTCCTTGCCAGCCTTGTCGGCAAGATCAGTATCGATCCGGAAAGGGTCGACCAGAATATTCGCCGTTCCTGCATCACCATCACGGAACTGGCAGATTCTCTTGTCCGCATCGAAGACCTGTCATTCCGCCAGGCCCATGAAATTGCCGCAACCGTCGCCAAAAGCGTTGTCGCGCTGAAGGGCGACCTGCCGAACGACGGTTACCAGCCGTTCCGCAGGGCGTTCGAGGAACTGGCAGGACGCGAGACCAGTGTCGATGAGGAAAAGTTCAGGCAGATCGTCTCGCCCGAGCACTTTGTCGCCGTGCGCAGCCGCTTCGGCGGCCCTGCCCCGGAGCCGATGCGCGAGGCGATTACGGCCTATCGCGACAAACTTGCTGCGTTTGAAGCAGAAGCCCAGCGATCCGCCGACTACGCAGCGACAAAAGCCGCTGAGCTTGCAGAGAAATTTACCGCCCTGACGGGAGCGCGATAATGGCGACAATCGAACTCAATCAACTCGTAAAGCGCTACGGCAAGGTGGAGGCAGTCAAAGGCATCGACCTTGCCATTGAAGACGGCGAATTCGTCGTATTCGTTGGCCCTTCCGGCTGCGGCAAATCCACGACACTCAGAATGATCGCGGGTCTGGAAGAGATTTCGGGCGGAACGCTGAAAATTGCCGGAAACGTCGTCAACGAGAAAGAACCGAAACAGCGCAACATCGCCATGGTCTTCCAGAACTATGCGATCTACCCGCATATGACGGTTCGCCAGAACATCGGCTTCGGGCTCTATACCTCAAAGCTCGACAAGGCGGAAAAGAACCGGCGTATCGAGGAGGCCGGTCGGGTGCTCGGACTTGAGGCATTGCTCGACCGTCGGCCCGCGGCTTTGTCAGGCGGACAGAGGCAGCGCGTCGCCATCGGCCGCGCCATGGTGCGCGATCCCTCAGCCTTCCTTTTCGATGAGCCGCTGTCCAATCTCGACGCCCAGTTGAGATCGCAGATGCGCATTGAAATCAAGCGCTTGCACCAACGTCTTAAGACAACCACCGTCTACGTCACTCACGATCAGGTGGAAGCCATGACCATGGCCGATCGGATTGTCGTGATGAAGGACGGCCATATCCTGCAGGTCGGTACGCCCTCGGAACTTTACGAGACGCCGGTGGACGTCTTCACTGCGCGTTTCATCGGCAGCCCATCGATGAACCTGCTGCGGGGCAAAAGAACGACGAACAGCGTTACACAGTCTGCCGATGGCGATCTGCTGATTGGCATTCGCCCCCATGATCTGCTGGTTGGAGAAGGCGAGACAACTCAAGGGTCCTTCTCGCTGGAGGGAACAGTGACAGCCGTGGAGCCGCTCGGCCCGGAAACGCTGGTTCATCTGGACACGCCCACGACCTCGGTCATCGCGACAGCAAGGGGCAAGGCCATTCCCACGGTGGGTAGCCGCTTGCAATGCGAGGCGCAGGCAGGCGCGCTCTATCTTTTCGATGCCAAGACGGAAAAGCTTCTGGGCCGCGCATGATGACGACAGACACGGAAAAGTCAGCGGTCATCAGTATCGGCCGGATCTATTGCGACCTCATTTTCACCGGGCTTGACGAATTGCCGGTGCTCGGACGGGAGCTGTTTGCCAGCGACATGGAAATCGCCGCCGGTGGCGGGGCTTTCATTGCGGCTGCGCATTTCGCCCATATCGGCCGCACGGCCACGCTGCTGGCAAGGCTCGGCACCGACACCTTCTCACGCGCCATCGGCGAGAAAATGCAGCAAAGCGGTGTAGACCTGCAATTTGTGGAACACTCGGCAGATGCGGGCCCGCAAGTCACCGTCGCGACGGTGGTTGGCCATGACAGGGCGTTTTTGACACGGCGCGCCGGTATTGCCCGGCCATCGACCCTTGATTCCGCCTTTTCGTGGAACGGGGCCTGCCATCTGCACATCGCAGAATTCGCCACGCTGCACGAAATCCCCGATCTCGTCGCCCGCGCCAGGGACAGCGGACTGTCCGTCTCGCTCGATCCCAGCTGGGATGCCTCGCTGATTTATGACAAAGGCTTGCTCAAGGCGTGTGATGGCGTCGACGTGTTTTTGCCCAACCTCGAAGAAGCCGAGGCGATCACAGGCCATTCTGACCCTGAGTCGGCGGCAAGAGCCTTGTCGGGGTCGTTTCCTGTCGTCGCCCTGAAAGGCGGGGCAGAGGGCGCCTGGGTGTCCTCGCAGACAGGCCTACACCATGCGGCGGCGAAGAAGGTACCCGTCGTCGACACGACGGGCGCGGGTGATGCCTTCAATGCCGGTTTCATCGATGCCTGGCTTCGGCAGGCGGACGAGAAGCAATGCCTTGAGGCAGGCGTCGCGGCGGGTAGCCTTGCCGTGCAGGCCACGGGCGGCGCGCCGAGAACGAACGCCGCCGCATAATCCATGCCAGCGTTATTCCCCGCGTGGAAAACGCTGGTTTTCTTCCAGCACGTTCAAGTCCATGTGGTTGCGCATGTAGCGTTCCGAGGCTTTCTGCAACGGCTGATAATCCCACGGGAAATAGGCGCCGTTTCGCAGCGCCTTGTAGACCACCCAGCGCCGCGCCTGACTTTCCCGCACCGATGCGTCGAAAACGGGCAGCTGCCAGCGTCGGCCGATTTCAGCCGAAAGCGATGACAGCACATCAGCGAATTCAGGATTGCCGGCAAGGTTTATCTGCTCTTCTGGATCCGTCTCGAGGTCGTAGAGCAACGGCGGATCCGCTTCGCAGACTGAGAGCTTGTAACGGCCATCCCTGATGGCGACGAGTGGCGCAATCGAACCTTCGGCGGCATATTCCATCGGCACCGGCCCACGCTCGCCTGTTCCTGCAGCCAAAGCCGCAAGGTCTTCGCCATCCGTCCAGCGTTTCAGTGAGGTAATATCGAGGCCCGCCAGACCGCATAGCGTCGGTGTGACATCCAGCGTCGAAACCGGCGCGTCGATAAGCGCCGGTTTCCAGCCGGGTGCTGCGATCATCAAGGGCACGCGGGCCGAACCCTCGAAAAAGCACATCTTGAACCACAGGCCGCGCTCGCCCAGCATATCGCCATGGTCGGAGAGGAACAGGATGATCGTGTCCTCCTCCATCCGCGTCGCCTTCAATACGTCGAGAATTTCGCCGACCTTCTCATCGATATAGGAGATATTGGCGAAATAACCGCGCCGCGCCCGGCGTATCTCGTCGGGTGAAATATCGAAGGCCTGATGATCACAGGCTTCCAGCAACCGTTTTGAATGCGGATCCTGCTGCTCGAAGGGAAGCGCCCCTATCTGCGGATCGAGCGCCGGGCAATCCTCATAGAGATCCCAGAATTTCCGCCGTGCCACATACGGGTCATGCGGATGGGTGAAGCTGACGGTCAGGCACCATGGGCGGTCATCGAGCCGGCGCGACAGATCGTAGAGCTTGCGGGTTGCGTGATAGGCAACCTCATCGTCATATTCCATCTGATTGGTGATTTCGGCAACGCCCGCGCCGGTGACCGAACCGAGATTGTGATACCACCAGTCGATCCGCTCGCCCGGCTTGGTATAATCAGGCGTCCAACCGAAATCCGCCGGATAAATATCCGTCGTCAGACGCTCTTCGAAGCCGTGAAGCTGGTCCGGTCCGACAAAATGCATCTTTCCGGAAAGGCCGGTGTAATAACCAGCTGCCCGCAGGTGATGCGCATAGGTCGGAATATCCGACGCGAATTCGGCGGCATTATCGTAAACCCGCGTCCGGCTGGGCAATTGACCGGACATGAACGAAGCCCGGGCCGGCGCGCAAAGCGGACTTGCCGTATAGGTATTGGCGAAACGGACAGACCGCTCCGCCAACGCTTTCAGATGTGGCGCGTGGAGAAAATCGGCCGGGCCATCGGGAAAAAACGTCCCGTTGAACTGGTCGGCCATCAGAATCAGGATATTGGGACGCGGCATTTCACCCTACAGTCTCAGAGGCCAAGCTTGCCTTTGACGGCATCCGCACCCGGCTTGCCATCCAGCGTGGTAACGCCCTGCAGCCAGCCATCCAGCGATGTCGGATTGGCCTTCAGCCACGTCGCTGCCGCCGCCTTGGAATCCTCGCCACCGAGAATGGAACCCATCAGGGCATTTTCCATGCCGATATCGAATTTGAGGTTCTTGAAAAGCGTCGCCGCATTCGGGCATTTCTGCGGCCAGCCGGTACGGGCAAGCGTAAAGACCTCGGCGCCACCGAAATTCGGGCCGAAATAGGCGTCACCGCCGGAGAGATAGGCGATATCGATCTTCTCGTTCATCGGGTGCGGCGCCCATGCTAGGAAGACGACCGCCTTTTTGTCTTTTCCGGCCCGTTCCACCTGCGCCAGCATCGCCTGCTCGCCGGATTCGACAAGCTGCCAGCCCTTCAGGCCGAAATCATTGGCATCGATAATCTTCTGAATGTTCTGGTTGGCGGGTGCGCCCGGCTCGATGCCGTAAATCTTGCTTTCAAATTCGTCAG
This sequence comes from Agrobacterium sp. 22-3639C2, assembly GCF_053522105.1. Taxonomy (NCBI): domain Bacteria; kingdom Pseudomonadati; phylum Pseudomonadota; class Alphaproteobacteria; order Hyphomicrobiales; family Rhizobiaceae; genus Agrobacterium; species Agrobacterium sp. 22-3639C2. The sequence goes on along the minus strand of NZ_JBNWDB010000005.1, from coordinate 438,268 downwards.
CGTGTTTGGCAAGATCCGAAAAATCCTTCACGCCCTTTTCGGCCATATAGGAAGGCACTGCCAGGGTGAACTTGGCGCCTTCAAGGTTTTTCGTCATCAGGTCGGCCGCCTTGGCGGCGTTGAGGTCGTCAACGAAGGATTTCTGGGCGGGCATCCAGTTGCCGAGAAAGACGTCGATCTCGCCGTTTTTCATGGCCTGATAGCCGATCGGCACCGACAGCGTCTTGACGTCAGCCTCATACCCCAAAGCATCGAGCAGAACCGAGGCGACGCCATTGGTGGCGGTGATGTCGGTCCAGCCAGGATCGCTGAGGCGAATGGTCTTGCAGGCCGCATCATCGGCGGCATAAAGCGGGGTGGAGAAGGCCGCCACGGACAAAAACAGACCGGCGGCGATGCGGTGCATGCGAGAAACGGTTTTCATTGCGGCTCCCCTTTTATTAGTCCAGTTTATTGAACACCACATTGTTTTTGCCTGTGAAGCGGGTATTTTTCGATGACTGATATAAGGAATTTCTATGACAGAGCGGCCGCTCGATCTTGGATGGATGCGCATTTTTACCGAGGTCGCCCGTCGCGGCAGCCTGACGGCAGCGGCGGCGTCCCTGCGGCTGACCCAGCCAGCCGTCAGCTATCAGATCCGCCGGCTGGAAGACGATCTGGGCGTTGCACTGGTGCGGCGTAAACATCGCGGCATCGAGTTGACGGCCGAGGGGCAAAAGCTGTTCGAGATCGTCTCGCGCAATGTCGATGCCATCGACCTTCTGGCCCAGCAACTTCGCAGAACGGAGGAGCGGCAGACAATCCGCCTGCACACGGACTATGCCTTCTCCTCTCTCTGGCTCATCCCACGCATGCATGGTTTTCGCGCGCTCAATCCTGACATCAACATCCAGATCGTCGCCACGCAGGATCCGCTCGGACAGGGCAAACACGACAGCGACGTGATGATCATCTTCGGCACGCGGCAGGATGCCGGCGACGGCGCGGTGCTGCTGCTTTCGGAGAAGGTCACGCCCGTCTGCTCGCCGGCGCTTTTGGCGGAGCAGTCGGCGCCAGAAACAGTGGCTGATTTTTCGCGGCTGAAACTCATCCACCTCGAAAATGCCTCACAGGCGCACTGGTTCGACTGGGCGTCCTATTTCAAGCATTTCGGCGTGCTGAGAGGCGCGGAAAACGAAAGCGGAGACATCAGCTTCAACAATTACACCATGGTGGTTCAGGCGACGATCGGCGAACAGGGTTTTGCCCTCGGCTGGGCGGGACTGGTCGATCCGCTGGTCGAGGCAGGCGTGCTGGTGACCGCAGGCCCGAGTCTGGATGCGCCGGGTCGCGGCTACTGGTTGCTGAGGCCGAAAAGCAGCGACAGTGCGGTCAGAAAACTCACCGGCTGGCTGATCGACGAGAAGCGTTGACGTGACCAGCCAGCCGGTGATGCTTCCGGCTTAAATCGGGTAATGCAACGGTCCGTCCTGCAGCGTGACCCATCGCAGTTCGGTGAATTCCGCAATGCCCGCCGTGCCGCCGAAACGGCCGTAACCGGAGGCCTTCACCCCACCGAACGGCATCTGCGCCTCGTCGTGAACGGTGGGTCCGTTGATGTGGCATATGCCGCTTTCGATTCGTCCGGCTACCGCGAGTGCTTTTGCCTGATCCCTGCCGAAAACAGCAGCGGAAAGACCAAACTCGGTTTCGTTGGCGATACTGACTGCCTCATCGACGCTGCCGGCGCGAATGATGGAAACGACCGGGCCGAAGCTTTCTTCGGAATAGAGCCGCATCGCAGAGGTCACGCCATCGACGGCAAGCGCATCCAGCATGGTACCATTGCCGCCTCCGCCCGCCACAAGGCGTGCGCCTTTGGCAACGGCGTCATCCACCAGCGCCCGGATGCGGGACGCGGCCTCGGCGCTGACCAAGGAGCCAAGCGGCATTTTTCCCTCGCGAGGGTCTCCAGCCTTCAGGCTCGTCGCTTTTTTGGCAAAGGCCTCGACAAAGGTGTCGGCAACGCTGTCGAGTACAATGATGCGTTCCGTCGACATGCAGATCTGGCCCTGGTTCATGTAAGCGCCAAAGGCGGCCGCAGCCACTGCCGCATCGATATCGGCATCATCAAGCACGATGAAGGGTGCCTTGCCGCCAAGCTCCAGAAGCGCTGGCTTCAGGTAACGGCCCGCCGTTTCCGCGATGACACGACCGACGCGGGTCGAACCGGTGAAATTCACCCTTCTGACAGCCGGATGGGCGATCAGTGTTTCAACGATTTTCGCCGCATCTTCCGGCGCGTTGGAGACGGCGTTCAGCACACCTTTCGGCAGACCTGCCGAAGCGACGGCCTCGATGATCAGCGCATGGGTGCGCGGGCAAAGCTCCGAGGTCTTCATCACCACGGTGTTGCCACAGGCAAGTGGCGTGGCGATGGAGCGTACGCCGAGAATGACCGGTGCATTCCATGGCGCGATGGACAGAACCACGCCTGCCGGCTGGCGAAGTGCCATCGCCGTGGTTCCCGGGCGGTTGGAGGGAATGATTTCGCCCTTTATCTGGGTCGTCAGGCTGGCCGCCTCGACCAGCATGTCGCTGGCCAGCATCACGTTGAAACCGGCCCAGGCATCCGTCGCGCCAATCTCCTCTTTCATCGCCAGCGTAATCTGCGGCCCGGCATCGCGGAGCGCCTGCGCCGCGGCAAGAAGCAGGCGACGGCGTTCGCCGGGCGGCGTTGCCGACCAGACGGGAAAGGCTGCGGCTGCGGCATCGGCCGCACGTGTGGCATCCTCAGGCGTTGCCGCCGCCGCACTGGTTGCCAGGTCCCCGGTAATCGGATTGTTGCGCTCGAAACGCTTGCCGTTTGCGGCCGGGCAATGGTCGCCACCGATGAAAAGATTGACAGTCTGCATGGTCTTCCTCCTGAATTCAGAAAATGGTGGCGGCGGCACCGCCGAAAAACGCCCGTTGCAAGGTGGGACGGGAGGAAAGGGCTGCTGCCGTCCCCGCCCCTGCGATCCTTCCGGCTTCCAGCAGATAATCGCGATCGACAAGGGCAAAGCTACCGCGAACACCCTGTTGCGCCAGCGCAAGGCAGGACAGCGTTCTGCGCTTCATACCATTCATGATTTTCCTCCATCGGCGCAGTAGCGGGATTACCATTCTCCTCAAGGCTTCCCTGCGCTGATGGAAGTTTAGCAACGACAGGCGCATATAAAATGCACTAATGTAGTGCATTATTGTACTTTTGGAGGGTGAATGCCGCGTCACGGACAGATAGCTGCTAACAGGATCGAAACGACGGCGCGCATGCTGACTTCGTCCCTGCGCGTGTCGGAGTTCAAGCTGGAACAGGGCGCAGCCCATTTTGTCCTCGTCTCAGCCGGTGAAGCGGAGATCATTCAGGGCGAAAAGACACTTGTGGTTACCGCGCCGGGGCTGGCCTGGCTGCCTGCCTCCGGCCCCGCCGGCCGCCTGCGGCTGAATGCCGGAAGCCGCGGATCACTGCTGAAAACGACTGAAATCGGCCTTGCGCATGCCATGCCAACCGGAACGAGCGCAATCATGGTGCGCAGCACATTGCAGCGCGTTCTGACCCGGACGTTGGCTGAAAAGGACAGCCAGGAACTGGCGGGTTATCTCGACACCATCGCGGATGAGAGTTTCCGGTCATCGACAGGATCGGATACGATTATCGCCAGCCTGTTATCCGTCACCCTTATCCGCATCTGCCAGCATGCCATGGCCGACGTCGCGGGCGCGGCTTCCACCGCAGGCAGCCTTACGGAGCGGTTTGTGCTACTTGTCAGTCAGCACAAACGCGACCAATGGGGCGTGGAAGACTATGCGGGTCAACTCGGCGTCAACCGTGAACGTCTTGGATTTGTGGTGCGCAAGGCAACGGGGCTTTCACCACAGGCCTATATTCACCGCGAACTGCTTTCCGAAGCGCGCGACCTTCTTCTCAACTCTTCACTGCAAGTCGCTGAAATTGCGTTTCGATTGGGATTTCAGGATCCTGGGTATTTCAACCGCTTCTTCAGCCGCAATGAAGGCACGTCTCCCGGCCGTTTCCGGCGAACGGCGGTGCGCATACAGAACGTAGCACCGCCGTCCTATGCCGCATGGCCTTGAGTTCTGCCCGGCAGGTGCAAATCAGGAGCGGCAGAAGAGACAACGGAGCGAAGTGCCGGCCTGTTTGCCCGGCACTCCAACGGGGCGTTAGCGGGCGCTGTCGATAATCTGGCCGCCGTCGGGGGTCAGGCTCGAGCCTGTAATGAACCTCGAATCGCTGCTTGCGAGGAAAAGAGCGACCGGAGCGACATCCTCTTCAGGGGAACCGTAACGACCAAGGGCATTCGTGGGAGCAGGAGCGTCGACGCCCGCACCCCAGGTGTCGGCAACGGGAAGCAGGTTGTTCACGGTGATATTGTCAGGACCCCATTCGCGCGCAGCAGATCTCGTCAGGGCGCGGACGGCCTCCTTTGCAAGATTGTAAGGTCCATACGGCGACATGCCGAGAATACCGGCCAGCGACGCGAAATTAATGATCCGGCCCTCGCCACTGGCCTTCAAGTACGGATAACAAGCCTGCATCATGCGAAGATAGGCGATCGGCCCCATATCGAGGTTTCGTTGCAGTTGCTCGACTGTCAGCTCGAGGATCGGGGAGTGGACGACAGTCGGATCGAACGCGACGTTCACGAGAATGTCGATGCCGCCAAATACCTCCGCTGCCTCAGCCACAGCCCGGGTGATCTGTTGGCCATCGCCAAGATCACAGACGATGCCGAGCGCGGTGCCACCACTGGATTGTATCTGACTGACGACCGCGTCCACATTTGCAGGCGTCAAGGACAATACCACGACCTTGGCGCCCTCCCTTGCAAAGAGTTCTGCCGTCGCACGGCCAATCCCTCTGCCTGCGCCCGCCACGATGGCTACTTTTCCGGTCAGTTTTCCCATTTTGATTTCCTTTCGTGATGAATGCGTCAGAGCTGCCGTGCAAGGGCATAGGGGGATGGGACTTCGCGTGCAGCGTTCTGCATGGCGAAGGAAACGACGAGCAGCCCGAGGCCGATGGCGGCAGGCAGTGCGCCGGCAGGTTTGCGGACGCCGATATGTGCAAGGCCGGACAGCAGCAGGTGAAACAGTACCCCCGCATACGCCAGATCGCTGATGGCGACGTTGAACCGCGCAAGGATGGCGATGACGGCGGCAATCTTCACCGCCGTCAGAAGAGGCACAAGGTATGCAGGGTAACCGAAGCCGGTTATCGTCTCCCTCACCCAGTCGGATTTGACGACGTAGGTGACTGCCGACGCCAGATAGAGCAGGAGGAGAAGGGTTGTTGCGACCCAGTAGATGTAGAATGAAGACATGGGATATCCATTGCCGCCGAATGTCTTCGGCAGCTTGATTTGTTCAATATTTTCGTTGTTCCGGAACAGCTTGGGGCTCATGATCCGGCGTTCACATGGAAAATGTGCTATTGAATGAATATGCGCAAGTAGGATGAATTTGGCGTGGTAAGTATGGAAAACCAGACCAATGGCGGTGAAGCCATTAACATGCACGAGGAAATGCGTCGCGCTTTCGCGCTGCTTTCCGGCAAGTGGAAGCTCGAAATCATGTGGCTTCTGAACCAGCGGATCTATCGTTTCAACGAGCTGCGCAAAGCCATTCCCGGCATCACACAGCACATGTTGACCTCTCAATTGCGTGAGCTCGAGGCCGATGGACTGGTATCTCGCACCGTCTTTGCAGAGGTTCCGCCACGCGTGGAATATGAAATTACGGCAAAGGCGAAAGGACTTGGCCCGACCATGGAGGCATTGATGGCATGGTGGAACGAGTACGGCGCGAGCGTTCCGGTTAAAACCACCACCCGTGGACGCAGACGGTCACCGCAAAAATAGATGGATTATTGCGGCCGTTGCGCCGCCGTCCTGTGCCGCCCGATCGGCAGCATCATTGGTTTGCCAGACGTCGGGTCTTCGATGACACGGCTTTCTATGCCGAAGACGTGCCGCACGTTTTCTTCCGTCAGCACCTCCTCCGGCGTGCCGCAGATATGTAGCTTTCCACCGGTCATGGCGACCAGATGATCAGCGTAGCGCGCCGCGAGATTGAGATCGTGCAGCACCATGACGATGGTGGTCTGACGGGCCTGGTTGAGGTCCGTCAGAAGATCCAGCACTTCCACCTGATGGCTGATGTCGAGGAAGGTGGTGGGTTCGTCGAGCAGCAATATCTCGGTCTCCTGGGCGAGCGCCATGGCGATCCATACGCGTTGCCGTTGCCCGCCGGAGAGTTCGTCCACCGGCCGCTCGGCAAGTTCCATCGTATCGGTGGCGACGAGGGCTGCGGCCACGGCCTCATCATCCTGGCGCGACCACCGCGCGAAAAGGCCGTGATGGGGATGCCGGCCGCGGCTGACCAGATCGGCAACGACAATGCCCTCGGGCGCAATCGGTGACTGCGGCAAAAGACCCATCCGTCTTGCAAGTTCGCGCGAGGGAAGACGGTGGATCGACTTTCCGTCGAGCAGGACCTGACCGGCGCGGGGAGAGATAAGCCGCGACATGCTGCGAAGAAGCGTGGACTTGCCGCAGGCATTGGCACCGACGATGACGGTGATCCGTCCGCGCGGAACGACAAGATCCAGCCCTTCGATGATGAGGTTTTCACCGTATCCGGCCGAAAGACGGTTCACGGAAAGGGAGTGGCTGGTCATAACGAGCCTCCGCTGCGGTTCACCCGCACGATAAGGTAGATCAGATAGGGCGCGCCGAGCGCGCCGGTGACGACGCCGACCGGGTAACGGCCAGGCAGCAGGAACTGGCCGCAATAATCGCCCACCAGCACCAAGGCTGCCCCAACGAGCGCAGCCGGAATGAGCAGCGACCCATTGCTGCCAACGATACGCGCGGCAATCGGCCCGGACAGAAAGGCGACGAAAGCAATCGGCCCCGACACTGCCGTGGCAAAGGCGATCATGCCGACGGCGGCGATAATCACGATAATGCGCGTTCTCCCCACCTGGACCCCAAGCGCCGCGGCCGTATCATCGCCAAGCCTCAATGCCTCGAGATCGCGCGCGCGACTGAGCAGCAGGCCGCCAAAGAGGATGAGCGCGACGAAGAGCGGCAGCGTCTGGGCAAGTTTTGCGCCGTTGACGCTGCCCGTCAGCCAGCGCATCGCCTCCTGCAGCGTCCAGGCCGGTGCAACGGACAGGATATAGGCGATGAAACTTTCGAGCATGGCCGAAACGCCGATGCCGACAAGGATCAGCCGCGTTCCGGCAACCCCGTTGCGGAAGGACAGCAGATAGACCAGCAATGCGACGCCAAGCCCGGCGACGACGGCGAAAACAGAAACAAGCGGTCCACTCAGATGCAGGACGACGATGGCAAACACCGCTGCCACGCTTGCGCCGGAACTGATGCCGATAATGTCAGGGCTGGCAAGCGGGTTGCGCAGCATGATCTGGAAGGCGACACCACCCAGCCCGAAGCTCAGTCCCGCGAGAACGGAAAGCAGCGCGCGTGGCAGGCGCAACTGCCCGACCGTGAAAGTGACGCCGGCAATGTCCTCTCCGAGCAGCACCCGCAGGACGTCACCGGGCGGCGTGAAGGATTGTCCTAGCATCAGCGTCAATGCGAAAACCGCGATCAAAAGAGCTGAAAGGGCTGCAATGACAAGGCGACGCCGGCGCTGGCGGTCGTGACGATTGGAAAGCAATGTTTCCATGACGGACGTGTGCATGTTCACAGTTCGCGTACCCGCTGACGTCTGACGATCCAGATGAAGAAAGGTGCGCCGACAAGGGCGGTGACAATACCGACATCGAGTTCGGACGGCCGCGCCACGATGCGCCCGACAATATCGGCCGCAAGCAGCAGACAGGCGCCGCCGAGCGCGGAAAATGGCAGAAGCCAGCGATTGTCGACGCCAACGAGCAGGCGGCAGAGATGCGGAACGACCAGCCCAACGAAACCGATTGGCCCGCAGATGGCAGTCGCCGCGCCGCAGAGGAGGATAGCTCCAAAGGATGAAATGGCTCTCGCAACCACGACATTCTCGCCAAGACCGGCGGCCAACTCATCACCAAGCGCCAGAGAATTCAGCTTGCGTGCCGAAAGAAGGCTGATGGCAAAACCGGCGGCAAGAAACGGCAGCACGGTCTCAATCCGGTCAAAGGTCGCACCACCGACACCGCCGATCTGCCAGGAACGGATGCCACCGGCAATATCGCTGCGCGGCAGCACGACGGCAATGACGAGTGAGGAGAAGGCGACAGAGGTGGCGGCACCGGCCAGAGCAAGTTTCAGCGGCGTTGCCCCACCGCGTCCGAGCGAGCCGACGACATAAACGAAAACTGCAGCTGCACCCGCCCCGACAATCGCCGTGATGATAAAGGCCTGCGCCGAGGCAATGCCGAACCAGACGATGGCGATAACGACGGCAAGTGATGCGCCCATATTGACGCCAAGAATACCGGGATCGGCAAGCGGATTGCGCGTAACGCCCTGCATGATGGCGCCAGCGAGCCCGAGCGCTGCCCCGGACAGCAGGGCAAGCAGCGTTCGCGGCAGGCGAACCGCAACGGCCGCTTCCGCCACCGTCTCCACGCGACCGCCAAGCGCTGCCGTGATGTCAGCGAACGTGACGTCACGGGTGCCAATCGCCACGGAAAGCGCACATAGCAGCGCCAGAAGCGCCAGCACGGCGCTGAGCCATGCCGTCCGCATGCGGTTGGAGCGGCCACCTTGCAGTACGGCCGGACCTTTGGCAGGCCCTTCCATTGTCATTTCGCTTTACCAGAGGACTTATCCGCTGCTTTCGCCAGAAGATCGGCGTAATCCTTCATAACCCAGGAAATCGACAGCGGTGTGGGATTAGATGCGGTGCCGAGCGGATCACGCCCCAGCATGACGATGGCGTCATCGGCAACGGCGGGCATGCGGGCAAGCAGCGGATCGGCCCGCATCGCCTTGAGCAGTGGCTGGCTGCCATAGGTCACGACGATATCGACATCGTCGAAGGCATCGACGCGCTCGGCGCTGACGCCGGCGGCGAATTGCCCCGGTTTCGTCGCCTCCGCCACGCTCTTCGGCGAGGTCAGCCCAAGATCGGTGAAAAATTTCACCCGGCTGTCATTGGCGGTATAGAAATTGACGACACTGAGATTGGTGGCGTCGAGATGGGTGACGAACATCGCAGACTTGCCTTTCAGCTGCGGATGGCCGGCAACCACCTGCGCGATCTCACCCTCGATGCGTTTGATCAGCGCCTCACCTTCCGGCGCCATGCCAAGCCCGGCACTGTTCAGCCGGATCATCTCGCGCCAGTCGGTTGCCCACGGTGACACGGGATAGGCAACGACCGGTGCGATCTGGCTTAGCGTATCGTAGTCGGACTGGCTGAGGCCGGAATAGGCGGCGAGGATGACATCCGGCTGCGTTGCCGCCACGGCCTCGAAATCGATACCATCACCCTCGTCAAACAGAACAGGCTTTGCAGCACCCAATTCAGAAAGCTGCTTCGCCACCCACGGCAGCAATCCATCACCGTCATCATCGCCGAAATTGGCAGCGGCAAAACCGACGGGCACCATGCCGAGCGCCAGCGGCACCTCGTGGTTTGCCCAGGCGACGGTCGCGACACGCTGAGGCTTCCTCGCAATCGTGGTCGTACCGAAGGCGTGTTTGATGACGACGGGATAGCGCGTCGCCTCTTCCGCCGAGGCAATGGTCGGCACGATCATCGACAGAAAAAACACGAATGCCGGCGCGAGGCAGCGAAACAGGAAAAGCATGGGCGAAGCTCTCAACGGTTCAAAAGTGGACTTGAACTCTCAGCTTCACATGCCCCCGTCAACCCCGGTGAGGAAATGCCGCCACAACAGTGGTGAAATTTCCGGGGTTTTGTACAAAACCGCAAAAACTTACAATACCGGACAATCTTTCTCAAGTTATTGGGCGCTTCGAGAGCGGGCCGTGGAAGCGGCGATTGGGGCATCAACTTCTGGAATTTAGCAATGAACACTGAAATGAATGGCGTCAACAGCAGGACCGCGCGACTGCGCTATGGGCAGGCAGCCCTTCTTGCCTGCACGGCGCTTGTGACGGTACTGCCCGCTCGTTCGCTGGCGCAGGAGGCCGCCAATACGGGCGGAAGCACGGTTCTCGAGCGCATCACCATCGACAGCGGTGACGATGACCAGAAGTCGATCGTCGCCACCCGCACCACAAGCGGAAGCAAGATGGCAACCGACATTCTCGATACGCCGGCCGCCGTTTCCGTCATCACCGCCAAGGAAATGCAGCAGCGTGGCGTGCAGACCGTGGAAGAAGCCTTGCAATACACGGCAGGTGTGACCGCGGATTTCTACGGCTCGGACGACCGTTTCGACTATTTCAAGATTCGCGGTTTCGACGCCTACACCTATCGCGACGGGCTGACGCTCGGCCGTCCCTTCGGCGCGCTGCGAGAAGAGACCTATGCCTATGAGCGCGTGGAAGTCCTGAAGGGCGGCAATTCCACGACCTTTGGCGTATCCGATCCCGGCGGTTCGGTGAACTACTCGACGAAGGTTCCCAAACGCAGCCGCTTTGGTGAGGCCTATGTGACAGGCGGTTCCTATAGCCGCGCTGAAACCGGCTTCGATTTCGGTGACAACATCACCAGCGACGACACACTGTCATACCGCCTGACCGGCAAGCTCAGAAATGCCGACGCGGAATATGACTATTCCCGCGACGATGAAAAATTCTTCATGGGCGGCCTGACATGGCGGCCCACCGATGCCACCAGCCTCACCGTCGTATACGATCATCTCAACAAGGACGGCGTTCCCGGCGGCGGCGGCCATCCGGTCGGCTCGCATTTCGACAGAAGCCGTTTCTTCGGTGAACCGGACTATAATTACCGCGGCACCAACCGCAATTCGCTGAGCGTGATGTTCGACCATGATTTCGGCTCTGGCCTGACGTTGAGTTCGAACGCGCGCTACAGCAAGGCAAATACCGATTTCGGTTACGCGTATATCTCGTCCACACCGACCAATGGCTCGACCATCGCCAACCGTTCCTATTTCGGCAACGAGACCGAAACCGAGAATTTCCTGATCGACACACGGCTGCAATATGACACGACGTTCGAAAGCGTCGAAAGCCGCAGCCTTGTCGGCGTTTTTTATAACGACTACTCGTCCGGCAGCAAAAGCTACTTCGGTTCTGCGCCAGGCATCAACTGGCTGAACCCGGTCTATACCGGTGCACCAGCCTCAGTGCCGCTCTACGCCAGCTCGCTGACCGATCAAAAGACAAGGGCACTCTACCTCCAGCAGGACCTGACCTTCTTCGACAGGCTTACCGTCAGCGCCGGTCTGCGCAATGACTGGATCGACACCGACCAGACCAACAGGCTGAACGGCACGACGGCAAGCGGCGATATCAGCGAACTGACAAAGCGCATCGGCGTGTCTTACAAGGTCACGAACGAGATCGCGCCCTATATCAGCTACGCCGAATCCGTAGTGCCGGCCTCGGGCCTGACCGTCGAGCCCGAACGCGGCGAGCAGATCGAGCTTGGCGTGAAGTATCGCCCGGATGCCTTCCCTGCCCTGTTCACGGCATCGATCTACGACCTCAAGAAGAACAATATTACCGTCACCAGCCCGATCACCAGCCTGCCCACCACCATCGGCGAGGTGCGCGTGCGCGGTCTCGACCTCGAGGCCAAGGCGGAGGTTACCGACGAGCTGAGCCTGACGGCGGCCTATTCCTATCTCAACGCGGAAATCACCGAAAACGGCATCGCTGGCAATGTCGGCAACCGCCCGCAATTCGTGCCTGAACATCAGGCCTCGCTTTGGGTAAACTACACGCTGGCCGGCAATGACAAACGCGGCGACATGACCTTCGGGCTCGGCGGACGCTTCACCGGCGCGTATTATTTTGATGACGCGAACAAGGTTTCGACCGGCAGCAGCGTGACCATGGACGCAGCGTTCAGCTACAAAATCCAGGAAACCACCTCGCTGGAGGTGAATGTTTCCAACCTCTTCAACGAGAAGCACGTCTCTTATGGCGGTTTCGGCGCAGACTTCTACAACCCCGGCCGAGCGTTCTCAGCTACGCTGCGCAAGACGTGGTGAGGGTAAGTATATCCCTACTTTTCAACATACTACGTAACCATCCTAACGTTCCACGTCATCCCCTGGGGTGACGTGGAACGAAGCTCGAGGCATGCGCCGAACCCGCTCCGCATAGACGGCAAGGCGACCATTCAAAGCAGCCTGTGCATGCGCCGCCAGGCGGCTGGCGTATTGCCCACGGAGTGGCGGAAGGCTTTGGTCAAATGGGCCTGATCGGAAAAGCCTAGCTGGGCAGCGATATCGGCCACCGTGAGATCGCCTTCGAGCAACAGTTTCTGGGCAAGGCTTATCCGCCGCTCCAGTTGCCATTGCAGCGGCGTCTTGCCCGTTGTCTGGCGGAACACCGTTGCGAACCAGCTTTCCGAAAGCCCGACGATGTCGGCCATTTCTGCAACCGTCATGCGGTCGTCACCGCGGCTTTCGACACGGGCAAGCAGCTTGTTCATCTGCGCCTGCGTCAGCCTGCCATTTACCTGTTCCGGCGAAGATCCGGGAATATCGAGAAGACCGGCAACGATGCTGCCAACAAGGCTTTCCGCATAGACCGCATGTTTCGAAGGCTCGGCGAGTTCATCGACAAGCAGTCCAGCCAGTGTTTCGACCGAACCGATATCCTGTATCTCGACCGGGCGGCGCAAGGCTGTCATCGCCGCCGAACTGCCGACCGATGGCGACAGGAAACGCAGCAGGCGGTCCTTGTGGATATGCAGATTGAGATGCGAAAACCTGTGCGTAGCATTGCTGCTCGTCCACATCGGAACACCGGCCGGCACATAGACCGCCCGCGTCATGGGGCGGGAATGCTGCGTGAACTCGCCGTCGCGGTTGGAAATGCTGATGCGCGACGAGACATCGTTGAAGAATATCATGATACGTGGATCGGCGGCCAGGTAATAACCCTTCGCGCCCATCTGGCTCTCTGCCTCCCAGAAGGCGCTGACGAGCCCGTCCAGCTGGCGCCATTTGACCGGCGCAGTGACGCTGATCCCTTCCGTGTGCCAGGTCATGGAGTGCCAGAAACTCAATGCGGGTACCGTTCAGTTGTCGAGCCGAGGTTGTAAGACATGCGCGTCACGATAACGGCGCCGCACGCTCCACCATATGAGGCCGCAATAACATGACTTATCAATTCATGTTAATAGCAAAGATGGTTGTAATGCAAAACATTGCTGTGCTGCCAGTCGATCCCGCTCCAATGTGAGCCTTGGAACCTCTGCCCCGACCAGCCGTTTGATCTCCAGACAAATGAAATCACGAAGGGAGATCACTATGAACGACAAAAGGGAACCCGGCGATTTCGCCGACAAGAAGCGCGAAGAGCAGGGCCGCGGCGTCATCGTCGCTGGGCCGGATGCGCATGAGAATGAAAAGGGCGGCAAGGCGCCGGGGGATAGTGGCGAAAAGCCATCACCCGAAAAACCGGTTCCATCCTCAGACCGCAGATAGAAAATTGCCCCTCCCTGATCGCTCAGGGAGGGGCTTTTTTGGACTAGTCAGCCTTATCAGACAAGGTCGAAACGGTCGGCGTTCATGACCTTCGTCCAGGCGGCGACGAAATCACGCACGAACTTTTCCTTGTTGTCGTCCTGCGCATAAACTTCCGCATAGGCACGCAGGATGGAGTTGGAGCCGATAACGAGGTCCACGCGGGTCGCCGTATATCGGGTTGCTCCGGACTTGCGATCGCGAATCTCATAGAGATTGCCGCCGGTCGGAGCCCAGGAATAGGCCATATCCGTCAGCGTTGTGAAGAAATCGGTGGTCAGAGCACCTGGGGTCTGCGTGAACACACCATGCGCTGCGCCGCCGTAATTGGCGCCAATGACGCGCAGGCCACCGATGAGAACGGTCAGTTCCGGCGCCGTGAGGCCCAGAAGCTGAGCGCGGTCCAGCAGCAGTTCTTCGGGGCTGACGACATAGTCCTTCTTCACCCAGTTGCGGAAACCATCCGCCAGCGGCTCGAGCGGCGCAAAGCTGTCTGCATCAGTCTGCTCGGCTGAGGCATCGCCACGACCGGGTGCAAAAGGCACGGCGACATCGAAGCCGGCTGATTTCGCCGCCTGCTCAACACCGTAGTTGCCGGCGAGAACAATGACATCAGCGATGCTGGCGCCAGTCTCACGGGCAATCGGCTCCAACACCGAAAGCACATGGGCCAAACGGGCGGGCTCGTTGCCTTCCCAGTCCTTCTGCGGCGCAAGGCGGATGCGCGCACCATTGGCGCCGCCGCGCTTGTCCGAACCACGGAAGGTACGGGCGCTGTCCCATGCGGTCGAGACCAGATCGGCGACCGCCAGACCGGAAGCGGCGATCTTTGCCTTTACGGCAGCGACATCGTAGCTCGTGGAACCTGCCGGGATGGGATCCTGCCAGATCAGGTCTTCTGCGGGAACATCCGGGCCGAAGTAGCGGGACTTCGGGCCCATGTCGCGGTGGGTCAGCTTGAACCATGCGCGGGCAAAGACCTCGGAGAAGTGGTCCTGGTCATCCTTGAACTTCAGCGAAATCTCGCGGTAGATCGGATCGACCTTCAGGGCCATGTCGGCATCGGTCATCATCGGGATGGTGCGGATCGAGGGATCCTCGACGTCAACAGGCTTGTCCTCTTCGGCAATGGTGATCGGCGCCCACTGGGACGCGCCAGCCGGGCTGTGCGTCAATGTCCACTCATGCTTGAACAGCATGTCGAAGAAGCCGTTGTCCCACTTGGTCGGTTCGCTTGTCCAGGCACCTTCAATACCGGACACCACGGTGTCACGGCCGATGCCGCGACCCTTGGTGTTGATCCAGCCGAGACCCTGATATTCGGGGCCTGCTGCTTCCGGATCGGGGCTGAGGTTGGCGGCGCTGCCGTTGCCGTGCGACTTGCCGATGGTGTGGCCGCCTGCGGTGAGCGCGACGGTTTCTTCGTCATCCATGCCCATGCGGGCAAAGGTTTCGCGCATCTGCGCGGCTGTCGCAAGCGGATCGGACTTGCCGTTGACGCCTTCTGGATTGACGTAGATGAGACCCATCTGCACGGCGGCAAGCGGATTTTCCAGCGTCTCGGGCTTGGTTACGTCACCGTAACGACCATCGCTCGGTGCCAGCCATTCCTTTTCGTCACCCCAATAGGTGTCCTTTTCGGGAGCCCAGATATCCTCGCGGCCGAAGGCGAAACCGAACGTCTTCAGACCCGCGACATCATAAGCGATCGTTCCGGCAAGCGCGATGAGATCGGCCCAGGAAATCTTGTTGCCGTATTTCTTCTTGATCGGCCACAGCAGACGGCGGCCCTTATCGGTGTTCACATTGTCAGGCCAGGAATTGAGCGGTGCAAAGCGCTGGTTGCCGGTGTTGGCGCCGCCGCGTCCGTCCGTCACGCGGTAGGAACCGGCCGCATGCCAGGTCACGCGGGCCATCATGCCCACATAGCTGCCCCAGTCGGCCGGCCACCAGTCCTGGCTTTCCGTCATCAGGGCGCGCAGATCGGCCTTCAGGGCTTCCACGTCGAGCGTCTTTAGCGCTTCGCGGTAATTGAAGGAGGTGCCGAGCGGATTGGTCTTGGTGTCGTGCTGATGCAGGATATCGAGGTTCAGCGCGTTCGGCCACCATTCGGTAACCGATTTACCGGAGGCCGTATTGCCTCCATGCATGACGGGACACTTGCCAGCCGGTTTTGAAGTTGCGTCCATTTCGCCCTCCGATGGGTTTAGTAATTAAACGACATAGTCAATTCGACATGCGCAGCATGTTGGAACCACAGCCCACAGCAGGTCATCCTTACGGAAAGCGCGCAGTGACGCTGGTGATACCGAACAGCTACATCCTCTTTCTGTCATGACGATGACTAACAGCCGGGTTCCATAATTTCCAATTGTATATTCTAAAGGCTGCGATATGCTCAGCTTATGATTGGACTATCGATGAAACACCTGCGTTATTTCGACGCCTTGGCGAAGATCGGCCATTTCGGGCGGGCGGCGGAGGCGTGCTCCATTTCCCAGCCAGCACTTTCGCTACAGATCAGGGAACTGGAAGAGCTGATCGGCGCGCCGCTCGTCGAACGGGGCAGCCGCCAGATCAGGCTGACCGCTCTCGGCGATGAATTCGCCGAACGCACCCGCCTGATCCTGCGTTCAGTGGATGAATTGCAGGATTTGGCGAGGGCAAGGCACGGCCCGCTCAGCGGCCGTCTGCGCATCGGCGTCATTCCAACGGTCGCGCCCTATCTTTTACCGCAGGTCATCAAGACGCTCACCCGGCATTATCCGGGACTGGAAACGCGTCCGCGCGAAGCGGTGACACAGAAACTGATCGAGGACCTCCTGGAAGCCCGGCTGGACATGGCAATCGTCGCGCTTCCGGTGTCCGAAGCGTCGCTGGAAGAGGTTCCGCTGTTTTCCGAGGAATTCATTCTGGTCCGGCCGATGGAGGATGCGGGGATGCCGGTGCCGAGCGCTGGCAAGCTCGGTGAAATGCGCCTGCTGCTGCTCGAGGAAGGCCATTGTTTCCGCAATCAGGCACTGTCTTTCTGCAGTACAACGAACGCGCCGCCGCGCGTGCTGATGGAAGGCAGTTCGCTCTCGACGCTGGTCCAGATGGTCGGCGCCGGCATCGGCGTCACGCTCATTCCGCAGATGGCTGTCGATATGGAAACGCGGCAATCCACCGTCTCGGTATTTCGGCTGGCAGAGCCAAGACCATCCCGCACCATCGGCATGGTATGGCGCAAGAGCAATCCGCTCTCGGCGCAGTTTACCCACATTGCCGAGATCGTCCGCGAATGCGGCCTGCAAAAACTCGGCCGTGTTGCCGATGCAGCGGAGTGACGGTGTCGAGGGCCAACTCGGATCTGCGGCCTCAACTCTTCGCAGCACTCCCAGCTTTACCCTCGCAAAGCCGGCCGGCCATGGCAAAGAAGGCAAGCTTCATCTTGCTACGTTTGTCCGCGCCCTCGAGGGTTGAAACCGGCACCTGAAAACCGAACACGTCGTCCGGCTCAGCGGAACGTTCCCGCCAGAATGCGTCTATGTCGGAAAGCAACATTTTCTGCCGCCGCGCGCGACGATAATTGATCGGATGTCTGGCGTGGGAGACTGCGAAATAGGAACCCGCTTCCGTCTCGATTAGACCTTGCAGCAGCATCAAAACGGCATCCTTCGGGCGAAGACCCGCAAGGTCGCGCGTTACTGCCACCATCTCCTGCTTTGCGGCGCGTGGCCCCTGCATGCCGCCAACGGCAATCGTCCTGTACCCTCCCCCATCCTGCGTCACGAAGATAAACTTCGTCGTCCACAAGGTGACGTCGTCACGGGTTCTGATCAGCCGAACCGCGAGAGCGCCTTCGTGGCGGCCGCCACATAAATCCGCAAGAGCAAGCGTGCAGCGATATTCGTCAGCACGGCCGCCTATGGTGCCGATTTCGATCGTTTTTCCACTCCAGAGCGCAGCCATAACCTCTCTTGAAAAACAACCGCTGGCGATGACGAAATTCTTCATGAGAAAATCCAGCCGTCTTCCATAGGAGATTTTGCCGACGAGGAATTTCGACAGGGGTTTCTGGAGAAGCTCGTCATGCGGCGGTGGCAGTTTTTGCGTCGCCGAGAATCGGGACAAAAACCGCCACCACCGCAGGGTTACAAGCGGATGAGCCAAAAAACGCATCCAGAAAAGGAAACCCCGTTTCCAGTGGGCGCGCATAACGAAGGTCGCAACGCTCCAGGCCAGGGGAAAACGGAGGAGTTCCAGCCCATCGCCAGTCATGGTTTGCGCAGCGATGACCGGCTCGGGTTTCGCCGAGTTTTTTTCCGCAGCGAATGCGGCGATTTCAGTATGCGACATCGTAAAATTCCGGGGAGTATGACTGTTTGGACTGGGGCGTGGAGTGATTTGGCCGGGACTGTGCGCGCCCAGGATGAACCGAATATGAAATCGGATTGGTGCTCTGCTGCGATTATTGGCGCTACGGCATTGCGCGAGGTTCCGGGCCGCCGACGCGCTTTCTACGCGCCGTCTTCTCGCCGGAAATCCGGAAGAAAACGATCCGGTGGGTGTGTCACTGTGTGTACTCCGGTTGGCACGGTTGATACCGTGCCCACACATTATGACCGCGAACGTTGCGGCAGCATTACAATCGCCGCGACCGGTCTACAGCGCGCAAAGCGCAATCAGAATCGAACCCGGAACGTGCTTCCAGAGGGGTTGCTTTCTAGCACGATACGGCCGTTATGATTGGCGACGATCTTCTTGACGAGGCTGAGGCCAAGTCCGGCACCCGTGCTTTTCGGCGTGACCCGATAGAAAGGTTCGAATATCCGCTCCTGCTGGTCCTCGGGTATACCCTGCCCCTCGTCGGAAATCGCGATTTCGCCGTTTGCGAGAACCGAGACATGGATCAGCCCCTTGTTTCCACCATGGTCGATGGCGTTGCGCACGATATTGCTGATGGCGCGCGGCAGGGCGAAGGGGTTGCCTTGCATGTCGTATTTTTCGATCTGCGTTTCGAAGGAGATGTCGTAACCTGCCGAAAGCGCAAGCGGCGCGAGCTCTGCCACCACCGTGCGGGCGATATCGACCAGGTCCACCACCTCGCGCCGGTCGTTTACCTGATCGTTTCGCTCAAAGGCCAGAAGCTGTTCGGCGGTTTCACCGAGCCGCGCGACATCCCCCATCAGGCGCTGTTGGTCCGGTCCGGGCAGGCCCTCTATCCGGGTCTGCATGATTGCAATCGGCGTCCTCAATTCGTGCGCGGCATCGATCAGAAAACGTTGCCGCGCCTGGAACTGCTCTTCGAGCCGCTCGAGAACGCTGTTGAAGGAAACGATCAACGGAACGACTTCGCGCGGCACATCTTCGACGGGAAGCTTCGAACCCGGTCGTCGCGGGTCGATCTCCGGTGCTTTTTTGACGACGGAACTCAGGCCGGCAAGCGCCCGGCGCACAATGTGCGGCACGGAGAAAAACACCGCAGGCAAAAGAACCGCCAGCAGGGGGACATAAATCGGATAGGTGCCGGCAAGAAGCGTCAGAAACGACGCTCGTGCATTAGAGGTTCCCCCGAACATGATCCTGACGGGTCCCGACGTCGTCTCGATACTTTCAGCCGAAGCAACCTCGGATATGCCGCTGCCGCCGCGAATATCGGCGTCCGTCATCAGATGAACGTATCGCGCCAGTTCGGCGTAAACAGCCGGGACGGTTCCGAAGGTCGCCGCGTGACCGTCAGGTGTCGAGACCACGAACCACAACGTTTCATTCTTCGCCTTCAAGGCGCGTAATGCCGGCCCCTCGGTAACGACCAGACCCTTTTGCGGATCAAGCGAAAGCGACTCGTCAAGCGTCGCCGACAAATCGTTCCAGAGCCCGATATTGGGCGAGAGCTTCATCACCCCGTAAACGCAAAGCCCGACGATTACGACAGCGATCATGGAGGAGACGACAATGCTGAGCTGCCAGCTCAATTGCCACCACAAGGACGGATTGGACTTGCCCTGCGCCTTCATGTGTCTTCCCTGAGCAGATAACCGATGCCGCGAATATTATGCACGCTGACCCCGGCGGAAGCGTCGAGCAGGCGTTTGCGCAGTCGCGATATATGCGCATCGAGCGCATTGGACTGGATTTCCTCCTCGTAATTGTAGACGGCGGCCTCAAGCGTCGAGCGCAGCACGGATTTGCCCTTTCGTTTCGCCAGCGTGATGAGGACCATCAGCTCGCGCCTTGGCAGATCAAAGGGAAGCGAGTTGATCGTGACGCTGAGATGAAGCGGATCGATCACGATGCGGCCTGCAGCGATCTGCGACGGAGCGATGCTTGCCGGCCTTCTCAAAACCGCGCGCAGCCGCGCCAGCAGTTCGCCGACGAGAAACGGCTTGCCGAGATAGTCGTCGGCGCCGCCATTCAGCCCCTCGATCCGCTCCTCCGGTTCGTTCATCGCCGTCAATAAAATGATCGGCGTATCGATACCGGCGCGGCGCAGCTTTGGAATGAAGGTCAGCCCCTCCCCGTCCGGCAGACGACGGTCGAGCAGAATGGCATCATAGACATGCTGGCGCGCCAGCTCCATCGCATCGCCGAGCCGCATCGTATGATCGATGACGATCCCCTGCTTGCCGAGCGTCGTCGACAGCGCATCCGCCATTTCCTTTTCGTCCTCAATCAACAGAAGTCTCATTTGCCACCGTCCCTTCGCCCCCTCCTTGTCTGCCAGAAAGGTTGCGGCAGTATTGCGGCGCAGAAGATGCGGGCGGGTAATGCTGCTGCAATTATCAACACTTATCCAGAAGCCATCAGCCTGGAAGACAGGCGACATGACCGCTCGATCGGCGGTCACAGGATGAGTTTTGCCTGGAAGGATTATGTTATGTGGGTGAAAAGAACGATCAAGGCGGGGATCGCGCTTGCGGGCTGCGCTCTCGTCGTCACGGCTCTTGATCCGGCGCGCGGAAGCGTCGATGCGAACGAGCGCGTCAAGGGGATCGTGGCGTCAACCTCGATGAGCCCGGCCGGTATCCCGTTCGAACTGACGGCTGCGGAAATCGCAAGGATCGGCACACGAGCGATGGCGGAGCGGCTCAGCGTCAGTGGCGAACTTCAGCCGGTCAGCCGTGTCGTGATCCGCGCCCGCGAGGCTGGAAAAATTCTGGATATGAATGTCCGGGACGGACAGGCGGTGCGGGCGGGCGACCTGCTGGTACGGTTCGAAACCGAGGAACTGCAATCGACTCTCCTGCTGCGGCAGAGCGACCGGGATGCGGCCGAGGCCGAACTGACACTGGCGATGCAGGCCCTCACCCGAACCGAACAGCTGGCGTCAAAAAATATCGCATCGGCTGAACAGCTCGACAAGGCGAAGAGCGATGTCGTTGTGAAAACGGCAAGGCTTCAGAGCCTTTCGGCGCAGGTGGATATCGCCCGCCTTGCCCTTCGCAATGCCGAAATCCGCGCGCCTTTTGATGGCACCATTACTCGCCGGCAGGCAGAAATCGGCTCCCGCGTCAGTGCCGATGGTGAACTCATGACGCTGGTCGATACAAGCATGCTTGAGGCGAAGGTTCTCGTTGCCACGCGCGACATCCCACGGGTCGCCGTTGGCCAGACCGCCGAACTCGATATTGACGGCATCGGCGGCCAGCCTCTCAGAAGCACCGTTGAGCGCATCAGCCCGGTTGCCGAAGACGGGACGCGCTTTGTCGCCGTCTATCTGCGGCTTGCCAACCGCAACGGCCGGCTGTGGGGAGGAATGTTCGCCAGCGGGTCCATCCTCGTGCGCGAAAAAAACGATGCGCTTGTCGTTCCTGCAATCGCGCTTCGCAAAGACGAAACCGGCTACCATGTCCTTAAAGTCCTGAACGGCCATCTTCGCCGCCAGACGGTGGCGGTGGGCTCGCGCTGGAACGATGGCAGCCTGATCGAGATAGGCGCCGGTCTACAGGACGGTGAGACGATCCTGACCGCACCGCTTCCCGAATTGCAGCCCGACATGGCTGTTACGGTCGACAAGGCAGGCTGAGATGTTTCTGACCCGCATATCCGTCTCCCACCCCGTTTTCGCCACCATGATGATGGTGGCGCTTCTGGTCATGGGTCTTTTCTCGTTGCAGCGGCTGGGGCTCGACCTCTACCCCAATGTCGACGTTCCCGTCGTTGTGGTGTCCACAGCTTATCCGGGCGCCACGCCGGAAACGGTGGAGACAGAATTGACGCGCCCGGTCGAGGATGCGCTGAACGCCATCGGCGGTCTGGACGAGATCACGTCAACCTCCTACGAGGGACGCTCTGTCGTCGTAGCAAAATTCAAGCTCGAGGTTAAGAGCGCGACCGCGGCACAGGAGGTGCGCGACAAGATCGCCGCCATCGACGCGAATTTCCCGCAAGAGGCCAAAAAGCCGGTCATATCCCGGTTCGATCCCGCCGCCGAGCCTATCCTGTCGGTGGCGATAAGCTCGACGTCGCTCGACATACCCGCACTCACCGCCCTTGCCGACCAGAAGGTGCTGCGGCAACTGACGACTGTTCCCGGCGTGGGGCAGGCAACGCTGGTCGGCGCCCGCAAGCGGCAGATCGACATCACGATCGACGACACCCGCATGCGCGCGCTTGGGATCGGCATCAACGAGGTGGTAAGCGCGCTACGCACCGGCAACAGCAACAGCCCGGCTGGAAGCCTTGTCGATACCGTTTCCGAACGCACGATCCAGGTGCAGGGCCGCATCGCCGAACCGCAGGCGCTGCTGGACATGGTCGTCGCCCGGCGCGGTGGCGCAGCCATTTATCTTCGCGACATCGCCGCACTCTCCGAAGGGGCTGCCGACCCAGAAAACCGTGCCCTCTATAATGGCCAGACTGCGCTGGCGATCGACATCGTCAAGGTTCAGGATGCCAACACGGTTCAGGTTGTCGCGGATGTGAGAAAGCGCCTGGACGCCCTCAATGCCGGCCTTGTTCCGCAAAACGTGCAATTGCGGGTCATTACGGACACATCCATTCCCATCCGGGAATCCGTCACCCAGGTGCAGACGACGTTGATAGAAGGGGCGGCACTTGCCGTGGCCATCGTCTTCCTGTTCCTCAATTCCTGGCGCAGCACCGTCATCACCGGACTGACGCTGCCGATCGCGATCATCGGCACGCTTGCGGTCATTGATGTTATGGGCTTCACGCTCAATACACTGAGCCTCCTGGCGCTGACGCTTTCCATCGGCATTCTGGTGGATGACGCCATCGTCGTGCGCGAAAACATCACCCGTCACCTTCACATGGGGAAATCCCATATCCGCGCAGCACTCGACGGCACGAACGAAATAGGACTTGCGGTTATCGCGACAACGGCAACAATCGTGGCGGTCTTCCTGCCCGTCGCTTTCATGGACGGCATCGTCGGTCGGTTCTTCTATGAATTCGGCATCACCGTTTCAGCTGCCGTGCTGATCTCGCTTTTCGTCGCCTTCACGCTCGATCCGATGCTGTCGAGCGTCTGGTACGATCCGGATGCGCAACCCAACGCCCGGCGTGGGCCGGTGGGCCGGCTGATCGCCCGTTTCGATCACGGCTTCGAATGGCTCGCCGATCAGTATCGGCACGTGATCGGCTGGACATTGCACCACCGGCTCGTCACCCTGCTCGTCACATCAGGCATTTTTGTCGGCAGCCTGCTCATGGTGCCGTTGGTCGGTGCGGAATTCGTCCCGAATACGGATGAAGGCCGCTTCCAGATCAACGTCACGGCACCGGTCGGCTCCTCGCTGGATTACACCACGGCGAAGGTGCGGCAGGTCGAGAAGGCACTCCAGGAATTCCCGGAAGTCGAGATGCTCTGTTCCACCGTCAATACCGGCGGCACCGTCGGTAAACATCGCGCCGCCGTTCTGGTGGGACTGGTGCCGCTGGAGATGCGCACCCGAACTCCGGTCACGCTGGCCGATCCGATCCGCAAACGCCTGTCAGCCATATCGGGCATAGAGGTCGCGATCCTGCAAAACGGCCTCGGCGGTGGCGAAAGCCCCGTCCAGCTCAGCATTCTCGGCGACGACCGGGCGATCCTCGAAAAGATCGCCGACGGCCTGATGGAGGACATGAAAAAGATCCCCGGCCTCGTGGATGTGACCTCAAGCACCCGCGACGTGACCTCCATCCTTTCGGTACGCCTGAAACGCGAGGCGGCAAGCGATCTCGGCATTTCCCGATCCGATCTTGCCGCAGCGCTCTCGCCGCTCATCGCCGGTGAGGACGTGTCGAAATGGACGGATGCGGGCGGTAACAGCTACGACATCGTCGTGCGCCTGCCCGGCGAGCGGCGTGCCGACATGACGAGGATCAGCGAGTTGATGATCGCCACCAGCCGCACGGCATCCAACGGCTCGCCCCTGATGGTACGTCTGGATCAGGTCGCCGATATCACCACCGTGGAAGCACCCGCCGAAATCCGCCGCATCGACAATCGCCGCGAGGTGCTGGTTTCGGCCAACATATCCGGACGAGCGCTTGGCGAAGTGACAGATGTGTTGAAAACCCTTACCGCCGCCCGCGACCTGCCGGACGGCTACCGTATCCGCTTCGGCGGCGACGCCGAAACCATGGAGGAGACGGTTGGCCACATGGTAACCGCGCTCGCAATGGCGGTCATCTTCATCTACATCGTGCTCGCCTCGCAATTCGGCAGCTTCCTCCAACCGCTCGCCATCATGGCGTCGCTGCCGCTATCTCTCATCGGCGTCCTCGTCGGGCTCTTGGTTGCCGGCAGCACGATCAACATGTTCTCGCTGATCGGCTTCATCATGCTGATGGGCCTCGTTACAAAGAACGGCATCCTGCTTGTCGATTTCGCCAACCGCGAAAGGAAGCGTGGACTTTCGCTCAACGAAGCGCTGGCGAGCGCCGGCATCATCCGCTTCCGCCCGATCATCATGACGACGCTTGCGATGATCTTCGGCATGATTCCGCTCGGGCTGGCCGTGGGCGGTGGCGGGGCGCAGCGCGCGCCAATGGCGCACGCAGTAATCGGCGGCCTCATCAGCTCGACCCTGCTCACCCTGATCGTGGTGCCGACAATCCTGTCTTACATCGACAGCATCACCCGGCGTTTCGCCCGCCTGCTACCGAAGGCACCGGACGAGATGGGGGAGACCGGATCGACCAAACGTCCATCTTCACCATCCTAGGTTCGCTGGTGACGTCTGCCGTCAGGACTTTTCTTCGGTCAGGCGTTTCCTCTTCCCCCTCGGGCGGAAGTCGACCAGAAGCGATTTCAGTTCGATTTCCCGGACGCGCCTTGCTGCCTCGTCCGGGCGAACCCATTCCAGAAGGCGTTCGCCGCGCTCCTTGAAACTCGTTTCCTCCCCGGTGATCTCGATCTGGAAGACATCGACAACGCAGGGAACGACATCGCAATTGTCGAGCATCTTGAGATAGGTGTAGCGGCCAACAGCGTCCTTCCTCACGCGGCCACGAACGCCCGCTTCCTCCCACGCCTCGATCGCGGCAGCCTCATGCGGCTTCTTGCGTTTCATCGGCCAGCCGCGCGGAATGATCCAGCGTGCGCTGGTGCGGGAGGTGACGACGAGAATTTCGATCTCTTCGCCGCTTCCGGTATAACGGAAGCATAAGGCGGCATATTGCTGCCGGAAAGAGCCGGTGAACAGCTTTTCAGGAACAGCAGCAAGTTGCTGGAGCAATGTCAGGGAACGCGCCGGACGGGCTTTCCGGCTTTTCTTCATGGATTTCATATCCGTTGATACTGCCGATTTTCCGGGTTGCATCAATGCCCCGCGTGCATTTATGACAGTTTTATGACAATCACCCCCCACAACTAATAAAGCGCCATTGAGGGCCAATTCGCATGATGAGCATTTTTCGCAAGCTGATGCCGCGCGAGGACCGTTTCTTCGACATGTTTAGCAAACATTCGGAAACGGTCGTCAAAGCCGCCGCAGCTCTGGACCACCTTCTGAGCGGCGTCGACGTCGAGAAAAACTGCGACCTTATCGTCGCCCTCGAAGACCAGGCGGATGATATTACCCGCGACGTTCTGCTTGCGGTGCGCCGCAGCTTCATAACGCCCTTTGATCGTGGCGATATCAAGGACCTCATCCAGTCCATGGATGACGCCATCGACATGATGCACAAGACCGTCAAGACGATCCGGCTGTTCGAGCAAACCGAATTCGACCCGCTGATGCGCGAGATGGGCCACGAGATCGTGCGTGCGGCAAGCCTCATCGCCGAAGCCATCCCGCTTCTGGAAAAGGTCGGCACCAATGCCCAGCGCCTGTCGGTGATTGCCGAAGAGGTTACCCGCGTCGAAGGGCGCTCCGACGAGCTTCATGACCAGGGCCTGAAGGACCTCTTCCGGCGCCATGGTGCGACCGGCAATGCCATGGCCTATATGATCGGCAGCGAGATCTACGGCGAACTCGAAAAGGTCGTCGACCGCTTCGAGGACGTGGCGAACGAGATCAGCGGCATCGTTATCGAGAACGTCTGATGGATGTCGCGCTTGCACTGCCACTGCTTGTCGGCCTTATCGCCATCGCGCTGTTCTTTGATTTTCTGAACGGTCTCCACGACGCCGCAAATTCCATCGCCACCATCGTCTCCACCCGTGTATTGCGCCCGCAATATGCGGTGGCATGGGCGGCCTTTTTCAATTTCATCGCCTTCCTGTTCTTCGGCCTGCATGTGGCCGAAACGCTCGGAACCGGCATCATCGATCCGGCCATCGTCTCCCCGCAGGTCATCTTCGCGGCATTGATGGGCGCCATCGTCTGGAATATCATCACCTGGATTTTCGGCATTCCCTCCAGCTCGTCACATGCCTTGATCGGCGGTCTCGTCGGTGCGGGCTTTGCGAAGGTCGGTTTCAATTCCATCGTCTGGTCGGGTCTTCTGAAAACCGTGGGCGCGATCTTCATGTCGCCGGCCATCGGCTTTTTCCTGGCACTGCTGCTGGTGCTTGCCGTCTCCTGGCTGTTCGTGCGCCAGACGCCCTTCGCCGTGGATCGCACCTTCCGCATCATGCAGTTCATTTCCGCCTCGCTCTATTCGCTCGGCCACGGCGGCAATGACGCACAGAAGACCATGGGCATCATCGCTGTGCTGCTGTTCAGCCAGGGGCATCTTGGAGAGAGCTTCTACGTGCCGTTCTGGGTGGTGATCTCGTGCCAGTCGGCCATGGCGCTCGGCACACTGTTCGGCGGCTGGCGCATCGTGCACACCATGGGGTCGAAAATCACCAGGCTGAACCCGATGCAGGGGTTCTGCGCCGAAACCGGCGGTGCGCTGACACTTTTCGGCGCGACGTGGCTCGGCATTCCGGTGTCCACCACCCATACGATCACCGGCGCCATCATCGGCGTCGGTGCCGCACGTCGCGTCTCGGCGGTGCGTTGGGGCCTTGCGGGCAATATCGTCATTGCCTGGGTCGTGACCATGCCGGCCGCTGCCCTGATATCCGCATCTGTCTATGGTCTTACATCGCTGTTCGGCTGAGACAGAGACCCGCCCTCTCTGCCAAAGCTCCCGGAACAAAAGCCACCCTGTGGTTGTTGATCCGGGAGACAACAGGCGACAAGGCGGATCGCGGATCATGGCACGGCAGGTTTTCTGGAAGGGCTATCTGAAGCTGTCGCTGGTGACGGCCGCAGTTTCGCTGACGCCTGCCACAACCGAAAGCAACAAATACCGCTTCCACGTTCTCAACCGCAAAACCGGCAATCGCGTCGAAAGCCGCTATGTCGACAGCGTTACCCACAAGCCGGTGGCCGCAAAGAACCAGGTAAAGGGGTTTCCCCGCGCCGAAGACGATTATGTGTTGCTGGAGGATGACGAGATCGATGCGGTCGCGCTCGAAAGCACCCGCACCATCGACATCCAGACCTTCGTACCCACAGGCTCTATCGACTGGATATGGTACGACCGGCCGCACTTCCTGCGCCCGGAAGACAAGATCGGCACGGAAGCCTTCAGCGTGATACGGGAAGCCATGCGGGCAAACGGCGTTGTCGGCATTGCGCGGCTTGTTCTCTACCGCCGTGAAAGAGCGGTTCTGCTGGAACCGTCAGGCAAGGGCATCATTCTGTGGACCCTGCACTATGGCGAGGAAGTGCGCGAAAGCATCGACGCGCTGGATCCGAAGATGAAAATCGAAAAGCCGCTGCTGGACGCGATGGAAAAACGCATCGGCAAACAGATGACGGGATGGAAACCGGCGCTGGTTCAGGATCCGATCCAGAAAAAGATCAGCGCTTTGCTGAAAACCAAGAGCAAGACCGTCTCTTCCCCGGAAAAGAAGACCGGCACGAAAACCCGGACCGGCGGCAACGTCATCAACATCATGGATGCCTTGAAGAAAAGCCTTGCCTCGGACAAGAAAGGCTGACGCTCATCGGGCCTTTTTCGGCAGGGGTCGCGCGGCAGCGAAAAAGCCGTCCCATGGATCCTTCTTCAGGGCAGAAAGGCGCGCGCCGATATTGCTGACCGTGAAGTGTGCCGGACCTATCTCATCTGAGAGTTCCGCCCATTCGATTGGCGCTGAAATGGCGGCTCCCGGTCGGGCACGTGTCGAATAGGGCGCAACAGCCGTATTGCCCCTGCCATTACGCAGATAGTCGAGGAAGATGCGGCCCTGGCGTTTCGCTTTGGTTGCCACCGCAAGATATTTCTCCGGCTCCGCCTTGGCCATGTCATCCGCCATGGTCTTTGCAAAGGCCTTCAAGGCCGGCCATCCCGCTTCCGGTTTCAAAGGTGCCACGACATGCAACCCCTTGCCGCCGGAGGTTTTCACGAAAGCGGCCAGACCGGCATCTTCGAAACGCCGCTTCAGTTCCAGTGCCGCATCGATTACCTCCTGCCATGACACGTCCTCGCCGGGGTCTATATCCATGGTGATCATGTCAGGCTTTTCCCAGTTCGCGGTTGTCGCCCCCCATGGGTGAATTTCAAGCGCAGCGGACTGGACCAGGGCCATCATGCCATCGAAATCCGTAATCCTGATAAGCGGTTCGCCGCCCTTGTCCTTCGGATCCTTGATCTGTTCTATCGCCTTGTTCACACCGCGCCAGGCGTGTTTCTGGAAGAAACGCTGACCATCGATCCCTTCCGGACAACGCAGCAGCGCCAGAGGCCGGTTAACGACAAAGGGGGCCATATAGCGCCAGACCTGGACGTAATAATCGGCAAGCCCTTCCTTGGTCACGCCATCGTCCGGCCAATAAAGTCGTTCCGGATGGGTGAACTTGATCTTTGACTGCGGCGTCCCTTGTTCCGACACGGCTTTATCCTCGCGTTCGATTTCGCCCGCCGGCTTGTCTTCCCGCAAGCCGCGGAATGACGCATGGCGCAGATTGCCATCTCCGGACCAGGCACGAAACTCCACTTCTGCAACCAGTTCCGGCTTGACGAAATAGAGGTCGCGGCGCGCAAGTGCCGTGAGCTTTTCGCCGAAAGGGCTGTCATCGATGCCCAGCGGCTTCAGGCGGCCAAGCAGCATTTCGGCAATGTCAGCGGTATAGCCGGTGCCGACGCGGCCGACATGACGCAGCTTGCCTTCCTCATAAACGCCGAGCGCCAGCGAGCCAATGGCATTGTCCGACGCGGAGGAAAGCGTATAGCCGCCGATGACGAATTCCTGCCGCATCGAGCACTTGGATTTCACCCAGTTACCCTTGCGGCCAGAGACGTATTTGCTGTCCTTGACCTTGGAGATAACGCCCTCGAGGCTGAGGCGGCAGGCATGATCGAGAACAAGCCCGCCGCTTTCCTCGAAATGTTCGCTGTAGCGAAGATGCGGGTTGCTGGCGGGCAGCAGCTTTTCCAGTAGCGCCTTGCGGTCCGTCAGCGCCGCCCCGCGCAAATCCGTGCCATCCAGATACAGGAGATCGAAGGCATAAAAAACGAAGCGGTCGCTGCGCCCTTCGCTCAGGTCCTGTTGCAAGGCTGAGAAATCCGAGGCGCCGCTGTCCCGTTCCACCACGATTTCGCCGTCGATCATCAGCGTTTCGGCCGGCAGCGACTTGAGCGCTCCCGCCACGGCATCGCCGAACTTTTCGGTCCAGTCCAGTCCGCTACGGGTCAGAAGCTGGAGTTTGCCGTGGTCGATACGGACCTGCAGGCGATAGCCGTCGAACTTGATCTCATGCAGCCAGCGGGAGCCTTCCGGTGGCTTGGGTTTCAACGTTGCAAGTGCCGGCGGCACGAAGGATGGCAGCGCCTGTTTGCGGGCACCTTTCGGCAGGGCATGCGCCTGTTTTTTGCCCGAGGAAGAACTAACGGTCTTTTTCGACACGGGCTTCGAATTCCAGGTGTCCTTCGGCTTGGCGGCAACTTCTTCAACACTTCGGCCAGTCTTCACGGATTCCGGCCGCTCCTCCAGAATATCGGCGCCGCCATCATGCCTTGCCTCTTCGTCGTCGCCCTTGATCAGCAGCCAGTTTTCACGGCTTTCACCGGGCTTTCCATGCATACGTACAAGATGCCAGCGGCCTTTAAGCTTTTCGCCCTCCAGTTCGAATTCGAGATGGCCTTTGCGGTAGCCTTTCTTGGCGTCGCCAATCGGGCGCCAGACACCACGATCCCAAAGAATGACAGTGCCGCCGCCATATTGACCTTTCGGGATTACGCCTTCGAAGTCGCCGTAGCTTAGAGGGTGGTCCTCGACGTGGACCGCAAGGCGCTTGTCCTCAGGGTCAAGGCTCGGCCCGCGGGTTACAGCCCAGCTTTTAAGGACGCCGTCCATCTCCAGCCGGAAATCGTAATGCAGCCGGCGGGCATCGTGCTTCTGTATGACGAAACTGGATCCCTGCGCATCGACCTTGTCGCCCTTCGGCTCCGGCGTCTTGTCGAAACTGCGCTTGGCGTTATAGCTCTGCAAACCCATGATCAGCTCGCTTTCCGGGAGGATTTGCGCCCCGCACCAGCGGTAGATTTTCCGCTTTCGCCGTCACCGGCGCTGCGGCGCAAAGCCTCCTTCAAGTCGATGATGTTATCTTGCTTGCGCGGCGGCTGTTTACTGATTTCCCTGCCCTCGATCTTCGCCTTCACCAGTTCCGCCAGCGCATCATTGTAACGATCGGTATATTCCGCCGGATCGAATGTGCCTGCCCGTTTCCCGATGATGTGACCGGCGAGTTCAAGCATCTCTTCATCGAACTGAATATCTGGAATGGACTTGAAAACGGTGGTTTGCGAGCGAACCTCGTAGCCGAAATTCAAGGTCGTCGCCACGAGCGCCTTGCCGCTTGGACGGATCAACAGCACGCGGTTTCGGCGAAAGAGTACCGCTTCGCCAAGTGCCGAAACCTTTTCGTCGTCCATGGCTTTTGCCAGCAGCGTCAAAGCCTCTTCGCCACCTTCCTGCGTCGGCGCCAGATAATAGGATTTATCGAAATAGAGCTTGTCGATCTCGTCGTGGCTCAGAAAATGCCTGATGCGGATGACCTTGTCGTTTTCCGGCATCAGCGTTGCGATCTCATCTCCCTCGATGACGATATGGTCGCCATTGTCGAGTTCATATCCCTTGACCTGATCCTCGCGGTCGACAGCGTCGCCGGTATCGCTATCGACATATTGCCTTTCGACGCGATGGCCGGTCTTTCGGTTGACGATGTTGAAGGAGATCTTTTCCGATGAAGTGAGCGCGGAATAAAGACCGATTTCACAGGTGAAATCGCCGAATGTCAGATGACCCTTCCAGCTCGCTCTCCGGTTCATGATCGCCGCCCACGGTCGTCTTGAGAGGATTGGCCTCTGCCCCGGTCCGCAGCAAGGATGCGCTCGATAGCGGGAACGTCTGCCTCCGCCAACACCGGCACAGGGTCGGATGCCATTGCCTCCAGGACCTCTGGCGAAAGCCCGCCATTGCGGATGACCCATTCCATGGCCTCGCGCGTTTGTCGCTCGGCCTTCAGCTGCGCATAAAGCGCCAGTATCAGCCGGTCGCGGACATCGAAGGGCTTCACATCTCTGTCTGAACGTTCTGTCTGTCGTTTCATGTCAAGTCCTCAAAGCCGATCAGGCAACGCCCCGGCCTCCGGTCACACCATAGACCTCGCCATTGATGAAGCTGCCATCCTGCGAAGCCAGCAGCACATAGACCGGTGCCAGTTCCACAGGCTGGCCTGGACGGCCAAAATCGCTGTCCTTACCGAAATTCCTGACCTTTTCGTCCGGCTGCCCGCCGCTTGGCTGCAAAACCGTCCAGAAGGGACCAGGCGCGACGACATTTGCCCGAACGCCCTTTTCGATAAGCTGTTTGGCGAGCGCTTTCGTATAGGCAACGATGCCGGCTTTCGTAGTTGCATAATCAAGAAGAATGGGAGACGGCTCATAGGCCTGTATAGATGCGGTGGTAATCACCGACGATCCGGGCTCTAGATAAGGAACGGCGGCCTGCGCAATCCAGTGCAGCGCGTAGAGATTGGTCTTCATCGTGCGGTCGAAATCTTCAGTCGACAGCTCGGCGATACCCTCGCGATATTGTTGTCTTGCGGCATTGATCATTAGAATATCGAGGCCGTTGAGATCACCTACCGCTTTTTCAACCAGTTCGCGGCACCATGCCTCGTCGGTAATATCTCCGGGTAAGGCGACCGCCACGCGGCCTTCCGCTTCGATAAGTGCTACCACCTCTTCGGCGTCCGATTCTTCCTCCGGCAGATAGGATATCGCGATATCTGCACCCTCTCGCGCAAAGGCGATTGCCACGGCGCGACCGATGCCGGAATCACCGCCGGTTATGAGCGCCTTGCGCCCGGCAAGTTTGCCGCTGCCGCGATAGGTCTTTTCACCATGATCAGGGAAAGGCATCATGTTCGTGACCAGCCCCGGCATTTCCTGAGTCGGCGTTGAAAAGGGCGGGCGCGGATACTGGTTGCGCGGGTCCTGCGGCTCAAGGCGGTCTGTCATTGGTTTCTCCCAGAGATAGAATTCCATCCTTGGTGCGTCTCATGACCAGCGAATTCATCATCGGAAGGTCAGGGCTGTCGTCTGCCGCCGGCTGCGGCGGTGGCGACACGGACGCACCACACACAATCCTAACGATCTGCGTTCGCTCTCGTTCCATTGGCGTAGGAGAATGGAATTACGACGGCACCACGCCGCCGCACTCCTCTTTCAGACGGAATGTTTCTTCCGCTTGCCAGTGCTTGCCGCCGCGGCAGGAGCCACATCCGGCCTGCCGAAGAGATAACCCTGCGCCTGCGCGCAACCTTCATCGACAACCATGCGATATTGCGCGTCGGTTTCGATACCCTCCGCCGTCACTGGCAGATCGAGGCTGCGACCGAGGCCGATCACCGCGCGCACGATGGCGCGGGCATTATCATCCTCACTCATGGCGGCGATGAAGCTGCGGTCGATCTTGATCTTGTCGAAGGGGAAGCTCTGCAAGTTGCTGAGCGAGGAATAACCGGTGCCGAAATCATCCATGACGATGGCCACACCCAGCGCCTTCAACTGGTTGAGGATGATCAGCGTCGCCTTGCGGTCCTTCAGCAACGCGGCTTCGGTGATCTCGAGTTCCAGCCGGTTCGGCGAAAGGCCGGACTGCATGAGGACCGTGCAGACGACATGGCCGAGATTTGCGAGCGAAAACTGCAATGGTGAAACATTGACTGCGATTTTCAAGTGCGGCGCCCAGGTGCTCGCCTGGCGGCAGGCCTCGCGCAGCACCCATTCGCCGAGCGAGATGATGATCCCGCTTTCCTCTGCAATCGGAATGAAGACATCCGGAGGTACGACACCCCTTGTCGGATGCTGCCAGCGTACCAGCGCCTCATAACCGACGACCTGACCACATTCGACGGAAAGGACAGGTTGATAGTTCAACACCAATTCGTTGCGGTTGATGGCGAGCCGCAGATCAGTTTCGAGCTGGCGGCGCTCGCGGGCCTCCTGATCCATCAGGGGATCATAAAAGGACAATATTCCGCGCCCACCCATCTTGGCGCGGTAAAGCGCCAGATCAGCGGCGTGCAAGATGCTTTCGTTGCTGTTCCCGTCCCGCGGAAAGACGGCGATGCCGATGCTGACGCCGACAGCGGTCGGGTCGTTGGCCGCATTCATTTTCAACCCGAACATGGCAAGGATTGTCTCGGCAAGCAGACGTGCCTCCTCCGATTTGGTGTGCCGGGCAGTCAGGATAACGAATTCGTCGCCCCCGAGACGGGCGACGATATCTCCCGGCCTTGCGCATTCATCGAGGATGGTCGCAACTTTTTTCAGCACCCGGTCGCCCTCGGCATGGCCGAAAATGTCGTTGACCGCCTTGAACCGGTCGAGATCGAGCGCCAGCAAGGCAAACTCATCCTCCGCGTCGCAATGTTCGATCTGCTGGTGCAGCCGCGTCTGGAACATGGTGCGGTTCGAAAGGCCGGTCAGCACATCGTGGCGGGCCAGATATTCGATCTCCCTTTGCGCCTCCCGCTTT
Organism: Agrobacterium sp. 22-3639C2; assembly: GCF_053522105.1. NCBI lineage: Bacteria > Pseudomonadati > Pseudomonadota > Alphaproteobacteria > Hyphomicrobiales > Rhizobiaceae > Agrobacterium > Agrobacterium sp. 22-3639C2. The sequence goes on along the minus strand of NZ_JBNWDB010000005.1, from coordinate 404,219 downwards.
TCCGTCAGGTCGCGGATGGCCAGCACTTCGCAAGGATGGCCGCGATACTCGATGGTGCGCACGGCAAGCTCGAACACCTGCGGCCGGTCGGTGCGTTCGCGGATTGCCTCGACCGGCGCGAGGCGCGGCAGATAGGTGGGCTGTCCGTCCATGGCCTTGAAGAGATCATCTGGATTTTTACCCATCAGCGATGCCTCATCGCTGCCGACAAGCCCGGCAAAACGGGTGTTCAGCTCAACAATGCGGCCATCACGGACCACGGCAAGACCATCCAGCGTCGCATCCACAAGCCCCTTGAGATCGACAAGGTAGCGGTCAACGAGAGCGGCGGTGGCAGTGGCTGCGAGGACAAGGAAAGTCACGCCCGAAACGGCAGCAATCATGATCACTCTGGCGAGATTGTCGGGATCCGGGCCAGCGACGGACGGATCCGGCGACAGGATCGTGGCCGACATGGCGGTGAAATGCAAAGCGCAGATTGCCAAGATCGAACATCCGGCCGGAATGACGATGCGTTTCCATGCGGCGGAGCGAAGGAACAGGAAAAAGGCCAGCAGAAAAAATACCCAGGCAACGGCAAAGCCGCCCAAAACGGGGGCCCAGCGATAGCTGATCGTAGCGGCCACATCCATGCCCGCCATGCCGACGAAATGCATGACGGCAACCGAAAGGGTAACCAGCGTTCCGACGATAACGGGACTGTAGCTCGCCTGCGAGCGCGCCCTGAGCGCCAGCCAGAACCCCAAAACGGCCAGAACCGCCGACAGAGCCGTGAACTGGAAATCAAAGCCGATCGGGACTGAACCCTTATAAGCAAGCATGGCCACGAAATGCGTGGCCCAGACGCTGAGCCCCGCTGCAAAGGCGGCAACCAGCACCCAGTAAGGCTTGCGGCCAGCCGGGCTTTCTTCCGCACGCAACAACAAATGGAAAAAAGCATGCATGCCAAGCAGGCAAATAACCGCTGCAAGCAGCACGATCGCATGATCGTGTTGTACCGCAACGCATTCCAGAACCGTGAACATGATGCACTCTCCCAGCCTCGAGAACCGCCCACGATCGCACTATGGAGTTGGTTTATTTATAAATCTCTAATGCAACTTTGGATAATTGATCGATCTCATCGACAAAGAGCCAGGGGACGCCGGGCCGACGCGCCAGCCCACAAAGCTCTTGCGACCGGCCCAATAAACGCCAAGAGAGAAAGCCTTTATTTCCAGCTTCGAAAATCGTCCCCGGCACAACCGAAAGGTGCCGGACCATCAGCAAAACGCTCCTGCAGACGCGCGCAGCCCCACTCGTTGAGCGCCGAGGGCATCATGTTGTTGAGGTCCATGCCCGGAGAGTTGAATTGCGAAGGCGCGCTGGTGACGTACCACAGCCAGTACCCCAAGGTCGCAACGACGATAAAGGCGACAATTGCAATGAACGTTGCCAGCCGTCGCGCAAGGCTTGGGGCCTTTGTCACCGCCGCGCCGGGGGCGGATACGCCCTCCTGCCCACGGTTCGCAAGCACCGGTTCGAGCGAGGCAAGTGCTTCCGCTCTTTCCTGTTCCGATAGGTCAATTCGCTCCAGCTGATCGTCAAGCAGAACAGGCAGCGGGGTTTCACCGTGCCAGACCGCCAGTGCGACATCGTGTTGGCCTGTGTGGCCGACGACGACCGGGATTCGCCCTCTCTCCAGGTAGGTAAAGGATTGCCTCTTCGTCTTCCCTTCCCTGACCGTATCGGCATAGGTCACGAAGAGACGGCTGCGTTTTTCGGCGACCGCCGTCAGCGCCACCGGAATAACAGTCAATGGCGCCGGGTGCCGCAGACGCAGACGAGCCCGCAAGGTGCGGATAAGTGCAAGCAGCAGTGCGAAACAGCCGAAACCGAGCAGGGCAACGAACACGCCCAGGGTTATGATCCGGTTCCAGAGCATATCGAGGCCAAGCGAAATCGTTGCAAGTTCGGGATTCTTCGCCGAAATGACCAGACCGGTTTCATAGTCGCCGGAATGGAAATCGACGAACATGACCTCGACATCCTTATTGTAGCTCACACCGCCATGCTCGTAGGAAAGCTCCGCTTCGCAATTCGTGAAGATCGCCTTGCGGGTCTTGCAACTGCCGTTGATATCGCCGCTTTCGATCTCCAGCGGGTCGCGGCTGATCTGATAGTCGCGCAACACACCCGGGCCTTCGGCCACGAGCAGGAAGACTGTAATCACCAGCAGCACGGGGATGGAAAAATAATAGGCCGCCGGTACCGAAATGACACCGCGCTTCAAACCGAGCGGCCTTGCGGGAAGTTTGATCTGTGGGAAGCTCATGGTGCCAACGCATTTAGTGGAATGTGAGCGAGCGGGGTTTGGGAATCCCGCTCTGGGAAAGGGTTGATCGCTGCACGGTCTAACCCGCTAGAGCCATCGCGAAAACCCCAAGAATTCAAGGATGCGGGCGTAATAGTTCGCACGGCGGCCCTGTCTTAATTGGCAAGCAAGCAGTCGGGGGACCCACAAAAAAACGGGCGGTAAAGTCACCGCCCGTCACATGTTTTCCGTCTAGTGGTTTGCAGTCACTGCTTCGTCACGTTTTCCAGTCGCGTCGTCTGGCTGGGGTGACCGACATAATCCTTGACGCGCGACGTCAAAACGATCGGCTCGTATCTCTCGAAGAGAGGCAGAACCGCTGGCTTCTGCGCGACGAACATTTCCTGCATCTGGGTGTAGATTTCCCCACGTTTCTTGGCATCGGGCTCAAGGGAAGCCTTTGCGGTCAGAGCCGTCAGTTCCGGAATGTCCCAGGCAGAGCGCCAGACGAAATTGCCGGCATTGTTGGCAGCAAGCGAGTTGTCGGGGTTACTGGAGAACTGCTCCATCGAGCCGAGGACGTTGGGCATATAGGCGCCCGTCTGCGGAATGAGCAGATCGAAGTCCCGCGCACGGTGAGCGGCAATCACATCCGAACCGTTACCCTGCTGAATGTTCACCTTGATACCGACCTGGCTGAGCGATGCCTGGATGGCCGTAGCAAGATCGATACGCGGCGTTTGGGCAATTGTCTTCAGATTAAGCGTGAAGCCATTCTCATAACCGGCTTCCTTCAGGAGAGACTTCGCTTTCTCGACATCAAGCTTCCAGTCGGGGCTTGGAATGGCATATTCGAAATTCTCCGGAACCGGCACCGTGCGCGCCCTGCCATAGGGGCCCATGATGGTCTTTTCCATTCCCTTGTAGTCGATGCCGTAAGCAATCGCTTCGCGAACCTTGGGGTTGGAAAGAGGCTCCTTGCCGGCATTCATGGACAGGACGTAGAAACCACCCGTCGGCACGCGCTGGATCTGAAAACCTTCCTTGTTGTTGAAGGTCGCAAGGTCGGATGCCGTCAGCGCGCTGGCAATGTCGATGTCGCCTCGCTCCAGCATCAGGCGCTCCACCTGGCTTTCCGGTACATGCCGCACGATCACGCGACGCATTTTCGGGCTGCCAGCCACATAGTCCTTGTTGGCCTCAAGAATAATGATTTCGTTCGGCGACCAGCGATTGAGGGTGAAGGGGCCTGAACCGGCGGAATTTGTTCTCAGCCACGCATTGCCCCAGTCGCCGTCAACTTCATGGGACTTGAGCTCCTTGCTGTCGACAACGCTGGCAATGACCATCGCCAGACGATAGAGCAGCAGTTCGGATGTCGTTTGCCCCGACAGTTCGATGCGGACGGTCTTTTCGTCCGGGGCGCTCACCAGCTTGTCGACATTTTCCGCGTTGTAACCAACGCGCTTGAGGTTGGCGGCCGCCGCCTGATTCATCTTCAAAAGGCGGCTGAACGAATAAACCACATCTGCGGAGGTAACGGGATTGCCCGACGCAAAGTTGGCGGCGCGAAGATGAAACGTGATGCCCTTGTCATCTGTCTCCCAGCGCTCTGCCAGCTGCGGCGAAACCTTCCCCGAGCCATCGACCGAGATCAGCCGATCGTAAAGATTGGCCATGATTTCGTTGGCTTTCGCTTCGGTAGCCTGATGGGGGTCGAGCGACAGCACCTGGGCAAGCGATGTCCCGACGACGAGCTGGTCGTTGGGGGTCTTGGCCGCCACCGGCGACGCCTGCACCAACATGGCGCCCAGAACGGTGGTGAATGCGAGACGGATCATTGATTTTTTCATACCTGCTCCTCCTACAGATCGGTAATTGCAAGCCGGCAGCGCCACGTGCGCCAACCGGCCTGAAACAGTCAAAGATGGTTGTTATTAAGCGCCTCGATGAGCGCGGCGATGTAGCCGTAGCAAAACGCAAAGGCGACACCGACGGGATCGCGGCCCGCAATCGTCGGCACATGATCGGGCATGATCATGTAGCGATAGCCGAGTTCATGGTAGAGCTTCAGCGAACGGACCATGTCCATGTCACCCTCGTCGGGAAACGTTTCCATGAACGACAGCTTGCCGCCGCTGATGTTGCGGAAATGGACATTGAATATCTTGTCGCGGCTGCCAAACCAGCGGATGATCTCGTCGATCTCCTCGCGCGGATTGTCGAGCATCTCGCCGATCGATCCCTGGCAGAAATTCAGGCCGTGATAGGGGCTTTCCCGCATCTGCACGAATTTCTTCAGGCCCTCGACGGTGCCGAGCACCCGGGTGACACCCTTGTAGCCGGGCGGGGTGTAGGGGTCATGCGGATGGCAGGCGAGCCGCACCTTGTTGCTTTCGGCAACCGGCACCACGCGTTCGAGGAAATAGTCGATGCGTTCCCAGTTTTCGTCCTCGGATAGAACACCGGCAAGGCCCGGAGCCGCGTCATGGTCCGCCTTGTCCCATCGCCAGGCTTCATTGAGCGAACCACCGCGCCCACGCTCCATTTCAGTGCGCGGGATGCCGATGAGATTGAGGTTATATTTCGCCGCCGGGATGCCGGCCCTGGCGATATCCTCAATCATTCTGCAGACGGCATCAATCTGCCGGTCGCGCTCTGGCCCGGCAAGCAGGATATCGGGAAACGACGCCTGTTCGATCGGCCTTGATGGCAACGGCAATTGCACCATGTCGAGCACGAGGCCAAAGCTCTCGACCTTGTCACGGTGACGCTCAAAATCCTCAAAGGTCCAGCTTGCGGGTGCACCAGGCGGATCGGCGTTGATATTCCTGACGCCAAGCTGCGCCCAAACCTTGAAATCCTCGTCATCGCGCGCTGTCACCTGGGTGCCGACATACATCGATTCTCTCCTCACTCCATGCTAGTCATCATATGACATCGCACGAAATAAGATGAGTGTCGAGATGCTATTGCGCCTCGGAAAGCAACCTGTATCGACGTTGGCTCGCAAGCATATGATCGCGCATGGCTTTCCGCGCGGCATCCGGATCCTGCTCTACGATGGCGCGCAGGATTGCCTCATGCTCGGCCTGCACTTTGCGCAGATAATCCGCGTCGCCCGTCTCCGGCAGGGTTGGAAACTGACCGCGCGGTATCGAGCGTGACCCGAACTGGCGCAGTGCCTCGAGATAGAACCGGTTGTTGGTCGCTATCGCAATGGCCGTGTGAAACTCGTAATCGGCACTGACGGTGCTTTCGCCCGCATCGATGGCCCTGCCCATTTTCCGATGGGCTGCGGAAATCGCCGCTTCCTGCTGGGCTGTGCGGCGATAGGCAGCAATTGCCGCTGCTTCGCCTTCGGTTGCGAGCCGAAACTCAAGCATTTCCAGCGTTTCTGCAATTGTGCCAACTTCGGATTGCGTCAGCTTCACACCCGCCCACTCGCTGACATTGCTGACGAACACGCCCTTGCCGTGAATGGGAATGACATAGCCGGAAGAGCGCAGATCCGCGATCGCCTCGCGAACCACTGTGCGGCTCACGCCGTAGGTACGCTCAAGCTGCGGTTCCGTGGGAAGCTGATCGCCGTTCTTCAGTTTTCCACTGCGAATTTCTGCACTGAGATTATCGATGATCTGTTGTGCCCGCCGCTCCCGCGGCTTTTCCCTATCGCCCATCATGCCACTCTTCCCTCTTGCAGAAAACGAATCCCTTCGTTACTCATATGATGACGTGGCGTTACGTCATATGTTTTCATGTTAGCTCAGGGAGGAGTTGGGATGAAGTACCATCAAAAGTTTTTGCAGGGTAGAATTGCTCGTCTGCGGCGAGCCGTTCAAAAAGTGGCATCGCTGACAGCGTTTTCTCGTGGAAGTGCGATTTGCGATGACTGAAATTTCATTGCGCGGGCTTGGACATCGCTTCCTGCAACTTGTCGTCAGCCTCTTCATCCTGCTCTGCATCACCTTCATCATTGGCCGGGTGATGCCGACCGATCCGGTCGGGGCAATCGTCGGTGAGCTTGCAGATCCCAAGGCCTATGAAGCCATGCGGGCTCGGCTTGGGCTTGATCTCCCTCTCTACCAGCAGTTTTTCATCTATCTCCGCGGGCTACTGCACGGCGATTTCGGTATAGCTATCCTGACCGGAAACCCGGTAACGCGGGACCTGGCGCAGGCCTTCCCGGCGACGCTTGAGCTTGCAACGCTGGCAATCATCATCTCCACCGTCATCGGCGTCCCGCTCGGTCTCGCCGCGGCCCTGTTTCGCGACACGTTCATCGACAAGTTCGCACGTGTCTTTGCGCTGGTGGGGCATTCGATACCCGTATTCTGGTTCGGTATCGTCGGGCTCGTTATTTTTTATGCGAATCTCAACCTTGTCGCCGGGCCCGGTCGCGTGGACGTCTTTTACGAAGGCCTCGTGGAGCCGAGAACAGGGCTGATGCTGGTCGACACTCTTCTCGCAGGTGAGACAGAGATTTTCTGGAATGCGCTCGCGCATATCATGCTGCCGGCGATCATCCTTGCCTATATGGCAATGGCCTATATTACCCGCATGACACGCGCTTTCACGCTCGAACAGCTCAGCCAGGATTACGTGATTGCGGCGCGTGCGAAAGGCGTCAGCCCGGCGCGCACCGTAACCCGCCATGTACTGCCGAATATCGCGGTGCAGCTGATCACCGTTCTCGCCATCTCCTATGGCAACCTGCTGGAAGGCGCCGTTGTGACCGAAATCGTCTTCTCCTGGCCCGGCATCGGACAATACATGACGAATGCACTGCTTATTGGTGACATGAATGCGATCCTCGCAGCCACGATCGTCATCGGCTTCATCTTCATGATGCTCAACTTCCTCGCAGACGTGGCCTACACCACGCTTGACCCGCGGACACGGGAGGTCGCTCGATGACCGATATAACTCAGAACACTCCCGTACGGAGCCGCAGCGCGTTGTCTCGGATATCCACAACGACGGCGCGGACGCTGCGGAAGCTTGGCGACGAGCCGCTTGGAATGTTCGGCTTTGCCATTCTCGCCATTCTGGTCGTGGTTGCCATTTTCGCTCCCCTGATTGCGCCATATGATCCGGTGCGCCAGGTGCTAGACAATGCGCTCCAGCCTCCCAGCTGGGCGCATCTGGCGGGGACCGACGAATTTGGCCGAGACATTTTCAGCCGCCTCGTCTATGGCACCCGCATCACGATCCAGACCGTCTTGTCGGTCTCGGTCATCGTCGGCCCTATCGGCCTTGCAATCGGTGTCATGGCCGGTTTCTTCGGCGGCAGAACCGACGCCATTCTGATGCGCGCGACCGATATTGTCCTTTCCTTCCCTTCGCTCGTTCTGGCACTTGCCTTTGCTGCTGCAATGGGAGCCGGTCTCGGCACCGCAATCATCGCGATCTCGCTGACCGCCTGGCCGCCCATCGCGCGTCTGGCGCGTGCCGAAGCGCTGGTCGTGCGCAACACCGACTATGTTGCGGCCGCACGCCTCTATGGGGCCTCGCCGATGCGCATCCTGTTTCTTTATATCGCGCCGATGTGCATTCCTTCGGTCATCGTCAGACTGACATTGAATATGGCCGGTATCATCCTGACGGCCGCCTCGCTTGGCTTCCTCGGTCTTGGCGCTCAGCCGCCGCTTCCCGAATGGGGGGCGATGATTTCCAGCGGCCGTAAATTCATGCTCGATTACTGGTGGGTCGCCGTCATGCCCGGCATCGCGATCCTTTTGACGAGCCTTGCCTTCAACATCGCTGGCGATACGCTGCGCGACCTACTGGATCCGCGTCATGCCCGTTCCTGATAGCTCTCCCATTCTTTCGGTCCGCGATCTTAACGTTCGCTTTGGCCGCAACGCCATCCCCGCCGTCTCCAATGTCAACTTCGACGTCGGACGCGAGCGTGTCGGTATCGTCGGCGAATCCGGGTCCGGAAAGTCCACGACCGGCCGTGCCGCCATGCGCCTTCTGCCCAAGAGCGCCACGGTGACGGCCGAACGGATGGATTTCCTCTCCGAACCCCTGCTTGAAAAATCCGAGCGCCAGATGGGTGCGATCCGCGGCAGCGAGATGGCGCTCATCATGCAGGATCCGCGTTATTCCCTCAATCCGGTCCTGCCGATCGGAAAGCAGGTGGCGGAAGCGGCCGAGCTGCATCTGGCCCTCAAGGGCAAGGCCGCCAGAAATGCCGCGCGCGACATGCTGCTGCGCGTGCGCATCAACGATCCTGACCGCGTGATGGGGCTTTATCCCCACCAGATTTCAGGCGGCATGGGACAGCGCGTGATGATCGCCATGATGCTGCTTGCCAAACCCAAGCTGGTCATCGCCGACGAACCGACCTCAGCACTCGATGTCAGCGTCCGCAAGGATGTCCTTCTGCTTCTGGACGAGATGGTGCGCGAAAACAATTCGGGCCTCATCCTCATCAGTCACGATATCCGCATGGTCGCGGCCTTTTGCGAACGCGTGCTGGTCATGTATGGCGGACGCGTCGTGGAGACGCTTTCCAAGCTCGAAGATGCGCAACACCCCTATACACGGGGCCTGATCGCGGCCATGCCCGATCCCCGCAATCCGGTCCGGCGCCTCAAGGTGCTGGATCGCCAGGCAATCGATGCGGAGGTGATGCGATGATCACGGTAGACAAGCTTGATGTCGTCTACGGCACGAAGGAAAACCGCAATCATGTCGTGCGCGACGTCAGCTTTCGGGTCAACCGAGGCGAGACACTCGGCATCGTTGGCGAAAGCGGTTGCGGCAAGTCGACATTGCTGCGGTCGCTTGCCGGCCTGGAATCCGGCTGGACCGGATCGATCTCTTTCGAAGGAAAGCCTGTAGGCAAAGTCCGTAGCCGCGACGAGCTGAAGCTGGCGCAGATGGTGTTCCAGGACCCCTATGGTTCCCTGCACCCACGCCACCGCATCGGCCGGGCTCTTGCCGAACCGATCCGCTCCATGGGGCTTGGTGACGGCTGGTCGAAGGTTCCGGCCGCGCTGCAGCAGGTTGGCCTGCCCGCGCATTTTGCCGAGCGCTTCCCGCACGAACTGTCCGGAGGCCAGCGTCAGCGTGTTGCGATCGCCCGCGCGCTTATCCTCGAGCCGCCGATCCTGCTTCTCGACGAGCCGACATCCGCTCTCGACGTCTCCATTCAGGCGGAAATCCTGAACCTGCTGGCCGATCAGCGCGACGAGCAGAACCTCACCTTCGTTCTCGTCAGCCACGACCTGTCGGTTATAGCCCATATGTGCGACCGCGTTCTGGTCATGCAGAATGGCGTTTTTGTCGATGAGTTGACCAAGGCCGATCTTGAAGCGGGCATCACCCACGCGGCGTATTCAGGCGAACTCTTCGAGAGCAGCTTCCTTTGAAAGCCGTCATGGGGTGAGCCATGGGAACAGCTGGACTGCGAGGTTTTCCCTGGCAGTCCAGTAGTCGATCAGGCCGTCGGGCCGCGCAAGAGGCAGATGGCCCCGTGATCAGTTCAGCCGTGCTCCGTCTTCACTCGAAAACAGATGGACGCTGTTAAGCGTCGGCGAGACCATGATGCTGTCGCCGACTGCCTGCCCTATGCGTTCCCGAAAGACGCCGAGCACCTTGGTATCGCCGAGTTTAATGGTGACCTGCGTTTCCGATCCTAATGGTTCAACCAGCATTATCTCGGCAGGCACGCCGCCGGCATCAAGCAGGAAGTGTTCCGGGCGGATGCCGTAAACGGCCTGTTTGCCGGCAAAGCCGGCCGCGGAAACTGGCAAGGGCAACACGATACCTGCGGTTTCAAAACCTCTTTCAGTTATCGTGCCGGTCAGGAAGTTCATCGATGGCGAACCGATGAAGCCCGCAACGAACTGATTTGCCGGGCGGTCGTAAAGTTCGAGCGGCGTGCCGATCTGCTCGACCCTGCCACCATTGAGAACCACGACCCTGTCGGCCATCGTCATCGCCTCGACCTGGTCGTGCGTCACATAGATCGTGGTGGTCTTCAGCTTCTGGTGCAGTGCCTTGATCTCGCCGCGCATGACGACGCGCAACTTCGCATCAAGGTTTGACAGGGGCTCATCGAACAGGAACACCTGCGGATTGCGAACAATGGCCCGGCCCATCGCAACGCGCTGGCGCTGGCCGCCGGAAAGCTGGCGCGGATAACGGTCGAGCAGCTGCGCAAGGCCAAGAATATCCGCTGCCCAGTTCACCTTTTCAGCAATTTCCTGCTTGCTCGAGCCGCGGTGCTCCAGCGAAAAGCCCATATTGCTGGCCACCGTCATATGCGGATATAGGGCATAGGACTGGAACACCATGGCAATATCGCGGTCCTTGGGATCGAGATCGTTGACGACCCGTTCGCCGATCCTGAGCTCTCCGCCGGTAATCGTTTCGAGACCGGCTATCATCCGCAGCAGGGTCGACTTGCCGCAGCCGGAAGGCCCGACAAGCACAACAAACTCGCCGTCCTTAATGGCGAGATCGATGCCGTGAATGGTTTTGACCGCGCCATAGCTTTTGCGGATGTCGGAGAGAGTAACGTGAGCCATCAATCGGTTTCCGGTTCTTCAGCCCTTGAGGCCGGTATGGGCGAGGCCTTCGACAAACTGCTTCTGGGCAATCACGAAGACGATGAGCACGGGCAGCGCAGTCAGCGTCGCTGCGGCAAGCTGGATGTTCCACATCGGCCCGCCATAGGCGTCGGTATATTGCGTCAGCGCCTGCGGCAGCGTGAACATCTCGGCGCTGGAGAGAAAGACGATGGGTTCGAGAAACAGGTTCCAGGAATGCAGGAACGTAAAGATCGCGACAGAAGCAAGCGCCGGCTTTGCCAGGGGCAAGGCAATCTTGCGAAATATCTTGAAACGTCCAAGACCGTCGACGCGCGCGGCCTCCTCCAGCTCTCCCGGCAGCGTCACAAAAAACTGCCGCATGACGAAGGTGGCAAACACGCTTGGCGCCCCGAAAATCGGCACGAGGATCAGCGGCCAGTGGGTGTTGACCATGCCTGCCTTCAGGAACATCTGGAAGAGCGGCACGATCGTCACTTCGGACGGGATCAGCAGGCCAAGCAGCACGATCATGAAGATCACATTGGCGCCCGGAAACCGAATCCGTGCGAAGGCATAGCCTGCCATTGAGGAGATGATCATCGTGCCGATCGTCACCACAGCGGCAATGTAGGCGGAGTTCCAATATTGCCGCACGAGGGGCTGCAACTCGAACACCTTCGCATAGGTCGTCCAGTCGTGGCTCTGCGGGATGAGCTGCGGTGGGAAGGCGAAGATGTCGCTGATGGGCTTGATGGACGAGGTAACCATCCACCAGGTCGGAAAGACGAAGGGGATAAGCAGCACGCACAGCAACCCGTAGAGCGCCACCTGCATGCGGGGGGAAAGGTCAGCTTTCATAAAAGACGATCCTCTTGCGCATCTGCCACTGGGCAAAGGTCAGCACGGCAACGATCAGAAACAGCAGGATGGACAGGGTCGAGCCGTAACCGAAGAAATGGAACTGGAAGGCCTGCTGATAGAGGTAGTAGACCAGCACCGTGGTCGACAGACCCGGCCCGCCTTGGGTCAAAACAGCGATCTGAGCAAAAACCTGTAACGAGCCGACAATGGTGATGATCGAGGTCAACAGGATCGTCGGGCTGATCAGCGGCAGGGTGATGCGACGGAACTGTTTGAAGGCTGGCGCACCGTCGATGCGGGCGGCCTCGTAGAGTTCCTTCGGCACGCCCTGAAGTGCCGCCAGAAACAGGATCATGTTGAGCCCGACATTCTTGAAGACCTGTACGACGATGACCGAAATCATCGCTGTCGTCTCCTCGCGCAGCCAGTTGGGGCCTTCGATGCCGACCATCAGCAACATGCCGTTGATGCCGCCGTTCTTCTGCAGCAGGAAACCCCAGACGATCGTCCAGGCAACCAGAGACACGACGACGGGCGAGAAGAACAGCGTTCTGAATATCGCAATGCCGGCAAGCTTCTGGTTGAGCAGCACGGCAAGCAGCAGCGCCAGCGACAGGTTAAACACGACGAGGCCGGCTGAGAATATCCCGGTCGCGCCCAGCACCTCCAGAAGATTGCCATCTTCGATGAGCATCCGGTAGTTCTGCGCACCGGTATAGGTGAAGGTATTGGCGAGCACGTTCCACTCATGCAGCGAATACCAGAACACCAGCCCAAGCGGGATCAGCACGAAGATGATGATCCCGATCAGCTGCGGGGCGATGAACAGAAAGCCAGCGAGACTGTCGCGCCGCGCGATGGTCCAGAACGCCGATGCAGGGCGATGCCGGGTACGGGTAATCTCCTGCGCGACAGCCATGGCTTTCTCCTCAGCGCTTCAGGAGCGGCGCGATCTGGCCGCAGATTTTTTGAAGCGCTCCCGCGACATCGGCCTCCGGCCGCCAGACCGCATCGAGGTTTGAGCGCACGATCTGCTGGATCTGGGCAAAGCCGGTGTGGCCGGGCATGACCTTGCCCGTGGCGATGCCTGATATGACGACCTTTTCGATCTGTTCCTGGCTGAGCAGCGGATTGGTTTTTTTCAACACCTCCGCATTCAACAGCGACTTGCGTGCCGAGGGGAAGAACTGGCTGAGCTTTGCCGAATTTTCCGGATTGGTCATGTAAGCAACGAATTCGGCCGCCGTCTGCGCATTCTTGCCAGACTGCATGACGCCGATGCCGGCCTGTCCGATCAGCGCGTATTCACCGGCCGGTCCTTTCGGCAGCGGCACGAGGTCCCAGCCGAAAGGCTTGTCCTTCGGCAAAAGCGAGGCCCGGCTGATCTGGGTAATGGTCATCGCGGCATTACCGGCGAAGAAATCGACCGTCTCGCCGGGGCCGGGCATGGCCTTCTTGCTGAAGATGGCATCATGGATGAACGATAAAGCATCCGCCATCGGCTTTTCCGCCATGGTGCAGGTTGCGCCATCCGCGCTCCAGGGCGATGCGCCCCAGCCGTTCCACACGGAGGTCAGATATTGCCAGTTCTGGTAATTGAAGTCGCGGACGACAAGCCCGCCCTTGCCGGATTTCGCGACCGCCGAGGCGGTCGCGATGGCGTTTTCCCAGGTCCATTCGCCGGCAGCGATCATCTCCGCCGGCGTCTTTGCACCTGCGGCCTTGATGAGATCATTGTTGACGAAGACCGCAAAGGGCGAGGTCGAGAACGGATAGGCGAAGAGCTTTCCGTCCTGCGACCAGCGTTCCGTGGCCCCGGCGCTGACTTCGTCGAGATTGTAACCCTGTACGGCCTTCAGCGTGTCGGTAAGCGGATAGAGCGCGCCTGACTTCACGAAATCATAGGCCGAGGTCTCGAAAATCCAGGCCATGTCAGGGGCGTTGCCACCGGCGATCTGGGTCGTCAACGCAGTGGTATAGGTGTCGAAAGGCAGGGACTCATAGGTCACGCTGACATTTGGATGGTCCTTTTTGAAGCCGGCTGCAATGTCGTTGAACAGCTTTAGATGCGCCTCGTTGGCACTCCAGATCGTCATGCGCAGCTTGACCGCATCCTGCGCCGCCGCTGCCCCTGCCAGCGCAAACGAGCCGATAAGGGCCAGCGCGCAGGCCGTGGTTTGCATTTTCCAATGACTATTCATTCCCAGTCCTCCTCCAAAGATGGGTTCGATCGAACGACAATCCGCCGTCCTAATAGGCCGCGATATCCGGCCAGCGTATTTCGATGCCCTCGCGGGTCAGCGCCGTCTGAAAGGCATGAAGATGGTCATCGTCTTCCTGCACCTGATGCGGTGTGAGACCTTTTTCCAGGCAATAGGCCGCCAGCATTCCAGCCACTTCGCCGATATTCCATTCGACTGGATGCAGGCGGTAGCAGCCATTGGTGATATGCGTCGTGCCGATGTTCTTGCCCGCCGGAATAAGGTTCTTCACGCGCTCGGGTATGAGTGCGCCAAGCGGAATCTCGAACGGGCAGGAAGGCACATCGATATAGTTGTCGCCACCGGTCGATGGGTGCAGATCGATGCGGTACATGCCGATGCCGATGCTGTCGCGATAGCGGACAGCCCCCCTGTCACCGCGAACCGTGTAGGAAAGATCCTGTTCGACGATGCGCCTGACCGGCTTGATGCGGCGGCTTTCCCGGATATAGGGCGCCATGGCAAGGCCGTGTTCGGTGCCGGTAATATCGCCTCTGAGGCGCAGGCCGCGAAAGCCCTGTCCGCCATCAAGGCGCGGCGCTTCGGTCTGCAACCAGTAAAACACCGAATAGGAAAGTTCGGCCGCCGCCTTCAGATGCCGCGCCTTTTCTTCTTCCGACACATCGATGATGGTGCCGTCCATATAGTCGATCATCGGCCAGTTCACGAGGCAGATGTCGGATTTGTAAAAGCCAGAGGCAAAATTCTTGCGTGCCGCGATCCGTCGGAAAATCCAGAGGTTTTCATCGCCACCGCCCTTGCGCTGGTCGGCATCAACCAGCAACGGATCGTCGTCCGGATTGGGCGTGAAGGAGCGGGTCGTGTGTTCCAGCGTGCGCGGATGCGGCGCGGTGAAACCGAGCATCGGCCCACCCCAGAAATGCGGCTGGTACTTGCGCCAGTAGTCGTAATTATCAGGCTTGTCGATCGTCTGATCGCCGTCGACATGATCGATTGCAAAGCAGATCGACACGGCCTGCACATTATCAGGCTGGGCTCTGGCCGGCGCACTGGGCTCACCCGTGTCCGATTGCGCCTCGAACCCCTTGGCATATTCCGTGCCCGTCATCGGCAACAGATCGCCAAGCTCGGTGGCATCAAGAATGTAGTCGGCGGAAATGACGATCTCCGCTCCGCTGTCACGATGCCGCACGGTGATCGCGCGGACCCTATCGCCGTCCACATCAGCAGCAACCGGCCGATAGGGCTTGAGCACCGTCAGCCGGTCGGCACCGATATAGGGCATAAGCATGCTTTCCATCACCGCAAGGGTCACGCGCGGCTCGGCGCAGATGCGGCTGACCCAGCCGCCACCCGGATTGAGGTCACTCCAGGAGCGGGCGCCTTCCGTCAAAGGATAATGGTCGCGGTAATATTGGCGCACGCCGTTGCGCAGCGCGCGATAAGAGCGGGTGATACCGAACTGCTCGACCCAGCTATGTTCGTCCGATGGCACGGCCTGGCTGGTCAACTGACCGCCGATCCAGTCATATTCCTCGGTCATGATCACGCGCTTTCCGGCGCGTGCGGCACCGAGCGCCGCCGCCACGCCGCCAAGGCCACCACCGACCACAAGAATGTCTGCTTGCATCTCTTTCACGTCGTCTCATCCGTTTTGTTGACTGGGGACTTATCTGGGGAGGCCACTGGAGCCGGCCCCAATGTTTCACCCTTGACGGGTTGGCACTTGAGTAGAATTTGACTTCCCAGGCTGCCGGTCTCGATGCGGTTCACCAGCATTGCAGTCGCCTGCCGGCCCATCTCTTCACGGGGAATTTCATAGGATGTGAAACGCACCGGGCTGCGGCCGGCACGAATATGGCTGCCAAGCACGACCATCGAAAACACGTCGGGCACCCCAATTCCGCGCTCCCGTGCCAAAGTCTCGACGCGCACCGCATCCGCCAGTTCTATGAAAAATGCCACCGTCGCGCCGCTTTCGATGATCGCGTCGAGGATCTTTTCGGCAGGCCGGTTTACCGCCTTTATGTGCAAGGCAAGCGTCGCCACCGTGCCGAGCGCATCACTGAAACCTCGCCAGCGGTCGGCAATCGATTCCGCCGGACCCGCAGGGCCGATATAGGCGAGCTTGGAATGCCCGAGCATCATGGCATCTTCAACAAGCTGCCGTGTGCCCGCGGCATAGTCGCCGCCAACATAGGGCACGGGCCCGCCAGCATCGTCGCGTCGGCCGATCGCCACGAATGGATAATCTTCCGAGACCAGCCGGGTAAGCTCCTTGCGGTCGAATTCACGGCCCAGGACCAGGCAGCCATCGGCGATCCGGAGCCTGTTGCCCTCGGAAAAAATCTTGCGGTTGTTGCCGACGCCGGCACTGGTCAGAAGCAGAAGATCGTACGCCTGCTGTTGCGCCTCTTCCTCGATGCCCAACAGGAACGGCGTGAAGAAGTCCGCCTGTGCGCTTGGAAAAGCAGGCTCGTAGGTGAAGACGCCGAGGATGCGATTAAGCCCCTTGGCCATGCGGCGCGCGATCGGGTCGGCGACATAACCCGTCTTGCGAATGACCGCCTGTACG
The DNA here is from genome assembly GCF_053522105.1 of Agrobacterium sp. 22-3639C2. Classification (NCBI taxonomy): domain Bacteria; kingdom Pseudomonadati; phylum Pseudomonadota; class Alphaproteobacteria; order Hyphomicrobiales; family Rhizobiaceae; genus Agrobacterium; species Agrobacterium sp. 22-3639C2. The sequence goes on along the minus strand of NZ_JBNWDB010000005.1, from coordinate 387,725 downwards.
CGTTCGCGTGTTTCAGCCGGGATACGCGCAATCGCGGTCGGCGCGCCGTTCAGAACAAGCGATACTGTTGCCTGACTGACGCCGGCAAGCTTCGCAATATCGTTCTGAGTAAGGCGTTTATGGCTGGTCACGCAATGCCCTCCCCGACATTCGTTGACTGCTAATACGTATTAGCTGTTAATGCGTATTAGCACGACTGCCCTACTCGGTGTCAAGAGGGGAAAGACACGCTTGCGGAGAGATGTTTTGACGAAGGCTTATGAGGCGGCCAGCCCGGCCTTATGACGGCCGCGCTGGGTTATGGGCTTTCATACCAGCGGTAAAATGGTGCCCGCTGCGGGTTCAGGGTGCCGAAGGCGTCTTTGCGTCGGCAAGCTTTTGCTGGAGAAGCCAGGTCCACATCGCCTCATCGCCGAGCACTTTTGCCTCCACCTCTTCATGGTTCGTATCTTCAAACACCGTCAGCCGCACATTGCGTTTCAGTTCCTGGAGACGCTGAACGAGGACAACAGTATCGGACAAAGGAATCACCTCGTCCCGTGAGCCGTGAAAGGCCCAGAAGGCTGTCTTTTCATTGGTGCGGTTGAGGTAATGGCGGATGCCGCCACCGGCAATTGGGACGACCGCAGCAAAAGTTTGCGGAAACTGTTCGGCCATTGACCAGGCGCCGAACCCTCCCCGGCTATATCCAATCAGATAGATACGGCTGCGGTCCACCCGATGATCCGCTACAACGGAAGCCAGGACGCTTGCGACACGTTCGATCGGATAAAGCAGTTCCTCGCTCGGATTTTGTGGCGAAAACACCATGAAAGGAAAATCACGGCCGCCTTCGATCAATTTTGGCAGGCCGCTGCGGCGCAGCTTTTCGACGTCGCTCCCGCCCTGATCGCCGCCATGCAGCCAGACCACGAGAGGATAGGTTTTGTCCGAACCGGCATAGTCTTTGGGCGTATAAAGCAGATAATTGATATCCGACGCGATCGTGGCGTCAGACCTCATGGCCTTCTGCTCGGCAAACGCAAATGTCGATGTGGCCAGTGCCGCAACAGCGATCAGGCATAGTTTCAGATGCTTCATGCTTTTGTCCTCCCAACAAACACGTCTTCCAAGACGCGACTGGTGAACTCATCAGCCGCCGGGTTGGTTCAGTGGTTTGAAAAGCATGCCGGTCAACACGCCATGCGGAACCCGATTGAGGCTGCGAATATCGATCAGCCAGGTTTGTCCACCGCAGTGTGGAGGACAGAGACATGCGTTCATTATTTGTTCTGGCCTGCTGTTTGAGTTTTTGCTAATCATTGCAACAAGAGTGCTTTTGAAAAATGCCGTCGTCGTGCGGATAGGCAAATATCAAGGATGCAGGCATGGCGGTTGCCTATCTGGACAAACTGAACGAGCAGCAACGCAAGGCCGTGGAACATGGCGTTGGGCCTTCAGGCGGACACACGGCTGGACCGTTGCTGATCATCGCCGGTGCCGGTTCCGGCAAGACCAATACGCTGGCGCACCGGGTGGCGCATCTGATCGTCAATGGCGCCGATCCTCGCCGCATCCTGCTGATGACGTTTTCACGGCGTGCCGCTTCCGAAATGTCGCGTCGTGTCGAGCTTATCTGCAAGCAGGTCATCGGCGCCAACGCCGGAGCCCTCACGGATGCGATGGCCTGGTCCGGCACGTTTCACGGGATCGGCGCCCGCCTCTTGCGAATCTATGCGGAACAGATTGGACTGGACGTGGATTTCACGATCCACGACCGCGAAGACAGCGCTGATCTGATGAACCTTGCCCGACACGAACTGGGTTTCTCCAAGACCGAGAGCCGTTTTCCGACAAAGGGCACCTGCCTTGCGATCTATTCGCGCGCCGTCAATTCACAAACGCCGCTGAAAGAAATCCTGCGCCAGCACTATCCATGGGTGTCCAGCTGGGAAGAAGAACTCAAGCAATTATTCGCCGCCTATGTGGAGGCCAAGCAGGCCCAGAACGTTCTCGATTACGACGATCTTCTGCTCTACTGGGCCCAGATGGTCAGCGATCCCGACCTTGCAGGCGATATCGGCAATCGTTTCGACCACGTGATGGTCGACGAATATCAGGATACCAACCGGCTGCAGGCCGCGGTGCTGATGGCACTGAAGCCGGGCGGTCACGGGTTGACCGTGGTGGGTGACGATGCCCAGTCGATCTATTCCTTCCGGGCAGCAACGGTGCGCAATATCCTTGATTTTCCGGCGTCTTTCAGCCCGGCTGCCGATATTATCACCCTTGATCGCAACTATCGCTCGACACAGCCGATACTGGCTGCCGCCAATGGTGTCATCGACCTTGCCCGTGAGCGATTCACCAAAAACCTCTGGACCGAACGACAGTCACTCGAGCGGCCGAAGCTCGTGACAGTAAAAAGCGAAACCGAGCAGGCGAACTTCATTATCGACCAGGTGCTGGCCAATCGTGAGACCGGCATGACGCTGAAGCAACAGGCCGTGCTGTTTCGCACCTCCAGTCATAGCGGGCCGCTTGAAGTTGAACTTACGCGCCGCAATATTCCCTTCGTCAAATTTGGCGGCCTGAAGTTTCTCGACAGTGCCCATGTAAAGGACATGCTGGCGGTATTGCGTTTCGCGCAAAACCCGCGCGACCGCGTCGCAGGTTTCAGGCTACTTCAGATGCTGCCGGGTATCGGGCCGAAGAAAGCCGGCAATATTCTCGATACGATTGCGGCAGATCCTGAACCTCTGCTCGCCCTAGCCGAAATTCCGCCGCCACCCAAAACCGGTGATGACTGGGTATCCTTCGTGCAGTTGCTGGCGAACCTGCGAAAATTGCACGGCGGCTGGCCATCAGATATCGAGCAGGCGCGGCTCTGGTACGAGCCCCACCTCGAACGCATCCATGAGGATGCCGAGACGCGGAAGGCCGATTTGCTGCAACTCGAGCAGATTGCCGGCGGCTATCCTTCCCGCGAACGCTTCCTCACCGAACTGACGCTCGATCCACCGGATGCCACCAGCGATCAGGCAGGCGTGCCGCTGCTCGATGAGGATTATCTGACGCTTTCAACCATTCATTCGGCAAAAGGCCAGGAGTGGCGTTCCGTCTTTATCCTGAACGTGGTCGATGGCTGCATACCCTCCGATCTGGGTGTCGGCTCCACCCATGAAGTCGAAGAGGAACGCCGGCTGCTCTATGTCGCCATGACGCGCGCCAAGGACAGTCTGTCACTGATAACCCCGCAACGGTTCTTCACCCATGGCCAGAACGCGCAGGGCGACCGGCATGTCTATGCCGCTAGAACCCGCTTCATACCGGCAACTTTGCTGCAGTTCTTTGAAACCGCCACCTGGCCCCTGGTTTCGGCCGCAGCCTCCGAGCGCAGCGCGCAGCAGATCCGCATCGATGTAGGCGCGCGGATGCGGGCGATGTGGAAATAGGGAAGATCGTACAGGCTGGAACGATGGATAACACGGCTGTTCGAAAGATCATCCATATCGACATGGATGCCTTTTATGCATCGGTGGAGCAACGCGACAACCCCGCACTTCGCGGCCTGCCGGTCGCCGTCGGCGGATCGGCCGCACGAGGCGTGGTGGCTGCGGCAAGTTACGAGGCGAGAACCTTCGGCGTCCATTCAGCCATGCCGTCCGTCACTGCCAAACGGAAATGCCCGGATCTGATCTTCGTACCGCCACGCTTCGAGGTATACCGGCAGGTGTCGCAACAGATACGGGAGATATTTGCCGAATATACCCCTCTGATCGAGCCGCTATCGCTCGACGAAGCCTATCTCGATGTCACCGAAAACCTGAAAGGCATGGAGATCGCCACCGAAATTGCGCTGGAGATCCGCGCAAAGATCAAGGCGGTCACCAGCCTCAATTCATCTGCCGGCATCTCCTACAACAAGTTTCTGGCCAAGATGGCAAGCGACCTGAACAAACCGAATGGCCAGGCGGTCATTACGCCGAAGAATGGGCCTGGCTTTGTTGAAGCCCTGGCCGTCAAGAAATTCCATGGCGTAGGACCCGCCACGGCCGAGCGGATGAAACGGCACGGCATCGAAACAGGCCTCGATCTCAAGTCGAAATCACTCGGTTTTCTGCAACAGCATTTCGGGAAATCCGGCCCTTATTTCTACAACATCGCCCGCGGTATCGATGAACGGCAGGTCAAGCCCGATCGCATCCGCAAATCTGTCGGCGCCGAGGACACATTCGTCGAGGATATCGACGATCTCGACTTGGCGAAGGCGGAGCTTGGCCCTTTGGCTCAGAAAGTCTGGCGTTATTGCGAGGCCCACGACATCACGGGAAAGACGGTGACCGTGAAAATCAAATATTCGGATTTCAGCCAGGCGACACGCAGCAAAACAGTGTCGGGAGCCGTGTCTGACCTCGCAACGATCCAGGAGATGTCAGAGAGCCTGCTTGCCTCCGTCTTTCCATTCAAACGTCCGGTAAGGCTGTTGGGGATTACCCTTTCCTCGCTGAGCACCGAAGAGAGTGAAGAGGAAGCGCAGCTCGCGCTTGGCCTGTGATGCCCCTGTCCCGAAAACGAAAAAGCCCGCCGCGGGAGGAGGTGCGGCAGGCTTTCCGAAATTTCGAACAACGGCTGGGAGGAGGAGTGCCATTGTTCACAAGACAACCCTTGGGAGGAGGATAGGGTCATCTCAATCCGAAGCTTTGCGGGAGGAGGTGCATCGCTTCGATGAAAACAAGATACCCGGTTTTGCCGCATATTAAATAGGCTTTAATGCAGCGCAGCCATGCAAGAAACGCACGACGTCATCTGACAACGCGTGCTGAGAGGCCATCAGCAGCAGCACTGCGTCAAAATGGATGCCCTCCACGAGATTAGAGCATTCGAATAATCTCAAAAATGTGTTGGATAAAAATCTGTAAGAAATTAGCTTTGCAACTCCGCTCCTGTCGACGGGCCGTACGAAAGAAACTGAAATGAGTGAATGGTCGAATAAAGAATATGTAAATTGGATTTATAAAACGCTCTTACATAGGGACGCGGACGAAAGCGGGCTGGATCATTTTTCCAACCGTTTGGCGTCAGGGGAGGACTTGAAGAATATTGTCGAAAGCATTCTCGCAGGCGACGAATACAAAGCAAAAATGCGAGCAGAGGAAGTCGATCCTTTGCAAATTTCTCAAAGACAGCGTCGACGATTGACTATTGTGGATGTCGGCGCCCGTCTGCTTGCAACAGAGGATCACATCTACGCGCCATTGACAAAAGGTACTCTCGATTGGCGTGCCATCGGTTTCGAGCCACAAAAGCACCGCATAGAGGAACGGGCAGCAGCAGAACCAGACCCCAGACTAGTTTTGATTGAAGCGTTTATCGGGGATGGCAAAGAAGCGCTGTTCCATACTGTTAATGACGATGGCAGCTCTTCCCTGCTTGATCTCAATCTGAAGTTCAACGCAGATTTTGATGATATAGGCGACATGCGTGTTGTATCGACTGACGTTGTTAAAACCTCCACTCTAGATGAAGCTTTAGCTGGAGAGCCACACATCGACTTTTTAAAATTCGACATACAGGGCTTCGAGGGTCGCGCACTGTCGGGCGCAAAAGATGTATTGCAGAAAACCAACGTCGTGCACTGCGAAGTTTTTTTCGGCCCCATGTATCACGAGACGGCATTTTTCCGGGATATAGATCATATCCTTTCAGAAGCAGGATTTGAATTTATCGACTTTTCGCACTTGAATAGATACGAGTACACATCGGTGCCGTTCAAGACCGCCAAGCGCGAGAGACTGATATGGGGCGATGCCGTCTTCTTTCGCAAGGACGTGAATAACGCTGATGATCGCATCGCCCAGGCTTTGATAGCGAGTATGATTTACAAGAAACATGGCCTGGCGCAAACGCTTCTTCGCTGAGGATCAGTCGCCGTAAATGCATAGACAGAAAGACCGTCGACGATGATGGTCTTTCTCTATCTGCACAACCCAGGCCAAGGATGGTCTCCGATCAGCAACTGACCGCAACAACATGGTCGAAACCTGGCTGACGACTATGGTCGGCGTGCCTGCGCGTACGAAAAATATGAAATTCGGATCCAGGTCAGTATGCTACCCCTGAGCATCAAGATCATCCAAAAATTTCCTAAGAATAGTCACATGCTCTTGGAGCCAATCTGACGCCCAATCGGTATTTTTTGCATGTAACGATTTTCTATACGATTGTATATTCTTTTGCCAAGGCGCTGGGATGGCTTCTCTATCCAGATATAAGTACAGTAAGACAATAAGAATGTTGCCAGACTTACCACCAAAAGTGAGAGATATACCGAAATCTTTCCACGCAGTGATTGACCATAATTATCAAGGTAATAGATCCCCGCATACATGACGGGACCATGCATCAGATATATGGAATAACTAATTCTGCCGGTAAATGACAAAAACGCCGATTTAATTTTGAAGAAATGAATGGAAAAGAAAAATACGGCGAAGGCTGCAAAATAAGAGCCATATAAACGGGACACCATATCTGGCTCAGCGTGCGTTCTGACGTAGGCTTCATTGAAGCCTGCCATTGGGAACACAAATAGCCATCCAATTGCTACGATCCAGTAGGCAAGCTCTGCAAATCCTTGTAGCCCCTGCTTTTCAAAACGAGCGCGCGCCAAGGCGCCCCAGAACATGAAGCCCAACAGCATGGGATATTCGCCGAGCTTGCCTTCAAACATTTGAAATTTATGAAGATATTCACGATCTATGAAAGTAGCCGTCAGGACAAGCGCAAGCAGCGCCAAGACGTTGGGGTTCTTTACGCCCTTCAACAGGAAAAGCGCCAAGCACATTCCATAGAAAACCAGCTCGACAGCGAGAGTCCAGTAGGCTCCGTTTATAGGCTCAACGGAGAAAAGATCCGGCACCATTGTCGCGTTGAGAAAGATATCTGTCGTACTAGGATACTTGCCGGATGCCCATTGCTGGGCGATGAGGGCGAAGAGCAACGAGAGCCAAAAGAGCGGAAATAGCCTGAAAAATCGAGACAATAAAAATTTCACGCTCCCGTCAAATCTTCCTCCCGACAAGCTACCTGGTATCACGAATCCACTTATTATAAAGAAGATCGTAACACCCATCCGACCGAAATCGAACTGATGCGCGATTTCTGCGATCCATCTGCCTCCGGCCTTGCCCTGTTGCGCGAAGCCGACATAAAGCTCGGAAATGTGAATTATCAAAACAAGAAGCACCGCGATGCCGCGAAGAACGTCTATGAACTGATATCTCTCGGACTCTCTCACTCACTGTCCTCTCGATCGAGCATTTTATCCGGCAAGGGCTGCCACGATATCAGGCTCATAAAGGACGTTGGATATGAGAACAAGCTTACAAGTCCCCTATTATCTCCCGTAGCCGCGTTACACACCGCATCCAGCAATGGGTAAAACACGTCAAGATTGAAGGAACTGGCCGTACTAAAGGTAGATATCAGCGTAATGCGTGGGGGTTGCCACGGTTTCCGCGGGCGAAACGATAGCGTGGTGGCTGATAGTGAAACTCTGCCGTGTACGGAGACAAAAACTTGTCCTCCAGACAATCATCTGAAACAAAATAGGCATTCACTCCGATAATGTCGCACCCGACAAGCGACATGGCCTTGCTGCGACCAATCAACTCCATGGTCTTTAAGGAGCCGCCAAATAGGTTGGTTCCATCCCAAAGCGAATTTGGATCATAAGGCACTTCGTATTCGATACTTGGGTGGATGTGCGCATTGTACTCAATACATGCAGCTCGGGCGCTAATCGGTATCGCTTTCCATACGTGAGAGGTATTTTGATCGATATCGACGCTCATAAAATCGACTTCCGCGCCTATGCCAGTGCCTTCCAGAATCCCCGATATGTTTTCAGCGGCGACAAACGCTTGCTCAACAATAAGCCGTCCGTCTCTAATCTCATTGGCAAATTTCTCTCTAATCTCAGCCACGTGACGGGAGCTTCCTTCGATCCACACACCTCGCCACCCCATTTCGAGCAGAAACCTGGTCGTATTTTGATTGCCGTTCTCAGTGCCCAATTCTATGAACGTTTTATGCTTCACACCTATTCTGGCAAAAATTTCAGCGATCGCAGAATCTTCATAAGTCTGGGAAAAAACGTGAGCGTTATGTTTGGCAACAAATTTCTCGCCATACCTGCGAAGTAGAGCTTCGCAAAGCATATCTTCGTAATAAATAGCTGAAAGCTCTTTATTTATGAACGAGTTTTCATTTGCTTGCCTTATCCATTCGGCAATTTCTTTTAGATTAACGTCCGACAGGGCTGTATTGTCACCGGCGTTGAAGACTTTCCGCCATCTCTTCAGGATTGAGGTTCGAAGCCTGCTGATGTTCATATTTTAAGACCCTAAACCAACGTCCAATGAGAGAACTAGGCCGATTTTGCTTGCGCCAGGCGCGGCCTGGTTTCGAAACTGACAACTTCCAGAAACCTATCGATTACAGATATGTCTCCGATGTAACTGAAGCCTATCGCTGAGACCGGATTTTCTTTTTCAAGCGATCCCACATGGCCGACAGACCACGTCGTTCCAGTTTCTCCCGGAAAAACCTCACTTCTGCCTTCAGACGCTCAATCTCGTCTCTATTCTGTTCATTGTGCGTTTTCAGATCAGCCAATTCCATCTCATTCCGATGGGTTTTATCTATGAAATCGTCGATGACCCGATAACTATATGGATTACTGTCTGGATATGTTTTGCGTACAAACTCCAGAAACCCGGTCGAGGTCGCGCCTTCCTTGGGCTTGCGCCCGAGCACAGCATAATCGGGGAAGAGTTCCATCATTTCCAAGAATGCGGCTGCTGACCCTGTTTGATAACGGAGATTCGGCTGATTTATGCCGATACATGTTGCCTCGGAGAAGCCATAGAACTCGACGACAAATTCGAGATACTTAGGAGGCAACGGGTGAACATGGGTTGGATCCGAGTAAAAGCGGTTCGAACCGACAAGTATGTTTTCAGGATTGGGAGTCTCGAAGATCACGAGGCCACCGGGCCGCACTACGCGATGCGCATGCTTGACAAAGTCGTGCAGCACATCCGGCGGGAGGTGCTCCACGATGTGAAACCCGGTTATCAAAGTCACACTATTGTCTGGCTGGCTCGCAATATGGCTAAGACAATCACCAACCTCGACAGTTAAACCATCCGCCTGAGCAGGAGAAAGCATATCGTCGTTCGAGTCGACGCCCAAAACCTGCCAGGAGCGCTCGGACAGCAAACGTAGCCACTCGCCACGCCCGCATCCATAATCAATCGCATTCCTGGGGAGTAGCTCCAGCTCTAAAAGCTCGATGGTCTGATTGTAGATTTCCAGACGACCACGAATTTCGCTTCGACTGCCCCTGTGCCTGTTTTCAAACTCATAATAGAAACCTTTTTCGATCACAGGAGGCACCTTCCATCTCGCAACAACACAGTTCAGCCTCGACACGCATTGGCTTGCGAATTCGTGACGCCAGAATCTCTATATGTTCGTGTACATTGAAGGCAAGTCACTATGAGACCGACCGTGACACTGCAAACAAACTTCCTTACACACTAGTAGCAATCATTCGGCATCATGCGCCGACAATGTGTTTCTAATCGTATCAATGACCACGTCGACAGATATTCCAGTCATGCATTTGTGAGCGGCAACACAATCTTCGATGCGCGCTATATGGCAGGGGGAACAGGCTAGCGGTTTTCTGACGATCGCAACAGACCTTCCCATTGGTTGCCATATATTGTGATCGGCAACACCGCTGAACACGACAACAGTTGGTACGCCTATTAACGCCGCAAGATGGGTGGCACCGGTATCTGTGCCGACAAAAATCTGCGCATTGGAGATGACCGAAGCAAGGTCCACTAAGGGGAGATTGGCGATCAAATCCAACCCCATGCCCTCTGGGATCGCGTTAAATATCGCATCGCGATATTCAGATTCCGCGTTACCACCGACAACGACTATCTTGAAATCGTCTTCCGATACAAGCCTGCGCGCAAGCTCCGCAAACTTCGAAGGAGCCCATTTCTTGGCCAATGTCCCTCCGCCGGGAGCAATGACCACATATCGAGAGCCGACGAAGGGATTATTGAAGCTTCCACTCGCTATCAATGCAGAGGTCGCGTCGGAGCTGTCAAATCCCTTTAAAGTGTTGACGACATGGCTACTCAGCAACATGAGACGATGGATGTTATGCGCGTTTTGATATAGTCCGCGGGGAACCTCCATCGGCGGCAATGAAATATTGAGGGGCATGAAATGTTTGTCAAAGCCCTGAAAGCCTGCCTTTACGGCGGCCTGAATAAACATCAGAAGCGGCCTTGTATCCGGGTCATGCCTCAGATCGATAGCCAAATCGTAGCGATCTGGTACTAGCCTTTTTATGTTCGCGTAGTTTTCAAGTTGGGCTTTCTGAACATCCTGCGAGAGTTCCGCAGAGAATTTATATTCGATTACTGAATCGAAATAGCCGCTTGCCCTGGCCAGATCACCATTCGTCGGCGAACAGACCAACGTGACCTCCGCATCAGGCCACGCTCTTTTCAGCACATCGACGGCGGGAAGCGACAGAAAGAAATCACCTATATGATCAAGCTTCAGAATAAGTATCTTAGGTTTTTGACCAAAAGGGGTTAGCCCATAAGTAGTTCTATTCTCGACCACAACGCCATTTTCAGGCGCCGAAGGAGAACGAAGAGGCTCTAAATCAGGCGCCTGACTTATATGTTTTTTTTTTCGTTTTGCCTTAGCTTTTTTTATTAGCGACAGCACCAGACCGGCGAAAAGAGACCATGGATAGGTAATCGGTAAAAATAGGGATGTCTGTTTTCTGAGCGCCAGAACACGCCGCTCAGTTTTCAAAAGGCGGCGAGACGCGTCCTTTGCGGAAACAGCGGTTTCGGACAGAGACGCTATCATCGCTTCCGCCGTGCTTGCTTGGGCCTGCAATGTATAGTGCATCTGCCAGATGTCCGAGAGATCGTGATCTGCCATCTTGGCCCCATCCGTGGCTTGGGGCGACCCGATAGTGAACTGCAAATTCTCGGATTGCGTTACGGCCCGAATGTCGTCGATTGCTCTTCTAACTTCTCTAATAAAAGAGTTCTCGACGTCGAAGTCACGACAGACAACGATCGTCAAGTAAGTTGAGCCGGATATACGGCCTTCAGGCTTCGCGTGCCCATCGTTGCCGCCAGAATAAGGCATCAATATTTTTGCTAGAATACGTAAGTTGAACGTGTCTAGAACATAGCGCCAGCGATGCAGCGCTTCGTCTATGTCGCTTCCAGCAGTTTGTCGATCTAATTTCAGTTCAAATATCAACAAACCGTTTGGCAAAAGACTGCGCTCGACATCGCTCACGCACTTGTGGATGTTTTCGAGGCTATCGAGTGTCGACGAGCGCTTAAAAAATATGTCGAACTGCAGCGTCGCTGGAGAAGTTTCCGCCTTCTCGGATGAGCTTCCCCCACCCGATACAAGCGACCACATCTGGGGATTTATCCCAGAAAACTCCACGCCATCCACGCCATCAACGCGGACAGTGCACAATCCGCTTTTGCTCGCTTCGACGGCTTGGAAGATTGGTAAATAGTGAGTGCCGGCAGAGGTCTGTGTTTCCCTCCATTTCGCGTAAGCGTCTTGGTAATTCGAGAATTCAGTGCCGTTCAAGTTAAGCAACCGCGTACTTTCCATAACATCACAACCAAGACGTTAGAGTTTTTTGCTTGAAACAAAATCAAACAAGTTTTTTCCGGAGAACAACGCGCCTTGAATACCGGCTGCAACAGCAGCCTCAACATCCGACACCTTGTCGCCGATGAGAACGCTGCGCTCCCGATTCACGTTCCATCGCATGATGATATCTTCTATCATTCCCGGAGAGGGTTTTCTCCAATAGTGATCACCCCGGTATTTTTCGATCGTGGCATTCTCGTGGAAAGGACAGAGGCGTTCATCGTCAATAGATGCGCCTTGTTCGTGAAGCAACTTCCCAATATGAGCCCGCAAAATGATATAGTCGAGATCATCGTAATAACCGCGACCGATGCCAGACTGGTTTGTTACGACAAATACCCGATATCCCCGGTCTCTGAAAGAACTTATAACTTCCGCTGCCCCAGGGATAAGTCGGACGTCCTCAATCTTACCTGGATATCCCGTGTCTTCGATAATCACGCCATCTCGATCTAAAAAAAGCGCGGGTACGCTTTCGGTATAAGGCTGCAGCAATCTGTGCATTTCTTCGACAGCGCAGACGATATGATAAAGAGACGACGCGGGCGCATGCTCCTCGACTGCGGTACCATCTTCGTGAAAACGATCCACCCAAAGGCCGGGTAGAACTCCCTTGAAAAAACCCTGCAATGCACCGGCCGCCTCAGCAACCTTTGCGTATGCCACTTCTCTATCTTCGAGAGTTATCGCCGTCTCGGCCATCATAAGCCAAGCTTTGATCCGCTCAGTCTGTGGCCACAGACGAAATGCTTTGTCGTTGAGTGTCAGATCAAAATTCAGACCATTGCGCGCAAGACCACGGGATTCATCGACACCTTTTTCGCCAATCTCCACGAGTTTGCGCGCAGCGATAAGAGCGTCTTTCCGCCCTACCATCTTACCCCATCGCGTGAGCAACCATGCCCATTCGAATTGGTGCCCCGGCTCGATTGGCGCCAGGGTGTGGTGCTGCATTACCGACCAGTCGTGATTATAATATTCACGAAGAGCCCCGTTTTCAGGCGAGATAAATGCCGACAGGCACAATTCGCCTATTTCATTGAGGCACGACAGCCAGCGTTCAGGCTTTTTTACCGAAGGATTTTCCATCCATGCAAGAAACGCCTCAAAGAGATGCATATGCGGATTGGAACGCAGAGGCACGATAGGCGGCGCGGCCTCTTCAAAACCTGAGGCCGGATGCTTCCAACCCGCGATCATCGCCTCGAGACAGTGCAGCGCGGCTTCGGCAATGGTGTCCTCGTTTTCAAGCGTGTCAGCAGCATAGCTCAGACCGAACAACGCAAAGGCATGGTCATATAGATCGAATGACGTATTCCTGACCCCACTCGCCAAATCGACCGTGGTAATCAGGGAACCGTCCGCATTAAAACAGTGCTGTTGAAGAAAGTCCCATCCGTGCTGAACCACCCCTTCAGCATCGCCGGCCCAACCCATTCTCTTAGCCGCAGAAAAGCTGTAGATCTGACGGCAAACGACCCGCGTTCTTCTCGCCACTTCAACGGCAGCACCGCTTCTATCGATTTTTTCGAAAAAGCCACCACTCACATCATCTCGCCCAACCGAGGACCATAGTGGAAGCGCCGCTTCGAAAAGCCATTTTTTGAGTTTCAGATACTCATTCTGAGCGGATTCGAAGCCCGGCTGTGTCATCAAGAATTATCCTTAACCAGACTGGTTTGGCTGACATGAGTGATAGCTATCCAAATCCGTTTTCGAAGGACGCCATTCAGCGGTTGCGATTTTGAGGGTGTTCAATCCAGCTTCATATGAGCGCATACAGTCTTTTCGCATCAATTATGCCTACTGCTAGCGATATCTGTCTTCGCGGCTTAGATACGAATTGATGTAATCGTCAAGCCCTTCTTCAAGCGACGATTGGGGGCCGTTATATCCGATTGACGCGACTTTCGACATATTTGCCTCGGTAAAGTACTGATATTTACCGCGGATCGCCTCCGGCATTTCAATGAAATTAATATTCAGCTTCTTGCCGAGAAGATCGCCCATGACATGAACGATGTCTGCAAAAGATCGTGCCTTGCCAGATCCACAATTAAAGATCCCGCTATATTTCTGATTGTTCAAAAGCCACAAGATGAACGATGTGCAATCTTTCACATATACGAAATCCCGACGCTGTTCTCCATGTTCGATATCAGGTCGATAAGACTTGAACAGGGATACCTCGTTGGTGGCCTGCACGACGTCAAAGAGTTTGCAGGCGACACTGCGCATATCATCCTTATGATATTCATTTGGCCCGTAAACATTGAAAAATTTTAGGCCAGCCCACTGCGGAGGGGCATTCTCACCACGCGCAACACGTTCGATGAAAATATCATCGGTCGTCTTTTTGCTCCAGCCATAGGCATTCAGCGGTGCAAGAGAGGCGCGTGCCGATGCAGCCTCGTCGTCATCAAACCCCTCCTCGATGCCGCCATAGGTCGCAGCGGAAGACGCGTAAATGAAAGGAACGCCATGCTCAGCACACCAGTCCCACAACATTACAGAATAGTTGATGTTCAGCTCGATCAGTCTGTCTACATCAGCTTCCGTGGTGGCGGAAATCGCGCCCATATGTATGACGGCTTTCACATCCACTTTAATGCTGCGAAGATAGTCGAGCAGTCCTTCGGGTGACACATAAGCTGCGATGTTACGCTTTGCGAGATTGCGCCACTTATCGCCACGGCCAAACCAGTCAACGACGGTAATCGGCCCCAGACCCGCCGCCTCCAAATCAGCGACAATGTTGGACCCGATAAATCCAGCAGCTCCGGTTACAATATACATCAAACTGCCTCTTTTTTACTGCGCGCAATCGTCGCCGTCGTGCTTTTTCCGGGCACTATTTCGAATGTAACGACCTTGCCGCCATCCGCCATCACGACATCCGCACCAACAATGTTGTCGATCGTATAGTCCGCCCCCTTAACCAGCACATTCGGGCGTATCGTCTTAATGAGTTCAAGCGGTGTGTCTTCGTCAAACACCACCACCGCGTCGACGAAAGCCAATGCGCCCAGAAGTTCGGCGCGATCCAGTTCGGTATTTATCGGTCTCGATGGACCTTTAAGCCGCTTTACCGAGCTATCTGCATTAACGCCAACGATCAGACGATCGCAATTATCCCTCGCAAACTGCAAAAGCCTGATGTGGCCAACGTGCAGGATATCGAAGCAACCGTTCGTAAAGCCGACCTTCAGATTATCGCCCCGCCAATCCTCTGCCAGCGCCTGGACATCTTGCCTGTCAAAAAGCTTGTCCGAAGGGCTGACTTCCCCCGACGAGGTGTCGTGAGACAAGGCATCTCGGAGTTCGGCAGCAGAAACAGTTGCCGTACCTTTTTTACCAACCACGATGCCAGCAGCTGCATTTGCAATTCGTGCTGCATCGGCACGTGAAGTTTGGGAGCCCAGGCCAACGGCGAGCGTCGCAATTACCGTGTCGCCAGCACCAACGACATCGAACACTTCTTTAGCTTCCGTGCGAATATGGAAAGGCGGATGGCCTCGCTCAACAAGGGTCATCCCTTTTTCCGCTCGCGTTATGAGGACCGCCTCGATGTCGAAGCGCGACAGGATCAACTCGCCAGCCAATTCAGCTTCCTCATCGGTATCCGGCCATACACCCGTTACGGCCTGCGTTTCCTTTTGATTGGGTGTTACAATCGCGGAACCTGCATAGCGGGTAAAATCAGACGTTTTTGGATCGATAATGACCGGTTTTCCCTCAGTCCGGCACGCAGCAATAATTGCTTTCACAACCCTTTCGCTTAACAGACCTTTGGCATAGTCCGACAAAATGACAACGCTGTGAGATGAGATCAAGGAAAGCGCAGTAGAGATGACACGATCCTCTTCCTCGTGGGAAATCGGAGAGGCATCCTCAAAATCAACGCGCAACATTTGCTGGCCGTGACCGAGGAAACGCGTCTTGATAGTTGTCGGGCGCTCATCCAATGTCACGAAGGGCGCCGAAACGCCATGGACATTGTTCAGCAACTCCAGCAGTTTGCTGCCATTGTTGTCTTTGCCCACCGCTCCCAGCAATGTACAACTTGCTCCAAGAGAAGATATGTTGCGCGCAACGTTAGCTGCGCCACCGGCAAAATATTCCTCTGATCGCGCGCACATAACCGGGACCGGGCCTTCCGGGGAAATGCGGCCGACATCGCCGGAAATAAAGCAGTCCAGCATTACATCGCCAATGCAGAGAACCTTAACTTCAGAAAATCTCAAATAGTCCAACATCACCAGTTATTCATCCTGTCGCTGTCCTACACGTGAGCCACAACACACGCAAAACGGAATGCCCAATTCAACTGCTCTGCAAATTGCAGAACCGCCATCGCCCCCGAGACGATTCAACTGAATCGAATTAGCTGCCCAATGTGCCCCAATTGCGCTTAAGACATTTAAAAGGGCATGATTATCACAATTTTTACAGCTACCCTTCAACCTCGATGAATCGAACATTTGCTTGTCGTAAATGAAAATTCACAAAAGCAAAAGGCCAACCATATTGGCCGTAACGCCCAAAAAACCATCACGAACATCGAAAAAAAGGTCTACCATATGCCTTGGAAAACATTATCCCCGGGCAGCATTGCATTTAAACGGGTCTGATAATTCTTGAGCATATTTGCCCGTATCAAGAGCGTACGGGTTTGATTGCCTCAAGAATTCCTTGCGCAACATCTTTCCAGGTCCGCATTTGTGGACGGGAAAGCTCGATAGTTTTTTTCCATTCCGAATATTCAGCAGGTTTTTCCAGAAGCTTCTGAAGCTGACCCGCTAGTTCTTCCGGTCTTTCTGGATCGAAATAGCGCGCCAAATCTCCCCCTGCCTCTCGGAGTGCAGGAACATCTGCAGCCAGAGCCGGCGTTCCACACCACAATGCTTCACTTACCGGCAGGCCCCAGCCTTCCATTCGACTGGGCAAAAGAAGCGCATAAGCCTTTTCATACAGCGCGCGCAATTCCGCCTGGTTGGGATTGAAAACGAAATGAAACTTTCCGGATAGCGGCGCAAATTTCTCTTTTTTAAGAAATTTTTCCACTCTTTTACGCCGCGCACCCGCCAAGACGAGTTCAGGCACCTGAATGCCCCGTTGATGCAAGGAGAGCATCGCTTCGACGACGCACTCAAGGTTTTTCCGTCCGTTGTAGATACCCACGCATAAGAGATATGGCTTTTCCGGGCCATGTTTATCAACCGGCTCGTTAGTCGGGCGCAATTCATGACATAAGGGAACGGCAACAACAGATGACACGGCCGGCAAAATCCCGGCTTCCGAAAAATGCCGGACTTCTGACGCGGTAAACTCCGAGTTGGTCAGAACCATAGACGCAGCCGTGATCGCCACCTGATTGTCATAAATAAAGTTTCTCGGGAACGAAAACTGATTTCGATGGGTGAAATCATGCAAGGGGATCATGTCGTGAAGAAGCGGGATGAAAATCGGCTTGGTGCCATTTTCAGCGAGAGCCATCAGATAGTCTGACATTATCTTCGGACGCCCGAGCGCAATCAGGATTTGCCCGTCGAGGTCTACATCCTTAACCGCCCCAACGGGAACGGTAGCCCAGCGCTTCCTGTTGCGATGCTGAACGATCTTGTGCAGAATCCGGTAAAGCGCGTTTTTAATGGCGTTTTTATCATATAAATTTTGACGAAGGCGCAAAGGCGTTGCCGAAGAAGGAATATTCGGATCAAGTACGCCCGTTGGAGACGCATCGCCTACGCGTGGGAAAACCTCAAAGAAACGCCGATGCAACGGTGAGTATATGACGTATCGAATGGACGCATCAAGCTTTGTAAGCTCGTATGCAACTTCCATTACGGTTCGCGCTATACCGTAATATTTGAATTTCACACCGGAATTCAAATACAGTTCTGATAAATCAAAAAATACATCGGACATTCACTGACCTGCCTGCTTTGAACTGGCCCGACGACGGTCATCGGGGATGCAACTAAAAATTCTCCTGCAATCAGTGAATGGGATAATGCACCGTTCACCAATAAGCCAGAACGTTTCAGGCGAGAGCTTTCGCGACTTCGCGTCGATATAGATTTTAGCCAGCCAGCTTGTCAATCACGCAGCCGGTCAAACGCCCGGAGCCACATTACAGTTGGAAAGATGCCGCACTTGGAATTGCCAGCGCCTTGTAGACGTACATTGCGGGTTCGTCAGGCACAGTTCCTCCCAATCTGTTGCTCTGAGTAACGATATTCGCTCATCCTTACTTATCTTCCGGTCACGCCTTTTCATGGCCGCATCAACGCTCAATGTTGACACTTTAGATCGCTAGGCTTATTGGCGTGGTCTCAAATCAGTCGGGCTCTTTACCTACCAGAGCCTTTCGCGCATTTTTGCTCGGGCGCGAGAGAGATTATCGAGCTTGGCACGGCAGCGAGTGGAAACTGAGAAAGCCATCCCGCATGAATAACATGCAGCTGAATGTGCAATTTGGAATCTGTGTGGGCGTCGACACCAAATAAGGATATTTCTGTGATCGGATCGTTTTTGTCGCCAAACGACAAGAAGTTGCTGGTGCGGCTTTTCAAAGAGAACTTCAAAAAACATGTCGGTTGGTACAGTGCGGCAATTGTGGCGATGGTTGTCGTTGCCGGCACGACCTCTCTCAGCGCATGGATCATGCGCGATATCGTCAACAGTGTTTATCTGAAGCAGGGTTTTGACGTTGTTCTGGAGATCGCGTTTGCAGTGGCTGCAATCTTCATTGTCAAAGGTCTCGCCACCTTCGTACAGAGCTACTATCTCAGCAAGGCAGGCAACAGTATTGTTGCCGAACAGCAGCGCAAAATCTATGACAGGCTTCTAAAGCAGGGCGTTTCGTTCTTTCAGAACCTGCCATCGTCGGAATTGCTCGTTCGCGTTACCTACAACGCGCAGGCTGCCCGTAGCGTCATCGATACCATTGTCACATCCTTTATACGCGATCTTCTTTCGCTCATCGGCTTGATCATCGTAATGTTCGCCCAGAATTTCCTTCTGAGCGCGATCTCGATGATCATAGGACCGCTGGCGATTTTCAGTGTTCGCCTGGTTTTGCGGCGTGTGCGCCACATCATGGAAGCGGAACTTGCTTCGCTCGGCGAGATCGTCAACGTCGTGCAGGAAACCAGCATTGGGGTTCGCGTTATCAAGGCGTTTTCGCTTGAAAAGCTGATGCGCCAGCGCATGAACAAGGCGGTATCCGATGTCGAGCAACGCGCCAATGGCATTGCGAAGCTTGAAGCGGCGACCAGCCCGATCATGGAGACACTGTCCGGTCTCGCCATTGCAGTCGTCATCGCCGTATCCGGTTACACCGTTCTTGAAAAAGGTGGTTCGCCGGGCGACCTGATGGCCTTCATTACTGCCCTGCTTCTCGCCTATGAGCCAGCCAAGCGTCTGGCACGCATGCGTGTCCAGATCGAGGGCGGTATGATCGGCGTGCGTATGATGTTCGAGGTTCTGGACGCTCCGTTGACACTTGCCGAAAAGAAGGATGCCCAGCCGCTCCCCAAGGCAAGCGGCAATGTGGAACTCAAGAACGTCAGCTTCGAGTATGTTGCTAACCAGCCGGTTCTGAAGGACGTCAGTGTCCTCTTCGAGGGTGGCAAGATGACTGCGCTGGTCGGGCCTTCCGGCAGCGGCAAGTCGACGATCATCAACCTCATGATGCGTCTTTATGATCCGCAAAGCGGTTCGGTCGAGATCAACGGAATGGATTTGCGCGATGTGTCCTTCGCAAGCCTGCGCGAGCATGTTTCTTACGTGGGTCAGGAAACCTTCCTCTTCTCGGGAACGGTGAAGCACAATATTTCCGTCGGTCGTGACAACGCTACCGATGAGGAAATCATCGCTGCGGCCAAAGCGGCTAACGCACATGATTTCATCATGAGCATGCCTGATGGTTATGACAGCAAGCTTGGCGAAAACGGTTCCGGTCTGTCCGGTGGCCAGCGTCAGCGTGTTGCCATCGCCCGCGCCATGCTGAGAGATGCGGACATATTGATCCTCGATGAAGCAACGAGCGCGCTCGATTCGGAATCCGAAGCGCTTGTTCGGGACGCGCTTGAGCGGTTGACGTTCAACAAGACGTCGATTGTCATTGCCCACCGGCTCTCCACGATCAACCGGGCCGACAAGATTGTCGTGATGGACAATGGTCAGGTTGTCGAGCAGGGAAGCCGTCGCGAGCTGCTTGCAACGGATGGTCTCTACAAACGCCTGCACAGCATCCAGTTCGATGCGGACGTAGCCTAAGTCAAACAATTATCGGGCGGCATTGCCGCCCGATCCTTATTAAGCTTGCCTGTTACGTTAGATACCTTCGGCCGGTTATGCCGATTACAACGCGATATCCATATCGCTCGCTGCCCTCACCAGGAGCGGCAGAATCTACCACGCGTTCATCGCTCAACCCTATTAGCGGCGCGGCAACGCTCACGTTGCCGAAAACTTCCTTCGCCTGACGGATGGCAACCACGATTGCCCCATACTCGGCGGCCAAAGCTTGATTCCGCTCGCCCCATGGCTTGTGAACCCGGACCAAATCGACAATCTACAAAACCTAGTGCTCTGGCTCGATGCGGCTCATGCCCGGTGACGTCGTCACAACCGGCATGCCGCCACGCGTCGGCCATGAAAGTAAGCCGACGGTCTTCCTGAAAGCCGGAGAGTCGTCGAACTTGGCATTGATGGCCTTGGCAAGCAGCGCCAAATCGTGACAGCATTCGGCCAATAGACAGAATGAGGGATGATGATTGGAATGACGGCGATCGAAAAACTGGCCCAGCGCCTTCTGAAAGCAGACCTGAACAGCAGCAAAATTCCGCTGGCGACGATTGAGGCGGATGGTCTCGTTCCCGGTAGTCTTGAAGATGCCATGGCCGTTCAACGCGCTTTCGTTGAAGTTTCCGGTAAAACAGTGGGAGGCTGGAAGCTGGCGATCCGGCCGGACGGGAACGCGGTTGCTGCGCCGATGGTCGATTGTTATGGCGTCGATGAGGATAACGTCGCGTCTTTTACGGGAAGAGACGTTGAAGGCATCGAGGTGGAAATCTGTTTCACCCTCGCCTCCGATATTCCTGCCACAACGACGTCCCCGTTCAGCAGAGCCGATATATTAAAGCATATCGATGCGGTGCACCTCGGCGTCGAGCTCCTCGGCTACCGGCTGGTGGAAAAGAACCAGGTTCCCTTCCCGCTTTTTCTGGCGGATCGTCTTGCCAATCGCGGATTTGTTCTCGGGCCGGAAATCAACGCGGCAATCGTTGATACCTTTGCCGACAATACCGGCGATCTGCCGCATCTGACGGTGACCGAAGGCACAGATATCCGTTTCGATGCGGTGGTGAAACACCCTAATACCGATCCACTCGCCCCGCTCATCGCTTTCGCCAATTCCAAGCTCAATAGAAATGGAACGCTGAAGCGCGGACAGATCGTCACCACCGGCAGTCTTTGTGGTGCAATAACAAGCAACCTTGCAGCCGACACTTATATCGATATGAAACCGGTCGGGGCTTTCACACTTTCATGCTCTTGATCGTCGCCTGCCGCCATAGACGCGGATAGTGCTTCCGCGTCGATGGCGATTTTGGTCGAGGCGTTGCGGACCTGCAGCGTCATATCCCGAAGAACCTCTTCGGGCTGCTTCACATCCCCCGTCGGCCAATCTTCGTCCGGCGATCCTATCCGGCTTTCGTCGTCGCCGTCGTGTCCACCCGGCCCGAAAACCAGTTGGCCAGCAACGCGCCGGAGATATTGTGCCAGACGCTGAAGATGGCACTGGGCACAGCTGCGAGAGGCGAGAAATATGCCGTCGCGAGAGCGGCACCGAGACCGGAGTTCTGCATTCCCACCTCGATGGCGATTGCCTTGCGCTTGGCGAGGGAGAGACCGGTCGCCTTCGCCGCAAAATAGCCAAGCAGATATCCAAGACCGTTATGGAGAACCACGACGGCAAATATCATCAGTCCAGACTGGGCTATCGCACCTTTCGATGCGCCGACAACCGCCGAAACAATCAGAACGATGCCGATCACGCTGACAAGCGGCAGCGCAGGCACAGCCGCCTTGACGACGTTCGGCAACAGCTTCTGCAAGGCGGCTCCAAGCGCCAGCGGGACCAGCACGACCTTGACGATGCTCAGGAACATTGCCCAGCCATCGACAGGCAGGAACTGGCTGGCGAACAACCACACGAGGAAGGGCGTCACCAAGGGAGCAGCAAGCGTCGTCACTGACGTGCAGGCGACGGAAAGGGCGACATCGCCCTTCGAAAGATACGTCATGACATTGGACGATGTGCCGCCCGGGCAGCAGCCAACCAGGATGACACCTGCTGCCACTTCCGGTGGCATCGGGATTAGCAGGGTCAGCAGCACCGCAAGTAACGGCATGATGAGGAACTGGCCGAGCACCCCTATGGTGACATCAACAGGGCGCTTCACGACTTCACGAAAATCGTCGACCGAAAGCGTGAGCCCCATGCCGAACATGATGATCGACAGAAGCGTAACGATCCACGGCGCAATCTGCTTGAAGGTTTCTGGAAAATAAAAGCCGAGCACGGCAAACAAGATGACCCAGACCGCAAAGGTTCTTCCCACGAAAGCCGAAACGGCTGCCAGCGATTTCATGTCTATACTCCCACAATGAACACTCGATCCCCGTCTAGTCGGCATGGTCGCTGTGTCAAGGTCACGCGGGACGGTCAGTGGTCCATGCGCGGATGAGATCAGGACGAGCCCCAACAAACATCAGTGCAAAGCGCGGACGCAGCGGGTGAAGTGCATCTTCACAACCACAGGCGGGTAGACCGCACAGGGTGTGCGTCGGGCGTAAACCGTCAAAACCTGTAGGTCAGCCCGACAACAGGGCCACTCAGCCGCGAATCGAAGACGTAGCCGTCATGCGAATAATCGACATCAAGCACCTTGTAGCCGGCCGAGACAGAGAGTGTATCGGTAAAGATGTAGTTCACCGTCGCCAGGGCCGACCATGTCAGATCCGATCCTGCGCCAAATCCGCCGATGTCGACCTGACCCTGAAGTGAAAGCCGGTCCGTCACGCCAAAAAATACCCTTGCGCCGATGACTGGATCCACCCAGCCGAAGTTTTCCTTATGGGTTGCCGACACGCTGCCGATCAATGGGTGACTGGCCGTAACCGCAACCTCGTTGGAAATATGCCAGAAGCGTGCACCCGCCAGCGCATCGAGCGTGAACCCTTCGGTATCCACGATCCGATACCCGGCCTGCAGCGTTGCCATGAATTCCTGGGTATCGACATCAGCGTTGATGGCCGCCCCCGGGGGCAGCGTCGGCAAGGCGGGAATTTGCAGGGCCGGCAACGGGCCGGTGGCCTTGCTGTCGGTCGTGTCGACATACATCAAGTCGCCGGACAGAACGAAGCGGTCGTACCGCCCCCAGATATTAACAAATCCCCCGAAGTTGAGATCATCCATGACGTCGGAAAATGATTTCTCGACGTGAAGCGTCGGCGCACGCCGGAACGGTGAAATGTTGCCGTTCAACCCGGTTGCCCACAAATAGCCCGTGACCTGAAGCGCCCAATCGGGTTGATCAACTCCCGCGGGAGTGAAACTCTGCGCATCCGCACCTAAGGCCAAGCTTGCGGAAAAAACCATAACGGTCGAAAAAATAGATAATTTTAGCAAAGGCTTACCCCCCGTCCGGCACCGAAGGTAAACCGATTTGACATCCGGCAACAAGTCCGATTTTCTATCATACGCTGCAATCGCGCCGCGAGCACCGGAGGATGCACCATGCGACTGAAGACCATTCCTTTTTTGTCTGCCTGCACCGCTACCGTTTTTTCCATTGCCACGCTTGCGACATCGGTGGCTGAAGCCTGCACACGGTTCGTCTATCTGGGTGAAAACGACCAGGTCATGACTGCCCGCTCCATGGACTGGAAAACAGATGTTGGCACGAACATCTGGGTCTTTCCGCGCGGAATGGAGCGATCTGGGGAGGCCGGGCCGAACTCGGTCAAATGGACCTCGAAATACGGAAGCGTCATTGCCTCGGGCTACGATATCTCCACCACGGATGGCATGAACGAAGCTGGCCTTGCCGCCAACGTGCTCTGGCTGGTCGAGTCGAGTTACCCAGCCTATGATGGCAAGTCTCCGGGACTGTCCATTGCGGCATGGACGCAATATGTACTCGACAATTTCGCCACGGTCGGCGAGGCCGTCAACGCACTCGAGAAGAACCCCTTCACGGTGGTGACGGACAGTGTGCCGGGGGAAGAACGTCTCGCAACGCTGCATCTATCGCTGTCGGATGCGAGCGGCGACAGCGCAATCGTTGAATATATCGATGGCAAACAGGTCATTCACCACAGCCGCAAATACCAGGTGATGACCAATTCCCCGACTTTCGACAAACAGCTGGCCCTCAACGAATACTGGACGCAAATCGGGGGCACGGTGATGCTTCCCGGCACGAACCGGGCATCGGACCGATTTGCCCGCGCAGCGTTTTACGCCAATGCAATCCCCAAAAGCGAAGACCCAGTCGAGGCAATCGCCAGCGTGTTCAGCGTCATCCGCAACGTCTCGGTGCCCTATGGCATAACCACCCCCGACCAGCCGAACATTTCTTCAACGCGCTGGCGCACGGTGATCGACCACAAGCGAAAGCTCTATTTCTTCGAATCCGCTTTGACGCCGAACATCTTCTGGATAGACATGACAAAGCTCGACGTCTCGAAAGAAACAGGCTCCGTGAAGAAACTCGACCTGGGGCCAAATCAGATCCACATTTACTCCGGCATGGCGAACGACAGGCTGAAGGACAGCAAGCCTTTCAAATTCCTCGGACTTTGAGAGTGCCGCGGCGACGGCGCCGCACCCTGCCCTTACCAGCCATTCAGGCAGACGACCGTCCTGTCATCGCTAAATTCGGTGCTTGTCGAGCCTTTTACCGAAGGATAGTCGGCGAGTTTGTGAAAATCTGCCGCCTCGACGCGGTCAAATTCCGCTTCCCAGTCAGCGACATCGGTTCCAGCCGGCAGAGACAGATAACCGTCGGAAAAGATTTCAAGGCTTACAAGCTTGTCCTTGGCGATGCTAAGATCGACCGTCCCATCTTCTATGACCGTTCCGCCATTGACCGAGGCGTATCCCAGTACGTGTCCCTGCCTGTTTGCGAATTGCGGCTGGACGCGAATTCCTCCCATCAGGAATTCCTCGACCGCTTCGATATCGCTCTCAAGGCCGCTCATGCGGGCTGCGGCAATGACAACATTCTCCGCCTCCTGCGCAGTCATGATGCCGTTTTCGACAGCGGAACGCAGGCCGGAAAAGATGGTCGCACGCGTGCGTGCCTCGGCTGCATCACCATCCCCCATAACGGCAAAAAGCTGTTTGAAGACAAGGATGCGCGCCGATGTACTTACCTTGTCTATAAGCTTGGCATGCTGCAGCAACCGGGAGCCGTTGATACGCACACCGGAATCGCCGGCCAGAAGCAGGCGGAAACTGTCTCCCAGGTCGGCAACGATTGCCAGGGTTGTCGACGGTGGATGGCTGGCATTGATGCGCTCGGCCTCCTGCTTCAAGATATCGCTGATGTTCTGAAAAAGTTTGGGCGCGGCAATTGTTTCCAGCGTGCCATCGAGGCCCATTTTCGCCACGGCATTTGCGGCAGCAAGTGCTGCGATACGGCCCGAGCTCAAGCCGCCGTAACTTGCACCGGTCGGGTCGGTCGCACCGTCAAAAACGGCCAGAACCCGTCCCGGTATGATCAGCGCCACATCGTCCCCGGGCGTCGCGGCGTTCTTGTATTTCGATTGCGAAAAGCTCGCGATATTCATCGTCGTGTATTCCTTGCAGAGGGAGGCTGGGCAGAGGGAGGCTGGCGGCGACACGTATGTCGCCGCTCCTGCAGTCGTTTGGTGAGGGATGGTATGGTTTCAGACGAAAGAGGCTTCTTTGTCTTCCGAGAGGCGGAACACGATGAAGACGCAAAGTCCGGTGCTGACCAGAAGGACGGTTGAAAGCGCCGCAGCCGTGCCAAACTCGCCGTCAATCACCTGAACATAGATGAGAACCGGCATGGTGATCGTTCGTGCCGTGTAGAGGATCAGCGTCGAGGACAGCTCGTTGATAGCCGTTATGAAGCTCATCAGCGAACCGATGATGAGACCGGGCAGCATCAGCGGCACCGTCACCGACACGAAGGTCTTTGCCGGCGAAGCCCCGAGATTGACCGCAGCCTCCTCGATGGACGGCTTGATCTGCCTGAGGATCGATGTCGTGGAGCGGACGCCGTAGGGCAGCCGGCGGATAAACACCAGGACGATGATGATGAGCGCCGTCCCAGTGATATCGAAGGGTGGATAGCGGAACGTCGTGACGTAGCCGATCGCCATGACAACGCCGGGAATGAGGTAAGGCACCATCAGCAGAAGATCGAGCGAGCCGGAGACCGCATTGTCGCGTCGCACCACGATGAAGGACAGCAGGCCGGAAACGATCGCAATCAGTACCACGGCAGCCAGTGCAAACGTGAAACTGTTGGCAATCGCCTGCGGTGAATCACGAAGGATACGGGCATAGCTGTCCAACCCGAAGCCGCCGGTAAAGACGGGACCGCTGGTTGCGAGGAACGAGGTGTAGATGACCGTGAGCGATGGCAGCATGGCGATGAAGACGACCAGATAGCAGAAGCCGTGCACGATGAACGACTTCAACGGGCGCATGGACTGCTTTACCGGCCTGTTGGTCAATGAACTGGCGTAACGGCGCTTGGCAAGAATGTGCCGCTGTAACAGAAGTGCCGCCATCGAAATTGCAATCATCACCATGGAAATCGTCACCGCCATGGTCGGCGTACCGGCCATTTCGGAGGTGTATTGCGCATAGGCGATGGTCGAAAGCGTTCTGATGCCCTTGCCGAGGATTGCCGGCGTTCCGAAGTCGGCGATGGACAGCACGAAGCAGATGATCGCGCCGGTGCTGACTGCCGGAAAGACCAGCGGCAAGGTGATCTTGCGGAAACGCTCGAACGCCGTGCAGCCGAGATTTTCCGCCGCGTCCTCATAGGACTTGTTGATGGTGTTCAGCGCGTTCTCCGTCATCAGGAAGATGTAGGGAAAGAACTTCAGGCTGAAGACCATCACGATGCCCGGGATTCCGTAGATCGTCGGCAATGAAATGCCGGCGAAGGACAAGAGATTGGTGACAGCACCATTGGCACCGAACAGCATGATCCAGGCATAAGCACCAATGAACGGTGGTGCGCACAGAACCAGAACCGCGAAGGTGGCAATGAAAGTGCGCCCCTTTATGCGATAACGGGAGGTGCAAAAGGCAAGCGGAATACCGAGAAGGCAGGCGCCCAGCATGCCCAGCACGCCGATCAGAAGCGTATTCCAGAGTGCGACGGTGTAAAAACGTCGCGTGAACACTTCCGCATAGTTGCTGAGACCGAACGCACCGGTTTTGGCATCAAAGAAACTGATGAAGAAGACGCTGAAAATTGGCAGGACCAGGAATATCGCCAGCAGGATGACGGCAAATACCGTCACGCTTGTCCAAAAACCTGGCAGTCGCAGGCGGAAACCGCCGGGAGTTGCAGTCGCAGTCATATCCGTCATGACAGGCGCTCCCCGGTTACGCCCTCGCCGAACAGCTTCGCATCGGCCGCGCGCCAGGAGAAAGTGGTCTTCTGGTTGGGCTGCAGTGCAATGATCTCAGGCGATGGCTTGGTGATCGCCTCGATTTCCTCGCCCGACGAGAGAACGGCTGCAACGTTCATCTCACGCCCTGTGAAGCTGACCAGTCTTATGGTCACGGGCAGTTCGATGCGCTCGTCACCATCGATCGCGGCAGGACCGACAGAAATCGCCTCCGGGCGGATGGCGGCGACGATCTTCCGTTGCGGGGAAATCGCATCCGCCTGCGGCAATGCGACCTTGTGGCCGGAAATGGATGTCTGCCCGCCTGCACGGTCAAGCGTCAGGAAGTTGTTTGCGCCCACGAACGACGCGACGAAGCGGTTGGCGGGATTGTTGTAGACTTCCCAGGGAGGTGCAGCCTGCTGAATGACGCCGCCATACATGACGCAAACCAGATCGGACATGGCAAGCGCCTCTTCCTGATCATGCGTGACATAGACGGTGGTGATGTTCATGGCCTGCTGGATTTCACGCAGTTCCCGGCGCAGGTCCACGCGAAGTTTGGCGTCGAGGTTGGACAGCGGCTCGTCCA
The DNA here is from genome assembly GCF_053522105.1 of Agrobacterium sp. 22-3639C2. Lineage (NCBI taxonomy): Bacteria > Pseudomonadati > Pseudomonadota > Alphaproteobacteria > Hyphomicrobiales > Rhizobiaceae > Agrobacterium > Agrobacterium sp. 22-3639C2. Next base: position 359,686 of record NZ_JBNWDB010000005.1, on the reverse strand, counting down.
TCAACAACACTTTCGGGTTGATGACGAGTGCGCGCGCAAGACCCACACGCTGCTGCTGGCCGCCGGAGAGTTCGTGAGGCATACGCTTGGCATAGGGAGCGAGCTGCACGACATCGAGAATCTTGCCGACCCGTTCGCGGATCTCGGCTGAAGACGCCTTGCGCTGTTTCAGACCGAAGGCAATGTTGTCAAACACCGAAATATGCGGAAACACCGCATAATCCTGAAATACCATGCCGACATCGCGCTTGTGGGCGGGCACATGTTCGATCGCCTGTCTTTCGATGCTGATGCTGCCGCTATCCTGCTGGTGAAAACCGGCAATCGTACGCAAAAGGGTCGTCTTGCCACAACCGCTGGGTCCAAGAAGCGTAAAAAACGATCCGGAGGGAATAGAGATGTTGATGTCGGAGAGGGCAACGACATCCCGGTAACTTTTCTTGATGCTGGTAATTTCTACGGCGGCCATGTGCTGCTCCATGACATATCCTGCGCGGCACGCGACCACGGTGGACGGAACGAAAATGCTGTTGTGAACGAGGTAAGCAGGGGACGGCTGCCTGACGCGCCGCCCCCGGCAATGTTCTTACTGGACGTCGAGCAGGATCTCGTTCCACTTTTCCATCAGACGCGAGCGGTTGTCCGCAGCCCACTTGAAGTCGTATTTCGCATCCGGAACATCGGACAGCGGAACGAGCGCCGAATTGGCAGGAACATCGGTTCTGACAGAGCGACGACCGGCTTTCACCACGACTTCCTGCGCTTCCTTGGAGACGATGAAATCGATGAAGGCCTTGCCGTTTTCGGCGTTCGGCGCACCCCTGACGAGCGCCATGCCGTCAGGCGCGATTGCCGTGCCTTCTTTCGGATAAACGATCTCTACCGGGGCGCTGCCAAGCTTGTAGCGCAGGGCGGCGTCTTCGAGCGTGATACCAACCGCCTGCTCGCCATCATTGACGAAACGCGGAACAGCGCCTGAAGAGGTGGAAAGAACGGAGTTGCCGAGAATGCCGGTATAGACCCCCCAGCCCTTCTCCTCACTGTCGAAGTCCTGCAAAACCGTCGCCATCTGGATATAGGCGGAGCCGGACTGATCTGCACGGGCCGAGGAAATCAGGCCCTTGTATTCAGGCTTGGCAAGATCGGCCCAGGATGTCGGAACCGGCGCACCTTTCAGCGCTTCCTTGTTGACGATGAAGGCCGTAACGACTGCGGTAAAAGGAACCCAGTTGGTGCTCGGCGAAAAGGCAGGGTTGATCGATGCTGCCTCGACAGGCTTGTAAGGTTCGAAGAGGTCGGCGGAAAAGTCGATGACGGTGCCATCAACGCTCCAGATCACGTCGCCCGCCGCCTTGCCGCTTTCCGCCTTGATGCGGTTCATCAGCTCGCCGGAACCGGCTTTGACAAGCTCGACCTTGGTGCCGGTCTTCTTTTCAAACATGGGCAGCAACTCATCCATGAGCTGCTGCGGCGCTGCCGAATAGACCACGACGGTACCTTCCGCATGGGCGAAAGCCGCACTGGCAAGGAAAGTTGCGCCAGCAACAAGGCGCGCGAAAATAGTGCATGATTGACGCATAAAGGGTGCTCCGTTTTTTGTTCCCTGACTGGCAAGGCAGTACGACATAACTTCTTATTGATTTTGCGTGTCGCTACCCGCCGTCTGCTATTTATTTTCTTTACGTAAATTAATTAGTCAAGCTGCAATTTATCTTGAATACAAAAATCCAATATCCGTCTGAAAAAACTCAACATTTGAAGACAGCCGCGCTTAATCTGCGAACCTGAAAAGTCAGGACGTTCCGGAAAACAAGGTGCACAGCCACTGAAATTGCGCTAATCATCCGACTTAACTTCTCGTGGGAGACCTGGTTGATCGACCTCGGCTACAATGAACGGCGTCTGCTCGAAATCCTGCGCGGCAAGGGAGGCATGTCGCGCATCGAACTGGCGCGCGAGATGGATGTTTCCGCACCGACCCTCACCCGCCTGACGGCCAATCTTCTGGAATCCGGCCTGATCCTGGAAGCCGAGGAAGCGCGCAGCGACGGCAAACGGGGGAAGCCATCCACTGCCATCGAGATCAATCCGAACGGACTTTTCACGCTCGGGGTCTATTTCAACCCGGACGATCTGCGTGTCTGCCTGGCCGATCTCAACGGCACGATCAGGCAGGAAATCAGGTCCGAGCTTGAGGGACACAGTTTCGAGCATATCATGGAGATGGCCGAGACGGCCGCCCGACAGGTGGTTGAAAAGGCAAAGATCAAAAAGAAGGATGTACTTGGCTGCGGCATCAGCTTTCCAGGCCACTTCAAACGTGACCGAGGCCATGTCTTTCGCATCAAGCAATTCGAGAGCTGGCGCGACATCGACGTGGACAAGGACTTCCAGCCCTATTTCGATTTCCCGGTCTTTCACGAAAATGACGGCAATACCGTCATCCTCTCGGAGCTGTATTACGGAGCGGGTCGAAGCATCCGCAATTTTGCGATGATCTGGCTGACATACGGCATAGGCGGCGCCGTTGTGGTTCAGCGCCATCTCTATCGCGGCACGAACGGCAATGCCGGCGAGTTTGGCGGCCTGTTTCCCAAATCCCATCCACGTCCCTCTGGACAGGACCTTTGCGACACGCTGGCCGCCCACGGAGTGGGCATCCGGCGTTTGAAAGATATTGATGAAAGCTATTGCGACCACCCCGCCGTGGTTGCCTGGCTGGAAAGGGCGACCGACCAGCTTCGTCTGCTGGCGCTGACGGTTGCCCGGACGATGGATCCCGGTGCCATCATTTTTGGCGGATCGCTACCCGACTGGGTTCTTGAACACATCGTCCAGCGCATCGGCTCGCTTGAAATGCTAGGCGAAGACTTTTTCGTCGAGCCGCCTGAAATACGCAAATCGATGATGAGCGACCTGCCCCATCTCGGTGCCGCCAGCATACCGATCTACCGCGCCACAACGCCCAGCTATTATTCCGGCCGGGCGCTGAAGGGTTGGGCATAACCACCAGTCATCAGAGGCTTTTCGGTCCAGTGCCGGTGGAAGGCGCCGGGTGTCTGGATCTCTCACCCGGCACCGGTTTTTATGGGAATTTCAGGCAAGTTCGGCCGGGACCAATTCCGCGATCTCCGGCCAGAGCGTCTCCGTCGCGGCCATCAATTCAGGCGTTGCGGCGGCAACCCAGGGAATGCCGGTTTCGCCGCGCGTTCCAATCCGCACGTCAAGACCCGCCTCCCTTGCCAGAACAACGCCACCGGCGATGTCCCACATGGTCGTCAGTTTTTGCAGATGGCCATCGAAGATGCCGCGCGCTGCAAAAACCAGTGAAATCGAGGTCGAACGGATGGATTCCACCACCCAGCCGGCATGCCTCAAACCGACATTGAGCGCCGCCACCTCCGCGGCATCGGCAGACGCGCTGTCACCGAGCGACATCACCTGCACTTCCTTAAATGGAACATCGCGCGCAAGCGGCTTGCCGTTCAGCAGCAACCCTGTTCCTTCGGCAGCCGAATAGATCTCCTGGAAGACTGGCATGGCGACGACCCCGATTTCCGGGACGCCGTTGCGCACGAAGCCCAGCGAGATGCCCCAGAGTGGTGAGCCGCGCAGGAAGTTTGCGGTGCCGTCGATGGGATCGATGATCCAATAGGCGTCATCTGCGATCCCGCCCATCTCCTCGCCGAGAACGGTTTCACCCGGAAATGCCGCCGCCAGCCGGTCGCGCACCAGCCTTTCAACCGCGGTATCCGCTTCCGAGACGAAGTCCTGAAAACCCTTGGTGCGGGTGGCGATGCTGCCGCGCGCTTCGAAAAAGCGAAGGGCAAGACCCATCGCCTCCTCTATGATGCCGGCTGCACGCTCGAGGCGCTGGTTCATCGTGTCCATGACCTGCCCGTCTCGCCTGCATCAGCCTTCAGCCAGCCCGTGAAGGCCTCGACTTCATCCGTCTGGATTGCACCGACGCCGACCTGCGCCAGTGCGCCCCACACACCTTCTGCATCGGAAAGTGCGCGCGTGTCGTTGAGATCAAGGCAATGGGAAACGTCGAGCGTGTTGATCCAGAGGCGGATATTCTGACGCTCCATTTCGGCGCGGCCTTCGACCAGATCAGCGATATCGGTAAATTTTACCTCTATCATCGGCGCGCGCAACGCTTCGATGCGGCGCAGATCCTCGGCAAACTTGCCCTTTCTCACCGGAAACATCGGCATATGCGGGATTTTGCCGAACCAGTGGGTATCCAGCACATCAAAATGCGCGGCTTCAGGATCGATATCGGTTTTCACCAGAACCTGATCCGCGACGCCAAGGCGCAGTACGGTTTCCATGACCTGCGGCAGGTCACGGGTGAACTTGGTATCGATATTGACGGTGATTTTGCCACGCGCCTCTTCCAGCAATTCTTCCAGCGTCGGTACGCATTCCTCCGTCACATCGGCTGCATCGCCGCCAGCACCTGCCTTCAGCCGTGCGGAACGGACGACATCAAAGGCCAGTTCGCTCACTGTCCCCCGCCCCGTCGTCGTGCGGTCGAGCGTCTCGTCGTGAATGACGACCAGCCGACCATCGGCCGTCGCCTGCGTGTCGATCTCGATCATCTCCACACCGGCAGCGACCGCTGCGCGAACCGAAGCCAGCGAATTTTCAGCGGTCGCGGTCCAGAACCCACGATGGGCGATGGTGAGGATCGCGGGATTGTCGCGCGAGCAGAGGGCGAGAACGTTGCACGGATTGGAGACTTTTCGTTGGGCTGCAAGGGCTTGAGGCATCTTTTTCACTTTCGGATGTTGCGTTTACCGGAGTTGGGTTGCCCGGATCAGATTTTCCCCATGCCCGCCGCCATCAGGTCGTCACGCAGAATGCGGCCGGCGATGATGAAAACGACGAGTGCGGGAAGAAGCAGGATGAAGGAGACGATGGAGGCGAGCGGGATCTGCATCGAATAGGGGTCGAGATACATGTAGAGCTTGATCGGCAGCGTCTGCACGACAGGCGCACCGACGATGAAGGACTTGTCGAATTCCTCGAAGCTGCCGATGAAAGACATCAGGCCACCGGCCAGAAGGCCGGGCACCGCAAGCGGCAGGATGATGTGGATGACGATGCCGACCGTTCCCGCGCCGAGCGAACGGGCGGCATGGATCAGGTCGTCGGGAATGGTTTCGAGCGTCGCCGTCATCAGCCGTATCATCAGCGGCAGCGTGCCGACGATCTGCACAAGGATGACCCCGGTCACCGAATAAGCGAGACCGAAAAGAAGAAACACCTGGCCGATGCCGACAGCGACGACCAGCCCCGGAATGATGATGGGGGCCAGAATGAAGATCTCCACCAGCCGTTTCAGCCGGAAGGGAAAACGGGCCATGGCCCACGCGGTCGGCAGTGCGATCGCGGCCGTCGAGAAAGTCACGACGATGGCGATGAGGATGCTGTTGACGGCGGCCTGGATGAGGCTTGCATCGCCAAGAATGCTCGCCCAGCGCGTGGTGGTGTAATCCTTCGGCACCACCAGAGGCGGCGTCCATCCATCGGCAATGCTCCACAGGAACATCAGCACCAGAGGCACGGCGATAGCGAGCGCCAGCGCGGTAAAGAGCCCGATGGAGACAAAAATCCGGTCGTCCGGCGTGAAGGTGCGGCGGCGGGTCATGGTGACAGGTTCGAGGGCAATGGCGCTCATTATGCGTCTCCTCGGGTTTGGCCGGGGCCGATGCGGGATGTCAGGGAGTAATACAGAAGCAGGACGGAGACCGCGAAGAGGCTCAGCACCATGCCCATGGCATAGACCTGATTGAACCGCCCCTGATTGAACTCCGTGACCATGAGAACCGAAAGCGGCCGGGCAGTGGGCGGACCGACAATATCGGGAATGGCGTAGGAACCCATGGAGCCGATGAAGGTAAGAAGGATGGCGGCGGTGATGCCTGGCATCGCGAGCGGAACTTCGACGAACAGAAAGGTCTTCAGCCGCGAAGCCCCAAGCGTGCGCGACGCGTAACGGATGTCCTCCGGAATGGCGGCAAAGGCACTGGTGATGATCAGCGTCATGAAGGGTATCTGCTTCCAGACACTGGCGAGAATGACGCCAATGCCCCAGTCGTCACGCACGAGTTTGGGCAACTCAAGCCCGAGCGGCGCGACCAGCCGGTCGAGAAAACCGCCCCTTTCGAAAACGACGATCACCATCAGGCCAACGATAATGCCGGGCACCGCCATCGGCAGCTTGTAAAGGCCGCTGAACAGCTTGCGGCCGAGAAAGCTCTTGCGGATCAGAAGCGCCAGCGGCACCGAAGCCGCAAGCGACACCATCACCGGCATGACACCGTAATAGATGGAAGTCGTCAGGCCGCGGATCATCGACGGACGTGTGAAGATCCGCTCGTAGAACATCAGCGTGAAGCTGCCATCGTCCTGCCTGAAGCTGCCGATCAGTGCCGAAAGCAGCGGACCGCCGAAGAAGATCAGCAAATACCCCACTCCCGGCGCAAGCAGGACCAGCAGCTGGGCGCGCCTGTCGCGAAGCACCCCGCGCATCACGCCGCCTCCCCTGCCTGCCCGTCATCGAGCAAATGCACCGATCCGGGAAAACGCAAGGCGACCCTGCGTCCCGCATCGATAAGATTTTCCGCACCGGACTGGCTGATCTTGATCTGGTGGCCGCCGATTTCGACCGTATAGAGCGCATTGGCGCCCATGAAGGAAACGGCAGAGACCGTGCCGGCACCCGCCTCGTCGGCGCTGATGTGGATGTTTTCCGGACGAACCGAAATCTGTGCGGAGCCGGCAGCAGTCGCATCCAGCGTTACGGACTGCTCCCAGGGCAATTGCGCCTGCCTACCCTCAGCCAAAACCGGCAAAAGGTTGGTCTGCCCCAGAAAACCGGCGGTAAAGGCGTGTTTGGGCGCACGGTAAAGTTCGAGCGGTGTTCCCACTTCAACGACGCGGCCGGCATTCATCACCACGATCCGGTCCGACATCGCCATGGCCTCGGCCTGATCATGCGTCACATAAAGGCTGGTCGCGCCGATCCGGCGGTGAAGTTCAGTCAGTTCATGGCGCAGCGTGTCGCGGAGCTTGGCGTCGAGGTTCGAGAGCGGCTCGTCGAACAGCAAGAGGCTTGGCTGCATGACAATGGCGCGCGCCAGCGCCACGCGCTGCTGCTGCCCGCCGGACAGTTGCCGCGGCATGCGATCCACCAGACCGGCAAGATTACAGATTTCAAGCGCATGGGCGATGCGGCGCGCGCGCTCGTCCTTCGGGACCTTCTTCATCTTCAGGCCGAAGCCAAGGTTTTTGGCAACCGACATATGCGGGAAAAGCGCATAGGACTGAAAAACCAAGGCGATGTCGCGCGCTTCCGGCGGCGCCTGATCGATACGCTTGCCGCCCAGCCGGATTTCGCCTCCCGAAGGCTGGCTGATGCCGGTGAGGATGCGCAAAAGCGTGGACTTGCCGCAGCCCGAGGGGCCGAGAATGGTGACGAATTCGCCCCGCTCGACAGTGATCGACACGGGATGAAGCGCCCGGCTCAAACCGTAATCCTTGCTGATATTGCTGATCTCGAGTTCACTCATGGCGAGGCTCCCTCATGGTTTCGACCAAGGCTCCCGGACCGTTTGGCGGTTTCCAGCCCCACGGTCCGGTCGATCCGGGCAGGTGTTACTGGTTGAGCACTTTTTCATCGAGCGCTTCGGCAAGGGCCGTCGACATGTCCCAGAACGCCGGAACCGACAGGCGCGGATAAACGCTTTGCGGCAGAACATGCTCCTGTACGGCTTTGGGCATCAGGTCGTTGGTGACATCCGCCCGTGGAGACCGCGAAGCCTTGTTCTCCAGCTTCCAGAGCTGGAACTCCTTGCTCATCGCCATATCGATCAGAAGCAGGGCGGACGCGACGTTCTTGGCATTTGCCGGCACGAAAATGGCATCGCCCGAGCCGACCTGGCCTTTTTCCAGCAGCGTGACGCGGAAGCTCTCCGGCAACTGCTTGGTCCCGAGGAAGCTCATGACCTGGTCTTCCCAGACGGTGCCCATGTAGAGCTGCTGGTTGTTGATCAGGTTGAGCGTGTCGGCGTTGCCGTTGGTCAGTTCAGCCACGGCAAGAAGACGGCGGTAATAATCCCAGACCGGCGTAAGGCACTCGGACGTCATTGCCCAGTCTTCGGCCTGCTGCAGCGTCTGATTATAGTCGGTAAGCTGCTTGCGGCAGTCGCCGGTGAGATAATTGAGCGCCACCGAATAGATGAAGCCGCCGCCGGAGCCGCCCTTGGCTGGCAGGGTGACGCCAAGGCGCTTCGGGTTCTTCTCAGCCCAGACGAGAAGATCGTCAAAGCTCTTCGGCACGTCTTCGGCTTTCACGAAGGCGGAATCGTAGCCGAGTGCGGTCTGGTTGAGATGCACAAGAGGGAAGCTGCCGCCATGCGCCTTGCCGAAAACGGTCTCGGCCAGTTCCGGATTGTAATTGGCCATGTTGGGCAAGATCTTCGTCAGCGGAATATTGCCGACGACGCCCTTGGAAGACAAAAGCGGATAACCGCCACCGCCAGCGAAATAGGCGTCGACGGGTGAATCCTGCCCAGCCGCCTGCACGGCGATGAGCTGCTGGTTCGCCTGATCACCCTTCACGTCGCTATAGGTAACCTTGATGCCATATTTGGCCTCGAACCGGGTGATCAGTTCCTTCCACGTATCCGCGAAACTGCCGGCGAAATTGTACATCGTCACCGTGCCTTCCGCTTTGGCAGCGGGAACGACGATGTCATAGAAATTTTCGCGCGTGACCTTCGACAGATCGAAGTCGAGGTTCTTCATGTTGGTGTCCGCCGCAAGGCAAGGCGCTACCGTCGTCGCCAGCGCAAGCGCGGCGATCGCAATAAATTTCATGCTCATTGAATGGTTCCTCCTGGGGATCCGTTATTGACCGGCTTCTTATTACTACACTCTAAGTGTATTATTTGTGACAGTCCAGTGAAAAATGCCGTCCCCGGCGCGCGGCCCGAGTTGCGAAGGCCTTGTGCACCCGCTATCCAAGGCCATGACAACAGATAAGACACCGCGCCAGACCTTCGACCGCCAGCCGCTTGCCAGCGAGAATGAGCGCCTCATTCTCGATATCGTGCGCCGCCACGGCCCCATTGCCCGTGCAACAATCACCGGTCACACGAACCTGACGCAGCAATCCGTGCATCGGTTGATCGAAGGCCTGCTGGAACGCGGCCTTTTGCGTACCGGCGCACCGCTTAAAGGAACGCGTGGCCAGCCGAGCCCGACAATTGAACTGGTGCCTGAGGCGGCCTATTCGCTCGGAATTTCCATCAACACTGACTCCGTGGTGATCTGCATTGCCGATTTCCGCTGCATGGTGGTTGTCGAAGAAAAATTGCGCATGCTTCCCAGCGATCGCGAAATGACGCTTGCCGCACTGTCGCTCGCTCTGGACCGGTTGCTGGCGGACCACGGCATCCCGCGCGAACGCCTGCTCGGCCTCGGCTTTTCCATGTCGGGATTTTTCGTGTCGGAAGATCGGGCGTTCAACGCGCCGGAACCATTGCGCGACTGGTCGCTGATGGACCTGAAACCGATCCTTGAAGAGAAATTCAGTCTGCCGGTCTGGCTGGAAAACAACGCAACCACCGGCGCGATCGGCGAAAGCCTTCGCGGCGTGGGACTGTGGTGCCAGACCTTCGCCTATCTATCCTTCAACTATGGCTTCGGCGGCGGCCTCATTCTGGGAGGTCAGCCTTTCTACGGTTTCCACGGCAATGCCGGTGAATTCAGCGGCATCTTCAACCCGGATGAAGCCGACAGGCGGCCGGCGCTGCAATATCTGATCGCGACGCTGCAGAAACACGGGAGCGAGATAGATTCGATCGAAGCGCTCTATCAGCATTTTGACCCTGCCTGGCCGGGCGTCGAGGAATGGCTTGAGCGGACCATGCCGCAGGTGGACCGGCTGGTGGCGAGCCTGATTGCGGTTCTCGATCCACAGGCGATCGTCTTTGGTGGACAATTGCCGCGCGCACTCGGCCGGATGATGATCGAACGTGTACACATGCCCTCGCAACGCGAACACCGTTACGGCATCGGCCCGCAGGAAGCAAAACTGGTGCTCAGCGAGACAGAAGGCGATTCCTCGGCACTCGGCGCCACATTGCTGCCGCTCAGGATCCGTTATTTCCTGTAACCAGGGTCGGCCGGGCGCGGCGATTAAACCGCGCCCGCGAAACCTTGGCCTCGCAGCCTATTCGACCACCACGGACAGCGACGAGCCGGTATAAACCGGCCGCACCTTCACATTGCCCGCGTCGATCGCAGCGAAGGTGCCAGTCAGGCCGTCTGCGGCGATGACGTTGAAGCGCGTGCCGGCAGCGGGTGCGGCGTCATCGAAGGCGAGCCGCAGGGTTGCGCCATCAAGCGTCGCGTTGCCCTTGACCAGCAGCGGAGCCTTTTGCGGATCAAGCGCCAGCGTGCCGCCCGTCTGGGCATAATCGCCGCCAATGACGATGTCACTTTCACCGTTCAGCAAAAGCGTTCCGCCGGAGACCAGCACGCCACCTGTACCAAGCGCATTGGCGGAGGATGCCACAAGCGTTCCGTCCTGCAAGACGGTGCCGCCGCTATAGCTGTTGGCGCCGGTGAGCGTGAGCGCGCCACTGCCGGATTTGACGAGACGCCCTGCCCCGGCAATATCGTTCGTCCAGCGGTCAGCCGCATTGAACCCGCCGGCTGCAGCATCCATCGTCACGTCGACATCGCCGTTAAAGGCACCATAACCGGCAGCGGCGGCCACCAGATTGATCCGGCCCCAGCCATTGCTGTCGTCAAGCAGCGGATAACCGGCCTCGATACCAGTGGAGAACAGGACGGCGCGGCGTTGTGCGGCATCGAGATAAGGCAGGCGTGTCTCCAGCAGAACCTCGGCACCCTTCGGCACCACCATGGGCGCATCGCCAACGGTTTTGTCGCGGCTGAAGGACATGGTCATACGCCGGCGATAATCAGCCTCGTTGGTCGCCGCATCGGCAAAAGGGTCTACATCCGGTTTCGCGCTATGGGCAAAGTCGATCAGGGAGTGTCCCGCTGGTAAGCGTTTGGCAAAATAGGCCTGCAATTCATCATGCGCGGCCTTCTTGAGATCGGCATTTTTCGGATCCTGCAGAATAGCGGCGGCTATAGCGGTGGCCGTAATGCGGCCGCCGATCACGTCGACTGGGGAATGCATCCCTGCAACGATACGGCTTTCGCCAAGCTCGGAAGCGGCAGTCAGCAATTCGGAAAACCGCTCCGGCACAACGTAGGCATAAGTGATGGCAGCGAGATAGGCGGCATTGGTGTGACCGCTCGGAAAGCCGCCATCCTTGCCGCGTCCACGGTTCTCGCGCGCATATTTGAGCGCGGGCACAATGACGCCGGGATCGGTTTCGTAAGTTTCAAACTTGCGGTCGCCGATGGTCTCGGTACCTGTCTCTATCACCTCGCCCTTGGCATTCATGCGCCATGGGCGCGGCGTAGAATAGAAATATTTCGCTGGCGACGTCGTACCTTCCGGGCCACGCATTACCTTCATGAGGGCCACGACATCCTTCAGCTCGGAATCGGCCGCTCCAGCCTCGGTGCCCTTGTCCTCTTCCTTGCGCGTGATGACCTCGTTCGGATCGAAATCCGCCAGGGTGTGGTTGATGGTCGTCGTCGCGCCCGCGCCTTCGCGATACCACGGAGCAAGCGGCCCCATGCCGTCGATCATGCTATAACCCTGCGAGCGGCGGTCTTTCATATAGGCGTTCAAGGCCGCGGCGGGGGTGCGGTTCTCACCGGTTACGGAAAGCACGTAACGCATGTTTTCCTGCCAGACAGCGGGATTGACGGCCTTCACATGGCTGAAATCACTCGGACCGTCGCCATTGGCGCCGCCATCCGCCCATTTTTCATCGCCCAGCGTCCAGATGCGATTAAAACCCGAGAGGATTTCGATGACGGGATTGTCGCGGTCGTCATAGGCACGGACGTCTTCGCCCCTGGCGTTCTTGCCAGTCTGGTTGCGATAGGTGTCGGAAAGCGGCAGCGGATATCTTACTGCGGGTTCGGGTACCGTAATGGCATAACCCTGACCTGCGGGTTGAGTGCGCTCGAATGCCTGTGCGTTCGGGACAAGAACCAGCAATGCGACGGAGGCAAGCAAGGCCGACCGCACGAACGGAAAAGACGACATCTTCAGTTTAGCCATGACGAATCCTATGATTTCAGCGAATGACGCGTGACGAAGCGCGCACGCAGCTTCCGGCGCGCCTCGCCGTCAGCTTTTATGCCGGGCGTATTGCAGTTTTTTTTCGACTTGCTGATTAAGTCAGATCGCATATGCCACAACAGCCGGCGAACAAGCGGTGACGTATGCCCGGAGCATAACTCCGGGCAGATCGAGAGCATCGTTATTTCGTGATGAAAGAACGGGCGCTCATCATTTCTTGACCGCAACGGCCTCATTGATCTTGGCGACATCGTCTTCCAGGACCTTGTAGGTCTGGTCGAGCGTCAGTTCGCCGACGATGAGCTGGCTCATGCGCTGGACGATCTGCTGATACATGGCAGTGCCACCCTTGGCGTGCTCGAATTCGCGGGCGGCCTGCGGCACATTCTTCTTGTTGTCCAGAAAGACCTTCATCGCCGCCTTGGCGTTTTCGCTCTTCAGCTTGTATTGCGGATCGACGATTTCGGCGCCCGTCAGGATCACGTAATTTTCGGCGATTTCCCGCTGCACCTTTTCAGAGCCGAGAAATTCGACGAAATGGGCGACATCTTCGGGATATTTGGTGCGCTTGAAGCCGACAATCGCCGTGCCGCCGGGCATGGCATAGCAACCGGCATCGCCGCAGGGGGCGTTGATCGCGGTCCATTCGAAGCTGTCACCGATCTTGTTCTGGAACGGATTGACCATCCAGTTGCCGGCCAGATAGGTCACGACATTGCCGTTGACGAATTCATCGCCCATGTTCTTGTATTGCGAGCCACCCGCAGCACCCCACATTTCCTTTGGGAAGCTGCCGTTCTGCGTCCATGAGTAGATGTCGGAGATGTATTTTTTCGCCGCGTCGTCGGGGAAGCTGAACTTGCCGTCCTTCACATAGGTCGCACCATAAGCGAAGGCGCCGCCGGAGAAGCGGTGGCCGGAGCGGTCCATGGTGAAGGGAATCTGCACGCCGGTCGACTTGGCAACGCGCGCGGACGCCTCGACAATCTCGCTCAATTTCGCGGTTGGGCCGGGCAAGGGTTCACCCGCCTGCTCGAACAGCGTCTTGTTGACGAAGGGCAGGTTCAGCGTCTGCGAGGCCATGTAACCGTTGATCGACTGCGGATCGTTGACACCAGGCAGACGAAGCTGGGCAAGGCTCGAGCCGTGCAGTTTGGCAAAGCCATCCGCATCCTTCATGTAGGGGCGCATGTCGAGATAGTAGGAAGCGAGCTGCCAGTCGGTGATCTTGGCAACATCCGGCCCCTCGCCCACCGCTAGCTGTACCGGCAGCTGCTTGGAAACGGCATCATAACCGGAAGACACGAAGTTGATCTTCACGCCCGGATTGGCCGCCTCGAACTCCTTGCTGAGTTCAGACATGCGCTGCACATAACCCTGGTCGTCATCCGTAAAAAGGAACGTGATCGTTCTTGTCTCGGCCTCTGCGACCGAAAGGCCGGCGATAGAGGCCAATACGAGGGCGCTGACGCCCGAAAACAGTTTCAGCATGCTCATCCTCCCAATGAAAAACTTTTCACGAATCGAATTGAAGCTCCTCGTCTTAATTCGATTTCGCTTGTTTTGCGACTTGACAGAATAAACGTCAAGCTGTTTGTTTCGGCTAAATCGCACAAATCGACGCAACAAAGCGAAAATAGATTTGTGAAAATAATTTCATAAAGATCGACGGGAGGCGATCCATTATGACGGATGGACCATTGGCGACGGGCTTGTCGCAGCCCACATATACCGTACCGCCAGGCGAAACGGTTACCGCCTGGATCGTCTCGGATCTGGTGGAAACCTCATTTCCGGGAATTGCGGCACCGGCGGAAGACCGGGTCGATTATCGCTTCATCAACGGCTTTGTGGATGTTGGCGACCTGCCCTGCCGCAAGGCCTTTCAACAGACGATGATCGGCCGCGACATCGCGCCCGACTCCAGCTTTACGGTTTCGCACCTCAACCTGCCGGGTTCCAACCGACGCGTTGAATTCACCGGTTTCTGGCACGTTCCGACCCATGTGCAGCGCTGGCTGAAGGGCTCGTTCCGCAGCGACACCACAAGACAGGCGCATTTCCGGCTGCGCACCTGCGGCGGCGTGCGCATCTGGGTGGGCGGCGTGGAACAGGTCCGCTTTGAGCCCTTTATCCGCAATGTCGAAAGCAGCCGCGATATCACGCTCGAACTTGCGGCCGGCGATAACGAAGTGCTGCTGCTTTGCGAAGATCTGGCGGAACGTGACATCATCTGGTTCTTCGAGCTTGAGGTTACGGACGCCACGCCGCTCACCGTCGTGCTGCCGGTGCCGCTCGACCGGGAAGAAACGAAACGTCTTGCCGCACTGGTGCGCGATGTTCGCCCCGCACGCGACGTTTTTTCCAGCGCGGCCCTCGAGCTGGTTTTCGGGGCAGCACCTGCCAGCGACCTTCCCGTCCACATCGCGGTGAAAAGCCACGGCCACGAGCGCGCCGCCCTTGCCGAGGTCGATACCGTGCTGAAAGCCGGGCAATCGACCCTGACGATCCCCGAGACGGCAGGCATTTCGGACGGATATCATGGCGTCAGGATCACCATCGGTTCAGGTGCCGGAACGGTAACGCGCGTCATCGACGCAGCCTTCATGGGCGATATGGCGCCACAACCGGCCGCCACCGATATTGCCGAGCGAAAGAAAGCGGCATTGTCCTTCAGCGCCCGCTTTGGTGCATGGCGCATCGGCCGTGCGCTGGCCATGGTCGCTACCGGCAGCGGTGACATGAAGACGATTTCCGGCATCGTCGACGCAACGCTGCGGTCCATCGACCGGCGCGAGGATTGCTCCGATTTCGTGCTGGTGCCGCTTCTCTGGCTGGTGCGCTCCTATGGTGACCGGCTTCCCCCTCAGATGCTTGAGCGGATCAACTCTTCTATTCTCTCCTATCGCTACTGGGTGGACGAACCCGGCAACGACGTCATGTGGTTCTGGAGCGAAAACCACGTTCTGTGCTTCCATACCAGCCAGCTGCTCGCGGGAGACTATCTGCCGGACGCCATCTTCAGCGCCTCCGGGCGCACCGGCAGGGAGCAGGCGGCGCTGGCCGCAGACCGGCTGCAACGCTGGTTCGGCAGCGTCGAGGCGCACGGTCTCGCCGAATGGAATTCGGCCGCCTATTATCCGGTGGATTTCATCGGCCTTCTTGCCATCGAACATTGGGCCGAACCGGAACTTGCCGCCCGCGCCCGCCACCAGCTCGATCTCATTTTCGAAATGATCGCTCTGCACACGCTTAGTGGCGTTCCCTCCGGTTCCCAGGGCAGAGCCTATGACAAGGAGCTGCGCGCCGGGCCGCTGACGGAACTTGCACCTTTTGCGCAAGTTGCCTTCGGTCAGGGCTGGCTCAACAATGGCGTCGCCTCGCTGCCGATGTTCTGCTGTGGAGATTACCTTCCGCCTCCGCATCTTGCCGCCCTGTCGCAACTGACAGGCGGCCGCATGGTCGAGGCGCGTTATGCGCAGGGACTGGAGCCGGGCAAACTCGTGCTTTTCAAGAACGAAGCAGCCCAGCTTTCCACTGTGGTGGACCACAAGACAGGTCGCAAGGGCCACCAGCAGCACGTCATGGACATCAAGCTTGCCGGCCATCCGATGGCGCGGCTGTGGGTCAACCATCCCGGCGAAGATGATCCGTGGGGCACGCAGCGCCCCTCTTATTGGGCCGGCAGCGGCATCCTGCCGCGCGTGGCGCAGCACCGGGATATCGCCATGATGATCTTCGATACGGATGATCACCGCAATGATTGGACCCATGCCTATCTCGGTCGCGACGGGCTGGACGAGGTGGTGACGAACGGTAACTGGCTCATTACCCGCGCGGGCCGCGGCTTTGCAGCACTTTATGCGACCAATGGGCTTGAACCTGTAACAGCAGGCGCCACCGCCGACCGCGAGATCAGATCACCTGGCCGCCGCGCTGGCTGGATCGGCATTATCGGCTGCGGAGATACCAACGCATTCGCGCACTTCCGCGAAAGAATTCTCGCCACGCAGGTCATGTTCGACGCCGACAGGCGCCTACTGTGTGTCACGCCACCCGGTGGCCCCGAACTCTCCCTCAACTGGGACGGCAACTTAACCATCGGCGGGCAAGCCATGGCCTTCGACCACGAGCAGCCACAGCCACAGATCACCTTCGACAGTGCCAAAACCGCCGCAGGCAACGGCGTGGCACAGCCATTTTACTCCTAAGCGGAATGACCAGATGAACCAGCAAAGCATCGAGAAAGACACTCTCAGAACGACGATCGACAGCGTCGCCGCCGCCTTCAGCCGCCTCAAGGGCATACAGGAAGGCCTGGCAAGCGGCAGTTCCGACGGCAAGATCCAGTTCGATGAATGGGATTGGGAAGTGGGCGTTGGCCTTTATGGCTTCCTGCGCCGGGCGCTTGCCGCAAACGACCAGAAAGCTCTGGACGATCTCGTGACCTGGTACGGCTGGCAGATCGATCGTGGCCTGCCGCCACGCCAGATCAACAGTTCCGCGCCAATGCTGCCGCTCGTCATCCTCACCGAACATGTCGACCGGCCGGATTTCCGGGCGCTGGTTGAAGACTGGGCCGACTGGCTTGTGCACAAATTGCCGAAAACCGAAGATGGCGGCTTCCAGCACGTGGTAAAGGAGCGGCTTAACGAGGGTGAACTCTGGGACGACACGCTGTTCATGGCTTGTCTGTTCCTTGCCCGCGCAGGTGTGGTCTGCAAACGTCAGGACTGGATCGATGAGGCAGTCTACCAGTTCATGATCCATGCGCGTTACCTGTCAGACCCCGTGACCGGGCTGTGGTATCACGGCTGGACCTTCATCGGACGCCACAATTTTGCGCATGCCTTCTGGGCACGCGGCAATTCCTGGATCACCGTTGCAATCCCCGAACTCTTCGAACTGGTGCCGACGCTTGCCGAAAAGGACAAACGTTTCCTCGCCAATGTGCTTGCAAGCCAGGTGCGTTCGCTGCGCCAGTATCAGCGCGAGGATGGCATGTTCCACACGCTCCTCGACGATCCGACTTCGCCGGTCGAGACGTCGGCAACCGCTGGCATCGCCTATGGCATTCTGCGCGGCATCGAGGCAGGTATTCTCGGCGAAGAAAACCGCGCCCATGCCGAGCGGGCGCTGAAGGCGGTGCTGGGCAATATCGATGATGAAGGCGTCGTGCACGGTGTGTCGGACGGAACGCCCATGGGCCACGACCTCGATTTCTACCGCCGCATTCCCAATTTGCCGACACCCTATGGGCAGGCGCTGACGATGCTGCTGCTGATCGACGTCTTTCTGAAGAGGCCGCAGGCATCATGAGTGCTCACACCAATATCACCATAGCCGCCGAGGGCCGTGACGCCACTGCCGATATCCAGCAGGCAATAGATACAGCATCGGCTGCAGGCGGCGGCGTCGTGTCGCTCTTGGCCGGACGGCACGTCAGCGGCGGCCTTCATCTTAGAAGCGACGTGGAACTTCACCTTGCACAAGACGCGGTGCTCGCGCCGATTTCCGACTACGACGCCTATGCCCATACGCCCGTTTCTGTCATTGCCGAGGATTCGGATCGCGGCATGATCGTCGCAAAGGGCGCGAGCAACATTGCCGTCACCGGCCCCGGCCGTATCGAGGCTGGCGGTGAGAACTTCATCATCGGTGACGACGAAGCCATGGGAACCTATGTGCCCGCGAAAAAGAGGCCGCGTGTCATGGTTCTGGAATCCTGCCGCGACGTTCGCCTTGAAAACCTCGTCGTCAGCGGTTCGCCAATGTGGACCCTGCACATGGTCGATTGCGAAGATCTGAGTTTCCGCAACATCCGTGTCGAAAACGATCGCCGCCTGCCCAACACCGACGGCATCGTGCTGGATGCCTGCCGGCGCGCACTGATCGAGGATTGCTCCATCTCCACCGCCGATGACGGTATCTGCCTGAAGACCAGCGCCGGACCGGATGGCAAGGCTGTTGGCGCCTGCGCCGATATCACGGTTCGCCGCTGCACTGTCTCAAGCATGAGCTGCGCCTTGAAGCTCGGCACGGAATCCTTCGGCGATTTCACCGATGTAGCGTTCGAGGACTGCAAAGTCATCGCGTCCAATCGCGGCATCGGCCTTTTCTCCCGCGATGGCGGCGCCATGCGCAATATCCGCTTTTCGCGGATCGAGGCGGAGTGCTACGAAACGCCGGGCGGGTTCTGGGGATCGGGCGAAGCCGTGACTGTCACCGTGGTAGACCGCCGGCCGGAACGTCAGGCCGGTAAGGTTGAAAACCTTGTGGTGGAAGACCTGAACGGCTCGATGGAAGGGGCGATAAACCTCGTCGCCACCTCGAGCGCCGGCATCCACAATGTCACGCTCGCGCGCATTTCGCTGTCACAGCAGCCCGGCAAACTCGGCACCGGCCTGCAATATGATCTTCGCCCGACCAATGCGGATATTGCGCCAAGTCCGGAGGCTGCCGGCCGCGCCAATGCCTGGACACGCAGCGCCGACGGCAGGATCGTCGGACTTGAAGATTACCCCGGCGGCATGCCTGCGGTCTATCTGTCCGGCGTTCACGGATTTTCTGCGCGCGACGTTGCCATTGGAAGAACGATGCCCTTACCCGAGGGCTGGAATGCAAAAGAGATCGTCGCAGAGACGACCTTGCCCGAAGGGAGCAGGTAATGGGAAGTCTAAAGCTGGAAAACCTCAACAAGGCATTCGGTGCCGTTCATGTCCTGCATGATATCGATCTTCAGATCGAGAACGGGGAATTCGTCGTTTTCGTCGGTCCTTCCGGCTGCGGAAAATCCACGCTGCTGCGCATCATCGCCGGCCTTGAGGATGTGACGTCAGGCACCATCGGCATTGGCGGACGCGATGTCAGCGCGCTCTCGCCGGCCGAGCGCAAGATCGCCATGGTCTTCCAGTCCTATGCGCTCTATCCACATATGAGTGTGCGCAAGAACCTCGCCTTCGGCCTTGAAAACCTGCGTTTCAAGCGGGCGGAAATCGAAAGCCGCATCAACGAGGCGGCACGCATGCTGGCCATCGAACCCTATCTCGACCGCAAGCCGAAACAGCTTTCCGGCGGCCAGCGCCAGCGCGTCGCCATCGGCCGCGCCATCGTGCGCGAGCCTGACATTTTCCTGTTTGACGAGCCGCTGTCGAACCTCGATGCGGCGCTGCGCGTGCAGACCCGCGCCGAAATCACAAGGCTGCATCGCGATATCAAGACGACAATGATCTATGTGACCCACGATCAGGTGGAAGCCATGACCATGGCCGACAAGATCGTGGTGCTGCGTGCAGGCCGCATCGAACAGGTTGGCAGCCCGCTCGAGCTTTTCGACAATCCGCGCAACCTCTTCGTCGCCGGCTTCCTCGGTTCACCGCGCATGAACATACTAAAGGGCACATTCGTCGCCGGCAGCGACGGCGGTTTCGCAATCGACTCCGGATACGGCGTGTCCCTGCCCTGCCTCGTCGATCCCGCCGTGGCTACCCCCGGAAAGGCAGTTCTGGCGGGCATCCGCCCCTCGCATTTTGTCATCACGCAGGAAAAGGGCCTGCCCTTCGAGGTGCAGTATCACGAGAGCCTCGGCACCGAGACCTATCTCTACGGCAATCTTCAGGGCCAGAAAGAGCAGATCATCGTGCACCAGGCTGGCCACTTCGCACCCGCTTCAGGCTCAGTTCTGAACATCATGCCGGCGCGCGAAAGGGTGCATGTCTTCGACCCCGAAACCGAACTGGCGCTGCCGCGCCTTGACAGCCACGGGAGAGACTAGCATGGCCAATCCGACGCTTGCGAGACTTTCCGACCGCGTGCTCGACGCCGTGATGGCGATTGCCGAAGTGCCGCTCAACCTCATAGAGCGGCTGATCGGCAAAAGGCGCATGCCCTATATTTTCCTGATGCCGAACCTCGTTCTTTTCGGCATCTTCACCTTCCTGCCGATTGCCATTGCCGTCGGTTACGCCTTTACCGGCGGCACCGAGCTGCTGATCACCGACCGCCCCTTTGTCGGTCTGGAGAATTTCGGCAAGCTGCTCGATTGCCAGAGCTATATGGACCCCGGAAGCTGCCGGGAATCGCTGTTCTGGACAGCGATCTGGAACACGCTCTGGTTCGTCGGCTTCAACGTTGTCGCCACGCTGTTCGTCGCGCTGGTCACGGCCCTTATTCTTAACAGGGCGATTGCCGCGCGCGGCTTCTTCCGCGCCATGTTCTTTTATCCCGTGCTGCTGTCACCTGTCGTCATTGGCCTCATCTGGAAATGGTTTCTTGACCGCAACGGACTGCTGAACGCCTTCTTCCAGATGCTCGGCGTGCCGCCGGAAATCTTCCTGCTGGATGTCGGCTGGTCGCGCTTCTTCGTCGTGGTCGTATCCGTCTGGTTCCACATGGGCTTTTACACGCTCATCCTGCTGGCCGGGCTGCAGGCCATTCCCAAAGACCTTTATGAAGCAGCCGCAATCGACGCCGCTTCGCCCCGGCGCACATTGCTGCGCATCACCCTGCCGCTGCTGGCTCCCAACCTTCTCGTCGTACTGATCCTTTTGATGATCCGCTCAGTGCAAATATTTGATGAAGCCTGGGTTTTGACCAATGGCGGCGGGCCGGGCACGGCCAACACGTTCGTGGTGCAATATATCTACCAGATGGCCTTTGGCAGCGATCTCAGGCTCTTCGGCCTCGCATCCGCCGCATCGGTTCTGATGGGCCTTGTTCTTCTCGCGCTGACGCTCGTGCAACTGCGCCTCGGCAAAAAGATGGAGTCCTGATCATGTCCGGCAATATGAACGCAGTCACTTTCCTGACGCGAACCCGCCGCCCCGGCAGGATCGGTCTCACCGATATTCTCTCCTGGGTGTGGCTCATCGGCGGCACGCTCGCGGTGCTCATACCCGTCGTCTGGGCCGCGATGTCCTCGCTGAAGCCGGAAGCCGAGATCACACGGTTTCCGCCGAGCCTTCTGCCGCGCGCCGCCGTGCAGGTGGAAGTTCCAGGTTATGACAGGCCGCTCAGCCTCTGGACCGTCACCATCGACGGCATGGAGCGGGAGATGGCCATGGTCCGGCGCGTTGGCATCAAGGCGCAGATGGTGGATCCGGCCAATCCCGGCCCACCGGTCAGCGTCGACACGCGCGAAATGTCGCCCGTCCAGAAACTGACGATCGCGACGCAGAATTTTACCGATCCCTTGACCCAGTTCAACTTCCTGACTTTCCTGAAAAACTCGGTCTTCGTCACTGTTGTCGCGACGGTTTTAACCTTGATCGTCAACGCCATGGCGGCGTTTGCTCTCTCGAAATACCGCTTCCGCGGCGAGAAGGCGATTTTCGTGCTGATCATCTCCACGCTGATGATCCCACTTACCGTCGTCATGGTGCCAGCCTATCTTGTTATCGTCGGTGTCGGCCTCGTCGACAATCTCTGGGGTGTCATCATTCCCACCGTCGCGACGCCAACCGGCGTGTTCCTGCTCCGGCAATATATGCTGACGATCCCCGACGAACTGATCGAAGCCGCACGCGTCGATGCGGCCAGCGAATTCCGCATCTTCTGGCGCATCATTCTGCCGCTGACGGCACCTGCACTAGCGGTTCTCGCAATCTTCTCGGTGCTGTGGCGCTGGAACGACTTCCTCTGGCCGTTGATCGTCCTCAGCAGCCGCGAGAACTTCACACTGCAGGTGGGTCTGAACGCCTTCCAGGGCGAGTTCTCGGTGCAATGGCACTATATTCTCGCCATGACCTTCCTCAGCCTGGCGCCGGTTACCGTCGTGTTCCTGTTCCTGCAACGCTATATCACGACAGGCATTGCTGGGACGGGCATGAAGTAAAAGCTCGGTATCACTTGGGGGGCGGTGCGATGCTGCCCCTCAGCACAAGTCGACAGCCAAGTTCCAGCCGGTGCGCAGGCCGGGTCGGGTCGGCGGCGACAAGCCGCTGCTCCAGCAGGGAAAGTGCCGCACCACCCAGCCTGTCGGCGGGCAATTGAATGGTGCTGAGCGGCGGCGCACTGAAGGCCGCCGGCATGATATCGTCAAAACCCAATACCGAAACGTCATCGGGAACCCGGACACCGGCTTCCGTCAGCGCTTTCAGACAGCCAAGTGCCAGATTGTCGGCCGCGCAGAAAATCGCCGTTGCATTTCTGAGCGGGCGCTCCTCGGCCAGCAGGCGACGAATGGCGGTTTCGCCCCATTGGGGTTCATAACTCTCCACCTCAATGACCATATCCGCAGGCACCGGAAACCCCGCCGCAAGAAATGCGTCGCTATAGCCGTCGTAACGGCGGCGGATCGTCGTGCGCCCCTTCCAGGTAATGTGCAAAATATTGCGGTGCCCAAGGGAAAGCAGGTGCTCGATGCCGAGGCGGGCGCCGAAACGGTTCTCGGCCGTCACCGTATCGACGATCATGGCCGGGTCCTCGCCATTGATCAGCACCACCGGTTTGCCGAGCGCCGAAAGCGCCTGAACCAGTTGCGATCGGTCATCGTTCAACACCACGATGCCATCCACATTGTCGGCATCCGCCGCCTGCGCCACCGCGACAGGGTCAAGCCGGCTTGTGGCGCTGACGAAGGGCACGATGCGAATGCCGCGCCGTTCGCATTCGCGCCGGAAGCCGTTCAGCATCGTCCAGCTGACCATGTTGAGATCACTTTGCGGAGCCGCATCGTTGGTCATTGCCAGCAACACCACGCGCAGGGTCGCAATCGTCGCCTTCTGTCGGCGGTTTTCGAGATAACCGAGCGAACGGGCCGCTTCCAGCACCCGCTCGCGCACCAGCGTGGTCAGGGGGGCCGTGCCGTTAAGGGCGTGCGAAGCGGTGCTGAGCGAAACATTTGCCTGCTGCGCCACATCCTTAAGCGTCGTTTTCCTGTCCATTTTCATAAAAGGGAAATTCACCCGCTCTTTTAAGGATGGGGCGGGCAAGAAACCGGCACAAAGCAGTTGATTTCAAGAATACCCGAGCCCGATTGCTGCTCTGTTTTGTCACGCAAAGATTACAGCATCATCCGTAAAAGCGGAATTGATTTCTCTGTGTTTTCTACCAATCAGCCTGTATTCGAACGCAAGCACCGCCTGCAGCAAACCGCAGGCGGTGAGGCGGTCATAGCGCCTGGGAGATATGGTCGATACTGTCTCTGACGGCAGCAGCCGGGTCTTTCAACTCATGCACCTCAGCCGCGAAAGGCTCGAAGCTGTAAGGCCCCTTGTAGCCAGCGGCCTCCAGCGTCCTGATCTGGGCAAGATTCTCCAGCCGGTCATCGCTATCCACCAAAACGCGGTGGGCGTCCAGCATGTCGGCGACGGAGACGGCGGGGTCTGTCACGCCTGATATGTGGACGAGGCCGGTGCGTTCGGGGAAAAACACCGTCTCTCCTGCCAGATGATGATGGAAAGTGTCGTGCACCAGCCTGTAGACATCGCCCCCGCCTACCGCGTCGATGGCCTTGACGGCCTCAGCCTTGGTGCGCAGCGACGAGACGGGGAAACCGAGTGGTTCGACAAGGCCGGTCAGCCCACGTTCCTCGAGGATGGGCTTCATGGCCTTCAGCGCGGCCACTAGATCGTCGAAGGGTACCTGTCGGCCCTCGTTGAGCGGGCACATGACAAGCGCCTTAGCGCCACTTGCGGCGGCGTAATCAGCCATCACGACTGCCCTTTTTGGCAGATCGCCCGACCAGACGTTGAATGGGTATAGCGCGTTGATGGAGATGATGGTCACGCCGGCCTTTTCGGCCGCAGCCTTCACGGCAGCCGGGTCCACCGTGCCGACGATGTCAGGCAGGTCGTTGCGGATTTCGACTTCGCTAAGGCCAAGATTGCGCGCTGTCGCGAAGAAGTCCTCGAGGGAGAGTTTTGGTGCGGTGATGTGGTTGATGGCAAAACGCATGAGATATCCTCACTTATAAAGGGCAGGACGCGCGGGAAGGTCGATGGCGACCGCAGCGCCACCGGTTTCCTGCGCCGTGACGCAGGCATCGGATGTGATGGCGGCCACGTAACCGTCCCAGGAATTTGGTCCGGCAGCGGTCCCCTTCGCCGCCGCATGGATGAAATCCTGCAGCTCGACATCATAGCTCGCGATAAAGCGATCCTTCCAGTCTGTCAGGATATCGTTCTGCAGCTTGGCGCCAAGGCGGGTCTGGACGGACATCGGTTCTGGCAGGCTGGCGATGCCATCCTCTCCCACCACCTGGCACTGAATATCATAGCCATAATGGCAATTGACGAAAATTTCGACGTCGATGAGCGTGCCCCTGGTGGTCTCCAGAATGACGATCTGCGGATCCTTCAGCTGCGCATGGCTTCTGGCCGCCGAGCGGGGAAAGAGGACCCGCGCCGAAACATAGTCATCGTCGAGCAGCCAGCGCAGCACGTCGATCTCGTGGATCATCGTGTCGTGGATGGCCATAGCAGTCACATATTGCTCCGGAACCGCCGGATTGCGATGGGCGGCGTGCACCATGATCGGTGCGCCGATCTTGGTGTCGACGGCCTGTTTCAACGCCGCATAACCGGCGTCATAACGGCGCATGAAGCCCACCTGAACCAGCCGCTTGCCCTGCGCCACCTCGGCGTCAACGATGCGTTTTGCCCCTTCCGCCGTTGTCGCCAGCGGCTTTTCGCAAAAGCAGGGCTTGCCGGCGGCAATGGCCGCCAGCACATATTGCTCATGCGTTGCACCCCAGGAGGTCACCAGAACGGCGTCCACATCCGGCGATGCAATCAGTTCCTCGCCGGTGGCGAAAATGACGGCGTCCGCAGCAATGTCGTTCTTCACCGCCTCGGCGGATGCAGGGTTGACGTCACTCAGCGCCACGACCTTTGCGCCTCCGAGGACCTTGTTGATGCGGCGGGCATGGTCACGGCCAATCGCGCCGGTGCCGATGACACCAATTCTCACAGTCATGGGAAAAACCTCACTTGCGGTATTTTTCGATATAGTTGTTGATCTCGGCGCACATGAACCTGCCCGATTCATCGGCCCTGTCCTCCCAGGCAAAAACACAGGAGGTCATGATGCCGTCGAAGCCGATTTCGGAAAGCGTGCCGAAGAAGTCGTCCCACGGCACCTCACCCTGGCCGATGTTCAAGTGCTGGTGCACGCGCGCCTGCGTGCCGGGCGGGTTGAGAATGTAGCGCAGCCCTGAACTGGCCTTGTGATTGAAGGTATCACCGACATGTACGTGGGCGAGCACATCTTTCGCTTCGCGCAGCATCGCCTTGGTGTCGTCGCCGAAATAGAAGGTGTGCGGGGCGCAATAGAGAAACTTCACATTCTTCGAATTGACGGTGCGGATGATGTCGAGCGCCGGCTGAAGCGTCTCGCACCAGTCTTCCGGATGCGGCTCGACATGCAGATTGATGCCTTCGCGCTCGAAGATCGGCACCAACTCTTCCATTGAACGCCACCAGGCATCCTCGCAGGCCTCGATCATCGAGCCGGTATGGCAGCAATAGCAGGAACCCTTGTCGGGATGCGGTCCACGGCCAAATTCGGAGTTCATCGTGTCGACCCCCAGTTCGACGGCGATCTCGATGGCGCGTTTCCAGTGCTTCACTGCCGCCTGCCGCTCGGTCTCGTCATTGGAGGCCCAGCGATACATCGGCAGCAGCGAGGCAATCTTGACGTTTTCGGCCGCCAGCGCCTTCTTGAACGAGCGGATCCTTTCGGGAAACACGCGCGGCGCCTTGAACCATTCGAGGAAATCGGCGCGCGGGCTGAGCTCGATCCAGTCGTAGCCGAGCTCCCTAACTTTGGCGGGAAGGGCTTCGAGGCTGAGATGGCGGTGCATGAACGGGTCGATGGCGATGCGCATTTACGCTTCCTTGTCGTCGGTATCTGTTGAGGTCGTTGCGGACAGGTTAGGCCGCGGTCCGGGAGAAGAGACCGCGGCCTTGGGCCTGCTTGTCCATGAGCGGCCCCTTGGTTTATTGCCGGCATTCCCAGTGAATGCTGGCCTCAGTTCTTCGCCTGATAATCCTTGAGGTTGGCGGGTGTAACGAGTTCGAAGGGCACGAAGACCTTCTTGTCGATCGTCTCGCCCTTGGCGAGTTTCAGCGCGGAATCCACCGCGCCCTTGCCCTGGCCGGCGGCATTCTGGAAAACACTGACATCCAGTTCGCCCGCCGCCATCGCGGCAAGTGCATCCTGGGTCGCGTCGATGCCCGCGATGATGACGCCATCCATCGGCCGGCCGGTCGCCTTCAACGACTGGATCGCGCCGATCGCCATCTCGTCATTGTTGGAAATCACCGCATCGAACTCAACCCCAGCCGAGAGCCAGTTGGTCATCAGGTCCGACCCCTGCGTGCGCGACCAGTTGGCGGATTGCTCCTCAACGAGCTTGATGAAGCTGCAATCCGGAGTGGCGACGACCTCCTTGATGTCCTCAGTCCGCATGCGAGCCGCCTGGTTGGAGAGTTCGCCCATCATCACCACGGCCTTGGCTTCCGTCTTGCCGGCAGCCTTCAGAAGCCGGCAGACTTCCTGCGTCTGCAAGGTTCCCGACTGTTTTTCATCGGAAGCGACGAAGGCCTGCTTGTCCGGCAGGTTGTCGAGATTGACCGGCTGGCGGTTGACGTAGACAAGCGGAATGCCGGCTGCGGCAGCCGCCTGCGAAAGCGCCACCGTCGCATCCGTATCGACGGGATTGACGATGATGGCGTCGACGCCAGCCGCGACAAAGTTCTGCACCTGGCTCAATTGTTTGCCGACATCGTTCTGGGCGTCCTCGATCTGCAGCGAGACACCGTTCATGCCCTTCGAATAGTCGATCATGCCGTTACGCAGCACGGTCAGGAAATTGTCGTCGAACAGGGCCATCGAAACGCCGATGGTCTGAGCCGAGGCCGTGGTCGCCAGCATGGTGGCCAGAGCCGCAATCGCAAAATGTCTTTTCATGTCATCCTCCTCCGAAACTCTTGAAAAGAAACCGGTCGCACAGCCGCAAGTGCATCGCGCCACAGCCGATCGCCGGCAAAAGGATACCCGTCGCCGAAGATGGAAATCTGCGGCGTTTGGCAACCTTGAAACATCGTTATTGTCGTGGATCAGCCTCCTGCCCGCTCCACATGCCGGCAACATGATCCTAGTCCGGGGCCGGCGTCAACGCGTCTTCGGCGGGCAAAACCATCATGGCTGATAGAAATAGACGCGGCATTTATGATAGAATCTATCAAACCATCAAAGGCTCTCAGGAACCCATAGATGAGCGGGCACAAATCTCTGTCCCGGCGTTTCCGCCATGCCGTGTTCGATGGTGTGAACCATCGTGGCAACGAGGTCCGTGCATAGTTCGCGAAGCGGTGTCTGGAACACGCCGGTAATACGCCGCTCAAGCAGCGCCTGACGGGATTCCGGCGTCAACTCGTTGACGAGGCAGACGATGGTTTCCTGGCGGTTCTCCTGCTGCAAGGCCTCGATCACACCTTCCATGCCGCCGCCGATGCAATAGATGCCGACGAGATCTTGGTGTTTGGCGATGGTGTCCATGACAAGCTCGTAGGTCAGCCGCCGCGTTTCCAACGTGATCAGCGCGTCCATCACCTCGAATTCCGGCGCATATTCCCTGATATAGCTCCGAAAGCCGGTTTCCCGCAGCGAATGACCGTGAAAACGGTGGCCACCGAGCAATAGCAGCACCTTGCCCTTGCTGCGCGCCAGCCGCGAGATCATCCAGGCCGCCGTGCGCCCAACCTTCATGTTATTCGCGCCAAGATAGGCCTCCCGCACACCCTGCGCGAAATCGGAAAGCAGGGAAAAGGTGGGAATACCCTTCGCCTTCAGAGCCTCAACGGCCGCCGTAACGTCATGATGGTCAGGACCGGTGGCCGCAACGGCCTGCACCCGACCTTTCATGCCGGACAGAAGGGCCGCAAGCTCGCTCGGCTCGCCCGACTGCGCAAATTCGATGCGCAGGTTCAGATGGCGATCCCTCACGTTGCGCGCCGCAAGCTCCAGCTCATCGGCAAATGCCTGGTAAAAGGAGTGCCGTTCTTTCCGCAGAATGATTCCGAGATTATAGGACGGCAGATCGGCCAGCATGCGCTGGCGGATGATGTTGGTGGCATGGAAACCGATCTTTTCCGCCGCCTCGAACACCCGCCGCGAGGTTTCCTCACGCACCGGCAGGCGACCATTCAATACCCTGTCGACAGTCGCAACGCTGACGCCGGCGGCGTTTGCAACATCTGTGATTGTCGGACGCTTCATGAAGACACCCCTTACACGGAAAGAATCCTGTCATACCCCGCAAAACATGTCACGGATCATGATAGAATCCAACGCAAACCGAGATTTCGGCGAGGGGTGCCAGAGCACGCGGCATAAATATTGATGGCTGGGGTGTCCGGTGCGAGGCCTGCTTTTCCACTTCCCTCATCTCTGTGCTTGTCACAGAGATCCAGCCAGCCCAAGTCCTTGGGCCGAAAATACTCCCTCCGCCGCGCAGGCGCGCGTCGGCTGGATTCCTGCGACAAGCACAGGAATGAGGGTAATTGGAATGCACCAATGCGAGAAAATCGTGCGTGGAGTTCCTGAGCACCTGCCGACATAGGTGAAGACACGGCGGCAGCGGCATCCGGACCGTTCAACAGAACCGAATGCCGCGGTCGCGTCAGACCCGCTCGAGCGCCACGGCAATGCCCTGCCCGACGCCGATGCACATGGTCGAGAGCGCATAACGCTTGCCGGTCAGAGAAAGCTCGAGTGCTGCGGTACCGGCAATGCGCGCACCGGACATCCCAAGCGGATGCCCAAGCGCAATCGCGCCGCCATTTGCATTCACCCGCGCATCGTCATCGGCAATGCCGAGCTGGCGAAGCGTTGCGAGACCCTGGCTAGCGAAGGCTTCGTTCAGCTCGATCACGTCAAGCTCTTCCTGTTTCAGGCCTAGACGCGCCAGAAGCTTGGCTGAGGCAGGCGCGGGGCCAATGCCCATGACGCGCGGCGGAACGCCGGCAGTTGCTCCGCCGAGAATGCGGGCAATCGGCGTCAGGCCGTATTTCTTTGCGGCTTCAGCCGAAGCGATGATGAGAGCCGCCGCACCGTCATTGACGCCGGATGCATTGCCCGCCGTCACTGTCGCACCGTCGCGCTTGTTGACCGGCTTCAGCTTTGCAAGGGCCTCAAGGCTCGTCGCGCGCGGATGTTCGTCTTTAGACACCACCAGCGGATCGCCCTTGCGCTGCGGGATCGTGACCGAGACAATTTCCTTGTCGAGGCGGCCATTGGCCTGCGCGTCGGCTGCCTTTTGCTGGCTGCGAACGGCAAAGGCGTCCTGATCTTCGCGGGAGACCTGATAATCGACGGCGACGTTATCACCGGTCTCCGGCATGGAATCGACGCCATATTGCGCCTTCATCAGCGGGTTGACGAAACGCCAGCCGATGGTCGTGTCGTAGATTTCGGCGTTGCGTGAAAAGGCGCTTTCGGCCTTGGGCAGCACGAAGGGCGCGCGGCTCATGCTTTCCACGCCGCCTGCGATCATCAATTCCGCCTCGCCGGATTTGACGGCACGGGCAGCGGCGATGACAGCGTCCATGCCCGAACCGCACAACCGGTTGATCGTGGTTCCGGTCACCGAAACCGGCAGGCCGGCCAGCAGCAGCGACATGCGGGCAACATTGCGGTTATCTTCGCCCGCCTGGTTAGCGCAGCCGAAGATCACGTCCTCAACGGCTTCCCAATCCACGGACGGGTTACGCTCGACAAGCGCCCGCAAGGGCACAGCACCGAGATCGTCAGCCCGCACTGAAGACAATGCACCGCCGAAACGGCCGATCGGTGTGCGGATATAGTCGCAAATGAATGCATCGGTCATCGGTTGTTCCTCAAAGTTCCGGCGCTACAAGATCGGCGACTTCGCCATCGACATGAAGAGGCGCGCCGGTCATGGCCTGCAATTCATCGAAGCTCATCGCTGCCAGCTTTTCGCGCAAAACGAAACGGCCATCCACGACGTCAATCACCGCATGGCTGGTGTAGATGCGGGTGATGCAGCCGACGCCGGTCAGCGGAAAGGCGCATTTTTCGACAAGCTTCGGCTCGCCGTTCTTCGTCACATGTTCGGTGATGACGAAAACCTGCTTGGCGCCATGCACCAGATCCATGGCGCCGCCAACGGCGGGCACGCCCTTGGAGCCAACGCGCCAATTGGCGAGATCACCATTCTGCGCCACCTGATAGGCGCCGAGGATCGCAACATCCAGATGCCCGCCGCGCACCATGGCGAAGCTGTCGGCATGGTGGAAGAAGGAGGCACCCGGCTTCAGCGTCACGGCCTTCTTGCCGGCATTGATGAGGTTCCAGTCCTCTTCACCTTCCGGCGGCGCTTCGCCGAAATTCAGGATGCCGTTTTCGGTGTGGAAGATAGCCTGACGGCCGGGCGGCTGGTAACGGGCGACCATTTCGGGAAAACCGATACCGAGATTGACGTAAGCGCCATCCTCGATGTCCTGCGCCGCGCGCCAGGCGATCTGGGCGTTGGAAAGCTTGATATCGTCGCGAGTGTTGATTGGCTGGGTCATGCGTAGGCTACTCCCGCGCGAATGAGGACTTCTTCCTGTTGCGGATTGGCGATTTCCACGACGCCATTGACGAAAATGCCGGGCGTGACGACATGCTCGGGGTCGATCTCGCCGGCAGCGACGATCTTGGAGACCTGGGCGATGGTGGTGGCTGCCGCCATGCACATCAGCGGGTTAAAATTGCGCCCCGCCTTGTTATAGGTGAGATTGCCGTAGGTATCGCCAAGCTCAGCCTTGACGATGGCGAAATCCGCCTTCAGCCAGCGTTCCTGAACATACGACCGACCGTCGAATTCGGCGATCGGCTTGCCATTGGCAAGCTCCGTGCCGAAGGCAGTCGGAGTATAGAATGCCGGGATGCCCGCGCCACCGGCACGGATGCGCTCGGCAAGCGTGCCCTGCGGCACAAGTTCCAGCTCGATTTCGCCGGCCAGATATCTGTCGGTGAAAGCGCGCGGATCGGAAGAGCGCGGAAACGAGCAGATCATCTTCTTGACCATGCCCGCATCGATCATTGCGGCAATGCCGATACGGCCATTGCCGGCGTTGTTGTTGATGACCGTCAGGTTTTTCGGTCCCTTGTCGATCAGGGCGTGGATCAGCTCGATGGGCGCGCCGGAGCCGCCAAAACCGCCGATCATCACCGTCGCGCCGTCGCCGATACCGGAAATGGCATCAGTCGCGCTTTTGATTGTCTTGTCCATATCAATCCTCCATCCAGCCCAGCAATGGGAACTCGCAAGGCTGCTTGGCGCAGAGCTAAATCCGAATCCTCCTCGACGGCAACAATTTTGTGCGTTATATGATTTTTGTTCGTATATCGCACAAATGGAGCGTGACATGGCCGTCAATGAAAGAGACATGATGGGCGGTCTCGCCAAGGGGCTGAAGGTGATAGAGGCGTTCAGCGCCGAGCGCCCGCGCCTGTCCATATCCGATGCCGCTGACATCGCAGGCCTTGACCGCGCCACCACGCGGCGCTGTCTGCTGACACTGTCGGAAATGGGTTACGCCGCCTATGACGGCAAGTTCTTCACTGTGACGCCCAAGGTTCTGCGGCTTGGAACCGGCTGTCTTGCCACCATGCCGCTACCGCGCATCGTCCAGCCCCTTCTCGACCGTCTTTCGGAAGAGATCGGCCACAGCACATCAGTCTCCATTCTGGACGATACCGAAATCGTCTATGTGGCGCGCGCCGCCCAGCAGCGGGTCATGTCCATCGCCCTCATGCCTGGCTCGCGCCTGCCCGCCTATTGCACGTCCATGGGCCGCGTTCTCCTCTCAGCCCTTACACCGGAACGGCAGCGCGAGGTCCTGGAACACTCGCGGCTGGTGGCACGGACGGAAAAGACGATGACCGGTATCGACGCCCTGCTCGAGGAACTCGAAGCGACCCGCAATCGCGGTTATGCCCTGATCGATCAGGAGGTGGAGATCGGCCTTCGCTCCATTGCCGTGCCGGTGAAAACCGTGCGCGGGCAGACGGTCGCAGCACTCAATGTCGGGCTTGCCGCCTCGGTAGCGTCGATGGACGATCTGGTGGAGCGTTATCTGCCGGCACTGCTTTCCGTTCAGCGTGAACTGGGAAGAATGCTTGCCTGAGGTGAGGCCGAAGCCGCGCCGTCATCTCCCATTTTCCGCCGTTCAGCCAATCGCCATGCCCGGGGTGTCATGCCTGTTTCCCGCTTGAAGAAGCGGTTGAAATAGGCCGGGTCGGCAAAACCGAGATCTTCCGCAATCATCTGCACGGTCGATACGGTGAAGATCAGTTCCTGCTGGGCGATCTCGATCTGGCGCCTGGCGACAAGCCGTTGCAGGCTGAGGCCGGAAACGGAACGGACGAGACGGTTAAGATGGGTCTCGGAAAGGCCGAGCTTCTGCGCATAAAACGCCGCCTTGCGCGGCTCGCGAATATGTCGGGCGATCAGTGACAGCAGGAGTTCGAAGCGCTGTTCCGCAGGGCCTTCCCCGGTTCTCTCCAGTAGAGGCCGCGCCGCTCGCGCAAGAAGCGCAGCCACGGTAGCAAGCTGACCTTCGATCATGGCCTCCCGGCCTATCTCGTGGCTTTCATACTCCGCGGAGATATGTTCGAAATCCCTGCGCAATCGCTCGCCCTCGGAGAAATCCTGCAACGGCAACAACACGGGCTGCTGGAAATTCCGCAGCAGCAGCGCCTGCACGGATGCGGCAAGCGCGCCGGGCAGCACGGTGACGATCACCCCGCCAATATCGCGCGAAAAACGAAAGCCGTGCTCGAAACCCGGCGGCACGACAATGGCGACCGGTGGGCGGATAGCCTCGGTGCGGCCATCCAGCAATGCATCGCCCTCGCCGCCCCAAATGTACAAGATTTGCAGGAACGCGGCATGCCGGTGCAGGCCGATTTCAAAGCGATGCAGGCTGCTTCTGGAAAAAAGCGTCTCGCAATGAAAGCGGAAAGCGGTTCCTTGCGCTGTCTCCTCACCATATAGGCCTTCATTCGCCGCAACCCGCATGTCACCCCCGGCTCCACTCATCATGATCGAATTGTGCAATTTACGGATCAGAAAGTCCATTGAGCTTGTCGCGCGCTTTGGTCAATTTCCTGACAGGAGACAATTCCGGGAGGAAACTAATGCGCACCAAGGTCGTCATCATCGGCTCCGGCCCTTCGGGTCTGCTGCTTGGTCAGCTGCTTGCCAATGAAGGCATCGATACCGTCATTCTCGACCGGGCCGGCAAGGACTACATCCTCGGTCGGGTCCGCGCCGGGGTGCTGGAAGAAGGCACAGTGCACCTTCTGGAAAAGGTTGGCGCCGACAAACGCCTGCACAAGGAAGGTCTGCCGCATGACGGTTTCTCGCTGGCCTTTGACGGGCGCGATCACCGTATCGACCTCTTCGATCTTACCGGCGGCAAACGGGTAATGGTCTACGGTCAGACGGAGGTGACGCACGACCTGATGGATGCCCGCGAAAAAGCGGGGCTTACCACAATCTATGAAGCCTTGAATGTGGAGCCTCATGATTTCGATGGTGCCAGCCCCTATGTCACCTATGAAAAAGACGGCGTAAGCCATCGGATAGATTGTGATTTTATTGCCGGATGCGATGGGTTTCACGGCATCAGCCGCAAATCCGTGCCTGAGCGCTCGATCAAGGAATTCGAAAAAATATACCCGTTCGGCTGGCTCGGTATTCTGGCCGAAGTGCCACCCGTCAGCCACGAACTCATCTATGCCAACCATCCCAGTGGTTTTGCGCTCTGTTCCATGCGCTCGCACACGCGCAGCCGCTATTACCTGCAATGTTCGCTGGAAGACCGGCCGGAGGACTGGAGCGATGAGCGCTTCTGGGATGAAATCCGCCGCCGCCTGCCGGAAAACCATGCCGATGCCCTGGTGACTGGGCCGTCATTTGAAAAATCCATCGCACCGCTTCGGTCCTTCGTGTGTGAACCGATGCGCTTCGGGCGATTGTTTCTGGCGGGCGACGCCGCCCACATCGTGCCGCCGACCGGCGCCAAGGGCCTCAACCTTGCGGCCAGCGACGTGCATTATCTCAGCGAGGCGCTCATCGAATTTTATCGTGAAGGGTCGGAAGCGGGCATCGATTCCTATTCGCAGAAAGCGCTATCTCGCGTCTGGAAGGCCGTGCGCTTTTCCTGGTGGATGACGACAATGATGCACCGCTTTCCCGATACCGGCGAATTTGGCCAGCGTATCCAGGAAGCGGAGCTGGATTACCTCGTGCATTCCCGCGCTGCCTCCACGGCGCTTGCAGAAAACTATGTCGGGCTTCCCTATTAGGAAACAGTTTCGGGCTTCGGGTCGAGCAGTTCGCGCGCAGCTTCGCGAATGGCCTGTATCAGTAGCGACAGCGGCAGTGAGGGCTGCGTATCGGCCCGCACCGTCAAGCCGACCGGACCGCTGGTATCGCCGGTATCGACCGGCAGGATCGCCAGAGTTCCATCTGCCACATCGCCTGCGACCACGCCTTCCGAAATGATCCAGACGGCATCACTGGTGCGCAGGAACGCGCGGCCAAACGCATCCGATACCGTTTCGATGCGGATCGGCAAGGCCGGCACCCCATTGGCGATCAGGAACTGCTCGACGATGGGACCGATTACCGACTGGCGGGTGGGGATCAATACCGGGAACTCGTGCAGGTGATCGAAAACCGAAATGCCCGGCGACAGCAGCGGATGGCCGGCGCGCACGACGAACCGCACCTTTTCGGAATAGAGATGCTCGAAGGAAAAGCCCGCCATCTTTTCCGGCGCAGCCAGGCGCCCGACGACTAGATCCAGATCGCCGACGCGCAACTGCTCCAGAAGAACGGCATTGTCACCGGTGACGATCTTGACCGGGCTGCCGGTTTTTTCCGAAAGAAATCCCGCCATGGCTTTCGGCATGATCCTCACCGAAACGGTCGGCAAGGCACCGACGCGAACCGGCGGGCCGGCACGCGCCGCCTCCTGCGAGACGGAATCGACCGCATGGCGAAGTGCCGTCATCGTCGCCCCGGCATGGCGCAGGAACACCTCGCCATAGCGGCTGATGCGGATGCCGCGCCCCTCGCGGTCGAACAGCGAGACGCCGAGAATCTCCTCGAGTTCGCGGATGGTTTTCGTTACCGCCGGCTGGCTGACATGCAGGATTTCCGCCGCACGAATGACGCTTTTCTGGCGCGCCACCTCCACGAAGGTCTGAAGATGCCGGAACTTTATACGCTGCTCGACCATCGAACATATAATCCATTGGTTATATTTTTCACCGATAATGTCATTTTACTTAACCGGAACGTGCTTGCAATATCGTCAACAGGAGGACGTACATCATGCATTTTCTGCGCTGTGGCGAAAACGCGATCCATTATCGTGCGCACGAACTGGAAAGCGGCAAGCCGGTCATCGCCTTTATCAATTCACTTGGTACCGATTTCCGTATCTGGGACGCGGTGATTGCGGAACTTGGCGACAAATATGCTTTCGTCCTGCACGACAAACGTGGCCATGGCCTGTCCGATATCGGCCGCCCTGCCTATTCGATAGACGATCACGCGGACGACCTGATTGCCATCCTCGATCATCTTTCCGTCAACAATGCGGTCATCTGGGGTCTGTCGGTCGGTGGACTGGTTGCACAGGGAATTTATGCCCGGCGTCCCGATCTCGTGCGTGCCCTTGTGCTCAGCAATACCGCCCACAGGATCGGCACCGCCGAGATGTGGAACGCGCGCATCGACAAGATCGCCGCTGACGGCCTTGCCTCGATGATCGATCCGGTGATGGAGCGCTGGTTCACACCAGCCTTTCGCCAGCCGGACAACGTGGTTTATGCGGGTGCACGCAACATGCTTTCCCAACAGCCGGAGGCCGGTTACAGCGGCACCTGCGCCGCCATACGCGATGCCGATTTCACGCACGAAGCGGGCCGCATCGCTGTTCCGACGCTCTGCGTGGCGGGCGATGAAGACGGGTCGACACCGCCAGCACTGGTGCAATCGCTGGCGGACCTCATTCCCGCAAGCCGTCTCGCCACCATTACACGCTGCGGCCACATTCCTTGCCTTGAACAACCGCTCGCCTATGCGCAGGCGGTCGGTGATTTTCTGAAGACCTTGCCGGAGCACTGACAGATGGCGGACAATATCGATAAGAACGAGAGATTTGAGCAGGGCATGAAAACGCGCCGCGCCGTGCTCGGTGACGCGCATGTCGACCGCGCGCAGACGGTGACGACGGGGTTCGACCAGCCGTTTCAGCAGCTCATCACCGAAGCGGCCTGGGGCACGGTGTGGTCCGGTAACCACTGGACGAAGCGCGAGCGCTCGATGGTCACCATCGCCTTGCTTGCCGCACTCGGTCAGGACGAGGAGCTCGCCATGCACGTGCGCGCCACCGCCAATACCGGCGCCACCGAAGCGGATATTCGCGAAGCGCTGCTGCATGTCGCAATCTATGCCGGCGTTCCCGCCGCCAACCACGCTTTCAAGACCGCCAAGCTTGCTCTGGCCGGCATGAAAGCCGATAGTTCCCGCGACGAGGAGGAGACGAAATGAGTAATACAAAGCCCGAAACCGGGCCGTTCTTCGCACGCGACCGCGACATTCATCCGCTGGCCTATGCTCCCTGGTACAAGACCTCTGTCCTGCGTTCTCCGCAGCGCGCCCTGATTTCGCTGGAAGGCACCAAAAGCGAGATCACCGGGCCGGTTTTCGGCCACAGCCTGCTGAACGAGCTGGATAACGACCTGATCCTCAATTATGCCCGCCCTGGCGAAATGCCGATTGGCCCGCGCATTCTGGTCCACGGCCGGGTGCTGGACGAGCGCGGCCGCGGCGTGGACGGTGCGCTCGTGGAATTCTGGCAGGCCAATGCCGGCGGGCGGTATCGCCACAAGAAGGAAACCTATCTCGCCGCCATCGATCCGAATTTTGGCGGCGTCGGCCGCACGATCACGGATGAGAACGGTTATTACTGGTTCAAGACCATCCAGCCTGGCGCTTACCCCTGGCCGAACGGCGTCAACGACTGGCGGCCTGCCCATATCCACTTCTCGGTCTTCGGCCACGGCTTTGCCCAGCGGCTGATAACCCAGATGTATTTCGAAGGCGATCCGTTGATCTGGAAATGTCCGATCGTCAAAACGATCCCGGACGAGGATGCGATCAAGCGGCTGATCGCGCCGCTGGATATGAATTCAAATATTCCCATGGACATGCTGGCATACAAGTTCGACATCGTGCTTCGCGGCCGCCGCTCCACGTTTTTCGAAAATCGCAAGGAAGGCAACTGATCATGGTCCAGCCGCTCGGTTATCTCAAGGAATCAGCATCGCAGACGGCAGGTCCATATGTCCATATCGGCTGCACCCCCAATTTCGTTGGCATCGAGGGCGTGTTCGAAAAGGACCTGGGCTCCGGCGCGCTCTATAACGACAAGGCTCGCGGCGAACGCATAAGCGTGCGTGGCACGGTCTACGACGGCGCTGGCATGCCGCTGAAAGACGCCCTGATCGAAATCTGGCAGGCGGATACGGACGGTTATTACAACAGCCCCAGCGAAACACGCGGCAAGGCGGATCCGAATTTCACCGGCTGGGGCCGCTCGCCCGGCGACATGGATACCGGCGAATTCATCTTCGACACCATCAAGCCCGGCAAGGTGCCCTTCCGCGACGGCCGGTGGATGGCGCCGCACATCACTTTCTGGATCGTGGCGCGCGGTATCAATATCGGCCTGCAAACCCGCATGTATTTTCCCGAGGAGCAGGAGGCCAATGCCGCTGATCCGGTCCTTGCCCGCGTCGAGCAGAAAAGCCGCATCGCCACGCTTGTCGCCAAAAAGGAGGAAGGAAACATCTATCGTTTCGATATCCGCCTTCAGGGCGAGGGCGAAACCGTGTTTTTCGACATCTGAGCGGAGCTGTAACCTGAGATGAGCCTTTCCCCCTTCGAACATCCGTTTCTCTCCGGCCTTTTTGGCGACAGCGAAATCGTTGAGCTGTTTTCGGCCAGAGCGGATATCGATGCCATGATCCGTTTCGAGACGGCGCTGGCGCAGGCGCAAGCCGGGGCGGGCGTCATAGAAGCGGATGCGGCGGATGCGATCGTCTCGCGCCTTTCCGATTTTGCCGCCGATACCACCTCGCTTCGCCATGGCGTCGCCAAGGACGGCGTTGTGGTGCCGGAACTTGTCCGGCAGATGCGGGCGGCGGTTGCCGGTACTGCGGCGGAAAAGCTGCATTTCGGCGCCACCAGCCAGGATGTCATCGATACCAGCCTGATGCTGCGGCTGAAGGCGGCAGCGGAAATCATCACGGCACGGCTCGGCCGCCTCATCGATACGCTGGGTGATATTGCGGCCCGCGATGGCAGCAACCCGCTGACGGGATATACCCGCATGCAGGCCGCCATCGCCATCACGGTCGGCGACAGGGTGGCAAGCTGGATCGATCCGCTGGAACGGCATCTGGTTCGGATCGACACGTTTTTGCAGCACGGTTTTGCCGTCCAGTTCGGCGGCGCGGCCGGCACGCTGGAAAAGCTCGGCGACAATGCCGGCACTGTCCGCGCCGATCTCGCAAAGCGTCTCGGCCTTTCTGACAGGCCGCAGTGGCACAGCCAGCGCGACGGTATCGCCGAGCTTGCCAATCTGCTGTCGCTCGTCACCGGCACGCTTGGCAAGTTCGGGCAGGATATCGCGCTTCTGGCCGAAGTCGGCGCCGAAATTCGCATGAGCGGCGGGGGTGGTTCCTCGGCGATGCCGCACAAGCAGAACCCGGTCAATGCGGAAACGCTGGTGACGCTGGCACGCTTCAACGCCGTGCAGATTTCGGCGTTGCACCAGTCTCTCGTTCACGAACAGGAACGTTCGGGCGCGGGCTGGATGCTCGAATGGCTGTCGCTGCCGCAAATGGTGACGGCAACGGGGTCCTCACTCCTGATCGCCGAGCGCCTCGCGGGGCAGATCGACCGGCTGGGAGCAAGCGAAGAATAAAGAGGGAATGACAGATTTTCGCGAGGACTGAGCGGCCTTCGGGCGCTTTTGCCAGCGAGATGGGAATGGCGCGGGCGCGCGATGAAAACGCTTGCGACCAATCACATTAGTCGTTGATAAAAAACGACTTTCTTGAACAAGATGAATGAAGAAAAAGTGATCTTTAAGCTGTTTCTAACCGGAGTTGGCGCTTGACACAAAATTGAACTAACTGGTACAAACATTCAGGTTAACGCTATGCTGGCACAGAAGTGTGGAGCTTCCCCGGCACGGTAAAAACAAACGGAGGGCTTTGGAGCCACAGGGTTTCCAAAGCGATGCGAACAAGGCGAAACGTCTGTTCGGACCCGAACGGGTTGGGAGGAAATATGTCTTACAGTCTCGATTTTTCGGCGGTTATAGACCGTCTGCCCGAGCTGCTTCTGGCCTGTCTTGCAACGATCGGCCTTGCAATCGCCGGCATGTCGCTTGCCACCGTCATCGGGGTTCTCGGCGTCGTGGCCCGCCGCTCGCGCTTCAAGCTGCTGCGCGGTCTGGTCATCGGATTCGTGGAAGCCATTCGCAACACGCCGTTTCTGGTGCAGATATTCTTCATCTTCTTCGCCCTGCCGCAAATCGGCATCAAGCTTAACCCCACGGTCACGGCAATCATTGCGCTTGCGTTGAACGGCGGCGCTTATGCCATTGAAATCATTCGCGGCGGCGTCGATTCCATTCCCAAGGGTCAGGTTGAGGCGGGATTGGCGCTTGGCCTGCACCGGGCGCAGATCTTCCGGCACATCATTCTGAAGCCGGCGCTTCGGGCGGTCTATCCGTCACTCACCAGCCAGTTCATCATGCTAACGCTGACCACTTCGGTCTGTACCTCGATTGCGGCTTACGAGCTGACCTCGGTGGCCCAGCAGATCGAAGCGGACACCTTCCGCTCCTTTGAGGTCTATTTCTCGATCACGCTGCTTTATCTGGTCATTTCCTCGCTGATGATGGGGGTATTTTCCCTCATCTCCCGCACATCGTTCAGCTATCCGGTCAAGTGAGGAAAAGACAATGGCATCCATCGGTTCCAACGAATTGTTCTTCCTGCTGCAGGGCCTGAAATGGACCCTTGCGCTGACCCTGATCGGCTTCATCGGCGGCGGCATTTTCGGTCTTTGCGTCGCGCTTGGCCGCGTTGCCGAAACCCCGGCGATCCAGCGCGCCAGCACCGGCTTCATCGCGATTTTCCAGGGCACACCGCTCCTAATGCAGCTTTTCGTCGTTTATTACGGCGTGGCGCTTGCGGGCCTGAATGTCGATGCCTGGATTGCGGTCGCCATCGCATTCACCCTGCATGCCAGCGCCTTTCTGGGTGAAATCTGGCGCGGTGGCATCCAGGCTGTGCCGAAGGGTCAGACCGAAGCCGCCAACGCGCTTGGCCTGCACTACGTGTCGCGAATGAAGGACGTGGTTCTGCCGCAGGCCTTCAAGATTTCGCTGCCCGCCACCATCGGTTTTCTGGTGCAGCTCATCAAGGGCACGTCGCTTGCCGCCATTGTCGGCTTCGTCGAACTGTCCCGCGCCGGCCAGATCGTCTCCAACCAGACGTTCCGTCCGCTGACGGTCTTTGCCATCGTCGGCATCATGTATTTCCTGATCTGCTGGCCGCTTTCCCTGTGGGGCGCCAGTGTAGAAAAGCGGATGCAAGCCGCTTCCCGCTAATACCCATCAACATGTCATCAAGCTTTGTAAGGAGGAGCAAAAGATGAAATCCAACGGTAAATTCTCACGTCGCACCCTGCTCGCGCTCGCCGCAGCAACGGTCGCCCTTCCCTTTATCGCACCGGTCGACGCCTTCGCCGGCACGGTGGATGAGGCCAAGGCCAAGGGCAAGGTCGTAATCGGCATTCAGGGCGACAATTCGCCATGGGGATTCGTCAATTCGAGCGGCGTTCAGGACGGCCTCGATGCCGATATCGGCAAGGCGTTTGCCGAATATCTCGGCGTCAAGGTGGAATTCGTACCGCTTGCCGTGGCAAACCGCATTCCGGCCCTTCTGACGGGCAAGGTCGACCTGCTGTTCGCAACCATGGGCATGACCGCCGAGCGCGCCAAGACCATCCAGTATTCCAAGCCCTATGCCGGTAACGTGCTTTCCGTCTACGGCCCCAAGGACAAGAAGATCGGCAACTATGACGATCTGACCGGCGTTTCCGTCGGCGTTCCGAAGTCCAGCGCCATGGACACGGCGATCACGGCAGGTGCAGGCTCCAAGGCTAAGATCCTGCGCTTTGACGATGATGCCGCCAACATTCAGGCACTGATTTCCGGCCAGGTAGAGGTTGTCGGTGGCAACCAGTTTTATGGCGACCGCCTCAATCAGGCTGCCAACGGCAAATACGAGCCGAAGTTCGACCTGACGACGCTTTACAACGGCGCCGGCACCCGTCCGGGTGAAAAGGACTGGAACGAGACCGTCAACGCCTTCCTCGACAAGATCAAGTCGGATGGTCAGCTTGCCAAGATCTACGACAAGTGGATGAAGCGCGAAGTTCCCGCTTTCCCGGAAAGCCTGCCGGATATTCCTTTCACCGTGAAGTGAAGACCGGAAGAGGCTGGATTGGGAGGAGTAACCAATGGGAATCTTTAACAAACAGACGCGTTGGCGAACAGCCATCGCCGTCGGATTGGCAGCTTTGCTGCCAATCCTGACACCCGCAGGCGCAGAAGCCAGAACACTTGAAGAAGCAAAGTCCAGCGGCAAGATCATCATCGGCATTCAGGGCGACAACGCGCCCTGGGGCTTCATAAATTCCTCTGGTGTTCAGGAAGGTTATGATGCGGATTTGGCCCGCGGGTTTGCGGAATATCTTGGACTGAAAGTGGAGTTCGTACCGCTTGCAGTCGCCAACCGCATCCCGTCGCTTCGCACCGGAAAGGTCGATGCCCTGTTCGCGTCGATGGGGATGACGCCGGAACGCGCGAAAAACGTACAATATGCGCAGCCTTACGCGCATAACGTCATGTCGGTCTATGCCACCAAGGACAAGAAGATAGCCAACTTCGACGATCTCACGGGAATGACCGTCGGCGCGCCGAAATCCAGTCCGATGGACACGGCTTTGACCGCAGGTGCCGGCACCAAGGCAAAAATTCTGCGTTTCGACGATGACGCCGCCACCATTCAGGCGATCCTGTCGGGCCAGATCGAGGCAATCGGCGGCAACCAGTTTTATGGTGACCGTCTCGCAGCCGCTGGCGGCAAGGATTATGAGGTAAAGTTCGACCTCGTGACCCTCTACAACAGCGCCGCCACGCGCCCCGGTGAAAAGGACTGGAACGAGGCACTCAACGCTTGGCTCGACAAAGCCAAGGCCAATGGCGAGCTCGCAAAAGTCTATGCCAAATGGATGAAGCGCCCGGTTCCGGACTTCCCGGCCTCGCTTCCTGACATTCCCTACACCGTTAACTAACGCTGCTTCCCAGCATGAAGGAAAGTTCCATGTCGCAATCCTCCGCCGCACAGGCTCCGCTGATCGCCCTTGAAGGGGTTGGAAAGTGGTATGGAGCCTTCCATGCGCTGAAAGGCGTCAACATGACGGTTCGCAAAGGCGAAAAAATCGTTCTTTGCGGCCCGTCCGGTTCAGGAAAATCCACCCTTATCCGCTGCATCAACCATCTGGAAGAAATCCAGGAGGGCAAGATCACGGTCGAGGGAACCACGCTTTCGGATTCGACCCGCGCCATCGATGCGGTTCGCCGTGAAGTGGGCATGGTGTTCCAGAGCTTCAATCTCTTCCCGCACAAGACCATCATGGAAAACTGCACCCTGGCGCCCATGCGGGTGAAGGGCCTGTCGAAAGCCGATGCGGAAGCGACCGCGCGCAAATATCTGGAGCGCGTGCGCATTCTCAATCAGGCCGATAAATATCCGGCGCAGCTTTCCGGCGGCCAGCAGCAACGCGCAGCGATTGCCCGTGCGCTCTGCATGGAGCCGAAAGCCATGCTGTTCGATGAGCCGACTTCGGCGCTTGATCCGGAAATGGTCAAGGAAGTGCTCGACACAATGATCGGTCTTGCCCGCGACGGCATGACGATGATCTGCGTGACCCACGAAATGGGCTTTGCCCGGCAGGTTGCCGACCGTGTGGTCTTCATGTCGGAAGGCGAAATCATCGAGGAAGGCCCGCCGGACGAGTTCTTCCGCGATCCCAAGCACCAGCGTACCCGCACATTCCTCGGCGAAATTCTCGCCCATCACTAAGGCTCACCCGGAGCCGACAGGCAGGCGGGGATGACCCCCGCCTCTCCCACCACGTTCGATGAGCGATGACCTGATCATGACAGACACCAAATCCTTCAAGGTCGGCCTGATTGGCGCCGACATCCAGCTTTCCAAATCTCCCGCGCTGCACATGCGCGAAGGGGCTGCCCACGGCCTCGATTATTCCTATGAGCTTGTCGATGTCGTGGCGCGCAAGCTGCCGGAAAGCGCGCTTCCCGATCTGCTCAATGAGCTGGAATCGCGCGGCTTTGCCGGCACCAACATTACCCATCCCTTCAAGCAGGCAGTGCTTCCGCACCTGCATGAATTGTCTGATGATGCCCGCATGCTCGGCGCGGTCAACACCGTCGTCTTCAAGGACGGACGTCGCATTGGGCACAATACGGACTGGTACGGATTTTACGAAAGCTTCATGCGCGGCCTGCCGGATGCGAAACGCGACCGGGCGCTGCTGGTCGGTGCTGGTGGTGCAGGTGTTGCGGTGGCCCATGCGGCGCTGAAACTCGGCATTACCCATCTCGATATCTGCGACCGCGATTTCAGCCGCGCAGATCATCTGGCTGCCGAACTCAACGCCCGTTTTGGCGAAGGCCACGCCTTTGCCGTGAAAGACCCGGCAGATTCCCTGCCCTTCGCGGATGGGTTGATCCACGCCACACCGATGGGCATGCCCGCCCATCCCGGCATGCCGGTCAAGGCCGACCTCCTTGAACAACGGCACTGGGTGGCCGATATCGTTTATATGCCGCTGGTGACCGAGCTTCTTGCGACGGCGGCCCAAAAAGGCTGTCGCACCCTGCCCGGCGGCGGCATGACGGTGTTTCAGGCTGTTGGCGCGTTTCGGCTGTTCTGCGGCCGTGAACCTGATGCCGAGCGCATGACGGCACATTTTACCGAAATTTGCACGAAAGAGGGTGTGGCGTGAGCCTTTTCACCATACTTAACGGACCGAACCTCAACCTGCTCGGCCAACGCCAGCCGGAAATCTACGGCTACGAAACGATGGCCGATGTGGAGGCCAATTGCCGCGCGATTGCCGAGGCGGCGGGCCACGAGATATTCTTTGCCCAGAGCAACCGGGAATACGAGCTGATAGACTGGATCCATGCGGCGCGCGGCACATCGGCAGGCATCGTCATCAATCCCGGTGCCTTTACCCATACCTCGGTGGCGATCCTCGATGCACTCAATACCTTCGAGGCACCGGTGATAGAGGTTCACATTTCCAACATCCACAAACGGGAGATCTTCCGCCACCATTCCTATATCTCGACGCGCGCCGAAGGCGTGATCGCCGGTCTCGGCATCGAAGGTTACGGGGTGGCGCTCAGCCACCTCATCGGCCGTCTTTCCCGATCTTCGTGATATGGTC
This sequence comes from Agrobacterium sp. 22-3639C2, assembly GCF_053522105.1. Classification (NCBI taxonomy): domain Bacteria; kingdom Pseudomonadati; phylum Pseudomonadota; class Alphaproteobacteria; order Hyphomicrobiales; family Rhizobiaceae; genus Agrobacterium; species Agrobacterium sp. 22-3639C2. Next base: position 314,783 of record NZ_JBNWDB010000005.1, on the reverse strand, counting down.
CGGGCTCAGCACATATCGCAACACCATGTCGCTGACGTGATGCGACAATGTTTGCTGACCCTTCTCGGTAAACAGCCCGTCGCCGAAGATGAACGAGAAGGTTGCGACGTTCGAGACGTTGAAAAAGGACAGCGCGCTGATCTGCCAGTGAAGTTCCAGCGCGTTGATGCCGTTGCGGAAAATGCCACTCTTCTGGCCGCGCAGCAGCACGCTTTCCAGGGCATCGATGGCCGGCCGGTTGAGCTGGCGGATCGTTCCGGACGATTGCATGTGCCGGCCGTGATGAATGTTCTCGATCATCACCATGCGGATGAAAGCCGGGTTGCGGCGATGGTGATCGAAAGTGAACCGACAGAGCTTTTCGAGCGCCGCAACCGGCTCCAGACCGTCCAGCTCCAGATCGCTCTCGCCGCCACGCACCTTGGCATAGGCTTCTTCAAGAACGCGCTGGTAAAGCCCTTCCTTGTCGGTAAAATAATAATAGATCATCCGCTTGGATGTACGCGTGCGGGCGGCGATCTCGTCGATGCGCGCCCCCGACAGGCCGTTTTGCGAAAACTCCTCCATCGCAACGGAAAGAATGTCTCGGCGCACGCCTTCCGGATCGCGCTTCGCCTGCCGGGTTTCGCTGGTGCCGTTCGAAGTTGCGCTTTTTGTCATGATCCATCCATCAGCAGGGTATACGGCTTGCCGCCGCACCCCTATTATTAACCAATTAGTACATAACGCTGAAAAGGAACGCAATATGGCGAGCTATGACACAGGCAAACAGGGCGTGCCAATGCGTACTTCCATCGCCACCGTCTCCATCAGCGGCGAATTCCCGGAGAAACTGGCGGCCATTGCGAAAGCCGGTTTCACCGGCGTGGAGATTTTCGAGAACGATTTCCTGACCTACGACGCCTCGCCGCGCGAGGTGAAGGCCCTTGCGGCAGATCATGGGCTGGATATCACGCTTTTCCAGCCGTTCCGCGATTTCGAAGGCATGCCGGAACCGCACCGCGCCCGCGCCTTCGAGCGCGCAGGGCGTAAATTCGACATCATGGGCGAACTCGGGACCGATCTGATGCTGATCTGCTCGAATGTCTCGCCGGTGTCGCTGGGTGGCATAGACCGCGCCGCCGCCGATTTCCATGAGCTTGGCGAACTTGCGGCCAGGCATGGTGTTCGCGTGGGTTACGAGGCGCTGGCCTGGGGCCGGCACATCAGCGATCATCGCGATGCGTGGGAAGTGGTGCGCCGCGCCGATCACCCCAATGTCGGCATCATCCTCGACAGCTTCCACACGCTGTCGCGCAAGATCGATCCCAACTCCATCCGCTCCATTCCCGGCGACAAGATCTTCATCGTGCAATTGGCCGACGCACCGCTGATCGACATGGACCTTTTGTACTGGAGCCGCCATTTCCGCAACATGCCCGGCGAAGGCGATCTGCCAGTGGTGGATTTCATGCGCGCTGTCGCCGCAACCGGATATAGCGGCCCGCTGTCGCTCGAAATCTTCAACGACCAGTTCCGCGGTGGCTCGGCGCGCCTGCTGGCTGAGGACGGCCATCGTTCGCTCATCAACCTCATGGATCAGGTGCGCCGTCTGGAGCCCGACATCCGCATCGAGGCGCCCGCCATGCCTGAGCGGGTGCAGACGGAAGGCGTGGAGTTTGTCGAGTTCACAACGGCACCGGAGGAAAAGGCCAATCTGGAAGCGCTGCTCGCCACACTCGGTTTTGATAAAACCGCGAGGCACCGCAATCGCGATGTCGATCTCTATACGCAGGGCGACATTCGCATCGTCATCAATACCGGCGGTACCGGTGAGAGTTTCGCCGGTGCATCCTACTCCATCCACGGCACCAATGCCTATGCATTCGGCCTGAAGGTCGATGATGCGCAGGCAGCGCTTGCGCGTGCGGCAGCGCTGGGCGCGCCGACATTCGCCGAACCGCGCAAATCCGGCGAAGTCGCGGTTCCAGCCATTCAGGGCGTGGGCAATGGCGTCATCTATTTCCTCGACGGGTCCACGGCGCTCGCCTCCATCTGGGACAATGAATTCGCACCGGTAGATGCGACGGCACCGGCAGGCAATACCGGACTGACCCGCATCGACCATCTTGCGCAAACAACGCATTACGATGAAATGCTGACCTGGCTTCTGTTTTACACATCGCTGTTTTCAACGCGCCGCACGCCGATGGTGGATGTGGTCGATCCCGGCGGTCTGGTGCGCAGCCAGGCCATAGAAAGCGTGCCCTCCCCGCGTTTCCGCCTGACCATGAACGGCGCCGACAACCGAAAGACCTTTGCCGGCAAATTTCTGGCGGAGGGTTTCGGCACCAGCATCCAGCACATCGCCTTCGCCACGGACGATATCTTCGCCACCGCCAAGGCTCTGCATGCGCGCGGCTTTCACGCCCTGCCGATCTCGCGCAATTATTATGACGATCTGGAGGCCCGCTTCGGGCTGGAACCGGAATTCTCCGACGCACTCCGGGAAGCAAGCATCCTCTACGACCGGGACGACAACGGCGAATATTTCCAGATATACAGCCGCACCTTCGGCGAAGGGTTCTTCTTCGAAATCGTCGAAAGGCGCGGTGCCTACGGCGGATATGGCGCGATGAACGCCCCCTTCCGCATCGCTGCGCAGCGGCGCCTTGCGCCACCGATCGGCATGCCGAAGGAATAGGCGCAGACACCAGTCCACTGGTGCTTCAAAAATGCAAACAGGCCGCAGCCAGCAGGAATGCCGCTGCGGCCTGTCTTTATTTACGCCAGCATCACTATCTCATAGTCCCGTGGAATGGCGGAGGTGGCCACAAACCATTTAGATGCGCGCGTGCGCTGCTGATGAAAATCGAAAGCAGCGCGGTCCACAAAAAGCTCTTCCACCCTCCAGATCAGGGGGTCTTCGGTCTGCGATACCTCAAAGGAAATACAGCCCGGCTCCGCTCTGGTCAGGCGAATGTGATCGGGTAGATGGCTTTCTACAAGTTGGACATCCTGCACCGATGCGCAACACAGGAAGCCGGATAGCCTGACCGCACCCGTTCTATTCGTCATACCCGGTATCCTTTTTCAATGGTCTTCGTCCGGCCTGTATCACGGGCAGCGGCACCCGCAACCACTGAAATCGATACATCCTCAATACAGACTAAAACCATCCCTTAATCGGGGTCCGGCCCTTCGGCACACCCGCGCCCAAAATAAATGCACTTGCGTATTTGTAGAGCAGTATACAAAAATTGTTCAACACTCTGGACATGATTGTCCTGTTTTGTTAGCTTTTTTGTAAAACAAGGGGTGGGGAATACAAGTTCATGCGCATCATCGATTCTGAGACTGGCACCAGGCATTTTACCGGCACCGGTGAGGTCGCCCATAGCACTTCGACCAGGTCGCAATTCCCGTATCGACCGGCAGCAGCCAATCTACATCGCGCCTGAAACGCCATGCGCTTTCTTTTGACACTCCCATCTTCCGGCACAGCGTTTCATCCCGCGCGCCTGCCCCACGCCCTTGCCACCTCACTATTTCAGATGGCCGCGCCGGCATTGCCGCGCATGCCAAGCCGGAGACGCTGATATGACCGCCGCAAACCGCAACGCCCTCCTCTCGGTTGAAAACCTGAGCGTTGAGTTCGGCGACAGTCGCGTCGTGGACGATATTTCCTTTGCCGTGGAAGCCGGCAGGACAGTGGCGATCGTCGGAGAATCCGGATCGGGCAAATCGGTCACGTCGCTCTCGACCATGCGTCTTGCGGATATGATGGGCGCGACTTACCCCGCCGGTCGCATCATGTTCGAAGGCAAGGATCTGCTGAAGGCATCGCAGAAGGAAATGCGGTCGATCCGCGGCAAGGAGATCGCCATGATCTTCCAGGAGCCGATGACATCGCTGAACCCGGTCTTCACCATCGGTGACCAGATCTGCGAAGTGCTTGTCCTGCACGAGAAAATGGGCAAGGCGGCGGCCATGGCCGAGGCAAAAAAGTTGCTCGACATGGTGCGGTTGCCGGATGCGGCCGAGCTTCTGCACCGTTATCCGCATCAGCTTTCCGGCGGCATGCGCCAGCGCGTGATGATTGCCATGGCGCTTGCCTGTCGGCCGAAGCTGCTGATCGCCGACGAACCGACGACGGCACTTGATGTCACCATTCAGGCGCAGATCCTCAACATCATGCGCGACCTGCAAAAGAAGCTCGGCATGGGCATGGTCTTCATCACCCATGACATGGGCGTGGTGGCGGAAATGGCCGATGACGTCGTCGTCATGTGGAAGGGTAGGAAGGTTGAGGAAGGCCCGGTCAAGGACATCTTCGCCAATCCGCAGCATCCCTATACGCGGGCGCTGCTTTCCGCCGTTCCGCGCCTCGGCAGCATGACCGGCGAAGAGTTTCCCAAGCGCCTTCCGCTCACCGTCCTGCAGGATGGCCAGCCGGTCGTGGTGGGCGAGGAACGGGTGCAGAACACCGCAAAATACGACGAGAAGCCGCTGCTTTCGGTTCGCGACCTGTTCGTTCGCTTCGATATTCGCAAGAACCTGTTCGGCAAGGCGACGCACCGTTGCAGCGCCGTGCAGAAGGTCAGCTTCGACATCCACGCCGGGGAGACACTGGCGCTGGTCGGTGAATCCGGTTCGGGCAAATCCACCATCGGCCGCACAATCCAGCAGCTGCAATCGGCGGTATCAGGCGAAATATCCTTCAACGGCCGCAGCTATTCTGAGATGTCGGCGGCGGAACGTTTCCGCATGCGGCAGGAAGTGCAATATATCTTCCAGGACCCCTTCGCCTCGCTCGATCCGCGCAAGACGGTAGGCTTCTCGATCGCCGAACCGATCAATACCCACGGCCTGATCAACGATGCCAAGGCGGTGCGCCGCCGGGTGGATGAACTGCTGGAACGGGTGGGTCTGAGTTCGGAACATGCATCGCGGTATCCGCACGAGTTTTCGGGCGGCCAGCGGCAGCGTGTCTGCATTGCCCGCGCGCTCGCCTCCGATCCCAAGCTCATCATCGCCGACGAAGCGCTGTCGGCGCTCGATGTCTCCATCCAGGCGCAGATCATCAATCTGTTCATGGATTTGCAGGCGGAACGTGGTCTTGCTTACCTGTTCATAAGCCATGACATGGCGGTGGTGGAAAAGATGAGCCACCGCGTCGCGGTGCTTTATCTCGGCCAGATCATGGAAATGGGCAGCCGCCAGCAGGTCTTCGAAACGCCCACGCATGATTATACGCGCCGGCTGCTTTCCGCAGTGCCGGTTGCCGATCCCCTGATCGAGCGCCGCATCGCCATGATCGAGGGCGAAATTCCCAATCCCGTGCGCCGCGTCGGCGATGAGCCCGCCATTCTCGCCCATGAGGAAATCAATCCAGGCCACTTCATCGCGAAGAGTGCCTGAACAATAACCAAAACCGTAACCATCTGAAGAGGAACAGGTAGATGACAAAAATCAAAAAGGGGATGACGGCAACGTTCGTCGCGCTTGCGCTGGCCGGCACGGCCTTCACCGCAGCGCCGGCTTTCGCCGCTGGCAAGATGACCATTTCCAGCCCGCAGGACCCCGGCAGCTGGGATCCGATCGACACCTTCCTGGTGCAATGGGCAGCTGTCGCCACCAACATCTTTGATGGCCTGACCTATCGCGGTCCGGACCTGAAACTCGTGCCCGGCCTTGCCGAATCCTGGGAAGAGCTGGATGAAGGCAAGCGCATCCGCTTCAAGCTGCGCCAGAACGTCAAGTTCCATAATGGCGAGCCCTTCAACGCCGCCGCCGTCAAGTTCACCTTCGAGCGCCTTCTCGGCGAACAGGGTGCCAAGGGCCCGCAGCGCTCCAACTATGTCGCCATCGAAAGCGTCGACGTCATCGACGACTACACCGTCGACATGAAGCTTAAGGCGCCCGATCCGGTGCTTCTGACCAAGCTTGCCGGTTATGGCGGCATGATCGTTCCGCCGAAATACATCCAAGAAAAGGGTGAGGACAACTTCAACCTCAACCCGGTCGGCACCGGCGCGTTCAAATTCGTCTCCTATGCGCCGAAGACCAACATCAAGCTGGAAGCCAACCCGGATTACTGGGGCGGCGCACCGAAGCTCTCCGAACTGGAATTCCGCTTCATCGCCGAGCCGGCGACCGCAGTTGCCGAATTGCAGGCCGGCCGCGTCGATCTCGTCATTCCGCCCACCATCCCGATTGGCATGATCCCGGTCATCGAAGGCGATTCCAAGCTGGAGATCGTCAGCGTTCCAGGCCCGACGGTGGATGCGCTGCGTTTCAACACTCGTGACGGCATCACCGCTGATCCCAAGGTGCGCAAGGCCATCATCATGGCCGTTGATCGCGGCACGATCGTCAAGTCGATCCTTGCCGGTCAGGCCTCGGAAATCGCCAGCTTCCAGAGCGCGCTGTCCTTCGGTTACGACGCCGATCTGAAGCCGCTGCCTTATGATCCGGAAGGCGCAAAGAAGCTGCTCGCGGAAGCCGGCGTCAAGCCGGGTGCGGCGCTGCAGATCGATATCAGAGGCAACGATGCGACGATGAACGAAGTCGCGCAGGTCATCTCCAGCTATCTGTCCATGGTCGGCATCACCGCCACCATCAAGCCCTATGAGACCAACGTGCTCCTGAACGACATCATCCCGCAGGGCAAGACCGGCGCGATGTTCCAGCAGAAATGGGGCGGCTGGACCTTCGATTACGACAACACGGCCTATTCCATGTACCACTCGGGTGAAAAGTGGAATCCTTACGACAAGGACGAGAAGCTGGACAAGCTGCTGGAATCGCAGCGCCCGCTGACTGACCGAGCCGAGCGCGAAAAGATCCTCAAGCAAGTCGGCGCCTATGCCGCTGAGCGCGCGCTGGAAATTCCGCTTTACAACACCAATGCCATTTACGGCATCAACAAGCGGGTCAAGGGTTTCGTGGCACCGCCGGATAACCGCCTGAAGCTGACCGACGTCACCGTCGAATAATCAGGCTTATCCTCCCTAAAAGCGCCTTGCCCGCCATCCCGCGGGCAAGGTCGGGTCTCTCTTCAAGGTAAAAAACGTGGCCGGTTTCCTCATCAAGCGATTGCTGCAGGCGATTTTTGTCGTCATCGCCATCACCCTTCTCGTTTCCTTCGCCATCCGCCTGACGGGCGATCCGGCTGTCACCATGTTCCAGGGCGGCGGCAGCATGACGGAAGACGATCTGGCGCGCATTCGTGCGGCGCTTGGAACCGACCGGCCGTTCTTCGTGCAATATTTCAGCTTCCTGAAAGGCCTGGTTACGCTCGATTTCGGCCGCAGCTTCACCGGCAGCACGCCGGTATCGCGGCTCATCGCCGATGCCCTGCCCGCCACGCTGCTTCTCGCCTTCATCTCCATGGCGGTGTCGATTGCGCTTTCCATTCCGCTCGGCATCAAGGCCGCGACCTCGCGCGGCAAGACGGCCGATCAGGTGATCCGTATCTTCTCGCTCGTCGGCCTGTCATTCCCCAATTTCTGGCTGGCCACCATGCTGGTGCTGCTTTTCTCCATCACGCTCGGCTGGCTGCCGCCAAGCGGCATGGGCGGCTTTGCAAGCTACATCATGCCATCGGTCACCATGGGCGTTATCCTGACGGCTACCAATGTGCGCCTGGTGCGCACGGCCATGCTCGATACGCTGCGCTCGCAATATGTCATGGTGGCGCGCGCCAAGGGCCTCAGCGAAAACAAGGTGCTTTACAAGCATGCGCTGCGTAACTGCGCCATTCCGCTGATTACCTATTTCGGCCTGCAATTCGGCGGACTTCTCGGCGGCATCGTCGTCATCGAGCGCGTCTTCAACTGGCCGGGTCTCGGCACGCTCGCCTTCGATGCGGTGGGCGCGCGCGACTATCCCGTGCTTCAGGCCGTCATCACCGTGCTGTCGCTGATGATCGTCGGCATCAACCTTCTGGTCGATATCGCCTACGGGCTGGTCGATCCGCGCATCCGCACGGAGTAATTGACGATGGCTGCCAAAACCTCGCGCCTGTCGCGCTTCAACAATCTCGAATTCATCCTCGGCGCCCTGCTTACCGTCGTCATCTGCCTTGCCGTTCTTCTTTCCGACGTGCTGTTTCCGGGCGGTGCCGAAAAGATCGACCTGATGGCGCGCCTTGCCAAGCCCTTCACTAGCGCCGCCCATCCGCTCGGCACCGATCCGCTCGGCCGTGACGTACTGGCCCGTGTCGTGGCCGGCGGCAAGATTTCGCTGCTCGTCGGTTTCACCTCGGTCATCGGGGCCGTGGTCTTCGGCGTGATCGTCGGCCTGGTCGCCGGTTATTATCGCGGCTTCTGGGACATGCTGGTCATGCGCTTTGCCGATATCCAGCTCGCCATGCCCTTCATTCTCTTGGCCATCACCTTCATCGCAATTGTTGGCGGCAGCCTCACCAACACCATCATCCTCCTGATCGTCTCGCAATGGGTACAATATGCCCGTCTGGTGCGCGGCTCGGTGCTGACGCTGCGCGAACGGGAATTCATCCTGTCCGCCCGCGCCATTGGCGTGAAGGACTGGCGCATCATTCTCCAGCACCTTTTGCCGAACCTGATCGGCCCGGTCATCGTGCTGATGACGCTCAACGTCGCCAACAACATCCTGCTGGAAAGCAGCCTCACCTTCCTCGGCCTCGGCGTAGATCCGACCATTCCGAGCTGGGGCGGCATGCTGGCGGATGGCCGCACCTATCTGCAAACGGCATGGTGGGTCAGCGTCTTCCCCGGTCTTGCCATCCTTCTGACCGTGCTTGGCCTCAACCTTCTCGGTGACTGGCTGCGCGACAGCCTCGACCCCACCGGCAGAACCTCAAGGTGATCGTGATGAGCCAGATTTTCGACCAGACCTTCAAGCGTACTCTGGATGTGCTTCTCGCCAATGCCGCGCCCGGCCAGTCCTTCGAGGCATGGACGTTCGATGACGCCAAAAGCCGCCGCGAGGCCGAAGAAAGGCTGAAGAAAAAAGGCGTCAGTGCCCGCATCCGCAGCGCCTACAAGCCACTCCTCTTCACCTTTCTGGAAGAGATCAATCTTGGTGGCGTCGATGCCATCGAGGTGCATTACCCGGTGCACGCCAATGCACCCGCCAATCGTTTCCGGCTGGAGGCCTATCCGCTGGCGGCACTAGCCGGCGACGCGAAGATCGATTTTATCGCCCGCGACGACGACGCCCTTCATTATGACGTTACGCTGAGCCGCAACGGCAAGATGGAAACCCTGAAGGTTCTCGCTCCCAACCGGGTTCATACCGATATCGTCGGCGAAACCAATGTCTCGCCAACCGGCTGGTTCCGTCCGGCCGGTGACGCTACGGGCGAGCGGCTGGAGACGGATTACGAGCAGCTTTTCGAAGCGGCAATCAATGCCGTTGCCAATCACGGCTGGGGCGATGAAGAACCCTATTTCGAGGAATTGAACATCCACGTCACGCACCCGTCCGAAGACATGGCGCTGCCGGTCGGGGAAGAGGTGGTCAGCCTGCGTGAAGCGCTGCATGAGGATTTCTATTTCTCCCTCCTGGAATTCTTCCAGAAGAAGTCCGGCCGGCCGCTGGGCGACCGGGGCCTGAAACCCGGCCAGATCGTTCCGGAAGTCGTCAAAAGCAACGGCGACGTTTCGGTCCGTATCGAGACCCGTGCACTCACCACCACTTTCCTGGATGGCGGCGAACAGCGGATCGACGAGGCCCGCGAACCGGTGGCGGCGGGTCAGATCGCGCGGATGCTTGCCGAGATCGGCGGCGAGGCGTTCGAGGCCCGCTCGCGGTCGGGCCGCGTTCTTGCCGCCCGTTATGTCGCGGGCAGCGATGCTGCCGTGATGATCAGCGGCGGCCAGCATCCCAATGAAACCACCGGCATCGTTGGCGCCGTCCGCGCCGCCCGCAAACTTGCGGAAAGACAGGGCGCGCATTTCACCATTTCGCCGCTGGAAAACCCCGATGGTTATGCCCTGCACCAGCGGCTGCGCGCCGACAATCCACGCCATATGCACCATGCGGCGCGGTATACGGCGCTCGGTGACGATCTCGAATATCGCACGCGGGAAAATTCGGGCGTCCATCTCAACGAGAAGGCAATCCGTTTCAGCGCGCAAGAGATGAGCGGCGCGAGCCTGCATGTGAACCTGCACGGTTATCCCTCGCACGAATGGACCCGTCCGCTTTCCGGTTATGTGCCCCGCAATTTCGCCATGTGGACGCTGCCGAAGGGTTTCTTCCTCATCATCCGCCACCATGCGGATTGGGAAAAGCAGGCGGAAGCCCTGCTCGACCGGGTTACCCGCCATCTCGGCGCCATTCCGGGCCTGCTGGATTACAACAACCGCCAGATCGCGCTTTATGAGATTCACGCCGGTGAAACCGGTTTCCGCATCATCAACGGTTTCCCGTGCCTGTCGTCCATCGACGACCGCCACACAGTGCCGATGACGCTGATTACCGAATATCCTGATGAGACGATCTACGGCGATGACTTCATCACCGGCCACACCGCGCAGATGGAAACGGTTCTTTCAGCTTACGACGCCTGGCAGGATATTTTCGTCGCGGACGTTGCCTGATTTAGAAGCGCCCCCGATTGGGGGCCTCGGAATGATGACGAAGTCCCGAATCCCTCGTCCGTCATGCTTGGGCTTGTCCGGAGCAGCTGCAACGTCTTGATCTAGTTGGACGTGATTGGATCCTTGGGGCAATCCAGCGATGACGCCGGGTGTGAGGGAGCTTTGTCATCACCCTCAGTTGCCCTTGTACGGCTTACTTCTCAGCCGTGGCGGCAAGCTTCTTTTCCTGCTGCTTCTGCAAAAGCCGCTTGCCCTTGCTCAAAATATGCAGATTGGCGGCATCAAGTTTGTTATATCCGGCCTGGATAATATCGAGATCGGCGACGTGACCGATTGCTGCCAGTTCATGCATCACGTCGCCAACAGCGACATCGACGCTCGGCTTCGGCAGGTGCACAACATCTTCCACCGCGGCGCGCATGCCATCCGCCTCGCCGCCCATGACGTGATACAGCGCCAGCGCCTTGCGGAGAAAAGCTTCGCGGCGCTCGATCTTGTTGTTGAGTATACTGTCGCCAACACGATTCCGCATAAGATCAACGGCTTTATTCTGGTATTCGCCCATCAAGACACCAAATGAAATTCAAAATATGCTTCGGGAGACTACGGACAATCCCCTTAGAACTGGTTAAGGCACCGGGATTACGTGCATATTATCGTCATTTTCCGGCCGCGTGGCGCAGGGCATTTTTCATAACGGCGACATTTGGAAGCAGCATGCTGAAACGGGACCATTCGTGATGGCTGCAGCGGCTGCGGCAATTGAGAATCGCCAGACTATCCCTATTGTATGATCCAATATCGGGCAGAACCGGATAAGGCGGCGATCCATAACCATCAGGTTATTTATTGCCCCCTTTTTTTCATTTTACTTTGGCCATCGCACTTACCAGTTTGACTGGCTGGATCGGTGGAGGGAGCCACGGATCAATTGGGAGGAAATCATGAAATTACGGATCACCGCCGCAATCGCGGCCATCTGCTTCAGTTCCGTTGCCTATGCCGAGACGATCAAGGTCGGCGTGGTCGGCCCGTTCTCCGGCCCCTTCGCGCTGCAGGGCAAGAACTTCAAGGCTGGCATAGACGCCTGGTTTTCGCTTCACGGCAACAAGGTGGGCAATGACACTGTCGAAGTCGTCTACCGCGATGTGCCGCAGGCCGATCCGGCGCAATCCAAGGCGTTGGCGCAGGAGCTGGTTGTAAAGGAAGGCGTGCAATATCTCGCGGGCTTCTATTTTACGCCCGACGCCATGGCGGTTACGCCACTGCTGAAACAAGGCAATGTGCCCATGGTCATCATGAATGCGGCCACATCGGCCATCGTTACCAAAAGCCCCTACGTGGTGCGCACCTCGTTCACGACATGGCAGACATCCACGCCCATCGCCAAGGTGGCTTTCGATGGCGGCGTCAAGAAGGTCATTTCGCTGGTCAGCGATTACGGCCCGGGCGTTGACGCGGAGAACGCCTTCAAGGCAGCCTTCACCGCCGCTGGCGGCGAAGTTGTGGAAAGCATTCGCATGCCGCTTTCCACCAATGATTTCAGCCCCATCATGCAGCGCGTGAAGGATTCCGGCGCACAAGGCGTCTTCGCCTTCCTGCCCTCCGGCCCGACGACGCTCGGCTTCGTGAAGGCCTTCAACGACAACGGCCTGAAATCATCAGGCATCAAGCTTTTCGCGCCGGGCGATCTTACACAGGAATCGGATCTGCCGGCCCTTGGCGAAGCAGCACTCGGCATGCAGACTACCTTCCACTATGCCGTCTCCCACGATTCACCCGAAAACAAGACCTTCGTGGAGGCCGCAACCAAGGCCATTGGCAATCCCAAGGAACTGTCCTTCCCCGCAGTCGGCGCGTTTGACGGCATGTATATCATCACCAAGATGATCGAGGCGACCGGCGGCAAACAGGATGCGGAAAAGGCTGTCGAGGCGGTGAAGGGTCTTTCCTGGACAAGCCCGCGCGGCCCTGTCAGCATCGATCCGCAGAGCCGCCACATCACGCAGAACATCTATCTGCGCGAAGTCTCCAAGGGCGATGACGGCAATTATTACAACAAGGAAGTCCAGACTTTCGAAAAACAGGGCGATCCGGGCCTTGCCGCCGCCAAGTAAGCATTGAGACGGAAATGACCGGCGCCGCCTTTTGTGGGCGGCTCCGGCAAGCGCGCAATCGCATCGGGAGGAGCTTTCGAACATGCAGACGGTCTTCAGCATCCTTGTCGATGCGCTTGCCTATGGCATGGTGCTTTTCATCATCTCCATCGGCCTATCCGTGACAATGGGGCTGATGCGTGTGGTCAATCTCGCCCACGGCGCCTTCGCCATGATCGGCGGGTATCTCGCCTCCTATGCCGCCCATGGCCTCGGCCTTGGTTACGCGGCGGCAATCCTCGTTGCGATTGTCGGCACCATCGTGATCGCCATACCGCTTGAACGGTTTCTCTACCGGCGCATCTACGGCGCACCGGAACTGACGCAGGTGCTGATGACCATCGGCATCACCTTCTGCATCATCGGCATCGCCAATTTCGTGTTCGGGCCAACACTCAAAACCATTCCGCTGCCGCAGGAACTGGCCGGTCCCACCGATCTCGGGTTTCGCACCATCGCCACCCACCGCATCTTCGCCATCGTCGCTGGCCTCGTGGTGGCGGCGGCACTTTGGTTCACGTTCGAAAAGACCGCCTTCGGCATCAAGTTGCGGGCAGCGGTGGACAATGCGGCCATGGCAGCAGCCCTCGGCGTGCGCACCGAAATCATCTATGCCGTAAGCTTCGCCATCGCCGTCGGCCTTGCCGCCATGGGCGGCGTCATCGGCGCAGAATTGCTGCCGGTCGAACCCTATTATGCGCTGCGCTACATGGTCACCTTCCTGGTGGTCGTATCCGTCGGCGGCGCAGGCTCGATCCCCGGCGCGCTGATTGCCTGTCTGCTGCTCGGCGCCATCGATACGACCGGGCGGTATCTTGCCCCCGAATACGGCGAATTCTTCTTCTATCTGGCGGTCATCGTGATCATCACGCTGTTTCCGCGCGGCCTTCTTGGAAGGGCGAAATGAGATGGCGGTGCTCATGAACGACCTCACTGAAACGGCAAAACCGCCGAAGGCCCGCTCGCCCCTGCGCGCGATTGGCGGTCCGCTGCTCATCATCATCGCCGCCATCGCCGGTTACTTCCTGTTCCCGGATAATCTGGCGCTGTTGACGCGTATCATCGCGATAGCGCTTCTCGTGCTCTCCATCGATCTCGTTACCGGCTATTGTGGCGTGGCGACACTTGGCCATGCGGCCCTGTTCGGTGCCGGCGCCTATGCCGCCGGCATTGCCGCTGCCCACTACGGTATCACCGACCCGCTTCTCATGACCCTCATCGGCGCAGCAGTGGGCGGCATCGCGGGATTGCTGTCCGGCACCATTCTGTTGCGCGCGCACGGCCTGCCGCAGCTGGTGCTGTCCATCGCCGTCGTCCATCTTTTCCATGAGGCGGCCAACAAGGCGTCGGACTGGACGGGCGGCAGCGACGGGCTTGCCGGCGTCTCGCCCGATGCGCTGTTCGGCACCTTCGAATTCGATCTTTACGGCCGCACCGCCTATATCTACGGCGTCTGCCTGCTGCTTCTGGTTTTTCTGGCACTTCGCGTCGTCGTCAATTCGCCCTTCGGCATGCTGTGTCGCGGCGTCAAGCAGGACAGCATCCGCATTCAGGCCATGGGCGGTTCGGTCAATGGCACGATTTTGAAGATGTTCGTGATATCAGGCATCGTCGCCGGAATCGGCGGCGCGCTGAACGCCATCTCCACGCAGGTGGTCGGCCTCGACAGCCTCAGCTTCACGCTGTCTGCCGAAGCGCTGGTCATGCTGGTTCTCGGTGGCGCGGGCTCGCTTTATGGCGCGCTGATCGGCACCGTCACCTTCATGTGGTTCGAAGACGTCGTTTCCGCCGCCAATCCGTTCCACTGGCTCACAATCGTCGGCCTGCTTCTGATCGCCGTCGTGCTGTTTGCGCCGCGCGGCCTTTATGGCGCGGGCGAACAGATCATCGCGCGCCTGCGGGGAGATCGCAAATGAGCGCCATTTTCGAAGTTTCCGGCCTGCAGAAAAATTTCGGCGGTCTCGTCGTTACCAACAATGTCTCGCTGTCGCTTTCGCCCGGCGATCGCACCGTGCTGATCGGGCCCAACGGCGCCGGCAAGACCACCTTCGTCAACCTCGTTACCGGAAACATCAAGCCATCCGCCGGAACCGTGCGGATTGCCGGAGAAGACGTGACGGGGCTCAGCGCTAGTCAGCGCGTGAAGCGCGGACTTGTCCGCTCGTTTCAGGTGACGCGGCTGTTCCAGGACATGACGCCGGAGGAACATGTCGCACTCGCCATTCTGCAAAGGGAAGGCAGAACGGGCCGGATTTTCGGCCGTTACCGCTCCATGCCAACGGTGATGAGCGAGGCGCGCGACATTCTCGGAACGCTTGGCCTGCTTGCCATCGCCGAAACCCGCGTCCGTGAAATCGCCTATGGCCAGCAGCGGCTCATCGAGATCGCACTTGCCATGGCGCTCAGGCCCAAAATCCTGCTGCTTGATGAACCTGCCGCCGGCGTTCCCTCGACGGAAACGGCGCGTATCGAACAGGCGCTCGATCGCCTGCCCGCCGACCTCGCCATATTGATGATCGAACACGACATGGATCTGGTCTTCCGTTTCGCCAGACGTGTGGTCGTGCTCGCCGCAGGCGCCGTCATATTCGACGGTTCGCCTGGCGAAGTCACCAGCAACGCAGAAGTTCGCCAAGCCTATCTCGGAAGTTACGCCAATGCCCGCAGCGCCGCTTGAAATCGCCAACCTGACCGCCGGTTACGGCCCCACCCGTGTCATCGAGGGTCTGTCGCTCTCCGTTCCCGCCGGTTCGCGTTTCGCGGTGCTCGGACGTAACGGCGTTGGCAAGACAAGCCTGTTTGCCACGCTTGCAGGGCAGACGAAACGATTTGCCGGTGATATCCATCTCGGCGGGCAGGACATCACCGCCCTGCCGAGTGCTGCCCGCGCCCTCGCCGGTCTCGGTTACGTGCCGCAGACCCGCGATGTCTTTCCGACACTCACAGTCGAAGAAAACCTCTTCGTCGGCCTCAAGGGCCGGCCGAAATCGGCCATCGAGGAAGCCTACACGCTGTTTCCGCGCCTGAAGGAAAGACGCCGCAATCTCGGCTCACAACTCTCCGGTGGCGAGCAGCAGATGCTTTCCACCGCCCGCACCATCCTCGGCCAGCCGCAGGTGCTGCTTCTCGATGAACCCCTCGAAGGCCTCGCCCCTGTTATCTGCGAGGAACTGATGGCGGCCTTCTCGAAACTCGCGCAATCGGGCGAAATGACCATTCTTCTCATCGAACAGCGCATCCAGATGGCCATCGACTTCGCCGACCACGCCATCATCATGGAACGCGGCCGCATCGTCTGGTCAGGACCGTCCGACGATCTTGCGGCGAACCCGGATATTGTTGATACGCATCTTGGTGTGGGTGGATTGCACTGATCCAAAAGCGTCAATCACCCCCTCTTCGTCGTTCCGGCCTCGAGCCGGAATGATGAAAGTTAACCCGATCACACACCGCAACAAACCCCGATCCCGCTTCATGATCCGTTCGTAAAAAACACAATGGAATAAAAATTCCATTGCAGTTAAAGTGCACACGATTTCAATCTGCACAAAGGAACGACAATGACGGCAATCGATGCGCCAGACTCCGTGAAGGCTTTTGAGGAGCGGTTGCTTCAGGTCGCGGAAGGCCTGCCGAAACGATTACGTCAATGTGCAGATTATGTCGCGTCCAATCAGGATCGCATTGCCGTTTCCACCGTCGCCGAAATGGCAGAAGGTGCCGGCGTGCAGCCGTCTGCATTCATGCGCTTTTGCCAGATCATGGGTTTTTCCGGCTTTTCGGAGATGCAACGCCTGTTTCGCGATTCCTATGTCGGCGGTTGGCCGGATTATGCGACCCGGCTGGACCACCTGCGCGAAAAGGGCGACGAGAGCGCGTCGGGCCTGTTGGCGGAATTCGTGGAGGCTGGCCGGTCCTCATTGGAAATGCTGCTGAAATCGGTCGATACACGGCAGCTTGACGAGGCGGTCTCGGCGCTGGCACAGGCGCGCACCGTGCATATCATCGGTTTGCGGCGCTCCTTCCCCATTGCCAGTTACCTCGCTTACGCCTTCGAGAAAATGAAGGTACCTGCGGTTTTGCACAGCGCCGTCGGTGGCCTTGGCAATCTCAGCGCCATCTCCCGCGATGACGCGCTGATTGCGATCACTTTCTCCCCCTATTCGGCGGAAACGCTGGAATTGGCCGAGATGGCCCGCGCCAACGGCATTCCCGTTGTCGCCATGTCCGATTCGGCCGTCAATCCGCTACGCAAGTCCGGCGCGACGCTGCTCACGGTAACGGAAATCGATTTCGGCGCATTCCGCTCGCTTTCCGCCACGCTCTGTCTCGCCATCACACTCGCTGTCGCTGTGGGAACACGCAAAACAGCCTGAATATTTTTATTGAAAACATAAAAAATAGAATTTATGATCCAAATTCATGAAACGGGCATTCCATAATTGTCCGTCTCGTGAATGCACCCGAAGGTGGTGAGACAGAAAGTGGGCGGAGGAGGCCCACTGGCATCAGGCTCCCTCAATGCGGGGTCCGAAGGAGGAAGCTTTTGAAAAAACTTGACCTTATCACGATCGGGCGCTCGTCGGTCGACCTTTATGGTTCGCAGGTCGGCGGCCGGCTGGAGGACATGGCCTCCTTTGCCAAATATATTGGCGGCTCCCCCACCAATATTGCGGCCGGCGCTGCGCGGCTCGGCCTTGCCAGCGCCGTCATCACCCGCGTTGGTGACGAGCATATGGGCCGCTTCATCCGTGAACAGCTGGTGCGCGAAGGCGTGGACGTACGCGGCGTGAAAACCGACCCGGAGCGGTTGACGGCGCTGGTGCTTCTCGGCATTCGCGACCAGAACCAGTTTCCGCTGATTTTCTATCGCGAGAACTGTGCCGACATGGCGCTCAGCGAAGACGACATCGATCCCGCCTTTATTGCCGAAGCAGGCTGTGTCTGCGCCACCGGCACGCATCTGTCGCATCCGAAGACGGAAGCGGCCGTACTGAAGGCGCTGAAACTTGCCCGCGAAAACGGTGCGAAAACAGCGCTCGACATCGACTATCGACCCAATCTCTGGGGTGTTGCCGGCCATGGCGATGGCGAAAGCCGCTTCGTGGAATCGCAGAAGGTCACCGCCAAGCTGCAATCCACCCTGCATCTCTTCGATCTGATTGTAGGCACGGAAGAAGAATTCCACATTGCCGGCGGCTCGACCGATACGCTGGCCGCACTGAATGCCGTACGCAAGGTGTCGAACGCGACGCTGGTGTGCAAGCGTGGCCCGATGGGTGCTTCGGTTTTCGCCGGCGAAATTCCGGCAAGCCTGGACGATGGCGAGACGGGCGAAGGTTTCCCGATCGAGGTCTTCAATGTTCTCGGCGCGGGCGATGGTTTCATGGCCGGGCTTTTCCGCGGTTGGCTGCGCGGCGAGGACTGGCCGACGACACTGAAATACGCCAATGCCTGTGGCGCCTTTGCCGTTTCCCGCCACGGCTGCACTCCCGCCTATCCGAGTTGGGAAGAGCTGCAATATTTCTTCAAGGCCGGCATCCGCAACAAGGCGCTGCGCAAGGATGAGGCGCTGGAACAGGTGCATTGGTCAACCAATCGCAAGGGCGAATGGGACACAATGCGCGTCTTCGCCTTCGACCATCGCATGCAACTGGAAGCGATCGCCGACGAACTCGGCATTAAACATGAGCGCATCGGCGCATTCAAGAAGCTCTGCCTCGAGGCGGCGCAAACGGTCGCCGGTGGCAAGGCGGGTTACGGCATTCTCTGTGACGGACGCCTCGGACGTGATGCACTCTTTGCAGCCAGCGGCTCCGGTCTGTGGATCGGCCGGCCGGTGGAATGGCCGGGTTCGCGCCCGCTGACGCTGGAACCGGAACTCGGCAAGGATTTCGGCGGGCTTTCCGAATGGCCGCTGGAAAATGTCGTCAAGGTTCTGTGCTTCTATCACCCGGATGATACCGACGAAATGCGCGCCGCGCAGGAGGAGACGGTGATGCGTCTGTTCCAGGCGACACGCCGCAACCGGTTGGAAATGCTGCTCGAGGTCATTCCCTCCAAGGTTGGCCCGACCGACGATCTGACCGCCGCGCGCATCATCGAACGCTTCTACGAGATCGGCGTTTATCCCGACTGGTGGAAACTGGAGCCGATGAAAACCAGAGCCGCCTGGAAAAATGCCTGCGACGCCGTGCATCGCAACGATCCTTACGTGCGCGGCATCGTCGTTCTTGGTCTCGACGCACCGCAAAGCGAGCTGGAGGAGAGCTTCCGCCTTGCCGCCGGTTTCGATCTGGTCAAAGGTTTCGCGGTTGGCCGCACGATTTTCGCCGACGCCGCGCGGGGTTGGCTCGGTGGCAAGATCACCGATGAGGAAGCGGTGAAGGACATGGCGCAGCGCTATACCAGCCTGTGCCGCATATGGGATGAGGCGCGCGCCAAAAAGGGAGAGGCAGCGTGAAGACAATCAGATTGACGGCTGCGCAGGCTATGGTTCGTTACCTCGCCGCGCAGATGAATGAGCATGGCGAGACCTATATTGCCGGTGTCTGGGCCATCTTCGGCCATGGCAATGTCGCCGGCATCGGCGAGGCGCTTTATGGCATTCGCGAGGAACTGCCGACCTATCGCGGCCAGAACGAGCAATCCATGGCGCATGCGGCGATTGCCTATTCCAAGCAGCTGCGTCGCCGGCGGGCAATGGCGGTCACCTCCTCCATCGGCCCCGGTGCTGCCAACATGGTAACGGCGGCAGCGCTCGCCCATGTCAACCGCCTGCCGGTTCTTCTCATCCCCGGCGATGTCTTCGCCAATCGCGGTCCCGACCCCGTGCTCCAGCAGCTGGAGGATTTCGGCGACGGCACGATGACGGTGAATGACTGCTTCCGCCCGGTTAGCCGTTATTTCGATCGCATCATGCGCCCGGAACAATTGCTGACCGCCCTTCCCCGCGCCATGCGCACCATGACGGACCCGGCCGATTGCGGCCCGGTAACGCTGGCCTTCTGCCAGGACGTGCAGGCGGAAGCTTATGATTATCCCGTCAGCTTCTTTGAAAAGCGCGTCTGGCGGCAACGCCGCCCGGAACCGGATGTGGTGGAATTCGAAGAGGCCGTCGCCGCGCTGAAGGCTGCGAAGAACCCCGTCATCGTTGCCGGCGGCGGTGTGCATTTTTCCGGCGCCACAGAAACGCTGAAGCGATTTGCGGAAACCCATTCCATCCCGGTCGTCGAAACCCAGGCCGGCAAATCGGCACTGGCGTGGGATCACGATCTCAATTTCGGCCCGGTCGGCGTCACGGGTGCCGAAAGCGCCAATATCATAAGCGAGAAAGCCGATCTGGTGTTCGGCGTCGGCACCCGCTTTCAGGACTTTACCACCGGTTCCTGGGCGCTGTTCAAGAACCCGGACCGCAAGATCCTCGCCCTCAACGTGCAGCCCTATGACAGCGCCAAGCATGATGCGATCAGCCTGACGGCGGATGCGAAGATCGGTCTCGAAAAACTGTCGGCCGCCCTCGGCAGCTACCGCTTCACGGCACCGGATGCCAAGCTCAAGGCGGCATGGTTCGAGAAGGCCGATGCCGATACGGCGGCACCGGGTGAGGAAAACGCCAACAGCCTGCCCACCGACATGCAGGTGATCGGCGCCGTGCAGCGCCAGTCGCGCGACAATACCGTCGTCATGTGCGCGGCAGGCACCATGCCGGGTGAGCTGCATCAGTTGTGGAAATCCAAGCTGCCGCTTTCCTATCACATGGAATACGGCTTCTCCTGCATGGGCTATGAGGTTGCCGGCGGCCTCGGCATCAAGATGGCGGAACCGGACCGGGACGTGATCGTCATGGTCGGCGACGGCTCCTACATGATGATGAATTCCGAGCTTGCGACATCGGTTGCCATGGGCGTCAAGATCACGCTCGTCATCACCGATAACAGGGGTTACGGCTGCATCAACCGGCTGCAAATGGAAACCGGCGGCGCGGAGTTCAACAACCTCTACGCCCACACCAACGTCAACCCCATCGCCATCGACTTCGTCGCCCATGCCGGCTCTATGGGCGCGGATGCGCGCAAGGTTTCCACCATCGCCGAGCTGGAAGCGGCGCTTGCGTCCGCTCGCGAATCCAGCCGCACGACTGTCATCGTCATCGACACCGACCCCTATCCGACCCCGCAGGCCGGTGGCCACTGGTGGGATGTGGCGGTACCCGAAGTTTCCGACCGGGCCGAAATCGGACCGGCGCGCGCGCGCTACGAAAACCATATCAAGGAAAGACAGTAAGATGATCCGTTACGGAACCAACCCGATTGCCTGGTCCAACGACGACGACCGCACACTGGGCGCCAATATCAGCCTTGAACAATGCCTCGACGAAACCGCCAAGATCGGCTTCGACGGCATCGAGAAGGGCCACAAGTTCCCGACTGACCCGGAAGGCCTGAAGGGTGTGCTTGCGCCGCGTGGCCTTTCCTTCGTCTCCGGCTGGCATTCGCTGAACCTTCTGACCGACAGCATCGAATCCGAAAAGAAGGCCATGCAGCCGGCGCTCGATCTGCTGAAAGCCATGGGCTCGAAAGTCATCATCGTCTGCGAGACCTCGAACGCCATTCACGGTGCCGACGACACGGCGCTGGTCGACCGTCCGCGCCTTGCGGCTGAAGATTGGGCGAAGTTCGGCGCGGGTGTGGAGGCGCTGGCGGCCTATGCTGCCGAACAGGGCATCACCCTCGTCTACCATCACCACATGGGAACCGTGGTCGAGAGCGAAGACGAGATCGACCTTCTGATGAAGCATACCGGGCCGAAGACCCATCTGCTGCTCGATACCGGCCATTGCCTGTTCGGCGGCGGAGATCCCGTGCGCGTCGCGCAGAAATACATGCACCGCGTCGGCCATATCCACGCCAAGAACGTGCGGCCGGTGATTGCCGATCAGGTTCGGAACGAGCGGCTTTCCTTCCTCGAAGGCGTTCGCCGCGGTGTGTTCACCGTGCCGGGTGACAGCGAAGGCGGCGTGAACTTCCCGCCGGTTCTGAAAATTGCCGCCGAGCACAATTACAGCGGTTGGCTGGTCATCGAGGCCGAACAGGACCCGGATGTGCGCAACCCCTTCGAATATCAGAGCCTCGGCCTGAAATCGCTGAAGGCGTTTGCCCGTGAGGCCGGACTGGACAAGGCTCAGGCGGCTTGAGGCCCTTTACTCCCTCATCCCTGTGACAAGCACAGGGATGAGGGAAACGCGGGAATAGCCGCCCGATAAATTGAACGACTGACCAAAAAGGAACACCACCATGACCTCACTTCTGCGCAAGCCGGTCGCGACAAGCGGCAAGGTGCACGACATCACGCCCCAAAGCGCGGATTGGGGTTATGTCGGTTTCGGCCTTTATCGTCTGAAGCCCGGTGAAGCCGCAGCCGAGAAGACTGGCGATACGGAAGTCATTCTGGTGCTTGTCGAAGGCAAGGCGAAGATTTCCGCCGGGGGCAAGGAGTTCGGTGAACTCGGCGACCGCATGAACGTGTTCGAGCGCAAGCCGCCGCACTGCGTTTATGTCCCCGCCGGCTCCGAATGGTCGCTGACGGCCACGACGGATTGCACCGTCGGTGTCTGCACCGCACCGGGTGAAAAAGGTAGCCGCGAAGCGCAACAGATCGGTCCCGATGGCGTGCAACTGACCGAGCGCGGCAAAGGCGCCAATACGCGTTACATTTTCCCCATCGCCATGGAAGAGCGCGATGTCGCCGATAGTCTCCTGGTGACGGAAGTGTTCACCCCGTCGGGCAACTGGTCGTCCTATCCGCCACACCGGCATGACGAAGACAATTACCCCGATATGACCTATCTGGAAGAGACCTATTATCACCGTCTCAACCCGGTACAGGGTTTCGGTTTCCAACGCGTTTTCACCGAGGATGGGTCGCTGGACGAGACCATGGCTGTGGCGGACGGCGATGTAGTGCTGGTTCCCAAGGGACACCACCCCTGCGGCGCGCCTTATGGCTACGAGATGTATTATCTGAACGTGATGGCCGGGCCGATGCGCAAATGGCGCTTCAAGAACCACCCCGATCACGACTGGATTTTCAAGCGCGACAATCCCTGAGGCATGCCAGCGTCCACGGCACCCTCCTCATCCCTGTGCCTGTCACAGGAATGAGGGGCGAGGAAAGTCCGCGTCGCGATTGCCGTAGAGAAAAAAGCAATCGAACGTATTGATTTCATCGTAATGATTTAGGGGAGAAGAGACCATGGCCGCTCTTGGCGTTGGCCTTATTGGCACGGGTTACATGGGCAAGTGCCACGCTTTGGCGTGGAACAACGTCACCAGCGTTTTCGGCGATGTGGAGCGTCCACGACTGGTCACACTGGCAGAGGTCAATCCCGAGCTTGCGGCGAAGAAGGCCGCCGAGTTCGGTTTCGCCCGCTCGACCGGCGACTGGCACGATCTGCTTGCCGACCCTGAAATCGATGTGATCTCGGTCACCACACCCAATGCCTTTCACCCCGAAATGGCGATTGCCGCCCTTGATGCCGGCAAACACGTCTGGTGCGAAAAGCCGATGGCGCCTGCCTTCACGGATGCCGTGAAGATGCGCGATGCGGCCCGCCGTTCGGGCAAGGCGGCGGCCATGGGCTACAACTACATCCAGAACCCTGTCATCCGCCATATGCGCCGCCTTATCGACGAAGGCGCGATCGGCAATGTCTACCATGTCCGTGCGGAAATGGATGAGGACTTCATGGCGGATGCCACCCAGCCCTTCTACTGGAAGAGCGAAGCCTCCTCCGGCTATGGCGCGCTGGATGATTTCGCTGTTCATCCGCTGTCACTTCTGTTTTCCCTTTTCGGCCATGCCGAAAGCGCGATCACCGATATGGTGAAGCCTTACGAGACGCGGCCGCTAAGTGGCGGCGGCGAGCGCGCTGTGGAAACGCATGATCTTGCCAGCGTGCTTCTGAAGCTCGAAGGCGGCATTTCGGCGGTGCTGATCGCCAACCGCTCGGCCTGGGGTCGCAAGGGCCGTATCGCCATCCAGATTTACGGCTCCACCGGCTCGATCCTTTTCGACCAGGAGCGGATGAACGAATTCCAGCTCTACACCACGGACGGGCGCCCGGAGGAGCAGGGTTTCAGAACCATTCTCGCCGCCCCTCACCACAAGCCGTATGACCGCTTCATCCCCGCACCCGGCCACGGGCTCGGCTTCAACGATCTGAAGGTCATCGAGTGCCGGGAACTGATCGCGGCCATCGAGGGCAAGACGGCGCATATCATCGACTTCGAGGAAGGCCTGAAGATCGAGCGCAGCATTCATGCCATGGCCCGGTCCTTCGCCGAGGGACGATGGGTCGCGACGAGTGAGATTGCGGAATAGGCAGAGGCGGGGTTAGCGCGGAACTTTGCCTCTTTCGTCATGCTCGGGCCTGTCCTAAGCATCTGCAACCGATTGATTTAACGCTACGTAGTTGGATCCTCGGGACAAGCCCGAGGATGACGGCGGAGAGGTGTTATCCCTTAACCGGCGTTTCCGGCACCGGCGTCAGCACCTTGCCATCCCTAAACCAGCCGAGAATATTGTCGGCCACCAGATCGGCCATCGCATTGCGCGTCGGGATGGACGCAGAGGCGACGTGCGGCAGCAGGGAAACGTTCGGCAGTGACAGGAACGCTTCCGGCACCTTCGGTTCAGCGTAGAATACATCGAGACCGGCAGCACCCACCGCACCGCTCTTGAGGGCCTGCAAAAGCGCATCCTCATCAACGCTGGAGCCGCGTCCGACATTGATGAACACGCCCTGCGGACCAAGTGCCGAGAGGACTTCCGCGTTGATCGCCTTGTGCGTTTCCGGGGTGCCGGGCACGATGCAGATCAGCGTGTCGACAGCCTGCGCCATCTCCTTTAGCGAACCGTAATAGGTATAGGGCAGGCCATCGCGCTTGCTGCGGGTATGATAGCCGATCTCCACCTTGAATGGCTCCAGCCGCTTGGCGATTTCCTGGCCAATGCGGCCCATGCCGAACAGGCCGACCTTGCGGCCGCGCAGGGAAAACGGCGAAAGCGCGAAGGGCCCTTCGCCAACCCATTTACCCTCACGCAGCCAGGTTTCGGCCTGATAGAGACGGCGAACCGTGTTGATCAGCAGCGCAATCGTCGTGTCCGCAACTTCGTCGTTCAGCACGTCGGGCGTATTGGTCACCACGATACCGCGCGTGGCGGCATGTTTGGCATCAACGCCATCGTAACCGACACCGAAATTGGCAATGATCTCGAGTTTCGGCAGCGCATCGATCCATTTGGCGTTGACGACGCCTGAAACGGCGATGGCATTAATGCGCTCAGCCGCGCCATCAGGCAGAACCGGCTCAGCACCGGCGGGCACTGTCACGATCTCGACCTTGCCTTCGAGGCGTTCGAGCACGCGCGGGTTGATCTTGCCGGGAACGAGAACGACGGCTTGTCTGTCAGACATGGGTGGATATTCCTCCTGATTGCATTCCGATATCGTCAGAGCGGATTCATCGGCGAACCACTCGCCATCCCGCTCTTCTGGGCCGCGATCTTTTCAAACAACGGCGGCCGTGAAAAGGGCAATAAGGGGAAGCTATGGGGGCAGACGGAAGTTTCATGCCGTTTTTTTACGCGCCCGCCTCCGTCATGCCGGACTTCAGGCGCGCGTCGGCGGGGCGCAAAGAGTCTTTCCAGCTCAAGGGCTTGAGCTGGCTGGCTTTAGGCTGAAGGCCGGAATGACGAAAGAGAGAGAAACGCTGCTCAAACCCTCGGACGCACCGGCCCTGTCGACTGGCGGATGCGCATTTCCGGCTTGATGAGGTGCACGCCATCCGGCTCGTGGCTGCCCGCCAGCCTGTCCAGAAGCGCGCGCGCCGCAAGGCGCCCCACCTCGGCCTGTCCGTTGGACACCGTGGTCAGCGCCGGCGTGGCGATGGCCGCCTCCTCCAGATCGTCGTAACCCGTCACGGAAATATCCACGCCCGCCACCAGTCCGGCGCGCGAAATGCCGTTCATCAGGCCGATGGCGACCAGATCGTTCCAGCAGACGGCAGCGGTGGGCTTCTGCGGCAGCGACAGGAAATGCACGGCGGCCTCGAAACCGCCCTGCTTGGAGCGTGGGCCGGGAATACGCAGGTTCGGATCGACCTCGATTCCCGCCTTGCGCAGCGCGTTGACATAACCCTGATAACGATCGCGGCCGGTCGAGGTCTGGTCGGTACCACCAACCATGGCGATGGTGCGATGGCCAAGACTGATCAGATGATTGGTCGCAAGCGAAATGCCATAGCTGTCGTCGCCGCGATAGGTCGGCATGTCGACGCCCTCGAGCGAGCGGGCCACCAGAATGGCGGGCATGCCGTTTTCCTCAGCCAGCGTCATGTCCTCGATCGGCGTGCCGATGGCGGGCGACATGATGATACCATCAGAACCAAGTTGCAGCAGCGTTTCGATGAAGGTGCGCTGTTTTTCAACCGAATCATAATGGTTGGACAGAATGAAGGTCTGGCGGCTGCGATCCAGCTCGGTTTCGATGGCCTTGAGAATTTCACCATAAAACGGGTTCATCACATCGTGGAACACCACGCCGATAATGCCGGAGCGCGAGGTGCGCAGGCTGGCGGCCCGGCGGTTGTAGATGTAACCGAGCGCCCGGGCCTGTTCCTTGATCTTGTCGCGAGTGTCAGAGGCGACCAGCGGACTGTCGCGCAATGCAAGGGAGATGGTGGCAGTCGATAGACCGAGGCTTTCGGCGATTGTCGACAGTTTGATCTTTTGTGCCACGGCATTTCTCCCCAAACCCATGTCATTGACAGACGTTTCTGTTTAAATCGCAATTAAACAATTTAAACAAAATCCGCAACCGGTTTAAGGAATATCAACAAAAAGACAGTGGTTTTTAAAAACTCAACAAATTATTGAAGGTTGGTATCGATCACCTTGAGAAGTTTAACCACCGTCCTGATGTCCTTGGCCGAAAGCCCCTCAATCGCCCGCGCACCGCAATTTGCGATGGATACGTTGATATGTTCGACGCTTTTCAGGCCTGTCTCCGTCAGTTTCACCAGTGTTACGCGGCCATCCTCGTCATCGCCACTGCGCTCCACGAAGCCCTGGGCTTCCATGCGGCCGATGGTTCGCGTCATGGTCGGCGCCTTGACACCAAGTTTCTGGGCGATCTGCCCAGGCGTGAGGCTGCCTTCCTGCGCCAACGCCAGAATAACGCCGTCCTGCCCGGCATAAAGGCCGCTTTCGGCAAGGCTGTGGCTCAACGCCGTGCGCATGGAACGGGCGGCCTGGGTGATGGATTGCGCCAGTTCCTCAGGGTTGAAATTCTCATCCCTCTTTTTGGCGTCCTTTACTTTCTTGGTGCCCTTGTCCTTTTTGGCGCCCTTGTCCTTATGCCCAGTTTTGTCCTTGCTCATATGCGAGTGCCTTTTACCCTGTGGCGGAACCGATATATGTTGCTGGAAATCCTTACCGAATGCACGCGCGGACTGCCAGATGCCAAACTCATACACGCATTATCACGACGAAAACGTAACAGACCCTCATCTTCGCGCAACAGGTGCAATTTCAGTGCTGCCGCTCGGTGCGCACGAGCAGCACGGGCCGCACCTGCCCTTCGAGACAGACACGCTGATTGCGACGGGCATTGTCTCCCGTTTGGCTGCTGTTTTGCCCGCCGGTCTGCCGGTCTCCTTCCTGCCGGTGGAGCCCGTTGGATATTCCATCGAGCACATGAATGTGCCGGGCACGAAGTCGTTGCGTTACGATGAGGCCGTTGAGCGCTGGCTCGGCATTGCTAAGGCCGAATATGAAAAAGGCGTGCGCAAATTCGTGATGTTGAACGCCCATGGCGGCAATTCGCCATTAATGACCATCGTCGCCACCGAGGCGCGCGCCCGCTTCGGTATGCTGGCGGTCGCCACCAGCTGGACTCGTTTCGGCGTGCCGGTGGATATCGTGAAGCCTGAAGACAAGGCGATCGATATCCATGGTGGAGATATCGAGACGTCGGTCATGCTGGCGCTTTGCCCGGAGCGGGTGGCGATGGAAAAAGCCGCCAACTTCCCCTCCCGCCAGAGCGATTTCGCCAGCCGTTTCAGGCATCTGCGTGCCTATGGTCCACACGCTTTCGGTTGGTTGATGAGCGACCTGAACCCGGATGGCGTTGCCGGAAACGCCGCGGCCGCCTCAGCCGAGAAGGGCGAAAGGATCATTTCCCATGCCGTTTCGGGCCTTGTCGAACTGCTTGAAGACGTCCACGCTTTTGACATAACGTTATTTCATAACAAAATTTGAAAAACTGCGCCGAAACCGGCCAGAATCCCTTTGAACTGCCCGAACGTCGCGCCTATATGGACGTCGACACTTATTCCTTGAGGCCTCAACCGGCCTTTCTCCACGCGAGGTTTCCATGACCGAAACAGCACCAGCCAAGCCCATCCCAGTCACCGTCCTGACGGGATATCTAGGCGCCGGCAAGACGACGCTTCTCAACCGTATCCTGTCCGAGAACCACGGCAAGAAATACGCGGTCATCGTCAACGAATTCGGCGAGATCGGCATCGACAACGATCTGATCGTCGAATCCGACGAAGAAATCTACGAAATGAACAATGGCTGCGTCTGCTGCACGGTGCGCGGCGACCTCATCCGCGTGGTCGAAGGCCTGATGCGCCGGCCCGGCCGATTCGACGGCATCATTGTCGAGACCACTGGCCTTGCCGATCCCGTTCCGGTCGCCCAGACCTTCTTCATGGATGACGACGTGCGCGCCAAGACCGAGCTTGACGCGGTGGTCGCACTTGTCGATGCCAAGCACCTGCCGCTGCGCCTGAAGGACAGCCGCGAAGCCGAAGACCAGATCGCTTTTGCCGATGTCGTCATCGTCAACAAGACCGATCTCGTTTCGCCGGAAGAAGTCGCCCGCATCGAGGATATCGTGCGCGCCATCAATCCCTCTGCGCGCATCTACAAGACCACCCGTTCCGGCGTCGACCTTGCCCGCGTTCTCGACCAGGGCGCCTTCAATCTGGAACGTGCGCTCGAAAACGATCCGCACTTCCTCGAGCACGGCCACGAGGATCACGCGTGCGGTCCTGATTGCGACCACCACCACCATGATCATGGGCACGATCACGGCCATGACCACCATCATCACGACCATGATCACGCGCACCACGATCATGACCACGGCCACGATCACCACCACCATGGCGCGGCCTCCCCGATCCATGACGTGACGGTGCAGTCGGTGTCGCTGCGCGGCGGCGAAATGAACCCTGAGCGCTTCTTCCCGTGGATCCAGAAGGTCACCCAGACGGACGGCCCGAACATCCTGCGCCTCAAGGGTATCATCGCATTCAAGGGCGATGCGGAACGTTACGTGGTGCAGGGCGTGCACATGATCATCGAGGGCGATCACCAGCGCCCGTGGAAGGAAGGCGAAAAGCGCGAAAGCCGCCTTGTCTTCATCGGCCGCGAACTCGACCGCGAAAAGCTGGAAAAGAGCTTCAACGCCTGCCTTGCCACGGCTTGACATCCTTGACGGGGCACCGTGCCACCCTTGGCGTTTTCGGTGCCCTTCCTCACTTTCGACGTCATCCTCGGGCTTGACCCGAGGAGCCATTGCCGCCAGCATATGGATGGTCGAGTGATCCCCGGGTATGACCCGAGGACCGACCTTGACGCCACGGGTTGAAACCGCACCAACGGGTCTTCCCGACCTGGTCTGCGACCGAAATCCATCAATGACAAACACATAGACGAAAGACCGATGCCCCATGCCGACTGTTGCCCCGCTTGATATCGAAGGCCACGTGGTCTCGACCCATTTTCTCGGCGACATTCCGCTGTTTGCCACCGCCGCCGGCACCATTCACCGGCTGGATGGCGGCGAGAAGGTCACTGAGGCGCATGAGGGTCTGCTGACCTGCATCCGCGACCCCTATAGCGCCACGCTGCTTTCCGGCGGCGAGGACGGGCGCGTGCTGCGCATTGGCCATGATGGCAGCCTCAGCGAGATCGCCAATGTGCCGCGGAAATGGGTCGGCGTTGTTGCCGGCGGTCCGCAGAAGGCGGTCGCTTATGGTGTCGGCAAGTCCAGCTTCGTGCGCCTCTCGGACGGCACGGTCAAGGAATTCAAGGAAGAACGCACGGTGGAGGCAATAGCCTTCGCGCCCAAGGGCCTGCGCATTGCCGTTGCACGCTATAACGGCGTGACGCTGCATTGGGTGGCGAGTGCAGGCGATCCGGTCGATCTGGAATGGAAAGGTGCCCATACCGGCGTCACCTTCTCGCCTGACGGTAAGTTCCTCGTCACCACCATGCAGGAAAACGCCCTGCATGGCTGGAAGATGGAGGCCACCAAGGGCGGCATGGAAGCCCGCCATATGCGCATGACGGGTTATCCCGCCAAGGTGAAATCCGTTTCGTGGTCGGCAAAGGGCAAGTGGCTCGCCTCATCAGGTGCCCCGGCCGCGATCGTCTGGCCGTTTTCCGGCAAGGACGGCCCGATGGGCAAGGCACCCGAAGAACTCGGCAGCCGCGCCAACATCATGGCTACCAATGTCGCCTTTCACCCGCTGGAAGATGTGCTGGCCATTGGCTTCATTGACGGTATGATCCTCGGCGTGCGGCTTGCGGATGGCAAGGAAGCCCTGCTTCGCCGCCCCGGCAAGGGCGCCATTACCGGCATGGACTGGAGCGCCACCGGCAAACTGCTCGCATTTGCCTCCGAGGCAGGCGACTGCGGCATTGTCGATATTTCGGCGTAAGGACAGCAACAGGCGCACGTCCGGTTTCGACGGATGGCTCGATACGGCTCAGTCTCCGCCCTCATTCCTGTGCTCGTCACAGGAATCTAGCCAGCCCAAGTCCTTGGGCTGAAAGGGGCTCTTTTCGCCACGCAGACGCGCATCGACTGGCTTACTGTGACAAGCACAGGGATGAGGGCTGATAGGTGTCAGCGCCAGAAACCTCGGCGTTGTCTCGCTATTCGCTGACCTGACGCCGCGTCAGGAACAGCAGCAGCAGGGCTGCCCCTGCACCAACCGAAGCAAGTCTGATCGACGTACCGAAGCTTGCATATTGCGACACAAACCCCATAAGCGGCACTGCAAACAACCCGGCAAGGAAGATGGAATTCATGTAGAGCGCGGTCGCCCGCGCGGTGCGTCCGCGCGCAAAGCCCTGCACGAAGGTGAGGCACGTTCCGGCGCAAAGCCCGTAATAGGCCCCTTCAAGTGCTGCTCCGAACAACATGGCCGGAAGGGTCTGGACCGAGGCTATGACGTTGAAGGCGACGATTGCCATCACCGCAGAGATACAAAGAAGGATGCGGGCGCTGACCCGGCGCATGATCCTTGGCGCAAGCAGGATCAGCAGAACCTCCATCGCGCATTTGACGCTGAGCGACAGGCCCGGCACGTAATCCGGCAGGCCCACCTCGCGCACCAGAAATACCGGCAGGGCCGAGGCGCACAGGGCGTGGGCGAAAGACATGCAGAAGCTGGCCGCCGCCGCCATCAACAGCGGCAGGTTGCGCCGCGTATCGTTGTCGCCCTCTTTCCGTCGTTCCATCGGGCATGTCTGGCCGCGCGGCACGAAGGCAAGGGCAAGCCCGCCCCAGATGGCCGCCATCAGCATGGCATTCATGAACACGGCCTGCGCACCGGCAAGATCGAGGATCAGATAGGCGGCGGCCGGAAGCAGCATCCATGCCAGCGACACCATTGTCCGCAGAAAGGCGTTATAGGCAGGTGCATCCAGTGCTTTTACCCGACCATGGTAGCGACCATAACTGAAAATCAGGGTACTGGCGGCGTTGGAAAGCCCCATTCCCGTTGCCGTCACCGCCACGAGCAATGCCAGATGCCCGGAGGTCGCCGCTGCCGCTGCGATAAAAGCACCGAACACAGAGAGCAGCAGCAATGGCCGCACCCGCACACCGGCATCGACACGTTCGCCATAAGTGCGGCTGGCGATGATCGAAGCAACCATTGCCGTCACGCTGTAGAGACCAAGCGTGGCCGGCGGGTGACCAAGGACCTGTATGATGTAAAAACCGATAAATGGCACAACAGCCGCATTGGTGCCGCCGGCGATGAAGACCAGCACGGCGATCATATAGGCCTGACGATCAAAAACGCCCGGCGAGGTGTTTTTCTGTAGCATGGGGGAATCGACTGGAGATCGGCAGCGGGAAGTGGATTGATGCCACCATCACACCAAAAGGGTATGCTGTTCAAGCCCGAGCGGAAGGCGATGTGTGTTTTCGTTCGTCACGAAGCACGCCACCCCTGTTTCCCTGAGCACCGGGGCGTCGCAACGCTTGCGCCGCCCCTTGTCGAAGACGGAAAAACCGTCAGAACTTCACGCCAAGGCCAACCTTGACGACATGTTCGCTGACATCGCCGGTCGAAGTGATCGGACCGGTATGGTAGGTTGCCTTGCCGAAGTCGTTGTAACGATATTCGACGCGTCCAAACAGGTTGTTGGTAAAGGCGTAGTCTACACCCGCGCCGACCGTCCAGCCGTGCAGCACCTTGCTGTCCTCACCGAAGGGCGCCTTCACTTCGCTGTCCGTCGCGGTGTAGCCGGCAGCGGTGTAGATCAGCGCCCGGTCGATTGCATAACCGGCGCGCAGACGCGCGGAGCCGTTCAGGCCTGCGGAAACCTCGCTGGTGACGATGGTCTTGTCGCCCCAGGCATAACCGAGATCGCCCTCGACACCCAGAATGATGGAGGGGGCCACTTCAGCGTTATAACCAGCGAAACCGGAAAAACGGCCGCCGTCAAATTCATGCTTCGTGGTGACACCGAAAGTGGTCGACTTCACGCGGTTCCAACCATAACCGGCGGAGGCACCGACATAAACACCCTCCCAGGAAAAGGCAGGCGCAACATCGTTGACGACCGGTGCCGCTGGAATATCGCCGACGGCGTCGGCGGCAACGGATGCGTCAGAAAGAATGCCGAGCAGGCCGAGGGCGAGAAGATATTGTTTCAACATGCGATAGCTCCTTGAAAATACCATCCCGGCACCTGCGTGATGCGAGTTTTCGCGACCAGAAACGCAGCGTAATGACGGGGTTGACGCACCCCTAGATTGAAGAACATCGTGGTTAAAATCGCGTAAACGGTACGGACAAAAAGGCCCTTGCAGAACGTATTCCCGTTAATATTGCCAATATTTATCAAATATAGATTAGAACTCACGCGGATGACCCCGAACCGTGCGTCCCGACATATGACGACAGCAATCGCGTCACAAAACCCTCATGAGTAGTGGCCATCCCGCAGTTTTGTGTGTGCAGTCATTGGCGGCCACACAAACAAAAAAAGGGAGCCCGAAGGCCCCCTTGCAGTCATGCGATGCGCCGTTTGTTATTTCCGGAAGCACCGTGTGTCATACACACGTAGCTGGAGGACTGCTTCCGGCTTATATCCTGCGCGCACCGTTCACGCCGAAAATCCCTGTCGATTTTCGATCTGCACCATTAGTGGCGACGCTTTTTGCCGCCATCGTTCTTGTTGTCGATGACATCGACGGAAGTCTTGTTGCCGTTGAGAAGGCCATTCAGGATACCGGTCTTGTTGCCGTTCAGAATCCCGTTATTGGACAGGATACCGCTGACACCCAGATCGATGCTTGGCGACACGACGACGAGTGCGCCGCCCTTGTTGCTGTTTCCGGACAGGATACCGCCCAGCAGACCACCGGCATTGGCTTGACCAACGGAAGCGACAGTAAGAACAGCGGCTATGCAAGCAAATTTGGCAATCATTTCTCTCTCCTCTTATGTTTGATCACGCCCCATGGCGTAGTCGAACTGTATATTTAGAGGATTCTAATTCAAGCAAAGCCTAATATTACAATAAATAATTAACTTTAATACTGGTGATTTTAATCAAGTTTTACGCGATTGGCACCGGTCTATTCTTCTGGAATTTCCGTGGAATACACCATGACTTCCGGCCTCGACAATATATCGCCCCTGAAACTTTATTAACCATCCAAATATAAGATATTGCTTAATTAGAGACCGGAGATGCAAATGCGGCTGGGAGGATACATCGCGCTTGTTCTTGGGCTTGCCTGCACCTGCGGTGCGCAGGCGGGGGAAAACGCCGATGAACACAATATCACCTATAAAACCGGCATCGGCTACGACACCAATTACTTCGGTGATACCAACCGGCTGAAGGCGATTTCGCTGCGCGCCGGCTTCGGGCTTAACGGAAAGTTCGCGCTTGATGGCACGGAACTGCGTTATTCGCTCGAGCATGAGGAGGTTCGCCTCCCCCGTTACCGTTTTGCCAATGAACACAACACCATTGCCAGCCTGGGGCTGACCAGGCGTCTGTCGGAGCGGCTGGAATGGGCCGTGGAACTGCGTGGCACACGCAGCGATGCCGGCGATATCTTCCTGCATCTGCCGGAAGAAGACATCGGTTACCGGCGACTGGACCACAAGCTGGAGGCATCGACACAGCTCGGCATCCTTGCTCTTGGCGGAAAGAACACGCTGACGGCGGGTTTTGCCAGCCTGATGAAAGGCAGGGCGCGTTTTCGTCCGGCCTATTTCGAGCCAACCCGCCTGGAAGCCAATGAAGCGCTCTTGTCGCTCAAGGCCGAACATGTGCGCCCGCTGGCCGGCGGCGAGGCCGGACTGACAATTGCTTATGACCACATTGTCGTGCCGGAAAGCCAGCAGGAGAAATACGAGCGTTTTCCGGCCAGCACGTTGCGGGGATCACTTGCCTACGGTTACAAGTTCTCCGAACGCTTCGCCGTTCTGGCCGAAGGGGGCCTGACGACCATTTCCGGCGACGATATCAGCGACAAGGTGAAGCGCACCCGGCCCTATCTCAGGGCCGAAGCCGAGGTAAAGGCCACGGACCGCATCGCCTTCGGTGCTGGCTTCTCCCAGGATTATGCACTTTTCGACCCTGATGATCCCATTGCCGAGTTCCACCGCCGCTGGCAGTTCGTGGTTAAAAGCAAGCTCACCGACAAGGTGGGGCTGGACCTGGCGCTGCAGCGTGTCCACAAGGACTGGATCTATTACAATTACGACACCAGCGAACGCAGGCTGGTGGCCACACTGTCCTTCGACACCGGCAAGAACAGCAAGCTGGAGGTGGAATTCAACCGCCTTCTGCATGGCGAGCGCGACACCGACCTGTCCTATAGCGGATCGAGCGTCACCTCGCGTTTCACCGGCACCTTCTGAAACATAGGGCAGCCACATCACCAAAGCGCATATCAGGTCGAAATTCGGTCCCAATTTCTGCTAGAATCCAGCTCCGAGATTCGAAGGCAGGACAGACCGGATAATGAACAGACGACTTTTGCTCCTTGCGGCTGGCCTGACCTCCATTCCCGTTGCCGCCGCGGCACATCCGCATATTTTCGCCGAAGCGCGCATGGAAATCGTCGAGGGGCCGAACGGTACCATCCAGGAGGTGCGCAACATCTGGCGTTTCGACGAGATGTTCTCGGCAAGCGTGGTGATGGATTACGACAAGAACGGCGACCTGAAGCTGGACAAGAACGAGCTGGCCGAAATCGGCAACACCGTGCGTGAATCGCTCGGCGAATATTCCTACTACACCTTCATTACCGCCAACGGAAAACAGGTGGATTTCGCAAAGCCCGACACCATTCATGTGGACTACAAGGACAAGCAGATCCTGATGTTCTTTTCCGTCAAGCCAAACACGCCGCTTTCCATCAAGGGCAAGCTCAGCTTCGGCGCGTGGGACCCGACCATGTATACGGCGATCGATTTTGCGAAAGACGGCGATCTGGCGACCGTCGGCAAGGATCTCGCCGCCTGCAAACACCATGTCGTGCGTCCCGACCCGGACGAGGTGATCTCGCAAAACCAGAGTTCGCTCACCGACGCCTTCTTCAACGACCCGACCGGCACCGACATGACCAAACTCTTCGCCACCCGGCTGGAGGTGACATGCTGAGCCGAAGCGGGCGCCTTTGCGGACACCTGACCATCGTCGCGATCTGCGTGCTGGCTGTGGCAGGTGCTGCCCATGCGCAATCGCCGCTCGGCATAGGCTCGGCCGAGCCGTCCTTTGCCCCTGGCGGGCCGTTCGCGCCGCTGATGCAATGGATCAACGTGCACCAGCAGATGTTCTACCGGGCGCTGACCGGTGCCCTGAAAGCCATGCGCGAAGACAATTGGGCGATGGCATCGCTGGTTGGCCTCTCCTTCGCATACGGGGTCTTTCATGCCGCCGGTCCTGGCCACGGCAAGGCTGTCATCTCTTCCTATATGATCGCCAATGAAACGCAGCTGAAACGCGGCATTCTCATTTCCTTCATTTCAGCACTCATTCAGGGCGCAATGGCCATCGGCCTCGTTGTCGCAGCCTGGCTCGTGCTGCGCGGCACCTCCATCACGATGACGAAAGCCACGCAGGCAATGGAGATCGCCAGCTTTGCCATGGTGGCGCTGTTCGGCGCCTGGCTTCTGCTACGCAAGCTCTGGTCGCTGCGCATCCGGCGCGTACCGGTTGCCGCCTTCGCCGTTGCGGGAGAAGCAACACCAGTCAGAACCACGGGCATGGGCACGGGCCTCAGGTTTCAGGGCAAGCCGGTTTTCGCGGACCACGCCCATAGCGGCACAGGTGATCTTTGCGTCTCCTGCGGAAAATCGCACGCGCCCGATCCGCTGCTTCTCAAAGGCAAGAATTTCAGCCTGCACGAAGCGTGGTCGGCGATCATCGCAGTTGGCCTGCGGCCATGCTCCGGCGCCATCATCGTCATGAGCTTTGCGCTCTTGAACGGGATTTTTCTCGGCGGCGTGCTTTCCGTGCTTGCCATGTCGCTGGGTACCGCCATCACCGTATCGCTGCTTGCCATCATGGCCGTCTCGGCCAAGGGGCTTGCCGTGCGCTTCGCTGGCCCCGGAAGCCGCAGGGCAGCAGGCATCAGCCACGCGATCGAGATTGCCGGTGCGCTGTTCGTGCTTTTGATGGGCCTTATGCTACTTGGCGCGTCGCTTCAGTTCTGACTGTCGCGGCGGCGCTGGTAGCGGGCGCGCAGCCAGAACAGCAGGAAAAAGCACAGCACCACCACCGAGCCAAACGCCGCCGCAAGAAAGGGCGAATAATCCCCCAGCCACAGCATGATTTTCGGCATCACGTAAAACACCAGCCCAAAACCAAGGATGATGCCAGCGGCTGCAAGGCCCGGCGACCAGTCTTTACGGCCAGAGCCAGCCTTCTTTTCAGGCG
This sequence comes from Agrobacterium sp. 22-3639C2, assembly GCF_053522105.1. Classification (NCBI taxonomy): domain Bacteria; kingdom Pseudomonadati; phylum Pseudomonadota; class Alphaproteobacteria; order Hyphomicrobiales; family Rhizobiaceae; genus Agrobacterium; species Agrobacterium sp. 22-3639C2. The sequence goes on along the minus strand of NZ_JBNWDB010000005.1, from coordinate 277,774 downwards.
TGGTCATGGGCGAGCTCCGCGCGGATATCCTCAAGCTTGCGCTTCTGCGCGCCATCGGCCGTAAAATTCTCCGGCGAAAGCCAGATTTCAAACGCCTTGCCAATCAACGGCCATTCGCCGTCGATCATGGAAAACCACGCCGTATCGCGGTTGGCACCCTTGGAGATCATGTGCTGGCGGAACACACCCTCGAAGGTGAAGCCGTAACGCTTCGCCGTGATCTTGGAGGGTTCGTTTTGATTGTGGCATTTCCACTCGTAGCGGCGGTAACCCAGATCCTCGAAAACGTGTTTCGCCATCAGATAATGCGCTTCGGTCGAAAGCGGCGAGCGCTTCATCCTGGCGCCATGGGCAACCGAACCGACCTCGACCACGCCATTGGCGGGATCGGGCCGCATGTAGCTTGCCATTCCGACGACGTCACCGGTGGCATTTTCAACGAAAACCAATGTCAGCCAGTTGAGTTTATCACCCGCGTTGACAAGCCAGTCACCAAAGGCTGCAGCATCGGCAAAGCCGCTTTGCGGGAAATATTTGAGAAGCGCATTGACCCCCTCACCACCAAGCGCAGTCCAGAGCCTTGCAAGATGCCTGTCGCGATCGAACGTTTCCGCCGTCACATAACGGCCCTTCAGCGTCACCGGCTGCGGCGCCGGACATCCCTTAAAATCACTCAGATCGCGCATTCTCTTCCCCATTGTCTGGGAGAAGGATTAGGCCAAGCGGGGCTGGATGACAACAGTGCATATACGGCAGGGGGGCGTGGTTCACCCCCCTGTTCTAACCTCAAACCTTCGCCGCCACCACCGTCGACTCGATATGATCGACCAGCGCATCGGGCAATCCCAACCGCCCGGCAAGCAGATCGAGATAACCGCGCTCAGCCCGCGTATCGGCCTCTATGGCAAGACGCGAGGCGGTGTAGATTTCCACCTTCTGCTCCTCTGTGCGGGCAGCAGCCACCAGTGCGTCGATATCCAGCGGATCGGCCAGTTCCTTTTCGAGGAACCGCTCGGCTTCAGTGTCGAGGCCGGACACCTGCACCTTATCCATGATGTTGGCGCGCTCTTTTTCGTCGATATGGCCGTCTGCCTTGGCAGCGGCAATCATCGCCTGGATGAGTTTCAGCGCAAAATCGTTGGAAAGGGCGGGGGACTGCGGATGGAAGGCGGAATCGGCGGGCGGGGCGAGAAGCTCCGGCTCTGGTTTTGGAGCTACTTCAGGCGCCTGCCCGGATTTGTAATTCTTGTAGGCGAGATAACCGAGACCGGCGATGGCCGCGACGCCGCCGATGGTGGCGACATTGCCGGCGAGCTTGCGGCCGGTCTTGGTGCCCAGAATGGCGGCGGCGAGCGCACCGGCCTTCATCGGATTGTTCTTGGCGATATCGGCGGCCTGCCCGGCTCTGTCACGGACGCTTCCCGAAAGGCCCGGCACCTGTGAGCCGAGGAATTGTTCAAGAAGCTTCTTGGCGTCGAACATCAAAATCTCCTGTGAGGGTAAAGTCTACACGGGAAGATAGGGAGCCATGGCACGAATACAAATGACAAACCCGCTCACGCCTTCGTGAACGGGCTTGAAGAAGTGGCAGATCAGCCGCGCAGTGCTGCGGCTTCGGCGGCGAGCCTGGTGATGCCGGCCCAGTCAGCCGTTGCCACCAGTTCGCGCGGAGCAACCCAGGAACCGCCGACACAGACGACGTTCGGCAGGGAAAGATAGTCATTGGCATTCTTCAGCGAGACGCTGCCGGTCGGGCAGAACACCGTGCCGGCGAGCGGCGAGGACAGTGCTTTGAGGTATGGCGCGCCACCGGCCTGTTCCGCCGGGAAGAACTTCAGCACCTTGTAGCCTTCGTCGCGCAGCGCCATGACTTCGCTTGCCGTGGCGGCCCCTGGAAGCAGCGGCACGTTGGAGGCGCGCGCAGCTTCCAGCACGCTTTTGTTGATGCCGGGGCTGACGATGAAGGTGGAACCGGCTTCGGCGGCCGCCTCGAAATCTTTGGCGTTGAGGATGGTGCCAGCGCCGACATGGGCGCCCTCCACTTCCGCCGCAACCGCACGGATGGCATCGAGTGCCGCCGGCGTGCGCATGGTGATCTCGATTGCCTTCAGGCCACCTGCGACCAGAGCGCGCGCGAGCGGCACGGCGGAAGCGGCATCATCCACGATCAGCACCGGCACGACCGGCTGCAGCTTGAGGATGGAGAGCAGTTTTTCGGAGTCCTGGGCCAAGATAAGCCTCCCTTGCGCGATTGAAACGATTGAAATCCGGTTTATCGATTAGCCTGCCCCGGCCTTGATGTCGAGGCATGGCAAGACCATTTTTATCCAGATACTTCAATCTATTCGCTTCTTTATGACGTCTTCATGCGATAATCTGGCGCACCGGTTTACGGAGACAGCATGGCCAAGGAAATCGAGCGGAAGTTTCTGGTTGCAGGCGATGAATGGCGTAATGAAGTGACGCATAGCATGGCTTTCCGGCAGGCATATGTTGCCTCGCTGGAAAATCGTTCGGTCCGGGTCAGGATCGTCAACGGGCTTGACGCGACACTGACCATCAAGATCGGCGCGAGTTCGCTCGTCCGCGATGAATATGAATATTCCATTCCACTGAATGACGCGGAAGAATTGATGGCCAGCGCCCCCGGCGTGGTGATCGAGAAGATGCGCCACACGGTTGATCACGGTGGATTCACTTGGGAAGTCGATGTTTTCGAGGGTAAATACAAGGGGCTGATCGTGGCGGAGGTAGAGATGGACGACGAGAACGCCAACCCCGATCTGCCCTCCTGGCTTGGCAAGGAGGTAACGGGCGACCGTCGCTTCTCCAACCAGTCGCTCGCCATGGACTGTCCCCACGGAGACTTGGCGGATGCCCTTCAGGATTGACCCGAACAAACCGTTCGACGATGAAATCCGCCGCGCGGGACTGGAGCTGATTGAAGAGGCGATAACCAGCCTTCGCGACCAGCCTTCCGGGCGCCATGAGGCGGTGCACGATGCCCGCAAGCGGTTCAAGCGGCTGCGCGCCCTCTACCGCCTCATCGCCAGGGCAGCACCCGATTTCAGCAAAGAGGAAAACGCCCGCTTTCGCGACATCGCCCGCTCGCTCGCTTTTGCGCGGGAAGCGACGGCGCTGGTGGAGACGGTGGAGTATCTCGAGACTTTCGCGGCCTCCACGACGCAAGGAAAGGCGCTGCGATCGATCGCGACAGTCCTGCGCAAGCGCCGTGACCACGCCATCGAACATGAGGCAGGTCTCGACGAGGCCATTGCGGCCGCCATCGCCGGCTGCGAGGAAGCACGCAAGAGGCTGAAGGCAGTGTCGCTGCCGGACGAGCTTAAAGATGTGACAAGGCTGGTGAAAACCGGGTGGGCGAAGCAGAGGAAGAGGGCGCGTAAAGCACTTACCGACTGCCATGAGCAGGCCGACGTCGAACATTTCCACGAATTGCGCAAGGCGGGCCAGGCCTACTGGATGCATCTCGGCCTTCTGCGCCGCCTCTGGCCATCGGCCATGCGCGCCAAGCGGGCCGACACCAAGCGGCTGGTCGACATCCTCGGCCACGAGCACGATCTTTCGGTCCTTGCAGCCTTTGCGGACCGGGAACCGGAGCGTTTCGGCAATGGCGAGCGACTGGCTCTGCTTCTCGATGCAATCATTCAGAGGCAGCAGGCGCTGCGCGGAGATGGCCTTGAGCTGGCAAACGAAGTCTTCTCCGAATCCGCCAGAACCGAAAGCCGCATCGTCGGCCTTTTATGGCGGCAGGCGGCGAAGTAGACCGGAAAGCCCGAAGAGACTGAGAATTTGACGATTTTCAAAATACCGGCAGCGGCGGATAAATATTGATTTGCGGCCGCCGCCGCTGTATTTCAGCGGCCATGACCGACACCACCATTCTCCCCCGCCCGGAAGCCGCCCCTCACCCCACTGGCGATTTTCTCGTGGCTGCGCTTTATCATTTCGCCCGCCTGCCGCGGTTTGAAAGCCTGCGCGACGAGCTGTTTCAGCTTTGCCGGGAAAACGGCGTCAAGGGCACGCTGCTTCTGGCGGTGGAAGGCATCAATGGCACCATTGCCGGGCCGGATGCGGGTGTGCGCGCCATACTTGCCTTCCTGCGTGCGCAGCCGGAATTTACGGCGCTGGAACATAAGGAAAGCCGGGCATCGAACATGCCCTTCGTGCGCATGAAGGTGAAGCTCAAGAAAGAGATCGTCACCATGGGCGTGCCGGATATCGATCCCAACCGCATCGTCGGCACCTATGTCGATCCGCGCGACTGGAACTCGCTGATCTCCGACCCGGACACCATCGTCATCGACACCCGCAACGACTACGAGACCGCGATCGGTCTCTTCAAGGGCGCGGTGGACCCGAAGACCAAGACCTTCCGCGAGTTTCCCGACTGGGTAAAGAACAATCCCGGCCTGCACAACAAGCCGAAGATCGCCATGTATTGCACCGGCGGCATCCGCTGCGAAAAGGCGACCGCCTTCATGAAGGAACAGGGGTTCGATGAGGTCTATCACCTCAAGGGCGGCATCCTGAAATATCTGGAAGAGGTGCCGGAAGAAGAAAGCCTGTGGGAAGGCGCCTGCTTCGTGTTTGACGAGCGCGTCTCCGTCGTCCACGGTCTTGCCGAAGGCGATCACAAGCTCTGCCACGCCTGCCGCAACCCGATCACATCGCAGGTGCGCCAATCCCCGTTGTTCGAGGAAGGTGTGTCCTGCCCGAGCTGTTACGACGACCGGACAGAAGAGGATCGCCAGAGGTTCCGCGACCGGCAGCAGCAGATCGAACTGGCAAAGAAGCGCGGCGAGCGCCATCTGGGGCGCTAAAGCGGATCGGCATCCAGTCACGGCACGTCTTCACGGTGAGAAGGCTCTTACGCGATTAACGACTTGATCGCTCTGGCCCAGGATGAGGTCCGGGGTGGCAGAGTGTGGATCACCCTTTTGCCCCTGCCCGAAGCGCAAACAGCGGCGCCGTCTGCTCCTCCAGCATGGCGGTAATCTCTTCAGCGGCGACGGGTTTTGAGAACAGGTAGCCCTGCAATTCGTCACAGCCACACAGATGCAAGATAGCCGCCTGTTCTTCTGTCTCGACGCCCTCCGCCGTGACAGGGATATCGAGAGATTTCGCAAGCGCCACGGTTGCCTGCAACATTTCCAGTGACCGCCCACCCTGCTCCAGGGCCATGACAAGCGACCGGTCGATCTTCATGCGGTCGAAACCGAAGCGGCGCAGATATCCGACGCTGGCGAAACCGGCTCCGAAATCGTCGAGCGCTATATGCAGGCCAAGCTGTTTCAGCTTGTCGATTGCCGCACTTGCCCGCTCCGGATTCTGGATGAAATAGCCCTCGGTCATTTCCAGCCGCAGCCTTGCGGTTGGCGTCTGCGTGGCGGCGAGAATATCCGCCACGTTGCCGGAAAAGGCCGGATTGCGGAACTGAACGGGTGAAATATTCACCGAGAGCTTGATGGAGGGCCATTGACCCGCCGTCTCGCAGGCCTTGCGCAGCACCAGAAGGCCGAGCCGCTCGATAAGGCCACTGGTTTCGGCAGCGGCGATGAAGATATCCGGCGGCACGAAGCCGTATCCCGGCCTTTGCCAGCGGGCAAGCGCTTCCACCCCGGTGATACTGCGCGTGGCGGCGTTGACGACCGGCTGGTAGACCACCGATATCTCGTCATTCAGGATGGCATAACGCAGATCGGCCTCAAGCTGCAGCTTTTCCTCGCGCAGCGCATCCATTTTCAGCTCGTAGGCGACGTAACGCCCACGCCCGTTTTCCTTGGCCTGATACATGGCCATGTCGGCGCGGCGCAGCAGTTCCTCACCGTTGATATCACCGGCTCTGGAGACGGAAGTGCCGATGCTGCAACCGATGCTCGCCACCCGCTCGCCGATGCTGAACGGCTCGGTGAACAGTTCGAGCAGCGCCTGGCAGAGCTTGCGGCCTTCCGACCACACGTCGTTGCCCTGAATGGCGATGGCGAATTCATCGCCGCCGAGCCGCGCGAGCACGGCATCTTCCGGCACAAGCACCCTGAGCGCCGCCGCAACGCCCTTGATCAGCCGATCGCCGGCAGCGTGACCGTAGGAATCGTTGATCTCCTTGAAACCATCAAGATCGAGGTAAAGCAGCTTGATATCGGTCTTGTCGTGGCGGGCCTTGCCCACCATGCGGTTCAGCTTGGAAAACAGCCCGGCGCGGTTGCTGAGCCCGCTCAGACGATCGCGCAGCGCCTCTTCCCTCGCCGCCGCCTCGTCAGCCTTCAGCCGGTCGAGCGTCGCCGAACCGATGATGAGAAGTACGAGAAAGAACGTTCCGGCAATGCCGAGTGCCGTGAAGACGACCGGCCGGGCCTCATGGAAGCTCACGTCCCCCGGCAGCTGCGAGCGCCAGACGAGCCGCGCCAGCACATCGCCAAGCGGATTGACGACATCCACATGGTTGGTCGCCGGTCCGTCGCCATATTGCAGTTGCAGACCATCGATGACGTAGTTGCGGGCCAGCTTGTCTACCGTCGCCTGTTTGAGATGACGCGCGAAAATCAGATATCGCCGCTCGGACCCGACCGGCGGCAAGACCCCGGATTTGAGCCGCACCAGCGCGACACCCGTAGCCGCGACGCCGTCGCGGGTTTTCACGAAACCGGTGACCTGCGACGCGATGCCGGGACGCATGGAGCGCACCCGTTCGATCATCTCCTTGAGGCCTTCTGCGAAATAGTCATGGGGCTTCCAGGCAACCGGCTTGCCGTTCTGGTAGGCCATGCGGACCTTGCCGTCTTCGTCGAGGACGACGGCGGTATCGAAAAGATCGCTGTTGACCGTCATCTCGCCGTAATTGCTCGCCACCCAGTCGAACCTGTCGGGGGCGTAGACATAGTCGGCAGCATCGTCCCAGGCGGCGTAGTCGTTCAGCGTCGCGCCAAGCTGGTCGCGGAAGGTGACAAGGGCGCCCGCCGTTGTCTCTCGCGAGCGGGCATTGTCGAGCGAGTTCGCTCTTTCCCTGACCTGGCTCAGAGCAGACAAGACCAGCGCGGTGACAATGAGAAGCACCAGCGCAAATGTGGACAACACGACGCCGACGGCGGTTCTACGCCCGACCGGCAAATATTCCCCAATGTTTCGCGGCGCAATCCGCATAAAATCCCCTTCGAAAGCATCATCTTGCGAAGGAAACATTCAAAAGCCGTTAAGTTGGATTGTGGCGACGCCACAAAAAACAACGGGTATAAAACGACAGTAGGGGTGAAATAGAGAAAAATTCTCCCCACAATGGTGGGGGATTTTCATAAAAACCGCGGATGCGTTCGCCCCGCAAACAAAAAACCTCCCCCGCGAACGGGAGAGGCTGCAACTTCAATCGTGTCAGGCCTGATTACCAGGACGGAATGACCGTGCCGTTGAACTTCTCCAGAATGAAGGCCTTCACTTCCGGGCTGTGGTAGGATTCCACCAGCGTCTTCACCCACGGCTTGTCCTTGTCCTGCGCACGAACGGCGATGACGTTTGCGTAAGGGGACTTTTCGCTTTCGATGGCGATGGCGTCCTTCTTGGGGTTCAGGCCTGCTGCCGTGGCATAATTGGTGTTGATGACCGACGCGTCGGTGTCATCCAGCGAGCGCGGCAACTGCGCAGCGTCAAGTTCAACGATCTGGATGTTCTTCGGGTTTTCGGTGATGTCGGCAGGCGTTACCTTCAGACCGGCTTCTTCCTTGACCTTGAGCACACCCTTGGAAGCGAGAACGAGAAGCGCACGGCCGCCATTGGTCGGGTCGTTCGGAATACCGACCGTCGCGCCGTCCTTCAGCTCGTCAAGGCTCTTCACCTTCTTCGAATAAACGCCCATCGGCGTGGTGATGGTAGTGCCGACGCTGACGAGATCGAACTTGCGGTCAGCGATCTGGTTGTCGAGGTAAGGCTGGTGCTGGAAGGAGTTGGCCTGAAGCTCACCGTCTGCCAGTGCCTGGTTCGGCACGACGTAGTCGGAGAACTCGACGATATCGATGTCCAGTCCCTTGGCGGCGGCGATCTTCTTGACCTGTTCCATGATCTGCGCGTGCTCGGCAGGTGTAACACCAATCTTGATGGTTTCGGCCAGCGCCTGACCGGCGGTAAAGAGAGCGGCGAGCGAAGCCGCGAGGATGATTTTCTTCATGGATGTCTCCTTGGGTTTGTTGTTCTTGGGTTTGTTGTTCTTGAACGGTTTTATCAGTTCTTGCGGGTGCGCTTGTCGAAGCTGCGGGCAAGCCGGTCGCCGGCGCTCTGCACGAGCTGTACGAGCACGATCAGCACCAGCACCACGACCAGCATCACGTCAGGCATGAAGCGCTGGTAGCCGTAGCGAATGCCGAGATCACCCAATCCGCCGCCGCCGACAGCACCGACCATGGCCGAATAACCGATGAGGCTGACGAGCGTGAGGGTAAGCGCCAGCGTGATGCCCGGCTTTGCTTCCGCAAGCAGGACCTTGGTGACGATCTGCAACGGTGTTGCGCCCATGGCGCGGGCCGCTTCGATCAGGCCCTTGTCGACCTCGCGGATCGCCGCTTCCACCAGCCGCGCGATGAAAGGCACGGTGGCAACCGTCAGCGGCACGATGGCCGCACTGGTGCCGATGGAAGTGCCGGCGACCAGCCGCGTGAAGGGAATGATCGCCACCACCAGAATGATGAAGGGCGTGGAGCGCGCCGCATTGACGACAAGGCCGAGGATGCGGTTCGTCATCGGCGCGGGGAAGAGTTCGCCTTTGCCGCTGGTGGCAAGGAAAACGCCCATCGGCACGCCGATGATGGAGCCGACGATGCCGGCGACCGCGACCATGTGCAGCGTCTGCAGAAGACCCTTCGACAGAAGGTTGAAAAGCATATCAGGCGACATAACCGAGCACCTCCGTGTGAAGACCGGTCTCAGTATAAAAGCGGCCGGCGCGGGCGGTGATTTCCGCCGTGGCCGGATAGGACACAACCAGCGAGCCGAATGGTTCACCGGAAATTTCCTCGATGGTGCCGGCAAGGATGTTCACGTCAGGGCCTATTTCCGCAACAAGACGCGCGGTCAGCGGCTGGAATGCCGTTTCGCCGAAGAACACCAGGCGCACGAGAACGCGGTCACCTTCCGCGGCTTCCGGCTTCAAACCTGATGTAACCCAGTGCGGCAGCTTAACCCCGACCGAGGACGACAGCAGGCTGCGGGTCGTCTCGTGTTTCGGCGCGGTGAAAATATCGAAGGTGCGCCCCTCCTCCACGATCAGGCCCCTGTCGATGACGGCGACCTGCGAGGCGATGGTCTTCACCACCTCCATCTCGTGGGTGATGAGCAGCACTGTCAGCCCAAGTTCGGCATTGATCCGCTTCAGGAGTTCAAGGATGGACTGGGTCGTCTCCGGATCGAGCGCGGACGTCGCCTCGTCCGACAACAGCAGCTTGGGTTGCGTCGCAAGCGCGCGGGCGATGCCGACACGCTGCTTCTGCCCACCCGACAGTTCCGCCGGATAACGCTTCGCCTTGTCGGAAAGGCCGACGAGTTCGAGCAGCGGCGTTACCCGCGTTTCGATCTCTTTTTTACCGAGACCGGCAATTTCTAGCGGCAGCGCCACATTGTCGAAAGCGGTGCGCGACGACAGGAGATTGAAGTGCTGGAAGATCATGCCGACGGAACGGCGAAGGGTCCTCAGACTCTTCTCATCAAGGGCGGCAACATCGACGCCGTCGACGACCACCCGGCCGGACGACGGTTTTTCAAGGCCGTTGGCGAGGCGGATGAGGGTGGATTTGCCGGCACCAGAGCGGCCGATTATGCCGGTGATGGAACCCTTCGGCACGACATAGTCAATGCCGGCGAGGGCTGCGAAGCCCGGCTTGCCATCGCTGCCGCCAAAGGTCTTGGTCACGCCTTCAAACGTGACCATCGCGTCCTTGGCAGTCTGCGGTGCGCGCGCGAGCGATGTCGCGTTGGATGAAAAACTCATTGGGAACTCTGCGAAAACTCTTGACGGATCGGGTCTCAAAAAATCCTGTTGCGGTGCTGAACCGCTCTCTTCATGCAGCCTTCCGGCACATTCGATGACAGCTGATTTTCCGGGTCATTTCGTCAGGCTTTCACTCAGAAATGCCGGGGATCGGCAATTCGATGGCGCATACTTGCCCGCAGGCGCCATCTTTTAACAGGGATGATTTTTCAATTATCTGAAATCAGAGAAAAAATCTACCGCAAAGCCGTCTGTGCGGCCCTGCGGCAGTCAAGACTTCGCGAGTGCGTGAAAATCAGACGCGGCTGACGAATTCCTCAAGCGGGCGGCGGACCTTCTTCAGGTTCACCAGCCAGTCGCCTTCCGGCTCGCGGTATCCGAGCGGCAGGATGGTGACGGAGCGCAGGCCCTTTTCACGCAGGCCGAGGATTTCATCCAGCTTGGCCGGATCGAAACCTTCCATCGGTGTGGAATCCACACCCTCGAAAGCAGCCTGCGCCACCGCCATGCCGAAACCAATATAGGCCTGACGGGCTGCGTGTTCGAAATTCACCTGCTCATCACGCTGCGGATAGGAGGAGAGAAGCTTCTGACGATACGCTTCCCAGCCCTCGTTCTTGACGCCACGTTCTTCGTTGACCAGATCGAACATATGGTTGATCCGCTCTTGCGTGTAGTTATCCCACGCCGCAAACACCAGAAGATGCGAGCCTTCAGTCACCTGCGCCTGGTTCCAGGCGATCTCGCGGATCTTTGCGCGCACTTCCGGATCGGTAACGACGATGACTTCGAACGGCTGCAACCCGCTGGAAGTAGGCGCCAGCCGGGCGGCTTCGACGATGCGCTCGACCTTGTCTTCCGCAACAGTCTTGGAAGGATCCATTTTCTTGGTGGCATAACGCCAGTTGAGTTTTTCGATAAGCATGTTCGTTTTCCCTGGGAGGACCAGCCCGCACCGCTCCGGATGAGGCAGCAGCAGGCGCTACGTCTGCGTAGCCTGCCTGACATAGGAGACAGGATGGCAGGCGCAAGCAGGCACTGCCGGGTAACTGGCAAAAAAGTTTGGAAAACTGATAGTAAGGTGGAAGAACTTTATTGGGGAGAGCGATCGTGTACTTTCCTGGTGAGGAATACAGCAGGTAAAGTTCACACACGAGCCAGCCTTTCCACCCTCATCCCTGTGCTTGTCACAGGAATGAGGGAGAAAGCCTCACCCCTTCATCACACCGTGGTTCCCCTTCGGAAAACCCGATGCCAGCGCGCTGTACCATTTGCCGCTGTTCTTCAACGTACGAACCTGCGTTTCGTAATCCACGTGCACAAGGCCAAAGCGCATGCGGTACCCTTCCGCCCATTCGAAATTGTCCATCAGGCTCCAGGCGAAGTAACCCCGCATGGGGTAACCGTCCTTCACCAGATCAGCAACGATACCAAGATGTTCGGCGTAATAGTCAAGACGGGGTTGATCATCCACCTCGCCGTTTTCGACGCCCATATTGTAGCAGGCGCCATTTTCGGTGATGTAGCAATCGGGCAGCTCGTAGCGCTCGTAGAGCGTCTCCACCAGCGAGTGCAGCGCCGGCGCATAGACTTCCCAGCCGATATCGGTCTTGACATCGCTGACGGCCGGGGCTGGTTTGGTGGCGGGGAATTCCGCACCTTCGGTGGCGTCGTCGGCAACGCGCATCGGTGTATAATAATTCAGGCCCCACCAGTCGAGCTTCTGGCTGATGATGGACAGGTCTTCCGCCTCCACCACCGGCATGCGGCTGCCCAGGGCCTCCATCATTTCGGCCGGATATTCGCCCTTGAAGACCGGATCGAAAAACGCGCCGTTGTGGAACTGGAATGCCCGTTCAGCTGCCTTCAGGTCGGCGTCGCTATTGGAGGCCGGGATGACGGAATGGGCGTTCAGCACCAGTCCGACCGGCACCTTGGGCGCAACATGGCGGGACGCCTCGACGCCGAAACCATGGGCAAGGTTGATGTGGTGCATGGCCGCAAGGGCTGCTTCCATGTTGCGCTCGCCCGGCGCATGAATGCCATAGAGATGGCTGAGCCAAACCGCACACCAGGGCTCATTGAAGGTCGCCACCGCATCCAGCCGGTCGCCCAGCCGTGCCATGACGGTCTTGGCGTAACGCTGGAAGGCATGGGCGGTGGAACGCGAGGCCCAGCCGCCGTCGCCCATCAGTGTCAGCGGCAGGTCCCAATGGTAAAGCGTCGCATAGGTCTTTATGCCGCGCGCCTTGCAGCCATCGACGAGGCGGTCGTAGAAATCCAGCCCCTTCTCGTTGATCGGACCGAAGCCATCGGGAATGATGCGCGGCCAGGCAATGGAGAAACGATAGGCCTCGACACCCATTTCCTTGATGAGATCGAGATCATCCTCCCAGCGATTATAGTGATCGCAGGCAACGTCGCCATTGTGGCGCCCGAAGACATGTCCCGGCATGTTGCAGAAGGCATCCCAGATGGATGGCTTGCGGCCGTCAACCTTGGTGGCACCCTCGATCTGGAAGGAGGCGGTCGCCACGCCGAACAGGAAATCGCCGGGGAAACGGGCTGCAAGCGCTTTGTGATCGGTCATCGGATAGGCCCTTTCGTCATCCATCGAGCGTCAAAAGATGGAGAGCGGTTTAGACCAAGTCAGCAATGAGGTACAGCCGCAGGCACGCAAAATCTGCAACGTTTCAGCAGCGCGGTTAAGATATCCAAAGCGCTTTAGGTACACGAAAGTCGCCGCAACGGTTTCCCGGCGGCGGGAGAAAGGACAGCCCGGCAAATGCGGATGGGAGTTGAGTGTGGTGGAAAGTCTTGCATCTGCCGGGCCGCGCCTTGTCCGACCGGAATGCCGGTCCATCGGTGACAGCCTTTTCACGACACCTACCGGATCGGCCCTTCCCGCTGCTGGCAATTGCGGGACGCCTTTCCGGAACGCGGTTTGCCAGAACCACGCTTGTCGATGCCGGCAGCCGGTCCGCGAAAGGCGCCGCGCGTATCGCCCTTCCGTTCCGGTTGCAGGGGAATAATGCAGCAAAATGGACGGGTGGGGACATGCGGGGAAAGGTTTTGCGGTAACTGACTGGAAAGAAAGGAGGGGTGGCGCGGAATTGTTCTCGCCTTTGGCAGCAGACGGTGAGCATGCCCCCTAATCCGGCTATCGCAACCTTCTTAGTCTCACTTTATGGAATGTTATCTGCAGCATCGGGCCCGGAGACCGCACGGGGGCCGTACACCGCAGATACGACGTCATCCTCGGGCATGTCGCGAGGATGACGGAGGAGAGGTTTTGCGGCTTTAACCAGCCTCTAGACGGGGGATGCTCCCCCGTCCTTTGTTTATGAACGTACCAGCCCGTCAAACGTAACGATTGACGACGTTCTCCAGATATTCCTGACGACCGGACTTCGGCTCGGGGTTGATATCCTGGCGCTCGACCAGCGCTGCGATTTCTTCGAGCTTCAGCTCGCCGCGCAACATCTTCTGGGCTTCAGGTGCGTCCCACTTCGCGTAACGCTCCGAAAGCGGCTTCGACAGCGCGCCGTCCTCGATCATCTTCGCTGCCGCCTTCAGACCGCGGGCGCAGCAATCCATGCCGCCGATATGGCCGATCAGCAGGTCCTGCGGATCGAGCGACTGACGACGCAGCTTGGAATCGAAGTTGGTGCCGCCATTGGTGAAGCCGCCGCCGGCCAGCACGTGGTAATAGGCCAGCGCCATTTCAGGTACGTTGTTGGGGAACTGGTCGGTATCCCAGCCAGACTGGTAATCGTTGCGGTTCATGTCGATGGAGCCGAAAATGCCGAAGGCATTGGCCATGGCCAGTTCGTGTTCGAAGGAATGGCCGGCGAGGATGGCGTGACCCTGCTCGATATTGACCTTCACTTCCTTTTCGAGACCGTTCTTCTGCAGGAACGCATAAACGGTTGCGACGTCGTAGTCGTACTGGTGCTTGGTCGGCTCCTGCGGCTTTGGCTCGATCAGGATCGTGCCTTCGAAACCGATCTTGTACTTGTATTCCACAACCAGATTGAGGAAGCGGCCGAGCTGATCCAGCTCGCGCGAAAGATCGGTGTTGAGCAGCGTTTCGTAACCTTCACGACCGCCCCATAGCACGTAATTGGCGCCGCCGAGCTTCTTGGTGGCATCCATGCAGGTCTTCACCGTCGCAGCCGAGAATGCGAAGACATCCGGGTCCGGATTGGTCGCGGCACCCGACATGAAGCGGCGGTTGGAGAACAGGTTCGCCGTGCCCCACAGAAGCTTTACGCCGGTATCAGCCTGCTTCTGCGCGAAATAGTCGACGATCTCGTTGAGGTTCCTGGTGTTTTCGGCAAAGTTCCTGCCTTCCGGGCGCACATCGGCGTCGTGGAAGCAATAGAACGGCGAACCGAGCAGCGAGAAGAATTCAAAGGCGACATCGGCCTTCAGCTTGGCGGCCTGCATGGTGTCTTCAAACCACGGACGCTGGAACGTCTGCCCACCGAATGGGTCGCCGCCCGGCCAGGTGAAGGTGTGCCAGTAAGCCACGGCAAAGCGCAGGTGATCTTCCATACGCTTTCCGGCAACGATCTCGTCGGGATTGTAGTGGCGGAAGGCGAGCGGGTTGGTGCTGTCGGGGCCTTCATATTTGATCTTGGCGATATCGCCGAAGAAGCCTGTGCTCATTGGATGGTTCCTCCTCTGGGGTGGGTTTAGGTGGTGTTCAAAAATTCGAGGTCTGCGCGGGCCGCTTACCCCCTCTGTCGTGCCGGACGTCTCCCCCACAAGGAGGGAGATCAGCAAGTTGCGCTCAATCGCTTCGATCGCGACCTCACAGGAGGACGTGACCTAGCCGCTTGTCGATCTCCCCACTGTGGGGGAGATGCACGGCAGGGCAGAGAGGGGTGAACGGCGCACGCAAAACCTCAATGCGAAAGCGGCCGAATGGCGGGATAAAGCGCGTGATACCGCTGGTAAGCCTCCTCATAAGCATCGCCAAGCGCCACCACCGGCTCGATCGTCCGCGCCGTTTCCGGCTGCGTGCAGACTGCAACCGGATCTGCACCTGTTGCAGCGATGAGACCGAGGCGGGCGGCGCCGAAAGCGGCGCCGAAATCGCCCTCGGCCGGAATATCCACGGGCACACCGAGCGAAGTCGCGATCGAGGCCAGCCAATAGGCCGAGCGCGAACCGCCGCCGATGGCGGTGACGCGGGAAATGGAGGTGCCGGCCGACTTCAGCGCTTCGAGATTGTCACGGATGGCGAAAGTCACGCCTTCCAGCACGGCCTGCGTCAGCGCCCTGCGGTCACTTTCATGCGAAAGGCCAATGAAAGAGCCGCGAATGGCGGCATCGTTATGCGGCGTGCGCTCGCCGGAAAGATAGGGTGCGAAAGTGACGCCGCTCGGCGCCAGAAGCTCGTCGCCCAGTTCACCCGTCAGTTCGGCTGCGGACTTGCCGGTGAGGCGCGAATACCAGTTGAGTGCATCGGTAGCGGACAGGATGACGCCCATCTGGTGCCATGTGTTGGGAAGCGCGTGGCAGAACGCGTGTACGGCGCTTTCCGGCTTCGGCAGATAGGAGGCGTTGGCGGCAAACAACACGCCGGAAGTGCCGAGCGAAACGAACGCGTGGTCCTCTTTCACCGTGCCCATGCCGCAGGCGGAAGCGGCATTGTCACCCGCACCGCCGGCCACCACGGCCTTGCCCGCAATGCCCCATTGCGAGGCGAGCTCGGCACGCAGCACACCTGCCTCCTCGGTGCCTTCGACCAGCGACGGCATGTGTTTTTCTTCAAGGCCGGTCGCCGCCAGAAGATCGGCAGACCATTTGCGCGCACCGGTATCCAGCCACGATGTGCCGGCGGAATCCGACATTTCCGAGATATATTCACCCGTCAGCCACAGTCGCAGGTAATCCTTCGGCAGCAGTACCTTGGCCACCTTCGCGAAGATTTCAGGTTCGTTCTTCGCCACCCAAGCCAGTTTCGGTGCGGTAAAGCCTGGGAATACGATGTTGCCGGTGATCTTGCGGAAGCGCGGATCGGCATCGAGTTCGGCAGCCTCGGCATAGGAGCGCGTGTCGTTCCACAGAATGCACGGCCGCAGCACATTGCCGCTCGCGTCTATCAGCGTCGCGCCATGCATCTGGCCGGAAAGGCCGATACCTTTCACGGCAGCGAGTTCCTTCGCAAACTTCTGCTTCAGACCTTCGACTGCGGTTTTCGTGGCGGCGATCCAGTCCGCCGGGTCCTGTTCCGACCAGCCGTGATGCGGGCGCGAGACCTCCAGCGAGCCGTTGGCCGAGCCGACGATCTTCTGATCGCCGTCCATCAGCAGGGCTTTGACACCGGATGTTCCAAGATCGAGACCGAGATACATGTAATTCTCCATTCCGGCGCTCCTTGCGCCACTTCAGCGGTTTTAAGGGTCACCGCATTTCCGGACGGAAAACCGGCGGCCACTTTTCCTGGAAATGCTCTCCTCAGGGCAGATTGTCCCTGAGGAATATGTCGATACGGATACGCTCCTGCGCGGCAATGACAGCGAGACCATCCGCGCGCGCTTTCAACACGCGAATGGCGCTGCGCACCTCATGCCCTGCATCCTGGTTGAGCACGGCATCGAGCACGCCTTCCCGCAGCGCATTGGCCGTGTTTTCGGTGAGCTCATGGGCGATGACGGATGGCGACCTTTCGCCCGATGACGCCCTGAGCGCCCGGATGAGGCCGCGATTACCGGCGCCGAGACTGTAGATGCCGGACAGCGCGTCGCTCGCAAGCGCCTTGGTGACCAGCGCCTCGACGGTGACGGGATCGTCCCGGCCTTCGAGGACCGGCAATAGTCGCAGGTCCGGAAATTCGCTTTCGATGACGGAGCGGAAGCCATCTAGGCGTTCGCGATGGTCGCGCACCAGCATGGAGCCGGCAACGACCGCAATATCGCCGCCGCGCCCGGACAGGAAGCGCCCCATGAGGCTAGCCGCCGTGCGCCCGGCCGCAACGTTGTCGACGCCAGCATAATGGTCGCGGCGCGAACCGGAGAGATCGGAAACCAGCGTGACGGTGGCGATGCCATCTTCGGCCAGCCGGTCTGCGGCTTCGGCAACATCCTCAGAATCGGTGGCGACGAAGGCGACGCCCGACGGCTTTTCCCGCCGCGCGACTTCCAGCGCCTCCGTCAGTGCCGCGGCATTGAAAGGCGGCACCTCGATAACGCGGATCGCCGTGCGCTCCAGATGGGCACGGGCGGCTGCGGCACGAACTTCGGCTCGCAGCGTCGCCATGAAGGAATTGTCGTTGCCGGGAAGGATGAAGACCAGTGAATAATTGCGACCCTTAGCCAAATTGGCGGCGGCGATATCGCGCACATAACCAAGCTCGGCAATCGCCGCCTCCACCCGCGCTCGAGTAGCGGCGTGAACGCCGGGGCGCATGTTCAGCACCCGGTCGATGGTGGCAAGGCTGACACCCGCCCGCTCGGCGATATCGTGAACTGTCGGCTTCATGTTTCCTCCCGTGCCATTTGAATATCCAGCTTTGCCGCCGTCGTAAACCGAAAAATGATGTACGTACCTCACATTTTCAGCAAGATGATGATTTCGCTTTATTTCCATCTCTAAACTGCGGGTGTGCGCCTTTGCCCGGCGTCATCCCTCGGCTTTTCCCAAGGATTTAGACACATCAATAAAATCAACAGGCTGCAGACTATCGGGGCTGACCAACAACTTCCGTCATTTTAGCCCTGGACCAAGGACTTGGGCTTACTGGATATCGGCTCAAGACCGGCGTGACGGAAAAGTATCGCAACCAGACAAAAAAAGGGGCCGTCATTTCCGACGGCCCCAGCTCTGCGGTGGATGGGAGGGGATTTTGTTCAGTGCGCCGCGTCTGGTGGCGGCGCTGCCTTGGGTTTCTGGATCAGCACGGTCATGAAGATCAGGCTGCCGAACAGCAGCGTCAGCGCGAAGAACACATCCGCAAAGGCGAGTATCCACGCCTGCTGCGAGACCATGCCGACCAGCTTCTTGATCGCGACGGAAGCACCGTCCAGCCCGTAGGAATCATAGTTCGCGCCGACATTGTTCAGCCACTCCAGCGCCTGTGGATTGGAATAGCTGACATGTTCCGCCAGCCGCACATAATGATCGTCGGTGCGCTGCGACAGCAGGGTGTTGATGACGGCAAGGCCAACCGCGCCGCCGAGGTTGCGGGTGAGGTTGAACAGGCCCGAGGCATTGCGGATGCGCGCGGGCGGAAGCGTGCCGAGCGCGATGTTGTTGATCGGCACCATGCACATCATCAGTCCGAAACCGCGCAGGACCTGCGGAATCAGCAGCTCGTAGAAATCCCAGTCGGTGGTCACATGCGTCATGATCCACGTGCCGCAACCGAAGCTGATGAAGCCAATGGCCATCATGATGCGCGGATCGAGCTTGGTGGACACCTTGCCGGCAATCGGCGCGGTGAAGAACATCGCAAGACCGGAAACGAACATGGTCTCGCCGATCATCAGCGCATCGTAACCGCGCACGCGACCGAGATAGAGCGGGTAGAGATAGGTCAGCCCGTAAAGCCCTATGCCCATCACGAAGGAAAACAGCGAGCCGATGGAGAAATTTCGGTCCGCAAAGGCGCGGATGTCCACAACGGGGAAGTCCACCTTGAAGGCACGCCAGAAGAACACCACCGCACCGATGACCATGGCCACCGAACCGATGACGATATGCTCGTCGTTGAACCAGTCCTTGTTGTTGCCCTCTTCCAGCACGTATTCCAGAGAGCCGAGGAAGACGGCCATGGAGATCAGCCCCCACCAGTCGAACTTCTTCCAGAGCGAGGTTTCAGGCTTGTCGAAATCGATCAGGCTCCATGTCAGGATGGTGACGATGATGCCGGGAATGATGTTGACGAGGAACAGCCAGTGCCAGGAGAAGGCGTTGGAAAGATAACCGCCGACCGTGGGACCGATGGTGGGCGCAAGCGTGGCGACGAGACCGATGATCGGCGAGACGACCGAACGCTTGGAGGGCGGGAAAATGGTGAAGGCGGCCGCAAAGACCGACGGGATCATGCCGCCGCCGATAAAGCCCTGAATCGCCCGGTAGACGATCATCTGGTCGATATTGGTCGCGGTGGCGCAGAGCGCGCTCGACAGGGTGAAGCCGGCGGCGCAGGTGGCAAACAGCACGCGCGTGGACAGGATGCGCGCCAGCGTGCCCGACAGAGGGATCATGATGACTTCTGCAATCAGATAGGATGTCTGCACCCAGGCGATCTCGTCGGAGCCCGCCCCGAGACCTGCCTGGATTTCCGCAAGCGAGGCGGAGACGATCTGAATATCGAGAATGGACATGAACATGCCGAAGACCATCGCGAAGAACGCGATGAGCCTGCGCTTGTCCATGGGTGGATCGACGGGGACAGATACCCCGCCTGTGCCGACAACCGTAGCCGCCATGATCTTGCCCTCAACGACGCCCTGGTTGGCCTATGGGTTAACGTGCGCCGTTTTCGTGTTTTCCGGCGCCGTGCGGGTATCCACATCGACGACGACGCTCAGGCCCGCACGCAGATTGTGCTTGGCGAGATCTTCCTTTGAGAAGACGATACGCACCGGTACGCGCTGGATGACCTTGGTGAAGTTACCCGTGGCGTTTTCCGGCGGCAGCATCGAGAAGACCGAACCGGAACCGGGCGAGATCGACTGGACCGTGCCTTCAATGGTCTCGTCGTCGAAAGCATCCACATGGACGCGGACCTTCGAACCGGGCACCACGCGGGCCAGCTGCGTTTCCTTGAAATTGGCGTCGATATAAAGCTCGTTCAACGGCACCAGCGAAGCAAGGCGCTTGCCGACCGAAACGAGATCGCCCGTCTGCACCGCCAGATTGCCGATAACGCCGTCATAAGGCGCTTTCAGCACGGTGAAGGCCAGATCGCGAGCCGCCTTGTCCTTGGAAAGCTGCAGCGAACGGATGGTGCTTTCGGCTTCCTCGCGCTGGGCGCGAAGAAGCTCGACATTGGCTTTCGCGGACGAGATCGCCGCCTCGCCGGCTACGACATTCGCCCTGGCCTGATCGAGCGCGACCTGCGCGCTGTCGGAAGCGGCAACGGTGCCGACATCCTTCGCCTGCAATTCGGTGGCGCGCTTCTGGGTTATTTCCGCACCGCGAAGGGCCGCATCCAGAGCGCCCTTCTGGGCAACGGCCTGTTCCTGCGCTGCCTCGCCGCCGATGATCTGCGCATCGATGCGCTTCAGCGACAGTTCCTCGGTGCGGATCTGCGCGTCGGCCTGTTCAAGCGCGATACGATAGTCGCCGTCATCCAGAGTAACCAGCGGATCACCCGCCTTGACTTCCTGGTTTTCGACAACGTTCACCTTGGCGATGTAACCCGAAACCTTGGGCGCGATGACCGCGATATCACCCTGTATATAGGCGTCATCCGTCGAAACCATGAAGCGACCGTCGATCCACCAGTTATAACCGTACCAGCCGGCGCCGGCGAGAAGGGCGATCGCAAAGATCGGCAGAAGCGGCGAACGCTTCTTCTTCTTCGGTGCGGCAATTGTCTGTGGCGGCTGTTGCGGCGGGGCCTCCACCGGCTTTGCCGGAGAGGTCTCAGCCTTGGCGGAAACGTCCGCCTCTTCCGCATCGTTGACGGCGCGAACCGCGCTATTCTTCTGGGCCGACATGAGATTGTACCGTGATAAATTGAAGAAAGTTTTTCGAACTGAACCGTTCGGTTCGATTGACATAATCCCTTTCCTGACACATATCAAGTGTAATCGAACTGATTGGTTCGGCGTTCGGTTAATTTTTTTTACGCCATTGCAGTGCTAGGAACCGGTAACGATGGCAGGTGAAGACATGGATATGGAGACGGAAACCGAAACGGGCTGTCCGGGAAACCCCGCCGGGCGTTTTGCTGCGGGCGAAGACCCGGCCAAGCGTGAGCAGATTGTTGCCGGCGCCTGGCGCGTGTTCAAGCGCAAGGGCTTCGATGCCGCCAGCATGAACGACATCACGCGGGAAGCCGGCGTTTCCAAGGGAACGATCTATGTCTATTTCTCCAACAAGGAAGACCTGTTCGCCGCCCTTGTCGACCATCACCGCCAGGAATTCGCGACCTCCATGCGCAACATTCTGGCCGGCACCGAAGAGGTGCGCGACGGCCTGAAACAGTTCGGCAAGGCCTTCGCCAACAAGATGATCTGCTCCGAAATGATACCGGCCATGCGCTCGGTGATCGGCGTCATCGACCGCATGCCGAAGCTGGCGCAGCGTTTCTTCATCGCAGCACCCAACAACGTGCGCACCGTTCTTCAGGATTTCATCGAGCATCAGGTCTCGCTCGGCCATCTCAAGGTCGATGACGTCGAACTTGCCGCCCGGCAATATATCGAGCTTTCCACGGGCACTTTCTTCAAGCTGCGCCTGTTCGGAGAACTCGAAGGTCCGGTTCCCGAAGAGGAGCTGGACCGGGTGATCGACAGCGCCATCATGGTGTTCATGGCGGCTTACGGAACCGACAAGGCCTGAAATCATTCAGCAACGGGCGACTGGACCGGCAACGGCACGGGGCCTGATACGCGGTTTGCGCGAAATTTCGATGAAATCTTGCCTATCACAGGCGCGGTCTCCTTGTTTCTCGCGTATTGCGCTATAAATTCCACGAACCGAATGTTTCGGGTGGCCTTGTTGCTGAAAGGAAAAATTCCCTGATGGAGTCCGTTCTCCCTCTTCTGTCCGACCCCGCTGCCTGGGTGGCGCTGGTCACCCTGATCGTCATGGAGGTCGTGCTTGGCATCGACAACCTGATCTTCATCTCGATCCTCACCAACAAGCTTCCGCCTGAACAGCGCGAAAAAGCCCGCAAGATCGGCATCGGGCTTGCCTTGATCATGCGTCTCGGCCTTCTCGGCACTGTGGCCTGGATCGTGCAGCTCACCACGCCGGTCTTCGAAATCTTCGGCCACGCCTTCTCGTGGAAGGACATGATCCTCATCGCCGGCGGTCTCTTCCTGATGTGGAAGGCCACCAAGGAAATCCACCACAATGTCGATCCTGAAGATCACAAGGAAGACATGGTGGGCGGCCCGGTTGCGATGAATTTCGGCGCCGCCATCGGCCAGATCCTGCTGCTCGACCTCGTGTTCTCCGTGGACAGCATCATCACCGCCGTTGGCATGACACCGCATCTGCCGATCATGATCGTGGCCGTGATCTTTGCCGTTGCCGTGATGCTGCTCGCCGCAACACCGCTCGCCAACTTCATCGAGCGCAACCCCACCATCGTCATGCTGGCACTCGCCTTCCTCATGATGATAGGCACGACCCTGATCGCCGAAGGCATGGGCTTCCATGTTCCCAAGGGCTACGTCTATGCCGCCATGGCGTTTTCGGCGCTGGTGGAACTGCTCAACATGCTGGCGCGTAACGCCAGACAGCGCAAGAAAGCACAGGCGGCCAAACCGCACTGATTGCCCTGACCGTCATGCCGGACCTGATCCGGCATCCCTTCAGCCCAAGCCCTTGGGCTGAAGGGACACTTTCCGCCGCGCCGACGCGCGGCGGCTGGATACCGGCTCAAGGCCGGTATGACGCGAACGTGTGGAACGCGCCGGCCAGTCGGAACCGCATGCCCCGCCTCGCGTTCTTCGACATCCCTACCGGAAGCGTCCGTCCCGCCGTCTCTCCTTCGAAAGCATAAGCAAGCATGACGACCGACCAGATCCTCGCCTTTACCGTGATCGCCGGCATGATGGTCGCGTTCATATGGGACAGGTTCCGCTATGATGTGGTCGCGTGCAGCGCGTTGCTGGTGGCGGTGGCGGTTGGGGTCGTGCCTTTCGACAAGGCGTTCTCCGGTTTCTCGGACGATATCGTCATCATCGTCGGCAGCGCGCTGATCGTCAGTTCAGCCGTGGCGCGTTCAGGGGTCGTCGATATGACGATCAAGAAATATTTCCCGGAGATGCATTCCAAAACCCTGCAACTGGCCTTTCTGATGATCGTCGTCGCCATCATGTCGGCCTTCATCAAGAACATCGGCGCGCTTGCCATCATGATGCCGGTTGCTTTCCAGTTCGCCCGCAAATCCGGCAGCCCTGTTTCCTATTATCTGATGCCCATGGCCTTCGCCGCCCTTCTGGGCGGGCTTATGACGCAGATCGGCACCTCGCCCAACATCGTCGTTTCCAGGCTGCGTGAGGAAATGACCGGGCAGAGCTTCTCGATGTTCGATTTCACCCCGGTCGGTGCCGGGCTGACCGTGATCGGCATCATCTTCCTGACCTTCGGTTACCGCCTGCTGCCGGTGCGCAACCGCCAGCAGGCATCGATGGAAGATATTCTGGACCAGTCGGCCTATACCGCCGAGGCGACGCTTCCCGCCGACAGCACATACGCCGACAAGCCGCTGCGGGAGCTGTTGAAACAGGCGGATGGCGACGTAATCGCCAGCACGATCCTGCGCGGACCCCGGCGTATCTCCCCCTTCCCCGATGTCAATCTGAAGCCGGGCGACACCATTCTTCTCGAAGGCAACCCGGAGGGCCTCGACCGCATCGTCTCGCAGGCCAAGCTGCTGCTGTCAGGCAAGCCGCTCACCGAGAACGGCCAGAAGACCGCCGACCTTATTTCCATGGAAGCGGTTATCAGCAACGAATCCGTTCTTAACGGGATTTCCGCGCGCGAACTGGCGCTATCCTACACCCGCGGCGTCAATCTGATTGCAGTGAGCCGTCGCGGCCAGCGCGTCAGCCAGCGGCTCTCCGACCTGACCTTGCAGGCGGGCGACGTCATTCTCCTGCAGGGCAGCCGCAAGAACCTGCCACAGGTCTTGCAGGAATTTTCGCTGCTGCCCCTGGCGCAGCGGGAGATCCTGCTTGGGGTGCAGCGCCGCGCGCTTTTGCCCGTCATCGTGCTTGCCGCGGCCATGATTGCCGCCGGCAGCGGGCTGGTGCCGGTATCCGTCGCCTTTTTCGCCGCCGCCTTCCTGATGATCGTCGTCGGCGCGATACCGCTGACCGAAGTCTATAAATCGATCGACGGGCCGATCCTCGTCATGCTCGCCGCCCTCATTCCCGTCAGCGACAGTCTGCGCACCAGCGGCGCCAGCGAGCTGATCGCCGCCTGGCTCGGCCATGCCGCACAAGGACTGCCGCCCTTCGCAGCACTCGGCATGATCCTGTTGACTGCCATGGCGGTAACGCCCTTCCTCAACAATGCTGCAACCGTGCTGGTTATGGCACCCATCGCCGCCGGTTTCGCCACCACGCTCGGCTTTCGGCCGGAGGCCTTTCTGATGGCGGTGGCGATCGGCGCCGGCTGCGATTTCCTCACGCCCATCGGCCACCAGTGCAACACGCTGGTCATGGGTCCGGGCGGTTATCGTTTCAGCGATTATCCGCGCCTTGGACTGCCGCTGTCGATCATGATCGTCATTGCCAGCATTCCGATGCTGCTTTATGTCTGGCCGGTGAATTAGGGGCGGTTTACGTCCGGGCGAAGACATCGCAAGCGCCATATTTCCTTGACGCCTGCGGCATAATATGGCCTAAGCCGATGCCGAACGGAAATATGCAAAAGTGCGTTCAACACGCCTTTCCGCACCCTTTCCCGCCGCATTCAAACGAAAACTTCGTGATAGAAGGGTGAAGCCGCCCCGATGTCACCACCCCGTCACGACGAGTGAATTTCATGACCACTTCCGGCGTTCGCGTCCGCATCGCACCTTCCCCCACCGGCGAGCCGCATGTCGGCACCGCTTACATCGCGCTGTTCAACTATCTCTTCGCCAAGAAACACGGCGGCGAGTTCATCCTGCGCATCGAGGATACCGACGCCACCCGCTCGACGCTGGAATATGAGCAGAAGGTTCTGGAGGCGCTGCGCTGGACCGGCCTCACCTGGTCGGAAGGCCCTGACGTCGGTGGCCCCTACGGTCCCTACCGCCAGTCCGAGCGCAAGCCGATGTACTGGCCCTATGCCGAAGAATTGCTGGAAAAAGGCCATGCCTTCCGTTGTTTCTGCACGCCCGAGCGGCTTGAGCAAATGCGCGAAGCGCAGCGCGCCGCTGGCAAGCCGCCAAAATATGACGGTCTCTGCCTCCACCTGAAGGCTGAAGAAGTGACCAGCCGCGTCGCCGCCGGCGAAGCCAACGTCGTGCGAATGAAAATCCCGACCGAAGGTTCGTGCGATTTCCATGACGGCGTTTACGGCGATGTCTCGATCCCCTGGGATTCGGTTGACATGCAGGTGTTGATCAAGGCCGACGGCATGCCGACCTATCACATGGCAAACGTCATCGACGACCATCTGATGAAGATCACCCATGTGGCGCGCGGCGAAGAGTGGCTGGCTTCAGTGCCCAAGCACATCCTGCTTTACCGTTATTTCGGCTGGGACCAGCCGACGTTCATGCATCTTTCGCTGATGCGCAACGCCGACAAATCGAAGCTTTCCAAGCGCAAGAACCCGACGTCGATCTCCTATTATTCCGCGCTCGGCTACCTGCCGGAAGCGCTGATGAACTTCCTCGGCCTGTTCTTCATCCAGATCGCCGAAGGCGAAGAGCTGCTGACCATGGAAGAGCTGGCCGCGAAGTTCGATCCGGAAGCACTTTCCAAGGCCGGCGCCATCTTCGATATCCAGAAGCTGGACTGGCTGAACGGCCGCTGGCTGCGCGAAAAGCTCACGCCTGAGGACTTCATCGCCCGCACGCTGGAATGGGCGATGGAAAATTCCCGCCTGACCGAAGGCCTGAAGCTTGCCCAGAGCCGCATTTCCAAGCTCGGCGAATTGCCAAACCTTGCCGGCTTCCTGCTTTCGAGCGACGTTGGCCTGACGCCCGCCTCCTTTGCCGGTCTCAAAAGCAAGCCCGAGGAAATCCACGAAATCCTCACCACGGTTGCCACCGATCTGGAAAAAATGCCTGATTGGAACGTTGAAGCCATCGAGGCCGAGCTGCGCGACATTGCCGAACGCACGGGCAAGAAACTGCGCGTCGTCACGCCGCCGCTCTTCGTCGCCGTCTCCGGCTCCTCGCGCTCGCTGCCGCTGTTTGACTCGATGGCGCTGCTCGGCCGCTCCGTGGTGCGCCAGCGCCTGAAGGTCGCTATTGCCGTTGTGGCCACGATGGTTGGCAGCGGTGCTTGATGCCTGCCGGGGCGGGTTTTAGATCCACCCCTCATTCCTGCGCTTGTCACAGGAATCCAGCCACGGCGCGTCGGCGCCGTGAAAGAATGAATTGAGGTCTCCCGCGCCAAGGACTTGGGCGCACTGGATTCCTGTGACAAGCACAGGAATGAGGGATACGGGAGGCAATTGTCGCCGCGGCAACGCCGCAACAGGATTGAACAATGAACGACAAGACAACCGAAACCACCGCCCTTTCCTCCGACGCCACCGAAGTGCGCCGCCAGAAACTTGCGCTGCTGCGCGAGCAGATCGGCGATGTCTATCCGGCGCATTTCCATCGCACGCTGACCAATGCGGAGCTGGCGGAAAAATATGCCGATATCGAACCGGACACGGAAACCGGCGACACGGTAACGGTGGCGGGCCGCGTTTATTCGTCGCGCAATTCCGGCATGTTCATGGATATCCATGACGCCTCGGGCAAGGTGCAGATCTTCTCTCACAAAGATACGACGCCGGAAACGGCGCGCAATCTTCTGCCGATGATCGACATTGGCGACATCATCGGCGTAACCGGCAAGGTGCGCCGCACCAAGCGCGGCGAGCTGACGATCAACGCCGAAGAAATCACCATGCTCACCAAGTCGCTGCTGCCGATGCCGGAAAAATGGCACGGTGTCTCCGATATCGAGCTGCGTTACCGCAAGCGCCATCTCGATATTCTGGCGAACGAGGACTCCAAGCTGCGCTTCCTGCAGCGCTCGAAGATCCTGTCCGGCATCCGTCGCTTCATGGAGGCCGAAGGCTTCCTCGAAGTGGAAACGCCGATGCTGCAGACAGTTTATGGCGGTGCGACGGCCGATCCGTTCAAGACCTTCCACAACACGCTGAAGATGGACATGTATCTGCGCATCGCGCCGGAACTGTTCCTGAAGCGCACGCTGGTATCGGGCCTTTCCGACAAGGTCTTTGAAATCAACCGCAACTTCCGCAACGAAGGCGTTTCCACAAGGCACAATCCTGAATTCACCATGATGGAGTGCTACTGGGCCTATGCCGACTACGAAGACATCATGGGTCTCGTAGAGCGTCTGTTCGAGACGCTGGCGATTGCCCTCCACGGCACGACCGAGGTGGAATTCCAGGGCCAGACAATTTCCTTCAAGGGTCCGTTCAAGCGCGTGCCCATGCCTGATGCGGTGAAGGAAGCGACCGGCATTGACTTCCTTGCGATCAAGACTGACGAGGAAGCCCGCGCCGCCGCCAAGGCTGCCGGTTTTGCCGTCGAGAAGGACTGGACCTGGGGCGAATGCCTTGCCTTCATCTTCGAAGAGAAGGTCGAAGGTACGCTTATCCAGCCGAGCCACGTCACGCATTTCCCGAAGGATATCTCGCCCTTCGCCAAGGAAGTGCCGGGCGAACCGCGCCTCGTTGAGCGTTTTGAGAGCTATTGCAACGCCTGGGAAGTGGGCAATGCCTTCTCCGAACTCAACGATCCCGAAGAGCAGCGCCGCCGCATGGTGGAGCAGCTTGAGCAGGCCCATGCCCGCGGTGAAAAGGACAAGCAGCTGGATGACGAATTCCTCGACGCCATCGATCAGGGCATGCCACCTGCCGGCGGCCTCGGCATCGGCGTCGATCGTCTGATCATGCTCCTGACCAACGCCCCCTCGATCCGCGACGTCATCCTCTTCCCGGCCCGCCGCAACAAGGCGGACTAAGGACAATCAAGCGAAGGCGGCCGCATGGCCGCCCTTGCCCTCATGCGCTCGGCCTCTACCGAACATTGCGTCCCTATAGCAAAATTTCCTGCTAGATCGTCTCATGGCGCAGACGCGCAACGGCTGGATGCCGGATCAGGTCCGGCATCACGAAAGAAGGCGCTGCGACGATATTTTACAAACGTCGGCACAGCCGTATCAATTTTCCAGATGGTTTTAATTCCGAGGTGTCAGCAAGAGCTCAAACGCTCCTAATGCCCCGCCTTCGCCTTTGCCGCGCCCGGCTCTTCGGCAGGCGCAACCTCACCCTCAGCCAGCTTCTCTTCCGCCGCCTGCGCGGTCGTTGTGCCTTTTCCGAAGATCAGTGATTTCAGATAGCTGATGCTGAAGATGCTCCCGCCATCGGCTTCCGGGGTCGAGGTCAGAAGTTCTTCGTCGGCTACGGGTTCGCCGTGGGCTTCCGCACCGGGTCCGCCCTCATGCGTTTGCGCCGGCGCAGCGTCGTGGCCGCCGCCGCCTTCGCCCTTGGTTTCGCCGTGTCCGCCCGCGCCTTTTGCGGCTTTTCCGCCATGCCCTTCGGGTGCGGCGTCCGAAGCGGGGGTTGCGCAGTCGGCGGCATCGCTCAGGCTTGCGGCCATTGCTTCGGCATCTTCCAGCGGCAGATCGATGCGCAGCCCGTAAAACTGGCCGCTGCCGTTTGATGCACCATCGTAATAAAAGGCGGAATAACGCTGGGCATCGGCGCCTTCGGGAATTTTCGCCGGGTCGGCAATGAAGACCACCTGGGCCGCGATGGCGCGGCCGCGCATTTCCGAGCGCAATTGCGGGCCGTTTTTATCCAGCACGGAAACCTGGACCAGATCAGGCTTCTGTTTGTCGTAAACTGCCCTGGCGACACGCAGCGCCGTTTTCAACCGGTCCGTGCCGTTGCCGCCGTCAGTACGAATGAATTTGCGGACCCAAAGGGAACCGTTCTTGCGGATGTTGACTGTCTGGACTGCGTCACAGGAAAGCCCGTTCGCGGAGGCATAGGTGGACCCGAGCAGCCGCTCGCTGCCGATAAACACGGCAGCAGAACCGGTCGCACCCGCCAAAAGCAGGATCCCGCCTCCGATCATAACGAGTTTGCGCGAAAACCGCATTCGTCCGAATACAGCCTTCACGCGCAAAATCCTGACATTCAGTACCCCGCCTATCGCCCTCACCCCGGAACGTGGCTCGAAGGATGAGGAACACACGCGGGATAAGCTCGGGACCTCGTTGTCCGAGCCTTGCGATAGTGCCGCTTTCTCATTGAAAAAAGTTTAATCCCCCTGGCGCCGTGCGGGCAAAAGCGCACCATTTTCAGACATTTTTGAAATCCGCTAAATTGCGAATGATTTGCAATAGCGTTGACAAGTGTGTTTCCATGACAGATGGTGTTGCGAGTTGATCGCAACAAAAATCGGTGACAGACGTGAATCTCCATAAAATCCGCCATGCCCTTTTTGCTTTTTCGCTTTTCCTGCCTGCTGCGGCTGTCGCGCAGGAAAAACCGAAGGTGGTGACCACCTTCACGATCATTGCCGATATGGCGCGCAATGTGGCGGGCGATGCGGCAGAGGTGGAGAGCATCACCAAGCCAGGCGCTGAAATTCACAACTACCAGCCGACGCCTCGCGACATTCTCAAGGCCCGCAAGGCCGATCTGGTGCTGCGCAACGGCCTCAATCTGGAATTGTGGTTCGAGAAGTTTCTGGCCAATCTTTCAGGCGTGCCTGATGTGACTGTCAGCGACGGCATCGAACCGATGGCGATCAATGGCGGGGCGTATCAGGGGAAACCGAACCCGCATGCCTGGATGTCACCCGATAACGCCTTGATCTATGTGGAAAATATCCGCAAGGGACTCGCTGGAATAGATCCCGCCCACGCCGAGATTTACGCCGCCAATGCCAAGGCCTATTCCGACAAGATCCGTGCCACTGTGCAGCCCATCCGCGATGAGCTTTCCGCGCTTCCTGAGAACAAGCGATGGTTGGTAACGAGCGAAGGGGCGTTCTCCTATCTCGCCCGGGATTTCGGGCTGAAGGAACTGTTCCTGTGGCCGGTCAATGCCGACAGCCAAGGTACGCCGCAACAGGTGCGCGGCGTGATCGACGCCATGCGCGAACATAATATTCAGGTCATCTTCAGCGAAAGCACGGTTTCCGCCGATCCCGCCCGGCAGGTGGCCAAGGAAACCGGAGCGGCCTATGGCGGCATACTCTACGTGGATTCGCTGAGCGAGGCCGACGGCCCTGTTCCGACCTATCTCGACCTGCTGCGCGTGACGAGCAGCACCATCGCCAAAGGACTGTCTTCATGAGAATGGGCAGCAAAAAAAGCGGCGGCGGCCTGACGGTTCAAAATGCGACAGTGACCTATCGCAACGGCCACACCGCATTAAGAAATGCCAGCTTTTCCATTCCACGCGGTACGATCACTGCACTTGTCGGCGTCAACGGCGCCGGCAAGTCCACGATTTTCAAGGCAATCATGGGTTTTGTGCCGCTGGCCGCCGGTTCCGTCTCTATTTTCGACCTACCCGTGAAGGATGCACTCAGAAAAAACCTCGTCGCCTATGTGCCGCAAGCTGAAGAGGTGGACTGGAGTTTTCCCGTACTGGTTGAGGATGTGGTGATGATGGGCCGTTACGGCCACATGAACTTCTTCCGTATTCCGTCGAAACACGATCACGAGATGGTCGAGAGAGCGCTGACGCGCGTCAATATGCTTGATTATCGCAAGCGGCAGATCGGCGAGCTTTCCGGCGGACAGAAGAAGCGGGTGTTTCTGGCCCGCGCGCTGGCGCAGGAAGGTCAGGTTATCCTGCTGGATGAACCCTTCACCGGCGTCGACGTGACGACGGAAGAACAGATCGTCGCGCTGTTGAAGGCACTGCGTGAGGAGGGCCGCGTCATGCTGGTTTCCACCCATAATCTCGGTAGCGTACCGGAATTCTGCGATCGCGCCGTCTTCGTCAAGGGTACCGTTCTGGCGTCGGGCAAAACAGCGGACACCTTTAACGAAGAGAACCTGCAAAAAGCCTTTGGCGGCAGCTTGCGCCACTTCGTTCTCGGCGGGGCCGAACTGCATGATGATGCCGATCCGCGCCGGGTGAAGGTGATTACCGACGATGAGCGGCCTTTCGTGATCTACGGAAAGAACGGCCAGAACGGACATGATCCGCAGGCTCCGAAGGAAAAAGCCGATGATAAACAGCCTTCTTGAGCCTTTCACCTATGGCTACATGCTGAACGCCATCTGGGTCAGCGCACTTGTGGGCGGCGTCTGCGGCTTTCTTTCCGCTTATCTTATGCTAAAGGGCTGGTCGCTGATCGGCGACGCGCTCTCGCACGCCATCGTTCCCGGCGTTGCGGGCGCTTATATGCTGGGGCTGCCCTTTTCGCTCGGCGCCTTTCTTTCCGGCGGGCTTGCGGCTGGCTCGATGCTGTTCCTCAATCAGAAAACCCGGCTCAAGGAAGACGCAATCATCGGCCTGATCTTCACCTCGTTCTTCGGGCTGGGGCTGTTCATGGTGTCGCTGTCGCCCACCTCGATCAATATCCAGACCATCGTGCTTGGCAATATTCTGGCAATTACCACCGAAGACACGATACAGCTTGCCCTGATCGGCGGCATCAGCCTCATCGTACTGGCGCTGAAATGGCGCGACTTCATGGTGGTGTTCTTCGATGAGAACCATGCGCGCACAGTGGGGCTGAAACCGGAAGTGCTGAAAGTGATCTTCTTCACCCTGCTTGCCGCCTCCACGGTTGCAGCCCTTCAAACCGTCGGCGCCTTCCTTGTCGTTGCCATGGTGGTGACCCCAGGCGCGACTGCCTATCTTCTGACCGACCGTTTCGAGCGGTTGATCCTGATGAGCCTTGTGATCGGCGCGACCACCAGCTTCGTCGGCGCTTATCTCAGCTACTTCCTCGACGGCGCCACCGGCGGCGTTATCGTTGTGTTGCAAACAGCGATCTTCCTTTCCGCTTTCGTGTTTGCACCCAAACACGGGCTGCTCGCTTCGCGCGCCAAAGCGCGCAAGGCACTGGGAGAAGCGCAATGAGCGAATATCTCGAACTCGCCATCCTGCCGTTTCAGCTGCCCTTCATGCAATATGCCTTCATCATCACCCTGATGATTGCCGTGCCGATGGCCATGCTCTCGTGTTTTCTGGTGCTTAAGGGCTGGTCGCTGATGGGGGACGCGGTTTCGCACGCCGTGCTGCCCGGCGTGGTGATTGCCTACATTGTCGGAATTCCCCTTTCCATCGGCGCCTTCACCGCCGGTATGATCTGCGCTCTCGGAACCGGTTTCATCAAGGAAAACAGCCGCATCAAGGAAGACACGGTGCTTGGCATCGTCTTTTCCGGCATGTTCGGGCTGGGGCTGGTGCTTTACGTGAAGGTGCAGAGCGACATGCATCTGGATCACATCCTCTTCGGCGACATGCTGGGCATTGCGCCTTCAGACATGCTGGAGACCGGGCTGATCGCGCTTTTTGCCACCCTGTTTCTCGGGGTGCTGCGCAAAGACCTGCTGGTCAATGCCTTCGATCCGCAGCATGCCAAGGCAATCGGCCTGCCCGTTCGCATCCTACATTACGGTTTGCTGATGGTTTTGTCGCTTGCCGTGGTCGGCGCGCTGAAGGCTGTGGGTATCATCCTCTCCGTCGCAATGCTGGTCACCCCCGGCGCCATCGCCTTCCTGCTGGCGCGGCGCTTTTCCGCAATGCTCCTGGTCGCCATCTCGGTTGCGGTTCTCTCTTCACTTGCAGGAATATGGCTAAGCTTCCTGATCGACAGCGCGCCAGCCCCGACCATTGTACTGTTCATGAGCCTGGCATTCGTCGCGACATTCATTCGCACCAGCCTCAAGGCCCGCCGGATCGACGCCGCCAATGAAACGGTGGTGTAAAAGAACGATTTTTGCGGGCGAGTGGAACATTTTCCCCTTTTGCGCGTCATTTTCATGAGCTTGCCCTCAAGCGGCAAACTCATGAAAATTAAGCGAAAGGGGAAGCTCCATGCTGAAATGGGCTCTTATTTTCTTTGTTATTTCGTTGATCGCGGGCGTATTCGGCTTTACCGGCATTTCGGCAGCGGCGTCGGGCATTGCCCGTATCCTGTTCTTCATCGCCGTCGTGATCTTCCTGGTCTTCCTCGTGCTTGCACTGATCGCTGGAAGCGTGGTGGCGTAACAAAAAAGGCGACCGGCTTTTGGGCCGGTCGCCTTCTCCTCTCTCCCGTATAGAATTATCAGCCTGTCCAGCCACCGTCGATCACATGGATCTGGCCAGTGGTGAAACCTGCCTCATCCGAAGCGAGATAGGTGACGAGTGCGGCGATTTCTTCCGGCGTGGCAATGCGGCCCATAGGCTGGCGGGCAATGAAGTCGGCCAGGGCCTGTTCGTAATTGCCGGTGGCGCGCAGGCGGTCGTGCAAGGACGGGCTATCCACTGTGCCTGGGCAAATGGCGTTGCAGCGAATACCCTTGGTGACGAAATCAGCAGCAATTGCCTTGGTCAGACCGACAACCGCCGCCTTGGAGGCGGTGTAGGCGAAACGGTTCGGCACGCCCTTCACGCTGGATGCGACGGAGGACATGTTGACGATTGCGCCCTTACCCTTTTCCAGCATGCCTGGCAGAAAGGCGCGGCAGGTGCGGTACATGGCCTTGGCATTGAGGTCGAAGGAGAAATCCCAGTCCTTTTCCTCGCAATCGAGAATGGTGCCGGAATGAACGAAACCCGCACAGTTGAACAGAACATCCGCATGGCCGATATCGGCAGCAAAAGCCTTCACACCATCGCCATCCAGCACGTTCAGAGCCCGCGTTTCCGCACCTTTCAGGGTCGAGAGCGCCTGCTCGTTGATATCAGTGGCGATGACGCGCGCACCGAGCGATATGAATCGCTCCGCCGTCGCACGGCCGATACCCTGGCCGGCTGCGGTGATCACCACTGTCCGCCCGTTAAAATCCTGCACCATGAATAGCCTCCCGCTACGGCGCACCCGCCCGCTGGGGCCGAGCCGCTGAATTTCGCCAGTGAATTTCATTGATCTCAAATATGGATCGACAATTCATATGTAAACGCGGTATTCATGTAACGTCAAGCAGGCTTGCGCAAAACGGCAGCGTGCGGCAACGGTATTTAAAAAGTGCATTTCCCGCCAGGCAATCCTGCAAAACGCCACCGAGGCAAGATGACCGAAGACGACAGCGAAAGATATCGCGCCCCCGCCCTCGACAAGGGTCTGGACATTCTGGAGCTTCTCGCCCGCACGGATGGCGGGCTGACGCAGATCGAGATTGCCAAGGCCATAGGCAAAACCCCGAACGAGCTTTACCGCATGCTGGACCGCCTGGTGCGCCGTGGTTACGTACAGCGGCTGGAGGGTGACCGGTTTTCGCTGACGCTGAAAATGTTCGGGCTCGCACATTTTCACGCGCCGGTGCGCCGGTTGGTCTCTTTCGCAGCCCCGGTGATGCGCGATTTTTCCGCAAGCGCCGAGCAGGCCTGTCATCTGGCCGTTTACGACCGCGGCAGTGTTGTCGTCATCGCCCAACAGGAGTCCTCCACCTATTGGGCGATGTCCATGCGGGTGGGCGCGCAGATGAGCCTCTTCCAGACCGGTTCCGGCCATGTGCTGCTGGCCTTCCAGAACGAGGTACAGCGCAAGATCATGATCACCGAGCAGGTGCGCGGTGGCGGGGAAACCGAGCCTTCATACCTTGAGGAGCGGCTGGCGGAAGTTCGCAGGAATGGTTTCGAATCCATGGACAGCATGCAGACCGCAGGCGTGCGCAATATTTCCGCCCCGGTGCTTACACTAGATGGTACCGCACTTGCCGTCATCACCTGCCCCTATATCACCCCGCTTGGCGGCAAGGCCCCGACGCGCGAGGCCTGCGAGGTACTGATCCGCGATGCGGCAAGGCGCATTTCCGAAGTGGCGACGGGTCAGGGAACCATCTGAGACGCACAAAAAAACGCGACCGGCAGGGACCGATCGCGTTTAAAGTGACTGGAGATTTCTGTATCTTAAACGCAAAGGGGACCGGGATGGTTCCCCTTTTTGTTATCAGGCGGCAGCCAGCGTCAGTTCCTTGCGGACCATTTCGCGCAGCGTTACCAGATCCTTGGCGAACAGGCGGATGCCTTCCGAGAGCTTCTCGGTTGCCATCGCGTCTTCGTTCATTGCCCAGCGGAACGCCTTTTCATCGAGCGACTGCAGCGGCTCGGCCTTCACATTGTCGGGCGAAAGCTTGCGCTCAAGCGTGCCGGTGTCCTTGTCCAGTTCTTCCAGCAGCGCCGGGCTGATCGTCAGGCGGTCGCAACCGGCAAGCGCTTCGATCTCGCCGACATTACGGAACGATGCGCCCATGACGACGGTGCCGATGCCATTGGCCTTGTAGTAATTGTAGATGCTGCGCACCGAAACGACGCCCGGATCGGTCTCGGCAGTGTAGGTCTCGCCGGTCGACTTCTTGTACCAGTCGAGGATGCGGCCGACGAAGGGCGAGATGAGGAAAGCTTTGGCTTCCGCGCAGGCGATGGCCTGTGCCTGCGAGAACAGCAGAGTCAGGTTGCAATCGATGCCCTCGGACTGCAGGACTTCCGCGGCCTTGATGCCTTCCCATGTGGAAGCCAGCTTGATGAGGATGCGTTCACGCTCGATACCGCGCTCCTTGTAGGAGGCGATGATGTGGCGTGCCTTGGTGATGGAGGCCTGTGTGTCGAAGGACAGGTCGGCATCGACTTCCGTCGATACGCGGCCGGGAACCAGACCTGCAAGGGCTGCACCGACGGAAATGGCAAGACGGTCGGCAACGGCCGCAACGACAGCGTCAGACTGGCCGCCTTGTTTCTTGCCCCAGGCAACGGCTTCCTTCACCGCATCCGCAAAAGCGGGGGTGCCGAGCGCCTTCAGAACGATGGTGGGGTTGGTGGTGCAATCCACCGGCTTCAGGCGCGCAACCGCCTCGATGTCGCCGGTATCGGCAACGACCGTGGTGATAGCGCGAAGTTGTTCGAGTTTGGACGTCATGGCGAATGATCCTTCATGATCTCTTGTAAACTTGCACAGCCGTCTTTTCGTTCCCGCACCATGGTGCGCCCAAGGCCGAAATCACGGTTTTGTCCGGCTCCGACTATCGCAAGCGGCAAGGTCGAAAGTCAAGACATTTGCGCATCGCAATTGACATAAGTTTCATGCCTGCGATACTCCGCCCCATAAAGAGAGTGACAAAAACCGTGGCGAAACTGAGAAGAGAAACCCATACGGCCTATTCGGAAGCGGCTTCGCTGAGGCTGCGTGCCGCATGGCTCTACTATAATCAGGGTTTGACGCAGAAAGATGTCGCCGAGAAGCTCGGCATCAGCCGCTCCACCGTCATACGCCTTCTGGACGAGGCGATGAAACGCTCCGAAGTACAGATCTGGATCAACGAGGGCATCGAGGATTTCGTCGAACTGGCCGGCAGGCTGGAGGCAGCTTATGGGCTGGATGAGGCGGTGATCATTCCCTCCCCCGGCCCCTCCCCCGGCAAGGCGAATGCCGAAGGCACGGCCAAGGCCGTTGGCCTGGCGCTCGGGCAATTCCTCTCCGAAGCGGTGCCGAACGACGCCACCATCGGCGTCGGCTGGGGCCGCACCATGACCGCCTCGCTATCCAGCTTTCGCCCGCCGCGCCGGGAAAACTGCAAGGTCGTCTCGCTGCTCGGCGGTATCGTCGCCGTGCACCAGACAAACCCGCTTGACTACACCTGGCGGCTGGCAAGCGCGCTTGGGGCGGAATGTTACATGTTCCTTGCACCGCTGCTGGTAGACTCCGTCGAGACCAAACGGGCGCTGATTGAGAAATGCGGACTTGCCACGCTTTATGATCTGGCCGAAACGCTCGACCTCGCCATCGTATCCTGCGGCGATATCGGCCCGCATTCCACTTCGCTTTCGGAAGGTTTCATTTCGAAGGAAACGCTTCAGGAACTCGTCGATGCCGGCTGCGTCTGCGACACCATGTTCAACTTCATCGACGCGGAAGGCCGCTCCGTCGATCACCCGATCAACGAGCGCGCCATGGCGATCGATCTAGACACGCTGCGCAAGGCCAAACACATCGTGCTCGCCTCCGGCGGCGCCCACCGCGCCATCGCCATCCGCGCCACCATCAAGCGCATCGGGTGCAATACGCTGATTACAGACGAGGCGGCGGCCAGAGCGTTGATGGAACTGGTTTAGGCCTCGACAGGCGACCCAGGCTGTTCCTCATTCCTGCGCCTGTCACAGGGATGAGGGAGAGCTGCCTCACACCTTCCCTGTTTCCCATCCCAACATCGCCCGTTTGCGGGTAAGGCCCCAGTGATAACCCGTGAGCGCCCCGCTTTTTCCCACAGCGCGATGGCAAGGAACGACGAAGGAGACCGGGTTCGCGCCAACAGCTGCACCGACCGCACGGGAGGCAGTTGGCTGGCCGATATCGCAGGCGATGTGCGAATAGGTAACGGCGCGGCCCATGGGAATTTTCAGAAGGCTTTCCCATACCCGCACCTGAAAATCCGTGCCGAGCAGTACGACCCGCAATGGCCGGTCCGCCGACCACAGCGTCGGTTCGAAAATACGTGCGGCATAGGGCGCGGTGGCTTCACGATCCTCGACATAATCCGCATTCGGCCAGCGACCTGCCATGTCCTCGAAACAGGCTCTTTCCTCGCCGGGATCGGCGAAAGCGCAGCCGGCAAGGCCGCGATCGGTCACCATGACCAATGCAAGACCGAAGGGTGAAACATGGAAACCGTACCGGATCGTCAACCCACCGCCCTTGGCCTTCCATTCGCCTGGAGACATGGCCTCGTGGGTGACGAACAGATCGTGCAGGCGGCCGGGCCCAGACATGCCGACCTCGATCGAGGTTTCCAGCAGCGGCAGATCCTCTTCGCGCAACAACCTTTTGGCATGATCGAGCGTTACGGCCTGCAAAAACGCCTTGGGGGAAAGACCGGCCCAGCGGGTGAAGGTCTTCTGCAATTGCGTCGGCGACTGGCCGAGCCTTGCGGCAATGGCTTCAAGGGACGGCTGGTCGCGATAATCCAGCGTCAAAAGCTCGATAACCCCGCGCACCGTATCATAATCCGAACCGATGGGGGTGATGTCTTCATTCAGCATGATATTGGCGTTCATCGCATGTCTCCTAACGCCTCACAGAAAACCATCAAAGCGCGTCGGTCTCCACCCGTTTCTTGCGCCGTACTCAGTTTCTGCCGAGATACCGGCCTCGAGCCGATTGACGGGTTTTAAGCGGAATTATCCGCTCACATCCGCCGCACCGTCGCCAACGCACCGCCGAAAGCCTTGGCGAAGCTTTCCCGGTCTTCCGGATTGAGAAACGAGCCAATATCCGTTGCCTTGCCTTCGCCCGTTACATGCATGGAGACGATGCCGATTTCCTCGTGCCGCTGAACCCTGAAGCGGGCCCAGAATGGGTTGAAACGATGCTCGACGACGCGGCCAGTCGGGGAGAATTTGCGGATAGACAGGCTGGTGCGCGAGACGCTCACCTCTTCCCGCGCCTTCGCTGCCCGGTAATTGGCGCGAAAGGCGACATAAAGCAGCAGAAAATCCAACCCGAGGAACAGGCCGACGGGCCATGCGCCAGTGGTGAGGAAAAAGCCGCCATGGAGGAGGCAGGCAAGCCCGGACAAGGCGAGAAGCAGCCGGAAACCCCTTCTTCCGAGCGAACGGTGCGGAACGAGTTCCGCCGCAAAAATCGGCTGATCGTTGAGCGTATCCACGTTGATTTCCTCAGGGCGGGCTGGCTATAGATAGGTCATGACAGTCGCCAAAAAACGATCCAGCACCCAAACATTGAAAAAGTCAAATGCGACATCCGCCCGCAGACCGGCGCGTGTGAAGACGATCTATTCGAAGGACGAGTTGAACGAGATCTTCCGCCGTTTCTCCATTCAGCGGCCGGAGCCGAAAGGCGAGCTGGAACATACCAACCCCTTTACCCTGCTGGTGGCCGTGGCGCTTTCGGCGCAGGCGACCGATGTGGGCGTAAACCGGGCGACGCGGGCGCTGTTCAAGGTGGCCGATACGCCGGAAAAAATGCTGGCACTTGGCGAGGAGGAGCTGATCGGCCATATCAAGACCATCGGGCTTTACCGCAACAAGGCCAAGAACGTTATCGCTTTGTCACAGATGCTGATCGACAATTTCGGCGGCGAGGTGCCGAGGACGCGCGAGGAGCTGGTGACCCTGCCCGGCGTGGGCCGCAAGACGGCCAATGTGGTGATGTCGATGGCCTTCGGTGTGCCCACACTCGCCGTGGACACCCATGTTTTTCGTATTGCCAACCGGCTCTGTCTTGCGCCGGGGAAAACCCCGGATGAAGTGGAAGACCGGCTCGTCCGCATCATTCCCGAAGAATATCTGTTCCATGCCCATCACTGGCTGATCCTGCACGGGCGTTATTGCTGCAAGGCGCGCAAACCGGAATGCGAGCGCTGCGTGATTGCCGATATCTGCAAGTCACCGGAAAAGACCTTCGATATTCCAGCTCCGCTCGTGGAACTACCCGCGCAATTGTTCGGTGCGGCCAGCGGCGAATGACGGATCGCGCCGGCTGACGGCCTTGTGCAGATGCACCATCATCGAAGCCGCAAAAAGCGGCGTCAGAAGGTTGAGGAAGGGGATTGCAAGGAACGCTGCAATCACCAGCCCGGCCATGAACACGGTTGTGCGGTGTTTCAGCCGGAACAGCCGCGCGTCAGCGGGCGAGCGGAAACGCATGGCTGCAAATTCGAAGAACTCCCGGCCCAGCAGATAACCGTTCACCAGAAAAAAGGCGATGAGGTTGACGCCCGGCACCAGCAGCAACAAAAGCGCAATCAGGTTGCCGGCAATGACGACGCCAAAGAACTTGATCGATGACACCACGGCCTCACCGATGGGCATCGCCTTGCCCGGCGGATCATCGGGATAGGTCTTTTTCTCCACGACTTCGGCGACATCGTCGAGAAACAATCCGGCAATAACGGCAGTGACGGGCGAGATCAGCAAGGCCAACGCCAAAGCCAGCCCGATTCCGGCGAAAATGGCGAAAACGAAAGTCAGCCATCCCGCCCAGTCAGGCACGCTGGGGATCAGCGTATCCACCCACGGCAAGGCGAAATAGATGAAGACAGAGCGGATGGCGAACCACAGCGCTGCCAGCACCAGAAGCGTCAGCCCTAGAACCTTCCAGAACACCGACCGGGTCTCGGTGGCAAAAAGATTGCTGAAGGCAAGCCTCGCCGCATTAAAAATCATTCGGAAC
Source organism: Agrobacterium sp. 22-3639C2 (assembly GCF_053522105.1). Lineage (NCBI taxonomy): Bacteria > Pseudomonadati > Pseudomonadota > Alphaproteobacteria > Hyphomicrobiales > Rhizobiaceae > Agrobacterium > Agrobacterium sp. 22-3639C2. The sequence continues at coordinate 237,590 of NZ_JBNWDB010000005.1, read as the reverse complement.
TCCTGTGACGCCTCTCGCGTTTTAAACTGGCATTCAGGAGAGATAGGCGCCGCCCATCCGCTCCGCAAGACAGGAATGAAGACGTCGCTGTTGGGAATTAAACCGCTGATGGAATTTCCCTTGAATAAAAGACGTCTCTAAAATATAATAATCTATCTATTAGAATTCGCATTCCGGTCCGGTGGAGGACAAGGCCGGAAAAGCTCGCCCCCACCGACAAGTCGCGGTTCGCACGCTCGCCCGGGCGCGCGGATGCATCATCGTTCATAAATATAAAAGAATGAGGCGTTGGTGGAACAGCTACTGTTGAATCTGACCCGTGCCATGAAGGCCGGTACGCCTTCAGAGCGCAAGATCGCCAAATATCTGATCGAGCATCTGGACGAATTGCCGTTTGAGACGGCGCAGACGCTGGCTGCCAAGCTCAGTCTCAGTCCGATGACGGTTGGACGTTTTCTGCGCTCGCTCGGATACCGGCAATTCAGCGATATTCGCATCGATCTGCGCCACGCCGAAGAGACCGCGGGCGTGGACCAGCCCGCTATTGTTGAAAGCGGCGATCAGAAGTCCAATCCGTTTTCGCAACTCCTTTCCCAACAGATCCAGGCCATTCAGGCTGCTTTCGAAATGACGGACCAGCCGATATGGCGCGTCGCCATGAGCGAGATCGCTTCGGCGGCAGATGTTTTTCTGGCAACGTCACCGGAAGGCCTTGGCACTGGAAGGCACTTTCACGGGCGGTTGCTGGAGTATCGCAGACGCGTGCACTTCCTCGGCAGCGACAGCGCCGCCTATATCGCCCTTTGGGACTTCGATCCCGCAGAAGCGCTTCTCATCCTCATGGATTGCGGCGGCAGCATCACGCCCTTGCAGAGCCTTTCTGCGACAGCGCGAAAGAGCGGCTACAGAACCCTGTTGATCACCACCCGGTTTTATGAATGGGGACCGGAAAGCGCCGATATCTGTCTTGCCATGCCGCACACCCAGACCGGCGGACAAGGCCTGCTGCAGCTCGTTGCGCTGATGGAATTCACCCTCTGCAGCCTGATTGCCGGAGCCGACGAGCAGCGCACGGCACGCATGAAAAACCTAACCGGCCTGAAACGCTCGCTTGGCATCTGACCCTCGGCGGGAGGAAACGGATCGCGCCCGTCCGCCACGACCTTACCTGCCGTTGTCGGCAAAGATCAGAGGCTTTCCAGCTCCTGGCGATGGCGGTGCATGGCGAGAAAACGGCGATAATCCCGCTCGTAAAGCGGTGTGAGCGCCGGATTGCCTGGGATTTCCGTATTGCCCGGATACATGGCGGCACCCGCCGCTGCAAGGCCCGCATGCACACCGCCGGCGGCTGCCGCCGTCATCGCCGTGCCGAGAAGAACGGCGTCGGCTGTGGCAGGCACGACGATGCACTTGCCAGTCACATCAGCGTAAAGCTCCATCAACAGCGGGTTCTTCACATGGCCGCCGGTAACGTGCAGGCTTTCGACGGCATAACCGAAACGCTCCATCGCATCGAGCACATGGCGCGCGCCAAGCGCAATCGCCACGGCAGTGCGCCAGTAGAGCCGGCAAAGACTGTCGAAGGATGTATCGAGCGTCAGCCCGCTGACGACGCCCACCGCATGCGGATCGGCGAGCGGTGAGCGGTTGCCGTGGAAATCCGGCAGTACATGTAGCCGTTCGGCAAAGGCCGCGCCCTCGAGCGCGCGCAATTCGGTAACCCGCGCAACGATGCGGGCGTGCAGCGCCGTATCCGGCTCTCCGCCCGCCGCGTGCATGCGCACGATATGATCAAGCAGCGCGCCGGTGGCAGATTGCCCGCCCTCCACCAGCCAGTGGCCGGGCAGCACCGCCTGCCAATAGGGACCCCACAGGCTGTGGCCTGGCATCTGCCGCTCGGACATGGCGACAAGGCAGCTGGAGGTGCCGGCGATCAGCGCCACATGTTTACCCACATCATCAGAAAGGCATCCGCCAAGCGCACCCAGCGTGCCGGCGTAAGCATCGATCATGCCCGCCGCCACCTGACAGCCGGTGTCAAGGCCGAGTTCGGCGGCAGCCTCGGGCGAAAGCGGGCCGATGGCTGTGCCCGGCATCACGGTCGTTTCGGGCAGGCCTGCCCGCTGTTTCAGATCGCCAAGCCCGGCAAGATTGAGATAATCCGCCTGCCAGCCGGGATTTTCCTGCGCCAGAAAATTCCACTTCGCCGTCTGCGTGCAATTTGAACGCTTGGTGGAACCGGTTGCCTTCCATGTCAGGAAGTCCGCCAGATCGAAGGCGAAAGACATGCGCGCCCAGCTTGCCGGCAAATTCGCCTTCAGCCACATCAGCTTCGGCATCTGCATTTCCGGTGACACGCTTTTACCGGCGAAATCCAGCACGCGGTGGCCGGATGCCGTCAGCCGGTCGGCCTCGCCGATTGCCCGATGGTCCAGCCAGACGATGGTGTCGAACCGGTCTTTGCCCGTGACGGAGACAGAAACCGGTTCCCCACGCTCATCACGGATAACGAGCGAGCAGGTAGCATCAAAACCAATGGCGGCTATGCTGTCGGGTGACACACCCGCATCGGCAAGCGCTGCTCTCACCGCAAGGCAGACGGCGTTCCATATATCGGTGGAATCGTGTTCGGCGTGGTTTTCCTGCGGCCTTTGCATCAGGATGGGATGGGTTGAGCGGGCGAGAAGCCTGCCGGTCGGGTCGAAAATCCCGGCGCGGGCGCTCGCCGTTCCGACATCGACAGCGACGAGATTTTGACGCATCAAGACTTCAGTTCCATCCCTTGCGTAACGACCTCCGGGCGGTGGCAGGCATGGTTTCCTTCAGCCTGCGTCACGTTCCACCTGGCTGTCAAAACCGCCCTTCCCCATATAATCCCCGACAAGTTGAACCAAATCTTCCATGGCGTCAAACGTGGCATTGGCCCCGAGCTCCGCGATCTTTTCGCGAAATGCCGGAAACCGCGCATGCGAGCCGCCGGTGAAGGCAAAAACCGCCATGCCGGCTGCCTTCGCCGCCGCAATGCCCGCCGGGCTGTCCTCGATCACGATGCACTGACGCGGATCAGTGCCCATCTGCCTCGCCGCATGCAGGAAAAGGTCGGGTGCCGGCTTGCCGTTCTTCACCATGGTGGCGCTGAAAACATGCGGCTCAAATTTATCGATGAGACCGGTCAGCCCCAGCGAGTAACGGATGCGTTCCGGTTGACTTGAGGAGGCAACGCAGCGTTTGAAGGCCACCAGCCTGTCCAGCGTTTCGGCAATGCCGTCGATGGGACGCAACTCGGTGCGGAAACGCTCAAACAGCGTCGCGCGCATATGCTCGAGAAAATCGATGTCGGTCTCGATACCGTATTCCTCAAACAAAGTCGTCGTCATGCTGGCAACGCTGCGACCGAGAAAGCGGTTGTAGGCCTCTTCCTCCCCCATCTCCACGCCAAGATGGGAGAGCATGTCGAGAAGAACCGAGATGGAGACCGGCTCGCTGTCGACCAGAACGCCGTCGCAGTCGAAAATCAGAAGAGGTCCGGTTCCGTCTCGCATCTCACGTCACTTTTCAGCCAGCTTGTCATCCAGATAAAGCTGCAAGGTCTTCGCCGTGCCTTCGTGCCACAGTGTCGTCAATGCATGAGAGAAGCGTTTACGGAAAAGCTCCGATTCGGCAACCTCCCCGAAGATATCGTCAAGTGAAAGGAAGGCCATCGGGTCGTCCTTGGCCTTTGTGGCCGCCGCCTGTAGCCGCTCGGCGCTGGCGTCGTTGAAGGTGATTTGCCTGCCGCTGTCGGAGGTGCCGTAGAAATAACGGCACCACAGTGCTGAAACCAGTGACAGACCGACGATATCTTCACCGCGCGCCAGACGGTCGGCGGTGGAGGGCAGGATGAATTTCGGCTGGCGGTTGGAGCCATCCTGCGCGAGGCGCGGAATGGTATCGCCGATTTTCGGGTTGAGGAAACGCCGTTCGATCAGGCCGAAATATTCGCCAAGATCGGTATCGGGCACGGGCGGAATGACCGGGATGATCTCTTCCTTTTCGAGCTTTGCCAGAAACGCCCGGATCAGCGGATGCTCCATCGCCTCATGCACGAAATGGATGTCGAGCAGCGCTGCCGGATAGGCGATCGCCGCATGGCCGCCATTGAGGATGCGGATCTTCATGTGCTCGTAAGGCGCAACATCCTTGACGAACTGAACGCCCGCCTTTTCGAGCGCCGGTCGGCCCGCCGGGAAATTATCCTCCATCACCCATTGCTTGAACTCTTCGCAGAAGACCGGCCAATTGTCCTCGATGCCGAAATCGTCACGGGCGATATTGCGTTCGCGCTCTCCCGTGGCGGGGGTGATGCGGTCGACCATCGAATTGGGGAAAGCGACGTTGTCGCCGATCCAGTTGGCGAAGGCCGGATCGAACAAGGCGGCGAGACCGACCACCGCGTTTTTGGTGACCTTGCCATTATGGGGAATGTTGTCGCAGGACATGACGGTGAAGGGTGAAAGCCCCTTGTCGCGCCGCGCCTTCAGCCCGGCAACGATAAGGCCGAACACGGTTTTCGGGGAAGACGGGTTCCTGCCATCCTCGGCAATCGCGGGATGCTGCGGATTGAAGGAGCCGGAAGCATCGATGAAATAACCGCCTTCGGTAATCGTCATCGAAACAATTCGGATTTTCGGATCTGCGAGCGTGTCGATAATGCCTTGGGTATCGCCAACCTTCAGAATGTCGATCATTGGCCCGGTGACGCGCGCACCGGTGCGATTATTGTCCTGCTCCACGACAGTGGTCAGGAAATCCTGTGCGGCAAGTTTTTCGCGCATTACCGCGTCCGATGGCAGTACACCCGCACCAATAATGGCGAAGTCGTGGTCCGCGCCGGTGTTGAACAGGTCGTCCAGATAGACCGCCTGATGGGCGCGATGGAAATTGCCGACGCCGAAATGCACGATTCCGGCGGAAAGATCGGCCCGGGAATAGGCCGGAATCGCCGCGGTTTTTTTAGCTTCATCAAGCGTGGCGAGGGAGAGTTTGCATGTCATGTCACGATCCTCGAAGGGGAAACGTTGTTTGTGCCAGGACCGGATGACAGGTACCCGGCACGCAGCACGGATTTGCCTTCCGGTCTTCGCGTCATATCGCGATGCCCTTGTCATCGAACCTGTGGATTTTGGCATCATCGGGTGTGATGAAGACGGTATCGCCGTGTTTGCATTCGAATTCACCGTCGGTTCTGGCGGTGATGGGGCCGATGCCGGGGACGTCGAGGTGGAGGAAGGTGTCGGAGCCGAGATGTTCGGCGACCGTGACCTTGCCCTGCCACAGGCCGGTTTCTTTCGACAGCGTCAGGTGCTCGGGCCGCACGCCGGCGGTGGTCGCACCCTTTTGCCGGGCGTAGTCGCCGGTCACCAGGTTCATGCGCGGCGAGCCGATGAAGCCGGCGACGAAGAGGTTGGCGGGCGAGCGGTAAAGCTCCATCGGCGAGCCGACCTGCTCGATATTGCCGCGGTTGAGGACCACGATCTTGTCGGCCATGGTCATGGCTTCCACCTGGTCGTGGGTGACGTAGATCATCGTCGTCTTCAGCGTGTTGTGCAGCTCGGAGATTTCCAGCCGCATGGTGCCGCGCAGCGCCGCATCGAGGTTGGAGAGCGGCTCGTCAAACAGGAACGCCTTTGGTTCGCGCACGATGGCGCGGCCGATGGCCACGCGCTGGCGCTGGCCGCCGGACAGTTGCGAGGGCCGGCGTTCGAGATAATCGGTGAGGTTAAGGATACGGGCGGCATCGTCGACCTTCTTGTCGATGACGGCCTTGTCGAGCTTGGCCATCTTCAGCGGGAAGGCGATGTTGTTCCTGACGCTCATATGCGGATAAAGCGCATAGGACTGGAACACCATGGCAAGGCCGCGCTCGGCCGGGGCCTTTTCGGTGGCGTCGTTGCCGTCGATGACTATTCTGCCGCCGGAGACGTCTTCCAGCCCGGCAATCAGGCGCAGCAGCGTTGACTTGCCGCAGCCGGAGGGGCCGACGAAGACGACGAACTCGCCGTCATGGATGTCGAGATCGATCGACGGGATGACTTTTGCCTCGCCGAAGAGCTTGGACACGTTCTGAAGGGAAATGCTGCCCATTATTGTCGTTCCTTATTTCACGGCGCCAAAGGTGAGGCCACGCACGAGTTGTTTCTGCGAGAACCAGCCGATGACGAGAATGGGGGCGATCGCCATCATCGAGGCGGCCGAGAGCTTGGCCCAGAACAGCCCCTGCGGTGAGGAGAAGGAGGCGATGAAGGCCGTCAGCGGTGCCGCATTGGTGGTCGTCAGCCGGATGGTCCAGAAGGATTCGTTCCAGGCAAGAATGACGTTCAGGAGCAGCGTCGAGGCAATGCCCGGAACCGCCATTGGGGTCAGTACATGCACGATCTCGTTCCAGAGCGAGGCACCATCCATGCGGGCTGCTTCAAGGATCTCGCCGGGGATTTCGCGGAAGTAGGTATAAAGCATCCACACCACGATCGGCAGGTTGATGAAGGTGAGCATGACGGTCAGCCCAATGCGGGTATCGAGCAGGCCGGCATTGCGGAAGATCAGGTAGATCGGCACCAGCACCGCCACCCCCGGCATCATCTTGGTGGAGAGCATCCACATCAAAATGTCCTTGGTGCGTTTGGTCGGCGAGAATGCCATGGCCCAGGCGGCGGGAATGGCGATCATGAGCGCGATGATCGTCGAGCCGAGCGACAGCACGACCGAGTTCATGAACGGCTTGAAGTAATCGCGCTGGGTCTGCACGGTGATGTAGTTTTCGAGCGTGCCCGAGGGAATGAGGCTGAAGCCTGCGATCGCCTCCGGCTCGGTCTTGATCGAGGTGAGGAAGGCGTAAAGGATCGGGAAGAACAGCAGCAACGCCACGGCCCATGCCGCGATGGTGAAGCCGATCTTTGCGCGTGTCGTTGTCTTGCGGGCCATGATCGCTTCTCCTTAACGGTCGAGGTTCTTGCCGACGGCGCGCATCAGGAAGATGGCGACGATATTGGCGAGCACGACGGCGATGATGCCACCGGCCGATGCGCCGCCGACGTCGTAGCCCAGAAGCGCCGTGCGATAGATGAGGAAGGCAAGGTTGGTCGAGGCATAACCCGGGCCGCCATTGGTGGTGACGAGGATTTCCGCGTAAACGCCGAGCAGGAAGATCGTCTGGATGAGGATGACGACGGTGATGGCGCGGGCAAGATGCGGCAGCGTCAGGTAGATGAAGCGGTTGATGAAGTTGGCGCCATCCATCTCGGCCGCTTCCTTCTGCTCGCCATCGAGCGACTGGAGGGCGGTGAGCAGGATCAGCGTGGCAAAGGGCAGCCATTGCCAGGCGACGATGATGATGATGGAGAGCAGCGGAAACTGCGCGAACCAGTCGACCGGCTGCAGGCCGAAGAAGCGCGACAGATCGGCAAGCACGCCGTAACCGGGGTGCATGATCATGTTCTTCCACACCAGCGCCGCAACAGGCGGCATGACGAAGAAGGGCGAGATGATCATGATGCGCACGATGCCCTGACCGAAGATGTCCTGGTCAAGCAGAAGCGCAATCGCAATACCGCCGATGACAGTGATCAGAAGCACGCCGCCGACGATGGCAAGCGTGTTGAAGATCGACTGGAAAAAGGCCGGATCGGTATAGAAATACTGGTAATTGAACAGGCCCGCGAAGCTGACATTGGCAGGGTTGAGCAGATTGTAGTTCTGGAACGAAAACCACAGCGTCATCGCCAGGGGCACGATCATCCACACCAGCAAAAGCAGCACCGAAGGCGCAAGCATAACCCGCGCCAGACCGCTCGTGTTTCGTGTTGCCATTGCACTAACCTCCCCATGGGCTCGGGCATCACGAAATGCCCCCGGCATATCCGGAAGAACCGGCTCATTCCAGTTTTGATTTGAAAGGCTTAAAGGCCGCCGCGCAGCTCGCGGCTTGCGCCCCCAAGGTTCGCTGCCCGGCATTGGCGCCGGACAGCGATCTTCAGGAGGATTACTTGATGTAACCGGCGCGGGTCATTTCACGCGTCGCTGTCGACTGGGCGCTGGCAAGCGCATCGTCGACACTGGACTGGCCGGCAACGACCGCCGAGAACAGCTGACCGACCGTGGTTCCGAGCGCCTGGAATTCAGGGATCGCCACGAACTGACCGCCGGTGTAAGGCACGGGCTTTACGGTCGGTTTGGTGATGTCGGCGGCATCCATCGCAGCAAGCGTCGGCTTGGCGAAGGCGGCTGCTTTTTCATAGTCAGCATTCTTGTAAAGCGAGGTGCGGGTACCCGGAGGCACGTTTGCCCAGCCTTCCTTGGCAGCGACGAGTTGGGTATATTCCTTGCTGGTTGCCCAGGAGATGAACTTCTCGGCGGCATCCGCCTTCTGCGAGCTCTTCGGGATAGCAAGGTTCCATGACCACAACCAGTTGCCGTGGTTCTTCAGTTCGCCATGCGTCGGGAAGAGCGCATAACCGACCTTGTCGGCAACGGTCGAATCCTTCGGGTTTGAAACGAAGGAAGCAGCCACCGTGGCATCGATCCACATGCCGCATTTGCCCTGCTGGAACAGCGTCAGGTTTTCGTTGAAGCCGTTGGAGGAAGCACCCGACGGACCGGCATCCTTCATCAGATCGACGTAGAACTGAAGAGCACTCTTCCATTCCGGCTGATCGAACTGCGGCTTCCAGTTCTCATCGAACCAGCGGCCGCCAAAGGAGTTGGTGAGCGCGCTGATGAAGGCCATGTTCTCGCCCCAGCCAGCCTTGCCGCGCAGGCACATGCCGTTGATATCCGCCTTGCGATCGGTAATCTTGCGGGCAGCGTCACCGATGAATTCCCAGGTCGGGTTTTCAGGCATCTTCAGGCCGGCTTTTTCAAACAGGTCCTTGCGATACATGATCATGGCGGATTCGCCGTAGAACGGCGCCGCATAAAGCTTGCCTTCGCTGGAAAGACCACCACGGATCGCCGGCAGAATATCATCCACGTCGTATTTGTCGCCAAGCTTTTCGAGCGGCAGCAGCCAGCCCTGCTTGGCCCAGATCGGCACTTCATAGTTGCCGATGGTCATGATGTCGTACTGACCGCCATTGGTGGCGATATCGGTCGTCACGCGCTCGCGCAGGACGTTTTCTTCAAGCGTGACCCATTCCACCTTGATGTCGGGGTTCTTGGTGGTGAAGTCGGAGGTCAGACCCTGCATGCGGATCATGTCGCCGTTGTTGACGGTGGCGATGGTCAGCGTTTCGGCGGAAGCAAGGGTCGAAAAGGCGAGTGCCGAGCATGCGCCCAGCAAAATGGTCTTCAATGTCATATCTTCCTCCCAGAAGAAATTTATGAGCATTCGCTTTGCTCTGGGGCATTTACTCACCCGCAGCCGAAAAAAGTCAAGCAACATCCTGTGCTGCGGCGCACATGGAAAAATCAAACTATTGATTTTAATGGATTAATTTTTGCTCAGTGTGTGAGCAAATATTCACTTGTCGCTTCGTCGGTGATGAGGCCGTTCAAAAGACCACCCCTCAGTGCCGCGAGAATCGAGGCATTCTTGCGCGCGCCCTGCGCCATGCCGATGACCGTGCAGGTCTCTCTGGACGGAATGGGAACGGAGGCGACGCGCTCGTTGACGGAATGGTCGAGAATGCGGCCGTTGGCATCATACATCCAGCCGCAGATTTCGCCGATCGCACCGCTTGCCATCAGGGCCTTCATCTCGTCGACACCGAGAAAACCATCAACGCAGAGCGGTGCATTTTCTCCCAGTTCGCCGACGCCGACGAAGGTGACATTGGCGGCTGCACCCAGCGCCAGCGTGGAGCGCACCATGGACTGGTCGTGCAGCAGTTCCCGCTCTTCCGCAGACGAGCAGAGAACCGGCAGCGGCATCGGGAAATGCCGCGCCTTGATGGCATCGGCCATACTGAAGATGACGTTGTAATAGGCGGCCGATCCATCCGGCCCGATATTGCCTGTCAGTGACACGATGCGGTGCTGCGGACATTCCATCGGCGGCAGTTGGTCCACAGCCGCCTTCAGCGTACGGCCGGTGCCGATGGCAAGCACGATGGGATCGGCATTTTTCAGCCAGCGCTCGATTTCCGCCGCGCCGGCCTCGGCAATGCCGACCGTGGAGGAAACGCCAGCGGGATCGCTCGGCACCACCTCGATATATCTAAGGTCGAATTTCTGCTTCAGCCGCTCCGCCTTTTCGAGACAGGCGGCGATAGGATGATCGAGCCGGACCTTGATCAACCGCTCGGCGACGGCCAGCGATACCAGCCGCTGCGCCGATTGCCGGGATATGCCCATGGCAGCGGCGATCTCGTCCTGCGTGCGGCCCGCGACATAATAAAGCCAGCCAGCACGCGCCGCATCATCCAGCCGTCCATGTGCGTCGTTCCGTCTGGCCATGCCGCCGCCCTCTAAGAATTATGCTCGAGCATTTGCTGGCATTTTTTCAGGCCGCCTGTCAAACGGCACAGCGACTGAGCGAAGCGTTTGGCGGGACCGGGCACCTCTAAAGAAGATGCAAAACATTTCCTCCGTCATGCTCGGGCCTGTCCCGAGCATCTGCAATGCACCGATTTACGAGACATTGGCAGATCCTCGGCACAAGACCCAGGATGACGTTGTGAACACAGAGGCACCTATCCCTGCGCAGTTTCCTCTATATCAAGCCGCTTCCTGCACCAGATGCCCTTCCGAAACCTCGCGGTAATGGCGTTGCGGCGGAACATAGTTCACAGGACGGATCGGGCTTTTGATCTCGTCCGTTGCCATGTTGCGCCTGATCTGGCGCCGGGCCGGATCCGGCACCGGAACGGCGGACATCAGCTTTTTCGTATAGGGGTGCTGCGGATTATCGAAGACGGCGGCGCGTGGGCCGATTTCGACGATCTCGCCGAGATACATCACCGCGACACGATGGCTGACACGCTCCACCACAGCCATATCGTGAGAAATGAACAGGAAGGCGAGGTTGAGGCTCTGTTGCAGATCGAGCAGCAGGTTACAGACCTGCGCCTTGATGGAGACATCAAGCGCCGACACCGCTTCATCGGCAACGATGACCTTGGGGTCAAGCATCAGCGAACGGGCAATGGCGATGCGCTGGCGCTGGCCGCCGGAAAACTCATGCGGGAAGCGCCGCATCATATCCGGGCTGAGGCCAACCTTCTCCATCAGGTCCGCCGCCTTTTCACGCGCCTGCGCCTTCGGTCCAAGCCGGTGTTCGATGAAGGGCTCCATGATCGCCGTCCCGATGCTCATGCGCGGATCGAGACTGGCGAAGGGGTCCTGAAAGATCATCTGCACGCTGCGGCGCATGGTGCGCAACGTCGTCTTGTCGAGTTTCATCACCTCGTAACCGTCGAGCGTCACGTTACCGGAGGTCGGTTCGATCAGCCGGGTGATCGACCGCCCCGTGGTGGACTTGCCGCAGCCGGATTCACCGACCAGCGATAGTGTCTCGCCCTCAGCCAGATCGAAGGAGACCTTCTCCACCGCATGCACGGCACCGGACTTGCGACCGAGAAGACCGGAGCGGATATCGAAGCGGGTCGTCAGGTCCCGGACCGAAAGAATGGGCGTGCGACCACCGGAAACCGTGTTCCTGACCTCTTCGACCGGTTGGCTTTCGCCGGTCTTGATATCGATGATCGGAAAACGGGCGGGCAGTACCCGCTCTTTCATCGAACCGAGCTTCGGCACCGCCGAAAGCAGGGCGCGCGTATAGGGATGGTTCCCGCGATGGAAGATATCGTCCGTCGTGCCGGTTTCCACCACGTCGCCGCGGAACATGACGATGGTGCGGTCAGCCACTTCCGCCACCACGCCCATATCATGGGTGATGAACAGGACCGACATGCCCTCCTCTTCCTGCAATTGCTTGATAAGGTCGAGAATCTGGCCCTGAATGGTCACGTCGAGCGCCGTCGTCGGCTCGTCTGCAATCAGGAGCTTCGGCTTGGAGGCAAGCGCCATGGCAATCATCACGCGCTGGCGCATGCCGCCGGAAAACTGGTGCGGATAGTCGTCGAAACGGTTCTTCGCATTGGGAATGCGGACTTTTTCCAGAAGCCTGACAACCTCGGCCTTGGCAGCAGATGAGGAAATATCCTGGTGCACGGTCAGCGCTTCGGCGATCTGCTTGCCGATCGGGAAGATCGGATTGAGGCTGGTCATCGGCTCCTGGAAGATCATCGAAATGTCCTTGCCACGAACCTTGCGCATCTCCTCTTCCGGAAGTGCCAGCAAATCGCGCCCGCCGAGCATGACCTTACCCTCGATGCGGCTCGTTTTCTTATCGAGAAGCCGCATGATCGACAGCGACGTCACGCTTTTGCCCGAGCCGCTCTCGCCAACGATCGCCACCGTCTCGCGGGGCGCAATGTCGAAACTCATATTGCAGACGACCGATTTCCAGCCGCCATCAACGCGGAAGGACGTGGTCAGATTTTGAACCGAAAGAACCGGACTTACCGAACCGCCGGTCTGTTCCATGGATGTTGCCGCCAAAAGCATGCCGATCTCCTGAAAAGCGAAAGGCGGCCATGAAGGCCGCCGGATGTCTTACGCAGCAAGCGCGGTTTCGGCCATCGAGACCCAGTAGCTGATGCCGTAAGGCAGGGCCTCGTCGTTGAAGTCATAGGCGGCATTGTGCAGCCCGGCCGTGTCGCCGTTACCGATGAAGATGAAGGCGCCCGGGCGTGCTTCCAGCATGTAGGAAAAATCTTCCGCGCCCATATGCGGGTTGGGATTGGTGTTGACGGCGTTTGCGCCTGCCACACCTGCCGCCACGCTGGTTGCGAATTCGGTTTCGTCATTGTGGTTGAAGGTGACGGGATAACCGCGATCGTATCTCACCTCCGCCGTCGCGCCATGCGCCATGGCGGTGGCTGTCGCCACTTCCTTCAACCGTTTTTCGGCGAAATCGCGGGTTTCCGGCAGCAGGGTGCGCACCGTGCCGGTCAGCGTCACCGAACCGGGAATGACATTGCCCGCTGTGCCGCCGTGGGTGGTGGCGACGGTGACGACCAGCGATTTCAACGGGTCCGTTTCCCGCGAGACGATGGATTGCAGGGCGATGATGATATAGGCCGAGGTCAGAACCGGATCGACGGAAAGATGGGGGGCCGCCGCATGGCTGCCCTTACCGGTAATGACGATCTCGAAACTATCCGCCGCCGCCATCGTCGAACCCTTGCGGATGGCGAAGTTGCCGACCGGAATGCCCGGCTCGTTATGCATGCCATAGACCTGAGAAATGCCGAATTTCTCCATCATGCCGTCGTTCAGCATGGCAAGTGCCCCTGCGCCACCCTCTTCAGCCGGCTGGAAGATGACGGCCACGGACCCTTTGAAATTACGGGTCTCGGCCAGATATTGCGCCGCGCCCAAAAGCATGGCTGTGTGCCCGTCATGGCCGCAGGAATGGGCCTTGCCCGGAACCTTGGAAGCCCAGGGCTTGCCGCTGGTTTCGAGGATCGGCAGCGCATCCATGTCGGAGCGGAAACCGATGGTCGGGCCGTCCCCGTGCCGCCCCTTGATGATGCCCACCACGCCGGTCTTGCCAATACCGGTTTCGACGATATCGCATCCGAAGGATTTGAGTTTCTCCGCCACGAATTTCGAGGTTTCGAAGACGTCGTAGAGCAGCTCCGGCGTCTCGTGCAGGTGGCGCCTCCAACCGGCTACTTCTTCCTGCATCTCGGCCACACGGTTCAATATCGGCATTCCCATTTTTCCTTTTTTTGTTCCCCGCCGGGTTGTCGGGAACCATATTGCGTTTGGAATTTCTGCTTTTGCAAGTATGAATTTCGCTAGATGAGTGAAAAATAGGCCCGAAGCCAATCGGCTCAAATTTTGTTCATCAATCAGAGTTTGGGGCTTGCATTTCAAAAAAACTGACAATAGCATCATTAGGAACGGAAGAATATTCGTTAGCAAAGTCAAACACTTAAAACAAAAGACTTGCAAATGACGTTGAGGAAAAGCGTCAAACATTCAAACAGATAAAATCTTCAAAGGGGAAAATCACAATGAAGAAGCGCAGCGTTCTCTTTGCCAGCACGGTGGCGGCCTTGGCCATGGCAGGCTCTGCCGCCCATGCCGAGCGTGGCAGTGACGGCGAACTGAAAATCCTTTTCTGGCAGGCTGTATCGACACTCAACCCATATCTTTCCGCTGGCACGAAGGAAGTCTACAGCTCGTCCATGGTGATCGAGCCGCTGGCGCGCTACGACGAAAAAGGCGAGCTGGTGCCGATGCTGGTGAGCGAAATTCCGACGGTCGACAATGGCGGCATCGCGAAAGATCTGCTCAGCATGACGTGGAAACTGAAGAGCGACGTCAAATGGTCTGATGGCACGCCCTTTACCGCTGACGACGTCATCTTCACCTGGAAATATTGCATCGCACCGGACGGCGGCTGCGCGCAGGCGGCACAATATGAAGGCGTGAAGAACGTCGAGGCGATCGACGCCCACACCATCAAGATCAGCTTCAACGAACCGAAGCCCTACCCCTACTCCGCATTTGTTGGCGCACAATCGCCTGTCATCCAGAAGAAACAGTTTGAAAAATGCGTCGGCGCTGCGGCTCCCGGCTGCACATCCGCCAATTTCGGCCCCATCGGCACCGGCCCCTTCGTGGTCAAGGATTTCAAGCCGAACGACGTCATCAGCTTCGTGGCCAACCCCAATTATCGCGATCCGGCCAAGCCCGCCTTCGCCACGGCTACCCTGAAGGGCGGCGGTGACGCAGCTTCCGCTGCACGCGCCGTTCTTGAAACCGGCGAATTCGACTACGCCTGGAACATGCAGGTGGAGCCGGAAATTCTGGCCACCATGGTAGCTGCCGGCAAGGGCAAGCTGGAAACTGCCTTCGGCACGCAGGTCGAGCGTATCAATCTCAACTGGTACAACGCCGATCCTGCGCTGGGTGACAAGCGCTCCACCAAGGAAGGCGGCCCGCATCCGGCCCTTTCCGACCCGGCCGTGCGCCGCGCGCTCTCGCTTGCAATCGACCGCGATATTATCGATGAGGCAGGTTATGGCGAGGCAGGCAAGCCGACCTGCAATATCGTGCCGGCCCCGGAAGCCGTCGCTTCGACCAAGAATGACAGCTGGTGCCTGAAACAGGATCTGGAAGGCGCAAACAAGCTGCTGGATGATGCGGGCTGGGTAAAGGGCGCCGATGGCATCCGCGCCAAGAACGGTGTGAAACTGTCCTTCCTCTACCAGACCTCCACAAACTCTGTTCGCCAGGCCACGCAGGAACTGGTGAAGGACATGTGGTCGCAGATTGGCGTTGCTTCCGAACTGCGCAATGTCAGCGCCTCCGTCTTCTTCGGCGGCGATCCGGCAAGCCCCGACACCTTCCAGAAATTTTTCGCCGATGTTGAAATGTACACCAACAATTTCGACGGTACAGACCCGGAAAAATATCTGGCGGAATGGCTATGCGACAAGATCCCGGCTCCGGCTAACGGCTGGCAGGGCCAGAACATTCCGCGTTATTGCAACCCGGAATTCGACAAGCTGGTGGGCGAACTCTCCAAGACCGCAGACCCTGCCAAGCGCGGTGAGATTTCCAAGCAGCTGAACGATATGCTGACCGAAGAAGGCGCGCATATTCCGCTCATCCATCGCGGCAGCGTCTCCTCGCATTCGCTGACACTCGAAGGCGTTCGCATGAACGCCTGGGATTCGGAACTCTGGAACGTCGCGGATTGGTCCCGCAAAAAGTAACCCGCAAATGCGCGGTCGCCCCTGACGGGGGGACCGCGCTCATTTTGCGAGACCCTGACGGTCTGGAGACTTTCCGATGTTTACCTTTACGCTCCGGCGGCTTGCCTTTGCCGTACCGACGTTGCTCGTCATCAGCTTCGTCATCTTCGCCCTACTCGATCTGGCGCCGAATGATCCGACCGGCGACCTGCCGCTGACCATTCCGCCCGAAGTGCGCGAGCAGATCCGCGCCTCGCTCGGTCTCGACCAGCCCTTCTTCATCCGTTACATGCTGTGGCTGCAGCAATTCTTCATCAATGAACCGCTGAACCTGTTCGAGAAGCTGACAGGCTGGCAGATCGGCGACGGCAGCCGCATGCGTGTGCTGTCCTGGGCAACGCGCAGCCCGGTGGTCGATCTCGTCATCCAGCGCATGCCGCAAACGCTTTGGGTCGTCGGCCTTGCCTATCTCTTCGGCGCGCTTCTGGCGATCCCGATCGGCGTCATTTCCGCCTACAAGCAATATTCGATCTTCGATCAGATCGGCACCTTCGTCTCGATGGTGGGTTATTCGGTTCCCACCTTCTTCACCGGCGTGCTGCTGGTCGTCATCTTCAGCTCCTATCTGCAATGGTTCCCTTCCGTCTACGACACCAATCTGCAGGTGACTGACTGGGGAAGCCTCGTGGCACAGATCAAACAGATGTTCATGCCGGTTCTGGTGCTGACCCTTTACAACGTCTCGCAGATCAGCCGTTTCGTGCGCGCCTCGATGCTGGACAATCTCCATCAGGACTATGTACGCACCGCGCGTGCCAAGGGCGTGAAGGAAAAATCCGTTCTGCTCGTTCACGTCCTGCGCAACAGCCTTATACCCGTCGTCACCGTCATCGCACTCGGCGTGCCGACGATCTTTTCCGGCGCCATCATTACCGAACAGATTTTCCGTGTGAACGGGCTTGGCCAATTGCTGATCACCGCCGTTCAGGGTGCGGATATTCCGCTGGTGCAGACGCTGACCTTCATTTTCGCGGTGCTTATCGTGCTCTTCAACCTGATTGCCGACGTGCTTTACGGCATTCTCGACCCGAGGATCCGCTATGACTGACGCCACCCTCGCAGCACCAGCCGTCGCCGCCACGCCTGTGCAATCGGCACTTGCCGATATCTGGAAACAGTTCCGGGTCCACAAGGGCGGCGTGGCAGGCCTGTTCGTTTTCATCTTTATTTTGCTTGCGGTCTATGTCGGCCCCTATATCCACACTGTCGCGCCCAATGCCATCAATGTGAAGGAACGCAACCAGTGGCCGTCGCTGGCGCATCCCTTCGGCACCGACAATCTGGGCAAGGACATGCTGGCGCAGGTGCTGGCGGGCGGGCGCATCTCGCTTGCCGTCGGCATCACCGCCATGCTGCTGGCGCTGTTTCTCGGCACGCTGGTGGGGGTGCTGTCAGGCTATTTCCGAAGACTTGACGGGCCGCTTATGCGGCTGACGGACCTTTTTCTGGCCCTGCCGCTGCTGCCACTGCTGCTCGTCATTCTCATGCTGTTCCGCGATACGCTGCGTGCCGCTTTCGGGCCGGAAACCGGTATCTTCATCCTCATCGTCTTCGTGATCGGGGTAACCAGCTGGATGCATACCGCACGCATCGTGCGCGGCGACGTGCTGACGATCAAAAGCCAGGAGTTTATCATGGCGGCGAAATCGAGCGGCATGCGCGAATACCGCATTATCCTGCGCCATATCCTGCCGAATGTGTGGAGTTCGATCATGGTCTCAGCCACGCTCGGCATCGCCTCGGCCATCATCACGGAATCGGCGCTGTCCTTCCTCGGCCTCGGTTTTCCGTCCGACTTTCCGACCTGGGGACGGCTGTTGTTCGATGGCGCCAACTTCCTGCAGCTGACGCCCTCGCGCGTGCTGTGGCCTGGACTGGCAATCTCGCTGACGGTTCTGAGCGTCAACTACATCGGCGACGCCGTGCGTGATGCGCTTGATCCAAGGGCGCTTAAGAGCTGAGGCGAAGGGCGCGGTGGCTGCGCCCTTCCCTTTATCTCAGTGATAATTCATCTTTTCCGCGTCGAGAATGCTGTCTGCATCCAGCGCAGCAATCGGAATGTCGCTGCGCGCCGGAATATCGCCGGAAAGCTGCAAGGCCAGATAACGCCCGCAGCAGACTCGTAAAAACGAGGTGAAGTTGCCGAGATCATGCCCGGCATCGATCGATTCATTATAAAGCTTGGCAATGAGCTGCGCGCTGTTCATGCCATCGCGGCGTGAAATCTCGTCCAGAGTCGTCCAGAAGAAGTTTTCAAGTCTGACGCTGGTGACCATGCCATCGATCCGCAAAGACCGGGTATGGCTTTCCCAAAGCGTCGGGTCTGCCTTGATGAAAAGCTTGCACATGGTGTCCTCCCTCAGCAAGCTGCAGAAGATAGACGGGAAACGGGACCGGTAAAAGCCCCATTCCGCCGGCCTTATCTGCCGAGCACCACCATGAATTGCGAAAGCCATGCCGGATGCGCCGGCCATGCGGGCGCCGTCACCAGCTTGCCGTCGGTAACCGCCGCATCGATGGCGATATCGGCATAGGTACCGCCCGCCAGTTCCACCTCGGGGCGGCAGGCCGGATAGGCCGAGCAGGTGCGGCCCTTGAGGACACCCGCAGCCGCCAGCAATTGGGCACCGTGGCAGACAGCCGCGACCGGCTTGTCAGCCTCGAAGAAATGCTTCACGGCGGCAAGCACATCCGCATTCAGCCGCAGATATTCCGGCGCGCGACCACCCGGAATGACCAGCGCGTCGTAATCCGCGACCATGATATCGGCAAAAGTTGCGTTGAGCGCGAAATTATGGCCGCGTTTTTCTGAATAGGTCTGGTCGCCCTCGAAATCATGGATCGCGGTCGCGATCGTCTGGCCAGCCTTCTTGCCGGGGCAGACGGCATGCACCGTGTGACCAACCGCAAGCAGCGTCTGGAACGGCACCATGGTCTCGTAGTCCTCGGCGAAATCGCCGGTGATCATCAAAATCTTCTTCGGCATGCTTGCTCCTCCCATTTCGAATGCCCGGGGCACCGTAACAGGAGGGGTGGAGAAGCGGGTATTATGGCTATACTACAGGGCCGATAAAGACGGGATCAGCGCGCTTTGGGCGGCTCCGGCCAGCGACGAACACCGCCGCCCCAATCCTCGAAGGCGTTGGAAAGCTTGAGAACGAGCAGATCCGCGTAACGCGGGCCGACGATCTGCAAGCCGATGGGCATCCCGGATTTCGAGAAGCCGCAATTGATCGAGGATGCCGGCTGTTCCGACATGTTCCAAGGGACGGTGAAGGCGATATGTTCGAAGGGTCGCTCGGGGTCGTTGGTGGGCGAGGCCCAGTCGGCCGGATAGGAGACGACGGGATTGACGGGTGAAATCACCACATCAACTGACTGCATCAACCGCCCGCAGGCTTTGCGCATTTCCATGGTCTGGTTGAAACCGAAAACGGCACGCGCGCCGGAAACATCAGCGCCCTTCTGCGCCCATTCGTGAATATAGGGAAGGATCGCCGCGCGTCGTTCGTCACTCAGCGCCGCCATATCGCCCCAGAATTTCGCCCGCCAGAAATCATCCAGCCCATCCAGCATGTCCCGAGACAGCACCGGCTCGACCGGGACCACGATGGCACCTGCATCTTCGAACAGCTTTGCGGACGCCAAAACAGCATCCCGCACCTCATCGTCCAGAGCCAAGCCGCAGCCGGCATCCAGCATCAGGCCGATCCTCAGGCCCTTTACGTCGATATCGAGGTCCATCCAGTTGATATCGTTGGGCGGCAGCGCGGTGCCGTCACGCCAGTCCGGGCGGGAAAGCGTAGCCATGGCATAGGCGGCGTCAACGACGGTGCGGGTCATCGGCCCGGCGCAGCGGCCTGTATAATAGGGATCGACGGGTATGCGGCCCTGGCTGGGCTTGAAGCCGAACAGCCCCGTCCACCCCGCCGGTAGCCGCACCGAGCCGCCAATATCCGTACCGATATGCAGCGTGCCGTAACCCGCAGCACCGGCAGAAGCCGCACCGGCACTGGAGCCGCCGGGGTTCTGTGTCGGGTCCCACGGGTTGCGGCTGAGCTTGTGGAAACTGGAAAGACCCGATGACAACATGCCGTAATCCGGGCAGGTGGTTTTGGCGTAAATGATGGCGCCGTCCTCGCGGCAGCGGGCCGCAACTGGCGCGTCTTCCAGAGCCGGCACCAGTTCCACCGCTTTGGTGCCAAGCGGAACTGGCTGGCCTTTGGTGGCGATCAGTTCCTTCAGCGACACCGGAATCCCATCGAGGGCCCCGAGCGTTTCACCTTTTTGCCAGCGCATCGTCGAGGCCAGCGCCTGCTTGCGGGCATCCTCGGGATCATAGGCGTAAAGCGCGTTCACCGTGGGCTCGAATGCGTCGATACGGGCCTCTACCGCCTGCCAATATTCCGATGGCGACAGCTTCTTTTGCCCGTAAAGCGCCAGGATTTCGAGCGTGTTGAGGTGTATGAGATCGGTCATAAGCTTCGTCTCGTCAGAAAACAGATAATATGGGCGATATCGGCTTGAAGCGGTCAGCTGGTATCGCGTGGGTCCAGCAGGTCGCGCAGGCCATCGCCAAGCAGATTGAGGCCGAAGACCGCGAGCGCAATGGCAAGGCCGGGCATGATGGCAAGCCAGGGTGCAGCACCTAGATAGGTCTGCGCATCGGCCAGCATCCGCCCCCAGGTGGCGGCCGGCGGAGGCATGCCGAGACCGAGGAATGAGAGTCCCGCTTCGGTGAGGATGGCAAGGCCGAGCTGGATGGTCACCTGCACGATGATCTGGTTGGAAATATTCGGCACGATATGAAACAGCGTGATCTTGGCGCGGTTCTGGCCGATGCTGGTGGCGGCGGTGACATATTCCCGCGACCATATCTGCAAGGCCGCACCCAGCGTCAGCCGCGCAAAGACCGGCACCATGAAGGTGGCAATGGCGATGATGGCGGTGAACCGCCCCGTACCGATGAACGCGCCGAGCATCATGGCCGACAAAATCGGCGGTACGGCGAAGATGATATCGCAGGCGCGCATCACCAGGGTTTCAGTGAAACCGCGCAGTGCCGCGACCGATACGCCAAGCGCCGTGCCAATGAGCGCGCCGATCGCAACGGCGGCGATGGAGGTGGAGAGCGAATTCCATGCCCCCGCCATCAGCATGGACAGCACATCGCGGCCAAAATGGTCGGTGCCAAGCCCGCCATAGGCAAAGGGCGATTTCAGCTTCTGGGCAATCTGTATCTTCGTCGGAGAAACCGGCGTCCAGACCAGCGAAAGCAGGGCAACCGCGACAAGAAAGAGAGTGACGGCGATGCCAAGGACGAAAGCGGGGCGGCGGCGGATCAGTCGCATCATCGTGCACCTGCCCGCAGTCTTGGATCGATAAAGAGATAGGCGATATCGACCAGAAAATTCATGACGATGACAAGCGCCGAGAAGAACAGCACGACGGACTGCATGACGACGATATCCCGCTGGGTCAACGCCTGATAGGCAAGCCGCCCGAGGCCCGGCAGGTTGAAGACATTCTCCACCAGCACTGCCCCGGCAATCAGGAAGGTGAATTGCAGGCCGATCATGGTGACAACGGGGATCATGGCGTTCGGCACCGCATGTCGCCACAGCGCTACCCGCTCGCTCAGCCCCTTGGCGCGGGCGGTGCGCACGAAATCCTCGTTCATTACCTCAAGTACTGCCGAGCGGCAGACGCGGGTGAGGACGCCTGCCTGCGACAGCGCAAGTGCAATGGCTGGAAGCACAAGCGCGATAAATCCGGCAGAAAAACTCGGACGCCAGCCGGGAAAACCGCCTGATGGCATCCAGCCGAGCGTGGTGGAAAAGACGATGATGAGCAGCAGCCCAACCCAGAAACCGGGAACGGCAATGCCGACATGGGAAAACAGCCCGGCTGCGAAATCCACCGGCCCGTTTCGGCTTCTCGCTGCCGCGACGCCGAGCGGAATGGCGATGGCGACCGATAGGCAGACCGCGAGCAGCGCAAGCGGCAGGGTGACGGCAAGCCGCTCGACAATAAGCCCAGCTACCGGCACGCCGTAGGTGTAGGATTGTCCGAGATCACCCCGGAATACGCCTGCAAGCCAGTGGATGTAACGCAATGGCAAGGGCTGATCGAGACCCATCTGCTTTTGCAGCGCGAGAAGCGTATCCGGGCTCGCCGACGTACCGAGCATGATGGCCGCCGGATCACCCGGCAACAGCCCCATGATGATGTAGATGATGAGCGACACCGCAAACAGCGTGACGATGAGGCTTGCAAGGCGCCGGACGAGAACGGCTAACATCTGGCATTCTTTCCTTGCGTTGTTTCGTTTCGGGATGTGGCGGATGGATTTATTGTCATCCCCGCACACTCTTCCCTCACCCCTGTGCTTGTCACTGGGATCCAGCCGAAGCGTGCCTGCGCGGCGGAAAGTTTCCTTTCAGCCCAACGACTTGGGCTGGCTGGATTTCTGTGACAGGCACGGGAATGAGGTGGTGGGTAGGAATGCGCCTCGCCGTTCACAACAAACGTCACTCTTCCCAATGCACATCCGTCAGCACATTGGACGGAATGGGTTCGTTTTCCCACAACCCCTTCAACTTCTTGTCCCAGACGCCGAGTTTCGGCATCACGAACAAGAACAGCGCCGGCACATCTTCGGCGAGGATTTTCTGGGCTTCGCCGTAAAGCTTTTCCTGCTCGGCCGCATCCGCCGTCTTTTCGACATTGGCGATGACCTCGTTGAAGGCAGGGTTCTTATAGTTGAAATAATAGGGATCACGGGAGTAGATATCGATATCCATCGGCTCAGCGTGGGCGACGATGGTCATGTCGTAATCCGCGCCCTTCAAAACATCCGCCACCCATTTTGCCGGAAATTCCGTGGTCTCGATGGTCATGGTGACACCGATTTCGGCCAACATCGCCTGGAGGATTTGCGAGGTCCGCTGGGCATAGGCCATTTGCGGGGCCTTGATCGTGAAGCTGAAACCGTCGGGGTAACCCGCTTCGGCAAGAAGCGCCTTTGCCTTGTCTATATCGTAAGAATGAACACCGGTCGTATCGATGTAACCGCGATCGTTCGGCGTGTAGTGGCTGCCGATGGCCGTGCCGTAACCCGACCATGCGCCTTCAATCACCGTGCCGCGGTCCACCGCCATCATCAGCGCCTGGCGCACGCGCTTGTCGTTGAAGGGTTTGCGGGCATTGTTCATGCCAGCCACGACCTTGAGTTCCGTATTGCCGACGAAGGTACCGAGACGCGCATCGCCGTCGAAGGACGTCATCAGTTCCGGCGCGCCGAATTCCGGGAAGGCATCGATATCGCCGGATTTCAGTGCCGCTGCCTGCGCCTGCGGATCGGAAACGAAGCGGAAGGTGGCCTTTTCAAGTTTCACCGCCACCGCCTTGTCCCAATAGGCCGCGTTCTTCTCCAATTCCACCTTGTCGCCCTTGGCCCAGTTTGCGAACTTGAACGGGCCGGTGCCGATGGGCGTGGTACGGTTATTGTCAGCGCTCTTCGGCGCAACCATGACGGAGGCCGGCCAGCCGAGCCAGTAGATCAGGCTGCCCGCCGGCTGCTTCAGCTTCAGTACCAGCGTCGCGGCATCCGGCGTTTCTATGCTCTCGATGGCGGTGAAGAAGCGTTTTTGTGGGTTTACCGACGTTTCACCGCGCGCCCTG
Source organism: Agrobacterium sp. 22-3639C2 (assembly GCF_053522105.1). Classification (NCBI taxonomy): domain Bacteria; kingdom Pseudomonadati; phylum Pseudomonadota; class Alphaproteobacteria; order Hyphomicrobiales; family Rhizobiaceae; genus Agrobacterium; species Agrobacterium sp. 22-3639C2. Next base: position 214,101 of record NZ_JBNWDB010000005.1, on the reverse strand, counting down.
TCGAGCGAAAATTTCGCAACAGAGGAATCGAAGGCCTCGCCGTCGTGGAAAGTAACACCCTGGCGCAGCTTGAACGTATAGGTCTTGCCATCGGCTGAAATTTCCCAGCTTTCGGCAAGCTGCGGTTTCACCTTGCCGTCGTGGTCGATGGTGACGAGACCTTCGAATATGTTCTGCCAGCTGACCTGACCGATGGCGACGGGTGCCGCAATTGTCGGGTCGAGACCCGTCGGCTCCACTGTCATGCCCAGCGTCAAGGCGGTCTTTGGCGCGGCCGCGGCGTCCGTCATCGAAAGCGGCATCCAGAGCGCCGTCCCCAGTGCAAGCGCAAGCGCGGCGCGCCGCGTAACTTTCAGCGGCTGCGAAAAATAAGTGCGTGGCATCATTGTCCCCTGTCTGGCGGCCGAGGCATTTTTGCCTTTCGAAGACCGCCCGTTGCAAAAAGAGTGTCATGTTGCAGGCGCACACACAATCGTGATTTTTGTGTGCTCCGTGTAGCTGAAATGGCTACACGGAAATACGGATGGAAATCAACCGGGATGGACAATTCTCCAGGCTGACGAATTCCCCTACCCCGCTGTCGCCTCGCGCATGAAACGCTCGATGAAATCGGCAAGCTTGGAGGCGGCGAAGGATAGTTGCCGGTCGGGCGCCACGCAGAGATCGATCTGGGTGTGGATGCCCTTCTTGCCGGAAAGCGGAACAGCAACCATCTGGCCGCTGCGGATTTCACGCGCTACCGACAAGGCAGGCAACAGCGTGGCCGCCGCATGGCCCAGAACAAGTTCCTTCAGCATTTCCAGCGAACTGGTGATAAAGACGGGATCAAGCTCGATACCGGCATCGGCAAACAGCGTATCGAAGGCCTGACGCGCCGCGAAACTCTTGTCCGGCAGGGCAAGCGGCAGGCTGGCCAGTTCCTTCAGCGAGACTTCCGCCTGCGCGGCAAGCGCATGGCCGGTCGGAAAGATAGCATCGTAACTGATACGGGTGCGCGAGCGCACTTTCACGCCGGAGACCTTGGGCGCAAAAAGGCTGACGACCAGATCCGCTTCGGCTGCACCCAGTGCTTCCATCGCCTGGCGCGCGCTGGTGATGTGCACCTCGAAGCGCAACTGCGGATATTTGAGGCTGAACTGCGCCAGCACCGGCGCCAGAAGGTTCGCCACCGTCGCGCCATTGGCATAAACGGTGACCCGGCCGCGCTGAAGCCCCTTCAGGTCATCGATCAGCTGGTGCACATGGTCGAGTTCGCGCAGCGTCTTGCCAGCGCGGGCAGCCAGCAATTCCCCCGCCGCCGTCAGCTTCACGCCCCGGCTGGAACGCTCCACTAAAGGCGAGCCAAAATAATATTCGAGGTTCTCGATCTGGCGGCTGACTGCCGTCGGCGCGACATTCAGGTTTTCGGCAGCGGCGCGCATGGAATTGGTGCGGACAAGTTCGTCGAAATACATCAATGCGCGCAATTGCATGGTCTGGATACCCTGTTTTGGCCGACACTGTCCGTCATGCCGGGCTTGACCCGACTATAGCGGCAGCTCAAGCGCGCTTGAAGCCCTCGCTCGCCACCAGCAGCTGCCTGGTATAATCCGCAGTGAACTCGCGGCTTTCCAGCGCTTCCGCTTCCAGCATTTCCACCACCTTGCCGCTTTTCATTACCGCAAGGCGATCGCACATGTGGCTGATGACGCCGAGATCGTGGCTGACCATAACGAAGGTGAGGTTGCGGTCCTTGCGGGCCTGTTCCAGCAGATTGAGGATTTCCGCCTGAATGGACGCGTCGAGCGCCGAGGTCGGCTCATCCAGTAGCAGGATCTTCGGCTCGACGATCAGCGCGCGGGCAATGGCAATACGCTGCCGCTGACCGCCGGAAAGCTGGTGCGAATAGCGGAAGCGGAAACCGGTGCCGAGACCCACCTCATCAAGCGCACGCGCGATGCGTTGCTCGCGATTGTCGAGACCATGGATGACGAGTGGTTCCAGCAGCAGCGCATCCACTGTCTGGCGGGGGTGCAGGGAACCGTAAGGGTCCTGAAACACCATCTGCACATCGCTATAGAAGCTCTTGTCGCGGTGCTTGCCCGAATAGGAGCGACCTGCCACCATCAACGAGCCTTCATCGAAATGGTTGAGGCCGGCAATCGCCCGAAGCAGCGTCGACTTGCCGGAACCGGACTCGCCGACGATACCGAAGGACTCACCCTCGGCCACATCGATGCTGACGCTGTCGAGGGCGATATATCCGTCGAAATCGACCACCATGTCTTTGATAGAAAGAACCGTGTTCATGCGCGCCACTCCGCCTTGCGTTCCAGAACCGGCAGCGGATGCCGGTGGCCGCCAATTTCCGGCAGGCAGTTCAAAAGACCCTGCGTATAGGGATGCTTCGCCTCTTTAAGATTGGCAGAAGACAGCTCCTCAACGACCTTGCCCGCATACATGACCAGAACGCGGTCGCAGAAAGACGACACCAGCCGCAGATCGTGGCTGACGAAAATCAGCCCCATGCCGCGGTCGCGAACCAGCTTGTCGAGAATATCGAGCACTTCGAGCTGGACCGTCACGTCGAGCGCGGAAGTCGGCTCATCGGCGATCAGAAGTTCCGGGCCGCATACCAGCATCATGGCAATCATGACGCGTTGGCCCATTCCGCCGGAAACCTCGTGCGGGTAAAGATCGAACACGCGCTCGGGATCGCGGATCTGCACCGCCTCCAGCATGGCGAGCGTGCGTTGGCGCGCCTCGCCGGAACCGATGCTTTCATGGGTACGCAGCGTTTCCATGATCTGGCGGCCGATGGGCATGACCGGGTTCAACGAATATTTCGGGTCCTGCAGGATCATGGCCAGGCGCTTGCCGCGCATGAGCCGCCGCTCCTTTGCCGAAGCACCGAGAAGATCGACATCTCCGAAGCGCAACACATCGGCCTCGATGCGCGCACTTTTCGGGGTCAGCCCCATAATGGCGCGGCCGGTCTGCGATTTGCCGGAGCCGGACTCGCCGACGATGCCAAGGCGTTCGCGTCCCAGCGTGAACGAGACGCCACGCACCGCCTCCACCAGCCCGGTGCGGGTGGGGAAGGAAACGCGCAGGTTCTCGACGGTCAGAAGCGGCGCGCTCATTGGTTCGCCTCCTTGGGGTCCAGCGCATCGCGCAGGCCATCGCCCAGAAGGTTGAAACCGAGGCTGACGATCAGGATCGCAATACCCGGCATGGCGGCAACCCACCATTGATCGAGAATGAAGCGGCGTCCGGAAGCAATCATCGCGCCCCATTCCGGCAGCGGCGGCTGTGCACCGAGGCCAAGGAAGCCGAGACCGGCTGCTGTGAGGATGATGCCCGCCATATCGAGCGTGACACGCACGATGAGCGACGACATGCAAAGCGGCATGACGTGTTTCAGGACGATGCGAAACGGCGACGCGCCCATGAGCTTGACCGCCGCGATGAAATCGGAATTGCGGAAGGTCATGGTTTCGGCGCGCGCGATGCGCGCATAGGGCGGCCATGAGGTGACCGCGATGGCGAGCACCGCGTTTTCAATGCCCGGTCCAAGTGCGGCCACCAGCGCAAGCGCCAGAACCAGCTTCGGAAAGGCCAGAAAAATATCGGTGATGCGCATCAGAACGGCATCCACCCAGCCGCCGGCATAACCCGAGACGGTGCCGACGATGAGTCCGATGGGTGCGGCGATGATGGCCACCAGCAGCACGACGAACAGGGTCAGCCGCGAACCGTGGATGAGGCGCGAGAGGATATCACGCCCCTGATCGTCAGTGCCGAGCAGGTAACCTTCTGTCCCCGGAGGCAGAAGCCGGGCATTGCGCAGATCGCCCTGCACCGGATCGTGTGGTGCAAGCACATTGGCAAACAGTGCGACAAGCAGCAGCGCAATGATGATGCCGAGGCCAAGCAGCGCCAGCCGGTTTTCCGAAAAGCGCCGCCAGATGACATAGGCACGGCCTAGCCGTGCCTGCCTGCGCGAGGCAGGCCGGTCGGAGAGCAGCCATTCGCGGCTGTAGGGTTTGAGTGTATCGGTCGAAATCGTCATCGGCTGCGCGTCCTTGGGTCGAGCGTCCGGTAAAGCAGATCGGAGAAGAGATTGATGCCGACGAAGATGGCGCCGATCACGATCGTGCCGCCAAGAACGGCATTCATATCCGCATTCTGCAGGGAATTGGTGATGTAGAGGCCGAGCCCCGGCCACGCGAAGATGGTTTCGGTCAGCACCGAACCCTCCAGCAGACCGGCGTAAGATAGCGCAATCACGGTCACCAGCGGCACGGCGGCGTTGCGCAGAGCGTGAAACCAGATGATGCGCGTTTCAGAAAGCCCCTTGGCGCGCGCCGCAACGATATATTCCTGGGCGAGCTCATTCAGCATGAACGAACGCGTCATGCGGCTGATATAGGCCAGCGAAAAATAGCCGAGCAGCGAGGCGGGCAGGATGATGTGGCGGAACAGATCCCACAATACGTCCCATTGCCGTTGCCAGATCGCGTCGATCAGGAAGAAACCCGTGACCGGCGTAAAGGTGAATTCGTAGACGATATCCATCCGGCCGGGATAGGCGACCCATTGCAACCGGGCGTAAAACACCAGCAGCGCCAGGAGGCCAAGCCAGAAAATCGGCACGGAATAGCCGATAAGGCCGATGACGCGCACGACCTGGTCGGCAAAGCTGCCGCGCTTGACCGCGGCAAGCACGCCGAGCGGAATGCCAAAAACGGCGCCGATGATGGTGCCGAGCGTGGCAAGCTCTATGGTTGCCGGGAAAACCCGCTTGATATCCTCCATCACCGGGTTGGTGGTGAGGACTGAGATGCCGAAATCACCCGACAGCGCCTGCTTCAGATAGATGAAGAACTGCTGCCAGAGCGGCAGGTTGAGGCCGAGCTGCTCACGCACGCGCTCGACCACATGCGCAGGCGCGCGGTCGCCGACGATCGCCAGTGCGGGATCGATCGGCACAACGCGGCCAATGAAAAATGTGACCGCCATCAGCCCCAGAAAGGTGGTGATGACGGTGACGGCGAAGCCGAGAATGGCCTTCGCGCGGGCGTTGGCACGGCGTTTGCCCTGCCTCGCCCGGCTATTTGCTTCAACGATGCTCAAGAGACCGATCCTTCCGGATCATTCCTTGGAGATCGTATAGACATAGTTGGTGTCGAAGCTCGGTCCGAGCTTCAGGCCCTTGAGCTTCGCGGAGTATCCCGCCACTTCCGTCTGCTGGAAGATGATGACGAACGGGCCTTTTTCGAGAACTTCCTTCTGGAGGTTCTGATAGATGGCGGCGCGCTTGGCATTATCCTTTTCCAGAAGTGCCGACTGCGTTTCCTTCGTCAACTCCGGAACGTCCCAGGCGTTACGCCAGGCAAGCGTCTTGTTCTTGCCTTCTTCGGAGTTGTCGTAGTTGATCGTGAAGGTCTCGGCATTCGAGTTCGGGTCGAAATAGTCCGAACCCCACTGGCCGATGTAGATATCGTGCGTGCGGGCGCGATACTTGGTAAGCGTCTGCTTGCCGTCGCCGGGAATGATTTCCAGCTTGATGCCAGCCTGCGCCAGCGTCTGCTGTACGCTTTCGGCAATGCCGGTCACCGGCTGCGTGTTGCGCACATCCATGGTCACGGTGAAGCCGTCCTTCAGACCAGCCTTCGCCAGCAGTTCCTTGGCCTTGGCGACGTCGAGCTTGTATGGGTTCTCGTCAAGCGCGCCGAGCTGGCCCTTTGGCAGGAAGGTCTGGTGGATTTCGCCGATGCCCTTGATGATCGTCGCGCCGATCGCGTCGTAGTCGACGAGATATTTAAAGGCCTCAACGACCTCAGGCTTCTTCAGGTTCTCGTTCTTCTGGTTGAGGCTGAAGTAATAAACGGTGCCCTTGGGCGCGGAGGTGACGGCAAGGCCTTCCTTCTTGGAAACGGCTTCCATATCACCCGGCTCGAGGTTGCGGGCAACGTCGATATCACCGTTTTCAAGCGCCAGGCGCTGGCCGGAGCTTTCCTTCATGTGACGATAGACCACGCGCTTCAACTTCGGCTTCTCACCGTAATAGTTGGGGTTGGCCTCCAGAATGACGGCTTCGTTGGCCTTCCAGCCAAGGATCTTGTAGGGGCCGGAACCGGCATAACCTGTTTTCAGGAACGCATTGCCGAAATCGGTGTCGTATTTGTAATCGGCGCTCGGCGTGACGGGCTTGGCCTTTTCGGTCACCAGCTTCTTGTCGACAACTGCGGCAACGGTCGCGGTCAGAACGTTCAGCACGAAGCTCGGTGCGTAGGGCTTGTCGACCGTCAGTACGAAGGTGTTGGCATCCGTCGCTTTCGCCTTCTCAGTGACGTTGTCGCCCTTGAGACCGAACTGCGTCAGAAGGAATGCTGGCGACTTGTCGAGCTTGATGGCACGTTCAAAGGAAAAGGCAACATCATCTGCCGTCACCGGATTGCCGGAGGCGAATTTCAGGCCGGTCTTCAGCTTGAAGGTATAGGTGAGACCGTCTTCAGAGGTCGTCCAGCTCTCGGCCAGATCGCCGATCACCTTGGACGTGTCGTTGAGATCGATGGAAACCAGCTTGCTGTAGGTGTTGCCAGTAACTTCAGCTGCCGAAAGCTCGAATGCCTCACCCGGATCGAGCGTGATGATGTCGTCGATGGCGAAACCTTCAACCAGCGTATCGGCCGGCGTGGCGGCAAAAGCGTGCGGCGCAGACAGCATCATCAGCGACAGAGCAGCGCTGGTGCTGAGGATACGCATGGACTTGTTGAGCGATTTGATCATAGGATCTCCCCTTTTGTTATGAGATTGATTTAGTTCGCTTTTATTTGCCTTCAGGCCGGCTCGTGCCAGGCCTGGGATAGGACGCGCAGCCAGTTTTCCCGGCATATTTTAGCAAGTTCTCCATCACCGTAGCCCGCCGATTTCAGCGCCGCAACCAGATTGTGGTTGCCGCTGGCATCGGCAACGCCAACGGGTACCGTCGCGCCGTCGAAATCCGATCCGAGCGCCACGCAATCGACGCCCATACGCTCCACCATGTAGTCGATGTGGCGCACCATGTCGGAAAGCGGCGTGTCGGCAATGTCGCGCGCATCCGCCCGCAACATGGTGACCGCGTAGTTGAGACCCACCAGACCGCCGCTCTCCTTGATGGCATCCATCTGCCGGTCAGTAAGATTGCGGGCGACGGGGGTGAGCGCATGTGTGTTGGAATGGCTGGCGATCAAAGGCTGGTTCGTGGTCTTCGCCACATCCCAGAAGCCCTTTTCGGTGATGTGGGCGAGATCGATGAGAATGCCGAGCCGGTTGCACTCCTTGACCAGCGCAAAACCGGCATCGGTAAGGCCGGGCGCGGTATCGGGCGACATTGGATAGGAGAAGGGAACGCCGTGACCGAAAATATTGTGCCGGCTCCAGACCGGACCGAGCGAACGCAGGCCGGCGGCATAAAAAACCTCAAGCGCATCGAGATCGGCACCGATCGCCTCACAGCCTTCCATGTGCAGCACGGCCGCGAAAATATCCTCGGCAAAGGCCTTGCGGATATCGGCCGTCGAGCGGCAAAGGCGCCAGGCGCCGGCACGGTCAAGCCTGAGCGCGATCGCAGCCTTTTCCATCGCAATATCGAGCGAGGGCTGGCGTTCGAGCGGCGCCGCAAGCGGTGTATCGTAATGACCCTGCGCGTCCGGCTCCTGCAGGACCAGATCGCCGGAGGGAATGTAGATGGCGCAGATGCCGCCGCCGAGACCGCCTGCACGTGCACGCGGACCGTCGATATGGCCTTCGCGGGTACCGTTCTTGAATTCAGCCACCGGATCGCCACCGGCCTTGCTGTTGCGCCACAACCGAAGCAGCACATCATTATGACCGTCGAACACTGCATGCATGTCAAGAAATTCCAGTAAGCGGCAAAACCAAAGGGGGCGGGCAGACGCCGGAATAACACCGCGCGAGAGCAAACCGGCGCATTTTTCGCCGACTGCTATAGTCTGTCAGAAACGATCTTAGGACGATCTCTCACGGCTCCGCAAGACGCAAATTAGGCAACGATGAAATTATCACCACTTGCCTTTTGCCGGGAATTGCGCAACGTCAAGCCTGCCAGCCGCCTACGGCTTTTTTCAGCAGCGGCGTCGCGAAAACACCCCTCACCCGCTCCGGCCATTCCGGCCCGAAAGCAGCGATTTTTTGCACCCAGCGATCCGATTGCAGCATGGCAGCGCCGATTGCCACCGGCTTGATGCCGGATGAGGCGAGAAGCGAAAGACCTGAAATGATGGAACTGCCGCTGGAGATGACATCGTCCACCAGCGCCACCCGCCTGCCCTCGATGAGTGGCAACATGCGCGGATCGATGTAAAGCCGTTTTTCCTGCTTGGTGGTGATGGAGGACATCGGCACCGACAATTCCTCCAGATACCAGAATTTGCGCGAAGTGCCGAGCGGCACATATCGTGAATGGCCGAGGTGACGGGCAACGGCTGCGGCAAGCGTGAGCCCCAGAGTCGGCAGGCCGATCACGACATCTGGCTTGAGGGGGAGAAGCTTTTCCGCCAGGTCGGCGGCCAGCACTTCCAGCACGTCAAAAGAGGCCTGATTGACGATGAGCGAGGCGAGCGCATGTTCGCCATCCGCCAAGGGCCGGATCGGCAGGCAGATCTGCCGCCCGTCATCCAGCTCCGCCGGAAAGAAAGCCGAATGCGGGCCTGTCGTATCGAATGAACGGGGCGGAAGAACATCCTGCCAGAACTCATGCGGCGCGGCGGGGGATGATGCGGCGGGCGATGCGGATTGCGGCATCGGTTTTCCTTTCAGAAGCGGGACGGCAAAAGCGGAAGTGATTTTCATCCGCGCCATCCCCGTTCGGCATATCAGGCATTTCGACAACCGCAGGCATGCGGCGGGTTCATTTCATTGGGTTTTTCAGCTAGAAGGAAACAAAGCAACAGGCATTCGGACAAGCCCACCTATGGCGTGGGTTTTCCCCATATTCAAGGACAAGCTACCCATGAGACTGCTGGACCGCATCGGCGAGGACCTGCCATTCCTGACGGAGCTTCGCCACGATCTCCACGCCCATCCGGAACTGGGCTTTGAAGAGGAGAGAACCAGCGCCATCGTCGCCGATCTTCTCGAAAGGGCGGGGGTGAAGGTGCATCGCGGCCTTGGCGGTACCGGCGTGGTCGGCACGCTGCAGGTGGGCAACGGCACCCGCAGTATCGGTCTTCGCGCCGACATGGATGCGCTGGCCATGCCGGAAATTCCCGACCGGCCCTATAAATCGAAGTTCCCCGGCAAGATGCATGCCTGCGGCCATGACGGCCACACCGCCATGCTGCTGGGCGCTGCGCGTTATCTCGCCAGTACCCGCGATTTTTCCGGCACCGTCCATTTCATCTTCCAGCCGGCCGAAGAAGGCCGTGGCGGCGCCAAAAAAATGGTTGAGGACGGGCTTTTCGACCTGTTTCCCTGCGATGCAGTTTATGGCCTGCACAACATGCCGGGGCTCGGAATCGATGAGATGGCCGTGGTGGAAGGACCGCAGCTTGCCTCTTCCGATAGCTGGCGCGTCACCTTCAGGGGCATTGGCACCCACGGCGCCAAGCCGCATCTCGGCCGCGATCCGGTAACGGCGGCGGGCACCTTCCTCGCTTCGCTGCAAAGCATCGTCGGCCGCGTCGTCGATCCGCTGCAACCTGCCGTCGTCAGCGCCTGCTCGGTGCAGGCGGGTGACCCCAAGGCGCTCAACGTCATTCCCGATATCGTCGAAATCGGCGGCACCGCACGCGCCTACGCGCCTGAGGTGCGCAGCCAGCTTGAAACGGAAATCGGCAGGCTCGCCAAGGGTACGGCGGCGATGTTCGGCATCGAGGCAAGCTATGAATTCATCCGCCGCATTCCGCCCGTCATCAACGATGCCGATGCGACGAAACGGGCGCTCCGAGCCGCCAAGACCGTCTTCGGCAACAAATCCCGCACCGCCTTCCCGCCCTCGACCGCCGGCGACGACTTCGCCTTTTTCGCGGGCGAGGCCCCCGGCTGCTACGTCTGGCTCGGCAACGGCCCCGCGGTGGATGGCGCGCTGCACCACAACACCTCCTACGACTTCAACGACGCGGCAATCGTTCCCGGCGTCGCTTTCTGGGCAACACTGGTGGAGCAGGAACTGGCGGCGGAGTAAAAACGGCCGGATGCATCGGCGATGGCCGCTCAGACGCGCCGCGCGCTCGGACCGGCAAGGCTGGCGAAAATTCCGGCAAGCGCGCAGCCGGCGGTGATGGCCATGATGCCGGGCCAGCCGGCATGGATCCAGAACCAGCCACCGATCCAACCGGTGATGCTCGCTCCGCAATAATAAAACAGCAGATAAAGCGCGGAAGCATGGCTTTTGGCGCCTCCCGCATTGGCACCCACACCACTGCTGGCAGCCGAATGCCCAATGAAAAATCCGACGGTTATCGCCGCAATCCCCGCCACGATGAGGATGATGCTTGAGGCGAAGGTCAGCAGGATACCGGCAAGGATGGTGGAAAAGGCAACCACCAGCATGATCCGCCGGCTGAACCGGTCGACCAGAGCACCGCCATAGGAGGAAGCGACGATACCCAGGGCAAAGGTCAGGAAGATCATGCTGACGGCGGTGCGGCCCAATTCGTAAGGCGGCGCGACGAGGCGAAAGGCGCAATAGTTGAAAACGGTGGTGAACACGCTCGTCAGCATCGCGCCAAGGAAATAGAACCGCCGAAGTTCAGGATTTCCAAGATGTTGCGCCCATATTCTCAAATGATTTTTCAGCGGCATGTGGTGCGGCCGGAAATTCCGCGAGGGCGGAAGAAGCAGCAGGAAGCCGATGGCCGCAAGGATGCAGACCGCCCCCAGCGCATACATTGCGACCTGCCAGGACGTATAGGCGGACACCAGCCCCATGCCGACACGCCCGGCCATGGAGCCGAAGGCCGTGCCGCCGACATAAAGCCCCATCGCCTTGCCGAGACTGGAAGGTTCGATCTCCTCGGCAAGATAAGCCATGGCGACGGCGGGAACGCCGCCGAGCACGAACCCTTCCAACGCGCGGGCGGCAAGCAGCCATGCCCAACCTTCCGTGCTTGCTGCAATGATATTGGCGATAGCGGCCAGCATCATCGAAACGAACATCAGATTTCGGCGGGTGAAGAGCTGGGCAAAAGCACCGCTGAGAAGAATGGCGAAGGCCAGCGTTCCCGTCGTCAGCGACAGGGCGAGCGATGCGGTTGCGGGGTTTATGCCGAATTCCGCCGGAAATTCCGGCAGCAGTGGCTGCACGCAATAAATCAGCGAAAAGCTGGCGAAGCCGGCCAGAAAGAGCGCCCAACTCGCCCGGCGAAACTGGCGGCTTCCCTGCCGGATCCAGAGCACATCCGGCGGCTCCTCCGTCATGACGATCGGCGGGGTGAAATCCTGTTTTTTGAGCTGGCGCATCGGGTTTGTCCTTTTCGCTCCCAGCTATAGCGCAGCTTCGTCTTTCATTCTAATATATGGAAGGCGTTGCTGTCATATCTGGATCTAATATCATGGAACTCAGGCACATCCGCTATTTTCTGGCCATCGCCAATGAAGGCAGCTTCACGCGGGCGGCAGAACATCTGGGAATCGCGCAGCCGCCGCTCAGCCAGCAGATAAAGGTTCTGGAACAGGAAATCGGCGTGCGGCTATTCCGGCGTCTCGCGCATGGCGCGGAACTAACGCCGGCGGGTCATGCGTTTCGCATCGCGGTGACCCATATCCCGCATCAGGTGAGCGAAGGTATCCGGCTTGCACGCAGGGCGGCGGCCGGTGAAACCGGTATCCTGAGAATAGGCGTTACCGGCACGGCGGCGCTCAACCCTCTGGTTCCGGCCTGCATCCGCACTTACAGACGCAAATACCCTGACGTAGAACTTCAGGTGATGGAGGCCGCTGCTCTCGCACTAACGCCGGCCCTACTTGAAGATCGGCTGGACGTGGCGCTGCTGCGCCCCTCACAATCCGACCCTGATACGTTGCTCGAGGAAGTGCTCACTGACGAACCGCTTCTGGTCGCCCTGCCGGCATCCCATCCACTCGCGCGGCGCGGAACCGCCATAGACCTGATGGAACTGCGCGACGACCCTTTCATTCTGACGCCACGCAGCATCGGCACCAGCCTTCACGATGCATCGATAAAAGCCTGCGAGGAGGCTGGATTCACGCCGCGTCTCGGGCCGGCTGCACCGCAAATCGTCTCGATATTGTCGCTGGTCGCGGCCGAACTCGGGGTTTCCCTCGTTCCGGAATCCGTCGCACAAGTCAAAATGCACAACATCGTCCTGCTGCCCTCCAGCGGTCCGCCGCCACAGCTTTCCATATCGCTCGCCTATCGGCGCGGAACGACATCGCCCGTGGTGAAGAATTTCGTGATGGCAGCGCGCATTGCCGCGCGTGAAACACAGACGCCTGACGGGCCCAAGGTGGAATAAATCGCAGCCCGCAGATGCGAACCGCCGCTATTCGAGAACCGCAAGCACCGGGCTTTCCATCACCCGTCCCGTCAACACATCGGCAATGCCCATATCCGTCTGGTGCGGGCCGATGTTGCAGGCGAGCGTGGCGCCGAAGCAGGCCTTGAAAACGAGATAGGGCGGTTGCCATTCGACCACCTTGCCGACAGCGGCACGCAATTCCTCGAAAGCCTTTGCCACGTCTTCAAGCGGCGCATCGGAAACGAGGCCTGAGAGCCGCAGGGGTAGAAGCGCGGTCACCTTACCCTCAGACGCGACAGCCATGCCGCCGCCTGTCGCAATCACCGCATTGGCGGCCAGCGCCATGTCTTCGGCATTACCGCCGAAGACAGTGAGGTTGTGGCTGTCATGCGAGACGGTGGTGGCGAAGGCGCCGTTCCAGCGTCCCCAGCCGGTAAGGAAGCCGGTCCTGGTAACTGGCTCGGCCTTGCCGTGGCGGTGGGTGACGGAAATCATCGTGGCGCCTTCGGGGGGAACGACGAAACCATCCTTCACCTCGGCTTCCGCCTCGCCCCATTGCGTGAAGCGTGGGCGGTCGATGGTGGCAAGGCGCACCCTTGCGCCCTCGCAGGCAACCCGGAAATCATCGGCTGCGCGCAGCGGCAGCTTCATCGAGCCTTCGAGCGCCGCCGCATCGCAGGCTGGAATGTCGACGAGCATATGCCCGGCTTCCGCAACCGCCCTGCCACCGGCCAAGACATGACGGGCTGAAAAACCACTCAAATCCTCGAAAACGACGATATCGGCACGGCGACCGGCGGCGATGAGGCCGAGATCGGCACGGCCAAGCCTTTGCGCAGCATTCAGTGTTGCGGCGCGCAGCGCCCATTCCGGTTTCAGGCCATAACGGACAAGGCGGCGCACCACATCATCCAGCCCGCCGCCCCGCAGCAGGTCATCCGGGAAAACATCGTCAGTGCAGAGCGTCAGCGTCTGCGGCAGGTGGCCGAGCGCATTCAGCGCCTCCACAAATTCCGGCAGCAGATGATCGTGCGAGCCGCGCAGCTCGATGGTCAACCCCGCCCGAAGCTTCGCCATCAGGTCTTCAGCCGAGACCAGCTCGTGATCGGAAGAAACGCCTGCCACCATGAAGGCGTTGAGATCGGCGTCCTTCAGGCCGCGCGCATGGCCACAGATCAGCTTTTCCGAGACAAGACCGGCCTGTACGATGCCGCTCATGCGCGGATCGCGTTCGATGACGCCGCGCATGTTCATAATTTCCGCAACCCCGCCAATCTGCGGCCATGACAGGATATCAGCGAGAATTCCGGCATCGAAATCAGCGCCGCCGCGCTCCAGACCCGGTGCTGATGGCACTGAGGAGGGTGCAAGCAGAATGGCGCGCAGCGGCAGGTTTTCGATGGATTTCGCCGCCCAGCGCACCCCTTCGACACCATGGACATTGCCGAATTCATGCGGGTCCCAGACGATAGTCGTGACGCCGCGGGCAACCACTGCTGCCGCATAGGCAGCGGGCGTTATCATCGAGCTTTCGATGTGCATATGCGTGTCGATCAGGCCGGGCGAGACAAAGGCGCCCGACGCGTCGACGAGCTGCGCAGCATCGCTGCGGCTTGCCGGTTCGTGAACGCTGGCGATTAGCGGACCGACAATGCCGATATCAGCGGCGCGAATCTCCCCCGTCACCACATCCACCAGCGTTCCGCCGGTAATGAGAACATCGAAAGCCGCATCGCCGCGCGCAGCGGCAACCGCGCGGGCGCGCAGCGCATCGTCGTTGAGATCGACCGGCTCGCGTATCGGGGATTGTGCACTCATCGGGCAGCCTCGCGGCGCAACGCCTCGAGAACCGCAGCCTTTGCCGCTTCGGCATTCACGGTGTCGGCGAAATGCGCGTTGAAGGCGGCAACCTTGTCGGCACGCGGCTCAACCACCGTTCGCCCGCGCGTTAGCGCCGCGTGAAGCTCGACATCGATCCGCGTATGGCGCCAGCCAAGCAGCTCGGAGGTGAAGCCGACAGCGGCAACGGGATCGTAAAGCGCCATGGCCGGTCTGCCGCGTCTCGTGGCGATGCCGATGAAACCTTCCAACAGGTCGGCAATCAGGCCGGCGTTTTTGCCGCCAGCATTTCGGATCGGCAGCACATCGGCTGGCGAGGCGGTGACCTTGCGGCAGGCGTCCAGATCGACCATGCGCAGCGGCAGGTCATGGGAAAGCACGATGGCCAGCGCTTCCGGATCGGCAAAGGCGTTGAATTCGGCAGATGCGGTGTGGTTGCCGCTCGTCACGCCGCCACCCATCCAGGTCAGATCGGAAATTTTCGCGGCAAGATCGGGCCGGGCAAGGCAAAGGGCGGCGATATTGGTAAGCGGGCCGAGCGCGAGGATACGCTTTTCGCCTGCCCCCTCAAGCCAGCCGCACAGCGCAGTGAAAGCGTCGCTTTGCGGCAGAGCGGGCGCATCCGGCAGGCTGCGGCCAACGGTCGGAATGCCGCTGTCACCCAGAATGCATTGTGCGGTTTCGAGCGCGCCAAGGACGGGTTTGGCACGGCCCTGATGGAGCGGCATGGACCAGCCGAAGGCGGCGACCGCGCCTGCGGCGTTGCTGCAGACAACATCCAGCGTCGCATTGCCGAAGACCAGCGAAATGCCGTCTATGGCAAGGCCTGCCGATTGCACCACCATGATGGCGGCGATATCGTCAAAGCCCATATCAGTATCGATCCACACACCCATGATCAGCCAAACACCTTGAGGCTTGCCGCCTTTTCGACCGGAAGGTCGAAGGCGAGCGTATCACCGATCGTATGGGCGGTCAGCGCAGCATCGGTCTCCGCCTTGATGGGACCAAGCAGCGTATCCAGCAGGTACTCACGGGTATTTCCGGCAAAGGATGTGCCGCGCACGGTTCCCTGGAAAGGACCTGAACCAAGGGTGACCATGCGCGGCCGCCAGGCCAGTCCAGATGCTGAAGGGACTGGTCCGGTAAGCGGTGTTGTGCCGTTTTCGGTTTTCAACGCGCCGCCTTCCAGCGCGAAGATGTTTTCAAAGCCGACGAAATCCGCCACGAAGGCGGAAACCGGCGCATTATAGATCTCTTCCGGTGTACCGATCTGCTCAATCTTGCCGCCCTTCATGACGACAATACGGTCGGCCAGTGCGAGCGCCTCGATCTGGTCATGGGTGACGAAGATCATCGTCACACCGGTTTCCTTCTGCACGCGCTGCAATTCGGTGCGCATTTCAAGCCTGAGGCGCGCATCAAGGTTGGAGAGCGGCTCATCGAGCAGCAGCACCTTCGGCTCCATGACCATGGAGCGCGCCAGCGCCACGCGCTGCTGCTGGCCGCCGGAAAGCTCGGCCGGCTTGCGCGATGCGAAGTTCGACAATCCCACGGACTTCAGGCCGGAGGCGACCTTGTCATCAAGCGCCTTGCCGTTCATGCCCTTGAGTTTCAGGCCGAAGGCGACGTTTTCGTAAACCGTCAGGTGCGGAAACAGCGCATAGGACTGAAACACCAGCCCCACGGCGCGCTTGTTGGCGGCGACGCGGGTGATATCGGCGCCGTCGAGATCGATGCGCCCGCCCGCCACCGGCATCAGCCCGGCAATGGCACGCATCGTGGTGGTCTTGCCACAGCCGGAAGGACCGAGCAGCGCGAGAAGTTCACCCTTGCGGATATCGAGGTCGAGATCCTTGACGGCGATGCTGTTGCCGTAGGCGAGCGAGACTTTTTGGAGCGAAAGGTAATTTGCGTCAGACATAACGGGAGAACCCCAGAAAACGTTCGGCCAGGAAGACGATGCCGATGGAAAGGAAGGCGAGCAGCGATGAGAGTGCGGCGACAGACGGATCGAAGACGATTTCCATGTAGCCCAGCATATCGATTGGCAGCGTGCGCACGCCCGGACCCGACAGGAACAGCGACACGGGCACCTGATTGAAACTCGTCACGAAACCGAGGATGAAGGCCGACAGGATGCCGCCGCGAATATTGGGCAGCACCACACGGAAAAATGCGCCAAACCGCGACGAGCCGAGCAGCACCGCCGCCTCCTCGATATCCGAACGCAGATTGTTGAGGCTGGCCGAAACCACCCGTACCGCATAGGGCAGGATGAGCGCCGTGTGCGCGAGGAACAGGGCAAGCGTGATGCCGATGCCGAAGGGCACGACGAAATAGCGCAGCAGCGCCAGACCGACGATGATACCCGGCACGATGATCGGCGCCGAAACGATCGTGCGCACGGTTTCCGCAAAGGGCAGCTTGTAGCGCGACATGGCGTAGGAAGCGGGAATACCGAGGACGAGCGCCGTGAATGTGCCGCCAATGGCGAGGAACATCGACATCGCGAAGCTTTCACGGAAACTTTCGACGGTGAAGACCTTCGCGATCCATTTCAGTGAAAAGCCCTGCGGCGGAAAGGCGAGCGTGTCGCCGGCCGAAAACGAGGCCGCAACGATGATGAGGAACGGCCCGATCAGGAAGCCGACAACGAGCAGGAGCGTGAGCGGAATGAAGAGCTGCCGGGTCATTTCTTGTTCCTTGCGGTGGCGATGCGCTTCAGCAGGATATTGGCGGCAAAGCTCATGACGATCAGGATGAAGGCGATGACGCTGGCGGCGACGAAATTGTTGGAGACCGTCACCTGCTGATAGAGCAGGGTTTCCAGCATCAGCACCTTGGAGCCGCCGAGAATGGCCGGCGTGATATAGGCCGTGAGCGAACCGGTGAAGACCAGCGTGCCGCCGACAACAAGCCCCTCCTTGGTGAGCGGCAGGATGACCTTCCAGAACACCTGCAGCCAGTTTGCGCCGAGAACGCGAGCGGCTGCGATCGTATCCTTGGGCATATTCTCCAGCGCACTGATGAGGGAAATGATCATCAATGGCAGGAACAATTGCAGAAGGCCGATGAAAACAGCCGTTTCGGAAAACAGTATACGGATCGGCGCATCGCTCAGTCCTACCGCCTGAAGCGCCTGGTTGACGATGCCGGTTCTGCCGAGAATGACGATCCAGGCATAGGTGCGGGCAACCGGCGAGATCATCAGCGGCAAGACGACCAGATTGACGACATGTCCTTTCGCGCCCGGCGACAGATTGACGATGGCGAAAGCCGCCGCATAACCCACCACCGCAGATACGATGGTGACGAGCGCGCCAAGCTTCAGGGTGCGCAGGAAAACCGCCCTGTTCAGCGGATCGGAGAAGAAATCGGCGTAAGCGGACAATGTCCAGCCGTCAGTGGTGTGAAAGCCTTCCGACAGGAGCATGAAGACCGGCACAAGAAAGACCGCCGCCGCGAAAATAGCGGCGGGCAAGGCAAGCGCCAGCGCTTCGGCCCGGTTCTGAAACATCGCTTTATTCCCTGAACGGCCCGCGGCCGATTGTTACTGCAACCGGCCAGGGCCAGCTTGCGGAATTGAGAGGTGGAAAAGCGGTCAGGGGACGACCAAACCGCTTTTCCGGGAATGGAGCCGCCCTTTCGGACGTTTTAAATGCCCCATTCCAAACCTTGATAAGGACTTACTGACCGACCTTGGCGTTCCACTCCGACAGCCACTTGTCACGGTTGTCGAGCGTCACGGCGGAAGGAATGAGCTGCAGGCTTTTTGCGGTTTCGTCGCCATAGGTGATGTTGTTCGCCACCTCGTCGGACACCTTGACTTCCTTGTTGGTCGGGCTGTCCACGAGCTTTTCGGCCAGCGCCTTCTGAACGTCGGTCGAGAGCCAGAAATCCATGAACTGCAGCGCCAGATCTTCGTTCTTCGTGCCCTTCGGCACCACGAGCACGTTCATGCCGCCGGTCTGGCCTTCCTTGGGCGTTGCCCAGGCAAGCGGCAGATCGAGCTTGGTAAAGGGCGCCCAGGAGAAGCGGCCGATGGGGGCGGCCCAGATTTCTTCCTGCTGCATGAGCTGCACCAGCTGCGAGGATTTCACGTAGAACGTGACGATATCGTCCTTCTTTTCGCCCACGGCTTCGATAGCGCCGGAGAGATCAGGCGTATCCTTGCCGATGGCCTTGCCCAGCATGTAAAGCGCCGGCGGGCCCTGATTGGTGGTGACATTCGGGAAAGCGACGTGGTCGACGATACCGTCCTTCAAAAGATCGGCCCAGCTGTCGATCTTCATCTTGTCTGTGCGGTAAACGATTGACGTGGCGTAGAAGTTGACGCCAACGCTCATGCCGTCGCCATTCGGATCCTTGGCGATGTCATAGAGCTTGCCGATATTCGGCACCTTGGCGGCATCGATCTTCTGGATCAGGTCCTTGCGGGTGGCGGAAAGCGCATCCGCCATGGAAACAATGGCGAGATCGACCACCGGATTGGCCTTGTTGGCCTCCATCTTGGCGAGGCGCTCAACGCTGTTGCCGGTCTCTACGACCAGCTTGCAGCCGCATTGCTTTTCGAACGGTGTATAGACCAGTTCCTTGAATTCGTCCTGCGCGAAGGCGTAGACCGAGATCGTCAGCGTCTTGTCCTGCGCCTGCGCGGCACCCATCGTCAGCATCAGGGCGGTGCCCGATGCAAGAATGATTTTTTTCATGGTGTGAGTTCTCCTGCTGTCGTGTTTTTGGCTTCAATCGCATCATGCTTTTTTTCGCCGGTGGAGCCGCGCATGATCAGCGCCATCGGTACTTTCGAGATTTCTGCCGTGACCTCGGCAGCTATGCCGTTTTCGATGCCCGCCTCGCCATCGATCGCGCGCAACAGCGCATCCACGGCCAGATCGGCGATGCGGCGCATATCCATGCGCATCGTCGTCAGCGGCGGCGTCACCACGGCGGAGAAAATCAGATCGTCGAAGCCGGTGACACTCGCCTCTTCCGGCACCTCGATGCCCTCGCGCTGCAATTCAGTGAGCGCGCGCAACGCATGCAGGTCGGATACGGCAGCAAAGGCAGTGAAACCATCCCTCACCTTTTCGGTAAGGCCGAGACGGCAACCCGCACCATCCGCCTTTTCAATGGCGTCTACCCAAAGCGTCTCCGTGACGCAGGCCTTGCCCAAACCATCGCGAATGCCGCCGAGTCGGTCGTTCTGCACATTTGAGTCGCGGTTCTTGCCGATCAGCACCACCTTGTCGTGTCCGAGGGCTGCCAGATATTCGCCGATCTGCCGGCCGCCATCCCAGTGGTCAGCGGCTACGGTGTTTCCGGGCGTCGAGGGGCTGTCGATCACCGCCACCGGGCAATCGACATCCGCGATACGCGTGCCGCGGCGGGGAACGACGACCATGCCATCCACTCCACGCTCGATCAGCCGGTTGATGGCGTCCGTCTGCATGGCGATCTCGCCGCGCGAGTCGGCGATCAAAACACCATAACCGGCATTGACGGCTGCCTTTTCAATGGCCTGCGCGATCTGTGGGAAGAGTGGATTGGCGATATCCGGCAGCACCAGCCCGAGAACTCCTGACCTGCCGGTGCGCAGCGCCCTGCCCGCGGAACTTGGCACATAACCAAGTTCGCTTGCGGTCTTGCGGATGCGCTCCACCAGTTCCGGCGAAACACGGCCCTTGCCCGACAGCGCATTGGACACGGTTGCAACCGACACGCCGAGTGCCGCTGCTATCGCGCTCAGATTGGTGGCAGGCCGTGAAGACGCCATGATGGTCCGAAAGGGCTGATTAAACGTTTAATCACGATAATCGACCAAAACCGTCCTGTCGAGTCCGGCCAGAGACAAAACCGGGCAAAAATTGAAGCACTAAGTCTAAATGCCCGAAAAAAGTGCGCTTATTTTTCCAGTGGCAGATTGCCAGCCGCACGATAGGCCTCGACCTGCCGTACGAGCCAGTCCCGAAACAGCACGACTGGAACGTGGTTGGCACGGGATAGCGGCGCGACCGCATAATAGGAACTCGGGCTTTTGGCCTGATGATCGTAGGCTTTCACCAGTTGCCGCGATTTCAGTTCGTTATCGATCAGGAAAAGCGGCATCAAAGCCACGCCAAGTCCGGCGATACAGGCCTGTGCCACGCTGGAAAACTGCTCGAACCGCATGCCCTGCGGCAAGGCAAGCGAATGGCCGAGACTCTCGAACCAGTGGCTCCAGGCACCCGGCCGCGAGGCCATGTGCAGCAGTGGCAGGCCGGCAATATCCTCACCTTTTTCGACCGGATGCGCCTTCAGGAATTCGGGGCTGCACACCGGCGCAACCATCTCATGCATTAGAAAGGTGCTTTCCGCCCCCGGCCAATCCGCCTGCCCGATGTGGATCGCCATATCCAGTTGCTCACGCTCAAAGTCGAACTGGCCGATGCGGGTGGCGAAATTGATGGTGATTTCCGGATGACTGGAGACGAAATCAGGAATGCGCGGCAGAAGCCAGCGGGTGCCGAATGTCGGCAGCATCGCTAGATTGAGCGTATTGCCATGCGTTTTGGTCATGATCTGCAACGAGGCGGCACGTATCTCGCCAAGGGCTGCGGCAATCGATTTCGCGTAAGCACCACCCTCGGTCGTCAGTGACACTCCACGCGCGCCGCGCTCGAACAGGCGCACGCCAAGCTGTTCTTCCAGTGACATAACCTGACGGCTGATCGCCCCTTGCGTCAAGGCAAGTTCATCGGCAGCGGCTGAAAAGCTGCCAAGCCGGGCAACGGAATCAAAGGCGGCAAGCGCACTGGTGGAGGGCAGGAGTTTGCGGCTGAGAGATGTCATGACCTATTACTATAGGTAATGCAAAAATGAGTAAACATGGCTTGCGCGCGTGGGCTCGGATACGAATAATCCGGCCAGCAAATCCGGAGGCATAACGTGAGCGAACGCGCAGCATTCAATTGGCAGGACCCTTTTCTGCTGGAAGACCAACTGACCGAAGACGAGCGGATGATCCGCGACGCCGCCGCAGCCTTCGGCAAATCGGAACTTATGCCGCGTGTGTCCGAGGCCTATCTTTCTGAGACCACCGAACCGGAACTGTTCCGCCTGATGGGCCGCACCGGCCTTCTGGGCGTCACCCTGCCGGAAGAATATGGCGCCGCAAATGCCAGCTACGTGGCCTATGGTCTCGTGGCCCGCGAGGTGGAGCGGATCGACAGCGGTTATCGCTCGATGATGAGCGTGCAGTCCTCGCTCGTCATCCATCCGATCTTCGCTTATGGCTCGGACGAACAGAAGAAGAAATACCTGCCCGGCCTCGTCTCCGGCGAACTGATCGGCTGTTTCGGCCTGACCGAACCGGATGCCGGCTCCGATCCGGGCGGAATGAAGACCCGCGCCGAAAAGATCGCCGGCGGATATCGCCTGCGTGGTTCGAAAATGTGGATTTCCAATGCGCCAATCGCCGATGTCTTCGTCGTCTGGGCGAAATCCGAAGCCCACGACAACCAGATTCGCGGCTTCGTGCTGGAAAAAGGCATGAAGGGTCTGTCTGCACCGAAGATCGGCGGCAAGCTTTCGCTGCGCGCCTCCATAACAGGCGAGATCGTCATGGATGGAGTGGAAGTGGGCGAAGATGCGCTGCTTCCGAATGTTTCCGGCCTGAAAGGCCCGTTCGGCTGCCTCAACCGCGCCCGCTACGGCATTTCCTGGGGCGTGATGGGCGCTGCGGAAGATTGCTGGTTCCGCGCCCTGCAATATGGTCTCGACCGCAAGCAGTTCGGCAAGCCGCTGGCCGGCATGCAGCTTTACCAGAAAAAGCTCGCCGACATGCAGACCGAGATCGCTCTCGGCCTCCAGGCATCGCTGCGCGTCGGCCGCCTGATGGACGAGCACAAAATGGCGCCGGAAATGATCTCCATCATCAAGCGCAACAATTGCGGCAAGGCGCTGGATATCGCCCGCCAGGCCCGCGACATGCACGGCGGCAACGGTATCCAGATCGAGTACCACGTGATGCGCCACGCCCAGAACCTCGAAACGGTAAACACCTACGAGGGCACGCACGACGTTCACGCGCTGATCCTCGGCCGGGCGCAGACGGGCATTCAGGCGTTTTTCTAAGACCTTCTCCGCATCATTTCCTTCATGAAAAAAAGGCCTTCGAAAATCAATTCGAAGGCCTTTTTACTTTTCCGGTTCAGGCAATCGCTTAGAACGTGCCTCTGACACCAATGCCGAACATGCGCGGTTCGGTCATGCTGGCCTCGATGCCGCCAATGCCGCGGTTCTGCTGCATATAGGTCGGCGCACGCTCGTCGAAGACGTTCTTCACGTAAGCGTAGACCTCCATCTCCTCCTGGAACTTGTAGCTCGCACGCACATCGGCGATGGTGTAGGGGTCGATCGCATAGGCAGCCGTGTTGGCCGTATCGGAATAATAACCGTCGATATGACGCACCTGACCCGAGACGGTGAACTTGTCGGTCACATCCCAGCTTGCCCCGATGCTGAACATGTAACCAGGCGATTTCGCGAATTCATTGCCTGCATAGCTGGCATTGCTGGAAATCTGGTCGATTTCGGTCTTCAGCACGCCGGCACTTGCCTTCAGCGTCAGATTGTCGAGAACCTGATAATCGGCGCCGATTTCCAGACCATAGGCATGCGCTTTCTGCGCATTGATGGTGTAGGATTGAGTAATGCCTGACGAGATAACGACCGGAATATTGTACTGGGCGTTCTTGTAATCCATGTAGAACAGGTTGCTGTTGAGCGTCAGCCTGTCATCCAGCAACTTCGCGCGCGTGTAGAGTTCGTAGTTCCAGATGGTTTCCTTCTCGAAGGGCAACCATTGGCCGGACGAGATGTTCAGCGATATGCCGCCGGGATTGTAACCACGGCTGATCATGCCGCCAACGGTCCAGTCATCGTTGATCGCATAGGCAAGCGAGGCCTTGGGAAGCAATTCGGAAAAGGTCTCGTCAAAATCAACCGCGACGTTGGAATAGACGGAGCGGCCCGCGCGCTGAATACGATCGGTCTGGTAACGCAGGCCGCCGGTAAGCGTCCACTGGTCGGTCAGACGGTAGCTCAACTCGCTGAAAATGCCGAGATTGTCCTTGGTATCGTCAAATGTCGAAAGGGTTCTTCTGTTTGCCGGGTTCAGAAGATAGAGAATTTCATCGGCCTGCGTATGGGCGTAATAGATGCCCGCGACGCCACTCAGAACGTCTTCCTGGTCACCGAAGGTCACACGGGTCTCGTGGGACACATTCTTCTGATCGATATTGGCGTCGCCATTATTGACCACACCCACCCTGCGGCGCGCATCCGAAACGGAAAATTGGGTCTGGTTGAAGAGTTTTACGCCGTTTTCAAAGTCGTAATTGATGTCGAGAATGCCGGTGTGGGTATTCTGGCTCCAGCTCGGCATGGTGGTGGTGACGTGGTTGAGATCCTCGAAAGGACGCGACGCCGCTTCCTGGCTCGGCCGGTTGGCGGCGTTATAGGAATAGGTCAGCTTGGTCGTCAGGCCCGGAATTTCCGGCGGTTCCCACAGAAGCTTGAAACGCGCGTTGAATTCCTTGAAATCCTGGTTGGTGCCTGCGTGGGCAAAACCGGAATTGATGTAATCGATAAAGGTATCGCGACCCGAATAATCGATTGCCAGACGCGCCGCCAGCTCGTCTTCGATCAACGGGCCTGAGACCGCAAAGGACGCCCGCTTCTGGTGATAATTCCCGATTTCGGCCTGATAGCTTGCTTCCGGCGTAAACGTCGGGTCCTTGGTATTGACGAGAATGGCGCCGGCAATGGCGTTAGCGCCCTGCGATGTGGTCTGCGGCCCACGGAAGACCTCGATGCTTTCGACATCCCAGATGGACGTCGCGCCATAGATGAACTCGTTATAACCGAGATAGTGACCATCGACATTGATCGTGGCGCGCGGCACGGTGCCGGCGAAGAACGCCGTTGCTCCGGTGTTCGGTCCCTGCGTGTCGAGACCGCGAATGATCGGGGCGCTGACATTGTCGGTATAAACAACGTTTGGAATGTCCTTGATCGCGTCTGAGACGGTTGGATCGCCGGTCTTTTCCTTTTTCAGTTCATCGCTGGATTTGACCGAGACGGAAGACGCCGTGTTCTTCATGTCGCGCGCGACTTTTTCGCCGGTCACCACAATCGGCTTGAGAACGGTCGTTCCCGAGGCCTCGGCCTGTTGCTCCTGGGCGAAAATCGGCGTCACAAACAGGGCGGCCAGCGTCAAAACGCTGCCCCCGCCCATCAAACGGCCGCTAGAACGAAACCCCATAACACACCCCTAATAAACATGAGTATCAAAGTCATATTCAAGTAACGGAAGCGTTATCCGTTTCGCAATAGAGAATGCGTTCCGTATTGTGGACGGATAGGGTTCCGTAACGGGATGTGCCATATTTACAACAAAGTTTATCGACTGGCCGTTGTCATGTAACTCCCCGCCTCAAGGGGAAGGCGTTGAAATAACTCAGAAATCGATTCCGATTTCCGGTCGGATGCGCTAGGCATGTTCACGACATAAATCGGGGAGCGACTTGGACGCCATGGATGACGAGCCGGACAATCTGCCTGAAAACGACGGAGAGAAGCGCTCTGCCCTCATTCAGTCGGTCTCTATTGCTGCCCGTTTTCTCGACCTTCTGGCAAAATCGGACGGGGCGCTTGCACTGGGCGAACTCGCCAAACGCGCCGGCACAGGCCGTTCCACAGCTCATCGTTACCTGCAAAGCCTCGTGCGGGAAGGACTGGTGGCACAGGACCCTGCAACCGGCAGCTACGACCTCGGCCCAACCGCGCTCTCGATAGGCGTCAGCGCGCTCAGACGAATCAATCCGGTCGAAACCGCCGGTCGACAGATGAAAGCACTGGCCTCGCAGATCGGCGCCAGTTGCGGCGTGGCGATCTGGACCGATCGCGGCCCGACCGTGGTGCAGTGGCACAGGAGTGCCAGCTTCTCCATCAGCACCGTGGCGCTGGGGGATGTTCTACCGCTGGATAACAGCGCCTGCGGGCTGCTTTTTCAGGCTTATCTGCCACCGGATAGGACAGCGCCGGTGCGCAAGCTGCAGCCGCCCGCCTTTCGCGGGTCCCGCCCAGACGCTAAAGTCCTGCACGCCATTCGTGAGACAGGCGGGGCGGAACTCAACGAACACCTGTTCTCCGCCCTGACCGGCAAGGCCGCCCCGGTTTTCGACGCACAGGGCGAAATCTGTTGCGTCGTCACCACCGTTTCTTTCCTCGCGACCGCCGAGACCGAGCGGCACTTTCCGCAGCTTCTTGAAGCGGCCGGAAAGGCGACGGCAGAATCCGGCGGCTCGTAAACCTATCCGGCCAGGTGGTCGGCGAAGGTGCTGCCGGAATAGGCGGTGCGGAACAGCCCGGCATCGCCGAGCCTCGGAAGCAGCCGCTCCAGCACCAGCCGCATCGACGCGACCGAACCGCCGGGCACCGCGACAAAGCCGTCTATCGCGCCGGCCGCCACCCATTCGCGGATGCTTTCAAAAGCATCCTCAACCGTGCCGATGATCTGCCAATGGCCCGACCCCATCACTTCCGGTCGCCGCAACAATTCGGCAACGCTCAGCGTTTCCCGTTCGATCAACCGGCGGAGCAGATTGGCATGGGTGCGGCTTCTCGGTGTCTCGGGCGGCGGCGGCAAGTCAGAAGGGGTGACGATCCGCGTGAGCGACCAGTCGGAAAGGTCAAGACCCGTCAGATTTTGAATGGATGCAAATATGCGGCCATGGTTGGCCCTTGCGTGGGTCTCCGCAAATAGCTCCAGCGCCTCCTTCTTGGTGTCCGCCAGATAAAGACTGAGACCCGGCATCAGCTTCACCACATCCGGTGAGCGCCCATGCCGCTCCGCTCTTTGCCGTAAATCCGCCCGAAGCTCGATTGCCGCCTGCATATCCGGCGTCGAGGCGAAGACCGCATCCGCAACGGAGGCTGCGAAATCGCGGCCTTCGGGGGAAGCTCCAGCCTGCACCAGTGGAATACGGCTGGAATGGGCCGGCAGGTTGAGCGGGCCTTTGACGCTGAAGTGCTTTCCTTCATGCGCGATTGGCTGGACCAGCGACGGATCTGCAAAACGCCCGCTCTCTTTGTCCAGCTTCAGCGCCTCGTTGGGAAAGCTCGCCCAGAGCTGCTGTACTACCTGCGTGAACTCGGCGGCGCGTTCATAACGCTCCTGTGGCGATGGCATTTCTTTCAGGCCGAAATTTTCGTGGCCGTCCAGCGCCGTGACGATGTTCCATCCCGCCCGGCCATTGCTCAGCCAGTTCAGCGATTGCAGTTGGCGGGCAATCACATAAGGCGGCAGGAATGTCGTTGAAACCGTGGATAACAGGCCGACATGGCTGGTCTCCCGTGCGATGGCGGCCAGAAGCATGTTCGGGTCCATGCTCGCAAATCCGCCGCCGGTCTCCAGCCCCTCAGTGCGCAGAAACAGCGTGTCGGGCCGGAAGACAAAATCCACATGCGCAGCCTCGGCGCGCTTTGCAAGATCGACGAAATAATCGCTGGAGAAAACCCCGTCTATACCGCTGTCTTGACGCCGCCATGCCTCGCCGCTGAGCCAGGTTGGCGCCAGCGACATGCCGACGTGAAGCTTGAGCGCGACTGACATGAAACACCTCGAATGAAAAAATCATCACGAAATCCGCGATGTGAATCGGCAAATTTCGATTTGTGGAGAATTTTACTATAGTTTAGTGTCGCTTCAAGACCAGCCTGTCGCGCTTGCCGGTACAGAACCCGATTTCCGCAAGTTCGATATGTGAATTCAACAGCTTAGGTAGGACGTGCGTCGAGTCGACGCATGGCCCTATGAATAACAGGAGTTGTAATCCGGTGCTTGATGCCACGGACCTTCATGCGAGTTACGGACACATCGCCGTATTGCAGGGCCTGTCTGCCCGCTTTCAAACCGGCCGCGTCACAGCGCTGGTCGGACCCAACGGCTGTGGCAAGTCGACGCTGTTGAAGACGATCATGGGTTTCGTGCCTTTATCTTCAGGCAGGATAAGCCTAGGTGACCGCCTGATCGGCGCGATCGGACGCCGCGAACTCGCCCGCCGCATCTCCTACCTGCCGCAGGAATGCCATTGCCCTGACTATATGACGCTTGGCGAATTGATCGAGCTTGCGGGTTATGCGCGCTACGGGCTTGGCGGCGGTCCATCCGAACGCGACCGGGCGCTTTTTGCCGAAGCGCTGAAGACCGTCGGGCTGGAAGACAAGGCCAGGGCGCAGGTCAACACGCTGTCCGGCGGCCAGCGCCAGCGCGCCTTCATCGCCATGGTGCTCGCTCAGGACACGGAGGTGATCCTGATGGACGAGCCGGTCAACCATCTCGACATGAAATATCAATATGCCGTTCTCAGCCTCGTGCGCGAACTGACGGACAGGCACGGCAAAACTGTTATCGTCGTGCTGCATGATCTCAACCTCGCCTCCACCTTCGCCGATGACGTCATCATGCTGAAAGCCGGACGGGTTCTCGCCTCCGGGCCTGTCGCGAATACGGTCACATCAGCCAATGTTGCCGACGTCTTTGATCTCGAGGCCGACATATTTTCCCGGCAGGGGCGGCTCATCTGCGTGCCGCGGCTGGAGCGGCAGGAACAGGCCATTCCGGCATGACATCTAAAATAATGCTGATCTTTGCCGCCGCGATCTTGCTGGCCGCTGTTCTCGTCATCAACTTCGTGCTGATGACTGGCGACCTGCCACTTGCCGAAATCGCGACGACGCTCGTGCATGGCGAGGCCGAAACCTATGAACAGTCGGTTCTCCTCTATCAGCAAATCCCGCGCTCACTGATTGCGATCTATGTCGGCGCCACCACGGCCGTCAGTGGCTGCGTGCTGCAGGGGCTTGCCCGCAATCCTCTCGCCTCGCCCTCCACCCTGGGCCTGAATGCCGGTGCGACGCTTTTTGTGGTCGCCGGTGCGCTGGTGTTCGATTTCTCGCCCGAAATACAGGGGCTCATCGCGCTTATCGGCGCCGGCTTCGGCTTTGGCGCCTGCTTCCTCGTTGCCCGGCTGGCCGGGCGGTCAAACGATCCGCGCGGCCTGTCGCTCATCCTGTCCGGTGCTCTTGTCTCCATGCTGCTGATCGGCATCACCAATGCCCTCCTTTTGTCAAACCCCACACGTCGCGCCGAATTCCTGAGCTGGGTCGGCGGCAATATCAACCACGTCTATGCCGAGCGGCTCACCGATTTCTGGTGGATTGGCGCCATTGCGATGGTGATGCTCTGGTCGGTCGCCCGCCCGCTGACGCTGGTTCTGCTGGGTGCGGAAAAAGCCGCCTCCGCCGGCGTCAACGTCACGCGCGTTTCCCGGGTGGCACTTTTCGCCACCATGCTGGCGTCCGGCTCGGCCGTGGCCATCTGCGGTCCCATCGGCTTCGTCGGCCTCATCGTTCCGCATATGGTCCGGCCGCTGGTCGGGGTGAATTTCACGCTCGCTTTACCCGCTTCCGCCCTTGTCGGGGCGAGTCTGTGCGTGGTGGCCGATCTGGGCGCGCAAACCCTGTTCAGGCCGTATGTGGTCAATACCGGACTGTTCATGGACCTGCTCGGCGGCCTCGTCTTCATCGTCATCGTCAAGCGCTTCTATCTTTCGCCTTCGGCCAATAAACTGTCATGAAGAGGGCTGTCATGAAAAGGCAATTGGCCACCGATGGCAAAGCGGTCCTGCGGCTGCCGAGCGGTCTGCAGATCGGCATCGGCAACCTAAAGGCCGGCCTTGCACTGATCCTGCTGGCGTTGGTGCTGGCCGCCATTTCCGTTAGTCTTGGAAATACACAGACCGGTCTCATTGACCTTCTCCACGGCGTTGCCGGCGGGCATTTGAGCGACGATCAGGCCTATGCGCTGTGGACGGTACGGCTGCCGCGCATCCTGCTTGGTTTCATGGCCGGATGGAGCGTTGCGCTGGCCGGGGCCATGCTGCAATCGGTCGCCCGCAATCCGCTTGCCGATCCCGGCCTGTTCGGTCTGAGCCAGGGATCAATGACCACCATCATGCTGCTTCTGGTGCTGGTGCCGGCGGCGCCCAAGACCATGGTGGCGCTTGCGGCCGTCGGCGGCGGCCTTGCGGTAGCTTTCCTGCTCATCGCGCTCGTGGGGCGCGAACGTTCCAGTGGGCTCGCCATCCTGCTGATGGGCATCGCAATCGAATCCGCCCTTTCATCAGTCTCATCAGTGCTTTTGCTCTACACGCCAACGGAAACATCGCTGTCGCTTGCAGACTGGATGGCGGGTTCGCTGTTTCAGGCGAGCTGGCCGATCATCCTCGTATTTGCGCCTCTTTTCGCGGTCAGCCTTGTGGGCATTTTCCTCATCGGCCGGGCGCTTGCAGTCTTTGATCTCGGTAACGAGATGGCCATGGCGCTCGGCGAAACGGTCAAACGTTCGCGCCCGCTCGTCATCGTTTTTGCGGTCATCCTCAGCTCCGCTTCCGTCACCGCTGTCGGCCCTTTGACCTTTCTCGGCGTCATCGCCCCGCATCTCGCCACCTTCCTGTCGCCCGCCGTCGGTCGCGCCAGGCTTTTCCTGTCGGGGCTGACGGGCGGCATTCTGGTGGTGACCGCCGATACGCTTTCGCGTGGGCTGGTGGCCGATACGCCAATGCCGATAGGTCTTGCGCTGACGCTGATCGGCGTGCCGCTTTTCATCCTCACGCTGCGCCTGCAGGCGCTGCGCAGAACCAACCGCCACTGAAGAAATTGAACAAAGGGTATGCCATGCGATTTGCCATCCTCGTAGCAGCACTTCTGACCGCCGGAAGCAGCCTTGCCGCAGAGCGAACCGTCACCGATGCCGCCGGCCGCACGGTCTCCATCCCCGAGCAGCCGCAGCGCATCGTCGTCATGCACGAGCCGCTGCTGGGCGTGCCGCTGATGGATCTTGGCGCCAATGTGGTAGGCGCCTATGGCCGCAACAGCGACGGCAAATTCGCAACCGCCGTTGATTTCATCGACACCGTTCTCGGTGAAGGCCGCACGAAACCGAAAGGTTTCGGCGCGGTGGGTCAGATCGATCTGGAAAAGCTGAGAGCGCTGCAACCTGACCTGATCGTCGCCACGGAAATGGACAGCGGCAAGGCCGAGCAGCTTTCCACCGTCGCGCCCGTCTATCTGCAGAAGGTAAGCACTGGCCACACCTATGGCTTCAGCGTCGAAGAGAATCTTTCGGGTCTCGTTGGCAGAAGTGACGCTTTTGCCGAGCGCCGGAAGACCTATGACGAGAAACTCGCCACCGTCAAAAAAGCACTCGGCGAAGACGCAAAAGGCAAGACCTATCTCGCAATTCTGCTGACCGACCAGATCAACGCGGTCGGCGATATGTCCGGTGCGGTGCAGGCGCTCGAGGATCTGGGTTACGCACGGCTGAAAATCGACAACGCCACCTCGTCGGGTGGGCTGGGTTCCACCCTGGCGATGCCGCTCAGTGCCGAGGCTTTTGGCAAGCTCAATCCGGATCTGCTGGTGGTGATGAACAGCTATAACAGCCCCGCCCGAGGCGAAGCCGGAACGCGCGCCGCACTCGAAAAAATCATTCCCGGCTGGGAACGCTTCGTCAAACCGGCGCGTGACGGCCGGATCGTCTTTCTCGATTCCAGCCGGGTCACGACGCCGTCCATCCCAAGCGCGCTGCACACGCTGGACGCGGTGGAAAGCTGGGCAGGCCGCCGTTAAACGCGTTTTCGACAAGCGTAATTCCGGCGCAAACCATGCGCCGGACATAAACTTGAGTTTTTGAAGAAACTTATATTGCGACCGCCGGAACCGCCTGTTATGGTTTGCGCATCTTGACACAACGACGTCGGATCTCCCGCCGGAAAACTCCGGTGCGCGATTGTCCGGCATGCCGATCCGGGACAGCGAAACTGCCGATCCCCATCGGCGATATCCCAGGGAAGACAGCAACATGAGCATTGCACAAAGCATTGAAACCGGCGTTCCGGACCGGACACCCAAACGCCATCGTTACGCCGTCAAGCTACGCTGCCTTGACGTGGCCCGGGTGGAAAAACTCAGCCGGTCCATGGTGCGCATCGTATTGACCGGGCCTGAGCTTGAAGGCTTTGCCAGTCTCGGTTTTGACGACCACGTCAAGATGTTCTTCCCGCTTCCCGGCGAAACCGAACCTAACCTGCCGGTGATCGGCCCGAACGGCCTCGAATTTCCCGAAGGCGCGCCGCGCCCGCTCGCACGCGATTACACGCCGCGCAGCTTCGATGCCGAGAAGGGTGAACTCGCCATCGATTTCGCCACGCACCATGATGGCCCCGCCAGCAACTGGGCAAAATCCGCCAGGGTGGGTGACAAGGCATGGATTGCAGGCCCGCGCGGCTCGTTCACCATTCCCTTCACCTTCGACTGGCATCTGCTGATTGCCGACGATACCGGCCTTCCCGCCCTTGCACGGCGACTGGAAGAAATGCCCGAGGGCACCCGCGTCGTAGCGCTGATCGAAGTTGAGACGGAGGCTGATCGCCTGGACCTCGCCACGAAAGCTGACGCGTCGATCATCTGGGTAACGCAGGAGGCCGCGGGCGGCGCCGATCACGACGCCCTGACGGAGGCGCTGCGTACCCTTGAACTGCCTGAGGGCGATTTCTTCAGCTGGGTCGCCTGCGAATCTAAAGCGGCGAAAGACCTGCGCGCAATCCTGATCGGCGAGTACGGCGCGAACCCCAAATGGACGCGCGCTTCCGGCTACTGGCGGCGCGGAGCAAGCGGCGTTCACGATCATTTCGATGAATGAATCGGCAATCGCGGCGGCTGGCAAGCTGGAGGCGGACATGATGACGACGGAACTCAAAGCCCATCTCGCCAAGGTTCTGGACGATGAGGTGGGACATATCGGCCCGAACGCCAACCTGTTCGGCTGCGGACTTCACTCCCTCGCTCTCATGCGCCTGATCCCGCCGCTTTCGCAGCTCGCCGGCACGCGACTTCACTATGACGATCTCGCCCGTCAGCCCACGCTTGCCGCCTGGCAGGCGCTGATCGAGCAGTCGCGCGCGGGCTGCTGATCCCCGCAAGAGGGAACTTTTCCCGCCAAGCGCGACCTACCTCAACATTATACTTCCAAGGAGAGGACCATGGCAGCAGATAATTCGCGCATGCTTGCGCGCCGCATCGAACAAACCTTCGACAATGCAGACGAAGCCCCACGGAGCGGATCGCAGCCAAGCCAATATGAGGAGCGGGTCTGGTTCCAGCAGTTTCAGGACCCCGATCAGGTCTTCCGGCATATTCTCACCTACCGCATCGGCGGCGAGAGCGACCTTCTGCGCCTGACATCGGCACTGGAGACGGTTTGCGAGGCATGGCCCGAACTGCGCGTGCGGTTTTCCTTTGGAGAAGACGGCACCCTGGCCAAAAGCATAGAGGCACCTTCGGCATCTCTCGTGCAACTGTTTCAGACGGCATCGAAAGACGAAGCGGTAGCCCTTCTGCACGACCTTCAGGCAAGCCCGTTCGACGCGGAAATCGATCCGCCGTTTCAGGCCATCGTGCTCTTGAGCGAAGGAGAGGTACTGCTGGCGCTTCTGGTGCATGGCCTGCTTGGTGAATCCCTCTCACCGCAGATTTTGCTGGGCGCTATTGCCGCAGCCTATGCTGGCGAGGCACCAAAGCCGCTTTCGCCACGCATCACCGAAAACGCCATCGTCAATCCAGTTCCGCTCCCCTGGCTGCAAGGACCGGCCTCCAGCACGCCCGTCGTCTCTCTGCGAAATAACGGGACCAAGCCGGCGAGCCACTGCCACAGTGTCGATCTTCCGACTGCCCTTCTCGACCCAAACGGCTCGGCCGCAACGGACTCGCTTCTGGCACGCACCGGTGCCCGTTTCGCGCTTTTTCTGGCGGCCAGTGGCGATCTCGACACTGTTACCCTGCGCCTGCCCCTGCAACCCGGGAACGAGGCCGGCCTGCCGCTTCCGGCAGATGCGGTCGCCCGCGTCTCGATCTCACGTGGCCAGTCGCCGCAGGAGGCCGAAAAAGCCGTGCTGGCTGGGTTGGCCCGACATGGCGAACACAACGACGAGGTTGCCACCTTCACGCTTCAGACGCTGCCAACATCGGCTGACACCTCATCCGTCGAGCGGCTCCGGTTCGAGCGCCTGCCACTCCCCTCTCTCCAGTCCGGCCTTGGCCTGACGCTCGCTGCCGGCAGCACAGTTGATGGCCACATCCGTCTGGAACTGACCGGCGGCAAGGAGGCCTCGCCGCATGCGACGGCATTCCTGCTGGAGCGTTTCATCGCCCATCTCGAAGGCGGTGCGGATTTTTCCGGCGTTACGCATCAAACCTCGTCCGCAGGGCCGGAGGCTGCAGCATCCCTGCCCGCCGCCTCCCGCTCCAGCGACGACGAGACTGCCGCAACGATCCTTGCCGAATTCCGCGAAGCGCTTGCGTCGCCAGACATGGGACCGGATGACGATTTCTTCGATTTTGGCGGCCATTCGCTGATCGCCACCCGCATCATCGGACGCCTTTTGAGCAATCACGGCATCGAGCTGCGTTTCAACGACCTGTTCAGCTATCCCACCGCCGCATCGCTCGCAAAACAGGCGACGCGTCTCGAAACCGCCGCACCGGCACAGGCGGAAGCAACCGCGACCGGCTCCCTGACGGCACCGCTTTCTCTTGCGCAGATGTCGCTCTGGAAAGCCTATGCCGCCTTCGGTTTCGGCGAGATTTTCAACATCCCCTTCGCGCTCGATTTCCTCGATCCGGTGGATGAGAGCGCCTTCGAATGTGCATTCCTCGATATTATCGAGCGTCATCCCGGTCTGCGAACCCATTTCTATGTCGAGGATGGCACGGTTCTGCAAAAGATCGTGCCGATGCACGACCTGCCCGGCTACAAGTGGTTCTGGACCAGCGAAGAAAGCGAAGGCGTAGACCGGCACACGGAGGCTTCCTGGCGGTTCGACCTTGCCCGCGAATTGCCGATGCGGCTGCGTTTCCTGCGCAATCCCCAAACCGGCGGCCAGGTGCTCTCTTTCCTCTTCCACCATATCGTACTGGACGAATGGTCGGTGAACCTGATGATGGACGAGCTGACCGAAGCCTATAGGGCAAGAGCCACCGGCAAGGCCCCTGTCTTTGCGAGCAAGCCCGCACCCTTCCATGAATTCGCCAGAAAACAGGTGGCATCCGGCGTCAACGGCGACCACCTTGCCTACTGGACCGATATGCTGCGGGACGCACCGAAGGGCCTTGCCCTTACCGGACAGAACAGCACGCCGACAGATGCTGCACACGACGAGGCGCCGGCGGGCGGCTGGATCGAGTTCAAGCTGGAAAAACACGTCAGCGACGGACTTTACGCCATCGCCAAGCAGAACAGCGCCTCCCTGTTCAACGTCGTTTATGCCGCCATCGCCGCGTCGCTGCGCCATCTGCGCGGGCTGAGCGATCTCGTGGTCGGCACATCGGCGTCCGGGCGCACCGACAGCGGCTATTTCGATACGATCGGCTATTTCACCACGGTCGTTGCCCATCGTGTGCGTTTCCGCGAGGAGATGACGGTCGGCGACCTGATTTCCTCGGTGAAGAACACGGTCAATGGCTCTCTGGAACACAGCGAAATTCCAATCGATCTCGTCGAAGAGGCGCTCGGCATAACGCCCGGCCGCGACCATCTGTTCGAGGTATTCATCCAGATCCACGCCAAGAACAAGCTGAACGGCACGCTTTCAGGGCCGGACGGCAAAACCGTCGAGTTCCGGCAGATCGATCCCGACAAGCACGAATCCATGCTGGGGCTGCAATTCGAGGTGATGGAAGAAACGATTGGCGGCGAACGCTCCATCCGCGTGTTGATGAGCTACCGCTCCGACCGCTACGGCCCCGAGGATGTCGACCGGCTGCGCACGACCACCAGCGGCGTCTTCAGCCGTTTCGCCGAAGCAGGCGCTTCGGGCCGTGTGCTGACCACGCTAGCCTGAGTGCTGGCCAGGCTTCCCAATAAACCCGGCTCCGCGTGGCGGCGCCGGGTTTTTCTTTTTGACAAATGTCTGGAAAGCTCTCTTCCGTCATGCTCGGGCCTGTCCCGAGCATCTGCGACGTCTGGATTTAATTGGACGTGATTGGATCCTTGGGACAAACCCAAGGATGACGTTGTGCGGGAGGACAGCGTGTCACCCCATCAGGCAGGGTTTTGCATAACGGAGCCGGGTTTATCACATCCGCACCCAGTCACTCCCGACTAAATGCAGAGTGACGGCAGAGAGATTTCCGTCCCCTTTTTGCAGAGTACCCGGCTTCTCAAACCGCCAGACGGAAGGCCGAGGAAACCTCTCCGGCCGGAACCGCCAGCGCCTCGTCGCGCAGCATGGCATCCAGAAACAGCGGCAACTCCTCACGGTAACGCGCGAAATCGTCGGCTTCGGTCAGTGCGGAATCCGCGTCGATATGCAGGTTCAGATCACTGCCGTCATCCTCCCCACGGAAGGTCAGGTTGAACCCGTCGCCCGGACCATTGGCGAGAATGTGTCTGATAACGGCAAGCCCTGCAAATACCGGCGCGCTGAAGGGCAGGACGTTGATAAGCGGTGAGAAGAAGAACCGCCGGCCCTTTGATATGTTGCGATCGGCGGCGATCTGTTCGATGCGGTAGCGGCCATGCAGGCGTTGCCGGCGCAGATTGGCGGCATTGCGCGCAAGGAAGCTACCAAGGCTCTCCTGCGGTTCTATCGTCAGATGGAAAGGCAGGATATTGACGAGCATGGCGGGCATATGCGCGCCGACGCTGCCCCAGCGGCTCATGAAGGGCAGCCACAGCGTCAGCACATCGCGATCCGGGCGCGGCAATACGCGGTGAAGATAAAGGCCTGAAAGCAGCACCAGCAGATCCGGCCAGCCGATCTCCAGTGCGCCGGATATCTGTTGCAGTCTTGTGCTGAAACCTTCCGGCAATCCCGCATCGGCATGCAGGCCGCCGCCGCCGTAATCCTCGCAATCCTTGTCCAGCACGGGCAAATCCACCGGCGGCGCGAGATAGGCCGTCCAGAACTCGCGGTCCTTTTCGAAACGGCGGCTTTGCCGGTAGGCGTCCTCTTCGGCAAGAAAACTGGGGAAAGGATGGAAATCCGGACCCGCCTCGCCCTTGCCGCAATAGTGCCCGTAAAGCTGCCCGCAACGCTGCTCCACCAGCGTGAGACCATAACCGTCGACGACGATATGATGGGCACGGATATACCAGAGGTAGCGATCGTCGGCGATGCGGTAAAGCACCTGGGCGGAGAGCTTGTCGGTTCGAAGATCAAGCCTTGCCTCGACATCCGCGTTCATGCGCCGCAGCGCTTCCTCGAAAGGCGCCGGATGGGCACGGAGATCGACAAGCTCGACCATCGGAGCGTGGAGCGGATCGCAGCATTGCTGCGGCGTCTCACCATCCTCACCGACGCGAAAACGGATCGACAGAACTTCCGATTCGCGCACGGTGCGCCTGATTGCCTCAAGCAGGGCGCCTTCGTTCACGGCACCGGAAAGCTCGATGTAATGGGCGACGGTAGAGACCGGCTCGTCGGGATGGAAGGAAAACTCCTCCCAGAAATCGAGTTGCGGCTGGGTCAGGGGAAGCCAGCCGCCGGCAGGATCGATATGCGCCATCTGTTTTTCCTTGAATTATTTCCGTGATTTGGGCCGCAATGATGCGGCTCATGCCGCCGAAGCGGGTAAAAGCGAACTGACCTGTTTGGCGTTTCGGCAACGCAGGAGTTGCTGCGGCGAAAGCTCCACGCCGAAGGCGCTGCGAATTTCGGCCGAGACGGTTTTCAGATGCGAAGGCAAAAGGCCAAGCGCCAGCAAATCGCTGCTCGTGTCCACATTTGCCGGGTTTTTGCCCAGTACGCCGAGATAGATATCCAGTACCCGGCGATCACCCTGATCGGCGGCTTTGACTGTTACAGCTGCGGGTGCCTTTGCCGGTTCCGCTGCCATCAGCAATTCGCGGGCGCGGCGGCGATCCGGCTTGCCATTGGCCGAGAGCGGCAGATCGGCCACATTGAGAAAGCGGCCGGGCACATGCGATTCCGGCAGATGCCTGCGGGCGAAATTGCGCAGATCGGTGGTGGAAAGTTCAAAGCCGGGCATCGGGACATAAAGCACGCCGATAGCGGCCTCGCCCTTTTGCTCGGCGCCGTAATCCACCACCAGCACTCGCTGGATGGAGGGGTGGCGGATAAGTTCATTTTCCACATCCGGCAGCGAAACCCGCACCCCGCGCACCTTGACGTAACCGTTGACCCGGCTTGCGAACATGATCTTGCCATCCGGCCGGTAACGGCCCCGGTCTCCGGTGCGGAAAGCGCGCACCGCATGTCCACCGGGATCGCTGACCATGACGAAATCCGTCTGGGTAATGGCACCATCTTCAAGATAGCCGATCGCCACATTCACGCCCACTGTGTGGATGCGTCCGACAACGCCCGCCGGGCAATGGCCGCCCTGATCATTGAGGATGAAATAGCGATTGCCGGGCAAGGGATGCCCGTAGGGTATCGCCGAGGTATCGGCTGTCACGATCTCGTGCCAGATGCTCCAGATGGTCGTTTCCGTCGGCCCGCCCAGCGATATCAGCCGAAGCTCGGGTTTCAGCCGGCGCAACTCCTCGATGACCACGGGCTTGATGTAATCACCGCCCTGCGCGACGAGCCGGAGCGAGCCGAGCTGGTCGCCACGATGGCAGGACAGGAGCATCTCAAGGATCGCCGGCACCGAGCACCACAGCGTAACGCCGTGTTCGGCCACCAACTCGTTCCAGCGGACCGCATCCTTTTCCTCGCCGGGTTCCGGCAGCACCAGTGTCGCACCGGCGGCAAGCGACCCAAAAACATCGAAGACCGACATGTCGTGGTGCAAGGGCGTGACGGAGATGAAGACGTCTTTTTCCGTCACCGCCCATTCCGAAAGCGTACTGCCGATGACATTGGCCGTGGCCCTGTTAGAGAGCACGACGCATTTCGGCTTGCCGGTGGTACCGGAGGTATAGAGGTAATAAGCGGGTGCTTCGCTTGCTGAAAGTGCCGCCAGTTCCGCCGCGTTAACGGGCACGCCGGAGGCGGCTGGCGTTGCGAGAATCTCCTCGGGACCGACAGCGTCGAATCCTTGCGGAACGGAACGGGCAACGATCATGGCCGGGTGGCAATTGGTCAGCAGATAGTGCAGGCGATCTTCCGGCGAGCTCGCATCGATCGGCACCCAGATGGCGCCGATAAGTGCAGCGGCGAGCGTGACGGCTGTGTGCTCCGGGCTGCGCGGCAGGCACACCGCTACGACATCGCCTCGGCCAACGCCGCGCGTCTTAAGGCCCGCCATCGCCCGCGCCACCGCGTCGCCAAGTTCGTGATAGGAGATGCGCCGTTTGCCGTTGATCAGGACCGTGCGCGATCCGTCTCCTTCGAAAAGATGCGAGGCGATCCGTTCCAGGAATGGCGGGCAGACGAAGTTCCGCTCGTCGCCATTCAGCCGATAGTGAGACAGGTCGACGATCTCGCGGAAATTCATCGAAAACGTCCCGCTGGCGGTGATCGCGGTAATCGCACGCTCTATGGCACCGAGAATGCCAGCCACCATTCCGGCATCGATCGCCTGCTCCGCATAGTCGATAGCAAGGACGAGATCGCCATTCGGATCTTGCGAAAAACGGAAATCCAACGCGACTTGGGGCGTCTGGGTAAGCCCGTCCGTCCACCGAAGCGTCGAAGCTTGCGACAGCGTGGGCCATGAAAGACCGTTGGTGATGACGACAGGCAGGGCGAGCCCACCCGGATTGGCGTTGAGAAGGATGCGATTGAGATCGATCCCTGAAAAAGCCAGATGATTGAGGCCCTCAAGCACATCGGTTTGCAAAGCTGCGGCCCGCTCCGCAAAATCGCCCTTGGCCGCATCCCATTTGACTGCGATGAAGCTCGAGCGATTGGCAAACGCGCCTTCCACCTGCGGGGCGACGGGAATGCCGACGACGAGGGCACCTTCGTTCAGCCAAAACGATAGCACATCGAGGATTACCGCCGTCAGCGCCGAATTTTTGAACAGCCGCTCTTTCGCGCCGATCCGTGAAAAGGTGGTAAAGCGTTGTTTTTCCACGGTCAGGCTCTGGCGGCTGTAACGCGAAACGGCAATGGTTTCGAGCGGGGCTTTCCACGGCAGTTGCGAGGGCACTTCCGCACCCTCAAGTTTCTCAGCCCAGTATGCGGCATCCTCGGCACGGGCCGCTGCTACATCTTGCTGCGCGGCGGTGGCTGCGACGGCTGGTGCGGGCGGCACGACATCATCGAAGAGTTCCGCCGCAAGGCTGGCTATTCCCCGTCCGTCGAGAATGAGGGCGTCGAAGCGCAGGAAGACCGCCACGCTGTCCCCCACCGCAACCTCCGGCAGACGAAAGACCGTGACCTGCCAGGGAGAAGCGGCAAGATCGAAATGGGCATGGGAGAAATCCTGCCGCACGGTGCCGATCCGCTGTTCGGCTTCGGCAGCGGACAGGTGCGAAAGATCAACAATATCAAGGTTTAGCTTCGGCTCATTCGAGACCACCTGCACCAGACGCCGCTCATCGATGTGGGTGCGCAGGCTTTCATGCCGCTCGACCATTGCGGTGAGGCGCGAGCGAAGCAATGCCGGATCGATATTGCCGCGATATTCGCGGAACTCCTGCATCGCCACGCCGCTCAGCGGCAGATGGGTGCCGCGACCGAGCAGATAGGCCTTTTGCAAGGCTGAGAGTGGCCGTTCCATGGATTTTCCTTTTGTCTGCACTGTCGCTTCCGGCGCTTGCAAGCCTAATCGCTCCACGGTCTCGGAAACGAGATCGGGGCTGGCGGCGAGGTGGCGAAGAAGGGCGGTATGGGCGTCGAACAGGGCTCGCAGCCAGCTTTCCGGCAGCGCATCGAGCCGCACATCCCAGTTGATCAAAAGCCCGCCATCGAGCGCTGCGACCTGCGCATCCAGCGCAACTCCAGGCCCCTGCGAAACGGTGTGGATCATCGGGCCGAACACGCGCGCCACATTTTCCGAAAACAACTCGCCCCCGGGCAAATCGACACCCGCGGTAAAGACAACCGGTGAGGTCTGCAAACCGCCGCGCAGGCGGGACAGGTCGCGCATGACGCTGACCCCGGGATAGGACTGGTGCGCCAGAAGCCCGTTCATCTCTCCGAGCAGCCGTCCAAGCAGTCGCTCAAGGCTTTCCTCAGGCCGGATATCAACGCCAAGAATGAGCACATTGGAGAATTCGCCGACGATGCCATCGACCCCTTCCACCAGCGGCGCGCGCCAGAAAGCCGGCACGGAAAGCCGGAACTTTTCCGTATTCGTCGCCTGCGAAAGCACCACTGCAAAGATACCAAGCAACAGGGTCGACGTGGTCACGCCGCAGCGCCGCGCCATCCGTTCCAGACTGCTGCGTTCAGCCGGAGAAAGTCTTGCTGCAAGGCGATCGGTGTGAACGGCGCGTGACGGGTCCTCGGGCAAAAACGGCAATGGCGGTGCCTCCGGAATATCGGCAATATGTTGCCGCCACCACAGCCGGTCCCTTTCACGCTGGGCTTTGAGTTCCGGATCGGATGCAAGACGTTCCGCCCAGCTGAAAAACGATGGTGGTGTATCCCCCAATGGCTCGAGTTCGTCCGCGTCAGCTTCATAAAAGCGGGCGAGATCTTCCAGCACGATACGCATACTGGCGGGATCGATGGCCAGCATGTCGGTATCCACATGCAGCCTGGCGCGACCTGCGGGCAGCAGGCTGAGCGACACCGCCGCCGGCGGGGCAACGCGCAGATCGATCTGGCGATGGCTCCACGCCTCACGTTTGGCGGCAAGACGGTGCGCAAGCGCCTCCTCATTGAGAGACGCCATGTCCTCCACGTCGAGGCCGAGCGGTCGGCCGGCGGGGTCCACCGTCTGTCGCCCTTCCGCATCAATCCTGAGGCTGAGCATGGGGTGACGCCGGCAAAGCCTTTCGACCGCGACGGCCAGTCTTTCCGCCTCCAGCCCCCTGCCTTCGAACTCGAGATAGAGATGCGGCGTAACTTTTCCGAGTATCCCGTCCGCCTCTCGGCCGACCCAGTAGGCAACCTGCATGGGGGTTAAATTTAGCATGTGAATTTGCACCGATTGACAAAACATGATTATCATAATCAAGTATAAGCCACCGTCAACCACTCGCACAGGAGGCATCCCATGAAAACGGGAGCACTCAGGACGAATGACGTCGATTCCGACGAAATTACTGATTTTGATAGAGAATTTCTGTTCACTTCTGGCTCGGGCGAACTGCGTGCCAGAGGCATTCGCGAAAGGATAACGATTCCTGCCCATGGCGCTGAAGACGCGGGAAGCCCTTTGCAGAAGGCGATAAAGGCCGCTTTTGAGAGGGCGCGCAGGGCCGGACAGGACAATCCCATCGCCATTGGCGCCATCCCCTTCGACGTCAACGAGCCATCCTGCTTGTACATTCCCAACAACCATGAGTGGAATACGAAGGGTATCGCTTCGATCTCGACTGATTCGGCCATGCCAGCGCTTGTCGGCCAGAACAGCCTGCCCGATGAAAATGGTTTCAAGCGCGCCGTCGAGCATGCCATCGTCAATTTCCGCCATTCCGATGTCCGCAAGGCAGTGCTTTCGGTCATGCGCGAACTGACCTTCGCCTCCGAGGTCAATGTCGAAAGATTGCTGGCCAGCCTCGCCAAACAGAACCGCGAGGGTTATCAGTTCCGCATTCCGCTACCCGATGGCGGCGATCTGATCGGCGTGAGCCCCGAACTCCTCATCCGCAAGCAGGGTGAAAAAGTCATCTCGAACCCGCTCGCGGGCTCGGCAAAACGCATGGCTGACCCGGTGGCGGACAAGGCCAATGCAGACCGGCTTTCGGCTTCGGAAAAAGACCATTACGAGCATAGCCTCGTGATCGAAGATATACGCTCGCTGCTTACGCCTTGCTGCACTGAAATCGACGTTCCCGAAAAGCCCTCCCTCATCAACACGGCCGCTCTCTGGCATCTTTCGACGCGCATCGAGGGTCGCCTTGCTGATCCCGAGACCAATGCGCTGCAACTCGCGTGCCTGCTGCATCCCACACCTGCTGTTTGCGGTTTCCCCACCGAGCGTGCCCGCAGGCTTATTCGCTTCGTCGAGCCTTTCGAGCGTGGGCTGTTCACCGGCATGGTCGGCTGGACGGATGCCGAGGGTAACGGCGAATGGGTGGTGACAATCCGTTGCGGCACCGTGCAGCGGCAAACCGTGCGGCTGTTCGCAGGCGCCGGCATCGTTGAAG
The DNA here is from genome assembly GCF_053522105.1 of Agrobacterium sp. 22-3639C2. NCBI lineage: Bacteria > Pseudomonadati > Pseudomonadota > Alphaproteobacteria > Hyphomicrobiales > Rhizobiaceae > Agrobacterium > Agrobacterium sp. 22-3639C2. The sequence continues at coordinate 171,456 of NZ_JBNWDB010000005.1, read as the reverse complement.
CCTCGGAACCCGAATCCGAATGGGCCGAGGTGCAGACCAAGCTCAAGACCATGCTGAACGCCTGCGGTCTTTCTGCCTAATTTTCCCAGGGACACACCATGACAATCGAATTTGAACGCTGGCCCGAAGATCTGGCGCGCCGATACCGCGACCGCGGCTACTGGATCGACAGACCGCTCAGCGACATCCTCACCCAGCAGGTGGAACTTCGGCCGGACGCGACCGCGCTGATCTGCGGCGACCGCCGCTTCACCTATGCCGATCTCGACCGGCAATCTTCCAATCTTGCCGGGCATCTGGCTGCCGCCGGGATCGGCAGGGGCGATACGGCACTGGTGCAATTACCAAATATCGCGGAGTTCTATCTCGTCTTTTTCGCTCTGATGAAAATCGGCGCTGCACCCGTCAATGCGCTTTTCAGCCATCGCCGGCTGGAAATGACCTCCTATGCGGAACAGATTACGCCAAAGCTGGTGATCGGCTCGCGTTCGCACGAGCTTTTTGCCAATGACACGTTTCTGGATGCGCTGAAGCTTACCTCTCCGCAGCTTGCCGTAACGCTGCTGCTTGGTGAGACGGAACCGCAGCGCAGCCTCGAACAATGGCTCTCATCACCCGCCGAAAATGCGCCGCATTACGGCCCTTCGGCAGCTGATGAGGTAGCGTTGTTCCAGCTTTCCGGCGGCAGCACCGGAACACCGAAACTGATCCCCCGCACGCATAACGACTATGACTACAGCGCCCGGGCCAGTGCGGAAATCTGCGAGCTGACGCCGCAGACCCGTTTCCTCTGCGCCATTCCGGTGGCGCATAATTACCCCATGAGTTCGCCGGGTGCGCTTGGCGTGTTCCACGCTGGCGGCACCGTGGTAATGGCGGCCAATCCCGAGCCGCTTGCCTGCTTCGACCTCATCGAAAAACATGGCATCGACATTGTGCCTCTGGTGCCGCCGGCCGTGGCGCTGTGGTTGCAGGTGGCGCCCGCCCATCGCGAACGGCTGAAATCCCTCAAGCTGCTGCAGGTCGGCGGCGCAAGCTTTGCTGAAGCTTTAGCCCGTCAGGTGCCGCAGGTGCTGGGTTGCGCCCTCCAGCAGGTCTTCGGCATGGCGGAAGGTCTGGTGAACTATACCCGCGCCGGTGATCCCGACCATATTGTCTTCACCACGCAAGGGCGGCCGATCAGCCCGGATGACGAGATCCGCATCGTTGACGAGGACGGCAACGACGTTCCAGAAGGCGAAGCCGGCATGCTGGCGACGCGCGGCCCCTATACGTTTCGCGGATATTACCGCGCCGCCGAGCACAGCGCGCGCGTCTTCGACAACCAGGGTTTTTATTATTCCGGCGATGTCGTTCAGCGCACGCCCGAAGGTTACCTGCGGGTGGTTGGCCGGGTGAAAGACCAGATCAATCGCGGCGGCGAGAAGGTCGCATCGGAAGAGGTGGAAAACCTGATCCTGCAGCATCCGGATGTAACGCATGCCGCACTGGTGGCGATGCAGGACGAACTCCTCGGTGAAAAAAGCTGCGTCTTCGTCGTTTCCCGCAATCCCGCTCTCAAGGCACCGGCCATCCGCCAGCATCTCTCTGGTCTGGGTGTTGCGGATTACAAGCTGCCGGACCGGGTGCGTTTCATCGACACCATGCCGCTTACTGCCGTCGGCAAGATCGACAAGAAACGTCTGCGCGACATGCTCGCAGCGCCAATCCCGGCGTAACGGAGCGTGCAGGCCCCAACCATTTGAAAATTGCGTGTCGCCCATGCCGATGCGCCAAACTATCGAGGTCAATATGACGATCCCCACCATTTCCGATTATCCGATGCCGGTCGCAGCAAGCTTTCCGGCCAACAAGACCAAATGGCAGCCGGACGCCAAGCGCGCCGTGCTGCTCATCCACGACATGCAGCGTTATTTCCTGCGGTTCTACGAGGCCGACGGCAGGTTGATGACAACCCTCATCGACAATCTTGCAAAGGTAAAGGCATGGGCGGTTCAGAACGGCGTGCCGGTCATCTACACCGCCCAGCCGCACGATCAGCCTGCCGCCGACCGCGCGCTTCTGAACGACATGTGGGGACCGGGCCTGACCGTGGTCGACCCGGAGTTGCAGAAGGTCGTGGACAAGCTTGCGCCGACGCCCGACGATGTGGTGCTGACCAAATGGCGCTACAGCGCCTTCCAGCGTTCAGACCTTGCCGAGCGCATGAAGGGGTGGGGCCGCGACCAGATCATCATCGGCGGCGTCTATGCCCATATCGGCTGCATGATGACGGCTGTTGAAGCCTTCATGAAGGATATTCAGCCCTTCATGCTGGGTGATGCCGTCGCCGATTTTTCCGAAGCCGAACACCGCATGGCGCTGCAATATGTGGCAACACGCTGCGGCGTGGTGATCGACACTGAAAGCCTTGCCGGCGCGGGAGAGACCACCGATATCAGCGAATGGCTGAAGGCCCGCGTCCTGCAAATGGTGGAGGACGAGAGCGACATCGACCCGGATGAGAACCTGATCTTCTATGGGCTGGATTCGCTGCAGGTGATGAAGCTTGCCGGCGAACTGAAGGAACGCGGCGTCATCGTGGGCTTCGAAGAGCTTGCCCGCGTACCGACGCTTTCTGCCTGGTGGGCGCTGATCGAAGAAAAGCGGCTCGCGGCCTGAGCGGACGGACAAGATGATGCAGAACAGATTTAACGGGCGGCGCGTGCTGGTGACGGGTGCCGCGCAGGGCATCGGCCGCCGCATCGCCGAGCGTTTCACCGAGGAAGGGGCCGAGGTCATCGGCCTTGATCTCATTGCCGATGCAACCGATGCAACCTTCCGCCAGATCACGCTCGACATCACGGACGCGGCGGCAGTGGAGGCGGCGAGCAAGGCGATCGAGAAGGAATGGGGCGGGCTAGACATTCTCGTCAACGCCGCCGGCATCCTCCGGCTCGGCGACAGCGAAAGCCTGACGCCGCAGGACTGGAACGCCTGCATGGATGTCAATGCTGCGGGGCCGTTCTACCTGCTGCGGCAATGGAGCGGCGTCTTCAAGCGGCAGCGGCGCGGGGCAATCGTCAACATCGCCTCCAACGCCGCCGTTGTGCCGCGCATCGGCATGCTCGCCTATTGTGCTTCCAAGGCCGCACTCGTCAGCCTCAGCCATTGTGCAGCACTTGAACTCGCGCCCTATGGCGTGCGCTGCAATGTGGTGTCACCCGGCTCCACCGATACGCCGATGCTGGCCGGCATGCTGAACGATCCCAGCGGCAAACAGCGACTGGTCGCCGGTCTTCCCGAGCAGTTCAAGCTCGGCATTCCGCTCGGCAAGATCGCGCGGCCGGACGACATCGCCGACACGGTGCTGTTCCTCGCCTCCGATCAGGCAGGCCATGTGACGATGCAGCAGATCGTGGTCGATGGCGGCGCCACGCTTGCCGCCTGAGCATCGGTCCGCGTGATGAGGATGACAGATATGGCCAACGCGCCGGCGTTTCACGGCGAAGCTGTTTCCGGCGATCCACCCGAGGCCATCTGGCCTTGGCCGGACGACAGATGCGATTGTCATTGCGTCACCCTTCATTACAGCGCCGAAGAAGGGCGCGGCGGCAGGGTCCCTCCCTTGCCGCCGCAGCTTTTGCGCGCTGCGCCCAGACGCAAGGCGGAATTTATCGCCGGGCGCAGATGTGCTGCCGAAGCCATACGCCGTCTGACCGGCCGCGCCTCCTTTCCCGGCATGGGAGAGGATCGCGCCCCTATCTGGCCCGAAGGCGTGGTCGGCGCGATTTCCCACAGCCACGAGCGGGCAATTGCGCTTGCCGGCTCTTCCGAGCGGTTCTGCGGCATTGGCATCGATATCGAAAGGCTTCTGAACGAGGAGGAAGCTTGCGATATTGCCCCGCAGGTACTGACCGCAAACGAACGCCTCAGTCTTGGAAACGACATCGATCCCTTCATGACCGGGCTGATCTTTTCGGCCAAGGAAAGCCTGTTCAAAGCGCTTTATCCGACCGTCAGGCGTTCGTTCTTTTTCGAGGCGGCGGAGTTATCCGGCTATGAAGAGTGCGGTTCAGCATTCCTTCGGCTGACGACCGACATCAGCGGCGAGTGGCGCAAGGGAACGGACATTGCTTTCCACTTCTGCCGCTTCGAAGGCTTTTTGCTCACCCGTATCCTTCTCCCGCATTAAGGGAAAAATACAGAATCCTTTCCTGCGAAGATCATATTTAAAGTCGTTATTCCCGTCATTTGTGTGAAACACTGAAACGGTACGCACCGTGTTGGAATGATTCCAAACATGCAACGGTGGAGAAACGATATGACCGACATCGATACGAGCAAGCTTTCCTGGGATGCGTGGGACGAGCTGCAAAACCCGCCGCCGGCCGAAACCGATTTCGACCGCGTGGTCGAAACCGCGATTTCCCGCCGCGGCTTTCTCGGTGGCGTGCTTGCCTTCGGTTCGGCCGCAGCAGCCATGGGCACGCTCGGCAACCTGATGACCAGCACCTCGGCGGAAGCGCAGGAAGCGGCGGCCGGCCGTTTCCCCTTCAAGCCGGTGGCTGCCGCGACCGACCACACCATTCACGTGCCGGAAGGCTACAGCTGGAAGCCGGTCGCCAAGTGGGGCCAGCCGCTGTTCTCCAACGTGCCCGACCTCGACCCTGCCAAGGGTGTCAGCGTTGAAAACTCCGACAAGGTCTTCGGCGAAAATACTGACGGCATGGAACTGTTCATGGTTGGCAATCACCAGCTGATCGCCGTCAACCATGAATATGTAAACCCCGAAACCAACCTGCCGCATGCCGAAAAGGGCAACCCGAAAACGGCCGACGACGTCAAGATCCTGCAGAACATGCAGGGCGTCACCGTCATGGAAGTTGCGGAAGGCACCGGAGGCTGGGAAATCGTTCTCGACAGCCCGTTCAACCGCCGTATTCACCACAACACCCCGATGAAGCTTTCCGGCCCGGCCGCAGGCTCGGACCTCGTCAAGACCGCCGCAGATCCGAAGGGTGTCGACTGTCTGGGGACATTCAACAATTGCGGCGCCGGCCGCACGCCCTGGGGCACCTACCTCACCTGCGAGGAAAACTTCAACGGCTATTTCGGCACCACTGATGCCGCCTTCAAGCTGCCGGATGACTACAAGCGCTACGGCATCGTTGCCGAGACCCGTTACGCCTATGAGAAGTTCGACGCGCGTTTCGACGTCGCCAAGAACCCGAACGAGCCGCGCCGCGCCGGTTACGTGGTTGAGATCGATCCTTCGGACGCCTCCTCCACCCCGATCAAGCGCACCGCCCTCGGCCGCATCAAGCACGAAAACGCCGCCGTGGTGATTGCCCGTGACGGCCGCGTGGTGGTTTACATGGGCGATGACGAGCGTGGCGAATTCCTCTACAAATTCGTCTCCAACGGCATTTACGTGCCCGGTGGCGACACCTCGAAACTGCTAGACGAAGGCACGCTCTACGTCGCCAGGTTCTCGGACGACGGCGCTGGTGAATGGTTGGCTCTCACGCCTGAGACGACAGGCATGAAGATCGATGAAATCTGCGTCTTCACGCGTCAGGCCGCTTCCAAGGTGGGCGCGACAACGATGGACCGCCCGGAATGGGTCGCCATCAACCCGGTCGCCATCGAAGCCTATTGCGCCCTTACCAACAACAGCCGTCGCGGCGAAATGAAAGACGGCAAGTTGCGCGCCAATGCTGGCGGTGACGCCATGGCGATCAATGCTGCCAACCCGCGCGAAAAGAACGAATACGGCCAGATCGTGCGCTGGTACCCAGAAAATGACGATCACGCGGACGGCAGATTCAAATGGGACCTGTTCTGCATGGCCGGCAACCCCACCGTTCACAAGGATGCCTATGCCGGCTCTTCGAACATCAACGAAGGCAACATGTTCAACTCGCCCGATGGCATGATGTTTGACTCGACCGGTCTCCTCTGGATCCAGACCGACGGAGAGGACAGCAACGAGGGCAACTTCGCCGGCCAGGGCAATAACCAGATGCTGGCAGGCGATCCGGCCACCGGCCGTATCGAGCGTTTCCTGACCGCGCCGAAGGGTTCCGAAGTTACCGGCCAGACATGGTCCGGCGACAAGCGTACCCACTTCGTCGGCATCCAGCACCCCGACGCCCCCTTCCCGGATGGCGAAGGCAAGCTGCCGCGCTCCACCGTTATCGCCATCAAGCGTGACGACAACGCGCAGATCGGCTGACGCTTTGGCTTAGGCGGAACCGGGTCTTGGCATAGCGGAGATCCGGTTCCTGTCACCCGTGACCAAGGGTCGATGCGGCCTGACTGAATTTTCACTCGCCAGTGGACAAGAGAGGCATTACCGCTTCAAATCCCCCCACACGATACCAGTCAGGAGAATGACCATGGAAATATTGCGCGCGGGAACACGGGCCTCAACCAAAGGCCCCGAGGCATGGTTTACCGGCACGGTCCGTATCGATCCTCTGTTCAACCCGTTCGATGCAGAGCGGGTGCAGGGCGCTCAGGTCACCTTCGAACCAGGCGCGCGAACCGCATGGCACACGCACCCGCTCGGACAGACCCTGATCGTGGTTTCAGGGTTTGGAAGGGTGCAGCGCGAGGGTGGCCCCGTGGAAGAAATCCGCCCCGGCGATACCGTGTGGTTCGCACCGGGCGAAAGGCACTGGCACGGGGCGGCACCCGATGTCGCCATGACGCATATCGCGCTTCAGGAAGTGAAAGACGGCAAGGTCGTGGACTGGATGGAGCACGTCACGGACGATCAGTATGGTGGCTGAAGCGGCCTGGCCGAAATGGCGCTCGTCCTGCCTGCCGGACGATCTCCAGCGTTAAGCAACATCCGGAAGAGCCGAAATATTTCGGGGGCGCGATTTAAACTTTGACTCGTATGCGCATTGGGTGAACCTTCATCGCGTCGCGGGAACATGGTGGAGAATCGTGATCTTAACCGGTGGAATTGTCCTTGCCCTTATCACCGCCAATGCGGTTGCAATTCCATGCCCATGACACTCAACCGGCGCGATGTGGTGGCGGGGTTGTCGATTGCCGGCCTGATGTTACCGGAAGCGATCGCCTATTCGGGGATTGCCGGCGTTCCGGCCCAGCACGCCATCCTTGCCGCCATCATGGGCTGCATCGTCTATGCCATTTTTGGCCAGAGCCGTTTTGCGGTCGTCTCGCCCACATCCTCCTCCGCCGCAATCCTGGCGGCAATGCTTGCGACGCTCTCGGTCACACCAGCGCAAAAGATGCTGCTCGTTGCCATTACGGTCGCTCTGGTGGGCCTGCTGTTTCTGCTTGCGGCTGCCACGCGGCTCGGCGCCCTGTCGAGTGTGATCTCGCGCCCGGTGCTGCGCGGTTTTGCATTCGGCCTCGCCATTCTGATCACCATAAAGCAATTGCCGAGCCTCTTCGGGATAAAGGCGCAGTCGGGCGAGCCGCTTTCCATTCTCCTGCAAATCCTCTCCCGCCCACAGGACTGGAGCCTTGAAAGCATCGCCGTCGGCGTTGTGGCACTCGCCGTGCTACTTCTCCTGCGCAGGAGCCCCGCCATTCCCGGCAGCCTCGTCGTCATCGTGGCAGGAATTGCCATCTCGATCCTGCTCAACCTTCAAAGTCGGGGCGTCGCCGTCGTCGGCCAGATCGATCTTGCCGGCATATGGGCCGGCCCGTTTTCGGTGTCGCTCGATGATGTCGCGCATGTTGCCCGCTTCGCGCCGCCACTCGTCCTCATCCTCTTTGCGGAATCATGGGGCACCATCCGAAGCTTTTCGCTTCGCCATGGCGAAATTGTCGATTCCAATCGCGAACTCAGAGCATTCGGGCTTGCCAATATCGCCAGCGCCGCCATGCAGGGCATGCCGGTTGGTGCGGGTTTTTCCGCAGGCGCAGCAAGCGAGGCGGTTGGGCCGCAAAGCCGGCTTGCCTCTGCCATCGCCGCAATCGGCCTGGCGGTCTTCAGCCTGCTCGCCGCCAGCTGGTTCGCTTTCATCCCGGAAGCAGTCCTTGCCGCCGTGATCGCCGTGGCGCTGCTGCATGCGCTCAACCCCGCGCCGATCATCCGTTTATGGCGGCTCGGCAACGACGCCTATCTGGCACTTGCCGCCGCAGCCAGCGTACTTGCCTTCGGTGTGCTAAACGGCATGCTTGTCGCCGTCGCCCTTTCCTTCGCCGTCTTCGTTCGCCGGCTTTCCCTACCGCATGTCATGCATCTTGGCCGGCTGGGCGATAGCCACGACTTTGTCGACATGGAACGCCACCCGGATGCGAAGGATGTGTCAGGCATGATTATTCTCCGGCCCGCACAGCCGCTTTTCTTCGGCAATGCGGAACCGATCCTTGCCGCCGTTACCAAATACATCGTTGCGCGGCCGGAACTGCACATCGCAATTGTCAGCCTTGAGGAAACATTCGAACTGGATTCCACCGCGCTTGATGCGTTGCTGGAGTTCGATGCAGCGATGCAGCGCAGCAGCATCGTGGTCTATTATGCGCGCATGCACGACCATGTGAAGGATCTGCTGCTTGCTGGCGGCGGATCCGACATGGTGGCGCGCAGCAATTTCAGTGTCGATGATGCCGTGACGGCGGCCATGCATCGGGAGGACAGCCGTGCCACACAATCTTGAACCGCATCTGACCCCGGTTGAAATCACCTCACTCAAACCAACGCAGATGACAGTCGGTCTGCGCGAGGTGGAGGACAAGCGGCGGCAATGGGCCGCCATCCGTGAGGAAAAGGGAGCCGACTTCCTCGGACACCATATGGTACCCGTCGTCCTTGGTCACAAACAACGTCTTTATCTGGTGGACCACCACCACCTCGCTTTAGCCTTGCATGAGGAAGGCGTGAAACATGTACTAACCAGTATCGTTGCCGATCTTTCCCATCTCGACCGGCAGGAATTCTGGTCGGTGATGGACCATCGCAACTTCGTCTATCCTTTCGACGTGGATGGCGTGCGCCATCCTATCGAACATCTTCCCAAACGGATCGTCGATCTCAAGGACGATCCCTTCCGCGCGCTGGCCGGCGCGATTCGCGACGCTGGCGGTTTTGCCAAAATAGACGCTCCCTTCAGTGAATTCCTCTGGGCGGATTTCCTGCGCCGCCGGGTGGGTGGCAAGAAGCTGCGACATTCCTTCGAGGACGCGGTTGAGGAAGCAATGCAACTGGCACGCTCGCGCGATGCGCGGCATCTGCCTGGATGGTGTGGAGCGGACCGATGACCACCCTTCCCTCCCTTTTCCGAGTGATGGCGGCTGCCATCGCAGTTTTCGTACTTGGCGCGGCGAGCCTAGCTGCGCAGGAACTACCGCCGCCAGCGAGACCGGCCCCTACGGAACAGACGACAGAGCAGAAAGTCGACCAGTTGCTACAGCTTCTGGGACAGGACGATGTTCGTGCCCTTCTCACACAGAAGCTTGCGGCGGCCGGCACAGAGCAGCCGCCAGAACTGACGCCGCAGAGCCAGTTGAGCGATCTCGACCAATGGGCAAGCAAGCGGCGCGAACACCTAGGCCGCCTCGCAAGGGACCTGCCCGGCATGTCCACGCAGATCATCGCGGCGCTGGGAAGGCTTTGCGACGAGATCAGCAACTACGGTGCAGCCGTCTTTTTGCTGCACGTATCCATCCTGTTCGGTGCGGGCCTTGCCGGCGGCATTACCACGAACCGGATCATAGCGATGCAGGCCTCCCGCAGGAACGGCGCGGATATCGGCAAGGAGGCCTCGTCTGTCGTATCGCGGAGGCTTTTGCCCGTCTTCGGCTACGGCATTGCTGCCACCGCCATGTTCCTTGCCATCCAGTGGTCACCTTTGCTGAGCGCCGTTCTCCTGCCCTGGCTTGCAACCAGCATCGTGTTGCCGCTGCTTTTTGCCTTCACGGGCCTGCTGCGGCGGGTCGTTGGCCGCGAGGCCAATGCCCGGCGCGATTTCTGGATCGTCCGCTGGACATGGCTCCTGACCCTTGCCGGCGTCTTCTGGGCATTACTCAGGACGCTCGAGAATCTCGATGTCCCGCGTGACACGCTTGGGCTTTTGTCCTCCGCCATGGTCGGCCTGCTGTTCCTGCTCGCATGCATCTGGATCTGGCGTCGTCCGGTCGGCGATCGCCGCTCGGAGCGGGCTAGGTCAATCGATGTCGCGCTGATCTTCGGCCTCATCATCCTCTTCGGGTTGCGGCTCGCCGGCGCCGGGGTCCTGTTCTGGATCGGGCTTTATGCGCTGGTTCTGCCCGGCCTTGCCTCGACGCTTGGCATCGCGGCGCGAAAGCTGGCAACCGACATCGGCACCTATGGGCAAAGCGATCTTCGCCCGGTTCTGGTCGAGCGAGGCGTGCGGCTTGCAATCGTCGGGACTGCCATCCTGTGGCTGATCTTCCTCGTGCGCGCGCATCCGAATTCCCTGCCCGATGGCGCATTGCTGACGTCGATCGTCGTCGGCGTCCTGCACGGGGCGCTGATCCTGCTTCTCGCCGATCTCGTCTGGATCGCCATCAAGTCGATGATCGCACGGCGGCTGGAGTTGAGTACACCCGCCGGCAACCCGATGAGCGGCCAACCGGGTGTGGGCCAGCCGCAAGATGACCGGCTTTTGACCATTCTGCCGATCCTTCGCAACATGCTCGGCATCATCATCGCCGCGGTTGCGGTCATGACGGCACTTTCGGAACTCGGCGTCAATATCGGGCCGCTGCTGGCGAGCGCCGGCATCTTCGGCATCGCCATCGGTTTCGGTTCGCAGACGCTGGTCAAGGACATCATCAGCGGCGTGTTCTACATGATCGACGACGCCTTCCGCGTCGGCGAATACATCCAGAGCGGTTCCTATCGCGGCACGGTGGAATCCTTCAGCATCCGCTCGGTCAAACTGCGGCACCATCGCGGCCCGATTTTCACCGTCCCGTTCGGATCGCTCGGCGCCGTCGAAAATATGAGCCGCGACTGGTCGATCGACAAATTCCTCGTCACGGTCGCCTTCGATACTGACATTGCCAAGGTCCGGGCCATTACCAAGGAGATCGGTAAGGCGCTGAAGGAAGACCCGGAATTCGGACAGTTCCTGATCGAAACCGTCAAGCTGAAGGGCGTCGAGCAATTCGGCGAATATGGCATGACGCTTGGTTTCGGCATGATGCTGCGCGCCGGCGGGCAATCCTCCATGGTGCGCCGCAAGGCCTATTCGATGCTGAAGGATGCCTTTGCGCAAAACGACATCCAGTTCGCCAGCATGGCGGGCGCCTATCCCACATCTACACGAAGCGCGCGGCCACAGGAGCCCGAAGCAAGCGACGGGACGGGGCCGGTGGAAGAATAGGCCTCCGGCAACCGCGCCCCAACCTTAGCCCATTCGTTCGGACATATATTCGCCCGGCGAAGCTGGAAACACCACGGTCTTGTTGCCGTTGAGGAAGACACGGTGATGGATATGGGCATGAATGGCGCGCGCCAGAACCTGGCTTTCCACGTCCCTCCCGAGGCTCACATAATCCATGCCGCTCTGGGCATGGGTGACGCGGATCGTGTCCTGTTCGATGATCGGGCCTTCATCGAGATCAGCGGTGACGTAGTGGGCCGTCGCGCCGATCAGTCGCACGCCGCGCTCATAGGCCTGCTTGTAAGGGTTTGCGCCCTTGAAGGAAGGCAGGAAGGAATGGTGGATGTTGATGATGCGGCCAGACATTTCCTGGCACAGCCGTTCCGACAGAACCTGCATGTAGCGCGCCAGCACGACGAGTTCGGCGCCTGCATCGCGCACCACCTGCAGTATGGCCGCCTCGGCTTCCGGTTTCGTCTCCGGCGTGACGCGAATGTGGTGAAAGGGAATATCCTCGTTCACCACCTGCTTCTGGTATTCGAGGTGATTGGAGATGACAGCGACAATCTCCACAGGCAATGCACCAATGTGGGAACGGTAGAGCAGATCGTTCAGGCAATGGCCGAAGCGTGAAACCATGATCACGACTTTCGTTTTCCGCGAGAGATCATGGACATCGTATTCCATGTCGAAATCGGCGGCGACGGAAGCGAACCCTGCGACGAGAGCAGCGGGTTCCATCCCTTCCTCCGAAACGAAGCTCAGCCGCATGAAAAAGCGGCCCGTTTCCAGGTCGGTGAATTGCGAACTGTCGTTGATGTTGCAGCCGGACCGCGCGAGATATCCGGACACGGCAGCAACGATGCCGCTGCGTGCCGGGCACGAGACTTTCATGACATAGCTGGTCAAATCCTGCTCCCCTTGATGGATCAGCGATCGGGCACATTGGCGGTGATGCCGCCCTGCCCGATCATGGCTAACGAGACCGATAATAGCGTGTTACGCGCCGTAGATCGGGAAGTCCTCACACAGCGCTGCAACCTCGGCCCGCACGTTCGCCTCAATCTCAGCATTGCCTTCGGCACTGACAGCCAGCGCGTCGATGACGCGCAGGATCAGCACGCCGATCCGCTCGAATTCGGCCACGCCGAAGCCGCGCGTGGTACCGGCCGAGCTGCCGAGCCGGATGCCCGAGGTGACGAAGGGCTTTTCCGGGTCGTTGGGAATGGAGTTCTTGTTGCAGGTGAGACCTGCCCGCTCAAGAGCGATTTCGGCAACCTTGCCGGTAACGCCCTTCGGACGCAGATCGACCAGAACCATGTGGCTGTCGGTTCCACCAGACACGATCCCCAGACCGCCATCCGTCAGCACTCGCGCCAGAGCCTGAGCATTGGCTATGACCTGACCGGCGTAGTCGGCAAAGTCCGGCCGCAGCGCCTCGCCGAAGGCAACGGCCTTGGCAGCGATGACATGCATCAGCGGGCCGCCCTGATTGCCGGGGAAGACGGCCGAATTCAGCTTCTTTGCCAGATCGGCATCGTTGGTCAAAATGACGCCGCCGCGAGGGCCGCGCAGGGTCTTGTGGGTGGTGGAGGTGACGACATGGGCGTGCGGCACCGGATTTGGATATTTGCCGCCGGCGATCAGGCCGGCATAATGGGCCATGTCGACCATCAGCCATGCGCCAACCTCGTCGGCGATCTTGCGGAAGCCTTCGAAATCGATCTGGCGCGGATAGGCCGAGGCGCCTGCGACGATCAGCTTCGGCCTGGTTTCCAGCGCCTTTGCCCGAACCTTTTCCATATCGATCAGATGCGTCTCTGCATCCACCTCATAGGAGACGACATCGAACCACTTGCCCGACATGGTGACCGGCGAACCGTGGGTCAGGTGGCCGCCATGGGCCAGCGAAAGCCCCATGATCCGGTCGCCCGGCTGAAGAAGTGCCAGAAACACCGCCTGATTGGCCTGCGCGCCGGAATGCGGCTGAACGTTCGCAAACTCCGCGCCGAAAAGTTGCTTCAGCCGGTCGATGGCGACCTGCTCGACCTTGTCGACGAATTCGCAGCCGCCATAATAGCGTTTGCCGGGATAACCTTCGGCATATTTGTTGGTCAGCACCGAGCCTTGCGCCGCCAGAACGTCGGCGGACACGATATTCTCCGAAGCGATCAGTTCAATCTGGGTTTTCTGGCGATCGAGTTCCTCGGCGATGGCGTCGGCAATCACCGTATCCGAAACGGCATTATGGGACAGACGGTTGAGCATTGTTTCCTCCTCAAGGATCAGGCGATTTCGGCGGCGAGTTCCTTGCAGCCGGTTTCAAGCAAATGGCCGAGATGCGGCGCGAAACTGTTCCAGATATCCATACGGAAACCATCCGGCGCATCGCGCCACAGCACCACGGTCACGCCATCGAAAATCGTTCTGCGGGCCTCGCCAACCGGAATGGTGTCGATGTCGCGGGCACAGCCGAGTGTCAAAAGCTCGGCGGCGAGCGGCCCCTTGATCGCGAGCGTCACTTCCCTTCCGGAAATGTCGACGAGACTATGCGGATGGCCGGCATAAATGCCTGCGCAGGCCGCAATCACCCCGTCGACCGCGCCAACGGGAGCAAGGATCGTCCATTCGTCGGGGCCAAGGCGCACGGCCTCGATTTCGCCTGCAGCAGTGCGAGCGCCGATCCGGTCGGGCAAGGTCAGGCCAAGGGCTGTATTGAGCGGGACCAGATCGCCGCGCGCACGCAGCGACAGCCGCCCCTGCGCGGCCAATATGCTGACCCGGGCTGCTTTGCTCTCGGCCAGCGTGCCGGGAACGGGGGAGGAAACGCGCATATTCATTGTCATCTCCGGGTCAGATCTTCAGGCGGGTGTTTTCGGGATCGACAAAGACCATCCCGGTGATTTTTGCGGCAATCGTGCGTTCGGGCATCGGAATATAGACGGTCTCTCCCATCCGCTCATGGCCGCCCTCGACCAGCGCCAGCGCAATCGGCTGGCCAACCGCATCCGAATGATAGGATGAGGTGACATGACCGACCATTTTCATCGGGATAGGCTGCTTCGGATCGAAGACAATCTGCGCGCCCTCTTCCAGCTTCGAGCGGTCTTCGGTCAGAAGACCGACGAGGTGACGACGGCCCTTGGCGACGAGATCGGGGCGCGCGAGGCCACGCTTGCCGACGAAATCCGGTTTGGTCTTGCCCACGGCCCAGCCCATCGCGGCATCATAGGGCGTGACCGTGCCGTCGGTATCCTGGCCGACGATGATGTAACCCTTTTCGGCACGCAGCACATGCATGGTTTCCGTGCCATAGGCGGTGATGCCGTATTGCTGGCCGGCCTCCCACAGGATTTCCCAGAGCTTGCGGCCAAACGGCGCGGGCACGTTGACTTCGAAGCCGATCTCGCCGGTGAACGACACCCGGAACAGCCGCGCCGGCATGCCGGCCACCGTGCATTCCGCGCAGGACATATGCGGGAAAGCCTCTTCCGTCAGCTCGACGCCCTCGACCAGCGGAGCGAGCAGCTTTGCCGCATTCGGGCCGTTCAGCGCAATGGTAGACCATTGCTCGGTGGTGGAAGTCAGCCAGACGTTGAGATCCGGCCATTCGGTCTGGAGGTAATCCTCCATCATGTTCATCACCCTTGCCGCACCGCCGGTGGTGGTGGTGACGTGGAAGCGATCCTCGGTCATGCGGCCGATGACGCCGTCGTCACGAATGAAGCCGTCATCACCCAGAAGCAGGCCGTAACGGCAGCGGCCGGGCGCGAGCTTCGACCACGGGTTGGTGTACATGCGGTTCATGAACTCGACCGCATCCGGCCCGACGACCTCGATCTTGCCGAGCGTCGAGGCGTCGAACATGCCGAGGCTTTGCCGCACCGCCCGGCATTCGCGGCCGACTGCCGCATCCATGTCTTCACCTGGTTTGGGGAAGTACCAGGCGCGCCGCCATTGGCCGACCGGTTCGTAAACCGCGCCATTTTCCTCAGCCCAGCTGTCGATCTGCGTCTTGCGCGTCACCTCGAAATGCTGGCCACGATGATAACCGGCGAAAGCGCCGAAGGTCGTCGGCGTATAGGGTGGGCGGAAGGTCGTCAGGCCTACTTCCGGCTGGCGTTTGCCGAGCGCTTCTGCCGCGATGTTGAGGCCGTTGATATTGGACATCTTGCCCTGATCGGTCGCCATGCCGTTGGTGGTGTAGCGCTTGACGTGCTCGATGGAGCGCATGCCCTCGCGCACGGCCAGCCGCAGATCCTTGGCGGTCACGTCGTTCTGGTAATCGACGAAGGCCTTGGCCTTGCCGGCATCGCGATCACTCGGCAATTCCGTCAGCGATACGCCGCTGCCGGTGCGGTCGTGCTCCACCGCATAGTCGCGGGTATCGCCCGTCTTGCCCAGGGCTGCAGCGATCTTCCGGCCCTGCTCGGCGCCATCCTTCAGCACCGCTTCAATGCCCCAAAGCCCGCGCCCGGCGCCGGCAATTGCACAATCCTCATTGGTCATGGCCGGCAGGAAGGTGGTCCGCTGGTCGTCCCAGGCAATCTTGCCCTGCGTATGGGAAAACAGATGCAGCGACGGCGTCCAGCCGCCGGACATCAGCAACGCATCACAGGCGATTTCCTGCCCCGCGCCGACCGTTGAGCCATTCACCGGATTGACGCGGACTGATTTCACACGCAACCGGCCCGAAGTCGCCGTCACGGTATGCGACAGCCGCACCGGAATGCCGAGCGCGCGCGCCTCGTTCACCAGTTCCTCGCGCACCTTCGCACGGGTATCGACGATGGCCTGCACCGGCGCGCCTGCGCCATGAAGATCGAAGGCGGCATACCAGGCGCTGTCATGGCTCGTCACCACCACCGGCCTGTTGCCGACCTTGACGCCATAGCGGTTCAGATAGGTCTGGGCGGAGCCCGCAAGCATCACGCCCGGCCGATCATTGCCATGGAAGACCAGCGGTTTCTCGAGAGCCCCCTGCGCCAGCACCACATGGCGCGCCCGCACCCGCCACAGGCGTTCACGCGGCATGTCCTTGGTCACGGTTTCGAGATGGTCGGTCAGCTTTTCGCAAAGGCCGATCATGTTCTGGTGGTAGTAGGCAATCGCCGTCGTGCGGGTCATGACCCTGACGCCGCGCTCCTTCAGCGCCTTCAACTCGTCCGCCAGCCAGTTCCATGCTGGCTGGCCGTCGATCTGCGCCTGCGGCTCGGACAGCAGCGTCCCGCCGGCTTCGGCATTTTCGTCCACCAGCACGACCTTGAGACCATCGACCGCCGCTGCGCGCGCCGCAGCCAGACCCGCAGGACCGGCGCCGACGATCAGCACGTCGCAATGCAGGTTGCGCGAGGCATAGGTATCGGGGTCTTCTTCCGTGGGCGAGACGCCGAGACCGGCCGCCGCGCGGATGAAGGGCTCATAGACCTTGTTCCAGAAGCTCTTCGGCCACATGAAGGTCTTGTAGTAAAAGCCCGCCGAAAACAGCATATAGGCCATGTCGTTGACTGCGCCGATATCGAATTTCAGGCTGGGATATTTGTTCTGAGAGGTGGTTTCCAGCCCGCTCCAGATTTCCTGCACCGTGGCGCGGGTATTTGGCTCGAACCGGCCGGAGCCGCGGCGGGTGCCGATCAGCGCATTCGGCTCCTCGGAACCCGCCGCTACAGGGCCGCGCGGGCGGTGGTATTTGAACGAGCGGCCCATGAGATGTACGCCATTGGCGAGAAGCGCGGAGGCGACCGTATCCCCCTTTACGCCGCGATAGGTCTTCCCATCGAAGGTGAAGCTTACCGAGCGGGCGGCATCCACCCGGCCACGGCCGGAAACGCGATAGGAGTTCATTTCGACACCTCGGAGCTGGCTGGTGCGCTGGATAGGGAGGAGAGATCAGGACGCGGCTCGCCTGCGCGATAGGTTGTCAGGAAACGGTCGCTCACCGTGTCGCGCACCGCATTGAAGAAGCGACCGCAGCCATGCAGGTGCCGCCAGCGCTCGAAATGCGGACCCCTGGCGTTTTCGCGGATGAACAGGAATTCTTCCCACTGTTCATCACTCTGAGACGAGGGGTCGGCCGCGCGCACGACATGGGCCTGCCCGGCATAGGTGAATTCCGCTTCGGGCAGCGTTTCATGGCAATAGGGGCAACGGATCAGCAGCATGGGTTAGCTCCTCAGTGCGCCACGGCAGCGGCGGCGGCCTCGTCGATCAGGCGGCCGGAGCGGAAACGCTCCAGCGTGAAAGGCGTGTTGATCGGGTGCGGTTCGTTTTTCGCGATGGTCCAGGCGAAGGTGTGGGCAGCGCCCGGCGTGGCCTTGAAACCACCCGTGCCCCAGCCGCAATTGACATAAAGCCCGTCGACCGGCGTCTTGCCGAGAATGGCCGAGCGATCCGGCGTGACATCAACAATGCCGCCCCATTTGCGCAGCATCCGCATGCGGTTGAAGATCGGGAAGATTTCGACGATGGCGGCGATCGTATGTTCGATCAGCGGCAGGCCGCCGCGCTGCGAATAAGAGGTATACTGGTCCGTACCCGAACCGATCACCAGCTCACCCTTGTCGGACTGGCTGATATAGGCGTGAACCGCATTCGACATGACCACGCAGGGGAAGATCGGCTTGATCGGCTCGGATACCAAAGCCTGCAGCGGATAGCTTTCGAGCGGCAGGCGCACGCCTGCGGTATCCATGACAACGGACGTATGGCCAGCGGCGGAAACCGCCACCTTCTTCGCCTTGATGAAACCTCGCGCCGTCTCGACACCCGCGACGGACCCGTCGGCATTGCGGCGAATGGCGGTGACCGGGCAATTCTGGATGATATCGACGCCACGGGCGGCAGCACCGCGCGCATAACCCCAGGCAACCGCATCGTGGCGCGCCGTGCCGGCACGTTCCTGAAGCGCACCGCCCATCACCGGGTAGCGGGCGTTTGGCGATATGCTCAGCGGCGGACAATATTCCTTGCATTCTTCCGGGGTAAGCCAGCGATTGTCGACACCGTTCAAACGGTTGGAATGGATGTGGCGCTTGAAGCTCTGCACATCGTGGACATTATGGGCGAGCATTAGCACCCCGCGCCGCGAATACATGACGTTGTAGTTCAGTTCCTGGCTCAAGTTCTCCCACAAATCGACGGCGTGATCGTAAAGACGCGCGCTTTCGTCGTAGAGATAGTTGGAGCGGATGATGGTCGTGTTGCGGCCGGTATTGCCGCCGCCGAGCCAGCCCTTGTCGATGACAGCGACATTGGTGATACCGTGCTGGCTGGCCAGATAATAGGCCGCACCCAGACCGTGCCCCCCGGCGCCGACGATGACCACGTCATATTCGGCTTTTGGCTGGCTATCGGGCCATTGCTCGTCCCAGTTCTTGTGGCCGGTCAGGGCATTCCGCAGGAGATTGAAGGCATTAAAACGCGTCATGAGCGGGCCTGCTGGTTGGAACTCTCGGTATTCAAAAGCCTACGGAGATTTACAGCGGCCGGGCTGGACAATCGCGTCTGTTTGCGTGAATATTTGCGCCATGAGCTCTCATCGCGCCAAGAAACGCCTCAGCGTCGCCTTCCTGCTCGCCGACCGGTTCACGCTGTCGGCCTTCGCCAATTTCGTCGATGTGCTGCGTCTTGCTGCCGATGAGGCTGACCGTTCCCGGCCGATCCTGTGCGAATGGTCCGTGCTGTCGGCGACCCTTGGCAATGTGCAATCGAGCTGTGGTGTGAAGGTGCAACCGGATACGCGGCTCATCGACGCGGTGCATTACGACTATATCGTTGTTGTCGGCGGATTGATCAGCGACCACAGCGCCCTGCCGCCGGAGGCATTGCGGTTCCTGAAAGACCGTGCGGCAGCGGGCACTCCCCTTATCGGGCTCTGCACCGGCGTTTTCATTCTACATGAAGCCGGCCTGCTGGATGGTTATCGCTGCTGCGTGAGCTGGTTCCATCATCAGGATTTTCTCGACCGGTTCGACGCCGAGCAGATGGTCTCCGACCAGCTCTTCGTCATAGATCGTAACCGCCTGACCTGTTCGGGCGGCCATGGTGCTGCGCATCTGGCGGCGTTCCTTGTGGAGCGCCATGTCGGCCAGTCGGCCGCCATCAAAAGCCTCAATATCATGATGATCGACAGTGCGCTCAGCGGCGAAAAACCCCAGCCCGGCCAGCAGAGCACCAGAACGGCAACCGATCCCCTGGTCAGAAAGGCGATCCTGCGCATGCAGCAGAACATCGAGGTTCCGAGAACCGTGCTGGAACTCGCGCGCGATCTCGGCCTTGGCCGACGCAGCCTCGAACGGCGTTTCCTTGGAGACCTGAAAGCAACGCCCTCCAAGGTCTATCTTGAGCTGCGGCTCGACCGCGCCCTTTCCCTCCTGCGCACCACGCGTGACCCGATCACCCAGATTGCGCTCGCCACCGGGTTTTGCGATGCCCCACACCTTTCCCGCACACTTCGGGCCGAGCGCGGCTTCAGCCCCAGCGAATATCGCAAGACGCAGATTGGCCACACGACAACGGACGAAGAATTCGCCGTCGGCGTGTTGTTGCCGCAACCTTGAGGCTTTGCTGTTCACCTGCCAAAAGTCGGGCCCTGCAAAAAATAGATCAACGTATTTGATATGGTGAGACTTGCCCGTACCGGTATAAAAGTCCTCGATCCTGTTTAGGGGAGCCGTGGGGGAGGCATGGGATGAATTCAGAGCGTCGTGGCGTTCTCGCGCTTTTAGGTGGCCTTGTGCTGGGAAGACCGTCTGTCGGCAAGGCCGCGAGCAACGTTGCGGCAGTTGCCCAATCCCGCTCCGAATACAAACCCCGCCATGTCCTTTGTTTTCTCGGCCCGGAAAATGGTCTGGCAGCGCTGCGGCAGAGCGCTCGCGCCGCTATCGATAAATTTGCCGGCGATTTCAGTCTCGATGAGGATTATTCGCAGGATGAACCGGACGACAGGATGGAACGCTCCTTCAATGTCTGCTGGGATCGTGTCGAGCCGGATGCCTATCAGGAGAGTGACGAGGAGGCAGTTGCAGGCCACGGCTCGGTTCTTTATGTGCTCGGCCCGTCAATGGCCGCGGAAACAGCCGTGGCGACCTGCGGTAAAGCCCTGATGTTCGTGCACCACATGCTCGATAGTGGCGCAGTTGCCGTAAAGGGTGAAAGCGCCGGCGTTGCCCATGGCGTGCAGCGGTGGAAGGAACTCTTTGAACAGTCGCGCCGTAACGCGGCCGCAAACGACGCCCTGGCATTCGCCAGAACCTGCCGTCTAGCCTTCGCGCGCCGGCCCATCGGCGGCGATGCCGACGGAATGGGGAGCGTCGGCTTTCATCTGGTCGGATTGCCTGACGTGGAGATACACTTCACCCGAAAAGACCAGCAGCAGCCCTCAACCAATAGCGAGCAACTGAAGATCGCCGCGCTGATTGACGATATTGCCGATCAAATGACCCGCGACGGCGTTGAAGCGGCCGTGAAGGAACGTCGTGCCGACCTGTCCGATGACACGCGGTATGAGGAGGACGAATATAAATTCAATCCGTTCGGCGTTGCGACCATTCGAGACCACAAGTTTTGACGCCACGCCTATAATGATGGGGGGCCTGGGTCGCTCTCTCCGGCGACAAGCTGCATCGGCCAGACGCAGTAACGCGCCTGATTTGGGTAAAACGGCGCATAGGCCGGCATGGTAGACAGAAGCGTCTGCGCGACCATTACGCCGAGATCGTGCAGGGACATGCGGAAACTGGTCAATCGCGGTTCGAGAAACTGGCCGCGTGGACCATCACGAAAACCGATGACCGCAAGATCCCGTCCCGGTTTCAGACCCACTTCCGCCAGACGGCGATAAAGGCCAAGGGCCATCAACTCATAGATCAGCACAAGCGCGGTTGGCCGCGGCCGCATCTGTAGCCACTCGCTGGCGGCGTGATATCCGCCCTGCTCGCTCGATTTCGCCCGGATGACCAGAGAGGGATCGTAAGCAATGCCGTTCTCCTCCAGTCCGCGCCGGTACCCGTCCATGAAAACGTAACCGAGATTGACGTCGCTATCGGGTGCGGCAACCGCAATGGTGCGATGACCGGCAGCGGCGAGCCGGTTGACGGCACTGCGCGCAACCTCCTCGAAATCGAGATCGATCCACGCATGATCGGCGCTGGAAGAGGTGCGGCCGAGCGTTACGAAAGGCAAGCGGGTCTGCTTTAAAAAATCGACACGCTTATCGACACGGCGGGTCGAGGAAATGATCATCGCATCCACCATGCGGCGCGCCACCATGCGCTTGAGATATTCGTCCGGGTCTTCCTCACCGGGACACGGCAGAACGATAAGATCGAGATTGTGAGCGGAAAACACGCTTTGCAAACCATCCGTCACTCCCATGAAGAAGTTGTCGGAGTTCTCCACCGTCTGCGCGTCGCTGCCGGTCATCAGGCCGATGACGTTAGTCGTCCCCTGCCTGAGGCTGCGGCCTGACTGGTTTGCGACATAGCCAAGTTTTTCCGCCGCCTCCAGAACACGCCGCCGCGTCTCCTCGTTAACGTCGGGCTTGCCGTTCAAGGCACGGGAAACGGTGCCTATCGATATCTCCAGATAATCGGCAAGCTGACGAATTCCTTTCATGCACTCCCCCTCCTGAGCCGGGTACGAAATATGCGTCCCCAATAACGGTATTGACATATCTAACATGATCATCCTAGTGTCGTAAACGTTTACGACGCTCTGCGCAAAGAGGAGTTTGCCCAGAGACCGGGGAGAGAAGATGACATATAATGCCGTTTTATGCGGGTGCGGAGCTATGGCCAAAGGCTGGCTGCGCGCCATTCAATCGACGCCGGACATTCTCGGCGCGATCAAGATAGTCGGGTTCGTCGATCTGAACGAAGACACGGCACGCGCGCTTGCCGAAGAATTCTCCCTCACCGACGTCATCATCGGCGTCGATCTCCGCGATGTTCTCGCACGGACCAAAGCCGACATCCTGTTCGATGTCGTCATCCCGCAGGCACGGTATGCCGTGGTTGCAACCGGTCTTGCAGCCGGGTGTCATGTGCTCAGCGAAAAGCCGCTTGCGGCCTCGATGGAAGAAGCCGAAAAGCTGGTGGAACTGGCGGAAAAGGCCGGAAAAATTCATGCTGTGGTGCAAAACCGGCGCTTTATCTCCGGCATCCGGCGGCTGCGCCGGGCCGTGGAAGACGGCATTATCGGTGATTTGACGGCCATTCACTGCGACTTTTTCCTCGGACCCCATTTCGGCGGTTTCCGCGAGGAGATGAAGAACGTTCTTCTTCTCGACATGGCGATCCACACTTTCGATGCGGCGCGTTTCGTCGCCGATGAAAAGCCGCTCTCCGTGTTTTGCGTGGAGAAAAATCCGGCAGGCTCCTGGTACGCCCACGGGGCAAGCGCCAATGCCATATTCGAATTCTCCAACGATGTGGTCTTTACCTATCGCGGCTCCTGGTGCGCGGAAGGCGAAAGAACCAGCTGGGAAGCCCGCTGGCGGCTGATTGGCTCCAAGGGCATGATCCTCTGGGATGGCGAAGACAATTTCTCCGCATCCGTCGCCGGCGAAGAGCCGGGTCTTCTACGCGGATTCAAGACCGTAAACGTTTCCGACAGTATTTCCGAGAAGGATACGCACGGCCACGCCAGCGTCATACTCTCGTTTCTTCAATCCATCCATACCGGCCAGATGCCGGAAACGGCCTCCTTCGACAACATCAACAGCCTGGCAATGGTGATCGGCGCGATTGAAAGCGCCCGCATCGGCCAGCGCGTTTCCATCGCAGCATAAGGACCGACAGACGTGAGCAATCCGGCAAAATCCATCCGCATCGGCACCATGGTCAGCGCCACCAAGGGACAGGCAGCTGAACGCATCGGGCAGATAGCCGATCTTGGTTTCGAAAGCTTCGAACCGTTCTTCTGGCAGACGACCAACGGCCAGGACCTTGCCGAGCTTGGCAAGCGTTCACTTGACGCGATCGGTGACCGCGACATCACCATCGGCACGCTCGGCATGTTCGGCAATCCGCTGGAGGAAACGGAAATCGACCTTCAGACCTTGCAGGGCTGGAAAGACTGCATCGACAATGCTCATCACTTCGGTGCCACCTGCGTTGCCGGTTTCACCGGCCGCCTGCGCGGAAAGCCGCTGCCCGAGAGCCTGCCCCGTTACAAGGAAATCTGGAGCGAGCTTGCCAAACGCGCAGCGGACAAGGGCGTGAAAATCGCCTTTGAAAATTGCGCCATGGACGGCAACTGGCAAACCGGCGACTGGAACATCGCCCATAATCCGGATGCGTGGGAACTCATGTTCAACGAAACGCCGGACGAGAATATCGGCATCGAATGGGAACCCTGCCACCAGATGGTTTATCTCATCGATCCGCTGCCGCAGATCCGCAAATGGGCGGACAAGATTTTCCACGTGCACGGCAAGGATGCGACCATTCGTTGGGATGTCATTCGTGAGCATGGGATTTTCGGCAAGGAAAAATTCGTCTTCATGCGCACGCCGGGCTTCGGCGACAGCAACTGGACGGACATTATTTCGGAACTGCGCCTGGCCGGCTGGTCCGGCTCGATCGACATCGAAGGCTGGCATGACCCCGTCTATCGCGACGCGCTGGAAATGACGGGACAGGTACACGGTCTGAACTATCTGAAACATTGCCGGGGCGGCGATTTTGTCGTCGATCCCACCTGAGGAATGGAAGCCTTTGGGAGAAGGCTTCCAGTAATTGCAGAGACGATAACCAAGAGGAGGAGATTATTATGGGTATCGCGAAATGCATGATC
This sequence comes from Agrobacterium sp. 22-3639C2, assembly GCF_053522105.1. Lineage (NCBI taxonomy): Bacteria > Pseudomonadati > Pseudomonadota > Alphaproteobacteria > Hyphomicrobiales > Rhizobiaceae > Agrobacterium > Agrobacterium sp. 22-3639C2. The sequence continues at coordinate 147,343 of NZ_JBNWDB010000005.1, read as the reverse complement.
GCCGGTGCGCTTGTTCTGGCAGGCGTATCCGCCGGTGCGATGGTGGCGCATGCGGAAGATGTCACCTTGACCCTGTGGTCGCTGGACAGGGACATCCAGCCGGCACCCAACCTCGTAAACGAGTTCAACAAGCTCAATAACGGCATCAAGATCGAATACCGGCAATTGCAGTTCGATGATGTGGTGAGCGAATCCATGCGCGCCTACTCGACCGGCAACGCGCCCGATATCATCGCCATCGACAACCCAAACCACGCCATGTTCGCCGCACGTGGCGCGTTTCTTGACGTGACGGATATGATTGCGAAGTCGGACGTCATCAAGACGGCAAACTATTTTCCGGGCCCGCTGAAATCCGTAACCTGGGACGGCAAATATTTCGGCGTCCCGAAGGCGACGAATACGATCGCACTCTATTACAACAAGGACCTGTTCAAGGCAGCCGGTCTCGATGCGGCAAAACCGCCGCAGACCTGGGACGAGCTTGTGGAAGCTGCCCGCAAGCTGACCAACCCCGCCAAGAATGTTTACGGCATCAGCTTCAGCGCCAAGGCCAACGAGGAAGGCACCTTCCAGTTTCTGCCATGGGCGCAGATGGCCGGTGCCACCTACAAAAACATCAATACCGATGGCGCGGTGAAGGCGCTTGAAACATGGAAGACCCTTCTCAATGAAAAGCTGGCCTCGCCGGATACGCTGACGCGCAGCCAGTGGGATTCCACCGCCACCTTCAACGCCGGCAACGCGGCCATGGCGATCTCCGGTCCTTGGGAAATCGACCGCATGCTCAAGGACGCCAAGTTCGACTGGGGCGTGACGCTACTGCCGGTTCCGACGCCGGACGCGCCGCGGTCTTCGGCCATGGGCGACTATAACTGGGCGATCTTCTCCAAGAGCAAACATCCCGCCGAAGCCTTCAAGGCCATCGAATTTTTCGCCTCGCAGGACAAGGACATGTTCAAGAACTTCGGGCAATTGCCGGCGCGTTCCGATATTCCCGTTCCGCCCACCGGCAACGCGCTGAAGGACGAAGCGCTCAAGACCTTTATCGAGCAACTCAAATATGCGCAGCCGCGTGGTCCCTCGCCTGAATGGCCGAAGATTTCCAAGGCGATCCAGGACGCTATCCAGGGCGCCCTGTCGGGTCAGATGACGCCGAAGGCCGCGCTCGATCAGGCCGCTGAAAAGATAAAGCTGATCGAAGGCTGATCTGTCTGGGCGGGCGGCCGGGTTCACCCGGCCCCATCCAAGGGGTTCCTCCCGGTGGGGCTGCCTGCTGCTTGATGCAGCGGCGGCCCCGATCGGAGCTTGTGAGGATGTTTCATGAAAAAACTGTTTTCCAGCGTCAGCGACGGTCGTGGTTTCGACCTCATCCTTGTCGCTTTTCCTTTGGGCTTCCTGTTCGTCATGGCGGGGCTGCCGCTCATCTACAACATCGTCATGAGCTTTCAGGAAGTCGACATGTTCAGCCTGGGCACCTTCGTGCGCCCCTTCGTCGGCTTCAAGAATTATATCGACCTGTTCCGGCAACCGGAAACATTGCCGATCCTTTTCAACACCGTCACCTTTGTCGCCACCTCGATTGCCGGGCAATTTGCCATCGGCTTCGGTCTGGCGCTGTTCTTCTGGGTTAACTTTCCCGGCGCCACCTGGCTGCGCGGGCTGTTCCTCGTTTCCTGGGTCATGCCCGGCCTCGTCGTCGGCGCGATCTGGAACTGGATATTGTCAGGCGATTTCGGCGTGCTGAATTTCTTCCTGCGGGAAAGCGGCATGATCTCAGGCAATATCTTCTGGCGATCGGACGCGAATTTTTCGCTCTGGGCCGTGGTCATCGCCAATATCTGGCTCGGCACCTCGTTCAACATGATCCTTCTTTCTGTCGGCCTCGCCTCGATCCCCGGCGATCTCTACGAAGCGGCGGAGCTGGATGGCGCGAACGCCTGGCAGCGTTTTTACACCATCACCCTGCCGATGATGCGTTCCACCATCGGCGCGATCATCTCGCTCGGCCTGATCTTCACGCTTCAGCAGTTCGATCTTTTCGCCGCCATCACCGATGGCGGGCCCAACAACAGTTCCAACGTGGCGCAATATTGGGCCTGGGATCTTTCGTTCCGGCAATATGATTTCGGCAAGGGCGCGACGATCTCCGTCATCATGATCGTTTTCGTCATGCTGGCTTCCGTCGTTTATGTGCGCTCGACACGGCATGAGGTGCGCGGATGAGTATCACGACCCGCAACCGGTTGATGCTGGCAATCGCCATCGTGCTTGCCGTCATCTATCTCTTTCCGCTCTACTGGATGTATCTGACCTCGCTGAAAAGCGGCTCGGAGATGTTTGCGAACCCGCCGGGCTTCTGGCCGGCCGATCCGCAATGGCAGACCTATGCCTATGTCTGGGAAAGCCGCAATATGGGCCGTTATCTGTGGAATTCGGTGCTGATCGCTTCAAGTGCCGTGGCGCTCATCACCGTGCTTGGCGTTGGCTGCGCCTATGTGCTGGCGCGCTATCGCAACGTCTGGGTTGATATCGGCCTCTTCCTCATCCTCATGCTGCAGGTTCTGCCGGCATCCCTGATGATTACGCCGATCTTTGTCGGTTTCTCGCAAGTGGGTCTGCTGGATTATCCCCGCCTGTCGGTCATTCTCGCCATTGCGGCGAAAAGCATGCCCTTCTTCGTGGTGCTGGTGCGCGCAACCTTCATGGCGGTGCCGCAGGAGCTGGAAGAGGCAGCGCTTGTGGACGGCAATTCCCGCGTCGGCGCCTTCTTCAACATCGTGCTGCCGCTTGCCAGAAACGGCATTCTCGTCAGCGCCATTCTCATTTTCATGCAGGCATTCGGGGAATTCGTCTATTCGAAATCGATGATCCAGGCGGCTGAATTGCAGCCTGCCAGTGTCGGCCTCAATTCCTTCATGGGCCCCAACACCAGCGAATGGAACAACATCATGGCCTATGCGACCATGTATGTGACGCCCATTCTTGCCCTGTTCATTCTCTTGCAGCGCCGCATCGTTTCCGGCCTGACATCGGGAGCGTTAAAATGACCCTTCAGATCGAACTTTCCGGCGTAAACAAATATTACGGCGCCTTCCACGCGCTGAAGAACATCCATCTTTCCATCAAGAAGGGCACCTTCGTCGCCCTCGTCGGCCCGTCCGGTTGCGGAAAGTCCACCTTGCTGCGTTCGCTGGCGGGGCTGGAAACCATATCGAGCGGCGACATGCGTATTGCAGGCACTTTGATGAACGGTGTGCCGCCGCGCAAGCGCGATGTGGCGATGGTGTTCCAGTCCTATGCGCTCTACCCGCACATGACGGTGGAGGAGAACCTGACCTACTCGCTGCGCATGCGCGGCGTGGCAAAATCAGAGGCCCGCAAGGCGGCAGAGGAGGTTGCAGCCACCACAGGCCTGTCAAAGCTGATGAAGCGCTATCCGCGCGAACTTTCCGGCGGGCAGCGCCAGCGTGTGGCGATGAGCCGCGCGATCATCCGCAACCCGCAGGCATTCCTGTTCGACGAACCGCTCTCCAATCTAGACGCGGCCCTGCGTGTGCACATGCGCAAGGAAATCCGAGCGTTGCACGACCGCTTGCACGCCACCTCGGTCTATGTCACCCATGACCAGATAGAGGCTATGACGATGGCGGATCACGTCGTCGTCATGCGCGACGGCGTGATCGAACAGCAGGGCACGCCACTGGAATTATACGACCGCCCGGTCAATCGTTTTGTCGCCGGCTTCATCGGTTCACCGGCAATGAATTTCATTCCGGCAACGGTCAGCCCGGACGGCGCGGCGCTTCAGCTTCGTTTCAGTGAAGGCGAGCCGCAGCAGTCCATCAAAAACCCGGCTCCCTTATCGCCCGGCAAGCGTGTCATCGTTGGTATCAGGCCGGAACACATCCGACCTCGAACCGCAACCGGCGCGGCGCTGACGTTACCTGTTTCGGCCGTGGAAACCACAGGTTCGGCCACCTTCCTCACCCTTGGCACATCGACCGAAGTGGTCATCGCTATACAGGGACGCAGTGAGGTCAGGAGCGGCGAAGTCGTCGGCCTCGACATCAACCCGACCGACCTGCATTTATTTGATGAAGAAACCGGAGCCGGCCTCGGAGGCCGGTGAAACGAACCATGGGGCATATCCGGACCGGGCGGCCCTTCGGGGCTTTCCGATCCGCAACGAGGTGAAAGCTTCAGCGCCCCATGATGATGTCGAGGATGTTGCGGCGCGCGGTTGCGGAGGTGGCGGTGGCCCGGCCAACCTCGCGGGCGGCGATGGCGGGCGAACCGGAGCCTTCAATATCCACCCACCGACCGGCATGTTCCGTGGATTGACGCTTGAGATAGGTATAGGGCGTTTCGTCCCAGCGAAAGATCTTCGATTTCATATTGTCGAGAATGAAATCTCCGCGGTCCGTTCTTACCGTGAGGATGGCATGGCCATCGCCTTTTTCGTCCCGGACAACGGTGATCAGCAGATCGGAAACCGGGAAACCGGCATCCATAAGCCGTTTCCGTTTCTCCAGCGTGAGGTCCTCGCAGTCTCCCGCGCCGTTATAGGGATACTCCCAATAGTCCTCGTAACCCCACACTTCCATGTCGGAACGCTGGTCGATTTCGATATTGACTGCGCTGTTGATCGAAACAAGGGTAGCCCAGACATCAGGCGTAAGACTGAGCGGCGGCATTTCCCTGACCGGCTGACATTCATCCGTATGCCGCTTGCAGAAATCGTAATGCCCGATGGGCTGCGACGTGAACTTGCCAGTCTGCATCGAAGGAGACGCCTGCACCGGCGCAGCGAAACCCGCGACGGCCAGAATGAAACATGCTTGCAGCAATTTGATGAGATGGGTCATGTTCGTCTCCTGACGACATGACCTACCGGTGGCGATTTGAGTTCACATGAAACAAAATGCTCGACTTTTAACGAACCCGATAATTCCGCTTCCGATGGTCCCGACAAGGAGCCGCGTTGACTGGGATAACGCCGGGGTAGCCACGGCATCTGAACGGCCAGCAACGGTAAAGTGAGCAGCGGGAACTTGCCACGCCGGGGCGGCCTGCCTATGAAGAGGCCGTCACGCAATAGTAATCCACATATTAGAGAACGCTGCATGAGCCTGTTTGCGAAGACCACCCGCGCGGCCGCTGTCATTCTGGCACTGGCCTGCCTGCCCTCAAATGCCGCAGCGCAGCAGATGGTCGTCGTACCTCCCGGAAACCGCTCCGCCCAACAGCCGGAAATACCTCAGGCCTCGGCGATCAGGACCAGGGCGTTTTCCACGACCTATGAGGAAAAATTCCGCAAGACGGTCGATCTTCTAAACAGCGAACCCGGTCTACTCGGCAAGATCAGGAAGGCGGGAGCGGCCTATGGCATCGATCCTATCCACATCGTCGGCGCCATCGTTGGCGAACACACTTTCAACGTCACCGCCGTGGACCGCCTTCAGACATATTACGTCAAGGCCATTTCCTATGCGGAACTCGATATAAAATTCAGCTATCAGGGCGTTGCCCTGAAGACGTTTCTCGAGCGTCCGGAATTCCGCTCCTGCGCGACGCTTGCCACGACATCCGAGCAATGGAGCTGCCGCGATATCGTTTGGGATGCAAGTTTCCGCGGCAAGGTCGTCGATGGCGTGAGCTATGAAGCGATTTCGTTCCAGCGGGCCTTCTTCCAGCCCTTCTATGCCGGACAGACCTTTGGTCTTGGCCAGATCAGCCCGTTGACGGCGCTGCAGGTTACCGATCTCGTAAACAGAACCAGTGGTCTGCCGAAACTCTCCGCCGACAGGCCGAAAGAGATCTACCGTGACGTCATGGATCCTGACCGGAGCATCATCTACATCGCCGCTATCCTTCGAGATTCCATCGACGCCTACAGGGAAAAAGGCTTCGACATTTCCGGCAATCCCGGCATCACCGCCACTCTCTACAATGTCGGCCAACCCCGGCGTCGCGCCGAACGCCTGCGGACGGCCGTGGATGCAGGCGCAAAGAACCTGCTGCCGGTTGAAAACTACTATGGATGGCTTATCAACGAGCGCCTCGACGTTCTGAGAGGCATCCTCGATGGCAAGGCCATCGACAAGCGAACCACCTCGGATATCGGTGAAAAAACGCGATAATGCCCTTGCAGGGAGGATTGCAAATCTGCCTCGCAAAGGATGATGCACGCAAAACGCTTCCCCGACCGCCCGGAATCTGCTACTGCCACGTGCACATGAATTGACTGATAGTGGGATAATTCCGCGATATGCCTGACGAAGGCGACAGTACCGACGATAGTCGACACCGAACGAGGCTGGCTTGCGTAAAGCGAAGCCAGCCTCGTCCTTTCTTGTTTTCTTCAACGAAACGGGTTTCAACCTCGGATGTTCAGTCCGGGGCTTTTTGCGTTCGCGCCCGTTCCCATAAAGGCCCCTGACCATGGAATTCCTCGCAGATCCAAATATCTGGATCGGCCTCGTTACCCTTATCGTCCTCGAAGTCGTCCTCGGTATCGACAACCTCGTTTTCATCGCGATCCTCGCCGACAAGCTGCCGCCGCATCAACGCCACAAGGCGCGGATCGTCGGTCTGTCGCTGGCGCTTGTCATGCGCATTCTGCTGCTGTTTTCGATTTCATGGATCGTGACGTTGACGCGGCCGCTATTTCAGGTCGCGGACTTCTCCTTCTCCGGGCGCGACCTCATCCTCATTCTCGGTGGTGCGTTCCTGCTCGCCAAGGGAACGATGGAACTGCACGAACGGCTGGAGGGCGCGCATAAGCCAAAACAGGGCAAGGTCGTCCATGCCGTCTTCTGGCAGGTGATCGTGCAGATCGTCGTGCTTGATGCCGTGTTCTCGCTCGACAGCGTCATCACCGCCGTCGGCATGGTCAACAATCTCTGGGTGATGATTACCGCCGTCTGCGTGGCCATGGCCGTGATGATGGCAGCATCGAAGCCGCTGATGAGCTTCGTGTCGAAACACCCCACCGTGGTCATTCTCTGCCTCGGCTTCTTGTTGATGATCGGCTTCAGCCTGATCGTCGAAGGCTTCGGCTTCCACCTTCCCAAGGGTTACCTCTATGCCGCAATCGGCTTTTCCGTGCTCATCGAGGCGGCAAACCAGATTGGCAGGCGCAATCGCGAAAGACGTATCACCGCCGGTGATATGCGTGAGCGGACGTCCGATGCCATTCTGCGGCTTCTGGGCGGCCGTGTCGGCGAAGAACAGTCCCTTGGCGAGACAGCCGACGTCATCGCGGCACAGGCGGCACGAAGCGACCTGTTCAAATCCGAGGAAAAGGACATGATCCGCGGTGTCCTTACGCTTGCCGAGCGCCCGGTAGTATCAATCATGACGCCACGGACGGAAATCGACTGGCTCGATGTCGACGCCGACCACGATACGCTAAGGAACCGCCTGCTGGAACTCGACCATTCCCGCCTGATGCTCGCGCAGGGCAAGCTGGATTCGTTCCTCGGTGTCGCCGCAACAAGGGACTTGCTGCGCGATCTTCTGCATGACGGCAAATTGAACCTAGAGCGCTCGCTGCGCCAACCCCTCGTCGTGCATGAAAGCGCCACCGCGTTGCAGGTCATGGAGCAGCTGCGCAAATCCCCGCTCCAGATGGCCGTCATCGTCGACGAATACGGCACGCTTCAGGGAATAACGACGCCTACCGACATTCTCGAGGCTATCGCCGGCGAATTTCCGGATGAGGGCGAGGAATCGCAGATTTCGGAACGGGCAGAGGACGGTTCCTGGCTGCTGGACGGCGCTGTCGACGTGAGACGGGTATCCTATCTGCTGGATATCGATCTGGTGGACGAGGACGATCGTTACTCCACCGTCGCCGGCTACATCCTCTGGCGCCTCAATCGCCTTCCCGAGATCGGCGAACGTGTTTCCGGCGACGGGTTCGAGTTCGAGATCGTTTCCTGCTCGGACAGAAACATTGAAAAGGTCCGGGTCTGGAACACCACGCTTCCCGAGGCGTGAGCTGGAAAAATCCCGAACCCGTTTCGAAATGGCGACGTGACGTGCAAGCCACGGCCCGTCTCCACATTTGCGTCACCAAGCAAGCGGCCGACCGGTGAAAACCGTCCTCCGCTCTAGTGGGCGGCATCGATCGTGGTAATCCAGCCGGCGGCGCGGCGGGCTGCTTCCGCAAGCACCGGTTTCGGCGCCTTGTACCATTCGTTTTCAGGCAGCTCACGCTTCACGCGTACGAAGCTGATGGCATCGTCGAGCGTCGGGAATTCCACCGGCAACGTCATATGCAGAAAGAGCGCAACAACGGCGACGGAACGCGAGCGGCCACCGCGGCAATTGATCAGCACGCTGCCGCGCTCGCGCCGGGGATAGGACGGCTTGTCGGGCAGTATCTGTTCGAGCGCCGCCCGCAGGATGTAATGGGCCGCAACCATCTGGGTATCGGGATTTCCATCGCCGTCGATCAGGCCGATCTTGTAATAACGTATTTCGCCGGGTCCATAGACGCTGCCTTCATGATCGGAAACGATCTGCGGCTGCTCCACGAAGTTGAAGTCGAGATTGACGGCGCAATTGACGACGGTGGTGATGCCGTTTTCACGCAGAAGCTTCAGATCGCTGGCGCCTTCCTTACCTGAAATGAAGAGATCGACGCCATAAAGAGGATGCCGCTCATAGATGCGGCTGAGCTTCGGCAATTCGCCGGTTTCCTGTTCGCGGGATAGGGTCTTTTCCGGTTGCGGCATGTCTTGTCTCCATCGGCGCCGATGTGGCGGCCGTCATGTCCTTGCTTGTTCAGGCGTTTGCAGCCGTCTGGCTTGGCGAGATCGCTGCCCTGGCTATGCGGCTTGCGGATATGGATCGCGCCACCCGCTGCAATGTCTGGTAATTCGCCCCCTTGCCCGTAGCGATATAGCCGGGGCAGAGAAAATCGGCCGACCCCTCCGCCACCTTCCCCAAGGTCAGCGGCTCGTATGTTCCCCCGGCATTCTTGAGAATGAGGATGGCTGCTGCCACATCCCAGGCGTTGACGCCGAAGCCCGCAGCAGCATCTGTCCAGCCAGCCGCCACATGCGCGATGCTGAGTGCAGCGCTGCCGGGCCGGCGCAGCGTCGAAAAGGTCTCGACAAGCGCACCGAAATTGGAAAGCGCCGCATCCCGCCCATCCAGCCGGAAATCGCGCGAGACCGGATAGCCCGTGATAAGCGTCGCCCGGGTTTCATCTGCGACGCTGCGGGAGCGCAGCCTGTCGCCGTTGAGATAAGAAGCCTCGAGGTCGGCGGAAAACATCTGGTCAGTCACGGGGTCGTACACCACGCCGGCAACGGCTTCCCCACCGATGACGGCGGCAATCGATACGCACCAGAAGGCAAGGCCACGGGCAAAATTCGCCGTGCCGTCAATCGGATCGACATACCATTGCACCTCGCCGTTGCCGATCTGGCCACCCTCTTCGCCCATGATCGCCGAATTCGGCTCCCGTTCGAGAATGACGGCGCGGATCGCGGCTTCGGCGCGTTTGTCGTGAATGGTGACGATGTCGTGGAGATCGACCTTGTAATCCACCGCCATATCAGAGCGGAATGCCACCAGCAGCGGATCGCGCACGGCACGCGCCGCCGCTTCGGCGATTTTCATCAGCCGCACCGAGCGGGAAAGCGCCTCCTCATTTCCAGATTTGTTTTCAGTCGAAGAAGGGCTTTGCATCGGCATATCCAGTCTATTTTTTTCGCAAAGGAGGGACCGGCGCGGCAGGACCGCGCCAGCCTGGATTATTTCCTGTAGTTGACGCGCCAGACATCCTGCCATTCCTCGCGACGATCGAAATCGTTGAGGCCGGTGGCGGACTCGTAACCCATCAGCCTGTCGGCAACCTTCATCAGCCCCGACGGCTCGTCAGCCGGCATCTTGATGTCGATATTGGTCGGCAGCTTGCCGTCCTTCATCTGCGGTGCGATGCCCTCTTCCGTCAGTATGTAGTGGACGAAGAGTTTCGCCATGTTCGGACTTTTGGTCTTGGAGGCGATGAGCCCAAGCTTGATGTAGGTCCAGCCGACCCAGGGATCGAGACCAGTGCAGAGGCCGAGCTTGTAGCCCTTGTCGGCATTGTCGCGGAACTTGGCAGAGCTGAGCAGGCCGAAGAAGGGCTGCTTCTGGCCGGGTGCGCCGACGGCCTCTGCCACCGGGTCATCGCCATCAGTGGCAAGCGGGCCGTTCTGCGCCAGCGCCTTGATCCAGGCTGCGGCCGCATCCTTTTCGATATCCTTGCCAAAATGGGCCTTGTAGGCGGCCGCCACCTTCTCGTTGCCGTGGGCTTCGAGCTGGTTGAACCAGTCCGTATAGGTGCTCTTGCTCAAGGGATCGACCATGGCGACCTTGCCTTTCCATTTCGGCTCGGTCAGTTCCCAGATGTTGGTCACCGGGCATTTATCATAGGCTTCCGTATTGTAAGCCCAGACATTGGCGTTGGTGGAGATTGCCAGCGGGTTCTGGAACTGCGCCGGGATTTTCGCAACCATGTCGCCCGGCAGGTAATTCTCGACAAAACCCGCCGGCAGAAGCTGCGCGAGCGCCGATGGCGCATCGGTGATCAGCACCACGTCGCCCTGCACATTGCCGGACTGGCTTTCGCGGATGATCATTTCCAGCTGGCTGTTGGCGGAAACCTTCACGCCTGTCGCCTTTAACCCGTATTTGGCGCTGAACTTGTCGGCCATCTCCACGATCTTGCCGGTGCTGTCGTAGATATTGATCGGCTTCTCCTGCTTCGCCGCCGCCAAGATCGCATCGAGATCGAAGGTTTCTTCGGCTGCAGCCCCCATTGCGGATATGCCTGCAACGGCGATGGATATCGCCGTCATCGGTAAAAATCTGCTTCTTCTCATCGTTCCCCTCCCAAGGAAAAGGCAAGGCAGGCTCGCGCCTGCCCTGCCGTTATTTTTTGTAGTTCACACGCCAGAAATCCTGCCAGCCTTCGCGCTTGTCGAGGTCGTCGGCTGCTGTTGCGGCATCAAAGGCCATCAACTCGTCGAGATGATCGGCTACCCGCGATGGTTCGTCCGCCGGCAGACCGATTTTCGTGTTGCCGGAGATTTTGCCATCGACCGTCTGCGGCGCGATGCCCTCTTCCGTCATCAGATAGTGAAGGAAGAGCTTTGCAGCATTCGGGCTTTTGGTCTGCCCGGCAATCAGGCCGAAGCCGGGATAGAGGAACCCGGAAAACGGTTTGACGCCACTGCAAAGACCGAGCTTCAGCCCCTTGGCCTCATTATCGCGGTATTTCGCCGCCGAGGTGATGACGAAAAAGGGATCGGTCTGTCCCGGAGCGCCCGCCGCATCGGCAACCGTGCTCGAGTCCGTCAGCAGGGGAGCGTTCTCGGCAAAGGCCTTCACCCAGGCAGCCGTCGCGCTTTTTTCGCCCGTTTCCAGCTTCTTGCCGTAGAGCTCCTCATAGGCCTTGGCGACATCGGCATCATGATGGGTTTCGATCTGGTTGAACCAGTCGGCATAAAGCGGCTTGTCGAAGAGATCGAGCATGGCAAGCTTGCCCTTCCAACGCGGCTCCGTCAGCTGCCAGATGTTGGTGACCGGGCATTTGTCGTATTTCTCGGTATTGTAGGTCCACACATGCGGATCCGAAACGACCACGAGCGGATCGCGCAGCTTTTGCGGAATATCGCTTTCCATATCCGGTGGCGACCAGCTGGTGGCAATGCCTTCCGGCAGAAGTTCCCCCATGGCGGAGGCGACATCCGTTGCGACGCTGACATCGCCGACGACATTGCCGGCGCGATGTTCGCGGATCATCAACTCGACCTGAGTTGCCTCGTTCACTTTCTTGCCGCTTGCCTGCACGCCATATTTGGCGGTGAAGGCCTGTGCGGTGTCGACGATCTTGCCGGTCACCGCATAAACGGTGATCGGTTTTTCCTTCTTCGCGGCGTCGATGAGCGCATCGAGATTAAAGGCGTCCTGCGCGTGGGCAGCACCGCCAAGCGCCAGCGAGAAGATAAGGGAAAGGGCTGAAGCCGCCATCCGCCGCCGCCGCTCGCCACCACATCGGTTCTTGGTCATGATATTCACTGTGTCGGTCCCCCCATTATTTCTTGTAATTCACGCGCCAGAAGTCCTGCCAGGTTTCGCGCGCATCCCAGTCTTCCAGGCTGGTGGCCATGCTGTAGGGCAGAACGCGGTCGAGCACGGCGCCGATACCCGAAGGTTCGTCGGCGGGCAGTTTTACGTCTTTGTTGGTGGACATCTTGCCGTCGATCGCCTGCGGCGCGATGCCTTCAGCAGTCATGACGTAGTGAATGAAGAGCTTTGCAGCATTGGGGCTATCCGTGCCCGTGGTGATCAGGCCGACACCTGGATAAAGCCAGCCGATCCACGGCTTCAGCTCCTTGCAGAGGCCGAGTTTCATGCCCTTGTCGGCATTATCGCGAAACTTCGCCGAGCTGATGAGGCCCATGAAGGGCTGCTTCTGGCCAGGCGTGCCAACGGCTTCCGCCGCCGCTGCATCGGCATCGGTCAGCAGCGGCGCGTTGGCGGCAAGTGCCTTGACCCAGGCCGCTGTCGCGCTTGACTCTGCGGTCTCGAGGTCCTTGCCGTAAAGCGCCTTATAGGCCGCCTTCACCTCCCCATCGCCATGCTTAGCCATCTGGTTGAACCAGTCGACATAGGATGCCTTGCCGAGCGGATCCTGCATCGCCACCTTGCCCTTCCACTTCGGGTCGGTCAGTTCCCAGATATTGGAAACGGGGCATTTGTCGAAAAGCTCGGTATTGTAGGCCCAGACATTGGCGCTGGTGACGACGGTCAGCGGATCCTGATATTCCGGCGGAATATTGCCAGCGAGATCCGGCGGCAACCAGCTTTCAACAAAGCCCATTGGAATAAGCTGTGCCATCGCCGCCGGGGCATCGCTGATGATCGAGACGTCACCCTGAATATTGTTGGCCCGCGCCTCGCGGATGACCATCTCCAGCTGCGCTGTTGCCTTTACCTTCGCACCCTCCGCGCCCACGCCATACTTCTTGGCGAAATTCTTCGCCATTTCCACGATCTTGCCCGTGCTGTCATAGACGGTGATCGGCTTTTCCTTTTTGGCAGCCTCGATCAGGGCGTTGAGGTCGAAAGGCTCCCCCGCCTTCGCCACGCCGCCAAACGTTGCCAGAATTGCCGTTGCACACAGGAGACGGCTAAGGCCGCCCGTCATTTTCCGCTTCATACTGCTCCTCCTTCAGCAAGCGATTGTCAGTCTTTTCGTCGTTGTCAGTTGTAGCTACTGCTCCTCAGCACGGCGTCCGCTTCGGTAATCCGTTGCCCTTTTGCGTCGAACACATGCAGGGCGTCGGGAGGCACGTGGAAAAACACACGGTCGCCACTATCGACGCGCGGCAGGGCATGGGTGGTCAGGAACAGCGTGTGGTTCTCGCTCCTCAATTCGAGAATCCAGCTGCCGCCCGTCGGAAGCACGCCGGTCACCGTCATTTCACCGAAGAGGCTGCCCTGCGGTACATCCTCAGACCTTGCCGTGTAACCCATCGCCTCTGGCCGCATGCCGACCGAGGCGATGCCGCGCAACTGCGGATAGCGCGTTGCGAAATAAGCCTCCGCATTGTCGGCGATATCAGACACGCCGGGCTGGCCGAAGGTCAGGATATTGATCGGCGGACTGCCGACGAATTCGGCGACGAAGCGGTTGGCCGGACGGTCGTAGATATCGTTCGGCGTACCCATCTGCTGGAGCGTGCCCTCGTTCATGACGGCGATTGTCGTTGCAAGTGTCATTGCCTCCCACTGGTCATGCGTCACGAAGACGATGGTGGTCTTGAACTCCTTGTGCAGCCGCTTCAGCTCGGCGCGCATTTCCAGCCGCAGCCGGGCATCGAGGTTGGACAGCGGCTCATCCAGAAGCAGCACACCGGGATTGACGGCAAGCATGCGGGCCAGCGCCACACGCTGCTGCTGCCCACCGGAAAGCTGTGACGGATAACGGTCGCGGTACTTGGCAATGTCGAGCGCCTGCATGACGCGCTCGACGCGTGCCTCCCGCTCGGCTTTCGGCAGCTTGCGCAGGCGCAGGCCGAAATCGGTGTTGCGCTCGATGGTCAGATGTGGCCAGAGCGCGTAGCTCTGGAAGACGAGCCCCATTTCGCGCTTTTCCGGCGGCACGAATATGCCGTCATTGACGGAATCTATCACCCTGTCGCCGACACGGATTTCACCGCCGGAGAGGTTTTCAAGACCCGCGATCATGCGCAGCGTCGTGGTCTTGCCGCAGCCGGAAGGGCCAAGCAGGCACATGAATTCGCCGTCGCGGATTTCGAGATCGAGATCGGAAACCGCGTTTGCGGAATTCACGCCGTAGTTCTTCTGCGCCCCGCGCAGGTTGATGGTAGGCATCAGCTTCCAAGTCCTTCTGCAAGATTTGTGCGGGTCAGCTTCTGGGCCAACAGGGTACCGAAATAGGCAATGCCGGCGATGATCAGCACCACGGCGTTTGCGGCCTGCGTATAGTGGTAGTCGACCAGCCGCAGCGAATAGGTGGTCAGAACATCCGTGCTCGGCACCGCGAGGATCACGAACAGGCTCAAGCCCTTGATGCCCGAGATGAAGGGCAGGAGAACCCCCGTCACCAGCGATCCCTTCTGGATCGGGATGACGATCGAGACCATGCGGCGGAACCAACCGGCACCGGCGATCTGTGCTGCCTCTTCCGGGTCCTTTCCAAGCTGTGTCATGGCCGAGATACCGGCGCGCGAGGCATAGGGCATCTGGTCGGCAATCAGTGCGAGGATAAGGATCGTCACCGTGCCGTAGAGCGCCGGCATCGGCCCGCGCGGAACCGCAAAGAGCGAGAGATAGGCGGCGGCAAAGGCGATGCCGGGCACGAGATAGGGCAGGAACGTGACCTGACGCAGATAGACCGACAGGGCGCGCACCGGCGTGCGGATGACGACATACCCGACCAGAAGACCGAGGACGCCAGATGTGAGCGAGGCAAGACCAACAATCATCATGGTGTTCTTCGCGGCTGCCCATAGATCGGGGCTTAAAAGAACGCCGGTCTGCAAGGCCACCGTGTTGAGATTGCTGCCGATCCAGTAATCGAGCGTGAAATTGTCGAACGTGAATTTGGCCGGCATCTTCATGACGGTCGAGAGAGCGAGGGTGAGCAAAGGCAGGCCGACGCTGAGAATGAAGACAGCGGCCGCAAAGCCCGTTGCCGGAAGACGCATTTTGCCGAGGCGGCTTTGCCGGTTCATCGACCCCTTCGAGCCGATCGTCACGAAACGGCGGGCTTCGCGAACCAGGCGGGCATCGATCATCAGCGTGATGATGCCGATGAGCATGATCGAGGCCGCAACGACACCGGCAACACCGGTCTGGCGCGAGGCGATGCTGCGGAACAGCGATGTCGAGAGGACTTCGAACTTAACGGGAAGCCCGAGAACGTAGGGTACGCCGAATTCGCCGAGGCACTTTGCAAAGATCAGCACCATGGAAGAGAGCAGCGCCGGGCGCATCAAGGGCAGGATGACCTGCAAAGCCACCTGATAACGATGGGCGCCGAGAATGCGGGCCGAATCCTCCAGCTGCGAGTCGAAGCGGCGCAGCGCCGAGCCGAACAGCAGGATAACGAAAGGTGTATAATGCAGGGCAAGGATGATGGTGATCGGGAAGCGCCCATAGGCCACCCAGTCCGGCGGTGTCAGGCCCATCGCCTCGAACCAGCCGGGTTGGCCGCCAACGGTGCGGTTCTTGAACAGCGTCGTCCAGGCGAGAGCGAAGGTCCATGCGGGCAGCATGTAGGGCACGATCAGCGCGGTCGCGAACCAGCGGCGACCGAACATGTCCGTGCGGCTGATAAGCCAGGCAAGCACCGTGCCGATAACAAGCGAAAGCGCAATCGCCCCCAAAGCGACGGTGAGCGTGTTGAAGAGCGGATGCCAGAAAAGATCCGTTGCGACGGGCGAGAAGAACGCCCTGTCGAGATAATAGAGCGTGAGGTCACCGACATCCTTGCCAAGACGCCGTTCGTGGCCGAACTGGACACGGACGGCATCCAGAACGATAGAGATGATCGGAACGACGATCAGATAGGTGAAAAGTAACGCCGTCAGCACGCCGATGAGCGTCGTCGGCTCCCTGAGCGCGACCTTGAGGCGATATCGCCAGGCCTGCCATGCCGAAGGCGCGGTCGCCGGGGGACGCCCCAGTGCCTCCGCCTTCGTTGATTCGCTTAAAAGAGCCATTATTCCTCCCCATATGGCCGCAACATTGCTCCGACACGCCGGCAAGAATCTGCCTGCGCGCAACCTGCGGAACAGGCGGCGCGTGCGTCGAACATGAGCAATGCGTCAATGCTTCAGCAGCGGGCACATCAGGCCCGCGAGCAACGATGATCCAGCTCCTCCCGGAAACATCGCCGGCAAGCAAAACGTGGAATAAATATTCCATATAGCGCTTAACCTTGGAATGCATGATCCATCCTAAACGGCATTTTGTCAACGAAAAAATGCACACGTGATCATTGATATATGCCATTGTTTTTAAAAGGTTTTATTGAACGTGTTTTGCAAATTTTCTTATCGACGCACACGCAGTCATTTTTTCTCGCAGAATGAAAATGGAAAGGACGATATATTTGCCGGCGAAAGCGAGAACCGCCTTCCATCAGCAAGAGCGCTTCGCACCTGAAATATTTCGATTGGAATAGTCGGCCCTTATGGCCTGTGATATCAGACATGTGGTTTTGCAACGGGGAAGTTGAATGGCGAGAGGGTTCGTGACGGCCGAAGAGGTGGCGAAAAAGGCTGGTGTCTCGCGCTCCGCCGTCTCGCGCACATTCACCCCCGGCGGCAGCGTATCGAAGGCCGTCCGGCGCAAGGTGCTGAAAGCCGCGCATGAGCTTGGCTACCGCGTCAACCGTCTGGCCCAGGGCCTCAATAATGACCGATCCAATCTCATTGGGGTGGTCGGTGCCAATCTCAGCTCGCCGTTTATTTCAAAACAGCTCGACCTCCTCAGCATCGGCCTTCTGCGTCGCGGCTTGCAATGCCTGCTGCTGAATGCGGCCGATGCACGCAAGGATATCGCGCCGCTGATCGAACTGCTTTTCGAGTTTCGCGCGCAGGCCATCGTCGTACTCTCCGGCGAGCCGCCAGCCTCTATCGTAGACGAATGCATTGCCAATGGCGTGCGCCTCATCCTCATCAACCAGCGCCTCGACCGGACCGATACGAACATGGTGCTGAGCGACGATTCCCACGGCGCCGATCTCGCCGCCATGCGGCTTGTGGCGGCAAAATGCCGGAAGGTCGCGGTCGTTTCCAGCGGCAGCCAGACACCGGCACAGCTGCGCCGCGCCGGCGCTTTCACCCAGCGCATGAGCATCGAGGGTATCGAGGTCGTTCCATGGTCGGGCGGTCCGACGAGTTATGACAGCGGCTATCAGGCAGGCTGCGAGTTGCTGACGGACAAGACAATAGACGGCGCCTTCTGCGTGACTGATCTGCTGGCACTTGGCTTCATGGATGCAGCAAGGCTAGAGATGGGCCGCCGAATTCCTGAAGACCTGTCGATTGTCGGTTTCGACGATATTCCGCAGGCGGGCTGGAAAAGCTATCAGCTGACGACCGTTGCCCAATCCTTTGACGCGCTGACCGAGAAGGTCCTGACCGCCCTCGACAGCGACGAGCCCGAGACCCGGCTTCAGGTCGTGCCCGTTGAGATGGTCGAAAGGATCACCGCGCGCTAGAAGAGCACTCCTGGGCAAAAACCACAGCGCCGTTTTACTGGCATGGCTTCAACCCGCCTGCTTGATCCGGCTTTCGATCAGGAGACCGCTTT
Source organism: Agrobacterium sp. 22-3639C2 (assembly GCF_053522105.1). Taxonomy (NCBI): domain Bacteria; kingdom Pseudomonadati; phylum Pseudomonadota; class Alphaproteobacteria; order Hyphomicrobiales; family Rhizobiaceae; genus Agrobacterium; species Agrobacterium sp. 22-3639C2. The sequence goes on along the minus strand of NZ_JBNWDB010000005.1, from coordinate 129,490 downwards.
CATCGAGGATCGGATGTGCGACGGCGGCGATATGGGCGTTGATGCGCTTCAGATCGCGCAACATGTCGAGATGCACTGAGCTTGTCTGGATGCTGTCGGTCAGGCCGTCGCGCAGGCGCTGGAGATGTCGCTCCGATGACTGTTTTTCCAGCCGGCGCACGTCTTCCTTCACCTCCACCAGCCGACGGGCAAGGTCGGCATTGCGGGTGGCGAAAACGGATTGCGCCATGCGGATATTGTCGAGCGTGATGGAGAATAGACGTTCCAGCTCGCTTTTGCCATCATCGGAAAACCTGAGACCAAGATTGATCTTCTTGGCGATTTCCGGGCGGATGCCCTTCTCGATGATATCGCCGATATGTTCGAGATTGATGGCATATTCAACGATATCCATCGCACGTCGCTGATCCTTCTGGCACAAACCGTCCTGGCCCACCTTTGAGACATAGACCTTGATGGCATGCTGGATACTGTCGACCCGGCCTTCCAGCGTACTGATATCATTGAGCTTGGAAAGATCGCTGTCGCGCATGGCGTCATTCGCCTGACGCAGCATGCGCTCGATCAGGTCACCAACCAGCATGACCTCGCGGCTTGCACCGGCAAGCGCCGCAACCGGTTGACCCAGATCATGACTGTCGAGATAGCTGCGGCGGCTTTCGGTTCCCTCTTTTTCCGGCAGCAGCGCGGTCGTCATCCGCAGCAACAACGGCGATAGCGGCCATGCGATCGCGGCAACAGCAAGATTGAAAAGGAGATGCGCATCGACCGCTAGATTGGCGTGCGAGAAAGGCGACATGTCGAGCAGTGCCGCGCCGTACCCGGCAAGAGGCAGGGCTGCGACACAGCCGGTGGTCCGGACGATGAGGTTGCCAAGCGCCACCCGGCGCGCCGCGACCGGCGCCTTCAACGTCGCCAGCACCGGCGGAACCGCGCCGCCGAGATTGGCGCCGAGTACCAGCACGATAACGAGGCTTGTTTCAATGCCGCCGCTTGCCGCAAGCGAGAGTATGAGGACGACGATGGCAAGGCTCGATGATGCCAGCACGGCCAGCACCGCGGAAAAGATCAACGCGACCGGCCAGGCATTGCCGAGCATGGAAATGAAGAGGTTAAGCGCCGGCGACTGCCGGATCGGATCCGTCGCCGCGGAAAGAAGATGCAGGGAAAGCAGCATCAGGCCGACACCGGCAAGGGCAGCACCCGCACCCTGCCGCTGCACCGACTTTCCACGCAATAGAATGACACCGGCAAGGATCAGCATCGGCGACAGCCAGCCAAGACCGAGTGCGACAATCCACGCGGTCGTCGCAGTACCCACATTCGCGCCGAGCAGCACGATTTGCGCCATCGCCGGTGCGATCAAGTCTTTTTCAACGAAGGAGGCAACCATCAGCGCCGTGGCTGTCGAACTCTGCAGGGCGATCGTCGCCACAAGACCGGCGACGAAGGAGCGAAACCCACCCCGTGTACCGGCGGCAAGCCCGATGCGAAGCTTGGCGCCGAAGGCACGCGACATTCCGTCCTTGATCTGCCCAAGGCCGAAAAGCAGCAGCGCCACCGCGCCGAACAGATTGATGCTGACAACGACCGATTCCACTAGATCACCTCGCCTGTCCTGCTTGCCGCCACTCTTTCCCGAGGGGACGTTGATCTGCCCCGTTCACATCGCGGATTGCGTCGAAAAAACCTACGGATCACACCGCAACGGATTGGAGTTGCGGTGTGAGACGGAGCTCCAGATGCCGCAAACCGCCTTCGGCACGGTCGAGAAACAGCCCAAGGGCACCGAAGAAGATTTCGATAAAACTCTTAACCGAACCGTCATGGTGATCGGGCTCACGGCCGAACCGCTCCGCCAGCATCCGGTAAAGGGAAAGCCGTTGAGGCGCGATATGGACAAGCGCCAGCCCCGCGCCCTGACGCAGGCAATACCAGTCAGCAATAAGCTCGAACATCGGCAGATCGGAGGAAAGCCCGGCATCATGCGAAGCAAGGCTTTTTTCACCAAGCAGGCCGATAACCTCGGATATGGTTTTATCCGCAATAGCCGCCACGATCCCGGCTGGCCACTCCTTGGTGAAATAACGATGCCTGATAAGCGCGCGTTTGTGGCCAAGCAGGAAATCACCATAATTGCCGGCCGCAAATGCGCGGTCCTCATCCTCGCCCGCAAGTGCCATTTCCTGCGCATACCCCCGGCAAATGCGGCGGTTTATCGGCAGCGCGGCCATTTCCACCGTCTCGACGGAAATCTCGTGCTGCTGGGGATGAACGACCTTGAAGGCGGGTGGAAAGGCAACCAGAGACGGCACAGCGATATTGGTGAGCGAGGTTTCCCCTTCCCCACGCCGGGTTACGCCTTCCACATGCAGATGTCCGCTGAAATGGACTTGGAGCCCCGCCTCAACCAGCGCATCCTCAACCGCCTTGCGCGGCGTGCGACGCACCACGTTGGTTTCGCCGAACAGCGCACTTTCGGCACCGCTTGCGCCATCGAAGGGATCGAGCGCCGGATAGTGCGAAAAGCCGAGCAAAGTCTTGCCGAGCGCCTGCGCTCTTTCGCGCACATCGGCAATCCAGTCGATGATGAAGGGCTTGCAGCGCAAAAGCGCATTCCAGCCGCCAGAGGTACTGTCGGTGAAAGCCGCTTCCTCACCCGTCTCGAAAGTGCCGTCAAGCGGTTCGAAAATATTGGCGTCGATCATGAGCAGCCAGAGGCCCGGCTCCGGCTCAACCAGATAAGATGCGTCCATCAGCCGGTAGATATTGGTGCCATCGGGGGAAAGCACCTCGTAGAGACGATCTTCCGTCGCATCGGAAAGCCCGAACGGTGTTTCCCAATGCAGATAGTTCGGCTGGCGGAAATATCCGAAAGCCGCCATCGAGCCAAGGCCAACGGGGTAGCCTTCGCAATACATCCGGTCGCTGATCACCACCCGATCACCGGCCCGCCGCGCATCGCTTGAAACGGAAAGGCATTTGCCGTTCTCCGTCAGAAACTCCTTGGTATGATGTCGGCCACGCGGGCCGAAAATATCGTGGTTGCCGGGCAGCGCATAAAAGGCAGTGCCATGGGTATCACGATGACGCTCCAGAATACCCTTCAGCGTTTCGGATGTCGCGCGCTGGCCGTCGTCGGTATAGTCGCCAAGCAGCACCACATGGCGAATGCCCCGCTGCCGCACTTCTTCGAGTGCAGCATGCAGCGCATCGGCGCTTTCGTTGAAAACACGGGTGGATTCGCGTGTATCCGACCAGCTGCGCATGGTGATGCGTTCTCCATCGACCTCTATGCCGGGAAAACCGAAATCGGCCGCCGTGTCATGGAAATGGGCGTCGGCAATGACGGCGACGGAAGGAAGCGTGCGTTTCAGCATGGTTGGACAGTCTTTCTGCCTTCGACCATATCGATCCAGTCGGAAGCGCGGCGGGCAGCAGCATAAAGCATCGGTTTCGGTGTCTCGAACCATTCGTCCGGCCGCAATTCCCGCTTCGTGCGGATCACAGCCAGTGCATCGTCGAGGTTAGGGTAAAGATGCGGCTGCTGCTTGTGCAGGAAAAGCGCGACCAGCGATACCGAGCGGCTGCGGCCGCTGCGGCAATTGACGAGCACATTGCCGCCATCGGGGAACGGATAGGTTTCGCGCTTCGGCATGGTCTGCCGCAATGCGCCGTCGAGAATATAATAGGCCCCCAGCATCATCGTGTCCGGACTGCCTTCGCCGTCGATAAGACCGAGCTTATAATAACGGATGTCGCCATACCCCACCGCGCACCTGTCGCCATCTTCCGCCAACGCCTGCACGAGATTGATATCCAGATTGACGGCGCAGTTGACGACGGTGGTAATGCCGTGCCGGTGAAGGAGCCCAAGGTCGCTCGCACCATCGCTGCCGCCGATATAGAGCGCAACGTTACGCGGGCCGAGCCCTTCCGCAATCAGGCTGATCGCAGGCCGGGCATAAACGGGTCCATCCATCTCATTCCTCCACATGCACCAAGCACCCTTCACGGACGGGCGCTCGTCTAAACTCAGGCCGATACGGCCCGCTGCCGATCCGAAGGCTGCCGCTCTGCCAAAGGTATCTTCGATGCCCGGCTGACGCCGCTTGCAACACCGCTGGCTGCGGCCAGCACCGGCCCGCCATTTTCAAGACTACCGATCTCCAGGAAAGGGCAGACGTCGCCGCCAGCTTCGCTGACGAGTAGCAGTCCCGCAAGACAATCCCATGAATTCATGTGCAATTCGAGATAGGCATCGGAGCGGCCATCGGCCACATAGGCAAGCGCCAGCGCACCGGAACCGGCGCGGCGCACGTTGGTGCCCATATCGAGCAGGTTCTTGACGACATCAAGATAGGTGGCATTCTCGATACGGGTCGACCAGCCCATTTCGATTGAGGCCGCATCGAAACGTTCCGTCTGCGCAACCTGGATCGGCTGCCCGTTACGCGTTGCCCCCTCGCCGCGTCGGGCGAAATAAAGTTCATTCAGAGCCGGATTATAGATAGCGCCGATTTCGGTTTGCCCGTTTTCGACATAGGCGATGGAGATGCAGAAGTGCGGAATGCCGCGGGCGAAATTTGCGGTGCCGTCCACGGGATCAACGACCCAGACGCGATCACCGATCACACCGCCGCCCTCCTCGCCGAAAAAACTGTCCTTAGGAAAGCAGGCAGAGATCGCGCCGCGAATATGCGCTTCGGAGGCTGCATCCGTCACCGTCAGAAAGTCCTGCGGGCCCTTCATCGAGAAGCTGCGTGTCGCCTCGCCCTGAAAGCCTTTCAGCACCAGTTCCCCGGCGGAAAGAATAACGCTGCGGCACAGTTCGGCACGGGCTGCCAACGTATCCGGATAAGGCATCAGGTCCATGCGGAATAACCATCCCTCAAAAGATTGAACACGCGTTCATATTGCACACGTGTTCAATCTTTTCAAGCGTGATTTTGTGGCGGGCGGTCCGCTGGAGTTCATACCAGTCCCCTAAGCATTCAGACAACCGGTTTAGCCCAAAATCCCCCAGACGCGATGGAACGGTTTTGCACTGCGGGAGTTTCCATATCGCAACCCAAGCAGGAGGAAGAAAAATGGATCACGCCAATCACGTACGCCTCGTTGAAACCGAACTGACCCCGTCGGTTCTGGAAGGTGCAACAGTTTATGGCGCAGATGACCACAAGGTCGGCAAGGTCGATCATGTCCATGGCGTCGGCGCGGCAAGCACCGCGATCATCGACGTCGGCGGCTTTCTCGGCATCGGCGCAAAGCCCGTCGCCGTACCGCTCAGCGATCTCGATTTCATGCGCGATGAAGACGGCGATGTCCACGCGATTACCTCGTGGACCAAGGATCAGCTCAAGGAAATGCCTGAGCATCACCACTAATCTTTGAAAAACGCCCGGCTACCAGCCGGGCGTTCTTTTTTCTCCTGTCGGGCGACCCCGCCCATACTCCCCATAAGATGAGCTAAGGCCCGATTGTTCTGCCGACCGATGGAACGCTTAAGCGTATCGAGCATTTTCATGGCGCTCAAAAAATTCGGGCGCAATGCAGTTCAGGGGGACAGTGATTGAACAACCAGATACAGGCCACTCCGCTGAGCATCGACGACGTCACCGTCATCGATGACGAGAAGGTCAAAAAAGCAGTTACGGCAGCCGCTCTCGGTAACGCGATGGAGTGGTTCGACTTCGGCGTATACGGCTTCGTCGCCTATGCCGTCGGCAAGGTCTTCTTCCCTGACGCGTCACCCGCCGTTCAAACGGTGGCGGCGCTCGCAACCTTCTCCGTCCCCTTTCTCATCCGCCCATTGGGGGGCGTATTTTTCGGCGCCATGGGCGACAAATTCGGGCGTCAAAAAGTCCTCTCACTGACAATCATCATCATGGCCGCGAGCACCTTCTGTATCGGCCTCATCCCCGGTTATGCCACCATCGGCATATGGGCACCCATTCTGTTGCTGTTATGCAAGCTTGCCCAGGGGTTTTCCGTTGGCGGCGAATATACCGGTGCGGCCATTTTCGTGGCGGAATACGCACCTGACCGGAAGCGCGGTTACCTTGGAAGCTGGCTCGACTTCGGCTCCATCGCCGGCTTTGTGCTTGGCGCGGGGCTCGTCGTGCTGCTCAGCACCGCGATGGGTGAAGCCAAGTTCCTCGACTGGGGCTGGCGCATTCCGTTCTTTCTGGCGGCACCCCTCGGGCTGATCGGGCTTTATCTGCGCCACGCGGCAGAAGAAACACCAGCCTTCACCGAACGCCTGCAGCGCTCCGAAGAAGAAGACCGGCAGTCGCTGAAAGAGCGCCCCATGGTTCCCATCGCCGAGATCGTGAGCCAACATTCCCGCTCGCTGGCAATATGCATAGGCATGGTCCTCGTGACCAATATCACCTATTACATGCTGCTTACCTACATGCCGACATATCTGTCGAAGACGCTGAATTACAGCGAGGACCATGGCGTCCTCATCATCATCGCGGTTATGGTTGGCATGCTGTTCGTCCAGCCCGCCATCGGGCTTTTGAGCGACCGGATCGGACGCAGGCCGTTTCTGGCGGTTGGCAGCACGGCGATCCTGTTTCTTTCACTGCCGGCATTTCATCTCATCGCCAGCGGACAGGTTGTTCAGATTTTCTTCGGCCTGCTTATCCTGGCGGTCGCACTTAACTGCCTGATCGGGATCATGGCATCCACCCTCCCGGCCCTTTTCCCGGCCCGCATCCGCTACAGCGCGCTGGCTATCGCGTTTAATATTTCGATCATCGTTGCCGGGCTCACGCCGACACTCACTGCATGGTTGGTGGAGGTAACGGAAAATATCTATATGCCGGCCTACTATCTCATGGTCGCGGCCATCTTCGGCATTGTGACGACATTTTTCCTCAAGGAAACCGCCAACCGGCCGCTTTATGGCGACACGCCGAATGCATCTAGCCGAAAGGAAGCGAAGTCGCTTCTTGCAGAGCAATATCTGCACATCGAGAAAAGCGTCGATGAGATAGACGACGAATTGCTCAAACTTGAAGAACAGAAGGAAATTCTTCAGGCAAAACGCAACCAGCTGGTTGGCAGACATCCGGATCTGACCTGAGCGGATATCCAGTCCTGGAATAGGATGCGCGGCGATGCATTTGCAGCCCGCGCATCCCTTAAACGTCAGACGGCGAGGAACCCGCCATCGATGGGCAACACCGCGCCGGAAATCATGCTGCTATCATCTGACAGAAGCAGTGCGATGCTCTGTGCCACGTCTTCGGCCTCGGCAAAGCGCTGCAGCGGATGGCGAACCATCATCGGTGCGCTCTTGGCCGGATCGTTCCATGCTTCGGCAGCCAGTTCAGTCAGCGTGATGGTCGGCGCCACGGCGTTGACACGGATGCCGTGCGGCCCGAGTTCCTTGGCAAGAACGCGGGTCGCGCCTTCAAGCCCCGCTTTCGAGGCCGCGTAGCAGAGATGATCCTGAAAACCGCGATGACCGGCAATTGACGTGATGTTGACGATTGCGCCACCGCCGCCCTTTGCGATGCGGGCACGGGCGAATTCCTGGCAGGTGACGAGCGCGGCACGCAGATTGATGCCCAGCACAGCCTCATAACCTTCGTCGCTCATATCAAGCACGCTTTCGAGCACGTTGATGCCGGCGCTGTTGATGAGAAAATCGCATGGACCCGCCTCGACCATCGCGGCCCGCGTCGACGCCACATCTGCGAGATCGACACGGATCGAGCGTCCGCCGATTTCGCTTTTCAGGCTGTCGAGATCAGACTGGGTCCGGCTGATTGCCACGACCTCAGCACCGCGCGCGGCCATCAGGATAGCGCAGGCACGGCCGATGCCCTTGCCTGCGCCGGTGATGATGACGGATTTTCCGGAAAACTGCATGGAATCCTCTTTATTTTGCGGCCAAGACGGCCGGACGATGGAAGCGTGTGGCGCTTCAGGAATGGTTTGCGGAACGAATGGCGCGCGCCGCATTTTGCAGTGCCAGAAACGCGTCGTAGCGTGACTGGTGCACTTGGCTGAATGCAGCGTCCGGTGCCGAATATTTGGCAATACGCGACATGGCGGGCTTTGCGGAAATCAGGTCGGGATAGGCCTTGGCAGCAACTGCACCAAGCATTGCCGATCCCAGAAGCACCGGCTCCTCGCATTCAGTGAGTTCAACCGGAAGCCCCGTCGCATCCGCCAGCAATTGTCTGGCAAGCGGATGCGCGCCCGCGCCGCCGCTGACACTGATCGTTTCCACGGGAGCGCCATGACGCGCCTGCGTCTCGATGATCTGGCGAAGCCCGTAACCGAGGCCGAGAAGCCCCGCCACGTAAAGCGCGACAAGCGAATCCACCCCCGTCTCGGTGCCGTAACCGGCAATGACGGCACGGGCATGAGGATCGGCGAAGGGCGCGCGGTTGCCGAGGAACTCCGGCACCACGTGAAAATTCTCGGCAATCTTTACGGCAGCGGAAGCAGACGTGGCCAAAGCCAATGCACGGTCGGCAAGCCATGCAGGTAATGAATTGCCTTCTTTTTCGGAAAGCGCCTTTGCCTCTGAAAATGCCGGGTGCAATTGCACCAGATAATCAATGGCCGCACCGGCGGCGGATTGGCCGCCTTCATTGAGCCATGCGCCGGGAACCATGGCGGAATAATAGGGACCCCAAACACCCGGCACGAAAGCCGGCTCCGAGGTGGTTGTCATGGTACAGGAAGAGGTACCGAAGACGTAACCGAGGCACCGCGAAGCGTCGCCGCCCGCAGCCACCGTGCCGACACCCCCGGCATGCGCATCGATCAGACCGGCGGCAACGGCAGTTCCAGTAACCAGCCCCATGGCTGTTGCGGCCTCATCGGTCAAACCATTACCCAGCGCCGTGCCTGGATGAACGACGCTTTCACCGATACGGCGGAATCCCTGCTCCGCCAGATCGCCAAGCCCGATGCGGGTGAAATATTCCGCATCCCAACGTTCCTCATGGGCGAGATAAGTCCACTTGCAGGTAACCGTGCACGCGGAACGATCGAGCGCGCCTGAGGCTTTCCAGGTCAGGAAGTCCGTCAGGTCAAAGAAGTGCTCGGCGCGCGCATAGATATCCGGCCTGTTTTCGCGAAGCCAGAGCAGCTTGGGCGTCTGCATTTCCGGGGAAATCCGGCCACCGACATATTTCAGAACGGCATGTTCGCCCGCATTGATCCGCTCCGCCTGTTCGACGGCGCGGTGATCCATCCAGACGATGATATCGCGCTCTGGATGATCCGGCGCGCCGACCGGAAGGGTCTCATCCTCAGGCCCGCGCACCACGAGCGAGCAGGTGGCATCAAAACCAATGCCAACCACGGCTGCGGGATCTATGCCGGCGCGCGAGACACTTTCCCGCACGCTGTCGCAAACGGCTTTCCAAACCTCACCACTCGATTGTTCGGCTATGCCGCCGTCTTCACGATGCATCGTGATCGGGCGCTTGGCGGTGGCCAGAAGCCTGCCCGCCACATCAAAGACACCGGCACGGGCAGAGCCGGTACCGACATCGACGCCAATCAGGTAGGAAGCCATTTGCGATACTCCTTGGGAGTGTAGTTTAAACGCGGTCGAAGTTGGTGGGCAGCACCAGCATGTCGCGGATGGTGACGGTGCGCTTGCGGGTCAGCATGTAAACAACCGCATCGGCCACTTCACTCGCGTCGATGAGGCTACCCGATTCCTTGGCCTTGCGAAGATTTTCTTCCGGCCAGTCTGCCAGAAGGGCCGAGACGACCGGGCCGGGAGAGACCTGCGCGACGCGCACACCATGCGGGATCATCTGGCGACGCATGCCCTGCACGAAGCTGGTGATCGCCCATTTCGAACCCGAATAGACCGGCTCCCAATAGGTCGGGAAATGTCCGGCGATCGAGCAAGTGACGATGATGTCGCCGGTCTTGCGCTCCGACATGTGCGGCACGACGGCCTGTACATTCTTCATCACGGCATTGACGTTGAGGTTCAACATCTTGTCGATGGCTTCCGGCGTGGTTTCGGTGAGATCGCCACCGATATAAGTGCCTGCGTTGCAGTAGAGAATGTCGATGTGATCGACCTTCTCAAGGATTTCCGGGATCATGGCATTGCAGCTGTCTGCATCCAGAAGGTTCGTGACTTGCGCGATGGCGCGCTTGCCGAGTTTACCGACAAGTTCATTCAGGGCTTTCTCGTTCCAGTCGACCATGACGACGGTTGCACCGTTTTCCAGCAGTGCCTCGGTGGTGGCTAGGCCAATACCGGACGCGGCGCCGGTGATGACCGCGATCTTGCCTTGCAGCAATTCAGACATTTAATTCTCCTGCTTCTTTTGAAATATGACGTGTGGGCTCAACGCCAGTCGCGCCCGATATAGATGGCGAGCAGAATGATGCCGCCCTTGATGACATCCTGCAGATAAGGGTTGATACCCATGAGATTGAGGCCGTTATTCAGGATGCCGAGCAGCACCGCGCCGATAAGGGTACCAAGAATGAGCCCGCGTCCGCCGGCAATCGCCGTGCCGCCGAGAACCACGGCCGCAATGGCATCCAGCTCGAAACCGACACCCGCATTGGGCTGTCCGCTCATAAGCCGGCCGGTCAGAATGAGAGCTGCAAGCGCTGCCGTCACGCCTGAGATACCATAGACGGCAAGCTTGACGCGCCGGGTCTTGACGCCGGAGAGGCGCGCGGCCAACTCGTTGCCGCCGAGTGCATAGACATGACGACCGAAAGCCGTACGCTGCAAAAGCACCCAGGCCACGGCGTAAATCACCACCATGATGATAACAGGCACCGGCACGACGCCAACGCGACCGACGCCAAACCAGGAAATCCAGCTCGGAATGCCGCTGACGGGATAACCGCCGGAGTAGATGAGGCCGAGACCGCGCGCCATTCCCATCGTCGCAAGCGTGACGATGATGGCCGGCATCTTGCCCCAGGCGACAAGTGCTCCGTTGAAGATACCGATGCCAAGTCCGATGAACAGCCCGGCCGGCAAGGCGAGCGACGCAGGCAGGCCGGTATTCACCATCAGGCCGGCAGACAACGTGCCGACCAGCGCCATGACCGCGCCGACCGACAGGTCGATGCCGCCTGTGAGGATGACGAATGTCATGCCCACGGCCAGAATGCCGACAACTGAAACCTGTCGCAGCACGTTCATGATGTTGTTCACGCTGAAGAAATTGTCGCTCGCAAGACCCATCAGGATCGATACGACAATCAGGCCCGCCAGAGGCAGGGCGAGTGGCGAGCGCAGCATGCTGCCAAGGCCGAAACCGCTCGTCTTTTCGGCAATGCCGGTATTTGCATCAAGCGACATGTTCAACCCTCCCGGTGGTGGCGTTTGTCATTATTGTTTCTGAATTGATGTCTGCGCCCTCGACGGTGGCGACGATGCCCCCGGAGCGGAACACGCAGACGCGGTCCGACATGCCGATCACTTCCGGCAGCTCCGAAGAGATCATGATGATCGAATAGCCCTTGGCTGCGAATTCGCGCATCAGCGCATAGATTTCCGCCTTCGCGCCGACATCGATGCCGCGCGTCGGTTCGTCGAAGATCAGGACGCGCATGTCATGGTTCAGCCAGCGGGCGATAACGATCTTCTGCTGGTTTCCACCGGACAGCGTGTCCACGCGGGCATAGGGTCCCTGTGCCTTGACCTGAACCTGCGCCATCGCCTTTTTCGTGTGCTCCAGCTCTTTTTTCAGGTCGATAAACCAGTGAGCCTTCTGGTACTTGCGATAGTTGTTGAGGGAGATGTTCTGCAGGATGGAGAAACTGGTGATCAGACCCTCTTCCTTGCGGCTTTCCGGCAGCAGGCCAATGCCGCGCATCAGCGCCTCATCCGGGCCGGAAAAGCGGGTCTCGACGCCATCGACCTTGATCTTGCGGCGCGAAGCGGAATGCGCGCCAAGCATGGCCAGCACCGTTTCCGTGCGCCCGGAACCGACAAGCCCGGCAAAACCGAGTATCTCACCCTGCCGCAGGGTAAAGCGCGAGACCGGCCCGCCTTTTTTCAGTTGAAGCTCTTCGACCTCGATCACGTTGCGCGCAGCTGTATCGATCTTCGGTTTGGGCGGAAAATTGGCCTCGATGCGCCGGCCGACCATCATCTCCACCAGACGGTCATTATCGACGTCAGAGGTGAGGCAGGAGCCGATGAGTTCGCCATCACGCAGGACGGTGATGCGGTCGCAGATCTCGAATATTTCCTCGAGATGATGGGAAATGAAGATGATAGCGACACCCTGACGCCGCAGCTCGCGCATGACCTTGAAGAGATGCTCGGTCTCGGACGGGGTAAGCGTCGCAGTCGGCTCATCGAGAACGAGAATACGGGCATCGAGTGAAAGCGCCTTGGCAATTTCCACGAATTGCTGCTGGGCAACGGAAAGGCGGTGCACCGGCACATCGAGCGGAACGTCCACGGCCAGACGGCTCATGATTTCGGCGGCACGTTTACGCATCGCGCGCTTGTTCAGCAGGCGCAGCGGTCCGCGGATTTCGCGTGCCAGAAACATGTTTTCAACCGCATCGAGATAGGGGATCAGGCTGAATTCCTGAAACACGATGCCGATACCGGCGGCAATCGCCTCGTCGTAATTGGCGAAGCGGCGGTCCTTTCCGTCAATGCGGATCGTGCCCTCCGAGGGCTGCAAAATGCCGCACAGGATTTTCATCAATGTCGACTTGCCAGCGCCGTTCTCTCCCAGAAGCGCATGCACCTCGCCGGCGCGCGCCTGCAGGTCAACGCCGCGCAGGACCTCGATCTTGCCGAAGCTTTTTCTTATTCCATTCAGTTCCAGCATTTTACCCTCCTCGATGGTCGGGACATGTCCCGCCCCCACACGAGGCGGGGACGGGACCTGGGGAGGAATTCTTACCAGCTGAAGTCGCCGGCGTTCTTGCTGTCAACGACCATGACGTCGATCGGTACTTCCTTCGGAACGACGCGGGCGCCCCACTTCTGGGCAAGCGCCATGGCAAGGCCAACGCGCACCTGGTCACGCGGGAACTGCGCGGTCGTTTCGATGAAAGGACCGCCGTCGGCAATTGCCTTCACAGCTTCGGGAGCACCATCAACCGAGGTCAGCTTGATGTCCTTGCCGGAGCCCTGGATCGCAGCGAGTGCACCCATTGCGCCGCCATCATTCACCGAGAAGATACCGGCGAGGTTCGGACGGGACTGGATCATGTTTTCAACGACGCCGAGCGCAACGGAGCGGTCCTGACGACCATTCTGCGTGTCGACAAGCTTGATATCGGCAAATTCGGCAAGCGCTGCCTTGCAGCCTTCGACGCGCTGCAGGATCGGCACGACCGGGATACCGTCGAGGATTGCGACTTCACCCTTGCCGCCGAGCGCATCACCGAGATGCTTGCAAGACTTGTAGCCTGCGTCACGGTTCTTCGAGCCGACGAAGGTGTCGACCGGGCCGTTTGCGTTGGCGTCGACAGCAACGACAATCACGCCGGCAGCTTTGGCAGCGTGCACGGCGGCTTCGATGCCGGCGCTGTCGGTCGGGTTCAGGAGCAGGATGTCGATCTTCTGCTGCAGCATGTCTTCCACGTCGGAAATCTGCTTTGCCACATCGTGGCCGGCGTCGGTGACGACAACATCAGCGCCGATGCTTGCCGCGGCTTCCTTCAGCGCTTCCTGCATGGACACGAAATAGGGGTTGTTCAGTTCCTGGAACGTCATGCCGATTTTCAGCTTGTCCTGTGCTAGCGCCGGAGCGGCCATCATTGCAAGTGCGGCCGATGCCATCAGGAACTTGGATTTCATTCTCATAGTAACTTCCTCCCGTTTGGAAAATCTGGGCAATAAGAGCCCGTTTCCGGACAGTCCTCTGCCCGAATTGGTGAAAAATCCGCGATGTATCTTGGTTTAATCCGCCATGACCGCTGCCTTCTGGGCCGCGAATACCGTACGAAACCTCGATGGCGACATTCCCTTCAGCTTCAGGAAATGCCTGTTGAAATTCGAAAGGTTTGAAAAGCCCACGTCGTAGCAGACTTCCGCCACCTTCACGTCCTGATCCACCAGAAGCATCTGGCAGGCCAGATCGATACGCAGCTGATTGCGATAGCGCACCAAAGTCGTTCCCGTATGTCGCTTGAAGGCACGGGAAAAGGCACTCTGGCTCTGGCCAACCATGTCGGCCAGATCGATTTCCTCGACCTGTTCGGTCAGGTGCTGGCGCAGATGCGACAAGGCGCGGTTGATGCCGCTATCGCCGATGCCCGTCAGGTCCAGCTCGTAGCTCAGGCTCGCCAGCACCTCGGGCGCCGGCGCATTGACCAGCAGATCGAGAATTTCCCAAAAAATCGCAAGACGCTTCAATCCCTGCGCCTCGATCAAACGCAGTATCAGCGGGCGAACGCGATCGCTGGTCTCATCGTCGAACAGAATGCCGCGGCGGCTGCGGTCCAGAAGGGCGCGAACTACCTCCATCTCGGACATGGAAGCGCAGGCATCCTCGATAAAAGCTTCCGGAAACTGGATGACGAGAGAGCGCGTTGGAACGATCTCGTCCGGCTCGATCTCGCTGATCCAGTTTTGGGGGAGATTTGGGCCAGTCATGATTAGCTGGCCCGGGCCGAAGCGACCGACGAAATCGCCGATGTAGAACGTGCCTGACGTCGCCACGACCAGATGAATTTCATATTCGGGATGGTAATGCCAGCGCACGGTGCGGAACGGATAGCCATGCCGCCAGGCGGCGAAGGATTCGCCCTTGCGGATATGTACCAGTTCCAGATCGGGCTGCATCGATGTTTCCTCCCATCGGTCACGTCCGCCGTATTCGCGGAGCAAAGCCATTCCTCTTTATGGCTCGTCCCAGGCGTTGATGGGGAGCATATGGCCTGCGGCACATTTACTTCCACATCATACCGGGGAAATTACCGATACTTTTTTGACTGTTTTTTGTCAGAAATTGAAGAGTGCCGTGCATCCGCCGACAACTAAGCCAGCGGTTGCGCCCATTTTTTCGCGCAGTTGCACGCCATACGCCCAGAAAATGCGCATCTTAAAGATCGAAGTGATGATTTTTTAAAGCTCGACCCGCCGATCACCGGCAGGTCGAGCTTATACTTTTCCGAAGGATTTTTGACGCCCCTGCATCGGCAGGCGGCTTGCCGGAAGCGATTATTGCGGCATCAGAATTTGCAGCTTCACGTCCGTTTCCCTTGCCTCCACCGCACGGTCAAAACCGGCAATGCTGTCTTCGAAGGCAATGGTCGCGGAGATCAGCGGCTTCAGATCGACCTTGCCGGACGCGATGAGAGCGACCGCACGGTCATACACATTGGCGTAGCGGAAAACCGTCTCTACCCGCAGCTCTTTTGCCTGCAAGCCGACGATATCGACCGGCACCGGATCGACCGGCATACCGACGAGGACGATGGCGCCGCCGGGACGTGCGAGTTTCGCCATACCGAGCACGGCGGGTGCAGCGCCAGAGCATTCGAAAACGACATCGCAACCCCAGCCATCCGTCGCATCAGCCACGGCCTGCGACAGGTCACGTTCGCGGATGTTGACGGTCTCGATGCCGTCATAGGCTGCGATGATATCCAGCTTCGGCTGGGCAAGATCGGCAACGATCACCTTTGCGCAACCGCCGGCGAGCGCCGCCAGCGCAACCATCATGCCGATCGGACCGGCACCCGTCACGATGGCAACATCGCCGGGCTGAATACGCGCCCTGAGCGCTGCCTGCATGCCGATGGCGAAGGGTTCCACCATGGCGCCTTCGGCAAAGGAAACGTTGTCGGGCAACTTGTATGTAAAGGCGGCGGGATGAATGACTTCCGGTGTCAGGCAACCGTGAACGGGTGGCGTTGCCCAGAAGCTGACCGCCGGATCAACATTGTAAATGCCAAGCTTGGAAGCGCGCGAGGTCGGATCGGGAATGCCCGGCTCCATGCAGACTCGATCACCCGCCTTCAGATGCGCAACCTCGGCACCGGTCTCGATTACCGTTCCGGAAGCTTCATGGCCCAGCACCATCGGCGCATGCACAACGAAATGGCCGATTTTGCCATGGGTATAATAATGGACGTCCGAGCCGCAAATCCCGACGGTATGGGTACGGATGCGCACATCCTTGGGTCCGAGCTTGCCGGGAATGTCGAACTCCCTGAGCGAGAGCTTTCCTTTTTCTTCCAGCACCAGTGCTTTCATCTCATCCTCCGTAGTTTGCGAAAGGCCTTACAGCGAATTCAAACAGCGTGATGCGATGCAATTTCGACAAAAGTAAACAGAAATCAGCCGGATCGGCCGGTTTTTCTTCAAGGAGGAAAAACTGTATCGATGAGCCCGCAATTTCTTATCATCCCTGGCGCGCCAACGAGTCTACGGGGGAGAGAGACAGCACGATTCGCTCAGCGCGCTTCGGGGAATATCGCCGGCTCAGGGTTACCCACTCAGCCGGAACGAGATTGACACTGATGTGTACGCAGAACCGGCGACAAGCGGATCAGCGTGTGATCCTCAGCCCTTCCAGAAAGGTGCGGAAACTGTCGACGGCGCGTTTCGAGGTCGTTTCGGGGTCGTCGGAATTCGCGATCCACTGGGCTGCACTGCTGCTCGCCGCATTGATGAAACGCGCACAGGCCTCCGGATCAATGTCGACGATCGTCCCTTCCTGCTTCAGCGCATCGAGACTTCGCGCAACGGCCGAGATACAACCATTGGCATTTGGCCAGCGTGAAGGGTCGCCGAGAACGGCCGGTCCATCACGGAACATGATCCGCTGGATTTCCGGCTCCAGAGCCATGAGAATGTAACCGACATTT
Source organism: Agrobacterium sp. 22-3639C2 (assembly GCF_053522105.1). Lineage (NCBI taxonomy): Bacteria > Pseudomonadati > Pseudomonadota > Alphaproteobacteria > Hyphomicrobiales > Rhizobiaceae > Agrobacterium > Agrobacterium sp. 22-3639C2. The sequence continues at coordinate 112,681 of NZ_JBNWDB010000005.1, read as the reverse complement.
TCCTCGACAAAACCCTCCCAACGCGTCGCGGCCCTAGACGAGATGTCACAGAGCCTTTTCGTCATCTCGGCGTCGATCTCACCCACAACCGCCAGCAGCAGGCCTTTCTTGTCGCCAAAATGGTGATAGAGCGCGCCGCGGGTCAGCCCTGCTTCGGCAGTGAAGTCGTCCATCGAAGCTTCGGCATAGCCGATGCTGCCAAATGCCTTGCGGCCAGCGACCAGAAGCTTCGCCCGCGTCTCGGCAATCATTTCACTGCGAGGTTTGCGCATTTTTTCTCCGAATTCTACATACGTCGCGTATACTAGTTGACATGCGCGACGTATGCAATTATTTCATTTGCATACGCCACGTATGTTTGTGGTGGGTACTCCCTAAACAAGGTGCATCCCGATGTCTAATCCATATAGAGAAATTTTCCGGGCTCCGGGCGCCAAAGGCTTTTCCGCCGCAGGCTTCTTTGCCCGTCTTCCGATTGCGATGGCACCGATCGGCATCGTCGCCATGCTTTCCCAGACCCATGGTGAATATTGGCTTGCCGGTGCGGTCTCGGCAACCTTCGCGCTGACCAATGCCGCGGTCGCTCCGCAGATTTCCCGATTGGTGGACCGCAAGGGCCAGAGCAGCGTCCTTGTCCCGGCCACCATCATATCGGTCATCGCCTTTGCTATCCTGATTATCGCGACCAACCAGAGATGGCCTGCCTGGACGCTCTTTCTTTCGGCCTTCCTCGCCGCGGCCATGCCGAGTATTCCCGCGATGATGCGCGCCCGCTGGACGGAAATCTTCCGTGACCGGCCTGAGCTGAACACTGCTTTTGCATTTGAATCCGCCGCCGACGAACTTGTCTACATCGCCGGCGCCTCGCTCTCCGTCGGTCTCGCGGTCTCACTCTTTCCGGAAGCAGGTATGATGATCAGCACCGCCTCGCTGGCACTCGGTACCTTTGCCTTTCTGCTGCAACGATCGACCGAACCCAAGGTACGCAGTTTTGAAAGTGGCAGCAGGCAACATTCGGCTATCCGGCTGCGTTCGGTCCAGATCATCACGGTCGCCCTGATCTTCGTAGGGTCCACTTTCGCCACAGCCGAGGTAAGTGCCGTTGCCATCACCAAAGAACTCGGTCAACCGGAAGCTGCCAGCCTCGTCATCGGCGTCTATGCCATCGGTTCGTTTGTCGTCGGCCTGCTTCTGGGCGCGATCAACCCCAAAATGCCGCTGCAACGGCAATTGCTGATCGCCGTCAGCGTCCTTGCGCTCACCGCGCTGCCGCTCCTCTTTGCAAGCACGACAGTTTCCCTGCTTGCCTTCGCCGTATTCCTCAGCGGCGTTGCAATCTCTCCCATCTTCATCACAGCATTTGGCCTGATCGAGCGCCGCGTGCCGGAATCGATGCTGACGGAAGGCGTGACCTGGGTGATGACCGGCATCGGTATCGGCATGGCGCTCGGCGCCTTCATTTCCGGCTGGGTGATAGATAATTTCGGCCCGAGCAACGGCTTCTGGGTATCGATTGCCGCCACCCTGTCGACAGTCACCATTATCAGCCTCGGTCAGCGCAGCCTTTCTGGAGAGGCCAACCGCTCTGCGACGACAACCGCAGCGCAGCCAGCCGAGTAAAGCACAGACGTATGAAGCGCGCGCCGGCGCGCTTCTTGGCATAGCCGGCCGACGCAATGCACAATCGGCATGAAAAGCTGCACGCTATGTCGCCAAATAAAACAGTCTGGCATTGCGGTGGCCGATCGATGCCTGCTCGTCGGGCGAGAGCGTCGAAAGAAGCTCACTCGTCATACCGATCCATTCCGGTAGACCCGAGCCGAGATCGACCACCGGCCAGTCGCCGCCCCAGACCATTCTCTCAGGTCCGAACAGGTTGAGCACGGTTTCCACATAGGTTGTCACGCTTTCCAGCGTCGCGCATCCCGGTGCACAATAGGCGGTGATGCCGGAGAGTTTGACGAAGAGATTGGGCAGCGTCGCCAAGTCGGCCATACGCCCGCTCCACTCCCGAAAATCGTTTCCGGCAATGTCCGGCGTGCCGCAATGGTCGAGCATGAAGCGCACATCGGGGCAGGCCCCGACAAGTTCGGCGGCAATAGCAAGCTGGCGGGAATGAAAACACAGATCGACCGGCCATCCGGCCTTTCCAATCGTGCGCACGTTTCGTCGGTAATTTTCCTCGCGGCTGAGATCGTCGGGCATGACGTGGAGAATGCGCCGGAAACCGACCACGTTGAGGTGGCGGCACTCCTCCAGCCAGGCTTCGAAACCATTATCCGTTTCCGGTCGGCAACTGGCGATCTGGCCGAACATCGGCAAGGCACCCTCGCCGATCATGCTGGCGATGAGGCGAGCCTCGGCCTGATAGTCGCCGTCATCCACCCCGCTTTCCATGAAGATCGTGCCGACTACGCCACACCCCTCGACAAGCGCTGCGTAATCAGCCCGGGTGAAGCTTCCCGCAAGGCTGGGCTCCCCTCGTGTCCAGGCATAACCGAGCTTGCCTCGCAAGATCAGATGCTGGTGAGTATCGATCAGATCCATGGCGTCCTCCTCCCTGTCGTTGCGGTCAATTTTCGAGGGCGAGCGCGTCGAAACCCGCCCAGGCGGCGTCCGGCACGGCCGTTTCGAAAATAGACAGGTTGCGCAAAAGGCTGTCCGGTTTTGCGGTGCCGATCAGGACACTTGCGACATCGGCATTTTGCAGCGGAAAATGCAGGGCAGCGGCCGCAAGTGCAACCCCGTGCCCGGCAGCATGGAGCTCCATGGCGCGCACCCGCTCCATGACATCTGCTGCTGCTTCACTATAGTTGAAAGTCGCACCCGGCCTTGCACCCGTCGCAAGAATGCCAGAGTTGAAGACGCCGCCGATGACGAGCGAGGTGCCGGTTTCCGCACAACGCCCCAGCAGCTTTGCTGCAGCCGACCGGTCGAGCAGCGTGTAACGACCCGCCAGAAGAATGCAGTCGATCTCGTCTATCTCCATGAGGTTCAGACAAGCCGGAACCTCATTCACGCCAAGACCGAACGCGCCGATCCGGCCTGTCGCCTTCAACTCGTGCAGGGCCTCGATGCCGCTTTCGGTGAATATCCTGAAATGATGGCGATAGGCCTCTTCCCCAAGCGTGGTCTCCTCCAGATCGTGGACATAGAGAATATCCACTGAACCGAGACCAAGCCGGGCGAGGCTTTGCTCATGCGAGCGCATGATGCCATCATAGCTGTAGTCGTATTCCACCACGAAAGGCAGTGCATCGACAAAACCGTAATCCGGTGTCACGCCCGCTTCAGCCGGTTTCAGAATCCGCCCGACCTTGGTGGACAGCACGAATTCGTCGCGTGGTTTCCCCTGAAGAAAATCCCCGAGGCGGCGTTCGGAAAGGCCCTGCCCGTAATAGGGTGCGGTATCGAAATAGCGGATGCCGGCGTCCCAGGCGGCTTGCAGCGTCTCCATCGCATCTTCGCGGCTGACGCTGCGATAGAGATTACCGATACCGGCCGCGCCGAAGGAAAGTTCGCTCAGCGACAGCGCCGTGCGACCAAGTTTGCGGGTTTTCATGCGGCACCCTCCTCGCGGCGAAGCTGGCGCTCAATGGTGCGGATGACGCCGCGGAGTTCGCCGAGCCCCTTCATGCGGCCAATGTAGGAATATCCGGGATTGGTCTTTTTGGTGATGTCATCACCCAGCAGATGGCCGTGGTCAGGCCGCATTGGAATATTGGTGCGGCGGCCAGCCTTGGCGGCGGCCCGCTCCTCGCGCAACAATGCCTCGATGACTCCAATCATGTCCGTTCCGCCATCCAGATGATCGTCCTCAAAGAAGGAACCATCCGGCTCAACGGTCACATTCCGAAGATGGGCGAAATTGATGCGAGACGCGAACTCCCGTGCCATCGCCACAAGATCATTGTCGCTGCGGGCGCCGTAGGAGCCGGTACAAAGGGTGATGCCATTGTTCGGGCTTTCAACGGCCGAGAGAATGGCGCGAATATCTGCAGGTGTCGACACAACGCGCGGCAGGCCGAACAGGGAGAACGGTGGATCATCAGGGTGGATGCCGAGATGCACGCCCACCTCTTCCGCCACCGGCACGACCTCTCTCAGAAAGGCCAGAAGATTGCCCTGCATGGTCGCGCTGTCGACGCCATCGAACGAAGCAATCAGAGCGGCGATGGATTCGCGCGTCTGCACCAGGGCGCCGCCCGGCAGGCCGGCGATGATGTTACGCTCGAGAAGCGACTGGTCATCTTCGCTCATTTGCGCAAAACGCTTTTCGGCTCGCGCCACGAGCGCAGGATCGTAATTTTCAGCAGCACGAACACGCTTCAGGATGAAGACGTCATAGGCGACGAAATCCGCCATTTCGAAGCGCAGCGCCAATCCGGTATTGCGTGCCTGCCAGCGCAGGTTCGTGCGTGTCCAGTCCACCACCGGCATGAAATTGTAGCAGACGACGGGAACACCCGCGCGACCGAGACGGGAGAGTGTATCTTTCCAGCGCGCAATCGCCTTCGGCGCATCGGCATCGCCGCGCTTGATGGACTGTTCCATCGGAATGGATTCGCAGACACTCCATTCCAGACCGGCCGCCTCGATCATCGCCTTGCGTTTGGCGATCTCTTCGGCCGGCCACGCCGTGCCGTCGGGGATCTGGTGCAGCGCCGTTACAACGCCGCTGGCGCCGGTCTGCCGCACATGCTGCAAGGTGATGGGGTCCGATTCACCGAACCAGCGCCAGGTTTCCTTCATATTCTACTCCTCCGAAAAATGCCGTTCGATGGCGCCGAGCGCGCCGTATTGGACGATGTCGCGATAGGCCGCCCGAAGCGCCGTTACGAATGCCTCATCCGCCTGCCATTCAGGCCCGAAGACGCGACGGAATGTTAAAAACCGGTCGATGACCGCGTCCTGCTCCTCGCCGTTGCCGGTGGGTGCACTCCATTCGGAAAATGCCGGATCGGCCATGACAATTGCCTCTCCCCGCTCGTTCAGCGCTGCGCAGGACCGTATCCACATCGCAACCGCAAAAAGAGCGGCCGTATTCGGCGCGCCTGCGGCACGCAGCTCCGCAAGCGGCGCCAGAATGCGTTGCGGCACTTTCTGTGAAGCGTCAGAGGCGATCTGGGCGGCGCGATGACGAAGGGCGGGGTTGGCGAAACGCTGGCGCAGACCGGCAACGTAATCCGGACCACTGACGGCCGGGCTCAATGTCGAACCAACCTCCCGCCAGTAACGGTCGACGTAACCGCGTACACGCGCATCGGCATAGATATCGGCGATCGTCTCAAGCCCGCTGCATTGACCGATTGCGGCCATGGCGGTGTGAGCGCCATTCAGCATCCTGAGCTTCATATGCTCATACGGCTCGACCTCATCAACGATTTCGGCACCTGACAGCTCGATGCCGGGGCGACCGTGCGGAAAGCGATCCTCGATTACCCAGCGGAAGTAGGGTTCCGCAATTACCGGCCAGGCATCCTCGCAGCCGAGACGCGCGGTCACGCGCTCGCGGTCGGTTGCGGTGGTGGCGGGCACGATGCGGTCCACCATGACGCAGGGGCAGGAGAGATTTTCCGCGATGAAGGCAGCGAGATCATTATCGGTGAGACCAGCCATCTCCACCAGAAGACGGTGCAGGATGCGACCGTTGGACGGAAGATTGTCGCAGGAGAGCAAAGTCAGCGGCACAGCCCCGGCGGCCCGCCGGCGTCTTGTCGCTTCCAGCAGAAAACCGAGCGCGGAGCGCGGCTTTTGCGGATGCGCCAGATCATGAACGACATCGGGATGGTCACGAAGAAGCGTGCCCGCCGACAAATCGGCGAGGTAACCCTTTTCCGTGACCGTCAAAGTGACGATTCTGACCCGCGGATCAGTCATGGCTTGCAGCAGCCGCTCCGGATCCTCAGGAGCGACGATGGTCTCGAGGATTGAACCGACAATCCGCAGCGTTTCGTTTTCACCGTCACGCAGGCAGAATGTATAGAGATTGTCCTGCGGCGCGATGGCATCGCGAGTATCGGGGCTGCGCAGCGAGGCAGCGACAATGCCCCAGCCGGTTTCGCCACGCGCCAGGCAATCATCGATGAAGACCGCCTGATGGGCGCGGTGAAAAGCGCCAACGCCGAGATGCACGATGCCCGGTGTCACCGCTTTGCGGTCATAGGCGGGCAAAAGGACGTCTTTTGGCAGATGCGGCAACGCAAGGGACGAGAGGCGTTCTGTCATGGTCATTTATCTCCGTATCTCAGCCGAATTGCAGGCCGCCATTCATGTCAACGACAGTGCCGGTCATGAAGCCGGACAGCGGCGAGGCGAGAAAACCTACGGCATGAGCCACCTCTTCCGGCTGGCAGAACCGCCCGACGGGAATGGCCGCAAGCTGGCGCTGGCGGTCTTCCTCTGACAGTTGCTCCATGATCATCGGCGAAACCACATAGGCCGGCGCGACTGCATTGGCGGTGACGCCAAAAGGGGCAAGTTCGCGAGCGGACGAGTAAGTGAGGCCCACCAGCGCCGATTTCGAGACCGAATAGGCCGTGCCCGCCGTCAGGCCACCGGACTTCCAGGCATAGGACGAGATGTTGATCAGCCGCCCCCAGCGGTTTTCCTTCATGGCGGGAACGACGGCCTGCGTCAGCAGCAGGGCGGCATCGAGATTGACGGCCATCAGCCTGTGCCAGTCATCAAGCGTGGTCGCTCCCAGCTTGTGCGGCGACAGCACACCGGCATTGTTGACGAGAATGTCTATGACCTCGAAACGGTTGGCGACATCTTTCATGACGGCCTGCAGCGCCGTCGCATCGCCGAGATCGACGGCGACGGGATCACAAGCACCGCCAAACCCCTCCGCGAGCGCCGCAACAGCTTCGACGTCGCGATCGAAGGCGATTACCCTCGCCCCTTGCGCGACCAGCGCCGCAACCACGGCACGGCCGATGCCGCCACAAGCGCCTGTCACGAGCGCCGTCTTGTGTTTCAGTTCCATTCTGTCTCCTCCACGTCCACTATCAAATGGACAAATGCTTCCGCTCTTCTTCAGGCAACTGTTCGTAGATCACGAAAACCATATCCAGATGCGTCACCAGCGCCTTTTCCGCACCTTCGGCATCGCCACGGTCGAGAGCATCCACGACTGCCAGATGCTCTTCGATGACGGCGGGCAATCGTTCCGGCTTTGCCCAATAACGATGGAACCGCGACAGGGTCACCTTGGCAGCAAGGATCGCCTGCCAGACACCTTCGCGACCGGAAAACGTGCCGAGCAGGCGATGAAACGCCTCGTCGGCATGAAAGAAACCGGATGCGTCGTTGGCGGCAATCACTCTTTCCTGCTCGGCGATGACGTCGCGCATCGTACGGCTCATTTCTTTCGTCCACTTCGGCGCGACTTCGCGCAGCAAAGCCACTTCAAGTGAACGGCGGATAAAATGGCTGTCCTGAATTTCGCCAAGCCTGATCGGCGCAACAAAGCTGCCGAGTTGCGGATAGACGTCCACAAGACCCTCTTCCGACAGGCGCTGGATCGCGGCACGCACCGGGGTGCGCGACACCGAAAACTGACGGCAGATCGAGTTTTCACTGATCGGCGCACCGGGCGCTAGGCGGACCTCGACGATCGCCTGACGCAACGCCGCATGAACCTGATCGGCAACCGAGCCATAACGATTGACCACAAGCTCCACGCTTTCGATTCCGGAGCCGGGGGCCTCTTGATGAGCGCCGCGCCCAGTGAAACCGGCAGTGGTGTTTTTCGTCATGAACGCTCCCCTTCAAAAGGCGGTCGTGAAAATCTCATTGCTACTTGGATACAAGTATACTAGTGTCCATGGTGCTTACGCAAGTCGGCTGTTGGGAGAAAGAGCGATTAAGGGAGGTTCCAGTCGCTTTTTTTAAGGAGCAGGCCGTTTCATGGAGGAGAAAAACATGACGTATTTCATGCGCAGCCTCGTCGCTGCCGCAATCATCGGCGCGGGAGCGTGCTGTGTCGCGCAGGCGGCGGACGCCAGCAAGATCGCCCTCGTTCCGGGCGGTCCCCACCCTTATTTCGCCGCCTGGGAACAGGCCGGCAAGGACGCGGCCAAGGACTTCGGCCTGGCTGGCGCCGACTATAAGGTGCCGCAAAAGTGGGAACTGGCACAGCAGAACCAGCTTCTCGAAAGCCTTCTGAGCCAGGGTTATAACGGCTTCCTGATTTTCCCCGGCGATCCCGTCGGCGCGGTCTCGACAGCAGAGGAACTGACCGGCAACGGCGCGAATGTGATTGCTGGCGCCGGCTGCTTCAAGGACCCCTCGCCCGCCGCCTTCTGCCTTGGTACCGACACCGGTAATTCCGCTTATCTCGGCACCAAGGAGCTGATCAAGGCGATGGGAACGGGCAAAAAACGCATCGCCCATTTCACCGGCTTCCTTGTGGACCCCAACACCCAGCTTCGTATCGATGCCGTGAAAAAGGCAGCTGACGAAGCCGGCGCCGAAGTCGTTCAGGTCATCGCCGATATCGACGCACCGGAACCGGCGGAAGAAAAGATCAGCGCCTACCTGGCCGCCCACGCTTCCGAAGTGGATGGTATCGTTACCACAGCCTGGGTTCCTGCGGTCGTTGCCTCCAACGCACTGCGCAAGATCGGCGACAAGCGCATCCACATGGTCGGCATCGACCACGACGAAGTCGTGCTGAAAGCGATCAAGGACGGTTTCGTCGACGGCACGATGCTTCAGAACCCCTATGGCCAGGGTTATATCGGCGCGTTTGCACTGAGCAAACTTCAGGCCGGCTGCAAGGTGAAGGAAGATGCGCCGTTCAAATCCAATGCGCTGACGACCAAGTTCATCGATTCCGGCACCGCCTATGTCGATGCCGCCAAGGTGGACAACTACATCGATGCCATGCGCTCCGAGACCAAAAAGCTGCTCACCAACTTCGATACGACCTATCTGAGCTGCAACTAATCATGCCTTGAGCAATTGCCGGGCGGCAAACGACCGCGCCCGGCAATCTGCCCCGCCAGAAAATATTCTTTCAGGCGGCAGCGCAATGACCAGGCGACCCGCGCAGGCGCTTCGGGCGAACCAATACCGGGACAGTTTCATGACCGTGAACGATACTTTGCTCACAAAGGGCTCGCAGGAGGGCGACAGACGAATGGGGTCCAGCCTTTCGCAAGGCCGCTTTTTTCTGACCAATGAATTTGGCCTCATTCTGCTGATCGTCGTCTTCGCCGTCATTTTTGGCGTCGCGGCCAGCGGCTTCCTTTCGCCTTTCAATCTGTTCACGCTTGGTCGCAGTGCCGCGATCAACATCATGATCGGCCTGTCGATGATGGCGGTGATCGTGACTGGCGGCCTCAATCTTGCCGTTGGAGCGATCGGCGTCTCGGCGGCCATGGCCTGTGGTTATCTGATCGAGGTGCTTGGCGTGCCGTGGCCGCTCGCCCTCATTGGCGGTCTCGTCACCGGCGCGGCGCTCGGTTTCGTCAATGGCTGGACCGTCATCCGCACGGGGCTGCACAGCTTCATCATCACGCTTGCCACCATGAGCATCTTTTTCGGCGTGATGATCTTCCTGACGCGCGCCGAGGCCTACCGTGGCCTACCGCCGATCTTCGCAGCCTTCGGAAAAATGAAGCTCACGACCTATTTCTCGCCGCTGCTTCTCGTCACGCTCGCAACGGCGCTTGCCCTGTCCTTTCTCTACCGACGCACCGTTCTTGGCCGCGAAATGCTGGCGGCAGGCGCACGCCCGGAAGCGGCGGAACTTTCCGGCATTCGGGTCGACCGTATCTTCATTGCCTGTCACATGCTGTCGGGCCTGCTTGCGGCACTTGCCGCCCTGATGCTGGTGACGCGCACGGGGGCCGCCATTCCTTCCATGGCAGGCCAGCTTGGGCAGGACTGGCTTCTGCCAGCTTTTCTCGGCCCGGTTCTCGGTGGCACGCTTTTGCAGGGCGGCAAGGTTTCGGTGCTCGGCACCTGTCTTGGCGCGCTTTTGGTCACCATGCTCACCAGCGGCCTGCTGCTGCTTCAGCTCGGTGAATTCTGGGTCCAGACATTTCTCGGCCTGCTGCTGTTGCTCGCGGTTTTGATGGACAAGGCGCGGCGAAGCTATCTCGCCCGACGCAACCTGGCTTAAGGACTGGACGATGAAGACCGACAACACCCTTCTACGCCTTGCCAGAACCGACTGGTTCGGCCCCCTATTGGTCACGGTGCTGGCAATCGCGCTTATCCGCGGCTTCAGCCCCAACTTCCTCTCTTCCTTCAACATCCAGATTCTCCTTCTTGCAATCGCGGTCAATGCGCTCATCGCCTTTTCCCAGATGATCATCATTGCCATTGGCCAGATGAACCTGTCCGTGGGCGCAATCGGCGGACTGGCGGCAATATCCTTTGCGGGACTGATGCAGGTCTGGGGGCTTCCGGCACCGGTGGCCGCCATTGCTGCGGTACTGATCGGTGTTGTCTGCGGCATGCTCAACGGTCTGCTGATCGCCATCACAGGCATTTCCGCCTTCGTCATCACACTGGCGACCCTGTCGATCTACAAGGGTATCAACCTCGGCATCACCCGGGCGGAGCCGTTCTACGGCGTGCCGGAATCGGTGAAAGCCTTCGGCTCGGCACTGCTCGTTGGCCCGGTTCCGTGGCTCGCCGCACCCACCATCATCATTGCATTCGCGCTGTGGTTCATGCTGCGCCGCCAGCCGATAGGCCGCTTCATCCTTGCCATTGGCGGCAACAGCCATGCGGCAGAGCTTTCCGGCATTTCGATCCGCACGACAATGATTGTGGCGCACGGCATTTCCGGCCTCCTGGCGTCGGTCGCCGGCATTCTGCTCGTATCCCGCCTGCAGATCGGCCAGCCGTCCATTGGCGATGACTGGCTCATCCTGTCCTTTGCCGCACCCGTTATCGGCGGTGCCGTACTGGCTGGCGGGCATGTCAGCGTGGGGGCGACCCTGCTCGGCGTCGTCATCGTTGCCATCATCACGCAGGCACTCGTGCTGTTCTCCATCGATCCGTTCCTCGTGCAGGTGGTGCTCGGCGCAATGATCCTCGCCGCCGTTGGCATCAACCGCCTGCGCGAAACGCATCTCGGCAAAAAGACAGGAAAGGCCTGACATCATGGACAAGCAACCTGTTTTTCAGGCGCGTAACATCGAAAAAGTGTTTCCCGGCGTTCGGGCGCTCAAGGGCGTCAATCTTTCGCTGGAGCCGGGATCGATCCACGCGTTGCTGGGTGAGAACGGCGCCGGCAAATCGACGTTGATCAAGGTCATTACCGGCGTCCACCATCAGAGCAGTGGCCAAATCCTTGTCGATGGGCAGGAAGTACGCTTCGGCAACCCGCGCGAGGCCATTGCCCGCGGCATCGGTGTCGTCCATCAGGAACGCAACCTCATCCCGCGCTTCTCGATTGCCGAGAATATCCACATGGAAAAGCTTGGGGCGCACTATCTCAAACCCATCGACTACGCCGCGCTGAACCGCGACGCACGCCGCTGGCTGCAGGCTCTCAATCTGGAAGTCGATCCGGCGATGCCGGTATCCGAGCTTTCCGTTGCGCAAATGCAGCTCGTGGAAATTGCCAAGGCGCTTTCCCTGCAAAGCCGGGTTCTTTTGCTCGACGAACCCACGACATCGCTGACCCCGAGCGAAACGGACAACCTCTTCCGCATTCTGCGCCGCCTGCGCGATGATGGCGCAAGCCTTGTCTTCGTCAGCCACAAGCTGGAAGAGGTTCTCGACATTTGCGACCGGGTAACGGTTCTGCGAGATGGCGAAAACGCCTGCGAAAGCCGGTCTATGGAAGGTCTCGGACGCCAGGACCTGGTGCGCCTGATGATTGGCCGTGCCGAAGGCGGCGGTGGCTGGCGCAAACGCGCGGTCGAGCACAATCCGCTGGTGCTTGAACTCAAAGGTGTTTCTACCGCAATCGGCCATCGCGATGTCAGTCTTTCCGTGCGCAAGGGTGAAATCGTCGGCCTTTACGGGCTGGTGGGCGCTGGGCGCACCGAATTGGCAAAATCGATCATGGGCAAATTCGCCGTCACGGAAGGCGAAGTCCGGATCGAAGATCGCCCGGCCCGCATCCGCTCCGTTGCCGAAGCCATCCACGAATACGGCGTCGGTTATGTCAGCGAGGACCGCAAGGGTGACGGCCTCATTCTCCAGCATTCCGTTCTTGCCAATGCGGGCGTTCCCATCTGGCGCAAGCTCTCAAACGCATTCGGCGTGCTTTCCGACAGCCGCATCCGTGCGGCGGTCACCCCTTTCCTGCAGAAACTTGAGGTGAAGACGCCGAGCCTGAGCCAGACCGTGGGTAATCTTTCCGGCGGCAACCAGCAGAAGATCAGCGTCGCCAAGTGGCTTGCCGCCGACGTGAAGCTGCTGATCGTAGACGAACCTTCTGTTGGCATCGACATCAAGACCAAGGCCTATCTGCACGATCTGCTGCGCGAGCTTGCAGACGGCGGCACCGCCATTCTCGTCATTACCAGTGACATGCCGGAGATGATGGCACTGGCCGACCGCATTGTTGTCATGGACCGCTATCGGGTTAAAGGCGTGGTCGAAAACAATGGCGTCTATGCCGATATGAGCGAGGGTATCATGGGCTTGATCCATGATGCGGAGCGCGAAACGGCCCTTTCACATCAGGCATGACGCACGGCCTTGCCAAAGTGTCACCGCAAAAACCGCACGCTGTTCCGGTAGGGCGTCAGGTACCATCGGACGGCTGCTCGAAATCTCTCCCGGCACGACGCCTTCTGCTGGGCGGAGCGGCGTATTTCTGGGTGTAGCAACGGGTGAAATGGGCAGCGGTCGAGAACCCCGTCAGCAAGGCCACGTCAACGATCGAAAGCGAGGTCTGCTGCAGCAGCTCATCCGCCTTTGCCAGCCGAAGACCACGGTAAAAGGACATCATGGACTGGTCGAAATGGCTGGAAAACAGGCGGTGGAGCTGGCGAATACTGCTGCCGCACAATTGGCCCAGCTGCTCCGGCGACAGGGGATCCGCAACATGGGTCGTCATGAGTTCAATGGCAGCTTCGAGTACCGGGTGATGGACGTTGAAACGTTGGCCGGCGCGGCCCAACTGAGGCTCATCGGCCGTTCTCAAACGCGGATGTATGAACCATTCGCTGACATCGCGCGCGAAGGCAGAACCATGGTCTTTCGCAATAAAAGCCCCCATCATGTCAATGGCGGCAACGCCGCCCGCGCAAGTGTAGCGATCGCGATCGATGACGTAGAGCGCACGCTCGATCAGGAGATCGCTGGCATATTCACTAAGCGGATCGATGTGGGTCCAGTGAACGGTAAAACGTCTGCCCGTCATCAGACCGGATTTGGCAAGGATCGCCGCGCCGCCGGAAATGCCTCCGAGCTTGACACCCCGCTGGTTGAGCGTGCGCAGGTTGCGCACAAGTGCCGGATCTTCATAGAGCATGGGATTTCCGCCCGCGACGATGAAGACCAGATCCAGCTTCTCAGACAAAGCCCGCGAAACGGGCGCGGTATCGAAACCTCCGCCTGACGTGGATGCGCCAAACCCGCCATTCGCGGAGTAAAACCGGCAATGGTAGAGCGTTTTGCCGGCAAGGTGATTGGCCGCGCGCATCGGCTCAACCGCCGCAGCCAACGACATCAGCGCATAACCCTCAATGAGTATGAACCCGATCGACATCGACCCTTCGGCGTGCATGACCTGCTCCAAGACAATCCCCAGGGCAAGCTTAGCCGACTTGGCCAAAATGGACAATAATGCGTCCGTCACGGATAAAAAAATCGTGCGGTATCGCGCTATAAACTTGGACAACCGCCCTGTTTTCGAGGAACACAGATTTGCGCTATTCGGCTCTCCAGGTTTTCAAACAGGCCCTGACTGGCCACAAGGGCTGGCGCCCACTGTGGCGGAACCCCGATCCGCAACCTCATTACGATTTCATCATTGTTGGCGGTGGCGGTCATGGACTTGCAACGGCCTATTATCTAGCCAAAACCTTTTCCAAGTCGCGGATCGCCGTTTTGGAAAAAGGCTGGCTGGGATCGGGAAACATTGGGCGCAACACCACGATCATCCGCTCAAACTATCTGCTGCCCGGAAACGAGCCATTCTATGAGTTTTCGATGAAACTCTGGGAAGGGCTTGAACAGGAATTCAATTTCAATGCGATGGTAAGCCAGCGCGGAATTGTGAACCTGTTCCACACCGACGCGCAGCGCGATGCCTACCGCCGTCGCGGCAACGCCATGCTGCTGGCCGGTGCGGATGCGCAACTGCTGGCACAAGACGATCTCCGCGCCATGATCCCGTTTCTCAATTTCGACAACGCACGCTTTCCAATCAAGGGCGGCCTTTACCAGCGCCGCGCTGGAACTGCCCGCCACGATGGCGTTGCGTGGGGTTACGCGCGTGGCGCCGATCTGGCAGGGGTCGATCTTATCCAGAACTGCGAAGTCCAGGGATTTCGCATCGAGGATGGAACGATCAAAGGCGTGGAAACCAGCCGTGGCTACATCGGTGCCGGAAAGGTCGGCGTCGCCGTAGCGGGATCGACCGGCCGCGTCATGGCCATGGCGGGCATGCGTCTGCCTATTGAAAGCCATGTGCTGCAAGCCTTCGTTTCGGAAGGGCTGAAGCCGACCATACCGGGCGTCATAACCTTCGGAGCAGGCCATTTCTACGTCAGCCAGTCCGACAAGGGTGGCCTGGTCTTCGGTGGCGATATCGACGGCTATAATTCCTATGCCCAGCGCGGCAATCTGCCCGTCATCGAAGATGTCGCCGAGGGCGGCATGGCGCTGATGCCGATGATCGGCCGGGCGCGCCTGCTGCGCATATGGGGCGGCATCATGGACATGTCGATGGACGGTTCACCGATCATCGACCACACGCCTGTGAAGGGCCTCTATCTCAATGCCGGCTGGTGTTACGGCGGCTTCAAGGCGACGCCGGCCAGCGGCTATGCATTCGCGCATCTGCTGGCCACCGATACCCCGCATGACACGGCCAAGGCCTACCGGCTCGACCGGTTCGAAAAGGGCTATGTCATCGACGAAAAGGGCGCCGGCGCCCAACCGAACCTTCACTGAGGCTTGAACAATGCTGATCCCTCACCCACTGCTCGGGCCGCGCGACGCTCAGGAATTCACCTATCTCGGCGATGCCGCCTTGTTGCATCGCCCGGACGGAATGGCCGAGAGCGCTGCGAAAGACTTCAACGATTATGTCTATCTGCGTGACAATCCCGCCGGCCTGCATCGGGAACTGTGGTTTCACGAACAGGGTGATCGCAGCTGGCTCGTGGTCACGCGAAACACCGTCACCCATGAAATCCTCGGAGCGGAACTCGCAAACGAGGTAGCGCTCCGTCAGAAGGCAGATGAAGCATGAGACTGAAGGACGGCTTGATCGACCGCAGCAAGGTGCTGCATTTCACCTTCGATGGAAAGAATTATCAGGGGCATCCCGGCGACACGCTCGCCTCGGCACTTCTGGCAAACGATGTCCGCCTGATGGGGCGCAGCTTCAAATATCATCGCCCCAGAGGCGTGATCTCTGCCGGCTCAGAAGAGCCGAATGCGCTGGTCGAATTGCGCACGGGATCGCGGCTGGAGCCTAATACCCGCGCCACGACGGTCGAACTGTTCGACGGGCTGGAGGCGAAAAGCCAGAACCGCTGGCCGTCCCTGTCTTTCGATGCCCTTGCGATCAATGATCTGTTTGCCGATTTCCTGACCGCAGGCTTTTACTACAAAACGTTCATGTGGCCGAAGGCGTTCTGGGAAAAGCTCTATGAGCCCGCCATTCGCAAGGCTGCGGGACTTGGAAGCCTGTCGATGAAACCGGACCCCGACAGTTACGACAAGGGGTTCCTTCACTGCGATCTGCTGGTCATCGGCGCCGGAGCGGCCGGTCTGGCTGCTGCCCTGACCGCGGCGCGTGCCGGTGCCAAGGTTATTCTGGCGGACGAGGACAATCGCCTCGGAGGTCGCCTGCTTGCAGAGAGCCACCTGCTCGACGGCGCCCCTGCAACCGACTGGATCGGAACGCTCGAGGCGGAGTTTTCAACCCTGCCGAACCTGCGCGTCATGCGCCGCACCACGGTTTTCGGCTCATTCGACCATGGGATATTCGGTGCGGTCGAGC
Organism: Agrobacterium sp. 22-3639C2; assembly: GCF_053522105.1. Taxonomy (NCBI): domain Bacteria; kingdom Pseudomonadati; phylum Pseudomonadota; class Alphaproteobacteria; order Hyphomicrobiales; family Rhizobiaceae; genus Agrobacterium; species Agrobacterium sp. 22-3639C2. The sequence continues at coordinate 96,525 of NZ_JBNWDB010000005.1, read as the reverse complement.
GGGTTTCCGACCATCTTGCCGCACCAAAGGGCGTACGCCAGTCCCTCTGGCGCATCACTGCAAAGCGCACGGTGCTTGCCGCCGGGGCGACAGAGAGGCATATCCCCTTTAAAAATAACGACCGGCCGGGGATCATGCTTGCCGGTTCGCTGCGTGCCTATGCCAATCGCTGGGCAGTCAGTCCGGCAGGCAGGGTCTCAATCTTCACCAATAACGATGACGGCCATCGGACCGCTGTCGACCTGGCTGCGAAAGGTGTCGAGATCGCCGCAGTCATCGATCCGCGCCCGGATGCGCGGGCGCTTGCGGAATACCGCCTGATTGCGGGGGCGACAGTTACCGACAGCAAAGGCAGGCTGGGGTTGGTTTCCATCGATGTCCGCAAGGATGGCTATGACGAAACCATCGATTGCGGTGCGCTTGGTATCTCCGGGGGCTGGAACCCCAATGTTCATCTTACATCGCACCAGCGCGGTCGCCCGTTATGGGATGACGGGCTACAGGCATTCCTGCCCGGCGACGTACCCTCGCATATGCTCGTTGCAGGGGCGGCGGCCGGCAAAGGCAGCACGGGGGCGGCGCTGATCTCCGGTGCATCCGCTGCCATAACGGCTCTGGAGCAAATGGGGATCGCCGCATCCAGGCCAGCCCTGCCGGAGGCCGAGGATACGCAAATCGGCATCAAGCCCCTGTGGCATGTGCCTGGGAAAGGGCGCGCCTGGGTCGATTTTCAGAACGACGTCACGGTCAAGGACATCAAGCTCGCCCATCAGGAAAACATGCGGCCCATCGAGCATCTCAAGCGCTGGACCACGCTTGGTATGGCAACTGACCAGGGCAAGACATCGAATGCCACCGCTTTGGCAATCATGTCCGAACTGACGGGTAAATCGATACCGGATACGGGTACGACGATTTTTCGCCCTCCCTATACGCCGGTTTCGATGGCGGTACTCGGCGGCGGCGACACCGGCGCACATTTCCGTCCGCGCCGCCTCACACCCAGCCATGCCTGGGCTGAAGCGCATGGCGCCGTTTTCGTCGAAGTCGGTCAATGGATGCGTGCCCAATATTTCCCTCAAGCCGGGGAGACCCATTGGCGGCAATCCGTCGACCGCGAGGTTCTGGCCACCCGAAAGGGCGTCGGCATCTGCGATGTGACGACGCTTGGCAAGGTGGATGTTCAGGGCGCCGATGCGGCTGAATTTCTCGACCGTCTCTACTGCAATGCAATGAAGAGCCTCAAGGTCGGCATGGTCCGTTACGGCCTGATGCTGCGGGAAGACGGCCACGCCTATGATGACGGCACCTGTGCCCGTCTGGGTGAGGATCATTATATCGTCACCACGACCACGGCCCAGGCCGGCCCGGTCTATCGTCACATGGAATTCGCCCGCCAATGCCTGTGGCCGGAATTGGATGTGCAATTGATCTCGGCAACGGATGCCTGGGCACAGCTCGCAGTCGCCGGTCCGAACGCCCGCCGCCTTATCGAACGCATTGTCGATGGTTTCGACCTTTCCAACGCAGCCTTTCCCTTCATGGCCTGCGCCGAACTGACGGTTTGCGGGGGATTGCGAGCACGGCTGTTCCGGATCTCGTTTTCAGGGGAACTTGCTTACGAGATTGCAGTCCCCGCCCGCTACGGTAATGCCCTGATGTCCCGGCTGATGGAGATCGGTGCGGATCTTGGAGCCACCGCCTACGGGACGGAAGCGCTTGGTGTCATGCGTATCGAAAAAGGCCATGCTGCCGGAAACGAGCTGAACGGCCAGACGACGGCGCAGATGCTGGGCATGGGCAGGATGGTTTCGGCCAAGAAAGACGCGATTGGTACCGTCATGACTCGCCGCGAAGGGCTTGTCGGCGAAAGCCGGGTGCTCGTCGGCCTGCAGCCGCTTGCGGCAAGGGACCCTGTGGTGTCAGGTTCACATCTGTTTACCCGCGGCGCCAGCCAGAATACCGAGACCGATCAAGGCTGGATCACATCCGCCTGCTATTCGCCCAACCTCGGTTTCAGCATCGGTCTTGGTTTCCTTGCCGATGGTGCAAACCGTATCGGAGAGATCATCGTCGCGGCCAACCCCTTGCAGGGACAGTCGGTCGAATTGCGTGTGGTCTCGCCCCATTTCATCGACCCTGAGGGAGAGAGACTCCGTGCCTGATTTGAAGCCGACAACCGCACTCGGCGCGCAAACTTCGCGGCGCGCCCGCCATGGCACGCTGCGACTTGAGGAAAATTCAGGGCTTGCCCTCGCATCGCTCAGCCTGCGCCGCAACGTCAAAGAACCGGTGCCCTTTGACCTCACCTTGCCGGGTCCCGGAAAATGGGTCCAGCAAGGCCCGGTTTCAGCTTTTTGGACGGGGCCGGGCCAATGGCTGATTGAGGCCGCAGACCGGGCCGAAACGGATTTCGCCGCAGAACTCGCGAGCCTTTGCCCTTCCTGTTCCGTGACGGAACAGACCGATGGCTTCGTCGCCTTCGAAATCGAGAGCGACGCAGGCGAGGCGCCGATTGTCGCGCTCATGCAGAAGCTGGTGAACCTCGATCCCTCGGCATTCGGGCAAGGGACTGCCACGCGCACAGGCATGGAACATATGAGCGTTTTCGTGATCCGGCGCGCGCCGGACCGCCTTGCCATCCTCGGCATGCGCTCCGCTGCGGAAACACTGTGGCATGTGATCGAGACTGCGATCCGTCGTCAGGCGGAACTTCTTGGCGCTGCCGCATAAAGCGGGACTGCAAAGCCACCAGACCGTTTTTTGCCAATCGTCGACGTGTACGGGCGAACTGTGTCGTGTTGACATGGGCGCATCGGGATCATCTCGAACGGTTACCGTTCTGAGCCATCAGTGAATAATCGCTCTGACGACGGCGCAAATCATATTGTCGCAAAAATCGACTAGATGGGCTATCGCCGCCTGTGAAACCGGCCGGACTAGTGCAGCGGAAATATGAGGTTATCGTAGTGACAAGCGACAATGTTCAATATTTTTCGGCAACACTCTATTTTGACGACGGCGCGACCAGAGCCTGGACTACCGGTCTCGAGCATTTCGGCCAAGCGAATTTGCTCTTCGACACGTCGTCGGATAACCCGACGGAGGCTCTTCTTGCCGTATTTGGGCTTGGACATCTCGCCGTCCACGGAAAACGCTTCAAGGCGGGCGAAGCCGTAACCTCATTCGACCTTCTTGCCCGGTTTGAATCCGCCGAGATGGGCGGGCAGCCCATGCTGCGGATTGTCAAACACGAAGCCGGCCAAACTGTATTGAATCGGCCGGGCTAGCAACAACAGAGCATTTTCATCCCCACTATGGAAATGCCGTCTTTCGCCACGCTTTCCTTGCGGTCGGATGACGAGTTTTGTTCTGGCGAGCTGGGGAAAACGCTTTGCGTATATCGACAGGGCGTGAATTATGGTGCTCCAAGGAATGGCAAAGCCTGACGCAATCTCTTCAAACGGACGACAGGCAAATTCCAAGGGACGCCAATGTTTGCATTCACACCTTTCCTTCGCGGCACCGTCGTAATGTCCGTAGCCATTACTGCGCTTCATGCCGGTAGCGCTTTGGCTGCCGAAATCGATCCCGCATTCTATGATGCGGCCCTGTGCAATCCGCCCTATTCGATGACATCGGCGACCGAAATTTATGATGCCGCCGAAAAACTTGCAAAGGCCGACACATCGTCTTTGGGTGCGGCTATCTATAAGCTTCCGAACCAGATCGGCCGCGATGGGTTTGAGAGTGACGAAGTCTTCTTCGCCAATGGTGCAGTCGGTGTTTTGATCAAGGGCCAGCGTGCCGATGCTCTGGCCGCGAAATATGATTTGAAACCGGAAACCTCAGACCTGATGGGTACATCGAGCAAGGGCTATGCCCGGCAGCTTCCGCAGGACCAGCAGCCGTCTGAAGGTCTGGCTGGACCGGGAAAAGTCTCCATTGTGGCGCGCGAAGGTGCGGCACTTGGCGACAAGACCCTGTTGGCGTGCGAATTCGCAGCGGACTGAATGGTGGCGAAGCACTGCCAATACTAACGCCTTGACTAACAAATGTAATTGCCGCCCGCATACCGCTTTCACAGCTCTTCTGCTGGCGGGCGGCTACATATTCATATCGAGGTTTGTTTCATACGCCAGCCTGATCGCCCAGGCCGGCGCCGCTTGGAACAATCTCAGGATTTCGCCTGAGCGCCCTCATGGAAATGGATAGGGGCGTGGTGCAGATAGTGCGCAACCTTTCGCTTGGCGGCGATATCGGTCCAGACGAACCGGACATTGTCCTCCGTCAACCCGGTCGCCGTGGCGATCTCGGTTGCAGGCATGCCGTGTTCCAATCCGTAGAGGCAGATATCCATCTTGTCGTAAGGAAGCGCGAAATAGAACTCTTCCTGCGTCTGCGGCATGGAATAGGTATCCGTTGTCGGCGGGCGGGAGCGGATTTCCTGCGGGACGCCGAGATGGGCCGCGAGTTGATAGACCTGTGATTTGTAAAGATGGGCGATCGGCTTGATGTCGGCAGCGCCGTCGCCGTTCTTGACAAAGAAGCCCTGGTCGTACTCCAGGCGGTTCGGGGTTCCGAGCACCGCAAAGTTCAGGCGGTCGGCGTGATAATATTCGAACTGCTTGCGCGTGCGCTGCTTCATATTCGTCGCCGCAACGATGCCGAGATAGGCTTTTGCGGAGAGGCGAACCTTGCGCGTTTCGCCCGATGGCGAACGGACGACCAGCGAGGAAATATTATAGGCGCCGGTGCTCATGGCGTTGTCGAAAACGATCTTGGAGGCCCAGCCCGGCCCGTATTCAGGCACAACCTCGCGGATGAAGCCATCGCGCCTTTCATAACAACCCATGGCGGCAAGCGAAGGGCCGATATCTTCCAGCACGCAGTCCATACCCAGCTTCGTCGCCAAAGCCTGCCCCAAGCGCAGGCTTTCCGGGTCGGAATCGTTTTCCGGCATGAACAGGCCAATAACATTTGCTGCCCCGAGCGCGTGAACGGCAAGTGCGGCGCAGACGCTGGAATCGATACCGCCGGAAATGCCGAGCACCAGCCCGCGCTTGCGCAGGTTGAAACGAAGCGACTGGCGGATTTTTTCGGCGATACGCTCTACCTCCGCCGCCGCATCAAGTTCAAGCGGCGAGAAAGGCAGGCTCTGTGCATTGTTCGTCATCGATTGTTCTCCGTATCTTGAGCAGCGAGGCGGCGACTGACCTTGCCGGTATCCGTCGTCGGCAGGAAATCGCGAAATTCAACCAGTGTTGGCACCATGTGGGTTTCGAGGTGCAGAGCGCAGTAGCGCATGACGTCTTTTGCGGTGATCGCCTCGTCGGATGCGATCACGATCGCCTTCACCGCCTGACCGAAAACCTCATGCGCAACGCCGACGACCAATGCGTCCGAGACGCCCGGCATGGCTTGCAGAACGGCCTCGACCGCCTGCGGCGCAACCTTTTCGCCACGCGACTTGATGATATCGTCCTTGCGGGCAACGAAGGTGAGATAACCCTCGGCATCGCAGGTAAACAGGTCGCCGGTGTGAAGACGCGTCCGGCCCGTTGCGGCATCAACGCGCAGCGCGCGCGCTGTGGCAGCCTCGTTGCGCCAATAACCACGCATGACGTGCGGCCCGCTGACCACGAGTTCGCCGACCTCTGCGGGCAACAGGCTGTCTCCGTCCTCGTTCACCACCGCGATGGCAGTGCCCGGAATGGCGATGCCGACAGAACCGCGTTTCCTGTCGAGGTCTTCCGGCGGCAGAAAGCTGATACGGGTACACTCCGTCTGGCCATACATGCAAAACAGGTGCACATGCGGCAGAAAGGTCCGCAGCCAGTCGCTATGGGTGGGCGACAGGGGTGCAGCGGCAGCGGTGACGTAGCGCAGGCTTTCAAACAGCGCCGGCGACAGATCGCGCGTCTGCATCATGATGGACAGCATGGTCGGCACCAGCGCGAAGCCCGTTATCCGCTCGTCGCGGATACGCTCGAAAATCAGATGCGGATAGGCGAAGGATTTCTCGATCACCAGCGTGCCGCCGACGAAAACGCTGGAAAGCAGCTGGTTCAGGCCATATCCGAACGAAAGCGGTAATACGCCGAGCAGAATATCTTCCGGCCTATTGCCGAGATAAAAGGTAATCGAACGGACGGCCGCATCCATGTTATCATGCGCCAGCATCACGCCCTTTGGCTCGCCGGTGGAGCCAGATGTATAGATGATTACTGCCAGATCGGTATCGAGCAGGTTTTGCGGCAGCGCGCCTATCGGTTCCTCGAGCATCGCGTCAAAATCGACACCATCGGCCGTTGGGTTCGGCGCGCCGGAAACGATGCGCAACAACGGAGAAGAACCGGCCGCATCCGAAACGACCTTTTCCAGCCGAGCCTCGGCAACCACCGCAAAGGGCGTACAACTGTCCAGAATTTGCGAAAGGCGTGCGGCCTTGGACGATGGGTTGATGGGGCAGGCAACAGCGCCCGCCATCCAGCAACCGAAAACCGCAACCGCCATGCGCCAGCCATTGTCCAGCACAAGGACAACACGGTCTCCCGGGCTTGCGCCTCGCGCTATCAGATCAGTGGCGAAAGCCTCGCTCATCGTCTTGAGTTCGCCGTAACTCAGGCGCGTCTCACCGGCCACCAGCGCCGTCTTGCCGGCATGGCGCTCCGCACTTCGATGCAGGTAGTGGTCGATACGCAATTGGCGCTTCCCGAAATTTCAGGCGGTCTGCTTGCGACCGATGAAGGCGGCGATGTTGTCGATCGTATCGAGATTGGCCGGTACGATATCGCCGTCGGCAACGCGGACGCCGTAGCGTTCCTCGATGAAGCTCACCAATTCGAGAATTCCCGTGGAATCGACCATGTCATTGTCGATCAACGAAAGATCATCGCCAAACGGCCGGCTTTCGTCACCGAACAGAAAGTTTTCGATGATGAAACCGCGAATTTCGGCTTTCATGCCGGTGCTTTCATTGGTCATTTGGAGCTTCCTTCGATTTTTTGCGATGACATTGTGGAATTCTGGGTCGTGGCAGCATGCAGAAGCTGGGTCGAGAGTATGCCGACGAAGGCGGCGTTGTCGCGAAAGCCGGTCGCCTGTTTTTGCCGCACCTTGGTTGTCAGCTTTTCCACCGCCTGGGCATTGAACAGGCCGGTGGTCCTTACTTGACCGGTGGAGAGTACGGTGTCGAGATAGCCGGCATCCGCGAAGGCTTCTGCGTCGGGCGCGCGATAGGGCTGCTTGGGTCGGTTTAAGATCGCATCGGGCACCAGTTCGGCTGCAGCCTGTTTGAGGATATACTTTTCCCTCAGACCGCGCAGTTTCGCCTCGGGATGGAGCGCTGCGGCAAAGTCCACCACACGGGGATCGAGGAACGGAAACCGGCCTTCCACTCCATTTGCCATCATGACCCGGTCTCCCTGACTGGACAGAATATAGCCGGGCAAGAGAAATGCTGTCTCGAGGTACTGCGCCTGATGAAGCGGATGCCAGCGGCGGAAATCCTCCGGCAACTGCGCGGCAAGATCGGCCGCAGCGTCGTAGTCGCCAAGCTGCGCTTTCAATTCCGCTGAAAAGAAGATTTTCGCCGCCGCCGTAGAGCGCAAGCGCGGCCGATGGGAAAACAGCGGTTCGTCGGTGGCTTCTGCGCCGAAGGAGAAGAAGCGTGCCAGATAATCCGGCGTCTGCTGTTTCAGCCCCGGAAGGTAGGGATAAAGCCGCTGGAACAGTTTCGGCCGGCGAGCCGATTGCGGCTGGCGGCTGCAAAAGCGCCGTACCCGCGCTTCGCGGAAAATATCGTAGCCAGCGAACAGCTCATCAGCACCTTCACCGGTCAGCACCACCTTCATGCCCCGTTCGCGCACATGCCGGGAAAGCAGGTAAAGCGGCACCGGTGCTGTGCGAAGAATGGGCGTCTCCACGTGCTCCATGACCTCAGGCATGTATTGCGCTATGTCCGCAGTTGAGCACTCCGTGGTTTCGGATGCGACGCCAAGATGCTGGCTCATTGTTTTCTGCCAGATACTTTCGTCGTGCTCCGCACTTTCGAAGGCCAGCGAAAATGTGCGCAGGCCTCGGCTAACGCTTTGCGCAGCCAGGGCAGAAACGAGGGAGGAATCGAGCCCGCCGGACAGATAGGAGCCGACAGGCACATCGGCGCGAAGCCTGATCCGCGTTGCGTCGGCCAGCAGCGCCGTCAGCTCTTCCACCTGCGCGCCAAGGCTTGCCGGCGGTGCTGCGTGCTTGCCGTCAGGATAGGAAAGCTGCCACCAGCGCCGTACCGTGGACGCGCCATCGCGCAGGATCATCAGATGACCGGGCGGCAATTCGTGAATGCCGCGAAAGGCGGTGCGCGGCGGCAACGGGAACCAGAAGGTGAATATCTGATCCAGCGCCACCGGATCGATCTCGGCCGTCATTCCCGGCAACGCCAGAAGCGCCCCGATCTCGGATGCGAAATAAAACGTACCTTCATGCCACGTATAATAAAGCGGCCGCACACCCATCCGGTCACGCGCAAGCACCAGCGTGTCGTTGCGGGCGTCGTGCAGGGCGAAGGCAAAATCGCCGTTGAATTCGTTGAGGCAATCCAGCCCCTTGTCTCGATAGTCATGCAGGATGACTTCGGTGTCGGAGTGGGTGCGGAAATGGTGGCCGCGTGCGGACAGCGTTTCGCGCAGTTCGACGTGATTGAAGATTTCGCCGTTGAAGGAAATGGCAAGATCGTCTTCGACGGTGCGCATCGGCTGCGCGCCATCGGCAATGCCCACAATCGCCAGCCGTGCGTGGGCAAGGCCGACATCGCCGCGCAGCAGAGCTCCATGCGCATCTGGACCACGATGCTTAAGACGCGACGCCATCAGCGCAAGGCGCTCGTTTGCGCGCTCGGCCGGCATGTCGTGTCGATAAAATCCGGCAATTCCGCACATTACTCGACCGCCTGACCAAAGCTGTCACCGATGAGGCGCGTCCAGCTTTCACCGCAAAAGCCGTTGAAAAATGCCGTCCCATCCGTCGCTGCCTTGAGGAGGTCCGCATTACGCGAATGCACGATGGTGGATGACGCATGCAGAAACGTGCATTTCTTGCCGAGCATCGCCCGGAGCAGTGCCGGCTGGGTGCGACCTCTGATGGCCGCGAGACCACGATCATAGGCATTGCGGATCAGCCGATCGATCACGATCTGCTCCTGCCCGGGCACGGCCATAATCTGCAGCGTCCGGCCGATGCCCGGTGGATTGCCGTGGTAAAGAAAAAGCCCCACCGCCCTGCCGCCGCGGGCCCTCACAATCCGCTGGACTGGTTCGCCGTGCAGACGTTTGCGTTTGGCGTGTTGGAGCATGTGCAACAGGCTTTCCTCGGTCCAAACGGGATGGAGCGGAAAGTGGCCGACGAGTTCCCGTGCCAGACGCGCGAATTCGGTATCGCTCGCGTCGTCGTCGGTAAAGCTGTCCACCTTGTCCGGATGTGATGCGTAATAGGATAATGCTCGCCCATGGCCACGCGCCGAAATGGTGCGGTCGATGATCTTGCTGAACGGCGTCAGCGCGCGGAAAGTGCTGGAGAAACGATCAGCGGCTATTTCCAGCCCGAATGAAGCCGGGCGTAAAATCCGCAGCCAATCGAGACTGTAGGAGGCGAGCAGCTGGCCGCGCATCGTCTTCCACATATCGGCGGAAACGTCGTTGATCGTCTCCCCGAATGTCAGCTCCTGAGGTCCACCCAAAACTTCGCGCAGCAAACGCGCTCCGGCAAAGGGATCGGTCTCACGGTCTTCAGCGACAAAGGAAGAGCAGACAGCGGCCTGTATGTTCCGGCCATTAAGTTCCATTGCCACGGGCAACACACCCAGAAATCCAGACACGCGCCCATCGTCACGCACATAGACCTTGGAGTGAATATCCGGATTTATGTTTGAATTTTCGAGAAAGACGGCGCGCAAATATGACGTCAGATCATCTGTCGCGGCCCCATCTTTCTTCCGCAAAAAACGGTGAAACATGTCAGCCACGGACACGAGATCGTCCGCAATAAATGAGCGTATTTCAGACATACTCGCCGCTTCTTGCCGGATAGATATTTAATCGAAAGTAATTATCATTCCTATTCTGCCGCAGGCGTATTAATCAGAAGTTATGTGCCGGCGTTTTTTCGCGTGATTGTGGCGTTTTGCCAAGAATTTGACGGGTAATTTCAACCCTAGAGCGCGTCCGGTTTCAACTGAATTCGGTGGACGCGCTCTATATCTTTGTTTTCAAACGTTTTTCCGGACGTAAAAGTCCTACGCCCGGAAATACTTTAGTATTGGACAGACAGGGAATCGATTGGCGCGGCTTTCGGCGGTGCGAACTTGGTCAGATCGATACCTACCACGGCGGCCTTGTATTCCTCAGCGCTCGGTGTGCGGCCAAGGATTGCCGACAGCACCACGACAGGGGTCGAGGCCAGCAGCGATTCACCCTTCTTCTCGGCAGTGTCCTCAACAACGCGGCCCTGGAAGAGACGGGTCGAGGTTGCCAGAACAGTATCACCCTTCTCCGCCTTCTCCTGGTTGCCCATGCAAAGGTTGCAGCCCGGGCGCTCCAGATAGAGGATGTTCTCGTATTCCGTCCGGTTGGCAGTCTTCGGCTTGAGATCATCGAACTCGAAGCCGGAATACTTCTGCAGGATTTCCCAATCCCCTTCCGCCTTCAACTCGTCGATGATGTTATAGGTCGGTGCCGCGACCACGAGCGGCGCCTTGAACTCGACCTTGCCTTCGGCCTTCTCGATGTTCTTCAGCATCTGGGCGACGATCTTTATGTCGCCCTTATGCACCATGCACGAACCGACGAAGCCCAGATCGACCTTCTTGGTGCCGCCGTAATAGGACACCGGACGGATCGTGTCATGGGTGTAGCGCCGGGAAACATCGGTGTTGTTGACGTCGGGGTCGGCGATCATCGGTTCGTCGATCACGTCCAGATCCACGACGACTTCAGCGAAATATTTCGCATTGTCGTCAGGGGTCAGAGCGGGCTTTTCGCCGGAGCGGATTTCGGCAATACGCTGATCTGCCTTGGCGATCAGGCCCTTCAGTGTCTGGGCGGCATTATCCATGCCCTTGTCGATCATGATCTGGATACGCGACTTGGCGATTTCCAGCGACTCGATCAGCGTCTCGTCTTCAGAGATACAGATCGACGCCTTGGCCTTCATCTCGGCCGTCCAGTCGGTAAAGGTGAAGGCCTGGTCAGCGAGCAGCGTGCCGATATGGACTTCAATGATGCGGCCCTGGAAAACGTTGTCGCCATGCTGCTTCAGCATCTGCGCCTGCGTCGCATGGACAACATCGCGGAAGTCCATATGCGGCTGCATCTTGCCCTTGAAGGTGACCTTGACGGATTGCGGAATCGGCATGGTCGCCTCGCCCGTCGCCAGTGCCAGCGCCACAGTGCCCGAGTCGGCACCGAAGGCCACGCCCTTGGACATGCGGGTGTGGCTGTCGCCGCCGATGATGATCGCCCAGTCGTCAACGGTGATGTCGTTCAGCACCTTGTGGATCACGTCCGTCATCGAATGATAGACGCCCTTGGGGTCGCGGGCAGTGATGACGCCGAAGTTGTTCATGAAGGACATGAGCTTCGGAATGTTCGCCTGCGCCTTCTTGTCCCAGACGGAGGCCGTGTGGCAACCCGACTGGTACGCACCATCCACCAGCGGCGAAATGACGGTTGCCGCCATCGCCTCAAGTTCCTGCGCCGTCATCAGACCGGTCGTGTCCTGCGAGCCGACGATGTTGACCTTCACGCGCACGTCGGAGCCGGCATGCAGCACCTTGCCGGGCGTGACGCCAACGGCATTGCGGTTGAAGATTTTCTCGACGGCCGTGAGGCCCTGGCCTTCGATGGAAATTTCCTTGTTGGGCGCAAAGACCGGGGTGGCCTCGACGCCAAGCGTTTCCGCCGCAAACGTCTGGAGCTTCTTGCCGAAGACGATGGCATAGGAGCTGCCCGCCTTCATGAATTCCATCTTCTGCGGTGTGAAGGAGGATGAGAGATCGACCAGTTCCGTGCCGTTCTCGTCACGAAGCTTGTAGCTCTTGGCGTCGATCTTCAAAACGGTGCCGGTCTCAACCGAATATTTCTGCTCCAGAACCGGATTGCCGTCATTGTTGAGGATGGGCTTGCCGTCTTCGCCGAGCTTCTTCACCCAGTTCTTGAGGTTGATGCCGATGCCGCCCGTGACGTCGACAGTGGTGGCGAAGATCGGCGAAATGCCGTTGGTGCCAGCAACGATCGGGGCGAAGTTGACGAAGGGCACATAGGGGCTGGCCTGCTTGCCGGTCCACAGCGCCACGTTGTTGACGCCCGACATGCGCGACGAGCCGACGCCCATCGTGCCCTTTTCGGCGATCATCATCACCCGCTTGTCGGGATGCTGCTTCTGCAGCGCGACGATTTCCGCCTGCGCTTCCGGCGTGATCATACACTGGCCGTGCAACTGCCGGTCGGAGCGCGAATGCGCCTGGTTGCCAGGGGACAGAAGATCGGTAGAGATATCGCCTTCGGCGGCGATGAAAGTCACGACCTTGATCTCATCCTCTACATCGGGAAGCTTGGTGAAGAACTCAGCCTTGGCATAGCTCTCAAGAACGCCCTTCGCGACGGTATTGCCCGCCTTGAAGGCATCGCGCAGCCGGAACATGTCTGCGTCATAGAGGAAGACCTGCGTCTTCAGCACTTCGCCTGCCTGCTGGGCAAGCCCGGCATCATCACCAAGGGCGATGTCGAGCAGCGCTTCGATGGAGGGGCCACCCTTCATATGCGACAGCAGTTCGAGGGCGAAAGTGGGCGTGATCTCCGGAACGACAGTTTCGCCCAGAATGATCTGCTTCAGAAAGGCGGCCTTGACGCCGGCAGCGCTCGTGGTGCCTGGCAAGGTGTTGTAAATGAAAAATTTGAGGGCATCCGCGCGATATTCGCTACCGGTATCCCTGATCAAGGCAATGATTTCGCCGGTTAATCCGCCATCGTCGATCGGCTTGGGAGCGAGCCCTTGAGTTTTTCTGCTTTCGATCTCAGCCAGGTAATCCAAGTAAAGGTTCATCGCAATCCCAACGTCATGAGGTGTATGGCGCCGAAACGCAGCGCCACGAAACACTATTGTTAATCGGCCCAGGGTCCTATCGATTTCGAGTACGTCAACCAGGGCCGGAAGGCAAGATAGCGCACTCTGTTTCTGTTTTCGATAACGGAACAGGAGAACATGCGGGCAGGCATGCCGTCTGCCGTCGTGCCCTCAGGGATGCGCCCGGCATTCCTCCCCGCGGCCTGCCGTACGCGATGCCGGCAAACCATTGCGTCACCGATAGAAGCAACGTCGAGCACAAAAAAATCCGGCCACCGAGGAGGTGGTCGGATCAGGCATGCAGAAGATAAGAGCAATCACATCTTCGGAAGCAGAACCTTGTCGATGACATGAATGACGCCGTTCGACTGCTTGACATCGGCGATCGTCACATGCGCAACACCACCCGCTTCGTCGGTCAGGGTGATTTTGCCCATGCTTTCCTTCGCCTTGAGGATGCAGCCGCCGACCGTCTTCACATCATGGGTGCCGTTGTCATCCTTGATCATCTTCTCGATGGCGCTGGACATGGCATCGGCCGCCACGACATGACAGGTCAGGATCTTGGTCAGCTGCGCCTTGTTTTCCGGCTTCAGCAGAGTTTCGACTGTACCCTTCGGCAATTTGGCAAAGGCCTCATTGGTCGGAGCAAAGACCGTGAACGGTCCCTTGCCCTGAAGGGTTTCTACGAGACCGGCAGCCTTGACGGCGGCGACCAGCGTGGTGTGATCCTTCGAGTTGACGGCATTCTCGATGATGTTCTTGTTTTCGTACATTGCTGCACCGCCGACCTTTGGATTTTCAGCAAAGGCACCCGAAGCTAGAGTCGAGATTGCCGTCGCAAGGGCGAGCGTACGGATTGCGGACTTGAACATTGAATATTCCTCTTCCCTAATCGCCTCGGCGCGGAAGCGCGCCTCTGAAGGCCTATCGTTCCCGTCTCGGGGAACAGCACAAGTGACGAGAGCGACAGGAGGAAAGTTTCAAGCAAAAGGCAGTTTCATACGATCACTTGCTACAGCGCTGATTCATCTCGGCTTTTTCTCAACCGAACTATACTCGCGATCGGCCAGCGCGCAGTGATCTGCAAACGGAGCAACCCCAACAAGGGGCGAAAGCTCCCCGCAAACATTCGATTTACAACGCTCCCGTCGGCGCTAGCAGCTGGAGAAGCGAAGCCAAGAGCATGTTGCCACCCGCAATACTATGCTCCTGCTCCACATATTCAGCCTCATTGTGACTGAGACCATCCCGGCAGGGTACGAAAATCATGGCCGATGGCGCGACGCGGTTCATAAAAAGCGCATCGTGGAACGCGCCGGAGAGCATTCTCTTTGTTGCAAAGTCCCGCTCTTGTGCGGCCTGATCCAATACGGCAAGCAATTCATCCGGAAAACTTGCCGGCGGCATGTCGAAAATCTGCGAAATAGTCGCCGAGCAGCCTGTGTCCGCCGCTGCCTGCTGGATAGCCATGCGGATTGTCTGCTCCATGACGCCGATTGTTGTCAGCGAAGGGTGTCTAAAATCGATCGTGAAGCGCACCGTTGCCGGGATCGCATTCACCGCGCCGGGTTCAAGGGCCATTCGGCCAATCGTGAAACGCGCGGCCGGATCGGCTGGCATGATGTCGCGATAGAGTTCAGCAAGCGCGTTGGCCGTGGCTTGCATGGGGTCATGCCGATATTGCAGCGCCGTTGTTCCAGCGTGGGCGGTCTGCCCTTCGATAATCACCTCCAGCCAGCGCGTTCCCTGTATGCCGGTGACGATGCCGATCGGTAAGCCCTCTTTTTCCAATGAAGGCCCTTGCTCGATATGGACCTCGAGATAAGCGAAAACCGGCGTGCCCAGAGGCCGCATCACGGCAACCGGGAGACTTTCCAGCGTGGCGGAGAGTTCATCTGCGAAAAGCGCACCGTCAGTCGCGCGCATGGTCTCCCAGGCGCTTGGAATTGAACCGGCGGCAAAAGCCATGGAGCCCATGCAGCCCGGCGCGAAGCGGCAGCCCTCTTCATTCGTGAACGACACGACCTCCACCGGCCGCTCGGTTTCCACCCCGCAATCTTCGAGTGTTTCCAGAACCTCAAAAGCTGCGAGCGTGCCGAGCGCACCGTCAAAACGACCGCCTGCAGGCTGACTGTCGAGATGACTGCCGATAAGCAGCGGCGACAGATCCGGGTTGCGCCCCTCGCGGCGAATGAACAGATTGGCAATCGGGTCCTGAAAGACCTTGAAGCCCCGCTGCAGCGCCAACTCCGTCAGCAATTGCCGCGCCTGCCGGTCGAGGCCGGTCAAGGCCTGGCGGTTGACGCCACCCTTTGCCGTCGCGCCTATTTGCGCAAACCGGTCGAGTCGATCGATAAGTCGCTGCCCGTTGATCGAAAGAGTTTGCGTCATCATCATTTCCCGTTTGCCCTCAACCCGAAAGCCCTGGCTGCGCCGCCTCAACAAACGATCGCACACGCGCAGGCTCGACAGGGTTCCACCAGACACCGCCCTGTTTTAGCGACGAAGCGACGATGACACCGCTGGTGCGCTTCAGGATTTCAACGATATTGGCTTCCCCAACACCAGAACCGACCAGAAGCGGAAGATGTGTGGCCTGCCCGATCTCTTCGATTTCCGCCATCGTTGCGCTGTTGCCGGTTCGCTGGCCAGTAGCGATCACCGCATCCGCATCAAAAAAGGCAAGGTCGCGGGTCAGCTCATCGATGCTACGATCAGCCGTGATAGCATGCGCGCCATGCTTAACGTGGCTGTCGGCGAAAACCTTTATGTGCTCGGCCCTGAGCAGGGATCGATAACGCATCGCTTCCGCCGCACGCCCTTCCATGAAACCCTCGTTGGCGACATAGGCATTGGCCCACTGGTTGACGCGGATGAATGTCGCCCCGCCTGCCATGGCAATGGCGAAAGCCGGGATCGGCGCATTGGCAAGCACGTTGATACCGAGCGGAACGCCAGTCGCCCGCGCGACCCGGTCAGTCACCACGCTCATGAAGGCAGGTGTCTCATGACCGATATCCTCCGGCTTGGAAAAGGGAATATCGCCATGGTTTTCAATGAGAAGACCATGCATACCGCCTTCGATCAAAGCCTCGGCATCGCGCATGCAGACGTCGTAGATGGCATCCATGGCCGCGCCACGATACCTTGGTGCTCCGGGAAACGGCGGGCAATGCACCATGCCGATCAAGGCCTTGTCACGACCAAAGATTTCCTGGATGGCGTTCGCCCTATTGTCGGATATGATCTGCATGCCTTGTCCTCTCGAAAGTTTTTCATGCGTGCCTTCGTCATCGGCAATATCGCGCTCGACGAAACCTATTCCGTTTCCGCCCTGCCGGAAGCCGGGGCTTCGATTTTCGGCCGGCAGGCCTTCCGCGATCTTGGCGGAAAAGGCTGCAATCAAGCCATTGTCATGGCCCGATGCGGGCTCGATACCACATTGACTGCTGCTGTAGGTACAGATGACAGGTCTGCGACCATCCGCGCCCGCCTTGCAACCGAACCTCTGACCGCCGACCTCATTGGCATGGATGGGCAGACCAGCGATCTCTCCATCATCTTCAACACGCCCGATGGTGAAAACAGCATCGTCACGACCACTGCCTGCGCAGAATCCCTGAGCCCGGAAGACGTGGCCGGAACCCTTGGTACAGCCAGCCCCGGCGACCTTCTCGTCGTGCAAGGCAATCTGGGCGAAACAACCACCCGTCTCGCACTGTCGCAGGCAAAGGCAACGGGAATGATCACCGCATTCAATCCGTCACCTCTCCAACCCTGGTTTGAAAGTCTCTGGCCGCTCACGGACATCGCTTTCCTCAACCGCGGCGAAGCGGCCGCCCTGACCGGGGATACCGGCTCGACAGCGATAAAACTGCTCATTTCAGCCGGTGTCCGCCAGGTCATCCTCACCCTTGGCGGCGAGGGTTCGATGCTCGGCACGACAGACCAATGCCTGACCGTGCCCGCCGAAAAAACTGGCGTTGTCGACACGACGGGTGCTGGCGATTGCTTCATGGCCGTCACGCTGGCCTCCGCCGCGTTGAGAAACGTCAGTGTGGATGAACGGGCGTTGAGGCATGGCGCAAAGGCATCTGCGCTGACCGTCAGTCGTCGGGGCACGCTTTCAGCCTTTCCCGATATCCTTGAGCTCGCGGATATTTTGTCCAACTGACGATCCTCTCCACCGATACCTGCCGCAGCGCTCAGCGAGCTTCTGTCAGCCAGCCCAGAATGTTTTTCCACAAACGGCCGTAGCCCTGCCATTCGCAGAAGGCGGGAGAGAGCCAGTGCGGACCAATGTCGGATGTCCACGCCGCTGTCCGACCCTTTCCAAAAACGCCGGTGACCAGAAGCGGATGACCGCCCTGCTCCGCAGGCAGGCGGGCGACCACGTCCACATCCGCACGCTCGCGCACCTCTACCTCATTGACACCGAGGAGAAGCGGCCATTCGCCGGAAAGACCTGCAACGGTGGGATGATCCGGCATCAGAATGTCGGCCGTCGATCCTTCCGGAATTTCAACGCGGTCATCCCATGGCAGGCAGGTCACGGGAAGCGTATCTTCCACGGGGGTGCGACGCCACCGGGCCTTGCCATCGATACCCTGGAACGAGAAATATCCGCCAACCATCAGCAGGCCGCCACCCTTTTCGACCCATGCCTTGAGAAGCTTCAGACGGTTTGGAACGGTTTTCGAGTGCAGCCAAACCGCAGGCGGCAAAAGCAGCGAGTTGGCACCGATGTCAGAGAGGATGATCGCGTCATACGCATCCAGCCCCGCCATATCGAAGGGAAGTTTCTCGACAGCATCATGAGCCGTCAGGTAGGTCAGCTCGTATTCACTACCTTCGAGCGCCTTTACCAGAGGTTCCGCGCCCAAGTGAAAGGTGACGCTGCCGAACTGGTCGAAGCCCTTGTAGTGAGTGGCGGAGCTGACCCAGCTTTCGCCCACGAGAAGTATTTTCTTTGTCATTTTTCGTTCCATTTCTATGGGTTCGTCACGTCTTCGCCTGGAAGACCGAGCGCGGGTTATCCCGCATGAGGATTTGCAAGGTGAGGTCATCCAGACCATGCCGCTTCAATCGCGGCAGGAAATGCTTGAGGATATAGGCGTAACCATTGCCGCCATACCGCGTCAGCATCATCTTCAGGAAAACATCGTGGGAAAGCAGGATGCGGTCCAGATATCCGCGCTCCACCAGCTGGACGATGGCTTTGGCCGCTTCGTCGTCACTCGGGCATTGGACCTGCTGATCGGCATAGAAGAAATCCATGCCGATCATGTCGTATTCGATGAAGGCACCGCGGCCGGCAAGTTCTCCCTGATAGCCAAGGTCATCATGCGACGGGTTCATGTGACACAGAACGGTGTGACTGACATCCGCGCCTTCCTGCTCGACTACATCGAGAACCCTGTGACCCAGCCTTAACCAGCCCGGAAGATGCACCATGAGGGGCAGACCTGTACGGGCCTGCGCCCTCGCCGCACCCCGCAGCGATTTTTGCTCATCGGGGGTGAAGTCCGAGGACACACCGATCTCTCCGATCAGACCGATTTTCACGCCGGTTCCATCGACGCCCTGAAGCGCCTCGTGAACGATTTCATTGGCGATGTCGTCGATGCTGATCGCTGCCACTTTCTCAGGATGGGAGGAGGCCAGATAATAACCCGCCCCCATCACGATGTTGAGCCCGGTCGCCTCGGATATCCGCCTGAGGGCAAGCGGATTTCTGCCGATACCCTGGCAGGTCGGCTCCACCACTGTATGGCCGCCCTGGGCGGCGAATTCATGCAGTTCTTTAATCGCAAGCGGCTCATCATCCAGCGTGATGTTGTGTTTGTTGACGAAGGGATCCTGGCGAAGTTCGCCGAGGATTTCCTGGCAGACCAAGCCCTCCGCCAGATATTGCCGCTCCGGCGTTTTCGGTGCGTGCCACCAGCAGCGGCAATCGTTGAGAATATGCTCGTGCATCAACGTCACGCCGAGCTTTTCCACCGGGACGGGACCGGCAACCGTCATGAAATTGCCGGAGCGAATATGGCCTTTCGAGAGTTCATCCACCATGGCCTCAACCCTTTTTTCTGGAACCCAAGCGGAAGTTGGTGGTGAAGATGCGTGTGTTGAGCCAGATAGCGGCAAGAATGATCGCGCCCGTGACAATCTGTGTGAAAAAGGGCGAAATATGCATCAGGATCAGCCCGTTGCCGATCACGGCAATGGTCATGGTGCCAAGCACGGAGCCGAGAATGGTTCCGCGTCCGCCCATCAACGATGTACCACCAAGCACAACCGCTGCCACGACTTGCAGCTCAAAGCCGACAGCAGCATTGGAGGAACCCGAGCCGAGGCGTGACGCGATCAGCAGCCCAGCGATTGCGGATGCCACGCCTGCCACCAGATAGACCGATGCAAGGATCCATTTTGCCGGCATACCCACACGACGCGCAGCCTCCAGATTGGAGCCTACCGCCACGACCCGGCGTCCGTAGCGGGTGGACGAAATGACCACATAGGCCACGACAGTGATGAGGATACCGATCAGCGCCGGCACCGGGAAACCGAACAGGTCTCCGCGACCGAGAAAAAAGAAGCCGGGCGCATCCGGAATAGGCACCGAATACCCTTGGGTGATATAGAGTGCGACCCCTCGAAGGATGGACAAGCCTGCGAGCGTAACGATGAAGGCCGGAATGCCCTGATAGGCAATGAACCAGCCCTGCAAGAGACCAAGCACGGCTCCGAGCATGAGCATGGCGACCAGCACCAGAGGCCAGGGATAGCCCGCCGCCATGAGGATGGCACCGACGGCGTTGATCAGCGCAACCATGGAGCCGACCGACAGGTCGATGCCGCCGGTGATGATGACAAGCGTCATGGCGACGGAAACGATGAGGATGGGAGCGGCCTGACGCACGACGTTCAGCAGGTTGCCTGCCGTTAGGAACGTATCCGTGCTTACGGCAAAGAACAGCATGCAGGCGATGAAAAAGGCCGTTATGGACAAGACCTGCGCGTTTTCGGCGATGAAATCGGCGACGGGTGAGCCCTTGGCGCGTTCAGTGTAGACGGTCAATGGCGACCTCCCACGATCAGTTTGACGAGGTCTTCGAGGCTGGTTTCGTTGATCTGCCGTTCGGCGACCTTCGTTCCCTCGTACATGACGGCGATGCGATCACACACGCGGAACAGATCCTGAAGACGATGAGTGATGAGGATGACGGACACGCCCTTGGCCTTGACCCGGTTGATCAACGCCAGAACGGCCTCCACCTCTGCCACGGCAAGCGCCGAAGTGGGTTCGTCCATGATCAGGACCTTGGGATTGAAGGACGCGGCACGGGCGATTGCGATTGCCTGCCGCTGTCCGCCGGAGAGTTTTTCCACCTTGGCCGTCAACCTTGGAATACGGATTTCCAGCGCGTCGAGCATCTTGCGGGCCTCGGCCAACATCGTCTGCCGGTCGAGGAACGGACCCTTGGTGATCTCGCGCCCAAGAAACAGGTTGCCGATCACGTCTATATGGTCACAGAGGCTCAAATCCTGAAAGACCATCTCGATATTGCGATTGCGCGCATCGGCGGGACCGGAGAAACGGACCTCTTCCCCTTCGAGCGTAATGGATCCTTCATCTGGAATGTAGGTTCCGGAAATAACCTTCGTCAGCGTCGATTTTCCAGCCGCGTTGTCACCGACAAGGCCCAGGCATTCACCGGGATAGATGTCGAGATCGACGCCGCGCAGCGCCTGATGTGAACCGAAGGTTTTTACGATACCGCGAAGCGAGACGCGCGGTTCTTGCGCCGCACCGGAGAGATGCTGGGGGAGAATATCTCCCCCAGCGCCGGTGACAGCGGTTGGGTGCTGTCCGCCGGCGATCATTTGAAGACCGCCCGGTAGGGCTCGACATTGGCCTTGGTAACGATGGTCACGGGCACGGCAATCGTCTTTTCGACACTGCCACCATCAGAAACAGTCTTCAGCGCCTTGACGGCCGCAGCACCCATGGCCGCCGGGTCCTGCTGGATGACACCCGCGACATAACCGGCGTCGATGCCAGCGATCGCCTGCTTGGTCAGATCCCAGCCGAAGACCTTGATGTCCTTCTGCTTGCTCTGGCTTTCGACGGCAGCGACGGCGCCGAGAAGGGCCGGTTCACCCGTTGCGTAGATTGCGGTCATATCCGGATTGCCAGTTATGAGGTTTTCCGCCGCGGAAAGAGCCGTATCCTGCACGTTCTGTCCGTCAACGACGCCAGCCGCCGTGATGCCGGGCTGATCCTTGAGCGTGTCCTCAAAGCCCTTCTGACGGATATTCTGGATGAAAGAGTTGAGGGCCCCGACGACGCCGATCTTGGCCTTGCCGCCCATGTCTGACTTCACATAGTCGACGAAGAACTTGCCCATGTCGGCACCAGCCTTGGCATTGTCGACGCCAATCTGTGCCTTCTGAGGCCCTTCGGGCAATATTGCGTCGATAGCGACCACTGGGATGTTCGCTTCGGCGGCCTGCTTTACCGCAGGCATGATGCCGTTGACATCGATGGCGACGACCGCAATCCCATCGACCTTCTGCTGGATATAGGTCTCGATGGCGCTGTTTTGCGCTGCCGGATCGTTATTGGCATTGAAGATGACGAGCTTGACGCCCGCTTCCTTTGCCGCCTTTTCCGCACCCTTGTTCATGTCGTTGAAAAAGATGGCCTGCTGGTTGATCTGCACGAGGGCTATCGTCTTTTCCGCGGCACCGGCAATGCCGGCGGAAAGCGTCGCCCCGGCCAGAACGGTGGCGGCAAGGGCTGCGGAGAAATATCTGCGTTTGATTATTGTCATTTGCGTTCTTCCTCTGTTGGTTTTGTCCGTCGCAATTATTGTTTCGACGGCGGCGCAACGGAGCTCCGCACGACGATTTCTACGGGAAGCAGCTCTTCCGGATGGGCCGGAGTTTCCTGTTCCCAATTGGTTTCGGCGAGCAACGACAGGGCGCGCTGGCCAATGGCCCTGACCGGCTGGCGAATGGCGGTAAGCGGCGGATCGAACAGATGCAGCGGGCCGACATCGTCGAAGCCGATCATCGATACGTCCTGCGGAATGCGCACACCCTGCGCCCGCAAGACTTCAATCATCCCGATGGCGATTTCGTCGGAGCTGGCGAAAATTGCCGTGGCGGGACGGCCTTCGGAAAGAAAACGCAAGGCCGCCTCGCGACCGAACTCCGCAGTATAGTCGCCGCAATAACGCATGATCGACGGCTCGGAGCCGCAATGTGTCCGCAACGCTGCCTCCAACCCAAGGAAACGCCGCTGCGTGCTGAGCATCTCTGCCGGGCCGCCGACATAAAGCACGCGTTCGTGGCCATATCCAGCAAGGTGTTCGCCGGCCAAGCGGCCGCCCTGTTCATTGTCACAGAACAGCTTCGGCACGGATGCCCCACTGACGTCTTCATCGACCACAACGACTTTGCCGGTGGCGCTGATAAGCTCGGCAAGCTCGTCCGTATCGGGGTGGTTGGTAACGAAGACCAGCCCGTCGACATGGTTGCGGGCAAGAAGCCGCAGATAGGACAGTTCGCGTCCCGGCCGGTTCAACGTTGCGAAAAGCGATACGGCAAGACCGCGTCTGTCTGCCTCCTCTTCCACTGCTGCAACCAGCATGCCGAAGAACGGGTTGCCGATATCGGGAACGACGAGACCGATCGTATCGGAGCGCCCACGGCTCAGACGCCGGGCATGCGGGTTAGGAACATAGTTGAGCTGGCGAATTGCGTCTTCGATGCGGGCCTTCGTGTCCGCAGGCAATTCCAGCGAGCCGTTGAGCAGCCGCGACACCGTGGCGACGGAAACACCCGCGGTGCGGGCAACATCCTTCAGACTGGTCGCACGATTTGGCGCCATCATTCTTCCCGTTCCTGTTCCCGTGGGCCTTTGGCCTCTTGATAGGCTTGTAAAGCGATTTACTAAACCGATTTACAAGGAAATCCAAAACTTGCCCCCTGTCAAGATCATTTGGTGAGGCATTCGAATTTTGGCATATCGGAGACTTTTGCGGCCTTCCGACGGACAAAGGCAATCGCGAGACGAGTGACGGCACTCCTCGCCTTCACATAGAGGTGTCTTCGATCAGCACCTCTGATTATCAGGATTGTTTCATTGCTAAACGAGTGAAACGGGTCCACTGTGTTTGTTCCAGCAGCTATAGTACGGGCGCTGCTGTTTAAGGGTTGAATACCCTGGCCCCGACAAAGGAGGACGCCATGTCTTCCATATTCCACCAACCGACAAAACAGAATCTCGCAACGCTGGCTGGCTACGTCTTGTCTGCGGCAAGTGTGGCGCTGATCGTTTACATCCTGATCGGCGCGTAGTTGCGATAACCGGCTGTAACTGTGCAGGTTTTAACGCAACGGAAAGCGGTGTTGGACATGATCGAAAGAACCACAGAGACCGAAATCACATTCACGCATCCGTTCCGTCTGGAGGCCCTTTCGGAACCCTTGGGAGCGGGCACTTATCGCCTGGTCATAGACGAGGAATTGATAGAGGGCCTCAGCTTCACGGCGTATCGCCGCGTGGGAACCCATCTAGAGATTCCCGCGATCGCTGTCGCCATGAACCGCCGCCAGTTCCTTCAGGTGTCCCCATCTGAAATCGATGATGCATTGGCTCGCGACGTCGCAACCGCAGACGCCGGCCCGCGCGCCATTCCATGATCCCGCAATGGTCGCGCATTTCCTAAAGTGCGTAGCAGTTTTACGCCCGGAAAATGCGTAAAAACAAATAGCGAGAGCACGTCAGACAATTTTGTCTAAACAGGATGTGCTCTAGCCGAAGTCGGAAGGCGTCAGGACGTTCAGATTGCGCCGGTACTTGGCATACACCTTCTTGGCAGCCTCGTAGATCGGCGTGCGCATTGCGTCAAAAGACGAAAGGCATTGGGCTTCCGACATGCCTGTTGCATGCACGCCGCCCTTGGCGAGTGCAGCGGCTTCGACAAAAAACCGGATTTCGAACATGCCGTCATGGCCGAAAAACCGCACAGCTTTACGCACGTCGTCAAAACTGCGGGCCGAGTTGGGGAAAGCCAGTGTCATGCTTCACACCTGCTGCGTTCTTCCCTTCGCAAAACGTTGCGACGATTGAGTGAAAGCATGCCATCGGTTGCTTCCGATATGCTGAGTTCAGTCAGCCTGCGGCCACCCACCCGTACCGGCACACCGGTGAATACATGATATATGGTCCAGGTTTGGTCCCTCTCGATTCTTCTTCCATATTGGGAGTCAACCGTATCGGCGACGGAAGTCCCGCCTTCGTTCTCCCAAACTTCGATCCTGAGCGCCTGGCGTCTTTGGTCGTTATAACTATTCATGGTCTTGCCTTTCATCCGAGGCTTCAGCGCGGCTTTGATCCGCGTGGAGCTGGTTTTATTCTACATTGCAACTGCTGCGTTCCTGTCTCTCGGTCGAAAGTCCCTATCGATCGGAGTGGTGCTTGAGCCAGACATCCCTAAGGACTAGATGCGGTGTCGTGTCCGGGCGGTACCAAGAAAATCCAGGAGCGAAACGACCAGACACCATGAAATGGCACTGGAGAAATGCAGATGGTTTGCGTTGTGCAACTGATGGCAGCGTAATCGCCCGTCAACCTGCATGCTCGTGACGCAACAGGTGACATCTCGGTGATTACCGCAAAGAAATACGGCACCGTCAGCGCAAACATTCACTAAAGGACAACGAAGAAGAGGCGGTGCCTCTCTGACACCGGGGAGCCGTGCTGCCAGCACAACGAAGCCTATACTGCGCCTGGATTGCGCGGAAAACAAGGCGGACGCTAAAACCTGCCGGGCAGACAAAGCAAACACGTCCATTCAAAGCACGCATTTCTACGCCACGATAGAGGTAGCCGAGCCCTGTTTTCCTGTCCTTCCCCGGATCAACATCAGCAGGCAGGCATCGCAGCCGGAAAATCGGGCCCAAAAAACCCAGGCCACTTCAGGCTGACAGGATCATGCGCTTTTTTTCCTGTCCGGAAAGAAACTCACGGACATCCTGTTCTCGTAGTGGCGCCGCATAGATATAACCCTGCACCAGCGTAGCACCGAGACCTTCAAGGGCCACGAGTTCCTCCCGTGTTTCGACCCCTTCCACCACGCATTCCAACCCCATGTCGCGGCTGAGCGTGAGCAGCGATTTAACGATTTTGTAGCTGGCTGGCTTTTCGTGCAGATCCGTGACGAAGCTGCGGTCAATCTTGATCTTGGTGAGGGGCAGAGCGTGCAGCCGTGTCAGGCTGGAATAACCGGTGCCGAAATCATCAAGCGAAATGCCGCAACCGAGCCGCCGCAGCATTTCAACCGACTGCCTGACCTGTTCAAAATCATGCGCAAAGGCCGTTTCGGTAATTTCAAGGTCAATACGTGTTGCGTCGAAGCCGCTGTTTTCGATGATGCCGATCAACGACAGCACGCCTTCGCAGGAATTGAGGTCATGGGCCGAGAGGTTGAAGGATAGTCTAAGGGATGGCTCCCATGCCGATGCGGAAACGAGAGCGGTTCGAAGAAGAGGCCGTGTCAGCGAGCTGACGATACCGGCCCGCTCGGCAATGGCGAAGAACTGGGCAGGCGGGACATGCCCAAGGACCGGGCTGTGCCAGCGCGCCAGTGCTTCAAAGCCCGCAGCTCTTCCATCGCGTATGTCGACGATCGGTTGGAACACGACTGAAAGCTCGTTTTCTATCTCTTTCTGCTTGAGCAGATGTTCGATACGGGCTTCGATATTGATCTGCTTTTCGTGCTCCGCATCGAAGAGGACGGCATCGCCGCGCCGGGTTTTCTTGGCGTGATACAACGCATAGTCCGCACGGTCGAAAAGTTGCTCAAGCGTCAAAGCGAGGCACGGAAATACGGCTATCCCCATGGAAGCAGCGACATGCACCGTTCCCTCGGGCAGATGATAGGGCGCCCTCAACCGTTCCGAGATCACGTTCGCATTTACGACGAGTTGCGCATCATCGGGTATGATTGGGGCAACGATCGCAAACTCATCTCCCCCAAGGCGGAATGCCTTGCTGGTCGTCAGAGTTTCGGTGAGACGTTTGCTGACGTTGACGAGCAGCCTGTCGCCCACGGAATGGCCGTAAAGGTCGTTGACGGGCTTGAACCCATCAAGATCGATAACGCCAAGCGCCAGTCGCGTTCCCGCCACCCTTGCTTTTTCGATTTCGGCTTCCAGATGGGCGAAAAAGGCGCGGCGGTTGGGCAGTTCCGTCAGACTGTCGATATTGGCAAGCAGCAGGTTCTCATTGTTCAGCGCTTCCGTACGCTGCTGCGAAACAATCATGCGCTCGAAATTGCGGTAGTTGGTCAACAGGATGGACATCATGCCAGCGCAGACCAGAAGGACATTGATGGCAATGGCGATGAATGTCGGTTGCCTTGAGGCCAAAAAGAAGATGATGAAGGCGCCGTTGACGATGGCCGTGACCATGAAGGCGGCCGAACGCACATACATCAGACAGAAGATGCAGGAGATAACGGTAATCGCCATGTAGAAGGCGACATGGGACTGCGTATAGGCGTCCCCATAAGGCACCAGCAAAAAAGACCAGAGCGTGAATATAATGGCGATACCGGCTGCCAGGCGATTTGTGCGCTGAAGCGCTGCATGGGCCACCTTCGGCGGGGGATCGATACCGCGGGTTCTCCACCAGAATGCAACCCTGACGGTGCAGCCGAGTGTGAAAAAAGCGGGAATTCCAATGGTGAGCCAAAACGGCGCCAGTTGCAGATGTGTAGTAGCCAGCGCCCATGTACTTGAAATCAGTATGAAATACATCATCGGCATCTGCCGGGTGAAAGCGCGATATTGTGCTTTCAGCAGGTCCGGATTGTCGGACCGGACAGACATAAAATACAGCAATTTCTGTTTGGCGCTAAGTATGTTCATTTGCACGACTCATCGAGTACAGAGTCGGTTATTTATCAAGTCCGTATTACATCATCGGAAATACACAAGGTAAATCAAGAGGAAATGAAATCAACTCCAAGGTGTGTAGTCATGTTTTTACATAATCTGCGCAAATAAGCTCTATTGCTGAATAGAAATCAGCTGGGTCCGACGATCGTTGCCGGCGTTTCTTGTTGCGGCCATCGCTGTAGCGCCTCCTGTCCGGCAGGGGTCAAGCCATAGACGCCTCTATCCAGACGTTCAAACCAACCATAGACGTTTGCAAGCAAAATCTTCCCGGCATCCGGTATGCCGGATCTGACCTGACGCACGCGCAGCGGCCCTGATGCCAACGCCAAAGCGCAGCCGAGTGCCTGTTGGCGGTACGCGGTCATGATTGGTGCGCGAGTGCTTCCACCCACCGCCGGATCTCCGCGTCGCCTCTTGTGTTCACGTATCAATCGCGAACGCCGTTTCGGATTGGTTCGCGGCATCGGTGATATGGAACTGACGATGACGCTGACGTCGCCAACATCGGAAATGCCGAGCATGCCGATCCCAAGCCTGCGGCAGAGGTCGCGATAACGTTTATCAGCCTCGCGGCCCTTGCCCTTGGCTGAGACCCGTGCCGCAATCCAGACCTCGTCTGCCATAGCCGCGCGATCAACCGCCTGCAAAATAAGCTCCAGATTGAAGCTCAGTTTCAGCTCGCAGATGACGACAACAGGCGGATCGTTATCGCTCAAGCCCACGAGGTCGCAACTGCCAACCTCGCCTTTGACAGTGTAGCCCGCTTCCTCGAGGAAACTTTTGACGGGCAGATAAAGCGAAGTTTCCATGTACCCGCAGATTAAAGTGACGAACCAGGCCCTAGATATATCGATCCGCCTGCGCAGAACAACCGCTATAACCACCAATACGGTTGCAAGGTGTCGGTGATGCGGGCAATCGCCAATAGTACTGGAATGATCAACTGGCACTTCTCCCAAGAGCGGACGCTTTTTGGGGGAGATACGATCAAAAATCGTCACGGATTCGATGTGCGATCGGCAAGACACCGGCGATCAGAGTCCAATCGCCGGTGCAAGTGTTTAAAACAATGCTTTCAGTCTCTCATCAGACGTCAGGCGTGAAAGACGCGCATTTATCAAAACTCTTCCCAGTTGTCCGGCGATGTGCTCAGGGCAGCATTGCCGGAGAACGCAGCTTTAATCTTTCCGCCGAGTGCACGCGCAGGAGAAACTGCAGGCCTGTCGGCGGACGAGGCTGCGCGAACCGGTGCGGAGATTTCGCTGTAACCACCTTCTGACAACTTGAACCGAGCGAGCAGTTGGTTGAGCGACGAAGCCTCGCGTGCAAGCCCGTGGCTTGCCGCCGTGCTTTCTTCCACCATGGCAGCGTTCTTCTGGGTGTCCTGGTCCATCTGGTTCACAGCCGTATTGATCTGCTGGAGACCAGAGGATTGCTCCTGTGCCGATTCCGCGATCGCCATCACGTGACGGTTGATTTCCTGTACTTCCGTGACGATGAGTTCGAGTGCCTTGCCCGTTTCGCCAACCAGTTGCACACCCTGCTGAACCTGACTGTTCGATGTCGTAATGAGATTCTTGATCTCCTTGGCGGCACCGGCGGAACGCTGGGCCAGTTCGCGAACCTCTTGGGCAACAACCGCAAATCCCTTGCCCGCCTCACCGGCACGGGCAGCTTCCACGCCTGCATTCAGCGCCAGAAGGTTGGTCTGGAAAGCAATCTCGTCGATCACGCCGATAATGTTGGAAATCTCATCAGCGGATGCAGCAATTTGCTCCATTGCCGTGACAGCTTTCTGCACCACTTCTCCCGACTGTTCCGCACCGACTTTTGCGCGACTGACAAAATGGCCCGCTTCTTGCGCCCGTTTGGTCGAGTCTTTCACCGTCGTGGTGATCTCTTCCAGTGCAGCAGCTGTCTCCTCGACGGCCGCTGCCTGCTGTTCCGTACGCTTGGCCAGATCGTCGGCTGCGGCCCTGATCTCGTTCGCGCCGGAGTCGATGCCGCGCGCGTTCTGCGCCACCTGGTTCAGAGTCGATTGCAGCTGTTCCGCTGCCCTGTTGAAGTCGCCGCGAATACCGTCAAGGCTGGACACGAACGGCTGAGCGATCCGGTAAGTAACGTCGCCCTGAGCGATCTTCGAAAGGGCAGCAGCAAGGTTGTCGACGGCGAATTGCACGTCGGCAGCTTCTTTCGCCTTCTGTTTCTCGCGCTCTATCCGGTCCTGCTCTGAAGATGACCGATGGTTTTCCGTTTCATTCTCAAGCCGGAGGCGCTCGATGGCGTTCTCGCGAAATGCCTGAACAGCAGCGGCCATCTGGCCGACTTCATCCTTGCGGTCCATACCTTCGATTTCGCTGGCTGTATCGCCTGCCGCCAACGACCCCATCCGCTCGCGAAGCCGCGCAATCGGAGTGGTAATGCCACGCGAAGAAATAAGCAGGCCGAGCGCGATCAATGCCAGGGAAACAATTGCTATGCTGACCAGAGCTGTCCAGATTGTCGTGTTGGTGCTGGCCGTGAGGCGCTCTCTTCCATCGTTCATCACCTGGATCAGTTGCTCGTTGCCCGCACTGATTTTCGGTGAGACTTCAGTTATTTTTCGAAGGACGTTAAGCGCCATCTGCTGAGCTTCAGCATTTTTTCCCGCCTGCATGAGAGCGATGACCTGATTGCCGATTTCCTCAACCTCGGCAACGCCCTTGAGGATATCACGAGCGGCATCCGTCCGGGCCGGCACCAGCTGCATGATTTTATTCTGCCGTTCTTCCAGTTGCTTCCGGTCGGCCTTGAATGTTTTGACAGCGGCCTCGAAATCACTGCTGGTCGAGTCATTGAGGCTGGCGCGAAGCATCTGCATGCCGAGTGCATTGAGATTGCCGCTGGTTCGGGCGTTCAGCACCGCAGCAAGCGCCTCATTGGCGATGAAATCGCTGTAAACATTGTCGGTATTTTTATACTGCAAGCTGACGTAGCTGATTCCGGAAAGCGACATCAAACTCATCACTGATATGACGAATAAGACCTTTGTTTTTATTTTGGTATTCTTCAGGAAAGACATGAATAGCCTCAGGGCAAGCGCTCCTCCAGCTGTCCGCGCAGGAAGCCAGGGAAACAAACAATGGAACATCGCGGGTAGCTGTGCCCCTCCTCATAGGGCGACAAGCGGATATCCGCTCCGGGCCGCCAAAGGCTGGGCGCGTTGGATCCACTCGTTCTACCAGCCCCGCCGATGAAACTTTGGAACCTGCGTATTTTAGATTTCACAAAATTACTAAATGAAGTGTTACCCGGCATATGCAAACGACGACATGTATGATGCCGTAAACTTACTCGGGCTTTTGGCGGCATCGGTATTTTCACGAGGATATCGATGGGGCCGACGGCTTCCCGCATCGATTTAACCGTCCGGAGGTCGCGTCACGCGAGGCAATGTCCAGCGTGCGGGCCATGGCTTTGCCCTTATTCTGTTCGATCAGCAGTCACGGTGTATGCATAAACTCACAATTTATTGTGGTTGCCCTTCGGAGCAATTTGGCCTTGTTTGTAGACTCACACTCTTCACGGGAGGGAAATTATGTCGATAAAAACAACAACTCGCGCCACGCTGCTGGTAGGATCGCTTCTGATTGGCGCAAGTTCCGCACTTGCAGAAACAGTTCTTCACCGCGGCAATTCCGGGGAGCCTCAGACGCTCGATCAGGCACAGACCTCGATCAATATCGAAGCCTTTATCCTCAAAGACCTTTATGAAGGTCTCACCATTTACGATGCTGCCGGCAAGATCGTTCCCGGTACGGCGGAAAGCTGGACGCTGTCTGAGGATGGTACCGTCTACACGTTCAAACTGCGTGCAGATGCGAAGTGGTCGGATGGCACTCCGGTAACGGCTGGAGATTTTGTTTTCTCCTATCAGCGCGTCGAAGACCCGAAGACCGCAGCAAAATATGCGAATATTCTTTATCCGATCAAGAACGCCGAGAAAATAAACAAGGGTGAAACTTCGGTTGACCAGCTTGGCGTCAAGGCCGTGGATGACAAGACCCTTGAGATCACACTCGAGCGCTCAACACCGTTCTTCCTTGAACTCCTTGCCCACCAGACAGCTCTGCCGATCTCGAAGGCAAGCTTTGACAAGAACGGAACCAACTTCGTAAAGCCGGGCGTCATGGTGTCGAACGGTGCTTACAAGCTTGAAGCGCATGTTCCCAATGACAGCTTGACGGTGGTCAAGAACACCAACTTCTGGGACGCATCGAACACCAAGATCGACAAGGTCATCTTCTACCCGATCGACGACCAGGCCGCATCCGTTCGTCGTTTCGAAGCCAAGGAAATGGACCTCGCCTACAACTTTTCCGCGGACCAGATCGACCGCCTGCGCAAGGCCTATGGCGAACAGGTTCACGTTTCGCCGACGCTTGCGACATACTACTATACCTTCGACACGCGTGAAGCGCCGTATAACGATGTCCGCGTCCGTCAAGCCCTGTCCATGGCAGTCGACCGCGATTTCCTCGCCAAGGAAATCTACAGCGGTTCGCAGGTTCCCGCCTACTCCATGGTTCCTCCGGGCATGGACTCCTACGGTGAGCCTGCGAAAGCAGAGTTTGCGACGCTGTCGCAACTCGATCGTGAAGACGAAGCCGTCAAACTCATGAAGGAAGCCGGTTACGGCGAGGGTGGCAAGCCGCTTTCCGTTGAAATTCGCTACAACACAAACCCGAACCATGAGCGCGTTGCCACCGCTATTGCGGATATGTGGAAAAACACCTTTGGCGCCAAAGTGTCACTGGTGAACCTCGACGTCGCCTCGCATTACGGCTACCTGCAGGAAGGCGGCAAGTACAACGTTGCGCGTGCAGGCTGGGTTGCCGACTATGCGGATGCGGAAAACTTCCTCGCCCTTTCGGTATCCTCCAACAAGACCTTCAACTACTCGAAGTTCAATAATGCCGAATATGATGCGCTGATGCAGAAGTCCTATGACGAAAAGGATCCTGCTGCTCGCTCCAAACTGTTGCACGAGGCAGAAACCATCCTCATGAAGGAACAGCCGGTTGCTCCGCTTCTCACACAGGCGGACCTGTGGCTGGTTTCCAACCGCGTGAAGGGTTGGGAAGACAATGCTGCTAACGAACACCTCAGCCGCTTCCTGAGCGTTTCCGAATAAGCAGTGCTGGCACGGTGGCCGAAACCACCGTGCCATGTCGGAGCCTGAAAATCATGATTTCATTTATCCTGCGCCGTTTGGCGAGCGCCGTGCCGACATTGTTCATCGTCGTCACGATTTCGTTTTTCCTGATGCGTTTCGCACCGGGCGGTCCGTTCAACCTCGAGCGGCCCCTGCCCCCGCAAACCATGGAAAACCTGATGAGAACCTATCATCTGGATGAGCCATTGTGGCGCCAGTATCTCATCTATCTCGGCAACGCCGCCACCGGCGATTTCGGTCCGAGCTACATCTACAAGGACAACACCGTCGCCCAGTTGATCGGCAAAGGCCTGCCCTATTCGCTGGAGCTCGGTTGCTATGCTCTTTTGCTGGCGTTGGTCGGCGGTATTCTTGCCGGCACCTTTGCCGCACTCAGGCAGAATAGCACCTTCGATTTCTCCATCATGTCCATTTCGACCATCGGTATCACCGTGCCGAACTTCGTCGTCGCACCTGTCCTCACGCTTATCTTCGCCGTGTTGCTGGGGCTTCTGCCCGCAGGTAGCTGGGGTGATGGGTCGCTACGCTATCTCATTCTTCCGATGATCGCGCTCGCCTTGCCGCAGCTCGCGGTCATCGCGCGTCTGACGCGCGGTGCAATGATCGAGGCTCTGCGCATGGACCATATCCGCACCGCCAGGGCCTATGGCCTCCCGGCTCGCAGCGTCGTGGTGATTCACGCCATGCGCGCGGCGATGCTGCCGGTCGTTTCATATCTTGCGCCTTGCGCCGCAGCGCTGCTGACGGGCTCGGCGGTCATCGAGACGATCTTCACCATTCCCGGTGTCGGCCGCTACTTCGTTCTTGGCGCCATCAATCGTGACTACACGCTGGTCATGGGAACGGTCGTTCTCATCGCCATTTTCGTCATCCTGTTCAATCTCGTGGTCGATATTCTCTACGGCCTGCTCGATCCGAGGGTCAGACATGACTGATATCTCCGGCAATATCGCCCCTCAGCCATCGGTGAAAAGCCGAAGCCTGTTCCAGCTTGCAGCCCTGCGTTTCAGACGAAACAAGGCCGCCATGGCTGGCTCCATCATGCTTGTGCTGATCACACTTTTCTCGTTTATCGGCCCGCATTTCCTTTCACACACCTATGATCAGGTGTTTTCGTCCTACGTCTCCGTCGCGCCAAGCCTCGAGCCGCGCCCGGACGTGAACAACCTCCAGAGCGTCATGGAAGGTGTGGCAGGCCGTGCGCGCGTCGAACTGAAGGAGTTTGCCGTCGAAGGGCAGACCTTCACGGCAACGGTTACCTCCAGCAGCCCGATTGACCCGCGCACGACACGTTATTTCGACCGCGCCAACGAATTCGAAAACACGAAAGTCGTTGCTACGGAAGATGATGGTCGAACGCTGAAGTTGGAAGGCGATGTCAATCGCGAATACTTCTTCTTCGGTACAGATTCAAACGGTCGCGACATGCTGGCTCGCGTGATGCTGGGCGGCCAGATCTCCATTGCCGTCGGCGTTCTCGCCAGCCTCGTTTCGCTCGGCATCGGCGTGCTTTACGGCGCTACGGCGGGTTACATCGGCGGGCGGGTCGACAATGTAATGATGCGTTTCGTCGAGATCCTCTATTCGCTGCCCTTCGTCTTCCTGGTCGTGGTTCTCGTGGTTTTCTTCGGGCGTAGCTTCATCCTGATCTTCCTTGTCATTGGCGCAGTGGAGTGGCTGGATATGGCGCGTATCGTGCGTGGCCAGACGCTTGCCTTGAAACGGCGGGAATTTGTGGCGGCAGCTCAGGCCTTGGGTTTGAGCGACTGGCAGATCATCCGCCGTCACATCATCCCCAACACCATCGGTCCCGTGGTCGTGTTCGTGACGGTCGTTGTCCCGAAGGTCATACTTCTTGAAAGCTTTCTCTCCTTCCTGGGGCTTGGTGTTCAGGCACCACTCACGAGTTGGGGTGCGCTCATTTCCGAAGGCGCCAACAATATTCAGTCGGCCCCGTGGCTGCTGATATTCCCGGCAATCTTCTTCGTGCTGACGCTTTTTTCGCTGAACTTCGTAGGCGACGGATTGCGTGATGCACTCGATCCCAAGGATCGTTGACATGAATACGACATCTGAAAACATTCTCACCGTCCGCAATCTCAAGGTCGATTTCACTACGCCAGACGGCACCGTCAACGCCGTCAAAGGTGTCGATCTCCACGTAAAGCAGGGTGAAACGCTCGCTGTCGTCGGGGAATCCGGCTCCGGCAAAAGCCAGACCATGATGGGCATCATGGGCCTCTTGTCTTCCAACGGCGTCATCCAAGGCTCGGCGCAATATCGTGGACGCGAGTTGGTAGGCTTGCCGGTCAACGAGCTGAACAAAATCCGTGGCGCGAAAATCACCATGATTTTCCAGGAGCCGATGACCTCGCTCGATCCGCTTTACAGGATCGGCGCGCAGATCGCCGAGCCAATCGTCCATCACCGGGGCGGCAGCAAGAAGGAAGCGAGGGCACGCGTTCTCGAACTCCTGAAACTTGTCGGTATTCCGGACCCGGAGCGGCGCATCGACAGCTACCCGCATGAGCTTTCAGGCGGCCAGCGCCAACGCGTCATGATCGCCATGGCGCTGGCAAACGAGCCGGATATTCTGATCGCGGATGAGCCAACCACCGCGCTCGACGTGACAATCCAGGCGCAGATCCTCGATCTTCTGAAGTCGTTGCAGCAGCGCTTCGGCATGGCCGTGGTGCTGATAACGCACGATCTCGGTGTCGTCAGGCATTTTGCCGATCGTGTTGCGGTTATGCGCCGAGGCGAGATCGTTGAAACCGGTCCGACGGAAGAGATCTTCGAGCGCCCGCAGGCGGACTATACGAGGATGCTTCTCGATGCCGAACCCAGCGGCCACAAGCCGCCGGTCGGCAAAGAAGCGCCGGTCGTTCTCGCTGGCCAGAACGTCACGATCGATTATGTGATCCCGGGCGCCTTCCTGTCGAAGTCACGGGCTTTCAGGGCCGTGGACGGCGTTAATGTCAGCCTTCATCAAGGGCAGACCATCGGCATCGTCGGTGAATCCGGATCAGGCAAGTCCACGCTCGGTCGCGCGCTTCTGCGCCTTGTCACTGCAGAGGGCCGCATTTTCTTCGGCAAGACGGAAATCACCGGACTTGGCCGAACGGCAATGAGGCCATTGCGGCGGCAGCTGCAGCTTGTGTTCCAGGATCCGTATGGATCTCTTTCGCCAAGGCAGACTGTTGGAGAGATCATCACTGAGGGTCTCTTTGTGCACGACCCACAGCTCAGCCGCGCGCAGCGCGACGAGCGAGCAATAGAAGCGCTGAAAGAAGTCGGCCTCGATCCCGCCGCCCGCAACCGCTACCCGCACGAGTTTTCAGGCGGGCAACGTCAGCGTATCGCAATTGCCCGCGCGATCATCCTCAAACCAGATGTCGTCATTCTCGATGAACCTACATCGGCGCTGGACCGATCCATTCAAGGACAAGTTATCGACCTCTTGCGTAATTTGCAGAAAACGCACAACCTTTCCTACATCTTCATCAGCCACGACCTCTCTGTCATCAAGGCCATTTCGGATTATGTCATCGTGATGAGAAACGGGAAGATTGTCGAAGAGGGAGAAACGGACGCGATATTCGAGCGGCCGGCGGCTGAATATACCAAAACACTGATCAAATCCGCGTTTTCGGCCGAAGTAACATCATAGATTACAGCCCGGCACTGCCGGGCTTTTTCTGGCGCCGTTACAAAAGATCCGGTTTGTGGAGGAGGTCGTTATTTAGAGGCCATGGCGGCCTTCCTCTCCTGTTCAATCCCGACCATATCGCCACGTAGCAAGCAGGTTCGATGATGTGCGAAAGCTGGTACCCGTCACAGGACTAAGCGACTTCCAAATTCATAACGAAATCCGCGGTTTCATGGGCATGAATGCGGGTAAAACGTATCAGCTCGTCGAAGTGACGTTGCATCTTACGGATGGCTTCAGCGTTGTTGAGCACAAGATACATGGCGCCGACGAAAAGTGCTGCCCGTTGCGAACCGAAGATCGTATAGGGCACGGAAAAGCGTTCTTTTTCATTGAACAGAAACAGCCGGAATGATGGGTATAGCTCGCTGATAAGTCCCGACATATGTTTGAGTTGTTCGGCACGTGTCTCGCGGTCCAAACCGCTCCACATACCGCGCCCCTGCGCAAAAGCTTGCAGCGTTTCGAGCGGCATGCAAACTTCCATGTCGGTACCAGGCTGGCGATTATAATCGAGTCGAAACGCCGTTTCGCTGGCCTGCGCCATCACACTCTGATGCGCGCCCATGGCCTCGAAAGCGATGATCTCGGGTGTGCGAAGCAGATCGGGAATGCGTGCCGGAACATAACGGATTTTGGTGCCTGCAGCTTCCGCATGCCACTTCATCAACAGCGTATCCGTATAATCAGCACCGCCCTCCTCGATCTCGAAACTTGGCCGCAATTCCCCCATCAACCCCTGATCATGGGAAAGACCGAGTAGCCAGTCGAGCGAGACGGAATGTCGCTCGGCGATATTCAGCAGCGTCTCCACACGCGGAAGCCGCGCCGAATCACCGGAAAGCAATTGCGAAAGTGCTGATCGATCAATGCCAATGGCGGCGGCAAAAGACGCCTGGCTGTCTTCTGACCTGTTCACCAGCTGGATCAGGCGGGCACGAAACAACTCTGCGAGCGCGCGTTTGTCCATAATTCACCCGTTTGTTTATAATTATCACCATAATCCTTAAACTGTTATCAAAATCAACAGTTGGTCACCATAAACCCGTTGTGGCTGGCTGAGACTGATGCGACCCTACGGTGACAGGGGCATCAAGAGTATGAAATGACAGACATATTGGCAAAGAAGACGGCGCGGCTGACTGGCGTGCGCCGCAGAAGAACGCGTGACCGAATTGAATGGCCAACAGTCTCGCTGTTGGCGGTCTGTTACGGTCTCTGGATTTTCGCGGGATATTTTCTGTATCCGATGTTTCCAATCGTTTCTCTGGTGCTCATGGGCATTGCAGTTGCCCTGCACTCCTCGCTCCAGCACGAGGTTCTGCATGGGCACCCCACGCGCAATGCACGACTGAACGAAGCTTTGGTCTTTCTGCCGCTCGGGATTTTCTACCCCTATCGCAGTTACAAGCGCACGCATCTGCAACACCATGCAGACGAGCGTCTGACCGACCCATTCGACGATCCGGAAAGCTATTACCGGGCTATGGGCGACTGGCAAAAGATGCCGTCGTTCCTCAAGGTCCTGCTGGGATGGAACAATACGTTCATCGGGCGTCTGGTCATCGGTCCTCCGCTGATGGTTGTTGGTTTCACGATATCCGAATGGCGCAAGATCGCGCAGGGTGATCGGCGAGTGATCTATGCCTGGACCCTGCATCTGGCCGGACTTGTTCCGACACTGCTGGTCATATCCCTGATTTTCGGCGTTCCAATCTGGCTCTACGTCAGTGTGGCGGCCTATCTGGGCATATCCATCATTGCCATTCGCTCCTACTGCGAACATCAATGGTCCGAACAGCCGGATGGGAGAACGATCATTGTTGAAAACTCCATCCTGGCTCCACTGTTTCTCTATAACAACCTGCATTTCGTGCATCACAAAATGCCGACAGCCGCCTGGTATAAGTTGCCCTCCCTCTACAGCGAGAGGCGGGCGGAGTGGCAGAAGATGAATGACGGATATGTGTTCAGCAATTATTTCGAGGTGTTCCGCGCTTTCGCCTTCAAGGCCAAGGAACCGGTGGCGCATCCTGTCTTGAGACGGGACGAGCAAGTTTTAATCGCGTCACCCGTCGTGCCTGCCGCTCTGATTTTTTCTGACCATGCGATGCAGGAACAAGACGTGAGACTGGAAATTCCATCGTGACATGGATCGCGGCACTACCAATGTATGACTGGCCCGAACTGCGCAATGAGACGGACAAGCTGTGGGCCGATATGCGCACCCGTTTTTTAGCAGAGGGTATCGACGCTCCCAAAGGCCTCACCAGACGCAACGGCGATATGCCGGCGGTTCCGGGAGGTATTCGTGGAAAGGACGGCGCCATCATTGCCGCAGACCCTGCCACGCTCGATCCCGATGCATTGGATCTTGCGGTGCTCTGGCGGCATCCGGCTCTGCTGATATCCGGCACCTGCTGGGGCCCAATGGAGTTTGGCCTGCAGGATCATGTGCAGGTGATTGGACAGAGCGATTATAATGGCATCAAGGGTGGTGCAGGCGAGTTCTATTCCAGCGCCATCATTGCCCGCATAGCAGACGGTGGAGAGGGTGCTGAACCTTCGAAAACCGGTGAGGCCGCTTTGCCGAAAGGATTTCTTAGCGGGAAAATACTGGCATTCAACGAGCACAAGTCATTATCCGGCTATCTCAGCTTGAAACGCGATCTGGAAGCAGAAGGCGCGGGCCTCGATCTGTTTGAAAATTGTCTCGAAACCG
Organism: Agrobacterium sp. 22-3639C2; assembly: GCF_053522105.1. Classification (NCBI taxonomy): domain Bacteria; kingdom Pseudomonadati; phylum Pseudomonadota; class Alphaproteobacteria; order Hyphomicrobiales; family Rhizobiaceae; genus Agrobacterium; species Agrobacterium sp. 22-3639C2. Next base: position 57,789 of record NZ_JBNWDB010000005.1, on the reverse strand, counting down.
GTGCGCACCGCGCTTCCGTCATCGCAGTGGCCGAGGGCCGGGCGGACATTGCCGCGATCGACTGCAAATCCTGGATGCTTGCGCAACGGCATGAACCGGCCGCCCGGAGCCTTCACGTTATCGGCTGGACTGCACGGCGCAAAGGCCTGCCCTTCATCCGCGCCAAGGGTATCGATCTGCCTTTCACCATGTAAGGCACGAGCCTTACGGCTTTCAATCACATATCCGGTGGCGAGAAATCACGCAGGAGCAGCCTTGCCTTTTCCATGTCCGCAGACAGGGGCCGGTCATCCGAATAGGGCTGGAGGTGCTCGCGAAGCAGATTGTAGACCGCATTTGTTCCGGCTGCCCGCCCGGCAACATTTTCCAGGAAATCATGGGCCTGCACCCCGGCCATCCATTCGATGGCCAGAATATATTCTGCATTGTCGAGAACCGCGAGCAGCTTGTTGGCGGCTGCCGTGGGATGAGAGAGGAAATCCTCCTGTAATCCCGATGTCAGCCCTCCATCTGTGGAGGCAGGCGCGGAAAGACGTCTGCTATCGCCGACAAGGGCTACGGCCGTATATTGCGCGATCATGAAACCTGAATGGCTTCCGGCATCGGTCGCCAGAAATGGCGGCAGACCACTCACCAGAGGATTGACCAGCCTGTCGATACGGCGCTCGCTCATGGACGCAATCTGTGCAATGGCGATGGCGAGACTGTCTGCCGCCTGCCCCAATGCCGGGGCAACGGCATGGGCCTCCGACGAGACGATGGGCTGCTCGGGCGTGCCAAGGATCGCGGGATTGTCGGTGACGGAGGCGAGCTCTCGGTCAACGATGGAGGCGCAGGCATCGAAGATGTCGCGTGCAGCACCATGCGCATGCGGCACGGCACGCAGGCTTAGCGCGTCCTGTGTCCGCCTGCCATGAGCGGCGGCAACCAGCCCACTGCCTTCAAGCCGGGATCGCAGAGCGGCCCCGACGGCCGCGATTCCCGTCGAGGGACGCAGCGCGAGAACCGTCTCGTCAAAAGCGTCGATCTGGCAGCCTGCTGCTTCAAGCGTCAGCGCCGCTATGGCATCGGCCCAATCTAGCAGGTGATTGGCCCGCGCGAGTGCCATGCAGGAAAGACCGGTCGCACAGGCTGTACCATTGACGAGGCTCAGCCCTTCCTTGGCACCCAGCACGATGGGTTGAAGTCCCATTGCCGCCAGGGCATCTCGTCCACTCATAACGCGCCCGCCGAGCCGGGCCTGGCCCTCTCCGATCAGAACAAGCGCAACATGCGCGTTGTGCACCAGATAGCCCGCCGATCCGCGGGACGGCACGTCGGGAATACAATCCTGTTCCAGAAACGTCGACAGATGCGAGACGATCTCGCGTCGGACACCGGAGTGCCCATGGGCGAAATTGGCGATCTGCGCCGCCATGATTGCCCGAACTTCGCGAGGATCCAACAACGGGCCGACACCGCAGGCATGGCTGAGAATAATGGAGCGCGACAGCCGACCCTGCGCGGTGCGATCCACCACAGTGTCCGACAGTGCACCGACCCCGGTATTGATGCCATAGGCACGCACACCGCTTTCGACGATGCTGTCAACGATCTGGCTCGCCCGGTCAATCCGCAGATAGGCCGCGTCTGACACACGCAGTGCCTCGCCCTTGCCGATATGGGCCACATCGCGCCAACTCAATCCATCATCCAGTAGAACAGTCATGACGTTTTCCTATGATGCAGAAACGGCTGCGAGGAGCGGGAATTTTCCATTTTGAATACTGCCGGCGTTGGCCCGTGTCTCAATTACTGCTGTAAAGACGATAGCGGCTGCCGGGATAAAGGAGGCGGACAGAAGACACGATCCCCTTTGTCGACCATGTGCGACGACGCACGAGCAGGCATGGTTCCGTCTTGGAAATCGCCAGCAGCTTGCATTCCCAGGGCTGTGCGCTGACCGCCTCGATATGCTGCTCGGCTTTCACGATCGGTGCCACTCGCGTGAGATAACCGTTGGGTGTTACGAGGTTGAAATCCTGTTTGATGTAATCGGGCGCGCAGTCCGAATTGACGAAACGATCCTCGATTTGCATCGGCACGCCGTCTTCCGCATGCACAATGATCGAGTGCGCAGCAAGGCTGCCAGCCGGAACAGCGAGCGCTTCGGCAAGATCTGGATCGCAGGTTTCGATTTGAAGAAGTATGACCCGCGCGCTGTGAACACCGCCGTTGCGTGTTATTTCTTCGGCAATGTTGGGTACGCTCTGGAACTGCGATGTGCGCTTCTTGGACGCAACGAACGAACCTTTGCCGCGTACACGCACCACAAGCCCTTCGTCGGCCAGCTCACGCAAAGCGCGGTTGGCCGTCATACGGCTGACACCGAGAATATCGACCAGTTCGTTTTCCGATGGAACACGTTGACCGATCTTCCACTCACCCGCCTCGACGCGACTGCGGACATAGTCCTTCAGCTTTACATAGAGTGGTGAACTCTGGTCTTCGGTGCCCTGCGCGTCACGAGCGTCCTCAGATATCGGCGGCATCACTTCCCGGAAAATCTTTCTGTCGTGATCCATAGCTATGACGTCACCAATACGCAGGGTTGTCGGCAAAGGGCGGGGCAATGCCACGCCCTTTGCCGATGGATTCAGTTCAATTTGTGTTCGGCCAGCCAGTCGCCCGCCACGACATCGAAACTGTCGTGATTGGCCAGACGACCGTTCATAACGACGAGATCTTTCGTCGTCAGGGCGGCAGAAACAGCATCGAGAGTGCTTGTCACAACGTCGCTAACTTTCGGTGTGGCAATCACTGGTACGATGTTCTGGGCGGGAAAGAGGTTCTTGACGTCTTCAAGCACGATGAGATCGTTTGCAGCGATGGCCGGATCGGTCGAGAACAGGTTTGCAGCATGGACCTGACCGTTGATGAGTGCCGAAAGGGTCAGCGGGCCACCGACGTCAAGCGATTTGAACGACTGGAACTCGAGGCCATAAAGTTCCTTCAGACCGATAATGCCTTCCTTGCGCGTTTTCCATTCCGGTGGACCGCCAAGTACGAGCTGCGAGGCTACGGGTGCGAGATCGGCAATCGTCTTCAGCTTGTATTTGTCAGCGGTCGCGCGCGTCACAGCCACGCTATCGGAATCCTGTGCTGCGGAGGGTGTCAGCATCGAGACGCCTTTCGGCAGAGCCGCCTTGAGCGCTGCGGCCACATCGCTCGGCGAATGGGCCGTGGCGTTCTTGTCGAGATAGCTCAGCGTCGCACCAGCATACTCCGGCAACAGATCGATTGATCCGTCCAGCAACGCAGGGATATAGACTTCGCGGCTACCGATGCTCAACTTCGTTTCGACGGCAACACCCTTGGCGGCAAGGGCCTTGGCGTAGATCGTCGCCAGAAGCTGGCTTTCGGGGAAGTCGGCGGAACCGACGATGATTGTCGTCGTATCGGTTCGCGGAGTGGCTGGCGCGGCCAGCGGATTGCTTTGCGCCAATGCCGAAGCAGCGGAAAGTGCCATGAGCGCAAATGCGCTGGCGGCAGTGATGATCCTGAATGCCATGCGAGCTTCTCCTTTATGTTGAAACAGTCGTGGAATAGAAAACCGCGTTATTTTAGAACCTCTACCGCTTCGCTCGACGCGTCAGCCCTGGTGATACGGTGACCCTCGATATGACGCCGATGATCAGATCCACGGTCAGGGCCAACGCACCGACGAGAACGGCACCTGCGGCCATCTGATAATAATCGTTCTGCGCCCGCCCATCGATGATCAGGCGACCGAGACCACCAAGAGAAACATAAGCGGCGATAGTTGCGGTCGAGATGATCTGAAGCGTGGCGCTGCGCAGACCGGAAAAGATCAATGGCAGAGCGCAGGGCAGTTCCACATCGAACAGAATATCGAGCGGACGTTTCCCCATGCCTCTTGCAGCATCCACCGCAGCGGGATCCACCGCCGCGATACCGGCGTAACTGCCAGTCATGATCGGCGGCACGGCCAGAAGCACGAGCACGATAAGGCTGGGTACGATAAAAGCCATATCGGATGCGAAAACGGGGCCAAAAACAATCACAAGAAGTGCGATCAGGCCGAGGCTTGGAAGGGAGCGCAGCGCATTTGCAAGACCCGCGATGAAGACGACACCGCGTCCCGTGTGTCCCACATAAAGCCCAACCGGCAAGCCAATCAGACAGGCGAGAAAAAGGGCCGCAAAGCTATAAGCCAGATGCTGACCGACGAGAACGATGACACCATCACTCCCTGTCCAGTGAGCTGGATCGCTAAACCATTCGATCATCGCGCCGCACTCCCAGGCTGCCACGGCGTCAGGCGACGTGAAATGAACAGAACAAGCCCGTCCAGCAAGGCTGCGAGAAGCACGCAGAGTACGATGCCTGCTATGATCGGCGTCAGGAACCGCAGTTGAAGCCCCTGCGTGAAGAGCAGACCAAGTTGCGGCGTTCCAACCAGTGCCGCAACGGAAACGATGCTGACATTGGAAACCACGGCCACACGCAATCCGGCGGCAATCACAGGAACGGCGAGAGGTAGCTCCACCATCACCAGACGCGCAACCTGTCTGTAGCCCATGGCATTGGCCGCCTGGAGGACGTCTGGCGAAACCGATTCCAAACCATCGTTCACTGTTCGCACCAGAAGCGCCAACGCGTAGATCGTCAGCGCGACGACGACGTTTAGCGGATCGAGTATACGGGTGCCGAGCACCAGCGGCAGCAGTACGAACAGCGCAAGCGACGGAATTGTGTAAAGAAGTCCGGCAACCCCCAGCAGGGTCGACCGGAATAAACCGGCCCGCTGCGCAATCCAACCGAGCGGCAGGGCAAGAAGCAGGCCGATCACCACCGGGATGACCGAAAGGCCGAGATGCCAGATAAAAAGCTCGAAAATCCGCCCGGATTCCCGGTAGAGCCAATCAAACCTCATGGCTGACCTCCGAAGCGACCGACCCGCGCGGCTTCGATGGCTTTGGCGACATCAGAGAGTGTGACGGTGCCGACAAGCTGGCCCGTTGACCCTACGATGACCCCGCGGCCGGAGGGCGAACTCAACGCTGCATCTAGCACATGGCGCAAACTGCTACCTTCCGGCGCCAGCGTACCGCTGAGATTGAGATCTCCCTCACGCAGTGGCTGCCTGAGACCCTGCGCATCGGCCCATCCGATCGGACGATGTTCGGCGTCAGTCACCAGAACCCAGCGATCCGTTGCAACGCCACGAAGGCTGTCCGGTGTTGCGCCGAGCAAGGCTGTCGGCTCCGCACCGAGAGGGACTGCACCATCAAATTCGGCGAAACTCAGGAAGCGATACCCTCTGTCCCGGCCGATAAAGTCCGCCACGAAGGCATCTGCCGGGCGCGCCAGCAATTCTTCTGGAGTGGCGATCTGCGCAAGCGTTCCGCCGGCACGCAAAACAGCAACCTGATCGCCAAGCTTCAACGCTTCGTCAATATCATGGGTCACCATGATGATGGTCTTGCCAATCTCACGCTGCAAGCGAAGAAATTCGTCCTGCAACTGTGTGCGAACGACGGGATCGACAGCACTGAAGGGTTCGTCCATCAGCATGAATTTGGGATCGGAAGCGAGTGCACGTGCAACGCCGACGCGTTGCTGCTGGCCACCCGAAAGCTGCCACGGATAACGATCGGCAAAGGCGGCGGTCAGCCCTACACGCTCAAGCAACTCATGCGCCGTGCGCAGTGCTTTTTCCTTTGGCGCTCCGTTTAGCCGCGCAGTGGTCGCTATGTTCTGAACAACGGTGCGATGGGGGAAAAGCCCGGCATGCTGGATGACATAACCGATACGACGACGCAGCAGTGCCACGTCCATGCCATCTGTCGGTTCGCCGTCAAGAAGGATCGACCCGGACGATTGTACGATCAACCTGTTGATCATCCGCAAGGATGTGGTTTTCCCGCACCCCGAAGGGCCGACGAACACGGTCAGTTTGCCGTTTGGCGCCGTCAGGGACAAACCGTTTACGGCAGTAGCCGCGCCCGCATATTGCTTGGTGACGTTGTCGAAGACGATCATGCAAATCTCTCCTGCGCTCTGTCTGCGCCTTCAGGCTCGGCAACTGTGATGACTGCCTAGGTTGTCTATACAAGCACGCAAATAGCGCGTCCGCAAGATAGATCGATGAAAATATCCGCAACACTGGAAAAGACTAAAATTTAAGCATTTTGACCGCTATAGAGACGTTGTATGCACATAGAGCAAGCGATCTCGGCGGCCGCAACTCTTTACGCCTTCAAACCGCGCTGCTTTGCCGATCAAGATCAGGCCCGCTCAACGCGACAAATTTGTTCATAAGCACCTCGTTGCTTCGATTTTTGTGCGCGGGAGCAGAATGGAAATACGAATTAATTCGTGCTGAAATTCAACAGATCGCGTGCTGATCGTGACTGAGACCGCAAAACAGGCGTTTTTGAAAGCCACTCATCCACGGCGACTTGTCTCGAGAAGGCCATAAAGCCTTGTGGCCACCGCCATCGAACAATAGTATTACCGCGTCGTATTCAATTAACGAGGATAACATGGCAACAGGTACCGTCAAATTTTTCGCACAGGACAAGGGCTTCGGCTTCATCACTCCGGACAACGGCGGCCCGGACGTCTTCGTCCACATCTCCGCCGTAGGGTTTGGTGGTTCTCTTCAGGATGGCCAGAAGGTCAGCTACGATGTGGGACAGGACCGCAAGACTGGAAAGTCCAAGGCCGAGAACGTCAGCCTCATCTAATCAGCGTCTCTTGGCTCCGCGATTACTCGCGGGGCCAAATCGGTCCTGACTCCCGCTGACCTTAGACTGTTTCCACCCCGTCGCTCCCGATCCGTGCCAAGCCGGCTGCAAAAACTTCGGCGTCGATGGGACGGCCGAAAAGGTAGCCTTGGCCGACCGGACAGCCCATTTCGCGAAGCATTTTGCGCTGGGCCTCGGTCTCCACGCCTTCTGCAACCACAGTTAACCCAAGGGCGCGTCCAAGATCGATAACGGCCTGGACAATCACCCTTCTGGACGGCCTCGTTGCGAGTTCGCTGATAAAGGTGCGGTCTATCTTGATCTCGGTAACCGGAAAGGTTTCGAGCGATCGCAGGTTTGAATAGCCCGTGCCGAAGTCATCGACGGAAAGGCCGACGCCGCTCTGTCGCAGCCGCTGAAATGCGTCCATCACGCCGGGTGTATCGCTGAGAAACATGCTTTCGGTGATCTCAAGCGTCAACCATGCCGGGTCGGCCGTGGTCAGGCACAGGACCCGATCCAGCATTTCGGCCATGTCATGCTGCAGGAACTCCCCGGCGGATACATTCACCGCAAAGCGCAAAGCCTTGCCGCGATGCGCGTTAATGCGCCGTGCATAAGCTGCGACGGTCGTCAGACTTCGTTCGGTCAGATCAAGCAGCAGACCTGATCGCTCGGCAGTCTCGACGAAACTTCCGGGGAGCTGGCTGCCAAACAGAGGATGATTCCAGCGTATCAGAGCTTCCGCACCCACCCACTCGCCGGTTGCAAGGTCTACCTGGGGTTGGAAGTGATACACAAATTCGTCATTCGCGACCGCGACCTTCAATTCGCGAGTCATTCGCACGCGTCGGCTTGCCTGTTCGTGATCCGAGTCTCGAAACCGTCGCGGACCACCCAGAGGGGCGGACTTGGCGGCCCACAGGGCGATGCCGGCATTCCGGATCAGCGAAATGGGTCTCGCCCGAGGCTGCCCCACCGCATAGCCGATGGCGAAACGCAGTGAGACACTTGCACCTGGCACGACGAAGTCAGCGGCAAGCGAAGCGAATACCGCTGCCACAATAGTATCCGCACTTGATCCATCCGTGAGCTCAAAAGCCAAAGCGAACTCATTGGCGCCCATGCGTCCCACCTGGGCAGCGCCCACGTCCCGCAGCCGCCGCCCTGTTTCATAAAGCAGGGCATCCCCGACTTCGAAACCGTATCCCGTGTTGAAATCGTGAAAACCGATCACATCCAGCTTCACGACCAAGGGCGTCGCTTTGGCATTGGTTGCGAAACGCTCCTCGGTAGCCAGGATAAATGCTTGACGGTTCAGGCAACCCGTGGTCGCGTCGAGGTTCGCGACACGATCCAGCGCGGTGTGCGCCTGGCGAATCGCCGAGACGTCGCGCAGTATGCCGACGTAGAATAGTTCTTCGCCCACCCAGGCAGGCCGGAGACTGAGACTGTTCCAGAACGCCGACCCGTCCTTTCGATAGTTACGCAGCGTTGAGTCCAGAGGCTCCGCCGCCTCGATCGCAGCGCGAATGTGGACGACCTCTTGTTGGTCGCGCTCGTTGCCCTGCAAATAGCGGCAATCTTTCCCGACGACCTCGTTCCGAGCGTAGCCAGTCAGATGCTCGAAAGCCTTATTGACATAGAGCAAGGGCGAATTGGCGCCCAAACGCTGTGCGATCGCGATCCCATCGGTTAGTTCTTCGACCAGCGTCGCAAGAATTGGCCTGATAGCGTCGGAGCTGAGAAGCGCATTGTCCGACATGACCGGCGCGGGCTGCATGGGGTGCGACTGCATGCGTTTTTCGAATTCTTCCATGACAAGAACCATGGACGGCGAACACAGACGGGGCAACCCGCAGCCGAGGCGGTTCCAGGACAAGCGTCAGCCGTTTTCGGACAAACTGATTCTCGCGCCATCGCCAGACGTCCGAAAGCGATCACGGTAGTCGGACGGCGTCACTCCAGCGTGCGAAACAAAGGCACGGCGCATCGCGCGTGTCGATCCAAAACCACTTCTCGCTGCCACCAAAGCGATTGGCAGGCGGCTCCCTTCCAAAAGGAAGCGCGCAACGTCGATACGGGTCCGGTCGACATAGTCTGATGGCGATATACCGACCTCCTGCGAAAAAACACGCGTAAAGTTCCGCACACTCATGGCCGCGATCGTCGCCAAGGCGCTGACAGAGAGGTCCGCCGCAGGATGGTTCAGAACATATTGCTGGACGTTGTGTAGACGGCTGCGGTCGATAGCCTGTGCCGCCAGATGCACGCTGAACTGTGACTGATCGCCTGGTCGCTTCAGAAACACGACGAGCCGGCGAGCAACGTAGAGCGCAATCTCCCGGCCCAAGTCCTCCTCGACGAGGGAAAGGCCGAGATCTATAGCCGCGCTGGAACCGGCCGACGTGATCATCGCGCCATCACGGACAAAAACCCGGTCGCTTTCCACCCGCGTCTCGGGGAAGCGCTCGGCCAACAGTGACGCGAACTGCCAGTGCGTCGTAACACGCCGGTCTTTTAGTAGACCTGCCTCGCCAAGCACGAATGCCCCCGTGCAGACGGAGCCATAGCGCCGCGCCTGAGCCGCGATTTTAACAATCCAGTCGACAACACGCCCGCCCGGACTTTGCGGAACTCCGACGCTCCCGGCCACAAGCAATGTATCGGGGCTACCAAGGTACGCGTCGTAAGCGCAGTCGGTCAGGATTTTTAGCCCGGATGCACAGCGGATCGTGCCCTCGTGCCCTGCCAAGACAGCAACTTCGTAGAATAACTTTTCAACACGGGCATTTGCTTCGGCAAACACGTCCATTAGCCCTGCAAGCTCCAGAGAATGCACGTCCTTTGGAACGAAGATCACGATCCGCATGAGAGTATCTTTCCCTGCACAAAGGACTCAAAGCTCTCGACGAGGATCTACGCGCCGACGCCGGTCTATGTGGCGACGGTTGCACAATGCTGAAGGTCCGTCAAAGTCAAAGGTATTAGCTCGAAGCGACGGAAGAACTCTGCACGCGCTAGCTTTGTTCGAACTACCGACCACTAACGGATGCTTTTATGATTGCTACCGCAATCCCAGCCGCCAGCCATTGGTGAACGAGATATTATCTCATTTTGTTGCCGATCTGAGCCCATCTGTTCGACATCGTGAGGGCCGAATAGTCTGGGTTATGAACGCTTTTCGGCGAGGATAGACAGCATGTGTATCTGCGGCGGCTTGGCGAACAGGTCCCCTGCCTCTGCCTTCGCCATCAAGGCTGCAGCGACTTGGCCATTTAAATGCGCATCCCTACCGTCCTCATCGTCGAACGTATCGAAGATTGCAAACGAACTTGGGCCTCCCTGTATCGCATACCAGGAAATCGTGCCGGGCTCTGCATTGACCAGCGGTAAGGCTGATTGCAGAAACTCGGCGACCTCCTGTTCCTTGCCGGGCATTGCCTCGAGCGGAACGTAAAGCGCGAATTTGGTCATGACCACCTCCATGGGCACATCATTGTGCCGCAACTGAAGGAACGCGTTAAGCACGACAAATGTTCGGTGATGGACAATAAAAAGGTGTGTCGATGTAAAAAAAGCGATCCACGCCTCTGCACACATGAGGTTTCGATGATCAGTCGATTTCTGGATGGCCACCTAAAGCAACGAGCTGCTCTGTGTTGTCTATGTCCACCTTGGCGCTTTCGCCGATCTCTATGTCGATGACGTCGAGACCAGATTGGGTGATTATCTTGCGCGCGCCGCTGTCGCCTATAAGCTCCATGAGCTGCGGGAATGCGGCGCGAGGAAAGACAACCGGGTTTCCCGGATTTCCTTCGCACACCGCGCGAATAATCGCCTTTCCGTTTCTCTCCGCAAAAGCGCCGATGAGTGCGTCAATATCCGCAGGTTCAAGCAACGGCATATCCGCAAGCATGATCATAATCCCGTCGGGAGCTTGCAACGCGGCGCGCTGGACGCCGAGCACGATCGAGCTTGCCATTCCGTCACTGAAGTTGGAGTTTCTCGCGATGATCAGGTCGAGCCCTGCAATTTCGGCCTCGACGTCCGAGCTTCGGTATCCGGTCACAACAACCACAGAACGACTGCCGGCCCCAATAGCTGCCAATGCGGCCCGACGAACGAGGCTAGTTTCCCGAAAACGCGCAAGAAGCTTGTGCCCGGCACCCGCCATCCTGCTTGATCGTCCAGCGGCCAGTACAACCACGGCAACTGAAACTCGTCTATCTCCTGCCGCTTCCACACCGAACCTCACGCATAGAGGGACAAGCGGCTTGCCGCGATGTCGGCAAGGATGGACAGGGCAAGGGAGTTCGCATCGCGGGTTGGCCCGAAAAGCCCGATCGGTGCCCTTATCCGATCAGTATCTGCCCGGGAGAAACCGGAGCTGACAAGGAAATCGACCCGTCTACGGTGTGTATGGGTGCTCCCCAAGGCGCCGATGTAGAATGCGGGTGACCGTAACGCGGCTTGCAGAACGGCCTGCTCCGCATCAAGGTCGTGATGGAGAAGAACAACAGCGGTGTACTGATCGATATCGGGCACAACTTTTTCGTTCGCTGTGCAGGCCACCACCTCGTAGCCGGAGGATTGGGCTATATCAGCGGCCCTCTCGGCCTCTATACTTTGACCGGAAATCACGACACGCGTGCGCGGCCGATAGACCGTGAAAAAGCGGTCGTCGGCGTAACCGGCCCGCGATGGCGGCTCGACGATCTCGAGCTGTTGGGTCTGCCTCGTGTAGCGCAGGCCCGTGGTCCGGCGCTGATGAAGCTGTTCAAGAACGCCGCTCAACATCTCGGTATTTTGCAGCACGTGGATCGACACGGTAATCCCACCGCCGCACGGCAAGGCAATGTCGAAAAAGGGGGAGCCTAATCCGAACTTCACCTCCCTATCTCTGTTCTCGCCCATTGCGTCGAGCGCCTCGGAAGCGACCGCTGCCTCGATGCAGCCCCCAGACACATAACCACAAAAACGACCATCGGCCGCAACGGCGACATGGGATCCAAGCGCGCGAGCCGCTCCCCCGCGAATTTCGACAAGGGTGGCAAGTGCCACCCTGCCCTTTGCAAGCTCTCTTATCGCAAAGCCAAATATTTCTTCCGTATCATCGGTGAGCAACGACCTGACCGGCGTCGGCTTTGTCGCAGCTTGGATATCCTCCTGAGGACAGATATCCGTGAGGGCGGCGATGTCGTCATGCAACATCCGGCAGCCCGCCTATGATCTTGTCGAGCGTCACAGGATAGTGACGCACCCTCACCCCGGTGGCATTGTAGATTGCGTTGGCGACAGCTGCAGAAACCCCGCAGAGACCAAGCTCGCCAACGCCCTTGGCCTTCATCGGCGACGACATGGGGTCTGCTTCGTCCATGAAAATCACTTCCTGATGGGGAATGTCGGCATGCACCGGAACTTCGTAGCCAGCCAGATCGTGGTTGACGAAGAAGCCTTGCTTCGTATCGACCGCCAACTCCTCTGACAGCGCTCCACCCACACCCATTGTCATGGCACCAATCACCTGGCTGCGCGCTGTTATCGGGTTCAGGATCCGTCCGGCCGCACAGACGGCCAGCATGCGTCGAATGCGCGTTTCACCCGTGGCCACGTCAACGCCGACTTCCACGAAGTGGGCACCGAACGTTGACTGTTGATGGGCTTCGGAAAGATCGCCCCATTCCATTCCATCCTCGCCAACAAGGCCGTTTGGCGCAGCCGCCTCCGTAAGCGCTACCGAACGGTTTCCAGATCGAACCTGTCCGTTCTCGAACACGACGTCATCAGTGTTAAAGCCGAGTTTCTGCGCCACCGCCTCACGAAGCTTCACGCAGGCTGCGTAGACGCCGGAGGTAGAACAGTTCGCGCCGAACTGCCCGCCCGACCCCGCCGAAACCGGAAAGCGGGAATCGCCCAGCTGAACGGCTACTCGATCGACCGGCAGGCCCAACATCTCAGCTGCTGTTTGTGCGATGATTGTATAGCTGCCGGTCCCGATATCGGTCATATCGGTTTCAACCGTTGCAATACCGTCCACGCCGAGCCGAACCCTTGCTGCGGATGGGAGGAGAAGATTGTTTCGCAAAGCGGCTGCAACACCCGATCCGATAAGCCAGTTTCCTTCTCGTCGGGAACCCGGCTTGCCGCGCTGGTTCCAGCCAAACCGTTCCGCCCCGAGCTTGAGACAGCCGACCAGGTTCCTTTGGGTAAAAGCGCGCTCGGGCTTCTCAGGATCGACCTGAGTGTCGTTGAGTATCCGAAACTCGACCGGATCGACGCCCACCTTTTCGGCTATCTCGTCTATGGCGATCTCGAGGGCCATCAACCCCGGCGCTTCGCCGGGCGCCCGCATCGCATTGCCTTCGGGCAAGTGAAGCGTGGCCAGTCTCATGGCAGTCATCCGGTTCTCACCCGCGTAGAGCAGTCGTGTCTGATTGACAGCCGTTTCCAGCTGGCCCCCAGGCTGGTCACCCGACCAGCTTTCGTGAGCAATCGCGGTGATTTTGCCGTCCTGTGTCGCTCCAATGCGAATACGCTGGATCGTCGCCGGCCGATGCGTCGTGTTGTTGGCTATGAACGGACGGGGAAGCGCAACCTTGACCGGACGTCCAGTAGCCTTTGCTGCAAAGGCAGCGAGCACCGCGTCGGCCCGCAAGAAAAGCTTACCCCCGAAACCCCCGCCTATGAATGGCGACATCAAATGGATATTGTCCTTGTCGATACCAAGTGTAGTCGCCAGATCGGATCGCCACCAATCAATCATCTGGCTGGACGTCCAAACGGTCAGTTTATCGCCATGCCACGCAGCGATGGACGCATGGGGCTCCATCATGGAATGTGACTGATCTGGAGTGGTATAACTTTCGTCGAGAGTGACCGGTGCGCTCTTGAAGGCTCCCTCGAAGTCACCGACTGCCGTGTCGGGCTGCTGCTTCTCGTCGGGCTTGACCGCACTGTCCTTGGCCTTCTTGAGATCGAAGCTCCCGGGCGCAGTTTCATATTCTACTGTCACAAGCGAAGCTGCGGCGCGCGCCTGCTCGAAGGTTTCTGCGACGACCACTGCCACCGCCTGGTGATAGTGCTGGACTTCATCGCCACCAAAAAGATTGGCTGTGTTGAATTTACCCTTCTCGCGCTTGCCCACGTCCAAGGTGGTGACAACCGTCAAAACGCCGGGGGACCGCTTTGCGGCGTCGGTCGATATCGACCGGATACGGCCCTTCGCAATCGCGGCACCGACCGGATACCCGTAGGCGTAAGGAATATTCGGATCGTGCCATTCGTAGGCATACATTGCTCGGCCCGTCGTTTTCTCTTGGCCGTCAATGCGTGGGATAGGCTGACCGACGACTTTCATCCGGTCGATGGGATTGTTGATTGCAGGTGTGTCGAATTTCATGGTCGTTATCCCCTTGCCTCTGCGATCACCGCACCGATCGTTCGTTCCACGAGGGTTATCTTGAAGCGATTTTGCTCCGTCGGGCGAGCGTCGCCGAGAAGTGCCGCGCTTGCGGCTTTTGCACCGCTCTTCAGCTCCCGGTCACCTGAGCCTGTTCGCCAGGGTTTGTGAGCGACGCCACCGACAGCCACGCGGCCGGTGCCATCCGGCTGGATCACCGCAGCGACGGATACGAGCGCAAACGCGTAGGAGGCCCGATCGCGCACCTTGCGATAGATATGCTTGCCCCCAATTGGCTTCGGCAGCGTGACCGCAGTTATGAACTCGCCCGGCTCCAGGACCGTCTCGATGTGTGGGGTATCGCCGGGAAGCCTGTGAAAGTCTGCGATCGGGATTGCGCGGCTACGGCCGTCGCCATTGACCGTTTCGACGGTTGCGTCGAGCGCCCTCATCGCAACAGCCATGTCGCTGGGATGAGTGGCGATACAGGATTCGCTGCTTCCAACGACTGCATGCTGTCGCGAAAAACCGCCAAGGGCCGAACATCCGCTTCCCGGCTGCCGCTTGTTGCACGGTTGGTTGGTGTCATAGAAATACGGACAGCGCGTGCGCTGTAGGAGATTGCCCGCGGTGGTGGCCTTGTTTCGCAGTTGACCAGACGCCCCGGCGACCAGGGCGCGGGTAAGCAAACCATAGTCGCGACGGACAGTCTCGTCGCTTGCCAGATCGGTATTGCGGACCAGAGCCCCTATGCGCAGACCGCCATCAGAGGTGGTTTCGATCTTGTCGAGACCAACTCCGTTGATGTCGATGAGATGCGCCGGGTGCTCGATCTCCAGCTTCATCAAGTCCAGGATATTTGTCCCGCCGGCGATGAATTTGGCTTCCGGATTGGCTGCTGCCGCTTTCGCTGCCGCCTGAGCCGTTGTGGCTCGCTCGTATGTGAAGGCTCTCATGCTTCGATCCCCCCGACTTCGGCAATTGCATCGAGAATGTTCGAGTAGGCGCCGCATCGACAGATGTTTCCGCTCATTCGTTCCCGAACTTCTGCCGCGGTGACTTCCACCTTTGCGGAAATGTCTGCAGTGGCGTGGCTTGGGATATTCGACTTAATTTCCTCCAAGACCGCCACGGAGGAACAGATTTGTCCGGGAGTACAGTAACCACACTGAAAACCGTCGTGTTTGATGAACGCGGCTTGCATGGGATGCAGGTTTCCAGGCTGTCCGAGGCCCTCGATGGTGGTGACCTCGTCACCGTCGTGCATCACAGCCAACGTCAGGCACGAATTGATCCGGCGTCCATCCACCATCACGGTACAAGCGCCGCACTGTCCGTGATCGCAGCCTTTCTTTGTGCCGGTTAGATGAAGGTGCTCGCGCAAGGCGTCGAGCAAGCTCGTGCGATTGTCGAGTTCGAGATCATGCATCTCGCCGTTCACTTTGAAGGAAACACTTGTCTTGAAATTCATTTCTTCCCCCGAGGACTGTGCTGCGGCTCCTTTTGCCGCAACTCCCGTGACAGCAATTGCCGCCGCCGAGGAAACAAGTAAGTCCCGCCGCGAAAGTTCCAAATGTGAGTGATCTCTCATCTCCAGCTCCATTCGTTGTTGATGGCCTGGCGCACTCGGAGAAACGCCATATCTCAACATAGGGAAGCAAAAGAAGATGATTAGATGCGCCTTTTCGCTAACACTTATTAGCGAGGCTCATAAATCGGCATACGCGATCCATGGGGCAGCCACCGTCAGCCGCCCACTGTTACCCAGGCCGTCTTTCGAGAGATGGAGTAGACCACGCGCTCATAAAACTAACGCATCTGGCAGAGTTGCGACAATTGCGACCCCGTCCAGCGCCTCGCGAGTTCGCTGGCATCCACCGTGCCGGGCAGCAGCCTTCCCAGCTCACCGCCGATCTGAATTTGAGCATCGGTGATTTTGCATGCTCTTTCGTTGACTGAAACGATCACCGCAATCTCCGACTGCATCGGTGGCATCTCGAAAAGCGCGTCGGGAGGGCTTTCGCAAGTAACTATGGCCGTAGCTCTGAGAGTGGAGTTTTGATCCACGCCACGGCAAAGTTCTGCGGATTGCACGCGGAAACTGCGAGTTTGGTTGGGCCCGGCTGGGAGCTGCTCACAAACCTGTGCTGAGGAAACTGCCCCTGCAATGAGCGGCCATTCAGGCCGCCCAACCAGAGAAAAGCAATTTGCGAAAACGGGGGCGGTTGAGGCGACGAGCGACGCCATACATACAAACAGCGCTGGGATAGGATGTTTCACGGTGCCACGCTCCTCCACGTCTTTCAGACAGTTGTAAAGCTGGATTGCGGCTTTTTCGCTTCGAATGCAGCAGGAGCCGGTTAATCGATCCGTATATGCGCCGTTTGGTCAGGCTTTTCTGGCGGGGAGGATGGGCGAGAAAACCAAATCGATTGGCGCGATAGCGCTCGTGTTTTGAGATGCCGCTTGCATGATGGCCGACATCCATCTGGTACCTTATCACGACAACGGATGAATGAGAAAAGTTTAGTCGGCTCCAAGTTTCCTGCGTCAAATGGCATGAAAAAAGGGCGGCCAGAGCCGCCCTTTTTATGGAATATTTACGCCGCCCCTGGCCGATTGATCGTCAGGAAGTGACGAACGACGGGTTTGTCCGGACCAACATGGTAGGTCAGAACCTTTCCCTGCACGTCTGCATCGGCGTTGGAAACCCGCTTGTGCTGGCGGAGGTGCTCAGCCCAGGATTCCACCATGAACCACTCGACGATCTTTTCCGGATCGGCGGAATCTTCCGTCACACCCCACCCATAGGCACCATCGCGGCGGCGTTCTTGAGACAGGTGGTCGAGAGCACGCAGGAAGGCTGAACGATGCTGTTTCTCGACCTTGTACTCGATGAGGATCAGGACAGGACCACGGTCATGAGCAACAGGCTCGGCGACCAGCGGTTCCGGCCAGTGGTTGGACGGCACCATGTCGGCGTCACCAGCCGGGAGCTTTACGCGGTGCATGATGAACCCCGCAACGAGCAAGCCAGCTGCACCGATAAGCAATGTCGTCTGAATTCCAACGGCTTCGCCCACAGCACCCCAGCCGAGGCTGCCCGCCGTCATGGCTCCGTTGAATACGGTCAGATAGACAGCGAGGCCACGCCCACGCACCCAGTTGGGCAGAACAGCCTGGGCTGCGCCGTTCAGGGTCGTCAGGGCGGTGATCCAAGCACCACCGAGGAACAGAAGAGCGATAATGGCGACGATCTTCGGCGGGGCGAGCGAAAGGACACCCATGACAACTGCGGTGATCACCGCTGCGCCAAGAAGCAAACCATCCGAGCTCAGGCGTTCGCGTAGCCTCGGCATGACCAATGCTCCACCGATCGCACCGGCGCCGACCGCACCAAGCAGAATACCGTAGAAGCTGGCATCACCACCCAGCAGTTGACGGGCAACCAGCGGAAGAAGTGCCCAGACGGCACTGGCGAATGCGAAGAAGATGGCGGCACGAAGAAGGACGACATGCAGGGGGCGGCTTGAGCGAGTGTAACGTAGGCCAGCCCTGAACGCGCCGAAGAAGTTCTCTTGTAGAGCGTCGTTGGCGTTTTTGGCACGTGGCCACCACACCAGAGCCGCGATAACGAAGATGTAGCTTGCAACGTCTGCGCCATAGGTGATCCCCGCCCCGAACGCTGCCAGAAGCAAACCGCCAGCAGCTGGGCCGATGGAACGAGCGATATTGATGCCGAGGGAGTTGAGAGCGACAGCGCTCTTCACGTCCTCGCGTTTCACCAGTTCAGGAACAATCGCCTGCCAGGTCGGGCCCATCAATGCGGCACCAACGCCGCCGAGGAAGGTCAGGCCGATCAGTGCGCTCACGGAAAGCATGCCTGTCTGCGAGAGGACCATCAGCGAGATACTTACGGAGGCCAGCAGGAGCTGGACCGCAATCAGGAACTTGCGGCGATCCAGAATGTCGGTGAGAACGCCTGCCGGAATGGCAAGCAGGAAGATCGGCAATGTTCCGGCCGCCTGAACCATGGCGACTGCAGCAGGCGATGCCGAGAGGTCCGTCATCAGCCATGAGCTTGCGACATCGCGCATGAAGCTTCCGGTATTGCCGAGAACCGTTGCAATCCACAGGACCGCGAAGACGGGCTGTGCGAGAGGAGCAAAAGTGCCCCCGGATGTTTTCGCGGCGCTCATTTACCCGCTCCCTTTGCAAGGTCGGCCGCTGCAACGAAGATGAATGCACCGGCCAGACCGACGTGTTCGAAGAAGGCGTTCGTTGCCATCATGCGGTCCATGCCGGGCGCCATTTCCCAGAAGCGAAGAGCAATGAACGTTGCGAGAAGCGTAAAGCCTGCAAGTGCGAGCGCGCCTGCCCAGCGCAGGAAGCCCGAGACCACCATCGCAGAGGCCGTAAGCTCGAACACGATGACGACGACGGCAAAGAGAGCAGCAGGGCGCAGACCGAAATGATTCATCTCAGCAAGCGCGCCATTGAAATCGAAAATCTTGGTGAGTGGACCCTGGATGTAGGCAGCGCAGAGAGCAAGCAGCGATACAGTTCTCGTAATGGGAGAGCCGACGACGCGTGCAAGTCCGCTCAAGGCCGAATTCGATATAGGGGATTGGTAGGTCATATCCTGCTCCTTTTTGGTCGCTGACGT
This sequence comes from Agrobacterium sp. 22-3639C2, assembly GCF_053522105.1. Lineage (NCBI taxonomy): Bacteria > Pseudomonadati > Pseudomonadota > Alphaproteobacteria > Hyphomicrobiales > Rhizobiaceae > Agrobacterium > Agrobacterium sp. 22-3639C2. Next base: position 38,969 of record NZ_JBNWDB010000005.1, on the reverse strand, counting down.
GATCGAGCGGCCGCGTTTGATGGAGCGATATTGGCCGGTGATCGCTCTGCCAACAATTGCAGCAATAGTTTCGATTTAATTGCCAATATTGCAATTATAGGGTCGGATCGCTTGGGCGAACAGAAGTCGCCCAAGCGAGGGCACGATCAGACTGCCCAGCAAGAGCAGCCAAGAGCGCCGAAGAAACCCTTGAGGTCGGCGATCGGCAGTTTCGAGGTCCAGGCTCCCGCATGGTCGTGACCATGCACGCCGCAATCGCTGGCGCAGCCACAGGTCGAGATAGCCGTGCGCCTTAGAGACCGCGCGCCAGCACCTTCCGGCTCGCCCCATGCCGCATATCCGCCGAACTTGCGGACTGGAGACCAGTCGGGCATTGCAGGCGGCACGTCGTTCTCGTCGAGCGTTTTGAAGTCACCCGCTCCATAGACGATTTTGCCGCCAACCATGGTCAGCTCCGATACCAGGAACGAGATCTCGTCTTCGGTGCAGGAGAAGAAGTCCTTGTCGGGAACGACAAGGTCGGCGAACTGGCCTTTCTCGATACGGCCTTTCTTGCCTTCTTCATTCGAAAACCATGTGACTTTTTCAGTCCACATCCGCAGAGCCGTCTCGCGATCGAGGCAGTTGGCACGCGGATAGAGTTGCATGCCACCAACCGTCTTGCCGGTCACCATCCAGGACAACGAGACCCAAGGGTTGTAGGAGGCGACGCGGGTCGCATCCGTGCCGGCGGAAACGTTGACGCCCTTGTCGAGCATCTTTCGGATCGGTGGGGTCGCTTCGGCAACGCCTTGGCCATATCGCTCGACAAAATATTCGCCCTGATAGGCCATGCGATGCTGGGTTGCGATGCCGCCACCAAGGGCCGCAATGCGGTCGATGGACCGGTCCGAGATGGTTTCGGCATGGTCGAAGAACCAGTTCAAACCTTCAAGCGGAATGTCCTTGTTGACCTTCTCGAAGACATCAAGCGAACGGGAGATTGTCTCGTCATACGTGGCGTGCATGCGCCATGGCCAACGGTTCTCGGCCAGAACGCGCACCACTTCTTCGAGTTCGCCTTCCATTTCCGGCGCCATTTCCGGACGTGGCTGGCGAAAGTCCTCGAAGTCCGCCGCGGAGAAGACCAGCATTTCGCCGGCACCGTTGTGACGGAAATAGTCGTTGCCCTGCTTGTATTTGACCGAAGACGTCCAGTTGAGAAAGTCTTGCTTTTCTTCCTTGGGCTTCTGGGTAAAGAGATTATAGGCCAGACGCACCGTCATCTGGTTCTCGTCAGAGAGTTTTTGAATGACCTCGTAGTCATCAGGGTAGTTCTGGAAGCCACCGCCTGCATCAATCACACCCGTTACGCCAAGACGATTGAGCTCACGCATGAAATGGCGGGTGGAGTTGACCTGATAGTCGAGAGGCAGTTTGGGTCCCTTGGCAAGGGTGGAATAGAGAATGCCGGCATTAGGCTTGGCCAGCAACAGACCAGTCGGATTGCCGTTGGCATCACGGGTGATTTCGCCACCGGGTGGATTGGGCGTATCGCGGGTGTAACCGACGGCGCGCAGTGCAGCACCGTTCAAGAGCGCGCGATCATAGAGGTGCAGCAGAAATACTGGGGTATCTGGCGCGACCGCGTTGATCTCCTCGATCGTCGGCAGACGCTTCTCCGCAAACTGGTGTTCGGTGAACCCGCCGACAACACGCACCCATTGCGGGGCTGGCGTTATCGCCACCTGGCGCTTGAGCATGTCCATTGCATCTGCCAGCGAGCGCACGCCGTCCCAGCGCAATTCCATATTGTAGTTTAACCCGCCACGCACAACGTGGGTGTGGTTATCGATGAGGCCGGGCAGAACGCGCTTGCCCTTGAGATCGACGATCCTGGTGTTGGAACCAGCAAGGGACATGACCTCGCTGTCCGAACCGACTTCAAGAAACAGTCCATCCTTGATGGCGACCGCGGTCGCGTTTGGATTGGTGCGGTCAAGGGTCGTGAAACGACCGTTATGGAGGATCAGGTCTGGGTGCATGGTATCTATTCCGGTCTGGTTGGGATCGGCGGCATTGGCCTTTGAGAAGAGGTTCGAAAACGCCAGGCTCGAGGCCGCTCCAAGGAAGGTTCGGCGCGTCGTCATCAGCTCCGCTCCTCCAAATTGGTTTGCGAACGATGGGCAATCTCCGGAGAATTTCCGCCCTTCGGCATGTGACCGAACATGTGGGGCTTCACCTGCTGGAGCCAGGAAACCGCTGCCGGCTCCTTGCTCCAGAGCGATTTGGCGAGCGGGATGATCTGCTCACCGACGAGAATGCCGAGCAGGCCGACAAGCGCGATAACCGGCGGAGCAGGCGAACGCACGTTGAGCAGGCTGTAGACGATGCCGACCAGCAGACCCGCGCCAAGAGACAGAAGATAGATTTTCATGAGAGTCATCCTCGTTAAAACGGACAACCGCTCCGATGCGTCACCGGAGCGGTTGATCTGGCTTACTTCGCGGGGTTCGGGCCGATGCGCTTCCCATGGCTGACGCGTTCGGCACCGCCGTGGACGTGGGTGACTGCGTAATCGATGCCCATGCCGTAAGCGCCGGAATGCTCCTTCACAAGTGTGGTGACCGCATCGTAGGTTTCCTTGCGAGCCCAGTCGCGCTGCCATTCGAGCAAGACCTGCTGCCAGGTGACGGGTATGACGCCAGCCTGCACCATGCGGTCCATTGCATATTTGTGCGCATCGGAAGAGGTGCCGCCGGAAGCGTCGGCGACCATGTAGATTTCGTACTCCGGAACGTCATGCAAAGCAGAGAGTGCAAAGGTCGTGTTGCAGACTTCGGTCCACAGACCGGAGACAACAATCTTCTTGCGGCCGTTTGCAGCATTCTTTGCCAGCGCATCGCGTACGTTCTGATCATCCCAGGAGTTCATCGAGGTGCGTTCAAGGATGTCATTCTGCGGATAGACGGCCAAAAGTTCGGGGAAGGTGTTGCCGGAGAAGCTCTCGGTCTCAACCGTGGTAATCGTGGTTGGCACGTTGAAAATCTTAGCAGCCTTGGCCAAGCCAACGACGTTGTTCTTCAGGGTCTGGCGGTCGATAGACTGAACGCCGAATGCCATCTGCGGCTGCTGATCGATGAAAATGAGCTGGCTGTTGGCGGGGGTAAGAACTTCAAGCTTGGACATGTCAATTCCTCTTCGGTTGTTTTGGACCGCGAATGCGGCCGGTGATGAAATGAGCAGGACCTTTCGGACGGATGCCGTGCCCTGGGACACAGCTTCCAAGACCGTCGGGAGGTTGAAACCGATGCTTTCTTTCGCTTGCTGCCTCGGCTGCTGAAAGAAAAGGTAGCGCGACTTGCGACCCCGTAGAATTGCAATATTAATTGGGAATGAATTGCTTTTATCGCAATAATAATCTCTCGATTCGGCTGAGCTGCGGACTTCGCACGGGGCAGCGATACGCGGCCACGCGTTCCGAAAACTTCTGAAGGAAATTTGATGCGCAGAGTCGGCCTTGAAGACCTCTGCAGCGTCCTTGGTTTCGCTGCTCGGTGGAAAGCGATTTGGCTGAATTTGCTCTGCGCGGCACTGCCAGTGAACAACGGTTGCGCGGTGTGTGAGCCGCGTAATCCTTGGCAGTCTGCCGTTGAGTATTGACGCGACAAGATGGCGGGTCACCGTTGGCATTGACGCCCCATATCGCGATCACGTCGCCTTATACTTGATCTGAACAACCGTTATTCCAAATTGCAGGTGGGTTCGTGCGACCAAGGAGCCAAGCCTGTCAAAGCATACTCCCATTCGGGATAGAGCCACGGGCTCACATCAGCCGTGGGATATCGTCAAAGGAGAACGTGGAGAAGCCCGCCGTTGTGGAGTAACTATCCATGGATATGGATAAAGCTATCAGGACGTGGCGATGCCCTCATCGTAGGCAGAAAACACGCCCGCAACCCAGTCTGCAAATACCCGATACTTCACGCTCGGAAACCGGCCCGCTGGCCTAACTATGTGAACAGGATAACGTGGTGGCGCCCAATCTTGCAGGATGGGGACCAGTGCGCCGCGAGCGATATGGGCGCGTGCCAAGAATTCAAATGTCTGTCCAATACCCAGCCCCGCCAATATTCCATGCAAATGCGCAGTCGCATCACTGGTGGAGAGCTTGATCGGGCTGTAGATTTCTATTTTCTCGTCACCATTCATCAATCGCACTGGTGCGGCCTTCAGGCTGCGCGCGAAAAAGTACTGAACGAAAACATGATCACGCTGCAGATCCGATGGCGAAGCTGGCACGCCGTATTTTTCGAGGTACGCCGGGGTGGCGCAGGTTACTATCTCGACGCTGCATAGTTTCTTCGCAACAAGAGATGCGCTGGGCAGATCTCCGGCACGAATGACGCAATCTATTCCCTCTTCAACGATGTCGGCCTGACGTTCTGTCACACCAAGGTGCAACTCGATCTCTGGATAGAGCGCGTAAAACTCTGGCAACCGAGGGATCAGAATCGTATTGGCGAAGGTCCCTCCTACGTCAACACGAAGTTTTCCCCTGGTGGCAAGGCGCCCGCGGGTCGCCTCGTTGTTCATTTCATCGAAATCGGCGATCAGCCGGAGGGCGCGCTCGTAATAAGCAACGCCCTCGGGTGTCACCGTGAGTGAACGTGTCGTTCGTTCCAGCAATTTGAGGCTCAAGCTGGCCTCAAGATCCTGAACAAGCTTGCTCACGGTGGACCGTGGCGCACCCATCGTGCTGGCAGCCTTTGCAAAGGATCCGGCCTCGACGACGCGAACAAAGGCTCTGATTGCTCCCAATTGATCCATTGGCATTTCTCCATAGAAGCCCGATCAGTTGCCACAGACACCAGTGAGCGGGGGTTGTTAGGCAGTCAGCGGCTCGAGATTTGCCTGGATCTGGTCACGGAACGCTTCATACCGGCTCGGCAACTTAAGCGCCTCGCCCAGATGTGCCGTGTCCTCGTCCCGGTCAAACCCCGGCTCGTTCGTGGCAATCTCGAACAACACGCCGCCTGGTGTGCGGAAGTAGATTGCCCAGAAATAATCGCGGTCAATGACGGGCGTAACCTGATAACCCGTGTCCATCAGTGCCTTGCGAACTTCGAGTTGCTTTTCGCGGTTTTCGACGGCAAAGGCGATATGGTGAACCGAACCGGCGCCCTGACGGGCAAACGACGTTTTCGGCAGTGCTGCGACATCAATCGTATCGGCGCCGTTTCCATTGGGAATGATAAAGCGGGTCACGTCACCTTCCTTCTCGGCGCGTTGATACCCCATGAAACCCAGAAGCTCTTCTGTCGCGGCAGTATCGTGCAGGCTGAACCGGGCGCCGGCAAAACCGCGGATAGCTGCATCGCCCGGAATGCCGTCCGCCAGCCACGGAGCGCGGTTGTCATCGGCAGATTCAATCAGCGCCAGACTGTCACCGTCCGGACCCATGAATTGAAGTCTGTTGGCGCCAAAGACGGTGTCAGTTTCCAAGCCATCGACACCGTGCGCGGTAAACCGATCCTGCCAGAATTTCAATGCGCCCTTTGGCACAGAGAACTGGGTTTCCCCGACCTCACCAACACCGGGACGACCCAGCATCATGTTCGGGAACGGGAAGTAGGTCATGACGGTGCCTGCGGAGCCGTTCTCGTCACCATAATAAAGGTGGTAGACGTTCGGGTCGTCGAAGTTAACGGTCTGCTTGACGCGACGCAGGCCCAGTGTGTCGGTGAAGAAGCGATTGTTCTGACGCGCATCCGAAGCCATTGAGGTTACGTGATGCAGTCCCTTGATATCCTTGATCATGTCCTTGCCTTTCAATGTCGCCGTTAGTGTTTGGCTGTTGACGAATATCTAGACCGATTGATCACACCAGAGAATTGCAATATTAATTTCGACTGCGTTGCTCTTTTTGAAACAATCCCAATGAACGATTACAAAGCTCTGCGAACCTTCCTCCTTGCGGCCGAAAAGCGAAATTTCGCCCAGGTTGCCCGCGAACTCGACATGACGCCGGCTGCAGTCACAAGGGCTATTGCGGCACTTGAAGCCGAACTCGGCGTTCAGCTGTTTGTCCGTACGACCCGGCAAGTGTCGCTGACAACAGACGGTGCGATCTTCGCCGCCCAGATTCAGCCGGCGGTGAAGACGCTTGAAGAAGCGCGCCGCGACGTGATGAACGCTCACAAAGCCGACGAAGGGCGTCTCAGGATCAGTGCGCCGACGTGGTTTGGCAAGGCGGTGCTCCCACCGATCCTCTCCGGCTTCAAAGAGCGGTACCCGAAGATGGGCTTCGAGATATCACTGTCCGACGGACTGGTGAATATCGTTGATGATGACTACGATCTGGCGATCCGCATCTCGTCTCAGCCATCGGACAAGTTCACGATATGGAGGAAAATCCGCGTCGTGCCGCGCATTCTGGTTGCGGCACCGGGAAGCCGGTTTGTCGAGATGCAGCATCCGAACGAGCTGACGCCAGACGATTGCCTCGCCTATAGCGGCGAAAGCCGGCGAGAGAACTGGGTGCTCTCGGACGGCGGCTCGAGCATGACGATATCGGCAGGGCGCGCCTTCAGCGCCAATAATGGTGAGGTTCTGGCCGACATGGCCGCAGATGGAGCAGGCGTTGCCATGCTGCCGAACTTTCACGTCTCGGAACACCTCAAGAGTGGGCGCCTCGTGCATGTCTTCAAGGGCTGGGCCCCACCCGATCTGTGGTTGACCCTCTACTACCCGCCCTATCAGGCTCTGCCTCCCCGCATTGCATCCTTCTCCAAATTCTTCGAGGAGCAGGTTGCGGCGCAGATGGTCATGCTTGATTGATATCCCGGACTGTCCCGCCACAGCGTCCTTGCTGTGCGGAGATCTCGGCCGCGACCCGCGCCTGTAACTGCCAGAGGTTTCGATCGCGAATGCCTTCTGCCTGAAGATCGACGATCGTGTTGTGCAGATACTGGGCGCAGGATCCGCCCTCTCCGCAGGCGCTGGCGATCAGTTTTGCGGTCGTTTCCACCGGTAGCGGCGCCGTCAGACCCGCGCGCTTTGTGCTCGCCCAGAATGTCAGAGCCTTCTGGATGCCGTCAGGCGTTTTGACCTTTACCCAGCGCACCATGTCGATGACTTCCCGATACCTGATTTCGCGGGCGACGAGAGCTCGAAGGTCGTCACGCCGCCGCTCGGACGAGAGTTGCAGGATGACGCCGTCGCACTGTCCACCACGCTCAAGCGCCATCATCAGACCTGGCTGCGCGCTCGTTGCCCGCCAGCGCTCGATTTTCAGGGAAAACGAACGATGCCAGCCATGGGCGGTGGCGCGTCGCCTGCCGGCTGGCTTGAACTCAGGATTCCAGATCAGGGAACCGTATGCAAACACCCAGATCGGATCGCTATCGGCTTCGCGCTCGATAGCGGCAACCAGAGCGTCAAGTTCTGTTTCAGATAACGGCGTCCAGCCCGGCTCCGGGCCGTCGTCACGGACGTCTCTGATGGTCAGGGCTACAAGCTCGGGCGTCAACTGCATCGTCGTCTCGATCGGTAGTGCGGCAAGGATTGCATCAGTGGCCGTGGCAGGTTCCGCCACGGCCACCTCTTATCGTCAGGATCGAATGAATGCCAGAAGATCGGCGTTCAGGACATCGGCATTCACGGTCAGCATGCCATGCGAGAAGCCGGGATAGGTCTTAAGCGAACCATTCTTCAGCAGCTTGGCGGACTTCAGTGCAGAATCCGCGATTGGAACGATCTGATCGTCTTCGCCGTGGAGAACGAGCGTCGGCACCGTGATTGCCTTCAGATCTTCCGTCTGGTCGGTTTCGGAGAAGGCCTTGATGCCATCATAGTGCGCCTTTGCACCGCCCATCATGCCCTGGCGCCACCAATTCTGGATTACGCCTTCCTGAACCTTGGCGCCATCGCGGTTAAAACCGTAGAACGGGCCGGCCGGGACGTCGCGGAAGAATTGCGCCCGATTGGCCGCCAGCGCCGAACGGAAGCCGTCGAACACTTCGATCGGCAGGCCTTCGGGATTGGCTGCGGTCTTCAGCATCAGCGGCGGGACTGCCGATACCAGAACGGCCTTGGCGACACGACCGGCCGGCTGACCAAACTTCGCCACATAGCGCGCCACCTCGCCACCGCCGGTGGAATGGCCGATGTGGATTGCGTTCTTCAGGTCGAGCGCTTCGACGACGGCGAAAGCGTCGGCGGCATAGTGGTCCATATCATGCCCTTCGGAAACCTGGGCAGAGCGTCCGTGGCCACGGCGATCATGGGCAACGACCCGGTAACCGTTGGCGAGGAAGAACAGCATCTGGGCATCCCAGTCGTCAGACGATAACGGCCAGCCGTGATGGAAGACGATGGGCTGCGCATCCTTGGAGCCCCAATCCTTGTAGAATATTTCGACGCCGTCCTTGGTGGTGATAGTACCCATGGTCTTGTTTCCTTCGATTGATGTGTTGGTGGGGGCAGCGTTTGCTGCGAAGGTGAATACGGGTGAAATGGCCATCGCCGCTGCGGCTGCACCAACTGAAAGCAGTGCGCCACGGCGCGTTATGGAAAAGTCGTTCTGGGTCATCTCACGTCCTGCAAATGTATGGTTTCGTGTTTCAGGCGACGCCGTTGCTCGTCTGATGCGTGGATATTGCTGCCAAGTCGCGGGCACAACAATTGAACTAATAATTCATAGTTTGTTGTGAAATTTGCAATGATACGTTCCGGTCGTTATCGGGACAGTACGGATTGTCCCGATAACGCGGAATCTATCATTTCTGCTTTGCCGAGACGGCCTTGGCGGCAGCATCGATGGTATCAGCGACGACCGTCGGCTGCGTCATGAACAGGGCGTGGCTTGCTGAGACCTTGGTGATCTTGGCTTTGATGCGTTCGGCCATATGGATCAGCATTGCCTGGTCGAATGCCTTGTCCTCGGTAGCGATCACAGCCCAGCTGGGCTTGGTACGCCAGGCAGCATGTTCGAGCTTCGTGCCGAACGCCGACATGTTGATCGGGACCTGAGCGTCCCTCATGAACGCAACATCGGCATCGCTAACGTCATGAGCAAAACCAGCCTTGAACTTTGCCGGGCTGACATATCCAAAACCGTCTTTCGTGGTTTCGATGACGAATTCCGATGCGGGAGCAAACCCCTGATATTGCTGGGCTGTCGTTTCGCCGGCATCTGGTGAGAGCGCAGAGACATAGACGAGGCCAGCAACCTTTTCATCAACGCCCGCTTCTGTAATGACGGTGCCGCCCCAGGAATGTCCGACCAGAATGACCGGACCGTCCTGCCGCTCGAGAGCACGCTTTGTGGCGGCAACGTCGTCCGCCAGAGAGGTCAGGGGATTCTGGACGATGGTCACGCGGTAACCACGCTTTGTGAGATTGTCGTAGACACCCTTCCAGCCAGAGCCGTCAGCAAAAGCGCCATGGACGAGCACGACGTTTTTTACGGACTGGTTCTGGGAAATGGTGTCGGCAGCGTTTGCCGGCAGTGCGGCAGACAATGCGGCGGCGGCAATTGCAGAAAGGGCGGTTGCGGACTTGCGTGTCATGGCTTCTTCCTTTTTTGTTTTGCGATAACTGTTATCGCGATATACATAGACTGACAGATGCCGATGCTTCCGTCAAGATAATTCTTATCGCGATATTTATTTTTGCCGTATGATTGGCTATATGTATGTGTGAAGGAGCCTAGAATGACCATACGTCACAACAATCCACCGCCCTTGCACGACCAGCTGTGCTACGCAATTTATACTGCCGGCATTGCCATCCAGCGCGCTTACAAGCCCCTTCTGGATGAGCTGGGGCTGACGTACCCGCAATATCTCGTGCTAAACGTGCTTTGGAGCGGAGATGAGCAAACCGTTGGCGCCATTGCGAACGCCCTCGCATTGGAATCGAGCACACTGACGCCGCTCTTGAAGCGTCTTGAGACAGCCGGCTTGTTGCGCAGGACCAGAAACCTCAGCAATGAGCGGCAGGTGGTGATCGCGTTGACCGAGGAAGGCCGCGCATTGCAGCACAGGGCGGGTTGCCTCAGCGACACCTTGCTTGCAGCTTCAATGCAAACTCCAAAGGAGCTGGCCGATCTGAACCACGACGTCCGCCATCTCCGCGACGCGATCTATTCACAGATCGGCGGGTGGGACGCGCCCGCCTGATCTGCAGGCGCATCTCGGAACCTACGCTGTCGGCACCGTCCCCCCATCAATTGTGTATTCGGTACCAGTAATCGAAGCCGCACGGTCGGAAGCGAGGAAGGCGATCAGGTTTGCGACCTCTTCCGGTTTTGCCGGGCGGCCGAGCGGAATGCCGCCCAGTCCATCCATGATGATCTTCTTGCCACCCTCAAGGTCAGTTCCGGCCTGCTTCGCCAGGCGCTCTGCAAGGTGGACGGAGGCTTCCGTTTCGATCCAGCCCGGCGAAACCCGAACGACGCGCACACCTTTGGGCGACACTTCCTTCGACATCGCCTTGCTATAGGTCGAAAGTGCCGCTTTCGCTGCGGCATAGGCTGTTGTCGATTCCGGAAGCGGCAGGACTCTCTGGATGGATGTCACATGCACGACGACGCCGCTTCCCCGGTCGACCATATCCGGGACCAGTTGCCGATCCAGTCGGACAGCCGGATAAAGGTTAAGCGACATTTCCTTGTGCCAGTCATCCTCCGACAGGGCAGAAAAGCCTCCCCCCGATGCTGAGGAGCCACCCAGCATATGGACGATGACATCGACGCCGCCAAGGCGCCGCCGCGTGGCCTCTGCGACGATTTCACATCCCTCTTCGGTGCTCAGGTCCGCATCGACGAACAATTCTTCCTGCATGTTTTCCGGACGGGCACGCGCTGTCGTCAGCACCTTTGCGCCGAGTTCGCGAAACAGGCTGACGGTCGCAGCGCCAGCACCCTTGGTTCCAGCCGTAATGAGTGCGCGTTTGCCGTTCAGATTGAGAAAGTCAGTCATGACCGGATCTCCAGCCTGACGATCCTGTCGTGCTTGATCGTGAAGGCATGGATTAGCATCACCGGACTACCGGGAAACTTGCCACTCACCCTCGCCCGCACGAGTGTCTTGTCACCGTCAACCGTGGTTTCCACAGGTTCGGCAACGTATTGAGCCGACCTCTTGGCGGCCACCCACCATTGACGGATGGCGGCAGTGCCCTGATAGCGGGCATTCTCGTCCTCGACCACCGCATCGACATCAAGCGTTTGCAACAGCGCGTCGGCATCGTTGCGGGTGTCAGCGTCAAAATACATATTCACAACTTGGGGCATATCCATCTTATTTCTCCTTGTGAGGTGCCCCTAAGTTAGTGCTCTACCATTGCATGGATAAGTGGGATAAATATGCACGCGATGTTGAACAGATCGGGATAATGGAACAGTTAAACCTTAGGGAACTCGAAGCAGTCATCGCGATCGCCAGGCGCGGGACGTTTCGCGCAGCGGCTATCGATCTCGGTATGTCCACAACTGCGCTCAGCCACACCATCGGCAGGCTTGAGGCGGGGCTCGGCGTACGATTGTTCAATCGCACCACGCGCAGCGTCTCGCTGACAGATGCCGGCAGGCTCTTTGTACAGCAGGTTGCGCCTTCGCTTCAGGACCTTCATGCCGCTCTGGAAACGGTTCGCTCACAACGCGAGACACCATCTGGAACGATACGCATCAATGCGGCACCGTTTGCAGCACGCGCCATCATCTCACCGCTCGTGCTTGAGTTCCTGCGTCGCTATCCCGAGATGAATGTCGATCTGGTCACGGAAGGAAAAATGGTTGATATCGTCAATGACGGTTTTGATCTGGGCGTCAGGGTGGCAGGTCTCGTTCCCAGCGACATGATTGCCGTTTCGCTCGGCCGGCCCCAGCGACACGCTGTTGTTGGTTCTCCGGACTATTTCGCACAACATCCCAAACCCGTGGTTCCTCCGGATCTTCTCAATCACAGATGCATTCGCGTTCGCTTGCCGGACGGATCACTGTTTCGATGGCGGTTTGAAAAAGACGACGAGCCGGTGCAAATCGATGTGCGAGGCCCGATCACACTTGATGAAGCGGGCCTTGTGAGGACTTCGGTGCTGGAAGGTACCGGCCTGGGCTATACCATGGAAGAGGAAGTGCTCCCCGACATCAAAGCGGGGCGCCTTGTCCGGGTGCTGGAGGACTGGACACCACCGTATCCGGGGCTCTGCCTGTATTATCCCGGGCGCCGAAATCTGTCGGCTGGAGTGAAAGCGTTTCTTGATCTGGCCCGCGAGCTTTCGCGACGAGCGGCTGACTAACCCGCTGACCTCGCATTTGTAGTGGCGGCCTTTTGGGGAGCCGCCACACACGTCTTGGGATAGAGAAACAATCAAGCCTTGATGAAGGCCAACAGGTCTGGATTGATCACGTCGGCATGCGTGGTCAGCATCCCGTGCGGGAAGCCCTTGTATATCTTCATCGTGCTGTTCTTGATCAGCTTGGCCTGAAGCTCTACGGCGGCCTTGTAGGGAACGACCTGGTCGTCATCACCCTGGGTCACCAGCGTGGGAACGGTAATCGCCTTCAAGTCTTCGGTCTGATCTGTCTCCGAAAACGCCTTGATACCTTCATAGTGCGCCACGGCGCTGCCCATCATCCCCTGGCGCCACCAATTGTCGATCACACCCTGCGAAACTTTCGCATCCGGCCGGTTGAAACCATAAAATGGGCCCGACGCAACATCGAGGAAGAACTGCGCGCGATTGGCTGCCAGGGCGCTACGGAACCCATCGAAGACTTCCATCGGCGTGCCGTCAGGATTGGCTGCGGTTTTCAGCATCAGCGGCGGAACGGCGCTGACGAGGATAGCCTTTGCCACGCGGCCCTGTGGCTGACCATGCCGTGCGACGTACCGAGCGACTTCGCCGCCGCCTGTGGAGTGACCGATATGAACGGCATTGCGCAGGTCAAGATATTCGGCGACGGCGGAGGCATCGGCAGCGTAATGATCCATGTCGTGACCATTGCTCACCTGGCTGGAGCGTCCATGGCCGCGGCGGTCGTGGGCCACAACACGATATCCCTTGCTGAGGAAGAACAGCATCTGGGCATCCCAGTCGTCTGACGACAGCGGCCAGCCATGGTGGAAGACGATCGGCTGTGCATCCTTCGGACCCCAGTCCTTGAAGAAGATCTCTACGCCGTCTTTGGTGGTGACGAAATTCGTGGTCATCGATGCAATTCCTTCTGGGTTACGGGAAATTTTCTTTTCGGAAGCCATCGCCGGCATGGCCAAGGCAAGAGAAACCGTGGTGCCGGCCAACAGGACCTGCCGACGGGACAGTGAAAGTTCGTTGATCATGGGCCTCTCCGAAATTTCGCGCGCTCATTCGGCGCCGCGGGTGCTTTCGAACAGGAACCAGGCACGGCGCTCTGCCTCATCCACCCAGTTTTCGATCAGGCTGGCGGTTGCGATGTCGCCATGGTCTTCACAAAGATTGTGTGTCGCCTTCATCATCGAGACGAGTGTGAGGTTATCGTCGCGAAGCTCGGCCAGCATATCCGCCGGGGTCACGAAATCGGCGTCGTTGTCGAGAAGCCGCTGCAACCTGGAAATATGGCTGATCGAACGAAGTGTGGTGCCGCCGATCTTGCGGGCTCGCTCGGCAATGTCGTCCGTCATGGCGAAGATCTGCTCGCCCTGCTCGTCCAGCATCAAATGGTAATCACGGAAATGCGGACCGCTCATATGCCAGTGAAAATTCTTCGTCTTGAGATAAAGCGCGAAGACATCGGCCAGCAGCGCCGTCAACGCGCCGGAAATATCGGCGGTTGCGTTCGTGCCAAGGGCAGTCGGTGTTGCAAGAGGCGACTTGCGATGTTTTTCAGCGAGGGTGCGGTTCATGGTAATCTCCATTGGGTTTGGGTTTGGGTTTGGATTTGGATTTCAGGGTTTCAGAGCTGTGCAACGATCAGCGGATCGTCGATATCGACAGGAAGAGGCAGGAGGGCTTGCTCGGAAAGGCCCAACTGGCTAGCGATCACACTGCGTGAATAACCGGCCGCCGCTGCTCGGTAACCGATATCTTGTGGCGCGCTGCGACTGAAGAAAATCAGGATATGCAGTGTGCCACTGCCGGTGTTTTCGATGTGATGCGGGTAAGCCGGCGGCACGAAATAAGCGTCACCCGGATGGATCGAATAGGTGTCAGCGCTTCCATCGGGATCAAGGACTGTCATCTGACCGGTCCCTTCGAGCACATAGCCCATCTCGGCGGTCTCGGGGTGCCAGTGCGGTTCGCGCAGGCCAATCTCGCTGATGCGGACAGAAAACATCGAAAGACCATCGAGAACAGACCAAGCCGGAGCCTGCGCGGTCCTTGCAGAGCCCGCCGGCGACGATACGTGCGGCGCTGACTCCTCGACGCGGAATTTGAGCCTGTTTGGATGAAGCGCCTGCTTTTCAATGGCTGGCTGGGCCTGCAGGTCGAATATCTCTGTGTTCGCGTTCAGCCTGCCAAAACTCGGCGGCTTTTGCGGTTGCCACTCGAATGTGCTCAGCAGCACGGCGTCGGACATCACGTCGAAGGCGCCAGACAGGCTGAAATCTTCCGGATCCTCGTTCGAAAAGGCAAGGATGAACTCCGCCTCCGTTTCACCGGTATTTTCAATCGCGTGAACCGTGCCTGACGGAACGAAGAACATTTCGCCAATGCCGATAAGAAAGACATCGCGGCTGCCATGATTGCCGACGACAGTCACCAGTGCCTGTCCGCGGACACAGTAGCCCAGTTCATTGGCATTCGCATGCCAGTGAGGCTCCCTGATCGCGTGTGCCGTGAGCACCAGCCTGCGTATTGAAAGGCCTTTGAGGATTGGCAGTTGATTGCGACCAAGGCGCATGATCGATCCCGCCGGGCTTTCGAAGGCTGCAGGCCGGTCCTTGAGAGAAAGAACATGTTTTGAAATCTGCATCTTCAGCTCCTGCCGACATCGTTTGTTTGACGAGATGGTTGTAGGCGAGGATCTGGTTGCGCGGTATCCAATGCTTGGTTAGTCGGACTGACACCTAAGTATAGTGGCTCACCTGCCGAACCGAGGCTACAAATTCAGGCCCTCCACTGAAGAGATGCTGGATGCCAATGCACCCTAAATTTTCAAGCGCGCCATTTCGCATGGATGTCGCGATCCATCTGAGGCCATCCCAACCCTGGAATGGCCTTTCTTTTTTGCGCGGTTATGAGATTGAGTTTGCATAGGAATATTGGAATTGCCATTTGCGTTTTGGCAGCAGGGATGGCTTGATAATGCGGTCGATCTCAACGTGGGAAATCTCCTTGCATTCGCTGGTCCTGGTAAACCCGGAAAGACGGCTGCCGGCGCGCTTTGAACTTGGCGTGCTCGTCTGCGCATTTTTGCTCGCAGCGCTGATCTTCTATCTCGATACCTATACCGACATTCACAGCGCGCTTGCCACGCTCTATGTCATCACCTTGCTTCTGTCGGCAGAAACCCTGACAGAAAAAGGAACGATCCTGGTGACCGGTATCTGTATCAGTCTGGCGGCAGTCTCGTATCTTGCAGCTCATGGGCTGCAAACCGACCTCGCCGCAACCCTACGCCTGGCGGTCGCGGTTGCTGCAATGTTGATCACCTGCGCCTTGATCATCCGCAATCAGCGCGCGCGCCTCAATCTTGTGAAATTCAATGCCGCCCTGCAGAGCAGCGAAGAGCGCTACCGGACGATTTTCGAGCAAAGCCGCGTTGCACTTTGGGAGCGCGACTATTCGCAGGTCCGCGCAATGCTGATGGCGTTGAAAGCAAATGGTGTCAAAGACCTTGGTGCTCACGCTCGGGAGAACCCGGATTTTCTGGAGCGATGCATCGTCAGCGTCCCTACCGTTGCCGCCAACGCGGCGGCACTTGAATTGCTGGGTCATGTGGGCAACAGCAATCCCGGCTCCATGCGTCGCTACATTGCCCAGGACGACGCCACCTTTCTCGATCTCATCGCGGCAATTTTCAACAACGAGACGCATTTCGAAGGCAAGGGCAGCATCATCACCAGCGATGGCACCAGCAAATTTGTGCTGCTGACCGTTGGCTTTCCTGAAGATCCTGCCAATTTCAACCGTGTCATTGTCGGTATGTTCGACATTACGGAGCGGGAACTGGCCCAGAAAGCACTGTTCGAGGCCCAGGCGGAATTGGCATTGGCGTCGCGCGCGGCAACCGTCGGCGCGTTATCTGCCTCGCTCGCGCACGAACTCAATCAGCCGCTCGGCGCCTTGGTGGTCAACGCCCAGACCCTGCAGCGCTGGCTGGATCGCGACCCGCCGGATCTGGCAGCCGTTTCCCGCTCAGCTGAGCGCATCGCTCGTGACAGCCAGCGTGCCAGCGACATCATTCAGAGCGCACGATCAATGCTTGGTAACCGCCCGCCCGATATCGAGCCGGTTTCGCTGGCCGATCTCGTCACCGAGACACGCGCGCTGATGGAGAGCGAGCTTGTCAGAAACGGGGTCATTGTTGAAATAGCTGAAGCAAGCGATGTGCCCACCGTCAACGCTGTGCGGATAGAGCTGCAGCAAGTCTTGATCAACCTGATCACCAATTCGCTTCACGCCATGGCCGAAACCCCGGAAGCGATGCGGCGGATATCGGTAACGATCGAGCCTGGGGATGATCAAAGCGTGATCATCAAGGTTCTCGACACAGGTCCCGGGCTCAGTCCGGACGTTCTCAAAAACCTGTTCAAACCATTCTGCACGACCAAACCAACCGGGCTTGGCATGGGCCTTGCCATCTGCCGCAGCATGCTCGAAGCCCGCGGCGGCACGCTGTCTGCCGGCAATCACACCGATGGTGGCGCATTGTTCGAAATGATCGTCCCGATGGAGGCAACCCATGAATGATGCGAGAAAGTCCGCCAAACCGCCGAACGGCGATACGCCGGTTGTCTACGTCGTCGACGACGATACTGCGATACGCGAGGCTTTGGTCGATCTGTTCCTGTCAATTCGAACAGAAGCAAAATCCTTTGAAAGCGCCCAG
This sequence comes from Agrobacterium sp. 22-3639C2, assembly GCF_053522105.1. Lineage (NCBI taxonomy): Bacteria > Pseudomonadati > Pseudomonadota > Alphaproteobacteria > Hyphomicrobiales > Rhizobiaceae > Agrobacterium > Agrobacterium sp. 22-3639C2. Next base: position 21,949 of record NZ_JBNWDB010000005.1, on the reverse strand, counting down.
GACCTGCTCGAAAATGCCGATCTGGACCGACCTGGCTGCATTCTTCTCGACGTTCGCCTGCCCGGTGCGAACGGCCTTGATTTTCAGCTCCACCTGGAAAAACTCGGCAACCGAATGCCGATCATCTTCATGACCGGTCACGGTGATATACCAATGACAGTCCGTGCCATGAAAGCAGGCGCCATCGACTTCCTGACCAAACCTTTTCGGGACCAGGACATCCTCGACGCCGTCTCGGTTGCTTTTCAGAAAGATCGGGAAATGCGCCAGCAATCTGCTGCAAATGGCGCCGTCGTGGAACTGGCCAAGACATTGACCCGCCGCGAGCATGAGGTCATGACGGCTGTCGTGCAAGGCCTGATGAACAAGCAGATCGCGTTCAACCTCGGGATCAGCGAGATCACGGTCAAGCTGCATCGCGGCAATGTCATGCGCAAAATGGAGGCGCGCTCCGTAGCCGAACTGGTGCGCAAGGCGGAACTGCTGGGCCTTTGAGGCCAAAACCTAGACCCTTGTATGGTGCAATGTTGTGTCTCGATGGCGCATATAGAAGCCAGTTGATTTTAAGAGGCAAGGCCCAATCAAATTGTCCAGAACACCTGTCATAGCCATCGTTGACGACGATCGGTCGATCCGCGAAGCCCTTGACGATCTCGTTTTGTCCTGCGGTTACGAGAGCCGGCTGTTTTCGTCTGCGGAAGACTTTCTGGCCTGCGGTGATCGCGTCGCGATCGACTGCATGCTGGTCGACGTTAAAATGCCAGGCTTGAGCGGCATCCAGATGCAGGACGTGTTAAACTCGCGTGGTGATCAAAAGCCGCCGATGATTTTCATGACATCCTATTGCGACGAGCGAACGAGAGCAGCGGCAATGGATGGCGGTGCATTCGCATTCCTTGGGAAACCAGTCGATTTCAACCAGCTTATACTGTGTCTTGAAGAAGCACTGAAGCACTGAAATTTCCAACACGTTCAGGAGTGGAACCATGTCTGATCAATGCTCGCACCTGCCGACGATCCGATCGGTCAAGCCCATGACGCTTGGCTGCGAGGAATGTCTCGAAACTGGCCAGATATGGCTTCATTTGAGGCTCTGCCGCGAATGTGGTCATGTCGGCTGCTGCGATCAGTCCCCCGGCCGCCACGCGACCGCGCATTTCCACACCACCCGCCACCCCATCATCGAGGGCTATGACCCGCCGGAAGGCTGGGGCTGGTGTTATGTGGACGAAACCATGGTGGACCTGCCTGATCAGACACCGCAACGCGGGCCGATACCGCGATATTACTGAACTTCGCCGAAAAATCGGCGGTGTCCTGCGGACGACATTTCCAGCTGGAGGTAACAGATGGCAGATCTCAGCGCGCGCCTGGACCAGATGTTTCCGGTGCTCAACCCCCATCAGGTCGAGACGGCGAAGCGTTTTGCCAGCGGCGAGCCAAAAGATTTCGCCCGTGGTGACTTCGTCTACAAGGTAGGAGACCACGCAGCGCCCGCCTGGCTGGTGCTGAAGGGATCGATGGACGTGTTTCGCCACGAAGGTCTTTCCGGCGAGGCGCCGATCACGACGCATGGAGCAGGCCAGTTGTCTGGCGAAGTCAACCAGCTGTCGGGTCGACCGACACTTGCCGGGGCCCGCGCCGGGTCCGAGGGCTGCACGGCCATTCCCTTTGATGCCGCCCATTTGCGGGCCTTGGTGATCGGATCGGCCGATGTCGGCGAAATCATCATGCGCGCCTTCATCCTGCGCCGCGTCGGTCTGATCGATGCAGGAGCAGGTTCTGTTCTGATTGGAACCGCTGGCAATGCCGCGCTCTCGCGCCTGCAAGGATTTCTAGCCCGCAATGCCTTTCCCCACATCGTGCTTGATGCTGCCATGGAGGGTGAAGGTAAGGCGCTGATCGAACGCCTGGGTATTCTCGCCTCCGACCTTCCGCTAATGGTCTGCCCCAACGGCACCGTGCTCAAGAAACCGACCGATGCGGAGGCCGCAGCATGTCTCGGCATGACGCCGGACCTCAAGCCCGGAAAGCTCTATGACGTCGCTGTTGTCGGCGCTGGACCGGCGGGCCTTGCCACCGCCGTCTATGCCGCTTCGGAAGGGCTCGACGTCCTTGTCATCGACGAACACTCGATTGGGGGGCAGGCCGGCGCTTCGTCTCGGATCGAAAACTATCTCGGCTTCCCGACGGGCATATCCGGACAGGCGCTGGCGGGACGTGCCTACAATCAGGCCCTCAAGTTCGGGGCGGAAATGGTTCTTCCCGTCGCTGTCAAAAATCTGATCCCTCCGAAAGATGACGCAGGTGTGCTGGCGCTCGAACTCGACGGTGGAAAATCGGTGACGGCCCGCAGTGTCGTCATCGCATCCGGCGCTCGCTACAGGCGACCGGACATCACCAACATTGACGGTTTCGAGGGCAACGGCGTTTCCTATTGGGCCTCGCCGATCGAGGCAAAACTTTGCGCCGGCGAAGAGATCGTCCTGGTTGGCGGCGGCAATTCGGCAGGCCAGGCCATCGTTTTTCTGGCGCCTCAGGTCAAGACACTTCATCTGGTCGTGCGGCGCGCACTCGAAGATACGATGTCGCAATATCTGATCGACCGTATCAAGGCCCTGCCGAACGTCCAACTGCACATGCATTGCGAAGTGGACGCGATCAATGGCGATAACGCCACTGGCATCTCCTCCGCAAGACTGCGCAACCGCCTGGATGGAAGCGTGAACACCTTGCCGCTTCATCATCTCTTCCTTTTTATCGGCGCGGATCCGAACGCTGGCTGGATCAGCAGCCGGGTGCAAACCGATGACAAGGGCTTCATCGTCACTGGGCAATCCTTCGATGAGCATTGTCGTTTTTCCCGCAAGCCATTGCCTCTCGAAACCAGCCTGCCGAATGTCTTTGCCATCGGGGATGTCCGTGCCGGATCGACCAAGCGGGTCGCGGCAGCAGTTGGGGAAGGTGCCGCCGTCGTCTCGCAAATCCACGCCGCACTAAGCCTTATAAAGCCCCCAAACTGAAGCATCCGACCTTTCTCAAAATCAAAAACCCGCTGGCAGAAGCCAGCGGGTTAAAAATATCGTTCTTGAGTACCGTGACAGACAGCCGGTCGATACTCAGATAGCCGACGCACCGAGTTGCCGGCCATAAGCAACGATTTCCCGGCCAACCGCGATGCGATCATCCTCGAACCGCTGCAAGGCACTGGGAAGGTCAACCTCGGACTCCAGGCAGTTGCTCAACGCCATGACATCGCCCGCTGCTTTCGACACGCCCATCGCGGTGTGCGGACGCGCGACAAAGGCGGCGTCGCCGATGAGGACGACCGAACGGCCCGTCATGCGGGGCGACTCGTAGTCGAAAATGCCCTGGATAGAGGGGCTTGGCTCCGCCTCGACCGCCTGGGCGAATTGCGGCGGAAGCATCTGCAGCGCATCGACGCGCAACGCCTCCAGACGGTCGCTCGACAAGCCACCACGCGGCAGCGAAAATGCATGCGTTCGCCCATCCAGATCGGTGAACGTGTGGGCAAGTTCGCTTGCTGGCACTTTGCGATACCAGACCCAGTTATATCGGCGATTGCCGATGTCCATTTCGCCCTTTGAGCCCGGGACAAGATAACCGAGCGCATGTACGCCCGGCCCGACATGAAAGGCAAACCGGTCGAGAAGCAGATTAGCTGCCGTTGGAAGCCTCGTTTCCGGTATCAATCCACGCCATGCGACATAGCCGGAATAGCGGTTTTGAGTGTCTCCGGGATTGACCGCTGCGCGCACCACCGAACCAAGGCCATCGGCACCGATAACCAGATCGGCATTCACCCGCGTGCCGTCACCAAAAATCAGCTCCGCGCCACTCTCGCCATCCAGCACTTTGACGACATCCCGACCCAGCACATAGCTTCCTGAAGCGATGCGGGAAGCGACAGTTTCGAACAGGTAGTCCCAGGAGATCTGGGTCTGGGGCGCCTTAACGGTCTGGGCGATACGGCCGTCCTGATCGAGATAGATGCGTTCCTTAGCCACCACGCCGATACGGGCGACATGCTCGCAGCCAATCAGCCGGAGAATGTGCAGCAGGTCCCTTTGACCGACGAGGCCAGCTCCCCGACCTGCAAGACCGCTCTTCGATCGCTCGTAAATGCGAACATCGTGGCCAGCCTGTTGTAACATGATGCCAGCGAAGAGGCCGGCAAGCGAACCGCCGACGATTCCTATACGTAGCTTTTCCATCGTTCCGCCCTCAGTTTCCGACAACCGTCGACGAATGCCGGCGATGATGAAATATTTTAACCGCGAAGGCTGCGAGGCCAAACGCCGCGCCGAGAAGGCTGACGACAAGCCAGCCGCCCTGCCCCCAGGCCAGTGTCGCCATCGCCGAACCTGTGGCACCCCCCAGAAACATTCCAGTCATGAAGACCGTGTTGAGACGGCTACGCGCATCGGCATCCAGGGCATAAATGATGTGCTGGTTAGAAATCAGCGCGCTCTGTATGCCGAAATCAAGCACGATGACGCCCACAACCAAGGAAGCGATCGATGCCCAGAGGCCGAAGATTAGCCAGGCGGCGATCGTCAATCCGGCGCCCATCCAGACCACGAAATGCGGTCCCCGTCTGTCGGCAACAACTCCTGCCAGAGGCGCTGCAAATATGCCGACCGCACCGACGATCCCAAACAGACCCGCGACATCCGCACCGAGCTGAAATTCTGGCCCCGCCAGATAGAGAGCGAGGATGGTCCAGAAGGCCGTGAACGACGCGAACAGAAACGCCTGGATGATAGTCGCTGCCCTCAAGGCCGGGTGGCGTTTCCATAGCTGGCCGAGCGACCGGAGCGCCTGATGATATCGCAAAGTCGAGGTTGGCCGATGATGCGGCAGGACCGCAAACATGAGGCCCGCGGCGAGCAGGGCAAGCGGTACGCCGATCCAGAACATTTCCCGCCAGCCGGCGTGTTCGCCCACAAAGCCCGAGAGGGTGCGGCTGAACAATATGCCCGACAATACGCCTGCCATGACGGTGCCGATTGTGGCGCCGCGCTTTTCGGGCGCGGCCAGCGATGCCGCAAAGGGCACGATCTGCTGGGCGACTGTCGAGCATGCTCCAACCATGACCGATGCTGCAACCAGCATCCAGGCCGTCGGCGCCAGTGCAGCCAGCGCGAGCGCGGCGGCAAGCACCACGAATTGCCCAATGATCATCCGGCGGCGATTAACGAGGTCGCCGAGCGGCAGTAAAAGGAACAACCCCAGTGCGTAACCGAGTTGCGTTGCGGTGGGCACCATGCCGGTAACTGGCTGCCGACTGAAATCCGCCTCGATGAGCCCGAGCATCGGCTGATTGTAGTAGATGTTTGCGACGGCAATACCGCCCGCGACGGCCATGGCCAGAAGCGCCACTTGTCCGATCGCATCATTGTGGGTGGCGCTTGCCGCCCCGGCTTGCATCTGTCCTGTCTTTTCCATGATACTGTTCCACCGCCAATCTTGATCTGGGCAAAATATGCTCAATCTCGTTGGCCGCACATTCGATAGACGTCTACCTGGACCTATACATCGGTCTAGGTTCGTACTGATGCGTTCGATGCTAGATTTATTGAAACACGCTGAAGGGAGACTGTGATGAGCGAGAAGCGGCCGGATGGGATAGAGCATTATACAGCGCCAGCAGGTGGCTGGGGCGCACTAAAAGCCGTTGCCAAAACCCTTGCTCACCAGCAGATCATCGCCGAGGGCGCGGCGACATTGTTAAAGGCAAACCAGCCCGAAGGCTTCGATTGTCCCGGCTGCGCCTGGCCCGATCCGAAGCACACAAGTTCGTTTGAGTTCTGCGAGAACGGAGCAAAAGCGATCACCTGGGAATCGACGGCCAAGCGGGTTGGCCCCGATTTCTTTGCCGCTCATTCGGTGACTGATCTCTGGCAATGGACCGACCACAAGCTTGAAGATCAGGGGCGCCTGACGCATCCGCTGATCTATGATCATGCCAGTGACCGCTACGTGCCGATCGAATGGGATGCCGCATTCGCGCGTATTGCCTCGGAGTTGAACGCCCTTCCCAGCCCTCATATGGCCGAGTTCTACACGTCCGGTCGTGCCTCCAACGAAGCGGCGTTTCTCTTTCAGCTCTTCGTTCGCGCCTATGGCACCAACAATTTCCCCGACTGTTCCAACATGTGCCACGAAGCCACCAGCGTCGGTCTGCCCCTGTCGATCGGTGTCGGCAAGGGCACTGTAACGCTGGAGGATTTCGATCATGCCGACGCGATCTTTTCGTTCGGGCACAATCCCGGCACCAACCATCCGCGCATGATGACGACATTACATGAGGCCTCCCGCAGGGGTGTGCCGATCGTCGTCTTTAATCCACTCAAGGAGCGGGCGCTGGAGCGGTTTGCAGCCCCCCAGGATCCGATCGAAATGGCGACGATGTCATCCACGCCGATCGCATCTGCCTATCATCAGGTTCGTACCGGCGGCGATCTTGCCGCACTCAAGGGCATGATGAAGCGCATCTTCGAGCGCGACGCGGCCGATATCGAAGCTGGCGGACCCGGCGTCATCGACCGCGATTTCATCGCGGCGCATACGATTGGCCTCGAAGCCCTGCAAGCCGATGTAGATCAGACGCAATGGCCGGAGATTATCGAGAAATCCGGCCTCTCACTGGAAGCACTCGATAGCGCCGTGGATGTCTACCTCAAGGCGAAAAACGTCATTCTCTGTTATGGCATGGGCATCACACAGCATGCCCATGGCACGGCCAATGTGCAGCAACTCGCCAATTTCCTGATGCTGCGCGGCAATATAGGCCGGCCAGGCGCCGGTATCTGTCCCCTGCGCGGCCATTCCAACGTTCAGGGCGACCGAACCGTCGGCATCACTGAAATTCCCAATGAGGCTCTTCTTGCTGGCATGGAGAAAGCCTTCGGTTTCCGCCCGTCTGGTGAAAAGGGCCATAATGCCGTGGAGGCAATCGAGGCCATCATTGAGGGCAGGTCGAAAGCGTTGGTGTGTCTTGGTGGCAATCTTGCTGTCGCCATGTCCGATCCTGAAGCGACGTTCGCGGGCATGCGGAAACTCGATATGGCCGTTCATCTTGCGACAAAGCTCAATCGCTCGCATCTGCTGCTGGCAAAGACATCGATCCTCCTGCCGGTTCTGGGCCGAACGGATCTGGATATTCAGGCGACAGGGCGCCAATCCGTCACGGTAGAGGATTCCATGTCGATGGTGCACGCGTCGCGCGGTTTCCTCAAACCGCCAAGCGATGAGTTGCGCTCGGAACCCTGGATCGTTGCCGGCATGGCCAAGGCGACGCTAGGTAACCGGCACGACATCGACTGGGACGGCATGGCCGGCGACTATGAGCAGATCCGCGACAAGATCGAAATCGTATTTCCCGATTTTCATGATTTCAATACGCGCGTGAAAACGCCCGGAGGCTTCCGGCTCACTGTCGCGGCTTCTGATCGTGTGTGGAATACGCCGTCCGGCAAGGCCGAATTTCTCGTCGCACCGGGCCTTGATGAGGACACACGCTTGCACGACCCCGAAGCCCTTTTGCTGACCACCTTGCGCAGTCATGACCAGTACAACACCACCATATACAGCCTCGACGACCGCTACCGTGGTGTCTACGGCCGCCGCGACGTCATCTTCATGAACCAGCGGGACCTTGAAACGCGGGGACTAAGAGACGGAGACCTCATCGATGTCGAAGCAATTTGCGGGAGTGGCGCCAAAACCGCTACCGGATTTACCGCCGTTGCCTACAATATTCCGCCCGGCTCGGTAGCAGGTTATTACCCCGAAATGAACCAGGTCATTGCCCTCGCAGACTACGACAGGAAATCCGGGACCCCAGCATATAAGGGCGTTCCAGTGAGGATACGCCGATCCACGTAACCGAGCTTTATTTTACCAAACAATCCGGGCCAGCTTCCCAGAAACAGAAGCTTCGTTGCAGCCAGCGACAAGATGTCGGCGGCGAAGGACGGAAAATTAGGTAGCCGATACGACGTGTTCCTTGTGTTGAGCGCATTATTAATGATAAGCGTCAGCAATACTCTCAATCCATGATAATATCCAACATCATGGAGACGGCGCCGTCGAAAGGGTTCTGACATGCGGATCACCAAGGAAAAGAAGCAGGAAAATCATGACCGGATTGTTGCGATTGCATCCGGGATGTTTCGCGAACGAGGGTTCGATGGCGTTGGCGTGGCTGACCTGATGGAGGGTGCGGGCCTGACCCATGGTGGATTTTACAACCACTTCGTCTCGAAGGAGGCGCTCATAGCAGAAACCTCCGCCAAAGGGTTTTCCGAAACGTTGGCACGCTATGCCGGGTATGATTTGGGCGAGATGATCGACGCCTACATCTCGCGCACGCATCGTGATGCGCGTGGCCAAGGCTGCACGGCCGCTGCACTGAGCGGGGAAGCAGCGCGGCTGCCAAACGAAACCAGAGCTGTTTTCGGCGAAGGCATCGAGCGCCTTGTTGACGCACTGGAGAGCAATCTTGCGGCGAACCAGCCCGCCGGCTCAAATGCCCGCACGCAAGCCATCAGCATTATGGCGCAAGCTGTCGGGGCCATCGTGCTATCGCGGGCCTGCCCGGACGCATCGGCCCTGGCGGATGAAATTCTCGATATTTGCCGCGCCGATTGCCGGGCCTCTGTCGAAAATGGCGGGCGGGAGCAATAGGGCCGCAGCCATGCGGCCCCATCTCCTGCAAAATACGAACTCAGTCTGCGACCTTCACAACGACCTTGCCCCTGGCGCGCCCGGTCTCTACATGGGCCAAGGCCTCCGCCGTCTGAGCAAAGGGAAATACCTTGTCCACGACCGGACGGATCACGCCGGCGTCGATCAGCTTGGCGATCTGGGCAAGTTGTTGCCCTTCCGCGCGCATAAACAGGAAGGAATACAAGACGCCCCGGCTTTTCGCCTTCTTCAGCACGCCCCGGCTCAGCATCCGTACCACCAAGCGCAGGAACAGGTTCAGCCCCAGAGATCTGGCAAAGGGAACATCCGGCGGCCCCGAGATCGATATCAACCGACCACCCGGTTTCAGAACATTCAGCGACTTGGCCAGCGTCTTGGCATCCTGACTGTTCAGCACCAGATCATAACCGGATAGCACCTGTTCGAAATCCTGCGTCCTGTAGTCGATCACCACATCGGCGCCGAGGCTTTTGACCAGGTCAATATTCGCGGCACTGGTCGTGGTGGCCACCGTGGCGCCGAGATGCTTGGCAAGCTGGATGGCAAAGGTCCCAACCCCTCCGGAACCAGCCTGAATGAACACTTTCTGGCCGGGCTTGACCTTGCCGACCTCCACCAGCGCCTGCCAGGCGGTCAGTCCAACCAGCGGTATGGATGCAGCCTGCTCCATCGAAAGGCTCGCGGGCTTCAGCGCTACATCGGCGGCGTCAATTGCGATGAACTCTGCAAAGGTACCAGCCCGGTGATCCCTCGGACGGGCGTAAACCTCGTCCCCAGCCTTGAATTGCCGCACATTCGCGCCCACGCTTACAACCGTTCCGGCTAGATCGTGACCCAGAATAAAGGGCGGGCGATAGGGCAGGAACAGCTTGAACTCGCCGTCCCTTACCTTGGAATCCAGAAGGTTGATCGCCGTGGCCTGAATGCGAACCAGAACATCATTCGCGCCCATCCGGGGCTCGGGCATGTCTGCCAGACGCAAGGCGCCCTTCTTTTTGTATTTGTCGACAACGAAGGCTTTCACGGACGTTCTCCAGTGTAAAAATATTATCGGCTCAGATGGCTAAAAAAGCCAAGGCTTTCAGCGCGAACTGAGCATGTTGTTGGAAGGCCCTGCCGTGGCCGTCATTCTCGCTCACGCGATGTTGAATTGCTTGCGCAAGGTTCGATCAAACAGCGCGCGCGGCAGGAAACGCCGGGCAAACGAGGTCTGCCGGGCCGCCTTGCCGGAGGGGTAGCGCAACCGCGGCGCCTTGTCCTGCGCCGCCATCAGGATGGTGGCCGCAACATCATCCGCCGTGTCGCCGGTCGCCATGGCCAAGTCAAACGCCGTGCGGTATCTGGCCAGTGTCTGGCCATAGGCTGCAACCGGACGGTCGCCTTGCGGAGAGTTGGCCTCGATCGAAGTTTTCGTTGCCCAAGGCTCGATCACGGCGACACGGATGCCGAACTGGCGAACCTCATGGTCCAGCGATTCCGAATAGCCCTCAATGGCGTGCTTGCTGGCCGAGTAATAGGCTCCAAAAGGACCGGGTATTAAGCCCAGGACAGAGCCGATGTTCAATATCCTGCCATAGCCCTGTTGGCGCATCATCGGCAACACGGCATTGGTCACCCGAACGACACCCAGAAAATTGGTTTCGAACAGCGAACGAACCTGATCCACCGAGCTTTCTTCGGCCGCCCCGGACAGGGCGTAACCGGCATTGTTGACCAGAAGGTCGATACGGCCAAGTTCCTGATGCGCCAGCGCCACGGCATCCGAGACAGACAAATCGGAAGTCACGTCACAAGCAATCATCCGAATGCCATCACGTATCTCGCCAGGTGCGGCCTTACGACTCGTGCCAATCACCCGGTAGCCTGCCCGGGCCAGAGCCGTGGCGGCCGCCTTGCCAATCCCACTGGAAGCCCCGGTCACAAAGGCAGTCTTCTGTCTTTTAGTAGCAAACGTCGCCATAGCGTCTTTCTCTCTTTTCGGTATCACCATGGATTGCCGCCAAGGCATATGGTTTTACGACACTAATTTTATGATGATTTCCGTCATCATTGATGATTTTTAATGATATATATCATCATTAAAGTCAAGCGTGACTTTCAGACGGCGAGGGAAAGGGTAACCCTTCAGTGTCGGGACCCGGCACCAATCCGCAACGGATCAGGCACAGCACACTGATTTGATGGGGCCGCACCAGCGAGCGACCCCAAAAGTAGTCAACGCCCGGCAGCTGCCGCCAAAGAGGGGTAATCGATATAACCCGCAGCACCGCCACCGTAGAGCGTAGCCGGGTTTATCTCTGCCAACGGCGCATCGCTTTTCAATCGTTCAACCAAATCGGGATTGGCAATGAACGGCCGGCCGAAGGCGATCAGATCCGCCAGGCCCTCGGTAAGATGCGAAGTCGCCAGTTCGAGGTCATAGCCGTTGTTGGCGATATAGGTCTTGCTGAAGCGACGGCGCAATGATCCGAAGTCGAATGGCGCGACATCGCGCCGCCCACCTGTGGCACCCTCGACGACATGAATGTACACGATGCCAAGGGCTTCGAGCTGATCGACGATGTAATCGAACTGCGCCTGCGGATCAGTACTCGAAATGCCATTGGCGGGCGAGACCGGCGAGATGCGGATGCCGGTGCGTGCAGCGCCGATTTCCTGGACAACCGCGGCCGTGACTTCCAGCATGAGGCGCGCACGGTTTTCGACAGAGCCGCCATAGGCGTCTGTGCGAACATTGGCACCGTCCTTGGCGAACTGATCAAGCAGATAGCCGTTGGCCCCGTGGATCTCGACACCATCGAAACCAGCCTCGATGGCGTTGGCTGCTGCCTGACGGAAATCGTCGACGATCCCAGGAAGCTCTTCCAGTTCAAGGGCACGGGGTTGCGAAACGTCCACGAAGGCATTGTTGACGAACGTCTTTGTCTCGGCGCGGATGGCTGAAGGGGCAACCGGCGCTGCGCCGTTCGGCTGGAGATCAACATGGCTGATGCGACCGACGTGCCAGAGCTGGAGGAATATATGGCCACCCTTCTCGTGCACCGCACTGGTGACCTTGCGCCAGCCTTCGATCTGCGCCTGGGTATAGATACCGGGCGTGTCCTGGTATCCCTGCCCCTGCTGTGATATTTGCGTGGCCTCGGAAATGATGAGCCCGGCAGAAGCACGCTGGCCGTAATATTCAGCCGTCAGGTCACCTGCGACAAAGCCCGAACCGGCGCGATTGCGCGTCAGGGGCGCCATGACGATCCGGTTGGAAAGCGTCAAGGAGCCGAGCGTATAGGGTTCGAAAAGCGTCTTTTTAGTCATGATTTACCTATGTGTTGCCGCCGCAGCGGTATGGGTTGCGCGGTCTGCTCAAGCGACGGTGCGGTACCGTTCGGCTGGCAGCGCATTGCCGAAGTTGGCCAGCATGGTCTTGCGCGCAGCTTCAAAGGCTTCCCACTGACCGGCATCGGGAAGCGGCGGGATGGTCACCGGCTCGCGACGGTCGAAGCCGACCAGAGCCGCATCCACAAGATCGCCCACCTCCATGACGTTGTTCAGTGCATTGACGTCGGCGCCGACATGGTCCCAGATTTCGGTTCGAGTCGTGGCGGGAAGAACAGCCTGAACGTAGACGCCCTTCGGTCCAAGCTCGAGGCTAAGCCCCTGAGACAGGAAGAGGACAAAGGCCTTGGTTGCGCCGTAGACCGTCATGCCGAACTCCGGCGCCAGACCAACCACGGAGCCGATGTTGACGATTGCACCCTCACCTTTCTTGACGAGTCGAGGAGCAATTGCGCTGGCAAGGCGAACGAGTGCAGTCGAGTTGAGTGCAACAAGCCGGGCCATGTCGTCGGTGCTCTGCTCGATGAACGTTCCACCGATGGCCGTTCCGGCATTATTGACGAGGATGCCGATGCTGTCATCGTCGCGCAGTCTCGTCTCTACTTTCGCAAGATCGGCGAGTTGCGTGAGATCCGCCTGGACGATGTCTATGGCCACGCCGGTTTCCTGTCGCAGACGGCTTGCAACGGCCTCCATTCGCGCCACGTCACGGGCGACCAGCACGAGATCGTGGCCGCGCCGCGCAAACCGATCGGCATAGGTTGCACCAATACCGGTGGAGGCGCCGGTGATGAGGACTGCAGGATTTGTGCTCATAGGATTGCTCTTTTCTGTGATGGAACCTATATTCATGACAATCGTCATGATTGGATTTAAATATGATAGCCATCATGTAAATGTCAACGACCATGTTGGGAGAATTGTGAAAATGAAGGTCAGCCGAGAACAGATGGCGGAAAACCGTCGCCGGATTCTGGATGTCGCCAGCCGGCTGTTTCGCGACAAGGGGTTCGATGCCGTCAGCGTTGCGGAGGTGATGAAGGCAGCCGGTCTTACTCACGGCGGCTTTTATGGACATTTCAGTTCAAAAGACGATCTGGTCGCGGAGACCCTTGCCCATGCCCTTGCTTCAGATAGCGTCGGAGGAGGCAACTTCAGCGATTTCGTCAAATCCTATCTTGCGCCTCGCCATCGCGACAACGCTGCCGGTGGCTGCCCAACCGCCGGTCTCGCTGCAGCAATTCGCCATCAGACGCCGCCGGCGCGCTCCGCCATGACAGAAGGCCTTCGTGCGCAGATCAGCCGGATCGAAAAGGCACTCCCGCAACTGGACCCGGCAGATCGCCGGCGCACAGCGATAGGAAGCTGGGCGGCCATGGTTGGGGCGGTCATACTCGCCCGGGCAATCGACGATCCGGAACTATCGGACGAGATTCTGGAACAGACGCACGCATGGATCGACAACAGCGTCAGTTAGTCCGCAAAAAACGACGACGCGTACCGGCATGACCTCCCACGGAACCTTCATCCAAATGCGATTGGAGGTTCTGCGTTTTTCAACATTCCATTTGGCGCGGTGTGGCAAATCGGTGGCAAAGCGAAGCTTTGATCTCCCGCAGCATTGGAGCCGGGCGCAGTGATGATCCCGGCATAGGCTGCCGGGGTCTGGTATCCGTGCTACTAGTCCGGGCGGAAGATCGGTCCGGATGTGGATAAGATGGAAAATCCCAGCCTTTCAACGGTGCTCGGCCAGATGGTGTGAGGCCACGCATTGTTCGGCTCCTGCTGCCCTTAAATGCCGCCGTCACATCACGCTTCAGGTTTGAGCCGGCACGCATGGACGCCCCTACTCTGCCGCGAGCGCCAGTGGCTGCCCTACGTGCTCGACCGTCTCTTTTTCGGCACCCGCCTTGGGTGGCTTGATCCGGAACCAGACAGCATAGAGAGCCGGAAGGAAGAGCAGGATCATCACCGTGCCTGCTGCCGTTCCACCGATCAGGGTATAGGCCATCGACCCCCAAAATACTGAGTGGGTCAGAGGTATGAACGCCAGGATCGCCGCGAGAGCCGTCAGGATCACGGGTCGTGTCCGCTGCACTGTCGCTTCGATAACGGCATGATAGTCATCAAGCCCCGCCGCCTGGTTCTCCTTGATTTGCTCTGTCAGGATAAGCGTGTTGCGCATCAGGATACCCGCCAGTCCGATCAAGCCGAGAATGGCGTTGAAGCCGAAAGGCTGATTGAACAGGAGCAGGGTCGGAACCACCCCGGCAAGACCAAGCGGCGCTGTCAGCATCACCATTGTCATTGTCGAGAGACTGCGAACCTGCAGAATGATGACGATCAGCATGGCAGCAATCATCACCGGGAAAACCTGAGCGAGTGCCGTATTCGCCTTGAGAGACTCCTCGATGTTGCCGCCCATCTCGATACGATATCCAACGGGAAGCGACGCGATGAGTGGCTGCAGAGCTTTCATAACCTGTTGGGAAACCTCCGGAGGCTGCGTCGCCTCGTTGATATCAGACCTGATCGTGATGACAGGCGTGCGGTCACGACGCTTCAGGATAGGTTCTTCAAACCGGATTTCGGAGTGCCCGAGTTGATCCAGCGGAACCTGACGGCCATCCCTGCTCATCAGAGAGAAATCGGCAAGACGTGACGGATCGAGGCGGTTTTCGCCAGCACTGCGAGCGACGACGGGCACGTTGCGGATATTGTCGCGCACCTGCGTAACGGGGATGCCGGAGAGCAGCATCTGCAATTGCTGGGCTGCCTCCGATGGAGAAAGACCAATCAGATTGAGCCGCTCCTGGTCGGGCACAAATCGCAGAACGGGTGTTCGGTTGCCCCAGTCACGGTTGGCTTGGCGAACATCGGGGATAGTCTTCATGATCGCCAGAGCCTGCTCAGAAATCCTGTAGAGTTCATCCTGATCGGGACCCATGATCCGGAACTCGACCGGGAACGGCGTGTAAGGACCAAACACAAGCTGGGTGACGCGGACGGACGCTTCAGGAACAAGACCCTCCGAAATAGCTGCACGAAGGCGATGCTTCAGTTCTTCACGTGCGTGGGCATCGGGTGTGAGCACGACGACCTTGGCGAAGGCAGGGTCAGGTAGTTCCGGTGCCATGGCAAAGAAGAACCGGGGTGCGCCCTGCCCTACGTACGACGTGACGATATTGGTCTCAGGCTGAGTTTGCAGCCAGTCCTCGACTTTCTTCACCGCAGATGCCGTCGCCTCGATGCTTGTGCCCTCGGGCATGCGCACCTCAACCAGCACCTCAGGCCGATCCGATGTCGGGAAAAACTGTTGTTTCACGCCGCCCATTCCAACGACCGAAACGGCCATGGAAATGCCGACCACGGCGCAGACCATGAACTTATGGCGGACAGCGAACTCGATGACGGAGCGCAGACGGCGATAATTCGGCGTGTCATAGATGGCGTGATGACCGCCCTCGACCGGCTTGATGTTGGGCAACATCTTCACACCGAGATAGGGCGTGAAGGTGACGGCGACGATCCAGGATACGATGAGCGCAAAGCCCACGACCCAGAAGATGTTACCGGCATATTCGCCTGCGGTCGACTTGGCAAAACCCACGGGCATCAGCCCGATGATCGTGACCAGCGTGCCGGACAGCATCGGCGCTGCCGTATGGCTCCAGGCATAGGCGGCCGCCTTGATGCGGTCCATGCCCTCCTCCATCTTCACCACCATCACTTCGATGGCAATGATGGCATCGTCAACTAGAAGGCCAAGCGCGAGGATCAAAGCGCCAAGCGTGATGCGGTCGAAGAAGCGCCCGGTCTCCAGCATGATGAGAAAGACCACCGCAAGGGTGAGTGGCACAGCAAGAGCGACAACAATACCAACGCGCCAGCCAAGTGCCACCAGACTGACAAACAGAACCACGCCAAGCGCCATCGCGAACTTGAGCATGAACTCGCCGACGGCTTCATCGATGTTGACGGCCTGGTCGCTGACTTTGGTAAGCGTCATCCCCAGCGGCAACGTTTGCGCAATGGCGGCAGAGCGAGCCTCAAGCGCCTTGCCGAGATCAAGACCGTTCCATCCCGCCTGCATCACCGCACCCAGCATGATTGTCGGTTCACCTTCGTGGCGGATGATATACGTGGCGGGATCCTGATAACCGCGTCGCACCTCTGCAAGATCGGAGAGCTTCAGGGTTCGTCCAGCAGCAACGATCGGCGTGTCGGCAATCGCCTGCACACTGTTGTAAGCTCCGTCGAAGCGGATAAAGACCTGTGGGCCTCGTGTGTCGATTGAACCCGCAGGCGTGACCGTGTTCTGTCGCTGCAACGCAGAAGCGATATCCTGCGCGGATATGCCGAGTGTCGCGAGCTTCGCATACGAGAACTCGACGAAAATCTGCTCGGGGCGCTCACCGACGATGTTGATTTTCTTGACGCCAGGCACGTGCAGGAGGTCCTGGCGGATGACTTCCGCTTGCCGAACGAGATCGCGCATCGGCATTCCCTTTGCCTTCAGTGCATAGAGGCCGAAACTCACGTCAGAATATTCGTCGTTGACGAATGGGCCCATGACGCCCGGCGGGAGATTGCGGGCTTCGTCGCCAAGCTTCTTGCGCGCCTGATAGAACTCTTCTGCAACCGCACTTGCCGGCGTGTTATCCTTGAGGGTGACGGTCAGGAAAGCGTAACCTGGCCTCGTTGTGGTCTCGACGCGGTCGTACCAGGTCAGTTCCTGAATACGTTTCTCAAGCGGCTCGGCGACGAGGTCCTGCATTTCTCGCGCCGTTGCACCCGGCCAGACTGACGTGACCGTCAATGTCTTGATGGTGAAGGACGGATCCTCGGCGCGCCCCAGCTTGACGAAAGCGTAGACGCCGGCTGCGGCCAGCAGCACGATAAAGAACAAGGTGATAGCACGTTCGCGAACCGCGATGGCTGACAGGTTGAAGCGCATTAGTTTTTCACCTCTTGGCTCGAGGCAATCCTGACGGTCGCACCATCGTCGAGAAGATGCGCGCCGAGGGCAACGACCTGCTCCCCGGTCCCGATCCCCGTGACAAATGCCGTCTCCTCGCCAATCTGCTGAACTTTAATCGGGGTGAACTTCACCTTTGACGTGGCGCCGTCGACGACCCACACGCCTGTGCGATTACCGTCGTCCAGAATGGCGCCGACGGGCACGGTGACTTCCGACTGGCGTTCGGCATCCGGTGTTCTGATTGTTACAGTGGCGCCAAGCGGTGCTGAGGCCGCATCACCCTCAAGAATGTAACGCGCTTCATAGGTTCTCGTTTGAGGATCAGCCGAATCGGAGATTTGTCGCAGTCTGGCGTTTCCACTAAGCCCGTCGCTTCCATAAACACTGGCCTGTGCTTCCGATCCCACCTTAGGTCGCAGTGTCTCAGGCAGCCAGACGACCGCCTCGCGAGGGCCCGCCTTTGCGAGTTGAACAACCGTCTGGCCGGCGGCGACCACTTGTCCCGGATCACCGAGAGTTTCGACGACCGTTCCATCCGAGTCAGCAACAAGAGTGGTGTAGGTTGCCGCATTCTCGGCAACCTCCGCTTCGGCCTCGGCCGCCGCAAGCTGTGCCGTCGCTGTATCGAGAGCCGCCTTTGCCTGTTCATAACGCTGGGGCGTGGCCGCCAGGCCATTCTTGACCAGTGCCGCATAGCGCTTCTCATCGGCTTCCGCCTGAAGCAGAATAGCACGCGCTGATATGACCGAATTCCGCTTTGCTGTCAGTGCAAGCTGAAGATCGGTCTCATCAATGCGCATCAGCGGTTGGCCCTGTTTGACCTGCTGACCGACATCGACCAGCCGCTCCACGATTTTACCGGGAACGCGAAATCCGAGATTGCTTTGAACGCGCGATGCGACCGTCCCGGTGAATGACCGATCGGCCCTGCCGGTCCTTTTCGCCTCCGCAATCCTTACCAGTGGTGAAGCCGTCCTTGGGTCTGCGACCTCGGCTTCCCGTTTTGGGGTTTCAGAAACGAGGAAAAAGGCGGCGGCCCCAGCCGCTGCGACAAGACCCACGACAGTCAGGACATGTTTGCGTTTCATTGTAAGTTCTCTTCTTGACCAGCGGTGCAAATGATTTAGATTGCGATCTAAATCTATGTGCGCTATAAATGTCAAACGAAATCTAACCGGAGGTCGATATGAGAGTGAGCCGGGCACAAGCCGAGGAAAATCGGGAGACGGTGATCAACGTTGCCAGCCGTCTGTTTCGCGAGCACGGATTCGATGGCATTGGCCTGAAAGATTTGATGAAGGGTGCAGGACTCACCCAAGGCGGGTTCTACAAGCAATTTGCATCGAAGGACGATCTTGCAGCCCAGGCTTCGAGGCGCGCGATGGAAAGCGCTACACGCAGATGGTCTGAAGCGGCTGCGGACAGTTCCGATCCTCTCGAAGCAGTGATGGCGTTCTATCTGTCCAAGGACCACCGTGGAGAAAAGGCAGAAGGCTGCCCCCTGGTGGCACTGGGGTCGGACGCTACTCGGCAGAGTGAAGAAGTCAGGCGTCCATTCGAGGATGGGATACGCGCTCACTTCGAGGTGCTCAATGAACTGCTTGATGACACCAGAAGCTCCAATCCCAGCGGCAAAGCGATGGCGATCCTGTCTCTCATGGTCGGCGCCGTTACCCTGTCGCGGATCATGGAAGACGAGAATACGTCTCAAGGAATCCTCGACGCAGCGGCGGAGGAAATCAGGCGCATCGCAGGCGCTGATCATGCGGCCTGAGGATCGCGCTCGGTAGCTAGGGAAAACAAAAGCCAAACGCAGTCGCCGCGTCGGGTTCGGGCGGATGCGATTTAGGCACTGCATATCCGGAGAACAGGCCCTGACCGCACCGTCGGTCGGGATGCCGAAGGCATGCCAATTTAAACGAAGAACAGGTGTAAAACATGCGTCGTATCGTTGTCACAGGAATGGGAGCTGTCAGTCCCCTTGGAGCGAATGTCGGTATCTCCTGGTCGCGCCTGCTCGCGGGTCGAAGTGGCATTCGACGGCTGGGTGACGACGTGGTGGCGGACCTTCCATCGAAAATCGGGGGCATTGTCCCCTCATTGATGGAAGATCCCGAGGGCGGCTTCGATCCCGACACCATTGTGGCTCCGAAGGACCAACGCAAGGTCGACCGTTTTATCATATTTGCACTGGCAGCCGCGGAAGAAGCGCTTGCACAAGCAAACTGGAAGCCGACCTCGAATGAGGAACGGCTGAGGACCGCGACGATTATCGCGTCCGGTATAGGCGGCTTTCCTGCGATAACCGAAGCGGTCCGCACCGTCGATCAACGCGGTGTCCGTCGCCTTTCGCCCTTCACCATACCGTCGTTCCTGGTCAATCTCGCAGCCGGGCATGTCTCAATCCGTCATGGCTTCAAAGGCCCTCTCGGTGCACCGGTAACCGCGTGCGCCGCCGGCGTTCAGGCAATTGGCGATGCTGCGAGGCTTATTCGGTCAAATGAAGCCGAAATTGCGATATGCGGCGGAACAGAAGCCTGCATGAACATCGTCAGCCTCGGGGGTTTTGCAGCCGCCAGATCTCTGTCGACTGCTTTCAACGAAACACCAGACAAGGCATCGCGCCCCTTCGACACATCACGCGATGGCTTCGTCATGGGCGAAGGAGCGGGCATGCTTGTCATTGAATCCCTGAGCCATGCGCTTGCTCGCGGCGCTACACCAATTGCCGAACTCGTCGGATACGGCACGACAGCCGACGCTCATCACATCACGTCAGGACCAGAAGACGGGAACGGTGCCAAAAGAGCCATGGAGATCGCCATTGCGCAGGCAGGCATTTCCCCCCGCGAAATAGGTCATCTGAATGCCCACGCCACCTCGACCCCGGTCGGAGACCTCGGCGAAATCAGGGCCATCAAAAGTATCTTTGGTTCCGAGAAGACTGTCGCTGTCAGCGGGACGAAGTCAGCAACAGGACACCTACTTGGCGCGGCTGGAGGATTGGAAGCAATCTTCACCATTCTAGCACTCCAGCATCAGATTGCGCCGCCAACTCTCAACCTGAATGCTCCGGATCCGGAAGCCGAAGGCATCGATTTTGTGGCGAACCACGCGCGCCAATTAGACGCTGAATTCGCAATATCCAATGGTTTCGGTTTTGGCGGTGTCAATGCGAGCGCAGTGTTCCGGCGGTGGCCGAAGGCAAACGGCGCTGGCTGAGGATCAGCGTCGCGCCACCACACGCTGAAACTGTTTTCGCTTGGGACTTGAACGTCAATGAACCAGACCTTGGGCACGACACCGGACATACTGCACCTCAAACCGAGGATTGCCGTTATAGGCGTCGGCGGCGGTGGTGGTAATGCGGTCAACAACATGATGGCGCAGAAGCTGCAAGGGGTAGAATTCATTGCAGCAAACACCGATGCGCAAGCTCTCTCCATGTCTAAAGCCCCACGAGTTGTTCAACTCGGCCTGATCGCGACTGGCGGGCTTGGGGCCGGATCACTCGCCGAGATCGGACAAGCGGCGGCCGAAGAAACGATCGACGAAATCATGGACCATCTGACCGGGATGCATATGTGTTTCGTGACCGCGGGCATGGGGGGCGGCACTGGAACGGGCGCCGCGCCTGTTATAGCTCGAGCTGCGCGGAAGGCCGGAATACTGACGGTCGGCGTGGTAACCATGCCATTCGCATTTGAGGGCATACATCGAATGCGAATGGCCCAACACGGGGTAGAGTGTCTAGCCGAAAGCGCGGATGCCGTGATCGTGATCCCAAATCAGAACCTTTTCCGGGTGGCAGATGCCACAACGACGTTTGCTGAGGCTTTCGAAATGGCGGATCGGGTTCTTTATGCAGGCGTCAGCTCCGTCGTCGATCTGATTGTCAGGGAAGGGCTTATCAATCTCGATTTCGCCGACCTAAGGTCAGTGATGCGCGGTATGGGCCGAGCTGTGATGGGCACGGGAGAAGCGGCAGGCGAAGGCCGTGCAAGAGCTGCCGCCGAAGCAGCGATTGCTAATCCGCTTTTTGACGACACATCGGTCAAAGGTGCCAAAGGGCTCCTCGTCTCGATTTCCGGTGGACCGGACATGACGCTGTTCGATGTGGACGAAGCGGCCACGCGCGTGCGCGAAGAGGTCGACGCTAACGCCGATGTCGTGATCGGCGCGACGTTCGACGATGCGCTTGCGGGTCGACTGAAAGTGTCCGTTGTCGCGAGCGGATTGCGACAACCGGCAGAGGTGATCTTTCTTGCGGAGCGCACGGGGTGAGCCTGCTCCTTTGCACCCTCGAGCGAGCATGTCCTTGCAGACTTGAGAGTGCCTGCGTGTCTGCTACCGCCCGGCCCAAGATAGGGCGACATAGAAAATTCCAGTGAAATCGATCGAGAGAAAACAGCACATGCTGAAGCACTTCTTAGAAAAATGGCGTCTATGGGAAGAAGCATTCCTCGGTATCGATGATTTGCAGGGGGACTATCTCTTCTCCTTGGAAAAGCGCGTGGCTCGGCTCGAGGCAGCTACGGAGGCGTTAGATAGAAAACGGCTGCCTGCGACCTTGCCCGAATCTGCCGAAACAACGCCACGTCGGTGACGCGGAAACCCTGATCACAGAGTGAATGCCGCTCTGAGCGCTTGAAGTGCTTGTTCCGGCTCGTGTTTTACAAAGGCCTAGGTGCACGCTATCAGAGCCCCACGTGGCTATACCGCCAGCAATTCATTTGCGGTATCCAAGGCCCTAAACGCAAGGCGCCCTCCGGGATGGGAGGGCTTTGTTGTTGATAGTCTTGAAGATGGTTGCGGGGGCAGGATTTGAACCTGCGGCCTTCAGGTTATGAGCCTGACGAGCTACCGGGCTGCTCCACCCCGCGTTACCAGCGTAAATCCCTATTG
>NZ_JBNWDB010000004.1:0-667549 GCF_053522105.1 Agrobacterium sp. 22-3639C2 | reverse complement strand
CGCCGATGCATATCTGTTCGCTCTCACAAGCTGGGGACAAGCGTCATGGCTGAAGTCATACTATGGTGCAGATATCCATTTCGACGATCTTCTCAACCTCAGAGGCTGGTATGAACGCGTAAAAGAACGGGATGCGGTGAAGCAGTCCATACTTGAAGAAGGCTTATCGCTGAGCTGAGTTCATCATTCTTTCCAGCACGCTATATGTCCGCAATTGGCGCTTCCGCGCCAAGTCGGCCGTTGGCCCATAGCAGATGTTGACAGAGGTGTTTTGCCACACTGTACTGGCTGCCATCGCAGATGAATGCAGCCACAAGGTTAGCCAGATGCAAATTAGGAATGCCTCGAAAGAGGATGCGCTCCGGTGCGTGGAGCTTGTCGAAGCAAGACGTAAAGAATACGAGAACTACGAGCCGCGCTTTTGGAAAAAAGCCGCTAACTCAGCTGCTTCGACTCTTTCATGGTTTGAAAAACTGTTCTCTGATGAGCACAACGTGTCTCTTGTCGCCGTTGAGAACACACTGATCGTCGGTTTTCTTATCGCGCGAGAGTTTCCAACTCCGCAAGTATACGATCCGGGTGGGGCGACCGCTTTGATCGATGACTTCTGCGTTGCTGCTAAAGATCGTTGGCACGATGCGGGTGCAGCATTGTTGCAGCGCGCAAAATCGGAGCTAAATCGGCGGGGGTTCGCACAAGTTGTGGTAGTTGGCGCTCAACGGGATGCCGCCAAAACTGCGTTATTGAGCCAAGCCAACCTTTCATTAGCTTCGACATGGTGGACATCAGAAGTGTAGCATTTCCCGAAATTGCGGGCATTCCTTAACTCAACGGCACCCAGCCATAAGTTGGACTCTCCGTTGCCGGAACGGCCGCTTCTGGTGCACTCTCGCCAAACTGGCCGCCGCCCCGAGCGGCCTCAAACCTCATCTTTTAAAGAACAGGCTCGAAAACACAGTTGACCACGCCAACGTTTGCCACGAACTTGCAAAGCTCAGACATGGACGGAGTTATGTGATGGTGCGGTCGGTCATCGAGTTGCGGAACGTCGCCGGCACTGAGGCAGCGATGGGTTGGGCTGGCGGCCATACGGTGGTCATCGATCGGCCGGAAGGCAAGGCCGGGGGATTGGGTCTCGGTTTCAATGGCGGCCAAATGCTCGCTCTAGCAATAGGAGGCTGCTACTGTAATGACCTACGCTATGTCGCCCATGAACGTGGCGTGAAAATCGAACAAATTGCCGTAACAGTGACACTTGACCTAGAGGGTGTACCGCTGGTCGCCACCAAAGCCGTGCTATCTGTAAAGTGCGAGACATCGGACGGCTCCGATCCGAAAGCCTTGATCGATCATGCGTGGTCGGTGTGCAC
This sequence comes from Agrobacterium sp. 22-3639C2, assembly GCF_053522105.1. Lineage (NCBI taxonomy): Bacteria > Pseudomonadati > Pseudomonadota > Alphaproteobacteria > Hyphomicrobiales > Rhizobiaceae > Agrobacterium > Agrobacterium sp. 22-3639C2. The sequence continues at coordinate 666,179 of NZ_JBNWDB010000004.1, read as the reverse complement.
AGTCGCCAACTCCCTCAATCGCGGGATCCCGACGATAATACAGGTCGCATGACCGTTTTTGGCGCTTTTCAGCCTTTTCGCGGTACCTGCTACAGATTGAGTTGAGGCCGAAACATCTTCGCTGTCGTCCTACGGTCAATCGTCCCCACTAGACTTTGAGTCCGTCTCGGATGGCGTGGGCAAGATGTGAGGCACCGCTGCGAGAATGACCAAGACGATCGCGGTCGATAAGACGGCCGTTACCTCCATTCCCAGGCCGGCCATTACACCAATCGCGGCTGTCGCCCAGATACTGGCCGCTGTGGTGAGCCCTTCTACCTCCCGCTGCGCCGAGCGGATTATGATAGCACCCGCGCCGAGGAAGCCTATTCCTTGAACGACACCCTGCAGTACCCGTGAGAGATCGCCGATCTGCATGCCGCTCTGCAGTGGACCTAAAACGAAAAGTGCAGCACCTACGGCAACCAACATATGAGTCCGCAAGCCAGCACTTCTGCCCTTGCTCTCGCGTTCGAACCCGAGAACCCCACCGAGTACCGCCGCGATCACAAGGCGCACAGTGATGCGAGTTATGGCCGACGCGTCTGGAACATCAGAGAATTCTTTGACTAACGTCCCCCAAACTTCGTCTCCCACGGTCGCATCCTTATGTCGTTCGCAAATTTGGCATGTAAACGAGGTGCCATACAAACGCTGCGTTGGCAACTTCACTGCCGCCATCGTCACCCGTGAGGGTAACTTTTGTGCCGATAGGGGGAATAACAGCCGTCTCGCACCGTCAATTGCCGCAGGATGCCTTCCCCCAACCGTCCAGCGGAGCGATTGCTCGTGCGAGCGCAAGCAGCAAGCACCGGGATGTAAAGCCATGTCTGCATTTAGGTACGGGCAAACACGGTGTCTGTGACTGGAATGAAGGCGCGAAGCGGAAGACGACCTTCGGCCCGGAGAGGAAGTCGAGCTCGGTCCTGAACGTCCCTTGACAACTGACCCTGTTTGGAGTGGCAAATAATCGCTACTTTATGGGCTCAATTTGGAAAGCGTCCGATAAGATGGAACAATCGCAATACAGCACCGCGTCCCGTTTGCCGACAGTAGAAGAGTACCTGCATCTTCGTTCTGTCGCCGGGCTAAGTGCGTTTTCGCCAGAGGCTGCCCGGTTAGGGCTAACGGGTACGGTTTACTCGGTCGTTGTCATGCATCGAGGCGCGGCAATCGGGATGGGGCGATTGATCGGCGATGGAGGCTGCTTTTTCCAGGTTGTCGACATCGCTGTTCATCCCGACCATCAGGGACGAGGACTGGGGAAAACCATCATGCAGACAATCATGTCGTATGTCTCGCGAAAGCTGCCCGTCTCGGCCTATGTCAGTCTGATCGCGGACGTTCCGGCGAACAAACTCTACGAAAAATTTGGCTTCAAAGAAACTGCTCCGCGATCGCTGGGAATGGCATATCGGGTTACTTCGGCTAAACCTTGAAACGAGCTTGCAAGACGGCCGCAATTGGCGCAAAGCGGAAGACGGCAGTCGGCCCATTGCGGACAATGCTCAAACGGCGGCAGCGATGTTACGGCCCGGTAAAAGGTACCAAAAGACGGAAGTCAAAACGACTACACTGCCCAGCAGGACTGGCAGCGTGATCTCCTCGCTGAAGAAAATCCAAACCCATATCGGACCAAGGATGACATCAAGCATGGAAAGTAGTCCAGCTTCACCTGAAGCGACCCGTCGAGAACCAAGCAACAAGAGCACGTAACCAATGCCCGTCGTGAAAATTCCATAGAATGCGCATGCAAGGAGCTGTGTTGGCGTCGGCATCGAATGCTGCATGAGAGGAAGTGCGATGCAAAAGCATGCCAAAGCGGCAAAGACCGTCATCATAGTCGAGTCCATAGTCGGAAACCGTTTGGCGATGACAATCTGCGTGGCGCACCCAGTCGTCATGACAAATGCAGCAAGGATGCCGAGAATGTCGTTTGCCGACATCGCCGCTCCGACCGAAATACCTACCCCCAGGAACGCTAGACAACCAGCGATTATGAAGCGGTATGTCACGCGGTCCTTCAGCCACAAAAAGGCGATACCAGTCGCGACGAATGGAAGCGTGGCGTACACTGTCATGACATTAGCGACGGTGGTCCATTGCAAAGACGCAACGTAGGTGATCGCCGCTATTGTCGACACGGCACATGCGGCTAAGCCGGGCATGCCGAAAGTTCCTTTACCACCTGTCTTCGTTGATCTTCGGCGGTACAATACGAAAGCGCCGAGCGTGACTAATGAGAAGGCCGACCGCCAGCCGATCATTGACCAGACATCCATGTCGGCGATGCGCACAAAAAGCCCGGCTGTGCTCCACAGAACGGCAGAAGAAATCACCAGGTAGATGCCGACAAGCCGACTGCGTGCTATGCTCATACGAAGCTCGCTCCACGGAGAGAAATGTGTATAAGCAGCCTTGTAGACGATTGGTCTAGTTATGGATGGTCAATTTACGACGCGAGATCGGCTCATTTCCGAAGGCATGCGGCAACTGTTGGCCCATGGATATGAGGGTGTGGGGATTGGCCCGATCCTGAAGGCCGTCGATGTCCCGAAAGGGTCGTTCTATTACTTCTTCCAGAGCAAGGATGATTTCGTCGTGGCGGTCATCGAAGCCTACGAGGAAAAGTACCGTCGCCTGAGGGAGCACTTCTTCACCGACACCTCGCTCCGTCCGCTGGCTCGTCTCGACGCCTATTTTGCAGCTCTTGAAGCCGAATACAGGACGGACGCTCCGTATGCAGGCTGCCTTTATGGCATCATTGCCCAAGGCGCTGCGGGCCGGAGCGCAGTCGTTCTTGATACGCTCGCTACGTCATTCGCACGCTGGGAGAAAAGCATTCAAGGGGTGCTGGCCGCTGCGCAGCAGGATGGCGATATCGACATTGAAGAGAACATCAATGATTTAACAGCCAGTATCGTGGACGCCTACGAGGGGGCGCTCATTCGAGCTAAGGCAAAGGAGGGCGCGTCTGCGTTCACGCGCTTCCGTGAAATCGTGCTGAGACGTTTGGTTTCCCCCACAAAGCTGGATGTCCGCTAATGGCGCACAGGTGACGTGTTACGCCGCTGCGAAGCGTTGCCTGCTTTCAGGCGCGTCCCATGATGGCCTCTGTGACCGACACGAAGGCGCTTTGCCGACTGGCCGGAGCCGACCCCATTATCGCCGTTCACTATGCGGGCTGACTTCCCGGAAGCAATCATCGCGGGGGGGCCTTAGCTGTAAAGGTAGCGACGCATGCAATAGAGCAGCGTTGCCATTTCCGCGTTCTCGCGCAAGTCGATCGCGCGCCTGAAGAGGAACCGATGGGTCGCCTCGTCGACGCCATTAGTTAGCTCGCATTCAAAGGTGAACCGATGCGTTTGTGAGGATCGGCTGGTTTAGCGAACGGAAGCTTCCGTGAACTTAATGCGGGCCGAACGACCGATTGAAGCCGCTTTGCCAGCTTGCCAGACCCGATCCCATTCTGGCCGTTTGGCGCCAGAACGCCAACTCCCAAAAGCCGCCGCGAGCAACTAATCCAAAAGCTTGGCTTGCGCTCCGTCCTCATACCGCGCTCGCAGCTTCCCCAAGATCTCGTGTGAGAAACATGACGGTCGCCAAATCGGACGTTCCTCTGGGAAACTCTCTCCCAGATCGTGCCACTCGACACTAGCATCGGCGGTCGTGCCCTGGAAAGTGGCCTCAGTATTGGCCGAGAGGGCCGAAGCGCTGTAGGGAATTAAGATCCTCTGCCTCATGGTCGTGGTTTGCTCTGGGCCGGCGGTGAGCCGAACTTGCGGGAATAGGCGCGGGAAAATGCGGCGGCGCTGCCGAAGCCGACCCCGGCGGCGACCGATTTAACACTTCGTCCGGCGCGCAGTTCTGCTCGTCCGAGCGCCAGGCGCCAGCCATTGAGGTAGGCGATAGGCGACTGGGCAACGGTTTGCGTGAAGGTGGAAATGAATTGTCCGCGCGACATATCCGCTATGGCGGCAAGGTCCGCAATCCGCCAATTTCGCGCCGGATTGTCATGTATGGCCACAAGGCTGGAATGCAGTGCGGGGTGCGCCAGACCCGCCAGTAATCCCGCATCGACCGTGCCGATCGCTATTGCCTTGCGGATCGCAAGCACGACGATGATCTCGCATAGACGCGCCTCGATAGTACCGCCACCACAGCGGGCGACCTCGACCTCGGCCACCATCAGTTGACACAAACCGCGCAATTCCGGTTCGTTGGCCAGTGAAAGGCACAATTCGTCTGGCAGTGCACCGACCAACGGATTGGCACTACCGCCAAAATCCACTGTGGCGCCAGCGCATATAGCTGCGCCATCCGGCAGCGACGCCGTGGATCTGGCGCGATAAAGCAGATGGGTCGGTTCACCTGCGCCATGGACATTGATGATCAGGAGGTTAGCGGCTTCAGCACAATCGCAACGTGATGCGCCAAGATGAAAGGCTTTCAGGAAAGCCGTCAACCGATCATGTTTTCGCCCGGAATCTGAACTTTCAGTCATGTATTTCCTCCCTTTCCTGATCGCAAATCTTGTATCCTCCCTGAGCGAAGCACGCCAGCACGTCGAAACAGACAAGAGACAGCATGACACAGGATTCTGCAGCCAAATTTGACGCCTCCCGCGCAGGGGAATACGCACGACAAAGTAGGATAGCGCTGGCCGGATATGACGCCTGCCACGAGCTTTCCGCCTGCATGCTGTCTGCAGCTCTGGGCGAAGGAACGGCGGCACGGGTGCTGGTTGTCGGGGCTGGCGGTACGGCGGGCGAAATCATCGCCGCCGCTCGGCTGGAACCGCAATGGTCCTTTGTCGCCGTCGATCCTTCAGCACCGATGCTCAACCTTGCACGCGATCATCTGGTCAGGGCCGAAGTGTCTGACCGGGTGGAGACCGTCCTCGGAACCGTCTCCGATCTGGATAGAGCTCCATCGTTTGACGCTGCAATCATGATCGGCGTGCTGCACCATTTGCCAGGGAACGCCGCAAAGCAGGATGTTCTGGCGCAGATTGCAATGCGGCTGTATCCTGACGCGCCCCTGATTGTGGCGGGGAATTATCGGGCATATGCGTCTCAGCCCCTGCTCATGGCAGCCTGGGCAGCACGCTGGCGTATGAACGGCGCCGGGCCTGAAGAGGTCCAGACCAAAATGGGCAAGATTCTGCAGGGCGCGGAGCCACCCCGATCGGAAGACGAGGTCATTTCGTTGCTGGAGGGCGTTGGTTTCAACGAACCGCTTCGGTTTTTTGCAAGCCTGTTTTGGGGAGCATGGCTTGCCCGACACGTGGGGAACGCTAAGTGAGCGCCATAATCTGCTCGATTTGCAGACAGTTTGGATCAAAGAGACAAGTTCACTCTAAGCCATCCGGTATTGGCAAATTGTCAGCCCGAACCCCGATGGCTCAACGTAACGCCGGGGCGAAAAACGCCGTATGAGCACACTCGCGCAGCTAGAGGATAGCTTTCAGGCATTCGAAGCGACAACGCGAGCGACTTGAACGAAGGCGTATATCCGGAAAAGGCCGATGCGCCGAAATACACGGTCCCGCTCGACTCGGTGCCCTTGGCTCACATGATAAAAATCGGCGAGGCTGCATGCAACCTCGCCGTATCTGGCCGTTGACTTGCGCGTTCTATTTACGCGTAAAATTCGGGAGCCTTCTTGAAGTTCGCCCAGGCGTCAGGGTCATGGCCGGTGACGACTGTTGCATCATGCTTTTCGGCATAGGTGCGGAGCTTCTGAACAGAACGGACCGTGTCAACGGTCGAGGCAAGGAAGCCAGGCAAAGCCTTCTCTTCCCAGTGGTCCAGTGTGTAGGCAGCATCGATCGTCAGGAGAAGCGGTTTGCTGTTTGGCAGGCGCACCAGGAAGGACTGGTGGCCGGGCGCGTGACCGGGCGTGAAGATCGTGGTGAGCGTGCCGTCGCCGTAAACGTCGTAATAATCGTCCTGCGTACCGTTGAGGAACTGCCACTTCAGACCCGGCTTGTCGAAGTCCTTGCGGATATAGCCGCCGCCAGCAAACCAGTCGGGCGTAAAGGCATACTCATATTCAGAGCGCTGCACGATGTGGGTTGCGTTGGGGAAGCGACCGATGGCGCCGGTATGATCGAGATGCAGGTGCGACTGCACAACATATTTGACATCGGCCGGATCGAAACCAAGCGCCTTGATCTGGTCAACGCAGCCCTGGTCCTTGTCCAGCACTGGCCAATAGACATCGCAGATGCCGCCCCAATGGCCACGCGGATCCGTTGCAACTTCAATCGCGTTGCCGCCATCGATCACGGTGTGCCCAGCCGGATGGGTAATCAGGAAAAACGGAACGGGGATCTCATAGTCCGCACCGTTCCCCTGGTTCATCTTGATGTTGTGTACCTTGCATTTCAGCGTACCCGACTGAAGCATGTAAAGTCTGATATCGGTCACTCGTTTTCCTCCCTTGGGACTGAAGATATTGCTGTAAGAAATGGGTCAGAACGCCTCGCGGTAGAGCGCAAGCGCATCCTCTTCGCGGACTTCGACCGGATTATTGACCAACAGACGGCTCTGTTTCATTGCGTCGGACGCAAGCATGGCGAGCGTGTTGTCCGTCACGCCGACATCGCGCAGACGCCGCGGCGCGCCGCTTTCGTCCATCAGCGTTTCCATATGCTGAACGAACGCATCCGAACGGGTTGCCGCATCCCCTTCACCCGGAACACCCAGCACGTCGGCAAGCTCCGCATAAAGCGACGCTGCAGCCTTCGCGTTAAAGCGTAAAACCGGCCCCAGCATCAGGGCATTGGAAAGCCCGTGTGGCACGTGATAATGGCCGCCCAGCGGATAAGCGAGCGCGTGGACGGCGGCCACCGGTGAGTTGGCGAAAGCCTGACCTGCCAATGTCGCACCCAACAGCATGCCTTCACGGGCTTTCCGGTCGGTGCCGTCCTTGCAGGCGGCGATCAGATTTGCACCGAGCAGACGCAGTGCCTCGCGCGCCAGAGCATCTGATAGCGGGTTCTTCTTGTGTTTGCTGGTGTAAGCCTCGATGGCATGCACCATGGCATCGATACCGGTGGCAGCCGTATGGACCTGCGGCAGTCCCACCGTCAGTTCAGCATCCAGAAGAACGAAATCAGCGTAAAGCTGCGGGGAAACGACCCCCATCTTGGTGGTTTCGCCCGTGGTGATGATCGAGATGTTTGTGACTTCCGAACCTGTACCGGCCGTGGTCGGCACCAGCACGAGCGGCAGGCGTGATCCCTTTACGTTTCCGATCCCATACATGTCGGCAAGCGTCTGGTCGGAGACCAGAAGGACAGCCACAAGCTTGGCGATATCGAGCGATGAGCCCCCGCCAAGACCGATGACGATATCGACTCCGATCTGCCTTGCGGACTCGACGCAGTCGGCAACGATGTGCTCTGGCGGATCAGCAACGACCTTGTCAAAGATCGTGACGTTAAAGCCGCTGGCCGCAAGTGCGTCAGCAATCGGCTTGATGAGGCCGGCCTTGATGAGACCTGCATCGGTAATCAGCAGCGCCTTGCGCGCCTGAAACCTGCCGGAAAGAATCTCTCCGAGGCGCTGGGCGCCACCCCAGGCAACCTGCATGGAGGGAACGGTGCGGAATTCGAAAGGGTTGATGGTCATCTGATCCTCCCAGCGTGATCTCAGCCGATGGCCGAGCACAGGTATTTGATTTCAAGATATTCATCGATGCCGTAGTGCGAGCCTTCGCGGCCCAAGCCGGACTGCTTCACGCCACCGAATGGTGCGACTTCGTTGGAGATGAGGCCTGTATTGTGGCCCACCATGCCGTATTCGAGCGCTTCTGCGACACGCCATGTCCGGCGGACATTCTCGGTGTAGAAATAGGCCGCCAGACCAAATTCGGTGTCGTTCGCCATGGCGACCGCTTCGTCTTCCGTCCCGAACCGAAAGAGCGGGGCGACGGGTCCAAAGGTCTCCTCACGGGCAACCTTCATGGCCTGGGTTGCACCAGTCAGAACCGTTGGTTCGTAGAATGTGCCTCCAAGAGCATGGCGCTTTCCACCGGTGACGATCTTTGCTCCCTTGCCAAGGGCGTCAGCAACGTGATCCTCGACCTTTGCCACGGCATCCTGGTCGATCAGTGGACCGATCAGAACACCAGGTTCGGTGCCCTCACCGACGGACAGGCTTTCGACCCTTTTGACCAGTTTTTCCGCGAATGCGTCGTAAACACCATCCTGGACATAGATCCGGTTGGAGCACACGCAGGTCTGTCCGGCATTGCGGTATTTCGAAACGATCGCGCCCTCAACGGCCGCATCCAGATCGGCATCATCAAAGACGATGAAAGGCGCATTGCCACCAAGTTCCAGCGACAGTTTCTTGATCGTCGAGGCCGATTGCGCCATCAGCAGACGACCGACTTCAGTCGATCCGGTAAAGGAGATCTTTCGCACCGTGTCGCTTTCGGTAAATACCTTGCCGATATCGCGTGCGGCGCCCGTAACCACCTGGAAGACACCGGCGGGAACGCCCGCTTCTTCGGCGAGAACACCCAGAGCAAGTGCGGTGAGAGGGGTCTGCTCAGCCGGTTTGACGATCATCGTGCAGCCTGCAGCAAGTGCCGGGGCCGCCTTGCGGGTGATCATCGCGGCCGGGAAGTTCCATGGCGTGATCGCGGCGCAGACGCCGATCGGCTGCTTCAGGATGGTAATGCGCTTATCCGTGGTCGGCGAAGGAATGGTATCGCCATAAACACGTTTGGCTTCCTCCGCGAACCATTCCACGAAAGATGCCGCATAAAGGGCTTCGCCCCTTGCTTCCGCAAACGGCTTTCCCTGCTCGGAAGTCATCAACGCACCAAGATCATCAGCGTTCGCTACCATGAGATCAAACCATCGACGCAATATGGCAGCGCGGTCCTTCGCAGCCCGGCGGCTCCACTCGGAAAATGCCTTGCCTGCTGACTCGACTGCAGCTTCAACCTCATCTGCCGACAATGAAGGAACGTGACCGATGATCATCGAGTTGGCGGGATTTTCCACCGCAATCGTCTTGCCATCCGCAGCTTTCAGCCAGCGACCATTCAACAGGCAGGCATCACGCAACAGCGCCGCATTTTTTAGCTTGATCATCGACCTCTCCCGCACTATAGTTCAGCTAATTGAACTTGAATCATTAGAGTGAACTATGGGCCAAAGGGGCCAAGTGTGTCAAGGAAGGTGCATGGCTGAAGATCAACAATCGTCGCAAATATCAGACACTGTACCGGCACTCAGACGCGCCGTGCGTATTCTGGATCTTGTGGCAGGTTCCCCGCGGGACCTTACAGCCGCCGAGCTGACACGATTTCTGGATTTGCCCAAAAGCAGCGCGCATGGCTTGCTTGCGGTGATGACTGAGCTTGATCTTCTGGCGCGATCTGCCGATGGAACCCTGCGTATTGGACCTCACTCGCTCAGATGGGCGAACGGTTTTCTATCGCACCTCGATATCGTATCGACATTCAACGACCATCTCGCCCAGCGCCACGACCTCGATCCCTACACGGTGACCCTCACCGTCCGCGAGGGTGGCGAAGTCGTTTACATTGGCTGTCGCAACTCGGCCCAGCCGCTTGGACACACGTTTCGGATCGGTATGCGTCTGCCGGCGCCATTTACGGCCACCGGGAAGATCCTCCTGTCCGATCTGGGGCCCGGTGAATTGAGGATGCTGTTCTCTCAGTTTCCACAGCCTCTGACATCAAGGAGCGTTGCTGGCCTTTCGCAGCTTGAAGAGGAACTGGCTTTGACGCGCGCTCGCGGCTACTCCATCGACGATGGTCAGATCCGCGAAGGTATGCTTTGCATTGGGGCTGCCATACGCGATTACTCGGGAGCCGCATCTGCCGGCATTGCGATCAGTCTGATCCGCAGCGAAGCCAGCGACGAAAAAATCGCGTACCTTGGTGAGGAGCTTCGCACCACTGCCAACGCGCTTTCTGAAAAGCTTGGGTACCGATCGCAGAAAGATTAGTCGTAACCTGTAGGGGTATGGTCGATGCCGACGAGCCCAGCTTTGCTGTAGGGGCCAGTGCACCGATACCCTAGGTAGCCCCTGTCCCGAGTACGGCTGCGCCGAGCGCAGTTCCGGTCGAGAACATAAAAGACATCATCGATGTATTGAGCACCAAGGGAAAAGACTTCGGTCCGCAGATGCACGATCCACCGCGTTGCCTTATTCCTGGCTGGGACGAAGCCGAACAATGGGTTGTCATCACAAGACGACTACTTCGGAGCTTGTCCGGGATGTCGCGCCGGCCCGGATAAGGCGGCGTCTGTAAGCTCAGGCCTTGCTCCAGCCGATATTTCGGCAAACGCAGTTGAACTGGCTAATATCCGGTCATCTCCAGATAACCTTGTCCTGAGGTGCTTCCATCAAACTCTATTGGCCCTTCCCAGTAGGGGGTTGACGTCGCCATCCAGGCTTTCTCGTTCAGGGGCTTCGTTTTTATGTCGAGGCCACGGCTGGGTATCTTCACGCTCCATTCGACCGGAATGCTCTTTCCGTTGATATCCGCGGTTCGCAACGGACTGAGCAAAACGTCTTTCGGATCGACGGGAGACGGCCTTCCATCGGCGGAAATCCAGTTAGCGGAGATGTAGCCGCTTTTGTCGTCACGCAGACGGAAGGCCATGAGTTTTTCGCCGGATGCGAGGTGAAGGGAAAACCAGTCCCATCCCGTCTGGCTCGAGGCTAGCGGTTGCGACGACCATTCCCGATCGAGCCACGCCTCGCCCGTTACCTCATGAGTTTCACCATCAAGAAAGACGCTGCCGCTGACACTGTAGAATGGCTGGGAGTAATAATAGCTTGCCTGGCCCTCTGCCGATTTAACCGAGTAGCCGTTGTCCCCCTGACGCACCAAAGGCCCGTGGGCCTGAAGTTTCAGACGATATCGGAAGCTCTCGCCATTGGCGTTCAAATCGATCTGATCGAGGTCGTCCCGTGCATCGTCAGTCCCTGCCTTCATTTGCCAATTGTCAATCCAGGCGTCGAAGGGTTCGCCTTTGACCCCCGCCTGTCCCACGCCTCCCCGCGCCAGCCGTTCGGCAACATGGTGACGGCTGGCAGTCGTCACGGCTGCGTGGCCAATCCAAATTTGAGGGTCGGACCATCCGGGGCGCTCGACAGGTTCAAGCGCAGAACGAAAGAGTGTCCATTGGACGCCCATGCGCTGTCCATCGGCCGTCTGCAGATTTGCAGTAACGTACCACCACTCGATCCTGAAACCGGGATGTGCCTTGTGGTCTTTTGGAAAGACGATTTCAACGCCGCGTGTGGGAATGCTGAAGCCTTCGGCATTTGACCCGAGGCCCGCAAAGCCTTGCCCCATGACCGGCGTGGGCAAGGAAGTGCATGAAGCGCAAAGGAGCAGGAGGACGGCTTTAGCGTTCACTGGCGAATATCCTCAGAAGATCGGCCGGCGCGGTTTTAGCAAGCCGTCGAACAGGGATCAGGACCGAAATGATGGCGGCGAGCAGGGCAACAAGACCCAGCCTCAGCCAGTCTAGCGGAAACAGGATCAGCGGCAGTCGCCATCCAAAAGCCTCCACATTGATGATTGCCAGCAAAACCCAGGCCAGTCCCAGCCCGACAGGAATGGCGGCAATGAATGTCACAAGCCATAGAGCAAGAGTTCGCAGGACCTCCAGCATCGCAAGGTCGCGGCGACGAAGTCCAAGTGCCCAGACAGGAGCAAGCTGCGGCAGTCGAAGTGAAGCGAGCGTAAGCTGGCTCGAAAACATGGCAAAACCCGCCACCGCGAGCGTGAGCACATTAAGCGCGCCGGTGACCGCAAACGTCTGTTCGAAGATTGCAGCAGACTGCCGTTTCAACGAGGCCTGGTCTACAATATTGGCTTCGGGCAGGCCGAACTCCGTCATGAGGCGTTGTCTGAAGCCCGCAACATCCTCTGGCTCCATGCGAAGGCCGTATCTCAGCTTTTCAATGTCCGGGTAGTGCTGGACGAGGGCATCAAGACCAATGATGATCTCGCCCCTCGGATTGCCATAGTCGGAAAACACCCCGACGACCCGGGCTTTCCAGCCACTTGGCATTTCTATCTCTGCGCCGGGCGACGCCTTTCCTGACCTCCAGAACTGTTCGTTGACCAGTGCACCCTTCCCGCTCGCAATCTCGTCCCATGTTGCGGGCGCACCCGAAATCAACGGCCAATGATCCCTGTATGTCGCATCGTCAGCGACGCCGAAGATGCGGACGTCCTGCCCCGAAATTTCCCCTTCCGTACTCCAGATGGGTAGAACCGCCCTTGCGTGGTGGGGAAACCACTGCCGCAAACGCGCAGCTTCAGCCTCGTCACGGGCCGTCACATAGACCTCTGCGGCCAGGCGCTGATCGAGCCATCCCACAAATGTTTGCCTGAAGCTTGAGACCATGGTGCCGACCCCGATATTGGCCGACAAAGCGAGCAGCAATGCCATCAGCGCCAGGGAAAGACCCGGCAGTTGCTGGCGCGTATCGGCGAAAAACCAGCGGGTCAGTCCGTGTCCGGAGATGTGTTCGGCCACTCTCATGCCCAGTGCCAGCAAGGTTGGAAGAATGAGTGCAGCGCCCAGAAGAAGCGCTGCAAGCACTGCGAAACCTGAAATGAGCCCGCCGCCCAGCAGGACAAGCGAGCCAGATACAAAAAGCAGAACCAACCCGGAGGCCGCCTGATGGAGGAGGCTTTTCGTGGACACCATCGCCCACGCCCTGCCCTGTGCCGTGGACAGTATCGGCATCCGCCAGACGCGGAGGAGATGTTGGAGCGAGGAGAGCCCGGTCCCCACCAGCGCCATTGCAAGGCCGGCGATCCACCATTCAGGGCGCAGCGAGAGTGAACCGGCAACACTGGCCCCGTAAAGGCCGCGCAGGGTCGCGGCCACGCCCGGCAACAGAGCCGATGCGACCACGTATCCGACAACAATGCCGAGCGCTCCCGATACCAGTGCAAAGAGCGCGGTTTCGATAACCAGCATCACGGTTAAGGAGCGAAGCGAGACCCCGAGCGACCGCATGGTCCTGAACGATCCACGCCGTTGCTCGAACGACAGGCCCGTTGCGGAATACACGATGAAGAGACCGACAACGAAGGCAAGAAAACCAAAAGCCGTCAGGTTGAGATGAAAACTGTCCGTGAGGCTTGCGACATCGGGCCTGCTTTGTGCCTGTTCGAGTGAAAGTTCAGGGGCTATGTTTCCGATCGTCGGAAGATCGGGGTCTTGCGATGGCGAAACGATAAGCCGGCTCAGTTCACCATTGCGTTTCAACATGCGGTCAGCCGTGGAAATATCGACAAATGCTGCGCCATCGGGGAGATCCGCTCGTGCCTTAATGGTAAGGCCAGAGGTATCTTTCAATGTGGCAGCCGTTGCAGCAGAAACGATCATCTGTCCGGGCGTCTGAATGAATTCCACCAGCCCGGACGGATCAGATGGTGCAGGCACCATTCCGTCCGACGGCATGGTCAGGGGGTCGATGCCGATAAGCCTGATACGCGTCGTACCAAACCTGTAATCGCCTTCAATGATCGGAGAGACGTGCAAACCTGCCCTTCGAAGCCGGGCATATGTTTGCGAGGAAATTCTGCCGCCGTCCTTTGCCACCAGTTGATCCAGCTGGTTTTGCGCCAGGACCGAGGCCGCCCGGTCATAACTTGCTCTGGCTTCGGCATTGATTGCCTGGACCGCGCACCAAAGGCCGGTTGCAAGCGTGACGCCGACAATGAGGGTGAGAAGCTGAAGCGGTCGGTAGCGCCAGTGTGAGAGCAGCGCCCGGAAAGCGGTCCAGTTCATTGCGAAACCTTCCCGCCACTCAGCACGATACGCCGATCGAGTTTTACCGCCAACCGGCTGGAATGGGTCACCAGGAGGAGTGTGATCTGCGCGGACTTTGTCAGTCTCAACATAATATCGATGACGATATCAGCCGTCGCCTCGTCGAGATTACCTGTCGGCTCATCGGCAAGAATGAGGGGCGGTCTTGCCGCAAGCGTACGTCCGATCGCCACCCTTTGCTGCTGACCGCCGGAGAGCTGTTCGGGATAGCGTGCAAGCAGCTCTCCGATCCCCAGCGCCTCGACCAGGCTTTTTTCCCAGACCGGGTCGAAACGGCCCGCCAGCCGGGCGTGAAACGAGATATTGGATCCGACATCGAGGCTCGGAATGAGATTGAACTGCTGGAAGATTAAGCCCACCTCCCGGCGTCGGAAGCTCGCTCGACCGGCCTCGTCGAGATCGGTTATTTTCCGACCCCTCACCGTGATGATGCCACTGTCGGGCAAATCAAGGCCGCCGGCCAGATGCAAAAGCGTACTCTTTCCGCTGCCGGATTCCCCCGTCAGGGCAAGACTTTCGCCGGCTTCAAGTGAAAGGTCGACGCCGTTCAGGACCGGGATAATGCCTTCGGCTGTCTGGTAGGATTTCTTGATGCCGGAAAGTGAAAGGACCATGGCTCTTCGATCTCTGCTTCGTCCTATATGGACCGATATGCTGGCGGATCTCAACCGGTTTAGATACCGATATTCGACGCGCAGCCTAAACGACCGCACCGTTTCTGCCTGTAAAGTCGCCCTCCCATCTGGCGTCTCCCCCCTCCCGTTCCGAGCGTGAGATGGCACCCGACACAAAAAACACTCGCCGTAGCCTTCCGAGGCAAAACTCCTCAAAACTTAGGAGTATCCATGTCAGTCGCGGGCATCCGATTACTTTGGCTCACATGACAGGCGCATACAGGCTTCACCCTGTTGAAGAATTGTCCTATGCTGTGGAAACATGACAGGCGGTGTGCATCCGGACGGCGAGGGTCGCCAAGGCAATGTCCGGCCACAAGCAACTTCTAAACTCGGCCGGACTCTCATTGGAGAGTCGTCATGTCGGAACAATCTTTTGCAACGCCGTCCTTGCCGTTCGTACGTGTAGAAACCTGCGACGGAATACACGCCGCTGTCGCCTTTGAGGTGATGCGTGATCACTATGGGGTTTATGCTGCGACAGCAGCGGCATGGTGCGCCATCGAAGCACGTGGCGACGGTAAGGATGACCATTATCGTTTCTGGTTTGGTCTTTTTTGCGATCTTCGCAAGGCGTCCCCGGTCTTCTCTCTTCAGTTGCCACCAGCCTTCAAAATTCCAGGAATTTCTGAGCGCACCGGAATTCCGTCCGCGGAGAACAGGTGTGACTGCCTCTCGGTCTTGCTCAAATCCCGGCATGTCGGAAACGCAATTATTCGCGAAATACGATCAATAATAAAAAACTAATATTGGATTTGGCGCGGCAGCGTAGCCAATGTCTGCCAGCAAATTGCGAAAAATCAATCCATTACGAGGGCGAACGATGAAACGTGGAATCCTGTTTGTTACATTTGTAGCTGCAACCGGCCTGGTCAGATCTGCAGACGCAGAGCAGTTGATCGTCAACAGCTATGGTGGACCTTACGAAGATATCATCCGGGATCGGATCATCGAGCCCTTCGAAAAAGAATTCGGCGTGAAGGTTATCTACGACGCGGTTGGATCCGCGTCGCAAGACTTTGCGAAAATCAAGGCGACGCGTGGACGACCGGGCTTCGATGTCGTCGTCATGACTGCCTCGCAGTCGCTTGATGGCTGCCGCGATGGTCTTCTGGAGAAGTTTTCGCCGGAAACCGTACCCAACATTGCGAAACTCAACCCTGAAATCAGCAGGATCGCCGGCCCCTGCGGTGCTGTCCACGAAATTCAGTACCTGTCGCTTCTGTGGCGTAGTGACAAGCTCAAATCCACACCAACCTCCTGGTCGGCATTTTTCAGCGAGGAACTGAAGGGCAAGGTTATCCTTCCAACGTTCCAGAACATCATGGCTGCCTATCTCATGGAGATCATGTCGGTTGCGAACGGTGGCGATCTTATCGACAACG
The DNA here is from genome assembly GCF_053522105.1 of Agrobacterium sp. 22-3639C2. Taxonomy (NCBI): domain Bacteria; kingdom Pseudomonadati; phylum Pseudomonadota; class Alphaproteobacteria; order Hyphomicrobiales; family Rhizobiaceae; genus Agrobacterium; species Agrobacterium sp. 22-3639C2. Next base: position 650,223 of record NZ_JBNWDB010000004.1, on the reverse strand, counting down.
TCGATCCCGGCTTCGAGGCGATGGGCAAACTTGCAAAACAATCGATCGGCTTCGAACAGTCTTCCTCAATCATGGAGAATTACATGAAAGAAGGCCAAGTCTGGGCCATGCCATTCTGGAACGGGCGTGCGCAGCTGCTCGTCGACAGCGGTTTACCGGTTGATTACGTAAGGCCCACGGAAGGGACGATCCCGCTCGTTGCGACCTTGAATGTGCCGATTGGCGCCCGCAATAAAGAAATGGCGAACAAATTCGTCAATTTCTTTCTCGAGAAATCCAGCCAGGAGGCGTGGGTCACGGGCTACAATGTCGGCAGCGCCCGCACTGATATCGATGTTCCCGATGATGTTCGCGCCCGTCAGATCACCACCGAGGACGATCTAAAGACCCTTCTTCTCCCTGATCTTTCCACCGTCGCAGCCAAACTGCCGGAATGGGGAGCTCGCTGGGAGCGTGAAGTGATCGCGGCAGCGAAATAAGGGAGGGCACAATGACAACGCTGGAACTCCTGTCGCCACTTGAACCTGCGCGACGCCGGGCCTTTACGCTGCGGCCCTATCTTTCTCTAGTGCCACCTGCAACGGTACTTTTGATCTTCTTTGCTGTGCCAATGGGCATGATGGTCGGGATGAGCTTTCAAGGAGCCGATGATGAGGCATGGACAACAGCCAACTATCAGCGGTTTTTTTCCGACGATCTGATGCTGGCTGGTCTTGGCCGGACGATGCTCATGTCCGGTCTGGTTGCCATTTGCGTGACCGTTATGGCCTATCCGCTCGCATATTACCTGGCACGTTCGACGTCACGCTGGCGCACAGTCGTGTTTGCACTTGCGATTGCGCCCGAACTTGCCGGTGTTGTGCTGCGCACTTACGGCTGGCTGGTAATCCTGGAGGACCACGGCTTTGTGAACTCGATGCTGATATGGGCAGGGTTGATCTCTGACCCACTGCCACTGTCGAGAAGCATGTTCGGCGTCGTCGCTGGTCTGACGCATGTCGTTCTGCCCTTCGGGGTTCTTTCCTTGCTGACAAGCCTGCAAGGCATCAATCCCAATCTCGAAAAGGCCGCGCAAGTCCTGGGGGCCTCGCGTCCGGCCGTACTCCGCCATATCGTTTTGCCGCTTTCCATTCCAGGCATCGTCAGTTCGCTGCTCATCGCTTTCACGATGGCTGCTAGTGCCTATGCGACCCCGGCACTCCTCGGCGGTGCGGGCTTCAAGGTACTCGCAACGATGGTTTACGAGCAGGTCCTTTTCTACATCGACTGGCCGTTCGCTGCGGTGATGGCGAATGTGTTGCTGGCGGCAATGCTTGTCGCAGTCTTCATTGGCTCTCGCATTGAAGCGCGCCTCCATAACAAGCTGCATCTCTAGGAGAATGACGTGAACCGGTTTTTGTCGATTACCTTCAAGACTTCGCTGGCGCTCATCCTTGCATTCATCACGCTCCCGCTCCTGGTCGTGCTGGTGGCATCCGTGAGCCCGACCGCAAAGATCGTTTTTGCACCATCGCTCTGGACAACGAAGTGGTATGGCGCGCTCTTGACCAGCCGCTGGATCGACCCATTTTTGCTCAGCGTCGAGCTCGCGCTGATTGTAACGGTTCTCAGCGGACTGTTTGGGCTTCTGGCAGCCTTCGCGGTCGCCTACGAAAAATGCCCGGGCCATGCCACTATCATGTCATTCCTGTTGTCTCCGCTTTCCGTCCCGCAGATCGTCAAGGGGGTGGCAATCGTGCTGTTCCTTTCCTCGACCGGGTTTTATGGTCTTCTCGGAACGCCCGGCCTGATCATCGCACACGTCATACTCACCTTGCCATTCGTTGTGCGGATGATCGCAGGTGCAATGTTCAATTTCGACAAACGCCTTGATCTTGCGGCGCGTGTTCTGGGTGCAAGCAAGCTGCAAAGGATCCGCTACATCCTGCTGCCCTTGATCAAGCCCGGCCTTTTTTCAGGAATGACCTTCGCGTTCATTCTCTCCTTCAACAACATTCCCCTGTCGGTCTTCCTCGTCCGGCCTGGCGAAACGACACTTCCCATTACCGTTATCAATCACCTTGAATACAGCCTCGATCCGGTTCTGGCGGCAGTCAACGTCACCTCCCTCTTCTTTATCCTCGCGGCCGTCTTTCTCTTCGAGCGGATCGGCGGTTTTTCGACACAGATACATGGTGGAAGCAAATGAGCACAATGGACATAGAACTGATCGCGATCACCAAGAATTACGGTGCCAACCGCGTCGTCGACAATATTGATCTTTCGATCCCGGCAGGCGAATTCGTCAGCATCCTGGGTCCGTCCGGTTGCGGCAAGACAACGACCCTGAACATGATCGCGGGCTTCTCGGATCCTTCCAGCGGAGATATCCGGATCCGGGGGCAAAGCCAGCTGGGTGTCCCCCCGGAAAAGCGCGGGATCGGACTGGTTTTTCAGAACTACGCCTTGTTCCCGCATATGACGGTTGCCGAAAATGTCGCCTTTGGCCTGAAAATGAAAGGTTGCTCAAGAGATAAAACCGAGGCCGAGGTGCAGTCGGCCTTGAAACGTGTGCATCTCGAGGGTTTCGAACAGCGATATCCCAAGGAATTGTCCGGCGGTCAGCAACAACGCACTGCGCTTGCCCGAGCGATCGCGCCGAAACCGTCGCTACTTCTTCTGGATGAGCCCTTGTCCAACCTGGACCTCAAACTGCGAGAGGCGATGCGTATTGAGCTCAAGGAAATCCAGGAGGAGCTCGGAATGACTTTCATTTATGTCACCCACGACCAGGACGAGGCAATGGCGATGTCGGACCGCATCGTGGTCATGCATGGTGGCCTTGTGGCGCAAGAAGGTAAGCCGGACGATATTTATGACCGTCCACAGTCGCGTTTTGTCGCTGATTTCATCGGGAAATCAAATCTGCTTCCGATCGTATCGCTGAGACGGGATGAAGCAGCGACGATTGCTGTTGTCGAGGGCGGTCTTGAACTGATCGTCGTGTCGCCGGAAAATCCCGATGTCGTCCGGTACTGTTGCCTGCGACCGGAAGCCGTCCGTCTCACGCCCCGGGGAACCGAATTACCCTCCCCTGCCAATACGTTCAATGGAACCGTAACCAGGATCGTCAACCTCGGGGCGTATCGTGATTGCTTCGTCACCCTGACGAACGGGACCGTTCTCAAGTCACTCGTGCGATCGACGCGGCTGCCCGATTTGAGGGTCGGTCATCCTGTCCGTCTCTCAATTGATCCCGAGGCTGTACAGCTACTTGAAGATTAAATTGATCGTGTATTCCTATCAATGCACTGAAATTGATATTGGAGATACGAAGGTCAGTAACGCTACTCTTCCCTTGCAGAGATGGAAATTTCCAAGGAAGGAACAGGAAATGCTCAACACTCAAAGAATATCGGCCGTACAGGACGGAAGCAACGTTTGTGCCGACATCGTCGGGTTCGACTTCAACAACTATGACGAAAGGGACATTGAAGAAGTTCGCAAATACTGGCTGCACTACGGCGTTCTTCGTTTCAAGGCCGCTAACATCACTGACGAGCAGCAAGTCGCTTTCTCCCGTCACTTCGGCGAGTTCGTCATTCACCCCAAGCAGTTGCAGGAGGGTGGACATCCGACACACAAGGAAATCCTTGTTATCGCCAATACCATGAAAGACGGCAAGCCTTCCGGTGCCATGGGCAACAGCGAGGCGACCTGGCACACGGATACCTGGTTTTACGAGCGCCCGCCAGCAGGTGCAATCTTGCGTGCGGTGGAGGTGCCGGCGGAAGGTGGGGACACCTACTTTCTCTCCACCTATCGCGCCTACGATGCATTGCCGGAAGAGTTTCGCAAGGCAATCGATGGCAGGCAGATATTCTTCCAGAACGTCTACGACAAAACCGGGAAATTGCGGCTTGGCAAGGTGAAGCCTGCCAGCAAGGATTTCCGGGAATGGAACGGTATTGTCCATCCGCTGGTGCGCACTCACGCGGAAACCGGTCGCAAGGCGCTTTATCTTGGTGGAACGGCTGAAGGTGCATGGATCGTCGGGATGCCACTTGATGAAAGCGATGACCTGCTGAAGCGCCTGTGGCAGCACACGACCGAAACAAGCGAGGTTTTTGTCCAGAAGTGGACGAGAGGCGACATCATGATGTGGGACAATCGTTGCACCATGCATCGGCGGGATTCTTTTGATCCCAACACGATCCGGATCATGCACCGGACCACGACCTCCGGCGAACGTCCGGTCTGATCGTCTCAAGCTTAAGAAAAGCGACCTTAATCATGCAAGAGTACCGGATAGAAAAGGGAGGGGCTCCCCTTCCAACGGACCTTTGTGTCCTGCTGCAGGATGTTGAAACTGCAACGATCGGACATACCGAGCATTTTGGCTTTCTCAACACAGGCATCCGTCCGGTCCTTCCTGCGAAGGTCATCGGGCAGGCATTGACCGTCGCGGCACCAGGCCGCGACGGAGTGATCATCTATAAGGCGATCGACCTCATCCGGCCCGGCGATATTCTCGTTATCGCGCGGGTTGATGGGGACGATATCGCCTGTGTCGGCGGCGGCGTCGCGACAGCAGCAAAAGCGCGTGGCGCTGCTGCAATTATCGTGGACGGACCCTGCACTGATGTCGAGGAAATCGTCGCGTCAGGCCTGCCGGTCTGGTGTTGCGGAGTTTCGGCAAAAACGACGAACCGGGCATTCCGGACTGGTGGCTCCATCAATGTTCCCGTCGCCTGCGCCGGCACCGCGGTGCTTCCCGGTTTCGCGGTCCTCGCAGACACTTCCGGGATCTTCGTCGCAGACCGTTCACGGATGCGCAGCCTGGCTGAGGCGGCGCTGAAGCGTCAAGAACGGTCCGCTCGGCTGCGTGCCCATCTTGCGGCAGGCCATTCAATCTTCGCGTACGATGAGGGGCAATCCCAATGAAAATATCGCTCATTCAAATGAACTCTCAGCCGGACCGCAGGGCAAATTTGCGTCAGGCGCAGGCTTTGATGCTCAAGGCCGTCAAGGAGGAGGTGCCGGATCTGATAGTCCTGCCGGAACATTTCGATTGGTCAGGCGGTACCGCCGCGGAAAAGCTGGCGGCGGCAGACTACATGCCCGGTGGTGCAGCTTACCGGATGGCGCAGGAATTTGCTTGCCGGCACGGATTATGGCTCCATGCCGGCAGCATGCTCGAGCGTGTTCCCGGGGAAGAGCGAATATACAACACCACCGTTGTGTTCGATCCCGAAGGCAGGGAAGTCGGCCGCTATCGCAAGATTCATCTTTTCGACATTGTGGCTCCCGACGGCAAGGCCTATCGCGAGTCCGTCACGGTCGCACCAGGGCACGACCTTTTTGTCTACGAGGCTGGCGGCTTCCGGATCGGAGCCGCCATCTGCTACGACCTCCGGTTTTCCCGCCTGTTCGATCAACTTGCCGAGAACAAGGTCGATCTGGTCATTCTGCCGGCTGCCTTCACGATGCAGACCGGAAAGGATCATTGGGACGTCCTTTGCAGGGCACGCGCCATCGAGTTCCAGGTCTATTTTGCCGCGTGCGGCCAATGGGGCAGTTACCTTGCCGCCGGCGGCGAGACCCGGCAGTGTTTCGGCAACTCTCTGGTTTGCGATCCGTGGGGACAAGTCATCGCCCGCGCCTCGGATGGAACCGGCATTGCAACGGCACGGCTGGACAGCCAACGAATAAATGATGTGCGCCGGCTTATTCCCATGGAGCGCCATCGTCAGCAGTTTCCAAGCGCAGCATCTCGGGCAGGTCTTGCTGAAACGCCGTCACCAACAGCTCAACATCTAGTAGTCGAAAATGCTGCCTGCGACGGGCTATGTTCGACTTGCCGCAGCAAGACAGACCTGCCTGCCTCGTGTGAATAGTCGAGAGAGCGCCATGACGACCCCCGCAACGCAGACCCTTGCCGAATGCCTCGTGAATGCGTGTTTTGAGAACCTTCCGCCGGACGTGGTAGAGAAAGCAAAGCTCTGCCTGATGGACTCGGTCGGATGCTTTTTCGGCGGTCACCAAACCCCGGTCGCGCCGGGTCTGGAACGGCTTTCGGCTGACATCGCCGGAGGTTCCGCTTACCCTCCCCGTCCAGATCCCGCCTGGCACGCATTTCAGTACGCGACTCTGGCCAACGCCCTTGACCTCGATGACATCTACTGGAAGGGGCATCCTGGGGCGACAGTGGTTGCTGCCGCTCTCGCGGTTGCCAACCGGTCGCGCTCCACAGGGCGCGACCTGATTGCTGCAATCTTCGCCGGTTACGAAGTGGGATGCCGCATCGGCATGTCGCTCCGCCACAACAGACCGCGCAAGACCGTCCATGGCCATGGCACCTGGCAAATATTCGGCGCAGCCGCCGCGTCGGCGAAACTGCTGAAACTCGATCATAAGCAAGCGGCCCATGCCCTGGCAATCGCGGCTGCAAATGCACCTGTGGCGTCAGTCATGAAAACCGTTTACGGGGCCACACCGACAATGGCGAAAAACAATTTTGCGACCGCAGCAATGGGCGGCGTCAACGCAGCCTTTCTTGCTCGTGCCGGATTTGAAGGGCCTCTTGACGTTTTCGAAGGAGACACCGGTTTCTGGCGGATGGCGGGAGCCGATGGCGTCGACCTGTCGCAGCTGAAAATCGGGCCCGGTATTCGCTACGAAATACAAGACGTCGGCTTCAAGGCGTTTAGCTGCTGCAGGATCATTCAAAGCAGCGTCGAAGCTGCCGTTGAGGCATTCGCCGTCGCGGCTGTTCACGGCAACGGTCATGACGTCAGGGAAGTCGAGGTCTTCGCCTCCGAGATCGTCTGCCGTCCCCCGTTCAATGATCCCAAACCCCGCGACATCTGGGCGGCCCAGTTCAGCGCACCTTTTTCAATCGCCATGGGCGTGCTCGGACACGCTGCCGGTCCGGAATGGTTCGAGCCTTCCCGGTTCCTGGATCAAACAGTGCGCGAGCTGACGTCAAAAATCCGGCTCTTTCCTCTGAGACCCACGGATCGATTGAGCCATCATCACGGGGCAAAGGTCCGTCTTCACCTGCTCGACGGCCGCGTGGTGGAGGCCAATGTCGAGGTTGCGAAGGGCGATGCTGCCAATCCACTTTCGCCTTCGTTTCTGGAGAAGAAGTTTTTGCGCCTGTCGGCGGGGCGTTTGGATGGGAACGCAAAACTGGAATTACTGCAGTTCCTCAAGCAGCTCGAGTTAAAAGACGACCTGCGGTTTCTGCTGGACACGATCCGCACACCAAGAGGCGTGCCTCAGTCCGTGGACAGTCCTATGTAACCGGAATGAATATTGTCGCATAAATGATAGCTAATCTTGGCTTTATTTCCCGCTGATTCCTGCTGAAATCCTCTCGTTCGAATGTTCGAGGAGAACTCGCATGAGTGGAGGAATTATCAGTCCAAGCCTGTCAGACATACCGTGTTACTGCGCGACAGATATCGCCGTGAACGAGGCTCTCCTCGATGGCAAGATCGTCCATGAGGTTGCCGGCAAAGCATGGGACGACATTGCGCGCGGTTCCGCGTACGGCACGAAATCCGTGCTCTCCATCACCCCCGGAGAGATTGACAGGCATCCCTTGATCAAGGATTCAGTATCGCTGGAGGAGCGCCTTGGCTGGAAGTTGTCCTGCCTTTCAAGCGTCAACAGCCGCTATGGGGCGGTGAAAATCGTTGGCGCAAACGCCCTCAATCGCCAGCTCGGTCTTCCACGGTCACGGTCCACGATTGTCCTCCTGGACAAATTTACCCTCCTTCCTCTTTGCCTGCTCGATGGAACCGGCATCTCCGCCGCCAGGACGGCGAGTTATGCGACGTTTGTTCTTGAACGACTGCTCGCGCGCCGTCGAGATATGTCTGTCTTCCTGTTCGGCGCCGGACCGATTGCTGAAAAAATCGTTCTGGCGCTCGATCGATGCCACGGGGAAAAGATTCGCGAAGTCTTTATCCGTAGCCGCACAGTTGACTCAGCCATACGGCTCGCGAGATCGCTGGAAAAGACGGTAACCTTCGACATCATTCCTGTTCGGGACAACGCCGATCTCGTTCGATGCGATTTTGTGATTACTGCATCAAACGCCAAAGCTCCCGTCTTCGAGGCCAGTGAGATAGGCGACGCTCCCGTGCTTCATCTGGGTGGAGATGAAACACCCGCGGGACATTTGGAACGGGCGCTGCGGTGCGGTAGCGTTCTGTGTGACGATGTGGAGATGGTGTCGCGTCGTGGTTCGCAAAGCCTCGCGCTTCACTTCTCGCGGAAAGGAACGACGCTGGAGCAATTGGGACCACTTCTCGGCATCCGGTCAATTACGGCGGTTCTGGATCCGTCGGAGATCGCACAGGAAAAACCTGTCCACATCACCTGTGTCGGTTTGCCCATGCTGGACCTTTATGTGGCCGCACATGTCTATGAGACTTTGTCAGGCGTCACTGATGATAACGCCGGCGGAGCGACGGTTGCAAAAGCGGCCCACTGAGAGATGCTCCCATGTATATGACGAAGCTCCTCGCCGAATGCATTGCTGACCGTGTTTTCCATACCGCGCCGGTAGAGGTGAGAAACAAGGCACTGTGCTGCCTGCTCGACGCCGCGACCTGCGCTCTCGCCGGCAAATACACCACCGGATCGACGAGCGTCAGACTTGTTGCCAGCCGAATTTTCGGTCCCGGAAACGCGGCCCTCTGGTTTTCGGAGCATCGCTTATCGACCATCGGCGCCGCCTTCGCCAACTCGGCTTCTGTTTGCGCCCTTGATTTTGATGATGGTCATCGTGCCGCGCGCGGACATCCAGGTGCTGCGGTGATCCCTGCTGTTCTGGCCACCTCCGCTGACGGGGCAATCGACGCGGACGAATTCGTCGCTGCGATCGTTGCCGGCTACGAGATCGCCATCCGGATCGCCGCCGCACAAAATCCTGAGAACATAAAAAGTCGTCAAAGCGGTCTCTGGGCCGGCTACGGTGCGGTCGCTGCAGCCGGCAGTATCAATCGCACACGCGCTGATCATCTCGCCCAAGCCTTGGCGATCAACGGTGTATGGGCTCCCAATCAAGCGGCAAATGGAAGTTCCGGCTATTCGAAGCTCTCCGGAAATCATGCGAAAGAAGGAATCCCGTGGAGCGTCCTCACTGGCCTCACCGCACTCGACTTGGCCGACACTGGGTTTACGGGTCCAGAAGATATTCTCGATCACGCTTCCCATTTTGACAGGGATCGCATCGAGACCGGGCTTGGTCTGACCTGGGAAATCCTGGGGACCTATTTCAAGCCGTATTCCTGTTGTCGCTATATTCATCCCGCCATCGATGCAACGCTGGACCTCATGCAAAGCCGGAGACTCGAGCCGAAAGACGTACTGTCAATCGAGGTCCACACATTCCAGTGGGCTCAGCGGCTGCAAAACAAAGTCATACCGAAAACTCTCGTGGAGGCTCAATACAGTTTGCCTTTTTGTCTGGCAGCGGCCGTCCGGCGTGGCGCCTCTGCGCTCGCGCCCATCGATGAGCGACTTCTCGATGACCGGGAAATCTGTTCCCTTGCCGGCGCCGTTACCTTGGCCGTCGATGAACAGATCGACGAAAAATTTCCGGCAGAAACGTTAGCGCGAGTGACATTAACCACTCCTTCGTGCGAAATAACCTCCACCACCGTTATGCCGCGTGGCGATGCGGGCCGACCGATGCTTTGGGACGACCTTAGGGAGAAGTTCCATGAGGTGTGCAAGGGCAAAATGAGTGCAGCGCGTGAGGACGTTTTCGACACGGCGATTGACCAGCTCAAGTATGGTGATCCTCTGCCGTTCCTGCGAGAGATTTCGGCCGACCTGTGACTATTGATCGCTTCGCTTGGCTGTAGAAGCGCCCGAACCATTGCCTTTGATCGTTCCATTCCAGACCACCACCTTGCCATGGATGATGACGTGACGGACGCGGCCCAGGTTGACGCGATCGACGATCGCGAGATCGGCGCGCCTGCCCTTCTCGATCAAACCGCGATCGCTTGCCAGTTGTGGAAAGGCGCGTGCGACGTTCCCGGTCGCCAATGCGACAGCTGCAGCCGGTGACATCTGCTTCTTGTTAACAATGCGCTGGATTGCCACGAGGATGCTGTCCCAATGGCCGCCGGCATAGTCAGTCGAGATCGTATCGACGCATCCGGCCTCGATCAGGGCGTCGAAATTCGCCGGATTATTGCGCCAACGAGTCTGGATGCTGTCAAGCGTTGAGACATCGATGGTGACGCCACGCCGTCGCAGTTCGTGGGCGAATGATACGGATTCATCCGGCAGAAACATCGGATGGTTCGTATGACCCGCGACGATGTTTGCGCGGGGGTATTTCTCAGCGACTTCGATCAGACGTTGGACCGACGGCGCAGAATTGTGAAAAATCGCGGGGAAGCCCACACGCGCGGCTTCTCGCGCCACTTCCTCAAAGCCTCTCAGCGCGAGGTCGACCGGTGGCATTACGGACGCGAGAATGACCTGACGGACGGTTCGCGCGCTGCAGACATCGGACAGACCGCATTCGTTGAGTATCTCCTGCAATTCGCGATCGGAAACTCCATCCTCGACTTTCAGGTATCGGCCGACCACGGCATTTCGCAACCGGCGTGAAACTAGGGGTGATACCTCCCGTCCCGTCGCCAGTTTCATCGCCTCGGGAATGAACCTATATTCCTGTGCACCGCCTCCCAGTGTCTGGCCCCCGCCAACCTCACCAAGGGCTTTTGCTCCTTGAGACAAAGCATCATCGATGGATGCATGTCGATGTCGTTCGGAAAGGCCGGCACCATCGATTGCCAAGGCGGCTTCGATATTGGAAGGGGTATGCGCTGTGGAGATATGGACATCAAGCGGATGTGGATCGACCTCAAACGCCTCATCAGGCAACGCCAACCCGCATACATTCAACAATGTTGACGTCCCCTCGAGAAGGTGCCTGTTCCTGTTCCAGACGATCACGTCCCTATCGACAGGAGACGACCCGCTCGGCATAGATGGCCCGCACACGCAGCCATGGGCATGCGCATTGATAACGCCCGGGATAATCGTGTGGCCGTGAGCGTCGATGACTTCGATCTCATCAGGATTGAAGGATATATCGCCTGGCTGGACGAAAACAATTCGGCCTTCTCCGATACCGATGGATGCATTTTCATGAAATGTCGCGCCATCTCCCGTTATCACGGAAGCACCGCGTATGATCCTGTCGAGCCGACTATGAGACATTGCGATCGTCCCCCAAACCGTCTGGAGCCTGACGCGCAGGGGATTCCAGAATGTAGCCGACACCCCGGACGGTGCGGATAAGATCGGGTTGCCCGTTCCCGTTCAGTCTCTTTCGCAATCGGCCTATGTGGACGTTCAGTGTGCGCTCTTCGACATGATGCAGACCTGGCCACACCGCACTCATGAGCTCCGCCCGCCGACAAATCTCGGTCGGTCGCTCCATTAGGTACGACAACACAACAAATTCCAGTGGTCCCAAATGAATGTTTAGACCGTTTCTTGAAACCCGATGATGCTCGAAATCAATCTCGATGCCGCCATAGGACAACTGGCCTGATCGCGCTCGAGGCAGTGCCCGGCTGAGCGTACGCTTGCGCAGATATTCAAGCAGCTTGACCGGTGCAAACGGCCGGACGAAACATTCTTCGGCGCCGGCGCGCTGCATATCGACATATTGCCCCTCGGCGCCCGCACCAATGATTGCGAGCACGGGGACGCCCGCCGTGCGATGATTTCCCTTTATCCTGTCGCAGACCTCAACCGCGGGAAAGGGATCAGGTCTGCAGTCAAGCAGTATAGCCATGACTTGGTGATCGTCGGCCAGGTGCGACATCTCTTCCACGCCTCTGGCCATCCGAACCTGATAACCCTCCACTTCCAAAATATGTGAAAGGAGGAGGAAGAAGTCAGCATCAACCGAACCGATCAGGATCAATTTTTTCATCAAATGTCCTTTGCGTCGGCAGCACCCTACAAAAGCAGGGCTGTTATCTCCTGCATCGAACCAACATACCTACAATCGACACACCACTTTCTCTCATTTTCGATGTGAAATCGACTACTAGAAGTAGTAGTCGCCAAAAGTGGTGCGTTGTGGCACATTTGAAATTTATCTTTGTTATCAGGGGAGACGGTGGCCGCCGACACAGTTTGGCTACTCGCAGGACGATCATTGCAGGGACGGACATTTGACCACATCGAAGAGCGGAAAGACCAGGGATGGCTTCGTATCGAACGCTTGGCAGCTAGATCGGAAGCGTAGCGTCGCAATCGTTGAATTATCATCGCATCATCCAAACAGCGATAAACGCCTGTGCGAAACGGCTATTTTGCGTTGCCGAAGTAGATGCCTCCACCAACGGGCAACAGGCATCCGGGCTACCACGCCATCGCTGCGGTCTGGTTGGAAGCTACATAGCCCGCAACGGAAAGATGCTGCTGCCAGACCAAGACGGTCGCTCGGCGTGACTCCTGACGGGCGAGCTATCAGCGACCGAGCGGGACGCTGACCAAAGCTAGAAAAATGTTGATAAGGCGTCGGTTTCGAAGCGATCGTTCCCCCAATGTCGAGCCGATAGCCGAACAATAAGTCTGGACGCGGTACAGCCTGCCACGGCTTCAACCGAAAGACGAGCGGCAAAATCATGAAGATGTCGGTCGTCTAAAACGCTGGCGCGTTGTCGTTGAGCGCCCATGGGGAACGAGGTGCTTGTCGTCTGCGCCGTGAGACTCACCTCACATCGAAAAGGATTACGGCATGAAATCAGTGTCTGCGAATCTCGCCAAGGCTATCGAGACAATCACAGATGCCCCAACAGTCTACGAGGCTCTTTTATGTGTTAAGGAAATTTACGACGTCGATTTCGTCACCTACCATCTCACCGCAACTGTGATCAGCGACCTTGATGCACCATTTGTTCAATCGACTTACAGTCCGGAATGGATCGCACGGTATTTCCTGAAGCGATATGTTCAGGTCGATCCTGTTGTGCAACAGGGCTTTTTGCGGCAGCTTCCATTCGACTGGCGTGAATTCGAAATGACGCCCGAAATCGCAGCATTCTTTGATGATGCCCGGCAGCATGGCGTCGGAGAGTTCGGTTATTCGATCCCCATCACTGACAGGGTCGGCCGGCGGGCGATTTTCTCCCTCAGTGCGGAGCACGACCCGAAAGGCTGGGACAGACTTGTTGCAGGTAATCGGTCAGACTGGCTCGAAATCGCCTATCAGATCCATATGAAGGCGATCACGGAGATTCATGGCGGAGAAGACCCTGTTCCGGGTCTTAGTGCACGCGAGCGGGAGTGCCTGTCATGGGTAGCACGCGGAAAAGATCACAAGGATATTGCACTCATTCTCGGAATTTCCGAGCATACGGCAAGAAGCTACCTCAAGTCGGGCCGGTTAAAGCTTGGATGCGCAACTATTTCATCCGCCGCGGTCCAGGCGATGAAGTTCAGGCTGATCAACATCTGATGTAGCAGCACGAACCCGGACTTTCACCCTCGTGGCACAACAACCATAGACCTTCAATTTTCGGCGCAATACCTCAATTGATTGTGCCCATCTGTAGCAATGGGCAACCTGGGATTTACGTGCATCCTATTCCGACACATGATCGGAGATTGGCTCGTGTTCCTTCTTATCCAACCCTATCAGTATTATCGGTACGCAGGCCTGCTGGAGCAGTCGTTCCGATTGCGGAAGCGGGTTTTTCACGATTGTCTTGGCTGGCAGGTCGATGTGCATCACGGCCTTGAACGGGACGCGTATGACGAGTTAGGTGCTGTCTACCTGGTCTGGTGTGACAAGGACGCGCATCATCTCTATGGTACGGTACGGCTCATGCCGACCACAGGGCCGACATTGCTGCATGATGTGTTCAGGCGAACTTTGCCGGCAAAGGATCTGGTGTCTCCAGCCACATGGGAAGGCACACGAATGTGCCTTGATGTCGACCTCCTCAGAGCGTCTCAACCGACGCTCAGCCCATCCAGAGCGTTTGGGTTCCTTTTACTGGCCCTGTTCGAATGCGCCTTCGCGCATGGCATCAAAACACTTGTGTCGAACTACGAGCCGCCAATGGAGAGAGTATACCGGCGAGCGGGATTGAGAGTAACGGAGATTGGCCGTGCCGATGGTTACGGCCGGCTCCCGGTGTGTTGTGGCGTGTTCGCCGTTTCAGACGAAACTCTCAGTCAGATGCGAACAGTCCTTCGGGTTGCGCAACCTCTATACAGGCGATTTTTGCCAGCGGCGTCAGAAGCAGCCGCAGGACAAACGCCTCAAGGCTCGGACCACATCAAACCTCTTAGAAAAACGGAGCTCTTCTGGACCTGCAACGCAGCCCGCAGCCAGACGTGTCTCTCACGGATGGGAGGAAAATACCTCGGATGAAACTCTGGCTACACAAATTGATCGATACGACGTCCATAATGAAAACCAGCCGAGCGACTGCAGAACTACTCCATCACCTGACCCAAGAGCTGGGGTTTGACTATTATCATGCGCTGACTCTCCGTCATCCCGGGTTTGGGAACTCCGTCTTGTCGAATGCTCCCGAGGCGTGGCTGGACCAATATCGGCAGGAGCATTTCGACAGGATCGATCCAATCCTGGATCGCACCCGTGAAATAATGGCACCATTCGTCTTTGATTTTGAGCATGAGGGAAAACTCGCGCGCGGCCCCCAGCAAACATTCTATTCCAATGCAGACGAGGCGGGCATCAGGGCCGGCATATGCATGCCCGTGATGGCGCCATTCAGCGATTTGTTCACCCTCTCCCTTTTCACCGGCGACGTAACATTGCCCCACAAATACCAATTGCAGCCCGCTTTGAGTGCAAATGCTGTGGCGTTACTCTACAGGTGCGTGGAGGCGACCGCGGCCGCATCGATCAGATCACCGGCTATCGAATTGACGGCGCGACAGTCCATGGTTCTAAAATGGGCCGCCGAAGGAAAAACGACCCAGGAGATAGCGTTCCTTGAGAACATGACGCACCATACGGTGAATTTTCATATGAAGACCATTCGACGGAAACTTAAGACCGTTACCCTTCCCCAGACGACTGCATTGGCCACAAAGTTGGGATTGATCTAAGATTTGGGCTTCAGGCAAACCACTAAGATGAAATCTTCAATAGTAGAAGGCATTGAATTTATAAGAAAATAGCTATCGTTAGCGTGGACAATGGAGAGCGGCGCGACTTGCCTGAATTGGCGAAACCTCTCAGGATGGCATAAAGAAAACCAATCGAGGTCGATCTTAGAACGTCTCCACCTGGAACCTCGCGCAATTTTCCGAGGGACATTCCTACACGCTTTCCGCCAGAAGGGATGCCGACCCGATCCTGAGCGAGACGGCAAATTCTATCCCGAAGTATGCGAGGTTCGCGATGGCGTCGATCAAGACGGGCCGCCGAATTCCATAGGTCTTGGCTCCGGTCAGTTCGAAACTGTTTGGTCTGCTTGGCCTTGTGTGGTCGTGATGACCTAAATCTCCTGCCGCGCCGCCTCCTCGTCCTTCTCCTGATTGGAGCGGAACGATTTGTATTCCCATAGACCTGTCCGGGGATTGCGCCGTCGCCATATGGATTCTAGCCAGAACAGCCCGTCATCGACAGGCTTCACCGGAAACCACGCATACCATTCCCGCCATAGATGCTCCTCCCGCATCGTCTAACCCTTTCCCCCTGATGTTGACGTCATGCGCGGTATGCAACGACTACAGTTCCTCTTGCGATTGTGGCGACACCGAGCCAGTTCGGGAGCGACAGGCGCTCGCCGAGAAACAGCACGGCGAAGACCGAGACGAAGACGACCGACAGCTTGTCGATGGGGGCGACGCGGGCAGCATCCCCCAGCTTCAGCGCCCGGAAATAGTGAATCCAGGAACGCCCGTGGCGGGTCCCAAAAGGATAAGAAAGAGCCAGCTTCTCGGGGAGACCGAGGACGGTTCCTGCCAGTTGCCCCTGATGTAGAGCATCAGGCCCGCCGCCATCAGGATGACGATGGTACGAAAGAAAGTGGCGAAATCGGAGTTGACGTTCTCGACTGCGACCTTGGCGAAGATCGCGGTAAGTGCAGCAAATCCTGCCGAAAGAAGCGCCCAGAACCGCCAGCTTGTGACAAGCGTCTTCATGATCAGCCCCGTGGCCAGTAAGGCGGATAAGAGAAAGCCCGAGGAAGAGGCCGACTGTCGAAACCATCAGCGAGATCGTGACATAACCTGCCGGCAGCCCCCATCGTCCGCGCTCCCAGAGGCTGACGGTGTCGAGCGAAAAGGTAGAGAAGGTCGTGAGACCGCCCAGAAGCCCTGTTGTCATGAACAGACGCACCTCTTGCGGCAGCCCGTAGCGGACCACGAAGAACTCAGTCAAGAGACCCATGACGATGGAGCAGAGGACGTTGACGGTCAGCGTACCCCACAGGAATCCGTAGCCCATCGTCCGGGCGGCAGGCGTGTTCACGGCATGGCGTGCCGCACCGCCGATGCCTACTCCGAGGAAGACGATCAGGTAGGGCATGGCCTCGTCCTCAGCGCTTCGTGTCCGCCAATGCGTCTTCGGTCGCAAGCGAGTGGTCGAGCACGTCCCAGTGCTCGATGTGCTTGTAGATGATCACCTTGTTCTTCAGGAGCGAACCGTGTGTCCGGCAGAACTCTTCGAGCAGCTCACGGTCGGCGATGAGTTCGACGCACATGGTAAGATCAGGGTTCGGTATCTCGAAACCTTCGTGCTGCAGCTTGCCGCTGTTGGAGTAGCCGAAGTGGGTTTGATGGGCGACGGCGTTCATGATGCCGGAGGCTTTGGCCTGCATGACCAGTTCCCGGTAGAGCGGCTTGCCGCCACCGAACCAGCCTCCCGTGCCAACCGCCTTCGCGCGCGGCTTCATGTAGATGCGAACTATCCCGACCTCGCGGGAAGAAAGCTTGTGGCTGGTCATGACGATGGGCCTTCCTGAAAGATTTGCTGTTGTCTGGATCGAGCGCAGGCGCACTTCCGCCAGGAGATCGCCTCTGGCATGAGCGTTCATCTCGCGCATGTGGCGAACGGAGATATCAGGGGGGATGTCGTTGGCGGCGGCGGTCTTCGGCACGCCGACACGCTGTGAGAGGTAGATGCTGGAATGGCCGCTGCAGAGGTAGGCCACGAAGCAGGCGACGGCGATGTAGACGGAATGGGTCGCTCCGAAGAGTTCGATGCCCATAATCATGCAGGCGAGCGGCGTGTTAGTCGCGCCTGCGAAGACAGCAACGAAGCCGAGCGCGGCAAACAGGTCCGGCGGCGCGCCGAGCACACCAGCAACGGCACTGCCGAGAGCAGCACCGATGAAGAAGAGCGGTGTGACCTCGCCGCCCTTGAAGCCTGCGCTCAGCGTCACGATAGTAAAGAGACCTTTCCAGGCCCAGCTCCAGTAGTCGACATCATCGGGACGGAAGAAGCCGAGGATGGTGGCGTCCTCAAGGTTTGGAGACCAGACGCCGAGGCCGAGATACTCGCGGGTCCCCAGGATATAAACGAGGCCGATGAGGATGGCGCTCGCCAGCACCGGTCGCAGCGGCGCATAGGGCAGGATCGCCTTGTAGGCTGACGATGCCAGATGGGAGAGTTCGGCAAAGAAGTGCGCCGCGAGACCAAAGGCAACACCTGCGATCACCACCTTCAGCATCAGCAGCGCATCGAGATGAAAACCGACACCCTCGCCAGCAAGATAGGCAATCGAATAGTGGACATGGCCAATACCCCAGGCATGGCAGGTCCAGTCGGCCACGACGGCGGCCAGCAGTGAGGGAAGCAGCGCCTCGTATTGCATGCGCCCGATCGTCAGCACCTCCAGCGCAAAGACAGCGCCTGCAATCGGCGTCCCGAAGACCGCTCCGAAACCTGCCGCAATACCCGCCATCAAAAGGATGCGGATGTCCGATGGCGTCAACTTGAACAATTTGCCGAAGGCGCTCGCAAGGCTGCCGCCAAGCTGGACGGCGGTGCCTTCACGTCCTGCCGAACCACCGACGAGATGCGTCAGGACCGTCGTGACCAGAATGAACGGAGCCATGCGCAGCGGCACGCCGCCGCCAGGTTCATGGATCTGGTCGACGATGAGATTGTTGCCCCCTTCGGCCGACTTGCCGAACTTGCCATAGGCCCAGACCATCGCAAAGCCCGCGACCGGCATTAGGTAGATCAACCAGGGAAACTCGAAACGCAGCTCCGTCGCGCGGTCGAGGCTCCAGAGGAACAGGGCGACGAGCGATCCAACAACGATCGCCATCGGGACGACGATGACGAGCCATTTTGCGAGGCTGCGGATTTGCTGAAGGCGAAGACTGAAAATAGATGCGAGCGTCATGCGAACGAGGCTCCACCAAAACAGATAGTAATAGAAAAACAGAGCGGACTTTGACTTCCAGGCACGACTCTACTCCTTCGCGTGGTTCGCGTTGAGTAGGAGTCATCAGCTTCATCTGGGAAGCGGTTCGGCTTGGTGCCCGGCAGAATCCATTACCGTCAAAACCGATATGGCATCTCAAAGGTGATTGTCAACGCCCGGCGATGGTGCTCTCTGACTGGACAGCGAGGGGCTGACGTGGTGACACCGCTTACGGACAGTCATACGACGGCCCTAAATCAGCAACGCTGCGCGAGCAAGCGCGGCTCCGGGCCGTATTTTTCGCAAGAAATGCGCCAGTCAGCGTACTGACCAGGTCGCTCGCACAACTAATCCGAACAGTCCCATGATGTTCAGACGAAACAGCCCAGCCTTCAGCTCCCGTTTTCCACGGTCTGGTGCAGCCTTTGGATATGCTTGCGGCAGAGCGACTCGATCAGGGCGTGAAGTTCTGCGGTTCGCTCCTGAAGCCATTCAAGCGCTTCCTCCGATATCTCGAAACGCTTTGAATAGCGCGCCTTGACATAGGCCTCGTTGAGAATGTTGTACCATGCCGTAAAACGCTGATGGTCGCGCGGCCAGATGTCGACCAACCGTCGATCACGATCCTCCGAAAGGCCGCGCAGGAATTTGAGGTTGTGTGACGCAGGTGAATAGTTTGTCACTGTCAGGAGAAAGCAGTTGTAGGCCGTCTCGACCGCCTGATGGAGCAGGAAAACGGCCTTCTTATCCATATCCTTCGCAGAAGCAATTTGGGCGAGTTCTAGAAACTCGCTTGCGCTTAGCATTTCGCGATGAAAATGCTCCTCGGCAACTCTCAGCGCATCGGCAGGGCTGAGAGGCTTGGGCTCGGCGAGCGGTCGGTCATCGAATTCGTAGAGAACTATGCCTTCCCGGGCGATATCGACGAAGAAGGCTTGGCCATCATGCAAAAAATTGCTGATCTCGCGGGCGCCATGCATGATGAGGCCCACGGGCGTCTCGATCTCCTTGTCCCACATCAACCGGTCTGTTGTCTTGTCCCAGTATTTGGGATCGGCCAGTTCCTTGTTGCTGAGGATGACGAGAACGTCGAAATCCGAACGATAACCCTTTGACGTGTGCGGCTCATCCACCCATGTGCCACGGGCGTAGGAGCCGAAAAGGATGATTTTATAAATCCGCCCATCTTTCTTGGCTTCGGACTTCGAGCGCTCGACAATGCCGGCGAACTCTTCATGGATGATCCGGACGACCCTTTCCAGTTCGCGTTGCTTTGTCTGCGGAAGATGTCCGATATCCGATTTCATGGCCTTACCATCGATTCTTCTGGGTAGATATTCTAGCCGCTACCTGCAGGCGATTGCTACTCCACATTGTTGTAGCGCCTGCATCCACATTATGCGAGGCTCGACCGCGCTCAGCAACCATTAATCGTACAAACCTATCAATGTCGCATCTGGACCGAGGCGCTGAACCACTTTATCCTTCCTGGTATTCGAGGCATTCCTCGATCTTAATTGCGCCCTGGCGGAAGGAACTGAAATGGATCTGCGCCAAATGAGCACATTCGTTGCCGTTGCGGAAGAACTGCATTTCGGGCGCGCCTCCATCCGGCTCAACCTTGCGCAGCCTGCCGTCACTGCCCAGGTCCAGGCGATTGAGAAGGAACTGGGCGTTTCCCTTCTCATTCGTTCCACACGCCGTGTTCAGCTTACTCCCGCAGGATCGGTTTTTTACGAGCGTTGCGTTCAACTGCTTCGCGACGTCGACGAAACGTGTGCGATCACACAGGCGGTTGCGGGCAAGGCTGCCAGCAAGATCACCATCGGCACAATTCACCCGGCAACCTTCGGTGTTCTGCCCGATTTTCTTGCCCGAATTGGCCGACGTTATCCGGATATCCGCATTCATATCCGCAACGGCACAACCGAATCCATCGTACGGGACATTGAGCGCGGACAGGTCAATATCGGGTTTGTCCGGCCTTTGGACAACAACGGCGCATTGCGATGGCAGGCGATAACAGAGGAGAGGTATTTGCTCGCCGTCTCCAAAGAAAACGCTTTGGCTGAGGCCGAGACCGTCACGCTGGAAGACCTGCGCCGCCAGAAGATCATTTCCTTCTCGCGTTCAAACCTGTCCTACACGGAGCGGTATTTTCTCGATACATTCCGCGAGCATGAACTCTCCGATCGGATCGTCTATACCTGCGACGATACACTTTCACTAATCGCGCTCGTCTCCGCAGGCGTCGGTGTCGGCTTCGTTCCGGAATGGGCAGCAAACCTGCCGAACAGAAACTTTCGTTTGAAGGCAGTGGAGGAGATTGATCTGCGTATCGGCCTTGGGCTCGCCTGGAGCAATCAGGACCCGACCGCCAATCGTGATGACATCATCGAGATCGGCCGCCAGCTCGCATCCAATACGGCGAAAGGGCCGGCTCCTAAACAGCACCGCAACTGAACATCCGAAGTAGCATGCGGCAGGCCGGGGTTTTTGGTTTGCTGAACAGTCGTGAACGCACTGCTACGTGCGGACCTTATTCTCGCGCAACACAGCAAACACGAAGTCTGTCGTCGTAAATCACCGCGCGACATCTCGGGGATCGGAGAGCTCAGATCGGCGGCATCGAAGATGTTTTCGACGCGGGTGTTGACCGACAAGCCCCGCGCAACCGCGGTGGCAGCGATGTTACTACCCACCGGCCTTTACGCACTTGCTGTCTCGTTTGCCCGGCCATGAACTGGACACAGGTCGGCCAAGCATTGGGGGGCCGAAAGAGGAACCCGTTCTGAAGAATCGGCAGAACCTCTCTTTCCAAGTTATCCTGATAAATTCTATCCCGCCCGCCGCACGGTGTAGCTGCGAGGTACGCCGATCGCATCAATACCCCTCATATGAGGGAGCGCCGTTGTGGGTATTTCCCATCGTACGGACCAACTGCATGTTGTCCTTCATACTACCGTCGGTCGTCGCTTATGTTTTATGTTGGGCAAAGCGGATGGAAGACACTTCTGAGGAATGATAAATGGGGTATCAAAATGTCTCAGAGGCCTTCATTGAGCTAGAAGCTGCACTCACCGTAGCGAAGAAAATCTGCACGCAGAGTCGAGATATCTGCTTTTCGATCACCGACAGTTGCAACGGCAGGCAACTGAATTTCGAAAATGCGTGTGCCATCATCACAGTCGTTGACGGTGGTCTCATTGTAAGGGTCTCCGCCGGAGACCTGCTCACGTTCTACGGCATTCAAACGGTGATCGAGGGTCGCTTGTGGCAGATAGTACCCAGCGCCGCAAGATCAATGACATGGCTACCAGCACGAGAGTTCCTATCAGGACAATCTGCGAGAGCCTAGACAATGGACATGAGAGAATGACGGTCTGAACTGATGTGCGCCCCCCAGATAACAGGGTGAATTTCAAACATTACATCATACGGTGATTGAACTGCGGTTCAAACATTCCAATGCGGACTGTCTGGCTGCTATCTGACCCGCCATCAGACGATGATGCAAGCAGTCGTGGGTAGTCGAAGCTACATGATTCCTCAACGAAAGGAATGTCGGTCATAATCCCTTTTTAGAATTCGTTTGCACGAAAAACACCACCTCTCTCAACAACCCTATAAGCTCTGGCATTATCAACCGATAATAGACGACGAGGCCGTCACGACGCGATTCAACCACACCCGCCTCACGCAACTTTGCGAGATGCGGAGAAAGCGCTGATTGCGATAAATCGACATGGTGGGCCAACTGCTTCACGCTCTGCTCATCCTCGGAGAGTGCCAGCACGACCTCGACGCGCTTTGGGTTCGAGAGGACATCGAGCACCTCATCACATCGTTGGAAATATTCGGCGTACTTGTCTTCAACTGTTCCATGCATACGGGCTCGCCCGCGCAGATTTCCACGGATTTCGTCATAACGTTGGCGTGGGTTTCCGTCTCTTGGAAAGCGCAGAATGGTCCCCGTGGGCCGATCTGGCAAAGATTGACAATGGGCGTTGCGTCGTTCTTGGCTCATTAAAAATCTCTTTGAAATTGTCGGTCTCAATATGAAACTACAAAAAATGTTGAAGCTTGATTGCCCAATCGGATGCTGACTTCTCTAACTCGTCCATTTCCCACTCGTCATCATTTCTGGCTGTCGAATGGCTCGATGAGCAGCTTCCATTGAGCCGATTATCGGGAATAGTGGAAAGTCTCTCATTACCGATCCAACCGCAAAAAAATCGTGGCCGGTATTTTGACGTCACCGGGGTGTCGTTGTCCCCGATGACGATCAGGTATAACTTCCCGCCGTACTTCTCGGAAGTCAGAATTCTTCCCAGCTTTCGGTCACGGCAACGGCACCGCCGCCAAGTCCCACAGCTCCCGCCACTTTCGAAAGCATTCGGCGGGCAGGAGAAATGACAGGCTTGTGTTCGGCTCTCACCGCCGTCGGCCTGCCGGGTTCGACTCTTCCGTCGGCACCGACGCGGAAATCGGATATGATCTCTCGCAAGCGCTGCACCTCGCTCGCCAGAGAGGCACTCGCAGCCGTCGATTCTTCCACCATGGCGGCGTTTTGCTGCGTCACCTGATCCATCTGGTTCACAGCCGTGTTGACCTCGGCAAGACCAATCGACTGCTCTTTGGCCGACGTTGATATGGCGTCGAGCTGCGTGTTGATCGAAACAACCTGCTCCTCGATCACCTTAAGGGCTTGGCCCGTTTCCTGAACCAGCTTTACACCCGTGCTAACTTCATCCACGGAGTTTCGGATAAGATCCTTGATCTCCTTGGCCGCTTGAGCCGACCGCTGAGCAAGCTCGCGCACCTCCTGAGCGACCACCGCAAAGCCCTTGCCCGCTTCCCCGGCCCGCGCAGCCTCGACACCGGCATTCAGCGCCAACAGGTTGGTCTGGAAGGCAATCTCATCGATGACACCGATAATGCTGGATATCTGGTTCGACGACTGTTCAATGCGCTGCATGGCGATTACAGCATTCGAAACCACTTCGCCCGAGCGGCGCGCCGACTTGTTGGCTTCGATTGCCACATGACGTGCTTCTTCGGTGCGTTTGGAGGAGTTTGCAACGTTGGTGGTAATCTGGTCGAGAGCAGCTGCCGTTTCCTCAAGCGACGCGGCCTGCTGCTCCGTCCGTTTTGAGAGGTCTTCGGCACTCTGGCTGATTTCACGCGCGCCACTATCGATTGATCCTGTGGCGTTCGCCACAGATCGCAAGCTGTCTGCCAACTGTCCAACGGCTGCGTTAAAGTCAGACCTCAATGCTTCGAAATCAGTGGCAAAGGGTTCGTTCAGTCGGAACGTCAGGTTCCCGCTCGACAGGTGCTTCAGTCCTTCCGCGAGGCCCGACGTCGCCTGTGTCATCTGCTGGGCGCGCTCACGCTCAAGTTCCGCAACCCGCAGTTGCTCCGCCTCGCTGGCCGAGCGCGTCGCGGCCGCTTCCTGTTCAAGTTCCCTTGCCCGCAGGCCGTTTTCCTTGAATACTTGGACGGCCCTCGCCATACCCCCCACTTCATCGCGGCGATCCGTACCGTCGACGCCGGCGCTCAAATCCCCATTGGCGAGCACATTCATGGTGGCGGATATCCGCTGGATCGGACGCACCAGCCAGGAACGAATAGCAAGGAAACCGACGGCGAGAACGATGATCAACCCGAGGATGACAGCTGCCAGGGTCGTGGCAACGGTGCTGCTGGCTTGTGCGGACAGCTCCTCACCCGTCTTCTCAGCAGCATCGACGATCTCATTCGTTTCAGCTGTAAATTTTGGAGTGAGCGCGCTGAAAGCCGGCTGACACTGGCTCAGAAACAGCTGCTGTGATGCGGCAATGTCTTGCTCCGTCGTCGCGTTTCGCGCCGCCGCAATGGTTGGGCCACAAACCTCTTTCATGACCTTGAGGCCTTCGGTCTTGAGGAGAGCAATCTCGGCGCGCTGCGGGACAGCGCCAGCAACGATGTCCATATATTTCACAAAGCCGGCTTCAGCATCCTTGATGTCCTTTTCCGCCCGTTCGTTCAGGTCTGCCGAGCGCGACATCAACAGTTCTCCGATGGACGCTCGTGCTGCCTGGAGGTTGCGATTCGAGCGAGCCAAATATAAGGCGGCGGTTGACTCGCCATCCATCAGGCCGGCATAGTCTTCGTCAACACTGGCAATCTGTATTCCTGAATAAACGGCGACTCCGAGAGAGAACAACCCGAAACATGCCATTATAAGGAAAAATTTTGCGACGATAGAGATGTTTTTCATGTATCGCTCCTGCAACAATTGACGTTCAGTAGGAGGGACCACAAGCAATTCATTCGCCGGGTGCACCGATGGCGGTATATGATGAAAGAAAATTTCAAATATCCGAAATTTACTTCACGACATAATACCTGCCGAAGCCGATCAAGATTATCATTTCATTTCAGCATCACGATATCTAACGTGATAATATTTTATATTCGTTAAGGATGACGTTCTTGTAAGAGGTATTTAGCGCAGTTAAAGAATCTGCTCTGGCAGCTCTGGCCTATGCACGGACCCGGCGAAGGTCGCGTTCAAAATGTTGTCAGCTCTCTGAAACCATCCCCATAATAGCAGTTGCAAGTACACAGTTATACAATCAAATGTTTTAGCTCAATATCATAACACGCTGGTGCTGCTACCGGTGCGAGGGACCGTTTGGCCCGCCTTCTTGTTTTGTAGAGCTACAATTATGAATGTTTCAACCGCTATACCTACGACCATCGCCTTACCGCCACCCCTGCCGTCACCCAGCCCTGCCCCGTCATCATCCTCGGCCGTGACGACAATGGCAGGCCCCACGTGTCATTCTTCCCTGCCACCGATAGCCGCGCAGCGGAAAAAGCCGCAGAACTGCTTGGCATGGTGACGCTTAAGGTGGAAGGCGACGAACTCAGGGCGTTTCTCGGCCGGTTGCCACAGGGCAAGCTGTTCGATAGTGGCAAGGCCTTCGTGCCGTTTGTGAAGCAGGAGCTTTATCAGACCATCGCCGCCTACCTATACGCCTGCCGTGGCTGGAGAACACTCCTACCAAAAGGGCAATAGCTCGCAGGTCGTGTTGAAGACGCCAGATCCTTTTGGCGATGAAGCATTTTTGCGGGTTCCGCAGCACGGCGTGGTCGCGGAGGTCGGCCGTGATCGAATACACGCTGATCGCATCGCCAAAATTGTTCCGAGGCTGCGCGTCACCAAGCAAAACTGGAACCTTCCCGCTGGCCAGACAACGAATGTCAGCATTGGCACCTAATGGGCGGGTAACCGGGCCTGTGGGTGAGAACGATAAAGTCACGCTCAACATTAGGCTTGAAGGCGTAGTGGTTCTTAATCTCATCAGGGCCAGGAAAGGAAGTGATGACCGTCGGATTGCCCTGCTCAAGCTCCCACGGGTAATGGATGTTTCCGTTGCTCAAGATGACGAAGCGGGCATTCTGAGAGCGGGCATACTTGCGCGCCTGCCCCTGCCTATCCGAGGATCTTTATCTTCCGATTTCGCTTCCAAGACGATCAGCGGCTTGCCGTCTTTGCCCAGCAACAAAAAGTCGATGAATCCCTTCGCGCTTTTCTCAAAGTCCGCACCGAGACTTTCGATGTGCTCAGCTTCAGCTTGACGTTCGGCTCAAGAGCGACATTCGCGGGACCGCTTGTCATCGAAGAAGCGTCAGCCAGCGGCCTGCAGCAGCCGTTTGATTTTGATCCTCGCCGTCGCTTCCTTGCGTAGTACCAACGCCCATCCCCCGGGAAAATTCAGCCATCATTGCGCCTTCGGAATAAAACCCACAGTAAATCCGAACAATCGGCCAATCTTCCCTAAAGTTTCGAGCGTTGGGTTCGCCGTCCCGGCTTCGATCTCAGCAACTTGGCGCCTGGTGAGCGATAGCGTCTTGGCGAATTCGTCCTGCGTCAAACCAAGCCCTCTTCGGATTTCAACAACAGCCTCAGGTAACCTCAAGTCGCCAGTCCGAGCGCGTTCCGCCAGTGTTCGCCGGTTCTCAAGAATTTCCTCTTTCGTTGGCTTTCTCCATCGAGCCATTTAGCTGTCCTCCGGCATCACTGGCACGCCGCCAGAACGCTCTCCGCGATTTCAATGCAGCGGCCCATTGCACGCTCCAGAATTTCCGGAGACCCACCCATATCTTTCGCCATAGCTGGTGTTTGCCGGAGGTAACCGGCAAACACGGAAAGCTCAGCTGCGAGCGCATTCTGCTCATCAGGATCAGGGATCAGTTCAGCGCAAATGCGTTTCCAATCGGGAAGGTGATCGCGACCACCGTCCCGCATCATGGTCCAGCGGGTGGAACGAACGATCCCCTCTTTGGCAAGCCGCATTGGCGCGAAATCAAAGAGCGGAGACAGGCGGATCGTGCCGTCCAGGTGCTTACTCAGTGCAGAATTTCGGCCGTGATTATCGGGATTGCCGAGCGCCAAATTGGCGATGTCCCGCTTCAGGTATTCGACAATGTCCGCGAAGGGATTGGCAGAATATTGGCGCAAAACGTCGATGTAGTCCTCATGCGAGCCGACATGACCAAAATCAGCAACCCCGATCGCGGATACCAGGCTTTCTTGGCCCAGCCTAACGGTTCCGCCACCTTCTTTTTTCTTCCGGTCGAACCGAGGAATGATCAGGACACTTTCGGCATAGGTCGAAGGTTCGTCCACATTCAGGCCGATCTCTTGAGCGATCCGCGAATAGAGGGCTTCGCCTTCGAGTATAAGGCGGTCCACGGGCTCGCTGCTGCGGACCAGCTTGACAATGACGTGGCGCACGGCCTCATCATCAGTCACGAAGCTGTCGGGATAATAGAGACCGTCATTCGCTTGGGTCATCGAGACCTTGGGCCATTCGCCTTGCAGGCCGCTTGAGCCAGAGGCGAGCATTCCGAAGCGATCGGCGACTTCCATGAAACGATCCGAGCGCTCAAGCATTTCCGCTTCTGTAACCCCTTGGCGCTCAACACCGCGCAGCCGTTCCGTCTCGGCCTCCGCCGCTTCTTTGATCCGGATATTGCCTATGCCGCCCGTCGCCGATCGCAGAAGCAGCGGTAGATCAGAAGCGCGCGAGCCTTCAGCAAGACTGAGATGCTCGGCAAGCTTTCGCCTTGCATGACCCTGGGGCATAAGATCCAAGAGGAAGGGCGGCCAGCTGCGGCTATATCGATTTTCGAGATCAACGGGATATCGGACAGATAACGCGCGATGGTCGCGAACCGTTTTTCCACCCGCGAACTCCGCAGATGCAACTGTGACGAAATAGTCGAGATCGTAATCGACGATGGACGCGCCCTGGAAGCCGGCCGCGTCATCCTTAAGTTCCAGCGTCGCGGCGTGGTGCCACTGGCCATAAAAATGGGTTTGGAGCGTTAGGCGCATTAATTGACCCTTTCAATGGTTCAATTAACGCATATTTTCAATTTATTCAACCCATCAAAGTGGGTTGAATAACTGCCCTTGGACTGCCATCTACTGAAGCGGTCATTAAAACTCCTGATCCGGCTGACCATCTTCCGGCCACGCAACGCATTGCCGTAAGCGAACAGCATGAGGGACAAGCTCAGCACGGGTGTTAGCCATTCATTGGTTAAAGAGGATAACGCCGCGGGCGCGGTCGAGTACACGCCGGTGGCGCTCTGCTACGATGTTCTGGCTTGCCTGCATGCGGACAACCTGCTGCAGAACCTTCAACTGTTCCCGCATTACCTCGAACGCACGGCGCTGAGCAGGCGGCACGCGATTGATAACATCCAGCTCTCCACGCAGGATAGCATTGCGGCCGAAGCGCTCGTCGAGGGCGCGGCTGACGGTTGCAAACTCCTTACTAATGGCGGGATCGAGAGAGCCGGCAGCAACGTCGAGCCTGCCGTTCTTTTTCTTCATCGCCACTGAGAGTTCTCTCAGTGCATCTTCGGCGGACGGCGACAGTCCCGGGATGGCAATGCTCATGCGCTGGCGCTCCTCAGTGATCGCCTCCCTCTCTGCATCAAATGCGGCCCTAAATGAGGTGGCCAATAACCGCACACGGCTTGCCGCCTCCGGGACGGCACGGAAAGCCTCCTTCCGCTCCTGGCCGACAGCGAGCAATTTGTCCATGATACGGCCGGAGCCTCGCAACGCGCCGTAGGCAGCGGGATCATTGCTGATGGCCGCAGCGATCCGCTCACCGGCAAAGCCCTTCAGGATCAGATCTTCAATCTTTCCGACAGCACCTGCCGGATCGCGCCAGATACGCGCTGCCGCGTTCGCAAGGGCGGCGCGATTTTGACTGTAGTGAGGAACAGCTCGCGCCCTCTCCCGCGCCTCGTGGTCGATCGGGGTTTCAAACTCTGTTACAGCTGCAAGCATTGGCAACACCGGCACCGTCTCTTTCCCAGGCAGGACGCTGGCGCCGGTAACGATCCTGGAGCGATCTTTCCTTTCGGCAAGATGCTGTTCTTCGGCAAAGCGGCGTATGGCGGCAAAAAGACGATTGAGCTTTTCGCGCCGGTCGAGGTCAAGGTCGTCCGGCATGCGCTCGATCATGTTGCGCTGGGCAACAGTGTCTGCCTTGTCGGTGAAGGCGGACCAGCCGAAGCGAGCGTTGAGAGCGTCGTTGACCCCCCTCACCTCTTGAACAAAAAGGCGATCCTCCGCCGCGTAGGCGAAGGCCGTCTTGTAGGCATCCTTGCCACCGCGCTCGCGTACGGCTTCGATTTCGGCAAGGCGCGCCATAGCCGGTTTGGAAAGCGCCGGGATCGACAACGACATATGCGCGCGCCGTTGCTCCTCTCGCATGCCGAAGCGTTCGACCTGGCGGCGGAACTCTGTGGCATGGGAACGCGCCAGCGGCAGCAATTCGGACAAGGCCGACACCGCCGCATCGCGCTCGGAGCGGGCCGCGCGGCCATCGACAAGAAGATTCGATCCACGCAGACGGCCGAGACGCTGCGGCGAGGCCTCAAGATCGTCGGCAAGCTCGCGGGGCGCAATCCGCGCGTCGGAGGCAAGCGCGTTCAGTCTTGCAAGCGCACCTTCGGGATCGCGATAGATCTTTTGCAAGACTGGGCGAAGAATGGCGTCGCGTTCCTTCCAGTGATCCGAGCGAAGCTGCGCTCGGCGGGCATCCTCGCCGACACTGCGGGAAAACAATGTTTTCGGCGGGATGAGATATTGTCGATCCGTCGGAATTTTTGCCGTCCGGGTTTCGGCTCGTTCCTCACTATAGGAAACACGCTTCTCGCTTTCGATCGCGAAGCCGAGCGCCACGCTCGCCCGCTCCCAAAGCTTCGCCACTTGCTCGCGCTTCTGCGCCAGCCACGCCAGCTGCCGCGCCGCTCCGTCCTCCATCCAGGCTGCGACCCCAGAGAGCGTATCGATACCGCGACGCTGGGCAAAATCGCGGGCGTGCGCCCGGTAGCCGGCCTCGCTCTCGAAATCGAGGGTCGTCGTCTTGGCGCCGGAGCGGCCAAGACGCTCCACCAGTTGCTTGAACAGTTCCGGCCGATGGCTCTCCTCCTCGAGGCGCTGCCGGCGAACCTCTGTCGTTTCAATCCGTTTGGCAGTCCAGACGTTTCGATGGACCGTCCGTTCCTCGAGCCTCTTCTTTCCCGTTTTTTCGTCGATGACGGGCACCATCACCGTCACCCGTTCGACACCGTCCTTGCGCAGCGTCACCGTGTCGCCTTCCGACACGCCGGCCTCCTCCAGGGCCTTCGGAAGGCTTACGCCCCAGAGCCGATGCACGCTTCCGTCGTCCGTTTTCACATCGGCGTAGGGGCTTTTATCGGCATCCTCGTCTTGCGGCCTGAACTTCGCATTGCCGGTTCCGACCAGCTCGCCCGTGACGCCTGCGGCGTGATCAACCAGGGATCTTTTCCCCCATTCCGGCTTCGGCACAAAGTCCTCGCGAGCGGCATAAAGATCGGCCCGGTCGCGATGGCGGGTCATCGACACGTATGTCAGGTGCTGATCCATCATGCTGGTTGCGAGCACGAATGTCCTGTCGACGGTCGCACCTTGGGACTTGTGAATGGTCGCAGCATAACCGTGATCGACATTGCGATAGCTGTCTTCGCTAATGACGACATCCCGGCCATTATCGAGACGGACCGATAGTTGTGGGTCGCCGTGCGTGTCGCCGGTGTAGACGACCGTGCCGAGCATGCCGTTTTTGACATATTGGGGTCCAAGCTTTTGCGCACGCGGCTCGAGGAACCGGGCGTTTTGGAGGAAGATGATCCGGTCGCCGACGGCGAACTCCCGCACGCCTCGTTCCGTTTGAAATTCACGAGAGACGGTCAGGGCGCCTTCATCTTTCATGACGTTGCGCAGCGCTTCATTGAGCCGCCTTACGTCGTCATTGGTATGGGCGAGAACGAGCAGTTCGTCACCACGCATGCGAACCGACTGTTCTTTATCGGCATATTGCTGGATGAGGTCGCGGCGAGCGCTCGTCCAGTCAGCAACGATGCGCTCCACAGCTTCAGCCCGGCTCTCCGCCTCGACAATATGCCCCCGCTGCGCATAAGCATCCAGCCCCTCCTCGACCTTGCCGCGGGCGAAAAGACGGGAGGCCTCTCGCGCCCACTCTTCACGCTGGCGCCGCACACCGGCAAGTTCGGCAGAACCAATCCGTTCGGAAATCGCCCGAAAGGCTGCGCCGGCCTGGATCG
This sequence comes from Agrobacterium sp. 22-3639C2, assembly GCF_053522105.1. Classification (NCBI taxonomy): domain Bacteria; kingdom Pseudomonadati; phylum Pseudomonadota; class Alphaproteobacteria; order Hyphomicrobiales; family Rhizobiaceae; genus Agrobacterium; species Agrobacterium sp. 22-3639C2. The sequence goes on along the minus strand of NZ_JBNWDB010000004.1, from coordinate 619,165 downwards.
GTTGAAGCTGCATTGCATCGCCGACCAGAACCACCTTGGCTCCAGCCTCCTCGGCGCGCTTGAGCACACGCGCCATCTGCTGCGACGAGACCATGCCAGCTTCATCGATGACAAAGATGTCCCGCCGGTCGAGGAGATCGCGTCCGTTCTCCCAGGCTAGTTCCCATGAGGCGAGCGTGCGCGATCTGATGCCGGAACTATCCTCAAGCCCTTCGGCCGCCTTGCCAGCAAGCGCCGCCCCGAAGACGCGGTAGTTGCCGCTCTCCCAGGCGATGCGCGCCGCGGCAAGCAGCGTCGATTTTCCCGCACCGGCATGCCCGACCACAGCGGCGATGCCAGTGTCGCCGGCGACATGATGGACAGCCTCCACCTGTTCGCGATCAAGCGTGAACGGATTTTCCGGATTGGCGGTTTCTATGGTTCTGACAGCCGCCGCAATCTTCGCCGCGGCGACGCCGAACCCCTTGCGCCGGGCCAGAACTTCCGCCGACTGCGCCATGTCATATTCGGTGCGCAGGATATCGCGTGTGGTGAAGACCGCAGGTTCGGCCACCTTGCCGGTCTGCAGGTTAGCCTGTTGCGGCTTCAACAGCACGAGGTCATTGGAGGCCATCAGCTTGGCGCGTATATTGGCGAAATCAGCGGGATCGTCGACATAGCGGTGCAGTGCCTTGGCGATGTCCCGTTCATCGAAGGTGGAGCGCTCGTTGCCGAGTCGTTTCAGGAGTAGGTGCGGATCGGCCAGCAGCCGGTCGGCCATCTCCTGCCGGCGCGCGAGATCGGCCGGAGCGAAATACATCGCGGCACCCTTGCGGGCGAGCGCTGCCTTTTCCGGCCCGAGATGTTTCTGGGCAATCCCGTCGAGCCCCTGTTCGGCATAGGAACGCCCGTCGAGGCGGATCTCATGGCCGGCAAGCGCCAGATGCCGATTGGCCGTATCCGCCCAGGCAATCTTCCATGCCTTCATGGTTTCCTTGTCGCCGGCCCAGAGCCTGTAGACGATCTTGCCCTTCGGTCGGTCCGGCGTGACGACCCGCAACGGCTCGCCGTCGGCGCCAAGCACCGGCACTTTCTTCGGCCCGAAACCCTGTTCCGTCAGAGGTCGAAGCGCGGTCATCAGGTGGATGTGTGGATTGCCCTGCCTGTCATGATAAACCCAGTCGGCGATCATGCCCTTGGACGTCAGGTTGTCCCGGACGAACTCGCGCACAAGGGCTATGTTCTCTGATCGCGTCAACTCTTCCGGAAGCGCGATGATCAACTCGCGGGCAAGCTGCGCGTCGGCACGAGTTTCGAATGCGTCCACTGCATTCCAAAGCGCCTCGCTGGCCGCAACGACGCTCTTCCCATCGATGGCCGCGCGCAGCCAGGCCGGTACCTGGTCCGGCAGCGCCAACTCCTCGTGTTTCAGTTCGGCGCCGCCGCCACGGTAACTGAAGGAGGTTCCGGCCTGTTCGTCCATCATCCGCGCCCGATGACGATAGGCGGCGGCCGAAACGATACTGCGTCCCGCTCCCCTGCTGATCACCTGCGCTCTGACGAACATGATCGCCACTAACGTCTCCAGTCCTTCCAGGCACGTCGCGTCAGCGACGTATATTGCGCCCTCAAATCAATCGGCCTGACAAGACCGATGCTGCTTTTCCGGAAGACGGCCCTGCTGGGATTTCCAATATCGACGTTTGGGGGCTTGTGTACGGTAGCGCGTTTGACTAATATTTTCTAGTTAGTTAAATGACGGAATAGAAATTTCCCAAGAAGTTGAAAGGACTTGATTATGACCACAAAGCCTACGCTCATGGATATTGATGCTCAAATCGAGAAGCTTCGCGAACGACGAAAAACTTTAATAGTAAAATCAGCTGATCGTTTCGCGCGTGCGGCGACGAAGTCGGGATTGGCGGAGATGGAGATCGCTGACGAGGAGGTGGATCGCATCTTCGACGAGATCGCAGCGCGATTTCGCAACGGCGAGAAGAAGCAGGCCGCTGGCTCACCTGCTTCGCCGCGTGGACAGGCAAATGGAGCGACTGGTTCGGAAACGGAGGCTCCACATGACAGCTGACCGAAAGAAGGGAGCGAGAGAAAAGTTCTTGCTCGGTGACATTGTCGTTCGCGCGGGCCTGTCGGACGCCGATCGGGCTTTCCTGCTTGGCGGACTTCTCGAAATGAAGCGGGTCGTGCAGGGGACACCTGAACATCGGCGTCTGTGCGATATCGGAGAGCTGGCCTTCAGGGATGCGGCATCCAACGGCGGGTTAGAACGCTTTTTGAAGGTGGCGGAATGAAGGGAAAGGCCAAACAGCATCCGAGCCTGTTGCTTATCACCATTCCCATCGCCGTCACCGGATTTTCCTTTTACGTCGCCCACTGGCGTTGGCCTGAATTGGCCGCCGGCATCACAGGCAAGACGCAATACTGGTTCCTTCGGGCGTCACCGTTGCCCGTCCTTTTGTTCGGGCCGCTGGCTGGATTGCTGGCAGTTTGGGCGCTGCCCCTCCATCGGCGAAGGCCCGTGGCATTGGCAAGCTTTCTATGCTTTTTCCTGGTGGCCGGCTTTTACGGGATGCGCGAGTTCGGTCGGCTTCAGCCGCTCGTAGAGAGCGGTGTGCTGACCTGGGATCGGGCGCCGTCTTTCGTCGACATGATTGCGGTCATTGGCGCAGCGATGGGGTTCATGGCGGCCGCGGTCGCGGCGCGCATCTCCAGCGTCGTGCCCGAACAGGTGACGCGCGCCAGGCGCGGAACATTCGGAGATGCAGACTGGCTGCCGATGTCGGCGGCGGCACGGCTGTTTCCCGATGATGGTGAAATCGTTATCGGTGAGCGCTACAGGGTCGACAAGGAACTCGTCCATGAGCTGCCGTTCGATCCAAACGATCCGGCCACCTGGGGACGCGGTGGCAAAGCCCCGCTGCTGACCTACGCCCAGGATTTCGATTCGACCCACATGCTTTTCTTCGCAGGCTCTGGTGGCTTCAAGACCACCAGCAACGTCGTGCCGACGGCGCTCAGATATACGGGTCCGCTCATTTGCCTGGATCCGTCCACCGAGGTGGCCCCGATGGTCGTTGACCACCGAAGAGATAAACTCGACCGAGAGGTTGTTGTGCTCGATCCGGCAAATCCGGTCATGGGATTTAACGTGCTCGACGGCATCGAGCACTCGCTAAAAAAGGAAGAGGACATTGTCGGCATCGCGCACATGTTGCTCTCGGAAAGCGTACGCTTCGAATCGTCGACCGGCTCTTACTTCCAATCGCAGGCGCACAATCTGCTGACTGGTCTTCTGGCGCATGTGATGCTGTCACCGGAATATGCAGGACGGCGAAATCTGCGCAGCCTGCGCCAGATCGTCTCCGAGCCGGAAACCTCCGTGCTCGCCATGCTGCGCGACGTACAGGAACACTCTGCGTCCCCCTTCATCCGCGAAACGCTCGGCGTCTTTGTTAACATGACCGAGCAAACTTTCTCAGGCGTCTATTCGACGGCATCGAAGGATACGCAATGGCTGTCGCTCGATAATTACGCGGCACTGGTTTGCGGCAACACGTTCAAATCGAGCGAGATCGCTGGCGGAAAGAAAGACGTCTTTATCAATATCCCCGCATCGATCCTGCGGTCCTATCCCGGTATCGGTCGGGTGATCATCGGCTCGCTGATCAACGCGATGATAGAAGCGGATGGTGCGTTCACGAGGCGAGCGTTGTTCATTTTGGACGAAGTCGATCTGCTTGGCTACATGCGCGTGCTTGAAGAGGCGCGCGATCGCGGTCGCAAGTATGGCGTTAGCATGATGCTGATGTACCAGTCCGTCGGGCAACTGGAACGGCACTTCGGAAAAGACGGTGCGGTGTCGTGGATCGACGGCTGCGCTTTCGCGAGTTACGCCGCGATCAAGGCACTGGATACCGCCCGCAACGTCTCTGCCCAATGTGGAGAAATGACCGTCGAAGTCAAAGGCAGTTCTCGCAATCTCGGCTGGGGTACGAAAAACAGGGCGTCGCGGAAATCCGAAAGCATCACTTTCCAGCGCCGGCCGCTCATTATGCCGCACGAAATCACCCAATCGATGCGCAAGGACGAGCAGATCATCATCGTTCAGGGCCACAGTCCGATCCGCTGCGGACGGGCGATCTATTTCAGGCGGAAGGACATGGATAGGCACGCCAGGCCCAACAGGTTTGCCAAGCTGGGACCTTGACGGCTCAGGCGTTTTCTTGCGGACCATATTCGACTTCTATTGGCCATTTCGTTGCCTTCATCAGCGCCATTGCCGCGTCGATCGCCTTCTAGCGCTTCGATCAGGTCGTTGTGTCTCGTTGAAGGATGAGCATGGACACCGAAGCATTGACGATGTGCTAGCTCAACCCGTCCTAGTGCGTCTCCAGTGTAGATGACAGATGCTCCTGTATCGTAGTCGTCGCGGTCGCCGCAATGGATGCCATTTGATCCTCCTTTTTCGAAAACGTGCGATGCCTGAACATGGACCGACTGACGATTGAAAGCGAGGACAGCTCGCCATCTGATTTACCGGCTGTGCTCACCTTGACGATCGCGCCCGGACGTACCGTTCAGACCGGGAAGCTTGAGCGTCAGGATGATCGGACACTGCCGAAACCGCAACAGGCATCCATCACAGAAATGAATCGGACGCGACCTCTCGATTCATAAGTCTCGTTGGACCAGATCGCGAGCATCGCCGATCATGCGGGGATGGGAACACACCACTACCAGCTTTATTGCCAGAGGATCGATGCCACCAGGAACATGGCCCGATATTACGCGCTTGCGATCCGGCCAACCCTTTTCGGGGAAATAGCCGTCGTGCGAAGCTGGGGACGGATCGGCAAGGCGGGCGGGGAGATGACCGAGGTGTTCGGCAATGAGAATGATGCGATATCGCGCTTCCTCGAACTGGTACTGCAGAAGCGCAAAAGGGGCTATCAACCGGCAAGAAGCTGTGGAAACCCCTGCAGGAGCGCCACTCTAAGGACAACGCCGCATGACAACGTAACGATCGCCTGAAAGGGTTTTCCCGTCTTTAACGAGGAAACCGTCATGACCACAACCAATGAAATCGCCGAAAAGATCGCATCCGAACAGAACCTGACCAAAGCCCAGGCGAAATCGATCGTCGAAACCGTCTTCGCGTCGATCACGACGGCAGCCACGTCCGGAGCGGAAACATCTATCCCGGGATTCGGCAAGTTCAAGATCAAGGATACCCCGGAGCGTGAGGCTCGCAATCCGGCAACCGGCGCCACCATCAAGGTTGCCGCTGCGAAGAAGCTTACGTTCCAGCCTGCCAAAGCACTGAAAGATGTGCTGAACAAGTGAGCCGCGCCGCGGTAAGCGGGGTCATCAGGGGGAGCCGCCAAAGGCAGACGGCGCAGCGTCATCGGCGCTGCTTGCCATCACGCTTAAGCTGATCTCGATCTCGATGGCAATCGGACGGTGGTGGCAGCATTGCGGGTGTATACCACCCTCAGAAGGGCGGCACGGCGTCAACGGAACCGTCCTGCTCGGCCATGATAACGGCCAGTTCGGCCAGAGCCAGTTCCAGCTCCGCGGCAATCTGGCGACGCTCGTCTGGGTGGCAATGGTTCATCTCGGCGCGCAGTTCTTCGATATGTTGTTCCAGTAGCATCGTCATCTCCTTGACGTTTGAGAAAGATGACGCCGCGGGGCGTGAGGAAATGACGGGGTCAGGGATCGCGTCGGCGACCGCCAGAGGCGGCGAGTGGGGTGCCGGTTTTGTTGAAGCGCAGGGAACCGGAGCGGAAGCAAAATCGGGGGGCCACGCGAAGTCCTTGAGGCCGGCATTTGCTCGCGGCACGATTGGTCACTCTGAGCAGACCCCGCCTGTCCGTATCGCGACCGGAAGAAGAAGCGGGCTAGATGCCCGGTTCCTTCTTGGTTTGAACAAGGGAAAAGCCCCGCCGTTTCCGGCAGGGCTTCGTCTTTGATCAGGCGTCGCGCTTCGGGCGGTTCCAGACCAACGTATAGTCACCTTCCCTCTCGGTCGGCCAAAGTGCCGCATTGATCGGGGCCGGAAAGCTCGGATCGTCGAGCTTGACCGAGATGTAGGGCTCTCCGTCGCCGGAAACCTGGCTCCAGGCGGCGCCGACTTCTGCCGCTCCGGACATGATCCGGAAGTCGGGAGCGTCGCGGGATGTGCGTTCGATCGGGTTCAGGCGGGCCTTCATGGAGGCCGTCAGAGTGCGTACGTGGCCGAGGATGGTGTTGCCGTTGGTGGTGAATTCGCCGATGACTGCCATTGTCGTGATCCTTTCGGTTTGATCGGGCCGCGACCATCGCGTCCTCGATGACTGTCGATTTGATCGGGACGATCGGACCGCATCCTTAAGGGACCGGAATGCAATGGAGGGCGGCGGGAGACGGCTTTCTTGGACCGCGAGGAATGCGAACGCAGGTCGCAGGGGAAGAAAGGGGGCGATGCCGTTGCGGGAGAACGATCGAGGCGCAGCCGCTCTTCGATCAGACATGTCAAATCGAGGCCGCGTTGGCCGCGCCACTTGCTATGCCCGAATGGATGGCAACAATGGCCACATCGATCGTTTGGGAATTTGCCGGGCCAATGCGACAAGTCCGAGGAGCGTCGCCGAACTTTCCTTCTCGATGGCGGCTCCGGTTTTCGATCGGGCACATGTCGCCCATGCTTGCTCGTATCCGCAAGAATGACCTGTTGCTGATGCGCAACGCATGAGGGCCAGTCGCAGCAAAACTGGCTCGCGCCCGCACGGAACAAGATCGCCTTCGCTTTCCTCCCGAACGGTCAATCCGCGCTGCCCGGATTCAGATTTTGGGAGCAGCACCAAAGGACGCTCCAAAAAGAGAGGAGCGCTATGACACTGCCTCCCTCGTCGCGCAGGCATCCGCCCTTGGCTGAAGACCGTGGAGATAATTGACCGCCCGCTGCGCATGCGCGGCCGCCTGGAAAATTGCCCGTTTGTCGTTGGCCAGCACCGAGATCCATGACTGCAGATAGGACGCGTGATCCGGCCGCGGCTCAAGTTCCGGCGCGATACCGAGGTCAGCGCAGAGGAAGCAACTGCCAAGTTCGGCAATGAGTTCTTCCCGCGCCCGCTCCGTCCGGTCCTTGGCATAGCGCGACAGGTCACGTCCCACGCGATGTTCTGCCGCCGTCCAGTGGGTCGCCTCATGGCTGAGGACTGCCGCATACCCGGCGGCATCGCGGAAGGCTTCGAACGGTGGCATCTGGATATAGTCCATGGCCGGAGAATAGTATGCCTGGTTGCCGCCGTGCCGAATGACTGCACCGGTATTGCGGAAGAACTCGTCCGCGTGACCGATGCGCTCGATCGGGCTCAGGAGCGGTTCGGGTACGCCATGATAGTGGTCAGGCAGGCCGTCGATCTGCGCCACGTTGAACACCGTGTACGATTTAAGGAACGGAATATCGCGCTCCACCTCGCCGCCATTGCTGTCGGTCTCCGACTTGGTGAAGCGGCTTGCATAGATGACCGTCGTTCCGGTCTCGCCCTTGCGAACAGCTCCATCCAGCTGCAAGGCCTGTTTGAACGTCATCCATGTCGGCGAGACATAGCCCCTCGCTGTGCTCTCCGACCACAACAGCAGCACGTTGAGACCGCTATAGGCTTCGCCGTTGTGGCGCAGCGGCCGGGTGATCCGTCCGGTCGTGTTTGCGGCCGACCAGGGCTTCATCCACGGACGGACGCCTTTTTCCAGATCCGCAACGATCCTGTCGGTGATCCCCGCATAGAGATCGGCGCGCTCGCCCTGCCCTTTTCTTTTCATATCCTTGAACCTCCGTTTTCGGAGGTCGCGACCATCGCGACCCCGTCACGTCGGTCAAAAGCCGGGGAGATCAGGGATGAGCGCACGCGGAACGCGCCGTAACAACGTGAAGGAGGGCGAAGCCCTTGCGCGAGACCCTCGGCCCGGCAGACCGAAGGCGGGACGGGGTAGCAATGGACAGATTACCGATCTTCATCCGCAGCCAATGCGAGGGCTTCGCCAGCAAGACCACTTTCTGCCGCACGGCAGCGGACGGAATCTTAGCAACGGCGCGGTTGAGGTTGGGACCTTCTGTCGACGCATTGAAGTCGCGTCCCGTCGTAGATTCGAGGTGGTGGCCGGCACAGGCCCTCGTGACTTCGAGCTGACGAGAACAGGACACCTTCGTCGACGTGAACAAAGGCGTGGCCGGAGCCCCGCCGTGATGGATGTTATTCGAAGGCTGACAGCTGGACTGCTGCCGCCTTGCGGTCGAGCGTCTGGCCGGGATTTTCGACCGGCCGGTCGAAGGGTTTCCATGTTTCGCCCACCACCTGCTCATAGGCTGCGACAGCGCCGACGGCCGCCATTCTGAGCGCATGTGCCTGGATGCCCATGTCGGCTGCGAATTCGCGCTTGCGCTGGGCGGCGCTCTCATAGCCGACCGGACCGTCGAGATCCTCGTCGCGGGCATCCGCAGCGCTCTTGGCGGTGGCGTTCCGCGCCTCGGTGACGGCGCGGGAGTAGAACTGGCCGGCGCCATGGGCCGATCCGACATAGGCCCCGACGATGCGCTGCAGATGGATCTGCATCGCCCGGTCGCCAAGGCCATCGGAAAGTGCGGTGGCGGTTTCGACGATCAGGCGCTCGTGCATGTCACGGATGCCGTCGCTGTCGACAATGGCGGTCCCGAAGCTTTCGGCGATCCGAAGCGCCTGTGTTTCATCGGGGCATGAAAGGCGGACCATTTCGAGGGTGGCGCCTCTGCGCAGCGGCACGACGCGGGCGGATTGGCGGATTGATTGACGGGATTGGGTTGCTGACTTTGCCATGGTGGTCTCCTTTGCTTCGCCGAAGTGTCGGCCCCCTGGCCGTTCTGTCCTTCGGTGCGGTCGAAAGGAACAGGCGCAATCCGGGCGGATCAGGGCCCGGGCAGGCCAGATCGAGCGAAGCAGGCAGGCGGTCAAGCAGGGGTGACAAGCCCTTGCGAAGCCCGCGTGCCTGCTTTGTCGAGAGCGGCATGGACCGGCCGCCCCGCGGCGCGACAGCGGCCTTGAACCGAACGGGCGCCGGTTCAGACGCCACGAAACCGAAGGACGGAACGGCCAGAGGCAAACCTCGGATGCTGAAGCTGAGAGGAAACCACGCTAGACCTGCGCCAGGCCGCGCCGATCCAACGTCCAAGCCGCAGCTTGCCCAGTCATCACAACCGCCGACGTCACTATCGGCTCGTGGTCCCGTTTGGCCTGAGCCACCCGGCAGATGTGCACGGGCACGCAATGATGCGATTGCATCCTCCTGTCGCGCGAGCGTTCACGAAAGTCCATCGACGGAGGAATTATGCCGCATAACCGAGACAATCGTCCGCAGTGCGCGACCAAATATGTTCCAGCTTCTCGTCGTGCGTCATCACAAGGGAGGGCCTGGATTCGCGTTCGATGACAGCGCTTTGCATGCGTTCGGGCGAGCTCTTGTCGGCCAGGTCGCAATAACCGCGGAAGTGCCAGAGGCACCCGTCGACCGGCAGAGAGAAGAGGATGCTGGTGACCAAACGGGTCGGGAATTCGCGCATGGCGAATATCCCGGCCTTGATCGAGAGCGGCGGCAGTATCTCAAATGTGTAGTCGTGGGATGCGTCGGCGATCTCGAACCATTCGCCACTGTAGAGCGCGCTGTCGTCCCACTCCCATACATGCTCAGCCTCGTTCGGTAATGATCGCGCTGATGTGGCACCCATGGCTGCACGCCAACTCTACTGTTTTCCAAAAAAATGCTGCGGGGGCCCTCGAGGGACGCCAAGCGGCGCGGCTCCCGGGATAGCGAAAAATCACTGAAAATTCCTGCTCTTCACCTTCAGCGTATCGATATGAAGATCAGGCGTGAACATATCCCGCGGGACGACCGGCCTCGGCCGATCGCGAGAGTCCGGCCCACCGCCCCCATGGGCAAACTCATCGCCTCGCCCCGTTGGCAGCCTGAATTCGACATCCCGATCGGCTAGGCCAACGAGATCGCCTGACAGATCGAATAGTTGCTGCGCGACAAGGTGCACGACCTCCCCTTCCCGCTGAATCCGCCCATTGATTGCCATCATCGAGGATCCGAGCACCACTCGCCGGCGCTTCTCGAACAGTGACGGCCAGACGACGATGTTGGCAGGGCCTGTTTCGTCCTCGATGGTGATGAACATGACCCCCTTGGCAGACCCGGGCTTCTGGCGCACCAGCACCAGACCTGCAGTATAAACCCATCGCCCATCCCGAGCATTCATCGCCTCCGCACAGGAGATGATGTTGCGTGCCGACAGGTCCCTGCGCAGGAACGCAACCGGATGCTGCCGTAGCGTCAAGCCCGTATGGCTGTAATCTTCGATGACGTTGTGCCCGTCCGTCATCTGCCGAAGGGCGACCTCCGGCTCCTGCTGCTCAGCAATTGCCGCCATCTCGCGCTCAGTCGCGGCGGCAAACAACGGCAATGGCTCATCACGCAGCGCCTTGATGGCCCAGAGCGCGTCGCGCCTCTCGAGTTCGAGCGATGGCAGAAAGGCATCGGCCTCTGCCAGCTGGACAAGGGCCTCCGTCGGCACGCTGGACCGGCGCCATATGTCATCGACGGATAAGAAAGGACTATTCATGCGTGCCGTCACGATCCGCGCTGCGTCAGCGACAGCCAGTCCCTTCACCTGCCGAAATCCAAGCCGGACAGCATGCCGACCGGTGCTGCCGATTTTTTCCAGCGTGCAGTCCCAGCGCGAGCGGTTGACGCACACAGGTCGCACCTCGACGCCATGCTTGATCGCATCACCGACGATCTGGGCTGGAGCATAAAAACCCATCGGCTGACTGTTGAGAAGGGCGGCACAAAAGACATCCGGGTAATGGCACTTGATGTAGTTCGATGCATAGGCGATCAGCGCGAAAGATGCCGCGTGACTTTCCGGAAAACCGTAGCTGCCGAAACCTTCGAGCTGGGAAAAGGTCTTTTCGGCGAACTCCGCCGAATAACCGTTCTTGACCATGCCGGAGACGAGTTTTTCCTTGAAGCGGGAGACCCCGCCGGTGAACTTGAAGGTAGCCATCGACTTGCGCAGCTGGTCGGCCTCGCCACCGGTAAAACCGGCGCAGACCATGGCGACGCGCATGGCGCTCTCCTGAAACAGCGGCACGCCCAGCGTCTTGCCGAGCACGGCCTCAAGCTCGGGTGTGGGATACTCTACCGGCTCCTTGCCTTCGCGGCGGCGAAGATAGGGATGCACCATGTCGCCCTGGATAGGACCGGGCCGGACGATCGCCACCTGCACGACGAGATCATAGAAGGTGCGTGGTTTCAGGCGCGGCAACATCGCCATCTGCGCGCGGCTTTCGATCTGGAAGGTCCCGAGCGTATCGGCCTTTCGGATCATTGCGTAGGTGGCTGCGTCTTCCTGCTGGATCGTAGCCAGATCGAGATCCTCGCCCTTATCCTCACGGATGAGATGAAATGCCTTTGCCATGCAGGTGAGCATGCCGAGTGCGAGCACATCCACCTTCATGAACTTCAGCGCCTCGACATCATCCTTGTCCCACTCGATGATCTGGCGGTCCTTCATCGTTGCCGGTTCGATCGGCACGAGATCGTCCAGCCGGTCATGGGTGAGGACAAAGCCGCCAGGATGCTGGCCAAGATGGCGCGGCGCCCCCATCAGTTGCTGCGCCAGTTTCAGGGTGAGCGCTAAGCGCCGGTCGTCGGGGTTGAGGTTGAGTTCCCGGATATTTCGGTCGGGCACTTCCTCCGACCAGGACCACATGCCTGATGATAGCGCCTTGATCACGTCTTCCGGCAGGCCGAGCGCCTTGCCGACATCGCGGATCGCTCCCTTGGCACGATACCGCGTAACGGTGGCGCAGAGGGCTGCCTTGTCATGTCGGTAGGTCTTGTAGATCCATTGGATGACCTCCTCGCGCCGTTCATGCTCGAAGTCGACATCGATATCCGGCGGTTCGTCGCGCTCCTGGCTGACGAAACGCTCGAACAGGAGGTCGTTGGTCGAGGGATCGATAGAGGTAATGCCAAGAATATAGCAGACGGCGCTGTTGGCCGCCGATCCCCTGCCCTGACAGAGAATGCCCTGGCTTCTGGCGAAGCGCACGATCGAAAACACGGTGAGGAAATACGGCGCGTATTTCATGGTGCGGATGAGATCGAGCTCGTGCCGAACGGTCTTTAAAACATCCGGTGGCAGGCCTTCCGGATAACGGTCAGGCGCGCATTCCCAGACATAATGCTCCAGCGAGGCCTGCGCATCCTTGCCCGGCACAATGGCTTCCTCCGGGTACTGGTAGGTCAGTTCCTCAAGCGAGAACTTGCAACGACGCACGATCTCCATGCTTCGTGCCAGGGCCTCCGGATAGCGCGGAAATAGGCGAGCCATTTCTTCCGGAGGCTTCAGATATCGGTCGGCATGACGCTCTCGCTCGAAGCCGACATCGTCGATCGTGGTATTATGCCTGATGCAGGTGACGATGTCCTGCAACTGCCGCCGACCCGGCTCATGAAACAGCACGTCATTGGTGACGACGGTTTTGACCCTGAACCGTGCCGCCATGTTGGAAATCTCATGGAGCCGCATCTGGTCGTTGGGTCGCCGGCGCAGGCACAGCGATACATAGGCTCGATCACCAAAAACGTGCGCCAACTTGCGAAGCTGCACGGCGCATGTGGCGTCCGGCAGATCCGGCACCAGAATGCCGATCATGCCTTCCGAGTAAGCCATGACATCGTCCCAGTGCAGAATGCAGTTGTTCTTGCCGCCGCGCGACTTGCCAAGCGTGATGAGCCGGGTCAGCCGCGAATATGCCGGACGATCCATCGGATAGACCAGCAACGACCTACCGTCGGCGAGGTCGAGGCGACAGCCAACGACGAGGCGGAGACCCGTCGCTCGGGATGCTTCAAGGGCGCGGACGATGCCTGCGAGCGAATTACGATCGACGACGCCGATCGCACTGAACCCAAGGAGTTTTGCAGTATCAAACAACTCCTGCGCCGACGAGGCACCACGCAGAAACGAAAAATGTGTCGTGACCTGGAGCTCGGCATAGCTCATGCGAATATCCCGTGGCAGAACCAGCGGTGTGACCCGGTTTCCGGATCAATACCGTCGCCGGAGCGGAACACCCACAAGCGCTCGCCTGCTTCATCCTCGATGACGAAATAGTCGCGCACGGCGTCCATTTCGGCATCTCGCTGCCACCATTCCCCGAAAATGCGTTCCGGGCCGTCGGCACGTTTGACCTTGCGGCGTTTGCCACGCCAGACGATGGAGACTGGGGGCCGGTCCGGCATCAGCGCGATCGCCTCGATCAACTCAGGTCTCGGCAAGAGACGAACGGGGCGGCGCCAATGGCTGACCCAGGCAACGGCGATCGGTTCGGCGACGGGGCTGATGCGCTGGACAGAGCGTTCCGGCACATCGGAGGCGACCGGTGCGACGCGATAGACCCTCTGCCCCCGGTTTCCATAGAGGTCGATCAGCGGCGTGACATCAGTGACCTCATCCTCGACCAGAGCAGAGGCTTTCTGAGCCTCCTTAAGAGGCTCGGCTATCACGGCGAGCAGGATCAGCTTTTCGATCCCGAAGCCCGGCTCGATCTTTTCCGTCCGGTCCCGAAACAGTTTTGTCAGCCAAGCGACATCTCGGGCGGGCCTGGCGGTTCCGGCGCGGATGGCCTGTCTCGTGCCATCGACCTTCTCGACGATCAGGTCGGCACGGCGAACGCCAAGCCCGCGCTGCTGGAGTTCGTCAACGAGTTGGACGACCAGACGGCCAACATATTTATTGATTGTTTCCGCAGTCCCGATCGGTTCGGCGAAGGCCTTGGAGACTTCAACCAGCTCTGCGGTCCGGATCGGTTCGATCGGCTCGGCGACACGACAGAGCATCTGGTCGAGACGGCGGCCGACCTCCGGACCGAAGCGCAATGTCAGCGGCGCCCGCGGGGTGTTGGCAAGCTCGCCGATTGTCTGGAAACCGAGAATGCGCAGATCAGAGACGATCTTTGACGGCAGGCGCAGAAGCGAAATCGGCAGTTTTTCGACGGCACCGGCCGTCTCGCCCGGAGGAACGACAATCGTTTCGCGATTGATTGCGCGGGCGCAAGCATGGGCAGCACCCCAGCTGTCGGCAACCGCCACGCGCGCCGTCAGTTTTCGGGCAAGAAACTGGTTGGCGATCTTCGTCACCATCGGCAGTTCACCACCCTGCAGATGATCGGCGCCTTCCGTATCCATGACGATACCATCAATCCCGTCGACGGCGACGATCGGCGAATAGATCGTCAGCGCCCAGAGCGTGATGCGCTCGAGCGCGGCTTGATCGGCTTGCGAATCTGCGTCAACCAGCATCAGGCCGCGAAACAGCGACTGCGCCTTTGCCGCCGCCATGCCGGCATGCACGCCCGCCTTTCTGGCAGCCGGATCGGCGGCAGACACCCATCGCTTCGAACCGCTTCTCGCGATCACGGCGATTGGCTGTTCAGGCGGAATAGACGGATCGGCCCGACGAATGCGATCCGTCGGCAGATCCGGAAGATAGATCGAGACGACCCTTGTCATCGCACGCCCTCACGAGAAACTCAGCACACTCACCCGCTTTCACGCGCATCAATTCCAGAAACCATTGAGGCCTGCCCACCCCCGGTACCGGCAACTCCTCTGACGGCATTACGCTGACACGCCATCGCGTGGTCGAGGCCGTCGGCTGCCCAAAGTCATTGGCCTCCGTCTGTCGCCGCCATCGGCGGACCGCGAGCGCCATGGTCCCGGTTCGCTCGGCTGCAAGCTGCAGGCGGCGGGAACTGACCATAGGCAGGCGAACAAGTTCACCAACGACGGCACCAAGTCCGCCGAAGGAAAGGCCCTCCTCCATATTGGCCAGCACATCCTCTTCCTTGTCGGATTCAACAAAGATGACGCGGTCGGGATGCAGACCCACATGGGCAAGAGCTGGAAAAAAAAGATCCGGCCGCGTCAGACACCAGATGACGGGGCCTTTTGTTCTTGCGGCAATGCCGGCAACACAAAGGGCGGCCGCTGCACCATCGACAGTACCGGAGCCACCGCCTGCAAACTCGTGCAGCGCTCCATAGGCGAGGCCCCCGCCAGGCAAGGCCGCATCGATCTCGGAAACGCCAAAAGAAAGTGTTCCGGCCCGCTTCGCGGATACCCCTTCCATCGACGCGATGCGATCTCGCAAGTCACAAATCACCCTCTGACGGGCAGCACTCATCGTTCACGGCTCCCTTCAAGGTCGTGTTCAAAGGATCGACATTATGTCGTACAGGCCATATGTTCATTGTTTGTTCTCGTAGTGCAAAAGAGTCAAGCACCACAAAGTTGAGGAATATTATCCCAGTATTAGCAAAGTCGAAGATTCGAAAAGGATTCAAGGAGGTAAGGGGAAACAGAAATTTTTGCAGCCCTGGCGTCCGTCGGGTTCAAAACGGTGGATAGCGGGGATAGATGAACGGCGTCACAATCTTCTTAAGGTTTTCGTGCTGAACTCGTTTGCATGACGAAGCCACCGAGATCAAAGCCGCTCCTTCGTGATACCGAAGCTCCGCTACGGTCAAAGCCGCGTCGGAAGCGCAATCCCGCACAGCCACAGCTGCTGTTTGATCCGATGCCCGATCGCGTCGAGCCGGCGCTCGCCCAATTGAAGGCGCACCCTCCACAAGGCGACCAATGGAGCTGGGAGCTGAAATGGGATGGCTATCGCCTCGCTATCCATATCGAGCCGACAGGGGTCCGCATCCTCACGCGTGGTGGCCATGACTGGACGCACCGGTTTCCGGCGATCGAGCAGGCTGCCCGGGCGCTTGGTCCGGCAACGATGATCATTGATGGCGAGGCGGTTGTGCTTGACGATGAAGGGCGGCCGGATTTCGGGCTGCTGCAGAAATCGTTGGGTGCGTCTGGAAAGACGGCTGGCAACCGAGCTTCGGACGCCATCCTCTACGCGTTCGATCTTATTTATCTCGACGGCCATGAGCTGCGCAACGTGGAGTACCGTTCGCGCCGGCATCTTCTCGAGGATACGCTGAAGGGGCACGACGGCGCGATCCGCCTTTCGGAAACCATTCACGCCGATCCCGCGATCCTGCTGGAACACGTTGGCAGCCTTGGCCTCGAGGGCATCGTCGGCAAGCAATTGGATCAACCCTATCGCTCCGGCCGGACCGGCGACTGGGTCAAGATCAAGTGCGTTAAGAGCGAAGCCTTCATGGTTGTTGGCTACGAGCCATCGACGACATCGCCCGGCGGCTTCGGCTCTCTGGTGCTTGCTGCCTATCGCGGTGCCGAGCTCATTCATGTCGGGAATGTTGGCACGGGCTTCAGGGACGCCGAGATGACCAGGCTGCGCAAGATGCTCGACAAGCTGCGCTGGAAACGGAAGCAGTTACCTGCATCCTATGCCGATCACGCAGACATTGTCTGGGTCGAGCCGACCCTCATTGCGGAGATCGAGTTCCGGGCGTGGACGGCGGACGGCAAGCTACGCCATGCCTCCTACAAAGGCTTGCGGGAACGGCAAGACAATGCCGACGTTTACAAGCTCGACTAGCGACGCAGGCGGAACTCACCACACAACTGCATTCGGTCGCAACGGAGGAATTGCTGCCATGTGCAATCTATATCGGATGGAAGACAAGGACTGGGTCTCCAAATGGGCTCAGGACGCCGAAAGCCTGATTAACCTGATGCCAGCCTATCAGATGAACCCCGACCAAATGGGGCCGATCGTCCGCAACACGGCGGAAGGCAAGAAGCAGCTTGTGCATGCGCGATGGGGATTACCTTCCCCTCGCTTCGCCTTGGAGAAAGCGGCCAAAGCCAAGGCCGAGAAGCTCGCGGCCAAGGGCAAGCCATTTGATCTCGAGGAGCTGATCCGCATGGAGGCCGACCGCGGCACGACAAACGTGCGTAAGCTCAATTTCCCGCACTGGACGCGATGGTTCGACGTCGAACACAGATGCCTTGTCCCAGTCACCAGCTTCGCCGAACCGGATCCGGCGAGCAGAGAGGAAGGCGGCAATGTGCCCAATGCCTGGTTTGCCCGCGATGACGAGAAATCTTTGATGTTTTTTGCCGGCATCCATGTGCCGCAATGGCAAAGCGTCCGAAAGGTTCGGGACGGGCTCACGACCGACGATCTCTATGGTTTTCTGACCACAGACCCCAACGATCTCGTTAAACCGATCCATGAGAAAGCCATGCCGGTTCTGTTGCTGACGAAAGAGGACACGGACATCTGGATGCGGGCGCCGTGGGACGAGGCAAAACATCTTGTCCGCCCGCTTCAGGACGATGCGTTGATTATTTCGTCGCGAGAACCGTACGGGTCCACCGTCGTGTCGAAATCGGGCGAACCGGTTGACCAAGACTGATTTGTGTAGTGTCTGACCAGGCGGCACTGGCGCCGAGAGGCCGTGGCTGCTCGTATCCCTTTACTGGCACCTGTTACAAGGACGATAGATCGAGACGGCATTTGTGAAGAACTCTCTTAAATAGCTGCTAGCTGGACAGGTCGTGGAGATCGGTAGTGATCGCCGCACCGACTGAAAACTCCGAAAACCGGACATCCAGTCCGCCACGCTCAGGCGTACATGCAGTCAAACCAACGAAATAATGGGAAACTTTAGGAAACGGAGCAAGCCGCAGCAACGGCCAAATGCTCCCATTGGAGGATGCCTGAATACGCATCGTGCCTTCCTTCAATGTGATCCGGATATAGAAATCTTCAAGCTCCTTGAAGGGCTGGGACACTGACCAGTCGGATTTTCCATCGGTGATGACTGTGCTGAGAAACCGTTCGCCATCTGTAAACTCAACGCCTGACTTCACCCATCGATTTTCATCAATGCGCACCATAAGACCGGCCTGATCGTAGAGAGACCGGAATTCGCCTTGGACGCGGACACTCGCTGTGAAACCATCCACGACCATTACACCTAGGAAATGGCCACTGTCGCGCGTGAAGCCGTAATGTGTTTCACGCCAGAAGTCAGTGTTTGCTTCGGTGGTTAAAGAGAGACCCGTCTCGGTGGCTTCCCACACTACAGGTTTATTCAGCCACTCAGCTTCTTTGAGATTAACGTCCACGGCACTGTCTCCGGAATTGCCCTTACATCACTGCTGGTGGGGCTATTGCCCGACTCAACGGATACCCGTGATCATAAACTCGGTAAAGTGAGTGTTGGCCTGCTGCCGGTTTCGTGGACACCAAGTTAAGGTGCTTCCAATGAAACTGGAGTGCATAAATGCAACGAAGGGAGTTCAGCCGCGAGTACAAGCTTGAGGCAGTGAAGTTGGTTAGGGAGCGTGAGGTCACACCCTCACCGAAGCGCTCGGCAAAAATCTTTCGATGGCAGTTGGTAGCACTATAGACAAAGCGCCTGACGGACAGATGCAATGCGATCCGTCGACCCGTACGCGGCAGATCACCGATCACCCGAGGGTAACGGCTATGAACTCGACGGGAAACGGTCCCGCAACGGGGACATATGGAGTCCGTTGACCCGGCGGACGCAGTGACAACGATCGCATCGGTGGCATCATGCATCGATTCAACGTTCAAACTGGCCGGGATCAGGTCGGAAGTCAAAACTGGGCTCGCATGGCGCTGATTCCACTTCGGAAATCACACCAATTGAATCCGAAACATCATCGAGAATGAGTCCGTGCCCAAAAAGATCCCCACGGCCATAGTCGCGACGCGCTGCGTGAAGGATAATGTATTGCGAAGATTGCCAGACATGTTCGTCACCGCCCCTCTGGCATAAACTATGCCACGCAAACGATTTCCGATTGCGTGGCATAGTCCTTGATTGGCGGCGGGGATATCCCCCGCCGATGCTCATGTCGTTGACCGATCGCCGATCAAAACTCCTGCCAGTCGTCCTTTGACGTATCGACAGCAGCGTTACCAGAGAATGCGGATGCAATCTTGCGGCCAAGCGCGCGTACGGGGGATGCTACGTATCTGTCGTTGCCGCCGGCATTGCGAACCGGAGCGGGCTGGCTCTTCTGCTGATAGGCGGTATCGGCGAGCTTGAACTGCGCGAGAAGCTGGTTGAGCGAAGCTACCTCCTTGGCCAGATTGTGGCTGGCGGCGTTGGTCTCTTCCACCATGGCAGCATTTTTCTGCGTGTCCTGGTCCATCTGGTTGACCGCGGTATTGATCTGCTGGAGGCCAGAGGATTGCTCCTGCGCGGATTCCACGATGGAGACGACGTGCCGGTTGATTTCCTGCACTTCCGATACGATCGTCGCCAGTGCCTTGCCGGTGTCGCCCACCAGCTGAACGCCCTGCTGCACCTGATCGTTCGAGGTGGTGATCAGCGCCTTGATTTCCTTGGCCGCATTGGCGGAGCGTTGCGCCAGTTCGCGCACTTCCTGCGCGACAACGGCAAAGCCCTTACCCGCCTCGCCCGCACGCGCGGCTTCTACGCCAGCATTGAGCGCCAGAAGATTGGTCTGGAAGGCGATTTCGTCGATCACGCCGATGATGTTGCTGATCTCGTTGGCGGATTTGGAGATCTGCTCCATGGCGACCACGGCGCGACGTACCACTTCGCCGGATTGTTCGGCACCTGCCTTGGCGCGGCTGACGATCAGGCCGGCCTCCTGCGCGCGCTTGGTGGAATCCTTCACTGTCGTGGTGATCTCTTCCAGAGCGGCAGCGGTCTCCTCAACGGCTGCTGCCTGCTGTTCGGTACGCTTGGCCAGATCGTCGGCGGCCGATTTGATCTCGTTTGCGCCCGCGCCGATGCCACCGGCATTCTGCGCAACCCGGGTCAATGCCGATTGCAGCTTTTCGGCGGACATGTTGAAGTCGTTACGAACACCGTCGAGTGTCGCCGTGAACGGCTGGCCGATGCGGTAGGACACATCGCCATCCGAAAGCTTCGAAAGACCGGTTGCCAGATTGTCGACGGCAAATTTGACGTCGGCAGCTTCCTTGGCCTTCTGCTGCTCGCGCGCGATGCGTTCCTTTTCCGAAAGGCTGCGATTGGCTTCTGTTTCCTGTTCAAGGCGGATGCGCTCGATCGCACTCTCGCGGAACACCTGAACGGCAACCGCCATCTGGCCGACTTCGTCCTTGCGGTCCATGCCATCGATCTCGGCTGCCGTATCGCCGCCTGCCAGCGACACCATACGCTCCCGCAGGCGGGCGATCGGCGTTGTGATGCCACGCGAGGCCACGAAAAGTGCGAGAATGATGCCGGCTGCAAAGCTGATGCCAACCACAACAAGCGAGGTCAGGATCGTGGAATTCGTCTGGCCACTCAGATCGTCGCTGCCTTTTGCAACACCCTTGGTAAGCTTGTCCAGCAACGAGCCTATTTCGTTTCCGGCCGCGCGAATTTGCCCATCAGCCTTCAGGAGTTCCGCCGCGGACTCCTGATTACGATTAGCGGAGCCAAGCTCGACGGCCTTATCCGTGCTTGTGATGATGCTCTGAGATTGTTTGAGCAGTTTGTCGATTGTGGCCGTCTCTTCCGGGAATATGGCCTTGACGTTGTTCAATCGCGAGATCAGTTCGCCTTTGTCGGTATTATACTCGCCTTTGGCGATGGCGAAATCCGGAATGGAGGTGTCGTATGCCATTACCTGATAAGCACCGTAAGCCACCGCCTGAAGATTGCGGTTGGCACGAGAAAGCTCGACAAGCGCGGCATTGTCGCCGGCAATGAACTCTGAATAGAGCGTGTCCGCGTTTTTGTAACGGGCGGACATATATACTGTTGCACCCAGACCGATGATGCAGAGCGGTAAAATGAGCGACAGAATTTTGGTGCGGATACTGGCATTCTGGAGAAATGACACGGATAACCTCAGGGCATGAATACCGCTCCTTCCCCGTGCCGGAGGTGTTCGGCAAGACTGACATTGCACGTCGCGTAACCTCGATCATCAAGGCTTCGGTAGCCGCATCATCGGCTCTGATCGCAACTGCATCATGCATGCGCCGAAAAACGCCGGCCTGCCCCCTCAAATACGGGCAGGTCACCATTCCGCGGGCGAAACGACAGCCCCGCCAAAAGGCGGAAACGCCGGGCCGCATTTCGCAAAACACGGACTAGAACCGATTGTTCCACGGCCGTGCTTCGCTCGTTTTCTTGCGATTAGTTATAGTTAAATACTTTACAATTTCTTCATGCCCAAACGGGCGCAGGAGATACCAATATCTGAAAGATCAGCGTGCGATTAGCCATCCCACCGCGCATAAGCCCGACTTGTGGGATGGTGATGCAGGCCACATTCACATATGGGCAGCGCAAGGCTTAAAGAAACCTGCGAACAAGGGCTGTACGGCGGTTACGAGTGTACGCTTCGATGAAGCTGCAGGCGCGCTCGTTTCAAACTGTCCAGCAAATGCTGCGCCATCGCGTGTCGTCAAGGACGTCGCCGCCGAATGCATCAACTCTTTGAAATCGTCCAGGCCCACGTCGTCGGCGCGCATGACTGAACGGATCAGTGGATCTGCGAAAATCTCGGCGAGCGTCATCTCGTCTATCGTCTGTCTCATCTCAGTCTCCTTTCGATAATTCCTAAGCTGTGAAAGCGGGCGATTGCTTGACGGGCTCGCGCCAAGGTGTTACCGGTAAGTAACTTTTGTGATAGTTACCGATCGGTAACACGCATGTCAACACCGCTTGAGGGTAAAAATTAAACTCATGAAATCCGAGACATCTGATCGTGCTTCTGAGCAGAAAATCGCACCTCGTGACCGGATTGTGTCAACGGCCTGCCAACTGTTTCGTGAACATGGGATACGCGGCATCGGTGTTGATGCCATTGCCGAAGCCGCCTCAACCAACAAGATGACCTTATACCGACATTTTGGTTCCAAGGACGATCTTGTGTGTGAAGCGCTCAAGCACAGTTCTCGAACGCTCGATAAAGCCTGGGAAGATCTCGAAAAAGAGAACCCGGGCGACCCGAGGGCTCAGCTCGCGGCATGGGTTAAAGCGCGCGCACAATGTCTTTCCAGCGAGCCCTATGGATGCGATTTGGCCAATGCTGCGGTAGAGTTGAAAGAGCAAGGGCACCCTGCACATGCGATAATAGAAACGTTGAAGATGGAACAGCATTCCCGGCTTGCCGATCTTTGTCGTTCGACAGGTGTAAGCGATCCCGAACTTTTGGCTGATACGCTATCCATGCTGTTAGAGGGAGCACGCGTCAGCAAACTTGCCGCTGGCAAAGAAGGTCCGTCAATGCGGTTTACGCGTGCGTGTGAAGCGGCGATGGTCTCGTTTGGTCTAGGCGCACAGGCTTCTGCCTGATCCTGGTGGTGCAAGAATGAAGTGCCACTGAAAGAGCAAAGGTGCATGTTGATCGGCCAACTTAGAGTAACCTTCGCGATAAGCGTTCTCTTCCGGATTGAGGGGCGGTTGACCAGTTTATCAGCAGCAATTGCGTTATTTCGGCTGCCCACCAAATGTGGGGTGCGACCACCGCTGTTTTGACATACAGCCTGAAAGTAGAAATTGACCGGCTGCGCTGTTCAAACCGGCGCAGAAGGTCGCAGCTCCAGCCGTTGAACGGTCCGCAATCTCCAACACCAAGGAGCTTGTATCCTTGAAAATCGACAGTGATGTCCTTTCGCATTTTCAGGCGGACGGTCCGAGCTGGCAAGAGCGCATCAACGATACCTTGCGAGCCGCAATGAATGTGTCCCATCAAGCACTTGAACGGATTTGAGCCGTTGGCGCGCTATTGCTTAAAGGTATTCTCGCGATGCCATCTCAGAAATTGTGGATGCGGGCGTTCGTGAACACCTGCCGGTACGATCGCTCTTCCGGTCTTGTTGATAAGACCTTGGATGCTGCCGCGGTCGTTCGCTTGACGCGAAACCAGGACCTCAAGATCGTCCGACAAGCCGATAAGGCCGCGATCGAACATCCAGTGTGCCGTGCGAGAGAGCGCGATGCCATTCGACAGAATATCCGGGCCGTCCGCTTCAACCGGGCGAATATGGGCGGCATCAACCTCCGCGCGGCCGCCGCCATTGATCAGCTTCAAGCCTGTTATCGCGCATCGTTTGTCGTAGGCCTGCAAGATCAGTCGGCGAAACAGGCGATCGCGAACGATACGCGATGAAAGCTGTGTGACCCGCACCCTTTCCTCTTCGAACATAAATGGAGCTTGAATGCCGCCCGAGAATCCGGCGCCAGTTGGCCTGTCTATTGCCTCGCCCGATCGCGGCAGTTCCGGTTGATCCTCTGCCAGGCCAATTGACAAGATACGATTGAAGTCTG
Organism: Agrobacterium sp. 22-3639C2; assembly: GCF_053522105.1. Lineage (NCBI taxonomy): Bacteria > Pseudomonadati > Pseudomonadota > Alphaproteobacteria > Hyphomicrobiales > Rhizobiaceae > Agrobacterium > Agrobacterium sp. 22-3639C2. The sequence continues at coordinate 595,859 of NZ_JBNWDB010000004.1, read as the reverse complement.
CGGCTGAGATCGGCCGCACGGCTGCTTGCGCCCTTCCCGAAATTCGCCCCGCGTCGTTGAGCACTCCCCGCTCGATCACGCCATCTGGCCCGCTGAAAGGAACAGCGTTGACGAAATCGAGATAGCTGCCGGGTTCGATCAGAGCCAGATGCATACCGGACGCTTTGGGGTCTGGAATGACCTGTGCGACCTTGGCGACCGCGAAATATCCGCGCGTCGCCGCAACCTTTCGAGGCTCGTAGTATATGACCCAATCTCCAACGCAGGCTTGGACGCGGCCAAGATACTGGCTCGGAAACTGATATTGCTCAGCCGGACTGTCGTCGTAGATCGAATCTGTGCGGTGAATGAAAACCCCGAATCCCATATTCGATCTCTACCATGGTGATCGCGACACAAATAGGCAGATCGGTCATTATGCATGTCCTCAAGAGAATCGTGCTTTACACGCGTTATGCAACAGATCAACAAGATCTCGCTTGGATCGAAACCCAGCCCGATCTCGGAAAGCAATTCGTTCCGCAACAAGGCTGGCATTTGGCCGAAACTTTCGTCGACGCCTATGTAAGCGGTTCGTCTTTCGAGACGCGGCCTGGGCTCCAGGCCGCTTTGGCGGTGGCGAAGACCGGCGCCTATAGCGTGTTTCTCTGCCTTACTCTTGATCGCATTTCCCGCGACGTTGAGCACAGTGCCCAAATTCTCAAGATCCTGCAGTTTCATGATGTTGATTTATGGAAGGTTCACGGCGCCGCGGCGGTGTCATCGATGGAACTTGGATTGAGGGCGGTTCTCAGGCAGGAAGTGCTCGAACAGGTTCGCTACCGCGTGCGCGCAGGCAGACCATTGCCAAACATGGGCGGGTGCCAGGCGGTATCTTTTACGGCTACAGAGTGCGACGTGAGTTCGATGATAGTGGGGAGCCGGTTCGCGGCCTGCGTTCGATTGACATTTAGGATGTCGCGCTCCTCGATGACGCCAGCCAGTTCCTTCTTCAGCCGCTTGATCTCATCGGCCTCGTCGCTGCCTTGGCGTTCAACGAAGCAAACTCTTCTTCCATTCGTAAAGCGAATGCTGACTGACGCCGAGCCGCTGCGAAACCTCCGCAACCGGATAGCCTCGCTCTGTGATCTGACGCACCGCGTCACGCTTAAACTCTTCGCTGAAATTCGATTTGCTCATGGATTGGGAAAGAAGGTGTCTGCAAATCTAGGGCTATTCGCTGTATCGTCATCGGTGGGGCGCAGATGTCAGCGACCCAATGTAGAGCCGGTGTCCCCGGCAGGTCCTGCACGCGTTAGACTTGTGGCGTGGAAAATCCCTCTGCCTGCTTGGTTTCGCCCCCTCCGATCCTCGCCTTGAGCCATACAAGCGCGTCATCCAGGAAAGTGAAGACCACAGGAATGACCAGAAGGCTTAGGAAGGTGGAGGTAATCAATCCGCCTATGACAACGATACCCATGGGTTGGCGAAAGCTTGAGTCTCCCGAGACGAGACTCAACGCCGCGGGCAGCATGCCGCCGGCCATAGCGATGGTGGTCATGATAATGGGTCGTACTCGCTTGTGGCAGGCATCGACAAGGGCGTCGTAGCGAGACATGCCGGCACGTCGTGCCTCAATGGCGTACTCCACGAGAAGGATCGAGTTTTTCGAGACAATTCCCATCAGTAGGATCAGACCGATAACAGCAGGCATTGAAAAGCTCGTACCTGTTAGCACCAAAGGCAGCAGAGCGCCGCCAAGCGCCAGCGGCAGAGCCATCAAAATAGTCACAGGCTGGAGGAAATCATGAAACAGAAGGACCAGAACGGCATAGACACAGAAAATGCCGATCGCCATGGATGTGCCGAAACTACTGAACAGCTCACTCTGACGTTTTAATTCGCCCTGCTCCACGAACTTCACGCCCTGCGGCAGGTTTTTATAGCTGGGCAACTGTGCGGCTTCTGCGGTCACGTCGGAGAGGTTCCTGCCATTTAACTCGACAGTCAGCGAGACGTTGCGCGATCGGTCAAGCCGATCGATCTGGCTGGGGCTGGAGCCAATCGAGATGTCGGCGATAGCACCCAGCGCGATCTTGCTTTCTTTACCATCGACTGGGATCAGCGAGATGGCATCCAGTGACTGACGGCTTGCGGTGTCGAGCATCACGCGAATGGCGACCTGGCGTTCGGGCAGATTAAGCTTCGACAGAGCTGTATCATACGCACCAGCAGTCGCCACGCGAATGGCTTCGGCGATGGCCTTGGACGTCACACCAAGAGAGGCCGCCTGCGCAAGGTCGGGTTTTATGGTGACCTCCGGAGTCTGCATGGCCGCGGATGAAGTGACATTGCCGATCCCTGGAAGCGTGCGCAAATCAGTCTCAAGGCTTGCCGCCGCCTGTTCAAGAAGGTCAGAATTGTCGCCTGCAAGCGTCAGCGTGAGCTTTGTCCCATTGCCTCCGGAGCCTATTTCCAGGCGAACGCCGGGCAACTGCTCCAAGGCTTTTCGCAAATCATTTTCGATCTCCGACTGCTTTATATCCCGGTCGTCAATCGGCGTTAGATTGACGACGATTGTCGCACTGTTAGTGCTTGAATTTGACGTACTGTTCATCCCGCCCGTGGACGCTGTTCCGGTTGCCTGAAACACCGAGGTGACGTGGTCTACGCCTGCGATGATTTCGGATGCTTTTCGCGCCGCCTCGTCAGTCGCTTCAATCGTCGATCCATATGGCGTGGTGAGGGTAATTTGCGTTTGACTGTCATCGGAGGCTGGGAAAAAGCCCGTCGACAAATGAGACAACAGAAGGATCGTGAATGCCAGAAACCCAACCGTCCCAAGCACTGGAATCCAGCGGCGACGTAACGCACCCTTTACAAGCCAGAGGTAGCTCCGCATCAGGCGGCCGTCCTCTTCGTGTGTCTTGCCACTGGCCTTCATCATATACGCTGCCATCATTGGCGTTAGCAATCGCGCAACCAGAAGCGAGGCGAGAACGGCAACTGACGCAGTAATACCGAACTGCTTGAAAATGATGCCCGGAATGCCGCCCATGAAAGCTGTTGGAAGGAAGACCGCGACCAAGGTAAACGTCGTGGCAATAACAGCCATGCCGATTTCGTCAGCTGCCTCCATCGCCGCCTCGAAGGGGCTTTTACCCATGTTGAGGTGTCGCTCGATATTTTCTATCTCGACAATGGCGTCATCCACAAGAATCCCGACCACAAGTGAAATCGCCAGCAGTGTAATTGTGTTCAACGTATAGCCAAGCAGATACATCACGAGAAAAGTCGGTATGATCGACAGCGGCAGGGCAACAGCCGCGAGAAGCGTCGCACGCCAGTCGCGCAGAAACAGCCACACGACGAAAACGGCGATGAGCGCGCCCTCATAGACCATGTGCATCGAGGATTCGTAGTTTTGCTCGGTGGGTACGATGGTGTTGTAGGCTTCTTCGATTGTCACGCCCGGATTGGCCGCGGCAAATACCGTCATCGCGTCGCGAACTTTCTCGGTAACGGCCGTATCAGAATAGCCTTTTGAACGCTTGATCTGAGCGGCAATCACGGGTTTGCCATTCAGGTAGGCAAGTGAGGTAAGATCGTTGTGGGTATCTGTTACCGTTCCGAGTTCGTCCAGTCGAACCCAACTCCCGGCAGGTAAGGGTATGGGCAATGATCGGAGCTGTTCTACACTGTTTGCCGTTGCAAGCGTCCGGACAGACTGACTTTCGCCGCCGATTCTGCCCTTGCCACCAGACAGATCGGACTGCACCGCTTCGACCTGGCTGTTGACATCATTCGCGGTCAAACCAAGGCCATCGAGGAGATTTGCGTTGAGCTCTACCCTGACTTCTCTATCGACCCCACCAAGGCGACCGACTTCACCAACTCCGTCCACAGCCATCAGCGCGCGCGACAGATCGTTGTCGATAAACCAAGAAAGCTCTGCAGAATCCAATTTGTCTGAATGCACGACGTAGGTGATGAGCGGCGAGGCGTTCAACGACTGTTTCGAAACGGTCGGCGCGTTCATTTCTTCCGGCAGGTCGCTCTTTGCCTCGTCGACAGCACTCTTGACCTCATCCAGTGCTTCCTGGGTGTCCTTTCCAACCTGGAAGGCAACCGAGATGCTAACAGAACCATCCGTGATCGTTGTTGTGACGGAGTCCAGCTTGGAAAGGCCCGTCAGTTCATCCTCGATCTTGCGAGCCACTTCCGTTTCGAGCTGAGACGCCGACGCCCCATCCAGCGAAGCACTGATCTCGATCGTTGGAAGGTCCATATCGGGGAAATTCTGGACGTCGAGGCGATTGAAAGCCCACAGACCACAGGCGGTCAACAGGACGAAAAGCAGAACGGGCGGGACGGGATTGCGGATGGACCATGAGGAGAAATTCACTTTGCTTCCTCCTTTTTGGCAATCGTGGTGCCGTCGGACACTCGCACAACCGAGCCATCTGCGAGGAAAGCACCACCTGCTGTGACGACTTTGTCCGCCTTTTCGATACCAGAAACAATCTCGACACGGTCGCCCTGTCGGCGACCTGTCTCGACGCGCTTCCGGGCAACGGTCACCTTCTCAGCCTCATTCAAAATGAAGACATAGGAAAACCCGTCCCGGAGCGTGACGGCTGTCGCTGGCACTGTCAGCGCATCGGCGTGGTCGAACTCGAAGTAGCCGCTGGCGAGTATGCCGGTCTTCGGGGTTTGCATTCCTGCCTCGGGCTGGAGGGTCACGTAAACCGTGACCCGACCATTATTTGTCGACGTAGTGGGTGAAACCAACCTAACCTTGCCACTAATATTGCCGTCAGGGGTCGGTATAACTGCTTTCGTTCCTTGCTTTACTTCGGCCAACCGCTTTACCGGCAACTCCGCTTGCCATTCGACCCTGCTTTGCCGGATGAGCTTGAACAGTTCGTCACCGGCATTCACGACGTTACCGAGAGATGCCGAACGCGCAGATATGATCCCGTCATCGACGGCGTAAACCTTTGTCCGGTCCAGTGTCAGTTGCGAAGATGCCAACGCAGCTTTCGCAGAGAGGACGTCGGCTTTCGCCTTGCGCTCGCTGATCAGATACTCTGTCGTTTGCTGCTTCGACAACGCACCGGACCCCGTCAGTCCTCGGGCGCGATCCGCATCCGCAACCGCTTGATCGAGCGCCGCTTCCTGCTTTTCGACCGTCGCTTCCTGCTGTTCCAAATCCGCCTGCGCCGTATCAGCGGAGAACTGCACCAGCAGGTCTCCCTTTTCAACCGTCGCACCGATATCTGCTTTGACGTCGATGATTTTAAAGCCGCTAACCTCAGCGGCGATGACCGCTTCATCCCATGCGGCAAGTCGACCACTCGCAGGAATAGTCACCGGCCAGTTCAAGAGCTGGGGGTTGGAGACGCTCACTGTCAAAGCTGCAGCTTGAGAGTCGGTCTGTGCGGCGTCTTCGCTACGGGCCGACTGCGGCATGAAAGTTACGGCAAGGGCCATGGCGAGAGAGGAAAAAACGGATCTACGCATCAGTGTGTTCCAGTCATAAGGGTATTCGAGGCGCCAGGCGGAGCGGACCAACCGCCTCCCAGGGACTTGTAGAGCGCGATCCAGTATCGGACCGCGTCGCGTCTGATTTCGATGGGGGTGATGGCGGCAGACTGTGCCGAGCGACGCGCCTCTTCCCGGTCGAGGATGCTGACGCCACCAGATTTCCAATTCTCATCGACCGAGCGGAAATAGCTTTGATAGTTATCAGCGGCCATCTTGGCATCGCCGATACGCTTCAAAGCCGTGTTGACGCGAATGAGGGCTGTTTCCACGTCTGCGACAGCCGTCAAGACGCCGGACTTGTAACTTGCGACAGCAACATCGTAATCCGCCACTGCACTTCTGACGGCCGCCCTTTTGGTGCCGCCATCAAAGAGCGGTATCGACAATGCAGGACCAAAGGACCACGGTATCGATCTGCCAGTTACGGTGGATTCGCTGATTGAAATGGATCCACTCAAGCTGAGACTTGGATAGAGGTCGGCCTTTGCCGCGCCAACATCCGAAACCGTTGCTGCGACCTCAGCTTCCAGCGCATTGACGTCAGGCCGTTGCCTCAAAACGTCCGCCGGTACAGAGGCGATCCGCAACGATGAAGGCTGTGGAATGCTACTTTTCCCCTGGTCCAGCAATTTTCTGATCACCACTTCATCGGTAGCAGTCAGTTGGACCAGTGACTTGATGATGATTTCGCAGTCACCACGTTGGGCGGTTAAATTTGACGAGGATGTCGCCGCACTTGCGCGGGAGAGCGCCAAATCGGCAGTTGACGTGAAGCCGGACTGTGCTGACTTTTCAGTGGCGCGCAGTGTCTCTCTCTGCGACGCGAGCTCGTCGCGGTAAAGCTTTTCCAACTGGCGACACGCGCGATACTGGACGTAGTAATCACCGACCTCGGCTGCGACGGAAATCCGTGCGTCATGCCATGACCAGACCTTGCCTCGGGCTCTCGAAGCCGCAGCCTGTGTTTCTTTCTTAGTCTTGCCGAACAAATCAAGTTCCCAGGCTGCGTCGAGACCACCACTTTTGTTCGTTCCGGCTACAACCTTATTGAGGTCATCGCCTTTGTTGCCCTCGCGCAATGCAGAGGCAGATCCATCCAGCGACGGGAAGAGGCCCGCACGTGCGCTATCCAGCGTCGCACGCGCCTTGTCGATATTGCCGACGGCTTCTTGAACGGTCGGATTTTCCCGTTCCGCCAGTGTTAGCAATTCCGTCAGCGAAGGATCTTTAAAGCTTGCCCACCACGCGACGAGATCAGTAGGGCTTCCTCCATGCGGCAACGTCGCGTGCCAATAGGCTGACACGACAGAATTTGAAGGTTTGAGGGTGCCAAGGGCGGTACAACCGCTGAGTACCGCCAACGTGGCGAGGACGGAACCTGAAGAGAAGACTATACGCATGATCCGGGCTGCCTTTAAGCTGTCGGCTGCACTATAGGGATCGCGATGTTAATGTCGGTCAAGAACGTGTTAAGTTATGTAAAACTGCTGTATTTACGGGCGTCAGGCCTTAAAGAATTCAAGCATCGACGCGACGGATGCAAGACATGCCTAAGGTGCTTTTAATCGATGATGACATCGAGCTTACAAATCTGCTCTGCGAATACCTGACCGAAGAAGGATTCGCGGTTGACACCACAGACGACGGCAGAACCGGTGTCGTTGCAGCAACAACGACTCCGGTCGATCTTATTGTCCTCGACATCATGATGCCCCGTATGAACGGCCTCGATGTGTTGCGGAAAATCCGGCAGGTTAGCGATGTCCCGGTTCTGATGTTGACGGCCCGCGGTGATGACATTGATCGTATTTCCGGGCTTAATCTTGGCGCGGACGACTATGTCGCCAAACCCTGTTCGCCGGGAGAACTGGCCGCTCGAATCCGCGCGATTCTTCGTCGATCTAGCCGAAGCGAACGGGATGGTGGGCTGGAGGTGCTGAAAACGGGCGCGCTGACGCTATATCCTTCAACCCGTAGAGCCGAGTGGTCCGGTACCCAGCTCGAACTGACCGGCACCGAGTTCAGTCTGCTCGAGGTGCTTGTCCGTTCTTCCGGCCAGTTGGTTTCCAAACAGGATATCTCGTTGCGCGCCTTCGGCAAGCCACTGACCGCATTTGATCGCCGCATCGATGTCCATATCAGCAGTATCCGCCAAAAGCTCGGAACCCGCGAAGACGGGCAGCCGTGGATTCAGGCTGTAAGAGGCCGCGGCTATCAGCTGTTAGAGGGCTAGTGATGCATCGACTATTCTGGAAATTTTTCAGCGTGGTCTGGCTTGCCATGGCAGGGTCGATAGCACTGCTGTTTGCAATTAGCACCATGTTCCAATCCCCTTTTGAAGAAGAAGTCGCCAACCGCGAACACAGGCTTGCCCTGGAAACAACGGCCCAGGTCCTGCAATCAGATGGATATGACGCTGCAAAGAAGCTGGTGGCAGCCATGCAGCGTACCGGTCGCGAATTATCCATTCGCATCAGCCCGGTTGGTCCAGCATTCGACTGTGGGGTTAAGGCGGGACATGATCTAATTGTGAACGCGGTGAGCGACGGCAATTGCTACGAGGTCCAGATCGCCGGCTCGCCTCAGGGTGTTATTTCAAAAACCTGGCCCCGGACAGTGCCGTGGTTAGCCGCCCTCATGGCAGCGGCGGCAGCTGCCTACTGGCTCGCCCGGTACTTTATCACCCCCGTGGAGCAGCTTCGATACGGGTTGCGAGCCATAGCCAATGGCCAACTCGATGTTCGAATAGCGCATACAATTGGCAGCAAGCGCGACGAAGTTGCCTCTCTGGCGCACGACCTCGACATTACGGCAGCACGCCTTCAGGAACTCCAGATTGCACAGCAACAGTTGTTTCACGATGTCTCTCACGAGATACGTTCACCCCTTTCAAGATTACAGGCGGCTATCGGCGTCTTGCAACAAAACCCGGCGCGGTTGACCGCAATGATCGAGCGAATGGGAAGAGAAGTCGAACGCTTAGATGAATTGGTCGGCGGAATTCTAACTCTGGCGAGGCTTTCGGAACGAAACGCTCCGCGCTTTGATCGACAAACACTGGATGTTGTCGATCTCGTGAGGGAGATTGTCGAGGATGCGAGTTTCGAAGGTCAGTCACGCGATATTGGGGTTCAATATGAAGGCGTCGACACATTCGTTGCTTCCGTCAACGGAGAATTGATTTACCGGGCGCTAGAAAACGTGATCCGCAATGCAATTGCCTACACCAGAGACAAGACATCTGTTCTCGTCACTTCGGAAGTACACGGTCATCAACTTTCACTCTCCATCCAGGATGCGGGACCTGGCGTACCGGACGCGGAACTGGACGCTATTTTCCAACCGTTCTCACAGAGCTCCACCGTCACGACGCGCTCGGGCTTTGGCCTCGGCCTCGCCATCACCCGCCGCGCTGCCGAATGGCATGGCGGTTGCGCAACGGCCACCAATACGCCGTCAGGTGGACTACGCGTGGAAATCGTGATCCCCGCGAGTTCCCGAGATGCTAGGGCGGTGATTTAACCGCCCATCGTCGCTATTGGATGGAAGCTGCTGCTGTTTCTCTTCCCCGGTCAAGATGAACTTCGCCACCCCTACAATTTACCCAGCTTTACACGACGTCTAAAGCGCTTAACGTCTGGCTCTCTATGGATGTCTGTGGATTCACCTGCAGGGTATAGCCCTGTGTTGTCGGGTTCAGATATGGGAGGACCTGCGGATCATTGACGAAAATGTCGATATCGAAGCTTTCACGATGGTTTATCTGGAGCATAAGGGCGGTGTCACCGCCGGATGGTTTTGGTTATTGAGAGCTCCTGCTTCGGTTCGACTTTTTCATCTTCCCGTGTTTCCCGCCTCGTTTGCCCGCCACATCCACAAGCCGCCGAAACGTAGGACACTCCATATGGGAGGGCGCCGGGCAATCGGCGACATGGCGGAGCGTAGCGCGTAGCGCCGTCAGTTCGCGGATTTTTTGGTCAATTTCGTCGGCCTTGGCGTGGATCACGTCACGCGAGATGTTTGGCGTTCCGTTCTTGCTGAACATCCCACCGATCTCCTCGAGCGAAAAGCCCGCCGATTTGCCCATTGCAATCAGTTTAAGCTGCAACAGCACTTCAGGCGGAAACTGTCGCCGCAATCCATGGCGGGAAATTGAGGAAATCAGTCCGGCTTCCTCGTAATAGCGCAGCGCCGAGGGCTTCATCCCACTCTTTGCCGCGACCTCTCCAATATCCAGAAATTTCATGCTTGACCTCAAGTCGGCTTGAAGTGGCAGCCTGCTCTCGAACGAATATCGAAGCAAGTAGGTGAGACGGTGGAACAGACAAAATCATTCGCATTGGAAAAGGAAAAAACCGGAATAACGGTCACATTGGCGCTCGCGATGCTGCTGGCCTCGCTCGGCACTAGCATCGCCAATATCGCACTGCCGGCGCTGGTTGACGCCTTCGCCGCACCATTTTTGCAGGTTCAGGCGGTGGTCGTGGCCTATCTCGCAGCCATGACCGTGTCCGTGGTGATCGCAGGTCGACTTGGGGACAGCCGCGGGCTGAAGCCGATGCTGGTGGTCGGTCTCGCCGTATTTGCCATCGCCTCACTGCTGTGCGCCATTGCACCGAACCTGTCGTTGCTGATCGGCGCGCGGGCGCTTCAGGGCGTAGGCGCGGCATTCCTGATGACGCTCGCCATGGCGCTGATGCGCCAGACCGCAAACGAAGCGCGTGTCGGACGCGCCATGGGCCTGCTCGGCACGGTGTCGGCGCTGGGCACCGCGCTCGGCCCTTCGCTCGGCGGGCTGCTGATACCGGTCGCGGGATGGCGCGGCATCTTCTGGGTGCAGGTGCCGCTGGCGGTTCTGGCCCTAGTGCTGGCAATCAGGCTGCTTCCGGCCGGTCCTGCCAAGGCAAAGGCGCTGTCTGTCACCCTTTGGTCGGTCATGACCCGGAACCTTGTTACCAATCTCCTCGTCAATATCGTGGTCGCTGCGGTCATGATGACGACGCTCGTGGTCGGTCCCTTCTATCTCGGCATCGCACTAGGCCTTACGGCGACACAGGTCGGCTTCGTCATGGCGGTCGGCCCGGTCATTTCCATCTTCAGCGGCGTTCCGTCCGGGCGGATGGTCGACGCTTGGGGCAGTGGCCGCATCCTCGCCATCGGCCTTGCCCTGCTGGCCGCCGGATCGTTCCTGCTGGCGCTTCTGCCAAATCGGATTGGCGTCACCGGTTATGTGATCTCCATCATCGTGCTGACGCCCGGCTATCAACTCTTCCAGGCCGCCAACAACACCGCCGCCCTGGCCGAGGTCTCCAAGGACCGCCGCGGCACGGTGTCGGGCTTGATCAGCCTGTCGCGCAATATCGGTTTGATTGCCGGTGCGTCTGCCATGGGGGCGGTCTTTGCCTTCGGCGTGGGGATGGAAGAGTTCGCGCGCGCAACCGCGTCGGCCATCGCCTCCGGAATGCGGTTGACCTTCCTGCTGGCGGGCGGAATGATGCTCGTTGCAATCGGGATTGCGATCAGACATAGCAACCCCATTCCTCCGCCTTGAGGTCGCTGGGAGAAGTGACAGCCGTCGGAAACGAAGTAACCGGCTTTGCCGTCGGCGACCGTGTCATGGGGATGTCGGCGGCGGGGCCTATGCCCAGTGTGCGCGGCTCGATAGCGGGATGGCGGCTGCCATTCCGACCGGGATGTCCTTCATCGAGGCGGCCGCAGTCATGGAAAACTTCGTCACGGGCTGGGAGGCTCTTGCACATCTCGGACAAACCGCAAAAAAGCGAGACCGTTCTCATTCATGCTGCTGCAGGCGGCATCGGATCGGCGGCAGTCCAGCCCGCCAAAGCGGCAGGAGCAACCGAGCTAGCCACCGCTTCGGCGGGCAACATCGGGAACGTGCTTTCGCAGGGCGCCGAAGCCGTGTTCGATTATCAGCGGTCGGACTTCGAGGCGGAGGTCGTCGATGCGACGGCATCCTGTGGGGTCGATCTGATCATCGACTTTGTCGGCGGGTCCTACCTCGTCCGCAACATTCGTAGTCTTGCTCCTGGTGGTCGGCTTGTCCAAGTGGGCCTGTTGGGGCGAGATGACAACGCCATCATTCCGCTCGGGACTGTCCTACAATCACTTGCAATTGCTGGGCACGGCCATGAAATCCAGATCTCGCTCAGAAAAGAGAGCTATGATCCGCCGGTTCAGGGACGATGTGCTGCCAATGATGGGCAAAGAACTTCAGCCCGTTGTCGGGGCACTGTATCCGCTCTCAGCTACATCGGATGCCGATCGCCGGATGGAAGCCGGCGGAGTGTTCGGCAAGATCGTTCTTGACGATTTTCATGGGTGATGCCGGATACGCGGGGAGCTCTTGGACTGAGTGGAACTCGCGAATTGCATCGCGATAAGCCAAAAGATTGACCGCCGGTGAGTTTTGCCCAGCAGACTTTTGCACGAGGAAAGATGCCGGAGTGGTGGAGAGGGCCGCTGTGAACGGCCCTACCCCTGGAGCGCTGAATTTATAGCGTCCAGCCTCCGTCGATTGTCAGGCTCGATCCTGTCATGAAAGACGTGTCGGGACCCGTAAGATAGGCCACCATTCCCGCAATTTCTTTGGGGTCGGCAACGCGCTTCAAGGGGCTGCGGTCAGACAACATCTCAATGGCGCCGGCGTTCATGTCAGTGTCCGTTGGACCAGGTTGGATGTTGTTGACGGTGATGCGCCGCGGAGCCAGATCAAGGGCCAAGCCTTTCACCATCGCTGCGACCGCAGCCTTGGAGAATTGGTAGACGCTTGCTCCCGCCATTCCAGTCCGTTCCGCCGTGTTCGACCCGATCGTTATGACGCGGCCGCCATCCTTCATGTGCGGCACTGTGGACTGGATGGACAAGAAAACGCCGCGGATGTTGATGTCGATCATTAGATCGAGCTCTTCGAGAGTGACAGCATCCACCCTGTTGAGCCGCAAAATCCCTGCATTGACAACGACGGCGTCGATTGGCCCGAAGATGTCGACAGTCTTTGCCACCGCGCCACGAATGGCGGCAGCATCTGCGCTATTGGCCTGGATGGCCACCGCGCGGCGCCCACTCTTCTCGATCTCGTTCACGAGCGCCTGTGCGCTGTCCGGTCGCGAAACATATGTGAAGGCGACATCGTAGCCGTCTTTTGAAAGTCTTTCGACCGCAGCCGCGCCGATACCACGGGCACCTCCAAATACGAGGGCGGTCTTTCGTTCGTCGATTGTCATGGGATTCTCCTTTTATTGACAGATCAGTCCATAATTGAGCAAATCAAAAGCCTCCTTGTTGCGGAGGCCGCGTTATGGTTTTAGACGCTGTGTTGCAAATCGTGCCATCGCCTTCAGATCGAGAGCTTTTGCGCCGCCACGCGCAGCCACCTGCAGGCCGGTCATCGTCATCTGAATGAACGCGGTAGTTTCTTCAGCGTCGAGAACGGGATTGATTTCCCCCGAACGCTGCCCCTCCAACACTCTCTCCAATATGCGTCGACCTAACGCCGCACTGGCAGAGTTGCGGCGCGAATTAAGGTCCGGGTCTGTCACGCCAAACTCGCCAACTGATCCAACCCCCATGCACCCCAGCGCCCGCTCGCAATCGTCTTCCGACACAAGACCGGAAAGCAGGTCTTCGATGCCTTTTATAGGCGATGTCGGGCCGCTCAACCTCATGACATGCCCAGTGTTTGTCCGCTGCTGATAGGTATCCAGCGCTTCCAGATAAAGAGTACGTTTGTCGCCAAATGCGCCGTAGAGGCTTTGTCTGCCGATGCCCATCGCCACACGCAGATCATCGGTAGAGGTCGCGGCAAATCCCTTTGCCCAGAACACCCTCAGGGCTTTCTCCAACGCTGCGTCGCGGTCAAATTCTCTCGGTCTTGCCATGCGGACGACGTACCAATTATTGATTGATCAGTCAATAATTAAATTCCCACCATGCGGCGGAGATATTCCGGGGCAAGTGCAACATGTTCGGGCGTCGATGAGAGTGCGAGCTTCCTGACTATGGCAAGCCCCGGCCGCCGGAGCGCGGTTTTCTGTCATATTCCGAATTTTGAGCGGTCTACGTGATCCCGGATTGACATCGAAGTTAATCGTGGATATTTTATATCCACGATTAGGAGATGCACCATGAAACTGAGCGAAGGCGTCGAGCAGGCCATTCACTGCACGGCATTCCTGGCGGGGCTGTCCGAAGACGGCGTCCTGTCGGCGGCAGCACTGGCTGAACTCCACGGCGTATCGACGAGCTACCTCCTCAAGCATCTGCAGGCGCTTTCCGGCGCCGGGATCGTCGCAACGACGCCGGGTCCGAAGGGTGGATATCGGCTGGCCAAGGCGCCAAAGGACATCACGATGCTCGACATCGTCCTCGCGGTCGAAGGACCAGCGCCCGCCTTCCGGTGCGCCGAGATCCGCCAGCGCGGGCCGAATCCACTTCCGGCGCGCTACTTCACTAAGCCCTGCCAAATCAACGCCGCGATGCTGAAAGCCGAGAAGGCCTATCGCGCAGAACTCGCCAAGGTGTCCGTCGCGGACCTTCTGGCGGACCTTGGTGCATTCGACGACGGTGGCATCGCCGCCCGGGGATGCGCCTTCCTTGAACTCCACGAACGCAAGACGGGCAATCGCGCCTCGTCATAGGAGAAAGCACCATGACCAAGATGAAGAAGGTCGTCGTCATCGGCGGCACGGGCCTGATCGGCTCGAAGGCAGTGAAGCTGCTACAGGACGCCGGCCACGAAGCCGTCGTCGCAAGCTCCCGCAACGGGATTAATGCCTACACGGGCGAAGGACTGGCCGAGGCTCTTACGGGCGCCGACGCCGTCATCGACGTGTCGAACATGATGTCTTTCGATAAGGCCGTCATCACCGACTTCTTCGACAAGTCGAGCCGAAACCTGACACGTGCCGAACAAGCCGCGGGCGTGCGCCATCACGTCGTCCTCTCGATCGTCAACGCGGACCGCCTCGCCGCGAACTCATACATGGCCGGCAAACTCGCCCAAGAATACGCCGTCGCAGCATCGGGCCAGGCCTACACCATTGTGCGCGCGACACAGTTCCACGAATTCACGGAGACACTGGTGGGCGCCTACTCGGCCGACGGCGCAGTGAAAGTCCCGGATATCGACTTCCAGCCGATCGCGGCCGACGACGTCGCCGCTGCTTTGGTGGAAGCCGCGCTCGGGGAGCCGAAGAACGGATCCGTCGATCTTGCCGGGCCCGAACGGGGACCGTTCGAATCCTTCATCGGGACCTATCTCGACGCCAAGGGCGACGCTCGCCCGGTCAACGCCGACGCCGCCGTTGACTACTTCGGCGCTCCCGTTGTCGCCGGCTCACTGGTTCCCGACGGAGACTACGTCAAGGGTGCGATCACGATCGCCGAGTGGCTCAGAACATAGGAGGGAAACAATCATGAAGACCATCCTCCATGCCGCTTCAGCCCTTGCGGTCTCTCTGGCCACAGCTTCCGCTCATGACGTTGCCAAGCCTGGACTTGCATATGACACGAAGGACGCGAAGGTGACGCTGGTTTACGAGCATCCCCTCCCGGACGTTCCCGGAAAGAGCGTGAAGGGCGTCCTCGTCGAGTACGGCCCCGGCGGCTACAGTTCCGCTCATACGCATGCAAAATCCGCCTTGATCTATGCGACGGTTCTCGAAGGCGCCATCCAAAGCGCCGTGAACGGTGGCGAGACGAAGACCTTCATCGCCGGGCAGAACTTCACCGAGCTGCCGGGCGACCGCCACGACGTCAGCGCCAACGCCAGCAAGACCGAGCCGGCGAAGCTGCTTGCCGTCTTCGTCGTCGATACCGATGACACCGCCCTGACGACGCCGCGAAAGCCGTAGCGCTACCTACCAGACCTACCCCCTCACCTAGCACACGCAACGACGGTTTCTCCGGCGAACGGAGAACCGTGTCCACGAGAAAGGAAAACAAAATGTCCCGCATGAACTGGTCCGAAGTCGCCCCCGAGGGTGCCAAGGCGCTCTTCGGCGTCCATCACTACGTCACCAAGAAAACGAACTTGCCTGAGGAGCTGATTCATCTCGTCTTCCTGCGCGTGTCGCAGATCAACGGCTGCGCCCATTGCATCGACATGCATAGTCGCGATCTGCGCAAGACGATGTCCGTCGATAAGATCACGCTTGTTCCTGTCTGGGATGAGGTGCCTCACCTGTTTAGCGACCAGGAACGAGCAGCACTGGCCTGGGCTGAAGAAGTCACGAATGTCAGCCAGACCCACGCCTCGGACGAGGCCTATGCCGCCGCAGCCGCAGCTTTCGAACCGAAGGACCTCGTCGATCTGACGATCACGATCGCTGCGATGAACGCGTTCAATCGTCTCGGAGCGCCATTCCGGCTTCCGGTTGCAGCCAAGGCGTGATCGCGCGAGCAGTGCAACCGCATAGGCACCTCCCTGCCGGGCCGTCGAGGTCCGACAGGGTGTTTCGACCTGCAGATGCGACCATCCCGGTCGCCATCTCCCAGACACGGAAGGCATTATCCGGATCGAACACTTCAGAGTGTTTATGAAGGTGAGCCGCTGTTTTACTCCTGCGTGGAACCGACTGACCACGATGTAGCAGGCCTTCGACTGACCGAAGGCCTCGCCTGACAACACCGCAAATCACTCGTGTGCCGATATGCGCTCAGCCTCGACGATCACCTACTGACAAGCCCGTTAAATGCTCAGAAAGCAGCCAGAGCCGTTCAGCAGCCTGTGGATCCATGGCCCAAGGCGCCACACCTCTGGTCCCATCCGTCTCCGCCTGCGGCAGGGCGACTTCGCAATCTTCGCAGTAGACGCCACCAATACCGTTGAGTTCGGGTCGCGTTGCTGCCCAGACGCTTGTTGCCGCCCCTTGTTCCGGCGTCTTGAGATCACGCGATGGATCGACTCGACGATTGCCATCCTCATCGTAGACATCAAAAGAGTTGATCTCGTCTTCGGTAAGATGGCGGGCGAGATCGGTCAGGATGATGCCCGGGTGCAAGGAAAATGACCGTACGCCACACCCTGCTCCAAGCCGATCAAGTTCAAGCGCGAACAGAGCATTCGCCGTCTTCGCCTGGCCATAGGCCTGCCACTTGTCATAAGGGCGAGCCTTGAAATCAATGTCGTCGAAATCGACTGGACCGATTTGATGGCCGCGCGATGACACAGAGACCACCCGCGCGTTGCCAGCCTTGACCAGCGCAGGCCACAGGCCTGCAACCAACCGGAAATGGCCGAGATGATTGGTGGCAAACTGGCTCTCGTGCCCAGCCTGATCCCGGGCAAGCGGCGTCGCCATGATGCCGGCGCTGTTGACCAGGATTGAGATGGGCATGCCCGCCGCAACGATCCTGTCAACAAAGGCGGCAACCGATGCGGGATCCGCAAGATCCATCGCTTCGATAACAACATTGTCGATACCGGCAAGTGTGCGTTCGGCCTTTTCGCGATTGCGAGCCGGTACGATGACACGAGCGCCGGCACCAGCGAGCGCCCGCGTCGTCTCGACGCCGAGACCGGAATAGCCGCCGGTGACAATCGCCGTCTTGCCGGAAAGGTCGATACCCTCGGTGACCTCGCGTGCCGTGCTGGATGCGCTGAAACGAGATCCAATAGGTTTCTGTTCGGACATGTTGTTACTCCTTCATTTGTGGCTCTGGTGTCCGTCCCCTATATCGGGTAGCTTCTCGGAGTCCCCAGCCTGCAGGATCCGGATTTCTGTCGTGATCGTCCAAAACATCCAGGATCCCCTGTCCGACGTGCTCAGCGCCATCAATGCGCGTGCGCTGTTCTCCGTGCGTTTTGCAGCCGGAGGCGCGTGGTCTGTTGCTTTTCCACCACCGGGCTACCTCAAGTTCAACGCAGTCCGTGAAGGCGTTGCCTGGCTGATCTCGGAGGGAGAGGCACCGTTGCGCATTGAAGCCGGCGATTGTCTTGTGGTCAGCGGCAAGGCGTTTACGCTTTGCAGCGATCCCAACGTGACGCCGATAGCGGCGGCAGAGGTATTCGCCGGGGGTAATCTCGATGTCTCAGTGGGCGATGGTCGGGATTTCGTGCTCCTCGGCGGCAGCGTCAACCTCGATACCGTCGATGGCTCACTCCTCACCGACGCCCTGCCGCCTGTTGTAGTGATTGACCACGAAGAGGCCGGACCGATTGGCTGGCTGCTCGAACAGTTGGACCTGGAGTGGAACAGCGCAGCACCGGGTGCTCGCGTCGCCTGCAACGACCTGCTGCGGCTGGTATTTATCCACGTCCTGCGTGCCTATATGGCGCGCCAGACATCACAGCATCCCGGCTGGCTCGCCGGCCTTGCGGATGCCCGCCTGGCTCCGGCACTGCGGGCAATCCACGCCGATCCATCGCGCCGCTGGACGGTAGAAGCACTGGCGTCTCTTGCCGGCCAGTCCCGCTCCGGATTTGCCGAAAGATTTCGTGCCACCGTCGGAGCATCGCCGATCGACTATCTCGCGAACTGGAGGATGCGGCTTGCCGCCGCCCGGCTGCGGCGTGGCAACGAGCCACTACCACGGATTGCACAGTCGCTCGGCTATGGATCCGACAGCGCTTTTGCCGCCAGCTTCCGCCGCGCCATCGGCCAATCGCCGGCGCGTTACCGTTCCCTGTATCGCAACAAGATGCAGAGTGAGGTTGTCAAGTCGTGACTGCTGGTTTGCCACTAGCCGGTCTGGTGCGCAGGCAGATGCAGCGTTGCAGCAAGTCCTCATTGTTTGCGACCGCTTTCAATTTGGACACACTCCGCATCATACGCCTTGACAGGAATCGAACCCAGAACCGGCAAACCGAACAACTTATCACGCTGATCCTACCGCAAAAACACTCTCTATGACCGTCAAAGCTATCGGTCGTTTAAAGAACCGCAGACGTGGAGAGCTTCCCATGAGGCTGCTTAAACGGATCGGCTTTCGTTTGGATCGAGCCATTCACGCTGCTCATTGTTAGTGCTTTGACGGCCAACTGTTCAACTTTTTACCCTTATTTATCCCAGGCCCGAGGACCGGCGGTGCTAGTCCTTTTTCCAGAGGCGCTGATGTGGATCGGCACCCAATTTGGAAAAGGAAAGCATCATGAAAAAGCATCTGCTCGCCACTGTCGCACTTCTCATGGCCATCTCTCCCGTTGCGGCTGAAGCCCGCTGCGTGCCGAACACCCCAGTCATCGCCGCGAAAGCCGTTCCCGTCATTCAGTACAAAAACACGACGATAGATGGCGTAAAAGTCTTTTATCGTGAAGCCGGCCCCAAAGACGCACCGGTGCTACTGCTTCTGCACGGATTTCCGACCTCGTCCCATATGTTCCGCAACCTCATTCCGCTGCTTGCAGACCGCTACCGCGTGATCGCGCCTGACTATCCCGGCTACGGTCAGAGTGATGCGCCCGACCACACCAAATTTTCCTACACATTCGAGAACCTGACCAACGTCGTCGACAAGCTGACAGAAAAAGTCGGCGCCGATCGCTACAGCATGTATGTGATGGATTACGGCGCACCGATCGGATACCGGCTCGCGCTCAAACATCCCGAGCGGGTTGAAACCCTGATCGTGCAGAATGGCAACGCCTATACCGAAGGCCTCGCCGCGTTCTGGGATCCGATCAAGGCCTATTGGGCCGAGAAGACGCCGGAACGCCGGGAAGCGCTCGCCGGTCTGGTTACGCTCGAAACCACGAAATTCCAGTATACCGACGGAATGGGCGATGTCTCACATATCAGCCCCGACAACTGGGTCGTCGATCAGGCCTTGCTCGACCGGCCGGGCAACAAGGACATCCAGCTGGATCTCCTGGGCGACTACGGCAGCAATGTACCGCTTTACCCGCAATTCCAGGCCTTCTTCCGCGACAACCAACCGCCAACGCTGATCGTCTGGGGCAAGAACGACAAGATCTTTCCGGAACCTGGCGCGCACCCCTATCTTCGCGATCTCCCGAATGCCGAGATGCACATTCTCGATAGCGGCCATTTCGCCCTCGAAGACAAGCTCGATGTGATGGTGCCGCTCATCCGGGATTTCCTCGACCGCAAGGTTTGCAACTGATCGATAGCCAATCCGTTCCGCGGGGCCAGCGGCCCCGCAACTTCCCCCATCAAAGGAAAAGATCATGACCAGTCCCGTTTCGGGCACCCAGACAGCTGGTGCCCCGTCCCTCTCGATCGTCCTCGTGCACGGCGCATTTGTCGATGGCTCCGGATGGCAACAGGTCCATGGCGAACTTGTCGACCGCGGCTTTGAAGTGCTCGTCGCTCAACACCCGACGACCTCACTTGAAGGCGACGTTGCCGTGACCGAGCGCCTGATTGTCGCGGCTCGCCACCCGGTTCTCCTGGTGCGCCACAGCTACGGTGGAGCCGTCATCACCGAGGCTGGCGTCAACCCGAAAGTCCAGGCTTTGGCCTACATCGCGGCTTTCGTGCCGGATGCGGGCGAATCCGTCGCCGCTCTGAACGAAGCTCCGGAAGAGCCCGGCGAAACGAAGGCACCGTTGCTGCCGCCGCAGGACGGCTACCTCGTTGTCGATCCTGCCAGCTTTCCGGAAGCATTTGCCGCCGATGTCGACATCACGACCACGCGCTTCATGGCGGCGGCGCAGTTGCCCTGGGGCCTTGCAGCGGTCATAGCACCCCTTACCCACGCAGCTTGGAAGACCAAACCCAGCTTCTATCTCGTCGCTTCCGCCGACAGGATGGTGCCGCCTAGCGCGCAGCGCCGGATGGCCAAGCGTGCGAGTGCTGCGATCACCGAGATCAACAGCAGTCACGCCGCGATGCTGTCGCACCCGCAGGACGTCGCGGCGTTCATCGCAGCCGCCGCCTTGGCCGCAACGCCGACCGAAGGTGCCGGACAATGACCCGGCCCGTCACCCATCACCGAACCACCAGCGTTGAAGGCGTGGAAATTTTCTACCGCGAGGCTGGAGAGAAAGGCGCCCCTGTCGTGGTGTTGCTGCACGGCTTTCCAAGCTCTTCGCACATGTACCGCAACCTCATCCCAGCGCTTGCCAACCACTATCATGTGATTGCGCCCGACCTTCCGGGGTTCGGTCTGTCGGCAATGCCGTCTTCCAGCGAATTCGAATACAGCTTTGCCACTTTCTCGGATGTCATCGCCGGTCTCCTCGAACAGCTGGGCGCCGAACGCTACGCGCTCTATGTCATGGATTATGGCGCGCCAACCGGGTTTCGTCTGGCGCTCGCGCATCCGGATCGGGTGACCGCCCTGATCGTCCAGAACGGCAACGCCTATGAAGACGGCATGGGGGATTTCTGGGGGGTGACGCGGGCTTACTGGGCCGACAACGGCCCGGTAAACCGCGACGCGCTGCGGCCTTTTCTATCGCTTGACGGCACACGTTTCCAATATCTCACTGGCACAAAAGATGAGACGCGGATCGATCCGGCGGCATGGTTATACGATCAGCTCTTCCTCGACCGCCCGGGCAGCACGGACATCCAGCTGGACATCATCTACGACTATAGGACCAATGTCGGGCTCTACCCCGACTTCCACGCCTATTTCCGCGCCCATCAGCCGCCAGCCCTGATCCTGTGGGGCGAAAATGATCCCATCTTCCTGCCGGAAGGCGCACGCGCCTTCCTCCGCGACCTGCCCGAAGCCGAGCTTCATTTTTTTGATACGGGACATTTCGCCCTGGAGGACAAGGCGGACGAGATGATCCCGGTCATGCGCGACTTCCTCGCCCGAAACCTGATCCGTTAATTGGAACCCAAGAAAAGGAAAATGACCATGTACAACAGCAAATCCAAGCCGAGCGTCCTTCCCACCGGCGGCGGCGCAGCCCTCATCGATCCCTCCGACGCGCTGATCCTGCTTCTCGATCATCAGTCGGGGCTGTTCCAGACGGTCAAGGACATATCCGTGTCTGATCTGCGCCGGAATGTGGAGATGATCGCCAGGCTAGCCACTCTCTTGAACATCCCGGTGATCACCACTGCTTCGGAACCTGCCGGCACCAATGGTCCACTGATGCCCGAGATCCATGAATTGGCGCCGCACGCCGACTATGTGCCGCGCAAGGGAGAAGTAAACGCCTGGGACAATGACGATTTCGTCGCAACGGTTCGCGCAACCGGCCGCAAAACTCTCATCATGGCAGGCGTCTGGACCAGTGTCTGCGTGATGTTTCCGGCGCTCGATGCCCGCGCTGCTGGCTACGATGTCTATGCGGTGCTTGATGCCTCGGGGGATCCGAGCGAAATGGCCTCGCGGATTTCACTTGCCCGCTTCGTGCAGGGCGGCGTCAAGCCGACATCGACCAATGCATTGCTGTCTGAGCTTCACCGCACCTGGGCGCGTCCCGAGGCTGCCGAGCTTGGCAAGCTCTACGGACTTGCCGCACCGAACTATGCCGCCGTGGCCGAGAGCTATGCCCGCGCGCAGCAGGCCGCTAGAGAGGCAATCTAGTACTTTGTGCATCCGACGCCCTGCGAACAGAGCACACTTTAGGGAGATACGATATAAGTTACGGTTTCATGGATATCGCGATCACGCCTTCAGTTCGCAGGGCGCAAGCGGAAATGGGAGCGGATCATTTCTGGTCCGACTTCAAGGGACACCGCGAATTCGACCGGTTCACGGCACAGGAGACCGCGTTTATCGCACAGCGCGACAGCTTCTACATGGCCTCCGTTTCGGAAACAGGCTGGCCTTACGTTCAGCATAGAGGCGGGCCTGCCGGCTTTCTCAAGGTCCTCGACGATCGCACCCTCGCCTTCGTCGATTACCGCGGCAATCATCAATATATCACCACCGGCAATCTGACAGAAAACGACCGGACATGCCTGTTCCTGATCGACTACCCCGCGCGCACCCGGCTGAAGATCTATGCCCGTGCCGAGAAGCTGGCCCTTGACGCCGATCCGGTACTTACCGAGGCCATCACCGATGGTGCTTATGGAGCCAAGGCTGAACGCATTTTCAGGTTGAAGCTCGAGGCGTTCGACTGGAACTGTCCGCAGCATATCGTGCCTCGTTACACCCAAGCCGAATTTTTGGCCGCCTCTCGACATCTTCTGGACAAGGTCGCTCAGCTTGAGCAGGAAAATGCGTCACTGCGGGAGCGCCTCGATTCGCGACGAAAAGATTGAGCACGAACCGAGGAGAATGCAGCAAGGTCAACCAAAGTCCGTTGCACCGACGGCAAGCTGGGTCCGTTTGGTAGCGGCACCTGCACCCATTGCGCGGGCGCAATCCAATGACGTCTGGAAATAGCCCATCGCCTTGTCGGGCCGCCTGTTTCCGGCTGCAATCATTCCCGCAACGCGCCAAAGATCCGGATGCCACCAACGCTCTTCTCGTATGCCAGTTTCTGCAAGCACGGCGAACAGACTATCCTCAGCAAGCTGCAGTTCGCCTGCGGCAAGATATGCCTCCGCCAACAGGCTCCGGTAGAAGGGCACGCGAGCACGCCAGTTCCCCCGAAGCAATCCGTTGATACTGTCTTGCATCAGGGTAAAGCCTGCCTGCTCACCTCGAGAGGACTGGATAGCACCGGCGAAAAACTTGGCTGTCCCCTCGTAAATGCCGACACTTTCTCGCCGGCTGACGTCGGCCAGTTGTTGCTGAAGCCGCGAAGCAGTTTCGAGATCACCCTCCACGAAAGCGATCGGAAGGGCCGCAAGCGAAATTGCATTGCCCAAGGAGATCATGTGATCGAGATCGGCGGCACGATCGATCGCCTGACCGGCCAGCCGGGAGGCACGATCAGAATCACCTTGTAACCAAGACAGAAATGCCTGAGAGAAACGAATACCGGCAGGCAAATCGACCTGGAACCTGGACAAGCCATGCCCTTCCTCAAGGTGACCCCAATCATCCATCAGCGCCTCCAGGTCGGCCGATGCCGAATTGAACTCGCCTGCATAGATCTTGATATGCGCTAAAAGTCGTTTGCCGTCGGGCGCCGTCGTCCAGTCCAGAGCCTTTGCTGCCGCAAACTCGTTCATGCTGCGCAATGCCGTGCGGGGCCGGCCGGAATAGGCCAGAAAAACGGCCTGTCCGCACACCGATCGTATTTCAAATTCCGCGTCGCGCGACCCGTTCGCATGAAAGATGCTTTCGCGCCAAGCATCATCGGTTTGCGGGTGCATGTGGCGCGCCAGTGTCATGGCCCAGGCCCGAGCCGTGGAGAGCTTGGCTCGGCCCAGTGGCGCGAGCCCCATGAGGGCAGCGCTGTTTGACCCGGCAAGGTCGATGGCCTCCAGCATTTCCCTAAACGCCGATAGTTCTTGCCACAGCGGCAAGGCAGCGACCACCAATTCGACACCCAAAGCCGCATCGCCTGCGGGATCAAACGCCCAACCGATGGCCGCGCGAACGTCGTCGATCTGCCTCCGATATTTGCCGAGCCATTCGCGAGATGTCTGCGACGACCAATCCCGTTCGGCAATCTGCAGCTTGTCCTTTGTTCGAACGGCAAAATGTCGTCTTGCCTTCTCTCTGTAGAGGGAACCTGAAAGACGCCGCGCGGCATAGGCACCCGTGCTTTCGGCAAGTCTGTAATGCACAGTCCCGCCGTCGTATTCCGCTGATACCAGCGACTTTGCCACGAGCTGCGACAGTGCGTCTCGCCCGGTCATCGGCTCTAGGGCGCCGGCGAAATACATCGCCTCCACGTCGTCGGAGTTGAAACGGCCGGAAAATACCGAAAGCAGACCGAGCAAGACCGCCTCACGGTCAGGAAGAAGCCGATAGCTCCAGTCGAGCGTCGCCTCCAAGGATTGGTGGCGCAAGGGTGCATCCCTTGCTCCCCGGTTCATCGTATCAAAGCCATCCCTGAAGAGGTCATCGAGCGCAGAGGGTGCAAGAACACTGGCCGTACCGGCGGCCAGTTCGATGGCGAGTGCCAAGCCGTCCAGCCGTGAGCAGATCGAAACAACACTGCGGACATATTCATCAGTAGGCTTTATATCGCCTAAGCCGTACGCCTTTGAAATGAACAGCTGGATTGCCGGAAACTGTAGCGCCTCGCTGATGGACATTGTCGTCGTCTGGTGCGGATAAGCCAATCCTGAGAGAAAATGAATCTGCTCGTGCCGCGTCCGTAACGGCTCGCGGCTGGTCGCAATGATCCGCGCCGAAGGAACGTCCGCGGATATCCGCTCAACGATCGTCGCGGCCATCGCGACAACGTGCTCGCAATTGTCGATGATGAGAAGCAGCCGGTTGCTGCGAAGGACGTCGATCACGCCTGCGATGGGATCATCAAACCCAAGCGACACGCCGAGGGCAGACGCGATCGCCGGAACCACAAATCGCGGGTCGCTCAGCGTCGAGAGATCCGCAAAGGCGATGGCTTCGTTTGCCCCGCAGGATTGCTCAGCAACCGTAACCGCAAGAGACGTTTTTCCCGCGCCGCCTGGCCCGACGATGGTGACGTAACCCGCTTGATCAAGCTTTTCCGAGATCTGCCGGGTCGCTTCATCGCGGCCGAGGAGCGGCCGAACCTGTGGTGCCGCGATATGATGGCTTGTGCTGGCAACCACTTGCCGGGCTGGCGCCGGGCGATCGCTTTCCAAGGCGGCGACGAACTTGTAACCTCGCCCAGCAATGGTTGCGATGTACTCCATAGAAGGATCAAGTTCGGCCAGCGAGCGTCGAAGGTTGCCGACATTGACCTTCAGGTTATGGTCGTGGACGATATAATCTGGCCATACATGCGCAAACAGATCGGCTTTGCTGACAACCTCGCCCGCCCGCGCCACGAGCAGGGTCAGAATGTCGAAACCTCGCCCACCGAGGCCGACGGGTTGCCCCTTGTACAGGAGGGATTGAGCTTCTGGCAGAAAACGGAAATCTCCAAACTGGAAAGCGGTCTGTTTCGACAATGTCTGTAACCCGAGATCGTGTGACACCCTGCTCTCACAATTCAAAAAATTTAACGATATACCGCGCTGGCCAGTTTTCAAGGCGTATGGAGACAGGTTGCACCGCAGGCTGGCTCAAGATGAAGGTTGCCAGGCCTCTTCGCAGATCTTCGATGGTGTTGGAAGATCGTCTAGCTCGCTCAAAATCGCTCAACGCCAAAGTCGGCGCAAATCCTCATCAACGGCATTTCTGGCCCAGACGGGCGTGCAGGATTCGCCGATGAAATTGTTCTATTTTTAATCCGACAGTTCCGTTATCTGCTTTCGGCGAAGTGTCGGCCATTGGAGTACTCTCTTGGATTCTTGTTCTTCTGATCAGCCCTGCCTCACGCAGGAGGATGCCATTGAGGCCAAAGCTTTCATTGATCTGCACAAGGCCGCCCGCGGCCGATTGACGGACGAGGAGCGGTTCGCATGCGTTTCCATGAATGGTGGATGCACGATCTCACTACCGAGCGCGCCTGCGATCGGCCTCAACCGTATCCTTGGCCTCACCACACGTGAAGATCTCGACAAGGCCTACAGCTGGATGAGGGGAAAGACGGGGAACCGGTTCTTACAAGTCAATGCCGACACTGCATCGGACGAGCTGACACAGTGGATCGAGACGAAGGGGTTGGTTGCCTACGGACCTGGATGGGCGAAGCTTCGGCGATCCACGGACACGGTCCCTCTTCCATCGCCAGGCACCGTGAAAACACGAAAAGTTCGGCCCGACGAAGCCGAGGTATTCGGCGCCATGATGTGTGCCAGTTTTGGCTTTCCGGAAAGTCTCACTGCTCTATGGGCAGCAATCGTGGGACGCGACGGATGGTCTTGTTTCTACGCGTTGGATGGAGACACACCCGTGGGAACAGGAGCGATGTTCGCTTCAGGATCCTTCGCGTGGCTCGGCGGTGGAACGACCGTGCCGAGCTTTCGAAATAGAGGTTCACAAAAGGCCCTAATTCAAGCTCGTCTAAAGGAAGGCGCAGACCGTGGCGTGTCGACTTTCGTGGTAGAGACCGAAGTGCCATCGGCCGAAAAGGCCAACATCTCGAACGCCAATCTAGCGAAAATGGGTTTCGTGCATATCTATAATCGCAGCAACTTCATTTTATGACATACTTGCTGGCGAGAGAGGACCAAGGTCGTGCATTAGCAATATGATTTGGTTCGGCAGCTTAGTGGGACTGACTCTACGGATATTTATGGGGCCACTACATTGCAAGCTTATGCCTTGGCTCTTGAGAGGATTTCAACCATTGGCACGCTTCTTTCTTCCCAATGCAGTCGGTCCGTAGGACGGCTCTATGGAGGTCGACATCATAGGAGCCAGCGCTGGGTGTTTTCTCGTATAAATATGTCCGAAGAGTTCGGCAGCGAATGCTCTTCCCCAACTCGGCTATCTCTCGGCCATATGAAGCGGCACCTCTACCTACGCTTTACCCTTGGCCACAGCTCCAATTAGATTCGAAAACACCCCCTCGGCCTCGGAAGCGGAGCAGTTTCCCCGTGTAACAGCGCTTGTCAACGCGTCTCCTGCCGCAACCAATGCCGCGCAGGCCAATGCCAGCGATTCCGGCTGAAAGTTTGAGTGAGGCCGTAAAACATCAATGAACATTTCGATCACAGCATCGACTAGCTCTTGGTACACGTTGGCTTTCTCCTCGCTTCCTGCAAGCGCTGCGCCGACAGCATGAAATTCGTCACCTTGGTCGGTTCCGCAGGCCAGATAAGTTTTAGCCAAAGCCAATATAGTCTCTTTCGCCGGTCGATTTCCCTGAGCCATAAGTGTGCGAAACGCGGCAATGCGTTCGGTGTCTATCCAACGATAGAGTTCAATTAACAAACCCGTTCTGGTCTCGAAGTGCTCGTAGGTCACAGGTTTGGAAACGCCCGCCCGCACTGCCAGGTGACCTAGTGTCAGCCGATCAGCACCTTCTTCCCGAACGATCAGGCGCGCCGTCTCTAGTAGCTGCTGACGCCTCTCGGACTTCGAAAGTCGGCCTTTAGTCCTATTGTCGATGGCAGCTTTTTGCTTTTCCACTTGCATACCTACTTTTAGTAACCTACCATGTGTAGGAATCAGTAAACCACAGGTATCGTGATGTTACAAGCTTCTGGAAGTCTCCACGACCCAATACTTATTATCGGCGGCGCCGGCGAGGTTGGGCGATGGGCCACACGCTTCTTGCGTGAGCAATATCCTGATGTACCAATCCTCATTGGCGGTCGCGACGAGCAACGCGCGATACGAGCAGCAGCAGCTGTCGACGGCGCGTCTGCGGTGGTAGTGGACCTCACTGCCTCTGACCTGGGGCTAGGCGAGCAACGTGTCTCGGCGGTCGCAACGCTCTTTACGGACAAAACCGGGGCAGCTCTCCGCTGGGCCCAACAATTGGGCGTTGGGCACGTCAACATCTCACCAAGCATAAGCGAGCTGGGCTTGGAAACTGCTACATTCATGCAGAGACCTACCGCCGCGCCAGTCGTCCTTGGTACAGAATGGCTCGTTGGTGCGACAAGCGTACCGTCACTCTTGTTCGCCCGAGAATTTGGTCGTCTGGAAAACATTCATATCGAGGCAGTGCTCGATGAACAGGATGCGTTCGGACCTGCAGCGAATGCAGATCTTGAGCGCCAGATGTATGCGGGTGCTGCCGCTCTTTTGAGAACGGTTGGCGCGTGGCGATGGTACCATGGCGCCGAGACCAGATCCAAGGTGCGCGCAATCGACGGCACCGAGTTGGACGCGAACGTGTTTTCGCCAAACGACGTCTTGTTGTTGGCAAACGCAACCGGCGCTCCTGGTATTCGGTTCGACCTGGCCATTGGAATGAGCTCCACCCGCCGGAATGGCGGACCGGTATCGACTGAAATCATTATCAACCTTTCGGGCCTGGATCACGCCGGGCAGCAGCTTCGGAAACGTCACGCGATCGTTCACCCCGGGGGGCAGATGCCGCTAACGGGTCTGGGTGTCGCGCTCGTTCTTGAACGCTTGGCTGGTCTCGCGGGCGATACGCCCCGACCGGGCCTCTATTTCCCAGCCCAGCTCATCGACCACTCCACATACTTTGATCGGCTTCGCGCATCAGGCGGTGAAGTCATTGAATTGTAGCCGATCCAACACGCGCTGCAAGGCTCGGATCAAGCATAACCTGGAGCAGAAAATGAACCACACTCATAAAGCATCAGCCGCCACGGATCATCCCGTACACCATTCGCAAATCGAGGCCAACGGAGCCTCTTTCCATGTGGTTGAACAAGGCCGCGGTCCAGTAGTGCTCTTCTTGCACGGATTTCCAGACACTGTGGAAACGTGGCGTAGCCAGATGCAAGTTGTCGCAGAAAACGGATACCGCGCGATCGCGCTCGACATGAGGGGTTTCGGCGACAGCTATGCCCCGAACGATCCCGCACTTTACAGCGGGGCCCTAATTGTTGGCGACCTGATTGGCATCCTTGATGCGTTGCAGGTGCCTACCGCAACCATCATATCCCATGACTGGGGTGCCGACCACGGACAACGGGCGATGGTCATGCGACCGGATCGTTTCAACGGCATCATAACGCTCGGCATCCCGTTCCTGCCGCGTGGCGAGCTGAGTACATGGGACTTGCTACGCAGTCGCGGTCTCGGCGATCTCTATTATGCTTTCGACATGATGAAGCCGGAGACGGATGACCGTATCCGTGATGCCAGCAAGACTATTCCGAGTGCACTTTATTGGCTCTCGGGCGAACCCGCCGAAGGAACCGGCTGGGACCCCATCGACGCAAAGCGGAATATGTTTCGACCTGCCCCTGACGTGCTGCCGACTTGGGCCGATCCAGCCTATGTGAAGCACAACATCGACACGTTCCAGCGAACGGGATTCAGAGGCGGTCTGAACCAGTACCGTGGCGTGCAGGCGACGTTTGAGCATCTCGCCGCGTACAAGGACGTACTGATCAAGCAGCCATCGCTTTATATTTGGGGCGATGCAGATGGGTTGTGCCGACTGTTCCACCCGGTCCCACCAACCGTGGAAGAGATGCGCAAGACAGCGCCCGGGCTCGTCGATGTCGTGCGCCTGGAAGGTGTAGGTCACTGGCCTCATCATGAGGCCCGCGAACGCGTGAATGCCGAAATCATCAAATTCCTGAACGGCCTGAATGCCGCCGTTTCAGCAACTGTCTAATCGATCAAGGAACATAGAACCATGATACTTTCTCACGCACTTCGTACAGGCGATCTTGCTTCGGTCAAAGAAGCTATCGACGCCGGGGCGGACGTTAACGCTAGAGGCCCCGATGGTCTCACGCCGTTGATGATCGCGTCTGCGCTTGGGCAGGCACAAGCTGTTGCTTTGCTCCTTACTGCCGGCGCGGACGTGCTGACGGCGGACCCTCGAATGGGAGCAACGGCAATCCACAAAGCGGCACAGTCCGGCAGCGCCGACGTGATCGGGATTCTGCTTGACCACGGAGCCTTCATCAATCAGCAATCGCCAGTTCTTGGCAATACCGCATTGATGGATGCCGTGCTTCACAAGCACGAAGCTGTTGTGCGGGTTTTGCTGTCGCGCCGCGCGCGCACCACGATACGGAATTACTGGCAACAGACCGCGCTCGACATCGCCAAGTATGACGACCTGAAAGCAATCGCAGCGCTGATTGAGGAAAGAGATGAGGCGGATGAAAAGCACATCGCCAGCTTGTCGATCATCTCATCAGTCAAGGCCGGAAATATTGAGGAGGTGAAGCGGCTGATCGCAGATGGCGCGGATTTTGAGGTTCGGGTGCCGATAACCGGGACGTTCGATGACGACTACACGCCTCTCGGTCTTGCAGTTCGCGAAGGTCATGCCGAAATCGTGCGCCTATTGCTGGATGCTGGGGCAGATCCTCGCCGCACCATCGGTCTCATGCGCGGTTCGCCACTTCACGATGCTGCCTATTTTGGGAAGGCGGATCACATCGATATTCTGACGTCAGCAGCAAAACAGGGGGACACACAGATTGAGCTCGATGCGCAGGGTCCTTACAATGGCCTGACCGCTTTGCACGACGCTGTTTGGCATGGATACGTAGATGCAGTTGCATCCCTTGTGCGCGCTGGTGCTCGCCGTGATCTGAAAACTCACTCGGGCCTAACACCACTGAGCCTCGCTACTCTCTACGGCTATGAACCGATCGTTGAAATGCTGAGCAGCGACAGTCAGCAGACTGGATCCCAACCAGAAATCCGTTGAGTTAACTCGTTGAGCTCTCAAGGGCGCGGCGATGGAAATTAAAGACTGATCCGTAGTGCAGTGGTGTGATCTCGGTTTGATGGCCAAGCTGCGCAAATTTCGCTCGTTTAGCTACCGCACATCAACAATTTGCGGTAGCATCCGGGATGGTCGAACGCGTGGGGGACGGGTCAAAAGAGCCGCCATAGCTAGTCTCTGGCAGCCCACATGAAAAACGTTTCTCGCTGTTCTCCCGCTTTGACCGCGTCCAGATAGCGGGTCTTCCAGACATCAGCAATGAACGTCTCCATCGTCGTGGGCAATTTCGGACGATACTCGTGCTCCCCATGGAACCTTACGATGCCACTGTTCAAAGCGTCAGCACTGAGGGTGTCGTCCTGCCATTTCTCCAGCGTCCCGAACCGTGCCAGAAATTCAGCCTCGACGTCTTTACGGGTCGTTTCGATGTATCGGTAATCCACCGGCTTGCCGATCTTCTTGCCAATGATTTCGGCCAGTTCGTTCATCGAGACATCTTCCGAGCCTACTTCGAGGTATACGCGGTGTCTGCCCCTCGGATTGGTCAATTCCTTGGCCGCCAGCCACGCAATGTCATCGGTCGCCACCCAGGGCATCTTCAAATCGGGTTTGCAGAACCAGGCAATTCGACCGTATTTGGCAACCGGCCCCATCCACGCCGATACGTCGTCCATGAACCAAGCGGCGCGCAGGTGGACCAAATCGATGTTGCCGAGTTCGTTTAACTTTTCGTCCAGATCGTGAAAGCATTCGAAATGGCCCGTTTTCCCCTTCACGTCCGAACCCATGGCCGTCAGGCTCACGGCCAGGTTGACAGAGGATTTTTTGAGCGCATCGACAAAGCGCTTGGCAACAGCGGGGTAATGCCCCTCGATGTTGTTCCAATCGGTCTTCACCATAAGGAAGGCAGCATCGGCACCCTGGAAAAACTGGTCAAGGTCTCCCTCTCCGGTGTCAAAGCTTCCCAGAAATGGCTCTGCACCAAGCTCGACCAGCGCGCCCAGCGCGGGGCCACCTCGCGACAATGCTCTAACCTGATGCCCGGCCTTCAGTAAGTTCCGGGTAAGTTTAGCGCCAACTCGTCCCGTGGCACCGACGACAGAAATTCGCATGACAGTCTCCTTGCGGTTGTTGATCGCCGATTAGTAGACTATTGCTGTGCGTACGAATTTGGAGATAGTGCCAAATGATCTCGAAATCGGGCCAATCCGCAAAACTGCTGCGTTCCTGCTACGATGACATTGATCTCGACCAGTCGGATCGTCCGGCCTTCGCTGTTCGCCTCGACTTCAATGACTATGAGGCTGAAGTACCCCAGCACCAGCACGAGGAAGGGCAGCTCATCTTGGCCCTGCATGGGGCCGTCACCTGCAAGACGGAAAATGGCATCTGGATTGTCCCACCAGACTGCGGAGTCTGGATACCCGGCGGCGTGCCCCACAGCAACCAGGTGACGTCCAACGCACGCCTGTCCTATCTGTTCGTTCAACCAGGCGCAGCGACACTGCCTCATGAGTGCTGTACTTTGTCTGTGTCACCGATGCTCCGCGAGATGATCCTCCGACTGGCGGATGTACCCGTCAATTCTCCTCCGGACAATCATGTCGGCCGTATGGTGCAGGTCTTGCTGGACGAACTCGCGCAAATGCCGATACAGGGGCTGGATTTGCCCGCCTCCAGCCATCCCAAAATCGCCGCGATCACCGCTGCCCTGATGGCGGAGCCGAGCGATCGTCGCACCCTCTTGGATTGGGCGACACACGTTGCCATGAGTGAGCGATCCTTGAAGCGGCTGATGGTCCAGGAAACGGGACTTACCTTCGGCCGATGGCGGCGGCAACTGCATCTGGTCATCGCGTTGCGCGAACTGGCCAGCGGCGCGACGGTCCAGAGGGTGTCGAGCGACTTGGGATACGAATCCCCTACTGCCTTTATCGTCATGTTCAAGAAGGCATTGGGAACAACACCGACCCGCTACTTCGCGAGGTGATTTTCCGAGTAGTCGAATTTCTCAACACTGGTCGGCCCTTGCAGCACGTGCGGTGACTACAATGGGCCTACTACGGACGATGGATCTTGCGTCGTCCCGCTCAGGAACAAGGTCGAAAAAGGGCTCGACCTCACCCAGCCGATCAGAGAGGCGACGGTAGCGCTGGGATCCGGGATCGACAGCCCCCCTTTGTATCAATCATTTGGATTTTCGGCGTTGAAGCTATTGAGAGGATGCGCGTTACTTCTAAGTGCATGTCCCCAAAACACCAATACCCACGCCTTGAACGGATACGAATCAACCATCCGTGAAACATGAAGATGTTAGCCGCACGCGATGAGTCGTGGATTTTCGCACCAAATGGTGCTATATGAGCTACTCATCTACGGGGGCTGGAACATGCGATCAACCATAAATATCGACGACAATCTTATGGAACGGGCCAAGTCCCTCACGGGCACCAAGGAAACAGCAGCTCTCGTGCGGCAAGCGCTGGAGACACTCGTGCGTGTGGAATCCGGCAAACGGCTGATCGCGCTTGGCGGCTCTATGCCTGAGGCTGAAGCGTCGCCTCGCCGACGGAGCGACGTGGCAAAGTGATCCTGGTAGACACCTCGATCTGGATAAATCATTTTCGATACGATGACTCAGAACTACGAAAAATCATCAATGATGACCAGTTGCTCTGCCACCCATTCGTTGTGGGCGAATTGGCGCTCGGCAGCTTAAGAGAGAGGGCTGCAGTTTTAGAATTCCTAGCAGCTCAACGCGAGGCGCTAATCGCGACCCATGCAGAAGTAATGACGATCATTGATCGTCATTCGATATTCAGCATGGGGATTGGTTACACAGATGCGCATTTACTTACTTCAACGTTGCTCGACCGGCGATCAAGCTTGTGGACAAGAGATAAGCGCCTAGCGGCCGCAGCACAAAAAGTTGGTGTGGCACTTTACACGCACGCGCAAGCCTCTCGTTAGCCCAGCAACGCAGGACGCCCAGCAATATTGTGGCTCTTGAACGGATTCGAACCGTCGTCCACGCGTCGTGGATTGGCTAAGCATTTTGCGACGCAATTCATTCACACTCGCAGGCGCCGCCCTAACTTGGTTTTGCTGGCTAATCGGAATGATGCGCACCGAAAGAATGATCGACCGAACGGCGGTATAGCTAAGGTCGCCAAGTTGCGGAGAAATCAGCGCGGAGACGTAGAGGAAGGCGCTGCGGATACCGCTGGCTTGTGATCGCACACCGCTTTCAAAAGCGAGATTGTCGTCGCTTGAGCAGTTTTCGAAATATCCGCATATCCTTCTCTATACTGAAGCTTCCCCATAACTGTGCTAGCGAGGCCTGCATCCATTCTCTCGGCGACGGCCAATGCAGCGGCGGCCCTGTTTTTGAATGGCAAGAGAGCTTCGAGAACGTATCCATCGCCGCATGCCTTGGCGATGCACGCGATATCGAACATGTCACGTGGCTGAAGAGAGGATCCTCGATAGTGAACCTTCTTCGCGATGATTTCGCCCGGGGTCTCAAGGTCAACTTGGATTCCACGTACTGCGACGCGGGATGTTGGATCGTTGGTCAGACTTGGAGCACAAATGAAGTCAATTTCACCGATGCCCGCGAACACGATTTTCAACGCATGCGTCCCGTCCGAAACATATTCATCTGGGTTCACCTGCAGGGTATAGCCCTGTGTTGTCGGGTTCAGATATGGGAGGACCTGCGGATCATCGACGAAAATGTCGATATCGAAGCTTTCACGATGGTTTATCTGGAGCATAAGGGCGGTGCCACCCCCGAAAGTCCAGCTATCGAGGAGTTTAAAAGAAGAGTTCGCCTGATTGATAATTGACGCAGCCTGGTCGAAAAGGCTTTCCCATTGGCTCATCAGGACAACCCTCAGGCGGCCAGGGCGAGGGGATATCCAGCTAGCTGCGAGAATTTCTGGGCAATCTCGGATGCTGTACCGTGGTCGATTTCCATCTCATCCAGAAACTGGTGCTGGAGCTCGGCTTTCACTTCGGAATAGAATGAGAATGCCGAAGCATCGAAATTCTCAACGCTCGCAAAATCCGAAATCTTCGAAGCGAGTTGCTCAGCCGAAAGGTTCGTCCCGTAAGGGGCGTTCACCGTCGACAGTACCTTAATCGCAACGCTAGACATCGTTATCACCACCAATTTTCAATAAGTTATGTAATACATACCCGCCAAAAACGCAAGAAACACAGCAGACGCAGGCATGCAACGGCATTAATCCGGCTTATTCCAGTTCTTGTCACAAGAGCAGACGAAGCTGCGGCGTTTTTCTTCCCGGTGCATGTCTACTACACCGGGAAGAGGCATTTTGCGGCTCAGAGGCCGGCGCGCGCAAAACCGTGTTCAACGAGCCGGTCGATTACCTCAGGATAGCTGACGCCGCTTGCCGCCATCGCCTTCGCATACATGCTGATATCGGTGAACCCCGGAATGGTGTTCACCTCGTTGACCAAAAAAGCCATGTCCTCGGTCAGGAAGAAATCGACACGCGCCATACCGTCGCAACCGAGCGCCCGGAAGGCGAGTGCTGCCGTCTCGCGGATCTTCGTCTCAACCTCTGGCGGAAGCTCTGCCGGAACCGTCAGCGCCGCGCCATCGTCGTCGATATATTTCGCATCGTAGCTATAGAAGCCATGGCTTTCGGCCGGGATGATCTCACCCGGGCGAGAGACGAACAGGCCACCCTTGGCGTCCTCGAGCACGCTGCACTCGATCTCGCGGCCGCGGATGAATTCCTCGGCAAGCAGCTTGCGGTCATGCTTGAAGCCCTCCGCGAGCGCCGGCGCAAATTCCTGGTTGCCGGAAACCTTGCGCACGCCGACCGAAGACCCCTGACGCGCCGGCTTAACGAACAGCGGCAAACCCAACGCGATCTCAAGCGTGTCGAAGGACGGCACCCGATCCGCATGCACGGTAACAGCACGCGCCACCGGTAACCCCGCCGCCCGCAGCAGCTGCTTGGCGATATCCTTGTCAAGCGCTGTCGCTGAACCCAGGATGCCGCAGCCAACCAGTGGCACGCGGGCCACCTCCGCCAGTCCCTGCACGGAACCATCCTCGCCGAAAATACCATGCAGAACCGGGAACAGAATATCGATCTTCCCGGCATCGCTCATCCTGCCGCCGTCGATGGCGATCATCCGCCCACGCCCGCCGGGCACCAATGCGATTTCGGTGCCGTTTGCCGGCCTGGCGAGCACGCCATTTTCGAAATGGCTGAGCAGCCACTCGCCTTCCCGCGTCACGAAGATCGGCACCGCCTCGTATTTCGAGGGCTCCAGTGCCCCCACGACATTCGTCGCCGACATGACGGAGACGTCGTGTTCGGCCGAGCGGCCGCCGAAGAGAACGGCGATGCGCAGCTTGCCGCGGGAAGATGTCATGAAAACCCCCAAAATAATCTCGTGTCTAAATAGTCTAAATAGATGTCAGAAGCCGATCGAGATGCCGCGATTGGCAAAGAAGCGGTCGAATATGGCAAGCGGTAGCAGCACATCCGCCTGGCTCGCAGCATCATGACCGGATGGATTGTGGAAACGGACCGTATCAGCCGAGGCTGCCGTCACCAGAATGAGATGCCCGCCTTTTGAGGGCGGCATGCGTTCCGGCCAGCGTATGCCGCTATTGACCGAGGCGATGAAGAACGGGCGCTCAGCGAGCAGAGCGGGGATGCTCTCTGTTGCGACACCCGTCATCGTTTCTGCTGAGAGCCCGAAGCGCTCGCCCACATAGGTCACGAAGGGCGCATAGATCAGTCCCTTGATCGGAGCATCCAGCTCGTTGACGACATAGCCGCCATAGGCGGTGCAGGCACGGGCGAGAGCAAGCGTCGGAAGCAGGTCGCCGCGCGCTGCCAGGATCATCTTCAGGCAGGCCATGCCGCAGACATTGACCGCCCAGCGCGCGTATTCCTCGATCGTCTCGGCACCCGATTGCCGCCAGAGCGGATCGCGCAGCAGCGCCGCAGATCCTTCGGCAAGCACGGGCAATGTCATCTCCGGTGTTTCCCACTGACTGAAATAAGGAACGACGCCTGTTGATAAGGGCATGGCAAAAATCTCCTGAGCGGTATACTCGTATACGAGGTTGCTTGGCATGATCAAGATGATTGCTGTCTCGGAGAAGGTTGGCCATGAACGATTTCGTCGCAATAAATGTTGAAACCATCCGGCCGGAGACCGTGGCGGATCGTATCGCAAGGGTTCTGAGGGAAGCGATTTCCGGTGGAGAGCTTCGCAGTGGCGTCGCGCTCCGACAAGACGAGCTGGCCGCACGATTTGGGTTCAGCCGCATGCCTGTGCGTGATGCCTTGAGGCTTCTGGAAAGCGAGGGCCTCGTAACCATTCACCCGACAAAGGGGGCCTTCGTGGCAAGAATAGATGCCAAGGAGATTGCGGAGATCTATTCCATTCGCTCGCTACTGGAGACGGAAGCCTTGCGCCTATCATATGTAGGGCTGACGACAGCCGATTTGGACAGGGCGGCAACATTTCTCGCCCAGATCGACGCTGAGAAGGATGTGGGACGTTGGGGGACGCTGAATAAGCAGTTCCACATGACACTTTACGGCGCCTGCCAAAATGAGCGGCTCATCGGCCTTATCGCTACCCACCATGATGCAGCCGACCGCTACGTACGTGTATTGCTATCCAGCTTGGACTATGAGCAGCAATCGCAGGAGGAGCACCGTGCTCTGCTAAAGGCTTGCAGAGATCGGAATATCGACGCTGCAAGTGCAATTTTGCAGCGTCATTTGCTTGAAGGAAGTCGCAAGCTCAGCACGGCCGCCCAGTCGAGCTAAGGCGGCTCGCCGGTTCAGCGTTCGAGACGGGCGAAAGTACGCTTGACTTAGGAGATTCGCTGCCGTTGAGACGGGTAACAGGTTCATTTTTTGCTCTTGATGAGAGGTGAACCGCTGACCCCCACACCGCGGAAGTAGGAATCTACCCTGACAGACCGTTGCGTTATCACGACCTCTTCGGAAGTTTCGACTTAAAACTATCTTTCGCTTCGGCTGAAAGTGGACAAAGAGTGATTTTAGCTTAACGTCGCGAACGCATCGGGCGGGCTCAAGGTGGATTAGGCGTGGGCTTCTTCGGGACATTTGATAGGCTGCATCACGGTTTTCAACCTCAGCCGGATTGTCACCAATAGGTTGGGGGCCATCGCCCGCGCGGATTATCTCATGCCAGCTGGAACGATGTAACAATGCATGTGCTTCTTTAGAGTGATACGGTACCAGCCGTCCTGGACCTCGTACCCCCGGTGATCGATGACAATATTTACCGTCCGACACGTCACGTCCTATCGTTATAGACGGCCGGTTGAGTTCGGAGAGCACAGACTTTTGTTCAGACCGAGAGACAGTTTCGATCAGACGCTGCTGAGCTCCCGACTCCTCATCGACCCGGAACCGGACTATCTTCGTTGGATCCATGATGTGTTCGGAAACTGCGTCGCAGTCATAGGCTTTGCTCAACCCTCACGTGAGCTCCGCTTCGAAACCGTCATTCGCCTTGACCATACACCCTATGTCGCAATTGATCTGCAAATCGATCAGGACGCTTTGACTTACCCGTTTTCATATGATCCAGACGAAGCGCTGGATCTGGAACGAACCATCCAGCGCCATTACGCTGATCCACATGATCAGGTCGGTAAATGGGCGCGCCAATTCGTGCGAGCCGGGCAACCCACTGAAACCGGGCACCTGCTGATGACGTTGTGCTACGCCATCCATGAAAGTTTCATCTATGCCCGACGACAAGAGCATGGAACGCAAGCGCCGACCGAGACGCTGCAGCTTCGCAAGGGAACCTGCCGAGACTTCGCGCTACTTATGATGGAGGCCGCTCGATCACTGGGGTTCGCGGCCAGGTTCGTCACGGGCTATATCTACGTTCCAGACCGAGACGGATCAATCACCCTTGGCGGCGGTTCCACCCATGCGTGGTGCCAGATCTATTTGCCGGGCGCCGGTTGGGCTGAGTTCGACCCAACCAACGGTATCGTGGGCAACCGTGATCTTATCCGTGTTGGGGTGGCGCGGGATCCGAAGCAGGCAGTTCCTTTGTGGGGAAGTTACGACGGAACAGCCGCTGACTACGAGGGCATGTCAGTCCAGGTCAACGTCACAACGGATGATCGCATCGAAACTGTGCTCAACTGATCGGAACGCATTGCCTATCCCGGCGTTTGCCGCCCAAGCTAGTCTCACGGCAATTCGCCGGCGCAACGGAATTTTATGATGAAGATACCGCGACCGGGTGAACCGACAGTTTTTCGCGCCTGCGCCAAACATGCACGATGTTGATTAGTGAGAATGTGTGCTACTATCCGAGCGGCGAGACACGAGCTAACAAACTTGGCAATAGCAGCTTTCCCTCACGGTAGGTGTACGGCGAGACTCAGGGACCGATTCCCCTATCTGTAGGTTGCGTTGAGTTTCACATGCTGCTGGAAAACGCGTCTGAATTCGCGCTAACTCTCAAACCCAAGAGAGGTCGCCAACCGAACCACCGTCGACTGGGTGACGGAACAACAAACAGCAAGGGAAGTTGCTGTCCCGAAGGCGACGACTTCCGGGCAAGCGACAGCAGTTCGCGCTACTCTCTCTTGATGGCTAGATAGCCTCAAGCTTTTGACCTCAAGCATGTTTCTCAAATCATATACTGTTTTGGGCTTCTGAACTGTTGATTTCGTTGCCATGACGATTGTCTTTCGCCCCGCCGATGCGTTTCTGAGTGGCTGATTTTTCCAATACCTATGTGATGGCAGGAGCAATATCGGCCCCTGCCATCTATGCCTTCAACTCACAGGAACCGGCTGTTTTTCGACACGGATTCAATCGCAGCAAGTGCAATCGCCAGAGCGTTGCGAGCATCAGCTCCTGTTGGTGCATTCTGAACAACACCGTTACGAACAGCATCGACAAAGGAAGCAAGCTGCGCCGTATAGGCCTGAACGAAGTGGTCCGTATCGCGCCGCCATGTGTCGTTGGATACGCCAGTAGCGTCGAACAGCGTCATGCTAGAACGTCGTACGTCGCCCATCGCAACCATTCCGCCGGAGCCGAATACTTCGCCGCGAATATCGTAGCCGTACATTGCAGAGAAGTTTGCTTCCGCAACCGCGATGGAGCCGTTGTCAAAACGAATATTGACGACGGCGGTATCGAGGAAGCCTGTATTGCGTGCGTCCGAGCGAACCAGCGCATCTGCCATTGCAAACACTTCGACAGGCTTTGCGCCGGGGTTCAACCAAAGCAGGGTGTCGAAGTCGTGGATCAACGTTTCATAAAAGATGGTCCACAAAGGAATCCTGCCTGGGTCGCCGCCGAACGGACCAGGATCACGCGTTAGCGACCGGATGAGTTGAACTGCGCCGACCTTTCCGGCATCGATCGCTTCGCGGCCTTCGGCAAATGCCTGGTCCCAGCGACGATTAAAACCGACCTGCAGCGGAACGCCTGCGGCCTTTGCGGCGGCAATGCCGCGGTCCGCATCTTCAAGCGTGAGCGCCATTGGCTTCTCGCAGAATATCGCTTTGCCGGCCTCCGCAGCCTGCACGAGGATATTGGTGTGAAAGCGTGCGGGTGTCGCGATGATGACCGCATCCAGACCGGGGTGAGAAAGCATTTCTGCAACGTCGGTGTAAGAAGCGTCGGCGCCCAGCCTCTCCGCAAGCTTTCCAGCGGCTCCGGGGGCGGGGTCGGCGACGGCTATCAGCTCCGCGTCCACAAGCCTTTTTGCGACACTCTCACCATGAAACGAACCGATGCGCCCTGCCCCGATAAGTCCGACGTTGACTGTTTTGACCTTGGTCATGATTTTTAGTCCTGTTTTTGAAATCAGAGAGTGAAGGCTTCGCGGAAGGCAGCAAGCGCGGTGTCAGCATCTCCGGATGCCCATGCTTCCATCCCGATCGGGCCGGAGTAGCCCATGTGGCTCAGGGCTCTTGCGATCCCCTTCCAGTTCACTTCGCCGGTGCCCGGCTCAAATCGCCCGGGTACATCGGCCACCTGAATCTCACCGATCCACGGCAGGCTCCTGCGGCAAAGTTCGATCAGGTTCCCCTCACCGATCTGCGCGTGGTAGAGATCTAGGTTCAAACGCAGGCGCGGGTGGTCGATGCTCGATACGAGTGCCAACGTGTCTTCGGCGCGCCCGAACGGAACGCCGGGGTGATCGACGGGAAGATTGAGGTTTTCCAGCGTGAAAACCACGTTTTCTTCTTCCGCGAGGTCGACGATTCGGCGTAGCGTATCCTGAGCCTTCAGCCACATGGCTCCCGTGACGACCTCGACAGGCTGAATCGGTAGTCCACGATCCCCGAGGCCAGTGCCGTGAAGGTTGAGGCGCTGCACGCCAAGACGTTTACCGATCTGAGCTGTTTCGCGCGCGGTTCTCAAAAGTTCGGCTGCACCTTCTTCATCCGTAAGGCGCCCGGTCAGGTAACCGTTCATAATTGTGAAGGTCGCACCTGTGGCTTCGAGCTTGGCGATGTCGTGCTCTGGCCAATTCCAGAGGCCCACGCCAAATCCCTGCTCCTTCAATCGGGAAGCGCGCCATTCGATAGGCTTGTCCCGCCACAGCATCTCCGCGCAGGCGGCTAACGGAAACGGGGTGTTATTCATACTGCTCATTTGGGGTGTTTCCTTGGATTTTGGATATGACTGTCCCAAGGCCCGGCGAACGCGCCGGGCCAAAATTCATGTTTCCAAGTGTCTTCAGATGGTGCCGCCCAGCTCCGCGGAGATCGACTGGAGCTCTTTGCCGCCGGCCATCAGGTTCTGCAGGCCATCGAGGCTGATTTCATGTTTGGCAAATGTGCCAAGCGTCTTTCCCCTGTTCAGAGCTGTAAAACGGTTGCCGACGGCAAAAGCGTGTCTGACGTTGTGGGTAATGAAAATCACGCCCAGACCTTTGCGACGAACCTGATCGATGTACTTCAGGACCATCGAGGTTTGCGCAACACCGAGCGCAGATGTCGGTTCATCGAGAATGAGGACTTTCGCCCCGAAATACACGGCGCGTGCGATCGCCACGCATTGACGTTCGCCACCGGAGAGCGTGCCGACGGCCTGACCGGGTTCACGAACATCGATGCCGATTCTCTTCATTTCTTCGCTGGTCACGCGATCCGCGAATTCCATGTCCATGTATTTGAACGGACCGAAGCCCTTCAACGGCTCGCGACCCATGAAGAAGTTTCTTGTGACAGACATCAGCGGGATCATCGCCAGATCCTGGTAGACGGTAGCAATCCCGGCATCGAGCGCATCTCTTGGCCCGGTAAAGAGATGTTGTTTCCCCTCGACGAGGAAGTCGCCGGATGTCGGTCTGTGAACGCCGGAAAGAGTATTGATCAGAGTTGATTTTCCGGCTCCGTTATCTCCGAGAAGACACAGAACCTCTCCTGCGTGAACACTCAGCGAAACGCCGTTGAGTGCGATAATCGAGCCGAAGTGCTTTACGAGGTTCTTGACCTCGACGAGTGGTGTCTGGGTCGTGCTCATCAGCGTTCTCCCGTCACACGCTTGCGAATGATGTTGTTGAAAATAACCGCAATCAGCAGCATCCCGCCGAGGAAGACGAGGTACCAATCCTGGTCGATTGACGTGTAGGTGAGACCGATCAAGACCATGCCGAAGACGATCGATCCGAAGAACGCACCGATTGCCGAACCATATCCTCCAGTCAGGAGACATCCGCCGATGACGGCCGCAATGATGGCTTCGAACTCCTTTTGGAATCCCCGTCGTGCGTCCGTTGAACCCGCATCAAGCACGGTGAGGATCGCGACGAGAGTGGCGCACATGGCGGTAACAATGAAAAGGGTCGTCTTTACGCGCGCGACGGGAACACCCGACTTGCGAGCTGACTTCGGGTCGCCTCCGGATGCAAAGATCCAGTTTCCAAACCTCGTGCGCAGCAGAACCCAGGTCGCGACGAGTGCAATCAGCACAAACCAGAGAATTTCTACGGGGATACCGGGGACTTTCGGCGTTCCATTGGGGAAGGTCTCGATGACGCCTGCACTGCCAAGCCACGTGAAGAGGCCCGGGAAGGCATCGCCCGAGAACAGCGGCGCAAGGGGACTGTCCGCCACAGCTTCCCTCATGCCGCGAAGCTGTGTTGAACCGCCGCTCGCCCACTT
Source organism: Agrobacterium sp. 22-3639C2 (assembly GCF_053522105.1). Lineage (NCBI taxonomy): Bacteria > Pseudomonadati > Pseudomonadota > Alphaproteobacteria > Hyphomicrobiales > Rhizobiaceae > Agrobacterium > Agrobacterium sp. 22-3639C2. Next base: position 552,978 of record NZ_JBNWDB010000004.1, on the reverse strand, counting down.
CAGTCCGACGAGCGTGAGGCCACGAAGAATGAAGAGAAACGCAAGCGTTACTATGAACGATGGAAGTCCGGTGCGCATGGTGAGCTGGGCGTTGGTGACACCGATGACCACGGCGAAAGCAAGCGCGATCAGGATCGCGACGCTGAGCGGCAGATTAAGGACCACAAGGGCCGTGCCAAAAACTAGCCCTGCGAACGCGACCATCGAGCCGATCGACAGATCGAATTCGCCGCCGATCATCAAGAGTGCCGCGCCAACCGCAAGAATCCCCAGTTGAGCAGCTGGCGCCATGAAGTTTACAACGCCTGCAAGTGTGAACATGGCAGGGTTTGCGGTCAGCATGAAGAATGTTGTGACGAGCACCAGTCCTGCGACTGCGCCGAGTTCCGGACGTCGCGCGAGCGCGGTCAAAGTCGAAACCTTTTTCAGGCGCTCGTCGGATCGAGTCGGGGACCCGTTCTGTTCGTTGGCCAGCGTCATGGTCGTACCTCAGATGTCAGTTGTTTACGTGCGCCGTCGGCTGCCGTTCACGCTTCACGCGGATCGGATGTCGGGCGATGAGGGCAGCCCCCGCTGGAGGTGCGGGAGCTGCCGGATGGGTCCCGCTCAGCGGATACCCTGGGAGGACTTCTCAATCACCGAAGCGGCGGTATCCTTCTCGACAAAGCTCGGACCCGAGGCAACGTTTCCAGCAGGAATCGTGCCATATCTTGCATTCAGCGCGAGGAATGTGACTGGCAGATATCCCTGGAGATAGGGTTGCTGATCCACGGCAAAAAGCGCCTTGCCTTCCGAAACAGCCTTCAGGAAATTGGCCGAGAGATCGAAAGAAGCGACCTTGACCTTGTCGCCATTGCCCATCTTCTCGACAACAGCAACCGCTCGCTCACCGACGAGCGGCGCCGACAGGCCAAGCACGACATCGACAGAAGAATCCGAGGTTAAAGCAGCCTGAATCTTTGATTCAATTTCCGCCGGGTCGGCGGACGTCGGCAGGACCGTTACCTTTCCACCTTCAAAGCCCTTGGCGGTACCTGCGCAGCGCTGGTCAAGGGCGGCATTTCCCACCTCCTGGTTTACGCACAGCACATGCTTCATGCCCAGAGACTTGAGTTTTTCGCCGACCTTGGCCCCTGCGGTAAGTTCGTCCTGGCCAACATGAAGCTTGATGCCAAGCTTTTCCGTTGCGGCAATGCCGGAATTCATGGAAATGACGGGGATACCGGCCGCGATGGCCTTGGCAATCGCCGGGCCTAGCGCATCCGGATCGGGATTGGAAATTACAATGCCCGCCGGGTTTTGATTGACTGCGGCCTCAATGAGCTGAGCCATTGCGACCATATCGAAGGTCTCGGGTGCCCGGTAGTCAACCTTGGCATTGATGTCCTTGCCGGCCTGCATCATTCCGTTTTTCACGATCGACCAGAAGGGGTCAGAAGCTTGTCCATGAGTGACGGCGATAATGCTGGGCTGCTCCTCGGCTTTGACGCCAACCGACCAAGCGCCAATCAGTGACACGGCAATAGCCGCAGAAGCGAAATTCTTCCAAATGGATTTCATTTTTTCCTCCTCAATGTCACCCACTCCTCTGAGTGACGAATTCGAATGCTACCGGGTGCAAATGTGTTTGCTACCGGGTGCAAGCGGGTGCATGTTATGTCAGAATGCGTTAAAAGCAAGCATTCATTTCACTGAATCAAAAAAATGGAATTTATGTTCCATTACCGGAGAGTTTATGCGGAAGAGAGCAACGGCTAAACAGGTGGCAGATGCGGCGGGAGTCTCCAAGTGGACCGTGATACGAGCTTTCACACCGGGAGCTTCGATTACCGACGAAAGCAAGCGGAAGGTACTGGAGACCGCTGCAGCTTTGAACTACACGCCGAACCTTCTTGCACGAAGCCTTGCTACCAACTCGACGGGGCAGATCGCTGTCTTCGTGGACGACTTTTCCAACCCGCAAAAGCTTCCTTTCCTTGAGGCGCTTACCGAGAAGCTCCAGGCCGCAGGCCTGGTCGTGATGCTGATCAATATCAATAGCCACTTTAACCATGTGAACGCACTTCTCCATGCGGACCAGCGTCAGGTCGATGCCATCATTCTGTTTGGTACAGCGTTTCGCGACGAAACACTGACAGACCTGCAGCACGGACGCGGCATGCCGCCTATGTTCGTGCTTGCACGTGACAGTCAGATCGACGGCGTGCCAGCGGTTGTCTGCGACGCGGAACTTGCTCTCAGGGAGATCGTCGACCACCTTCATGCGCAGGGATACAAACGCCCGGGCTTCATGAGCGGTGCTGCCGCTTTGTCCACGGCTTTAAAAAGAAGCCATTACTTCACGGAGTTCTGGGCAGAAAAAGGCATCCAAAACATCGTCCAAATGAGCGCGGAAAAATACAGTCTGGACGCTGGTGCGGCCTCGGTGAGGAAGTACTTAAGCGAGACTTCACCGCAAGATCGCGTCGATGTGCTAATGTGCGAAAACGACATTCTGGCGATGGGCGCAATGGATGAGATCCGGGCAAACTTTCGCCTTCAAGTTCCCGAAGATATTGCGATAGTGGGTTTCGACAACTACGAGATATCCGGTTCGTTCGGATACGGTATTACCACCTACGAGCAACCGCGCGACGAAATGATTGATGCAATTCTGAGTATGATCAAGGGGAGTTCGGCTTTGAAGACGGTAACTCTTCGGGGACAGCTTGTCGTTCGACGCTCAACTTAAACGCTGTCGACTGATCACAGTTGAATATTCTTTGGGACCATCCGATCGGAACGTCACAAAGTCGCGGCGAAGCTTGGGTGTCATCCGAACTGGATTTCATCAACGAGGCAGGCATGCAGTGTGCGTACCAACCGCCTTGGACGGGATCGAGCCGTCGACCTGCCACTACTTCAAATGCAAACTCGCAGATAACCGCGCCAGATCAAGTACCTGGCCCACTTGGAATGTCGGGAAGGGTGTCGTGCGGGGCTGTCTGATGTTGGGGTATCAAAGGCTAGAGCGAACATCGAAGGATCTGCTGCCTTGTCGAGTTCGGCCATTGCGGCATCGGCGTCGATGGTCACTGAAATGGCCTTGCCCAAACTGAGGGCGCACTTGCAAAAAACGTCGAGCGAACCATTCATGGCCTCCGGGCTGCCATCGCCCCATCCTCCACCTCTATCGCCCAGGAACGGTTGAACTACTTCGCAGCCGCTCGTTACGATCTAGACCCATCAGGAACTGCTCTCACGACGATCCCGCCACTCTGTCCGTAATGGAGTGAGCGACGGGACAGCAGATGAAGCCTAGCCTGACATGCTTCAGCCGAGGGGTGGGTAGTCGGTATAGCCTCGCTCGTCGCCCACGTAGTAGCTGGACGGGTCGGACGGCGCCAATGCGGCATTTTGACGGAAGCGTTCGGGCAGGTCCGGGTTGCTAATGAAGAGAGTTCCGAACGTCACTGCGTCCGCCAGATTGCTTGCTATCGCCCGCTCGCCACTTTCTCGGTCATATCCAACGTTTACGACAAACAAGCCGGAGAACCGCTTTCTCGCCTCGGGCGCCAGCAGCTTGAGACCCTCGGGAAGCTGCGCCGACTCCATGAAGTGAAGAATGCCCACCTTCCTCGTTTCGAGAGCTTCGACGGCGAACATATAGGTGCCCTCCAGGTCGCTATCGCCCATGTCGTTGTAGGGTATCCGGGGCGAGAGCCTGACCGAAACACGGGAAGCCCCAAATACCCGGATTGCGGCGTCGGTTGCTTCGAGCAGGAAGCGGGCGCGGTTTTCTACAGGGCCGCCATAGGCGTCCGTTCTCTTGTTGGAACCGTCCTCGAGGAATTGGGCCGGCAGATAGCCGTTGGCGCCATGCACCTCAACCCCATCGAAACCAGCGGCCTTGGCCGCACGCGCGGCGGCCTCGTAGTCCTGAATCGTACTGTGGATCTCGTCGAGGGTGAGGGCCCGGGGGGTGACGGTCGGCTTTGGCCCCTCGGGCGTGAAAGCCTGGCTATTGAAGGGCACAGCCGAAGGTGCGACAGGCAAGGCTCCGCCATGGAAGTCTGGATGAGAAGCGCGGCCGGTATGCCAGAGTTGGGCGAAGATGAGGCCCCCGGCGTTGTGCACGGCCCGGGTGACCTTTCGCCATCCCTCGATCTGCTCGGCCGTGTGGATTCCCGGCGTATTCGTCCAGCCGATCGCCTGGTCGCTGATCTGAGTCCCCTCTGAGATGATCAGGCCAGCGGTGGCGCGTTGGGCGTAGTAGGTTGCAGTGAGCTCGTTCGCCACATGGTCTGGTGACCGCGCTCTTGTCATCGGGGCCATGAAGACGCGGTTCTTGAATTCGAACATCTCGGTCTTCAGCGGGGTCAGCAGTTTTAACTCAGTCATTTTGACGCTCCAGTTGATCTGGACGCCTAGGTATACGTTGTAGACTTGCTGTCAATCAGGCACCTTAAATCGCCTTGGTAGGCCTGAGGATACCTGGTCGCCGTCTTGGTTGGGCTCAATCAGCCCGTTTTCCCAGCTGAATACCGCTGAAACCGTCATCTGATCGTCGGGCGTCGAAGGCTTCTCGCGCTGCATTGACCTCCGGCAGCTTGTCCAGCGTCCACCGGTGAAGCTCGCCGAACGGCTTTTGCAGTGTTTGGCCCAGCTTGGTGATCTCATACTCCACAGCCACCGGCGATACGGACACGATGCGACGAGTGATGAGGCCGTTGCGTTCCAGTTTGCGGAGACACTGTGTCAGAGCCTTCTGGCTCACGCCCTCCAGACGCTTACGGATGAGGTTGAACCGATGAGGTCCGTCCGACAGAACCGCCAGAACCATCATGGACCACTTGTCGGCGATCTGATCGAAGAGTGTCCTGCTGGCGCAGTCCGAGGAGAAGCAAATCGGATCTAATTCCATGACGATACGCACCTTCACAATCCATCCATGTCGATATCTTTATGCGCACAGGTAGCCCATGTATACTTGTATTTCCCGAGGCGCTTCCTCAACACAAACTTCAGCCGGGTGCAGCAGACTCAAAATGGCCGGATGTGGGGTGCGAAGCGATCATTGCGTGCGGGCCGCGAGTGGGCCATCAAAACCGCGCTGCCAGCATCGTGCTCTTGAAAGGACACGAACCAGCGACCCCGTTATTACGAAATTCCCTCAGTACGAGATACGTATGCTAACCAAGATCTTGGCTTCACCGCACGACTGATTTGGGTCTGGGACCAAATGACCCGTTCCAATATCCAAACTGAGATAGCGTTCATTTATCGACAGTTCTGAAGGAGCCAGCTCGGAACATCCAAGTCATTCGCAGTTGGATCGTGGCATCACAAAGAGGCACGGAGCGCCAGACGAGGCGGGTACCAGGCTTTGGAAGATTTGCGACAGCGCGCTCGATTTCAAACTACAGAACCCTCCACAAAAATGGTCGCCCCTGCCGTTAGCTGTCTGCCGATATTCCTTGGTAGAGCCACTTCCAGGTCCTGTCGAAATGGAGATCGACAGACTGTCTTGTATCAAATTCGGCGCTGCCCATCATCGCGGATGAGGTGGGCATTGCGACAAGACAGTGGATGAGATGGCTGGCGATCAGGCTCACATCCCCGGTCGCAACCATGCCCGCATCCTGCGCCGTCTGTACAGCATCGACGAGCCGGTTCATGATCGGATCGGGCTGCGGCGGGATCGGTCTTTTCTTTTCGAACACGACCGCTTCACTGAAAGTGATACGCTTCAGTGCAATGAGGTTCGGTTCCATGTTGATATGCAGCAATTCGCGCATCAGGGCCCGCAGGCGCTCAAGAGCGTTGCCCTGTACCATCGGTAAGTCTCTCAGCCGCGCCACCGCTCGGGCGTGTGCGTGTTCCACCACCGCTTCGAACAGGGCGACTTTTGAGGGGAAGCGGCGATAAACAGTATCCTTGCCTGCCCCGCACTGCGACGCGACCTGCTCCATGGAGGTGCCGGCAAAGCCGCGCGTGGCAAAGAGCGTGGTCGCAGCGTCGATTATCCGTTCGGCTGCGGCGTTCTGTTCCGCCTTCAAGGGACGACCGACCCGCGCCGTCGCGTTTGTTCTTTCTGACACCAGATTTCCTCCGCACTCGCCCGCGCTTGCCCTGTTTGAAGACGTCCAGCAGGATTGCCAACATAAAAGTTGACCAACACTTTCATATTAACTGGACAGGACAGTCCCGTTTGATTTATTCACTCTAGCAGATTTCCCAAGCTTCGACCATGGGGGCGAATTCGTGAAGCAAGGTCTTTCCTTTAAAAACACTCTGACAGCCACAACTTTTCTGTTGGCGACCCATGCCCTGGCGCAGGAGCAGGCCACACAATTGGAAACAATCGTCGTCCACGGCAATGCTGGGGCGGCTGGAACATCCGCGGCGATCGTCGCCAAGTCCACTCGGTCGGCAACGAAGACCGGAACACCTGTAGTCGAAACGCCGCAATCCGTTACGGTCATAACGCGCAATCAGATCGACGACCAGAACCCGCAAACGGTCGGTGAAGCGCTGCGCTACACAGCCGGTGTTTTGTCTGATCGGGACTCGAATTCGCGTTACGATTCTGTATTTTTGCGCGGCTTCGGCGCATTTGGCACGGCCACAAATTATGTGAATTATCTGGATGGCTTGAAACTTCAACGTGGTCAGGCCTTTGCAACACCCTCGATTGATCCTTTTTTCCTTGAGCGCATCGACGTCCTGAAGGGACCGGCAGCGCTTCTTTATGGCCAGGTAAGCCCCGGCGGCCTTGTCAATCAGGTCAGCCGCAAGCCATCAAGTGTGCAGTCAAACGAGGCCAGGCTTGAAGTCGGGACCGATGGAAGGGTTCAGAGCGGTCTTTATTCCACCGGTGCGATCACCACGGATGGAACATGTCAATACGGCATCGGTATTGTTGGCCGCTCCTCCGGAACACGTTATGACGATGTGGATGAAAAGCGTCTCGGCATTGCGCCGTCCCTCAAGTGGCAGCCGGACGAGGATACCTCGCTCGTTGTTTCAGGCTATTATCAGCGCGATCCGGAAGGGGGCTATTTCAACTCACTTTATCCGCGGTTTCTAGCGCCAGCAGGCTATGCCGGTTTCCTCAGTCGGGACCTCAATGTCGGGGATCCGAATTATGACGCTTTCAGGCGCACCCAGTATGGTGCAGGTTACGAATTCGAGCACCGGCTTGATGACCAGGTGACTATCCGCTCCAACTTCCGGTATTCCGGCGTGGACAGCGATATGCGTTCGCTGCAGATGAACGGGCCAATGTCCGCGACGGGTATTATTCCCCGCTGGGCCGTCCATTCCATCGAGGACGCCCAAGGCTTTTCCTTCGACAACCAGGCTGAATTCAAGTTCGAAACTAGCGCCATCGGTCATACGCTTCTTGCCGGCCTCGACATTCAGCGCTCAAGCAGTAGCTGGGAATATCTGCTGGGCGGAGCGACGCCGCTTGATGTGGCAAACCCGGTCTACGGCCGACCGGTCGGTCCGTTCATGACGGCGATCGACAATGATCAGTCGCTTCGCCAGACAGGCATCTATCTCCAGGATCAGATCGAGATTGGCGGGCTGCGCGGTGTTTTCGGAGTGCGACACGATTGGGCCCGTCAGGATACTGACAATCTCCTCTCCGGAACATCGTTGAAACGATCCGACAGCGCAACAAGCTATCGCGCCGGCCTGCTTTACCTTTTCGATAACGGTATAGCGCCCTATGTCAGCTACTCCACCTCGTTCGAACCCTCCACCAGCGTCGGCGCTAATGGCAGCCCGTTGAAGCCGACGGAAGCGCAGCAGTATGAGGCGGGCATCAAGTATCAACCAGCAGAGCTGGACGCGATCTTCACGCTCTCCGCTTTCGATATTCGCCAGCAGAATGTGGTCTATTACAACTCCTCATCAGGCTTCAATGAACAACAGGGTGAGATCCACTCCCGCGGGCTGGAGTTCGAGGCGAGGGGAAACCTCACCAGCAATCTCGAACTGATCGCTGCGGTTTCCCTGCTCGATACGGAAGTCTCCGATTCCGGCATCACATCCATCGTAGGCAACCGGCCGCAGGCCGTACCACGCTACTACGGTTCTCTCTGGGCGAACTACACAGTCGATTCCGGTGCGCTGGAGGGCTTAAGCATCGGTGGAGGAATGCGTTTCGTCGGCTCCAGCTATAGTAACGACACCAACACGGTGAAAGCCGATGGCTACACCCTGCTTGACGCCGCACTTCGCTATGATTTTGGAGCAACGAACCCGAGACTCAAGGGGCTGCAGGCGACACTGAACGTCACCAACCTGCTCGACAAGGATTATTACTCCTCCTGCAGTTCCGAGTATTATTGCCAATATGGCAACGGCCGCACGGTGCTCGCCGGCCTCAGGTACAAATGGTGATGTCGTCGTGATCATAACGAGACGAGGCTTTTGCATCTCCTTTGCGGCAGCCGGCATCCTTTCCGGCATTCAGCCCGCTGGAGCCGAGCAGCCGGTTACCGTGAGGGATATGGCGGGGCGCAAGGTGCACCTCCCTGCCCTGCCGAAAAGGATCGTTCTGCTGGAGGCGCATGACCTGCTCACGATGTCGCTCCTGCATCGCGATCCTGCTTCGCTAGTCGTGGGTTGGGCCGCCGTCGATCGGCTCGACAGCGGTGAATTGCAGACGATCCTGCTGAACGGCCATTCCGTCAGCACGGTCGGGACGCTGAGCCCGGACACGCTTTCCCTTGAAGGGCTGATCGCCCTGTCTCCTGACCTGATCGTGACCACAGCCTTCATGACACCGCTGAGTGATGAGAATCCCCTGCTGCAGAGGCTGCAGGAGATCGGCATTCCGGTGGTATTCAGCGACGCCTCCTCAAACGCGGACGATGAGGCGCGGGCAAGCGGCCCGGTTGACGCGATGAAAGCATCTATGCGCATGTGGGGAACACTTCTGGGTGCTTCAAACAAAGCCGAGGCTTACATCGCCTTTGTCGAGCAGGAACTGGCGGACATTGCGACGCGCGTTTCCGGTGCGAAGCCCGTCACGACCTATCTGGAGGTCCAGTCGACGCTCGACGACTGCTGCTGGGCGGCGGGCAGAAAGAACTGGGGCGAATTGCTGGCGCTGGCCGGTGGTCAACCGCTTCCTGGCGTGCTCGCGCCTTGGTTTGAGAAACTGTCGCTCGAATATCTTCTCGCCACACCGCATGAGGTCTACATCGCATCCGGTGGCGGCTGGGCTTCTGGCGGTCGGCCGTCCATCGGCCCTGGAATCGACGCCGAAGAGGGTCGACGGGGGTTGCAGCATCTGATTGAGGGCCGCCCGAGTTTCGAGAATCTGCCGAGCGTTCGTTCAAAGCGTGTTTACGGGATTTGGACCGGCTTGATTACCAACATGCCCCTCAACGTGGTGTTTATCGCCCAGGCAGCCAGATGGCTGCATCCGGATCGATGTGCCGATGTCGATCCAACCGCCATTCTCGACACCATCAATCGCGACTTTGCAGCCTTTCCCATAAAGGGACCGCTGTGGGCGGCGATCTGAGACACGGAGCCACGCACGATGCCATCGACCAGCAACAACCGATACCGCGCACATGCCGCAGTCCAGTTTGAAAAGATCAACGACTATATCGAACCGATTGTTGAATCGATTGCAACTCACGACATGACCGTTAAGACGGCAGGTGGCATTCATCATATCCATTCGCCATTTGGCGACGCCACATTCGAGGCTACCGGAAACGGTTTTCGGTTGACGGCGGAAGCTTCCGATCCCGGCGGCCTGAACCGGCTGAAACATGCTTTGGCCGGGCCGATCGGTTTTATCGCCGCCCGTGAAAATCTCGATATTCAATGGGAAGGCGATCATGCGGATCCAGCCTTGCCCGACGATCTGCGCATCTTGCGGGTGCAGACCATTGAGGACCTGTCGCACGGCTTTCGCAGGATCGTTTTCGAGGGCGAGAACCTCGAACGTTACGACCGGAAAGACCAGCTCCACTGTCGTCTTATTTTCCAGCCACGCGACATGGCCGCGCCACGCTGGCCGCTACTCGACCATCGTGGGCATGTCGTCTGGCCGGACAATACTGCGGTTCCGACGCGCGTCTATACGATCCGCTTCATCGACACGGCAAGACAGACAATCACAATCGATTTCGCGCTCCATGCCAATCCCGGCCCCGCGACCGTGTGGGCGATGGATGCACGGGCAGGCGATGTCGTCGGCATTCTGGGCCCTGCTGCGAATGGCCCGGGGCCGGCCGACTTCTACGTTCTCGCCGGCGACGAGACTGCATTGCCCGGCATTGCCAGAATTCTCGAATATCTACCGGCGACGGCAGCCGGCCATGCCTTTATTGAAATCGATACGCCCGCCGACGAACTGCCGCTCTGCTCTTCCAGCGGCGTTTCGATCCAATGGTTGTATCGCAACGGAAAGGGTGCAGGGACAACGACGCTGCTTCAGGACGCAATTGGCTCCATTCGATGGCCGACATGTAGAAAGAGCGTCTTCTTCTGGGGTGGATGCGAACACAAAGCCTTCAGTGCCATTCATCGTCACCTGAAGAAGGAAGTGGGGCTTCCGCGTGACCGCTTTGTGCTCTATTCGCACTGGCACCGTTCCCTCAGCGAAGATGACATCATCGCCAGGGGCGGCGATGCCTATCTGCCTTAGTGAAGAGAATGAGTTTGCTCTTGAGCGGAATCGAACCTGCGACCTGCCAAATAGCTAACTGAATTATTGATTGATTTAACGTACGTGGATTGGTAGTGCGGCGTAATCGCCTGTCATGGAAATACTCGATGCGCGGCGGCGGTGGAACCATGAACAGCGCGGATCTGTAAGAGCGACCAGATCAACAGGTACGGGCGAGTAGCCCCCAACCGCGTGCCCGCGACGTAAGCCGCGAGGGTCGCCTGCGTTGAAGTGGTCGCCACCAATATCGCGAGCGATCTCGGTAAAAGCGGACATAGCAAGATCAGTCCCGACGATGCCTAAGACAATCGCCCCCAGGTCTAGATCTGCTTCTCTCTGACCGCCGCAAGCGTTGCGACCTCACCCTTAAGTGCGAGGCAAGCTCTCGGCCAAGCGCCCTTGTCCGCGCCGAGCGCGGTCTGAAGCCAGGCGAGCGTAAGACGTCGGGTCGCTTCCAGTACGTCTGGTGCTTCAGTGTCTGTTTCCTTTGCGTCGAGAGCTGCAATGCCGCCAAGACCATGCCCGACCCCGTGCATCATCAGCATTTCTTTAGCGCCCGGTGCATCGTGGAATGCATCTGCATGCCACTCAGGACCGCGGGTTGTAAAATGCGGATTGTCCATATCACCGCAAACGACGAGGCTGCGTGTCGAGAGCGTCGAGAAATCGACGTCGAAAAACGGAAATCGGGCAGCACTCTCAGGCGTCATGTCCTTGCCGCCGCGGCCCGGTGTCGTCAGGAGAACGCCGGCCGAGATTCTTGGATCGGAAAAATCCTCACCATCCACCTGCGCGCCGAGCAGGAGCCCAACGGTGTGGCCGCCAAAGGAATGACCGACCGCGCCGATGCGTGAATGATCCATCCGGCCAGCAACGGCTGGCGCCTCCCGTTCAATTTCGGCCAACTGGCCAAGGATCGCCTTCATCTCATTGACACGCTCGCGCCAGAAGAATGGCGTGCCGGATGAATTTGACGGCAGGCCACCGACGCGAGAACTCGCATGCGTCGGCTGGATCACCACGAACCCTCTCTCGGCCCAAAACTGGACTAGAGGAGCGTAGCCGTCCTTTGACGGAATGTAGTTGGATGGGCCGTAGCCATGCGACAGCAGCACGATCGGAAGCTTGGCTCCCGTAGCGGGGGCGGTCAGACGCAGTTCCAATGGCTGGCGGCCGTGCATCGAAAGACGGATCGGCGTGTAGGCTACGGTGGGAGCGGCCTCAGGTGTCGGAATATGCATTGCGAGATTGATCAGATTATTCATGGGTCTGGACCTTCAAAGGTTGATTTGGGTGATGATGTTAGGCGAGCGAATGACCGGCTTCGCGATATGAGGTTTCCGCGTCCGCTCCGGCCGGGATCTTCATTGGCGCATCGCTCTCTGTCACAGACCTCCAGACAGCCTCTGCGACCTCATCCGGCGTCGTGACTTCAGTCCCGGATCTCAACTTCGTCAGGTAGTCTTGGACGAAGGCTTGGTAAGGCTCGGGGATTTCCATGCCCATGCGCGAGACAGCATTCTTGCCGAAGCCGGTCGTCGGTGCAGAGCCAGGTAGGACGAGTTTAGCGCGGATGCCGAACAGCGCCGCCTCGAGCGCGAGGCTCTCCGTGAAGGCATTGAGCGCTGCCTTGCTGGCGCTGTAAACCGAAAGCGCGGGCAACGGCCTTATCGTGACGGCCGAGCTGACGTTAACGATGACGCCTGAGCGACGGGACCGCATCTGCGGAAGGACAGCTTTTGACATCGCCATCGCACCGAAGACGTTTGTCTCGAACAGTTCGCGGATATTCGACATCTCTGTGCCTTCAAGCACATTGAGCATGCCGACCCCGGCATTGTTGACCAGAGCATCGATCGTGCCGGCGGTTTCGACCGCCTCAGCAATGCTGTCCGCGCTGGTGACATCCAGCTGCAAGATTTCGAGCCTGTCGTTCGAAGGAAGAAGGTCGCTTCGCGGCGTGCGCATGGTTGCGACGACGTCACACCCGGTGTTCAAGAATTTTTGTGCGATGGCGAGGCCGAAACCGGACGAGCAACCGGTGATGAGGATCTTTGGCATGTTCCGTCTCCTGACATTTAACAAGGCTGAAGATGGACCTGATCAACCGGACCTGCTATATGCGCATGTCCGAGATTGTTTAGCGAAAGTCCGAATTGATGACCGATCCGGTTGCCGAAGTTGTTTCCTTGTTGAAGCCGAGCCCGTCGATATCAAAGCTGGTGACGGGCGGCGGTCGGTGGCTCGTTGAGCGTACGGAGGTCGGAAGCCCCTTCTACTGCGCCGTGGTCGAGGGCCGTTGCCTGATGACGATTGCCGGTCGTGAGCCAATGGTGCTCACTGACGGTGACTTCGTCCTGGTCCCAAAGATCTTCTCATTCACGATGAGCAGCATGGAGCCGCCACCACGCGGCGCACTTCCCCAACGTCTGGAAACCAGCCCCGGTGTCTTTCGCCTGGGCGACCCGGAAGCGCCGGCGGAGATCAAGGCACTGGTCGGGCATTGCACTTTCGGCTCGGATGACAAAGCCCTTCTCGTATCTCTGCTGCCGGAAGTCATCCATGTTCATGGTGAAGAGCGACTGATCGCTCTCGTCCGAATGATCAACGAGGAGAGGAGGGCTGATCGTGCCGCGCGCGAAATGGTCCTCCACCGATTGCTCGATGTGTTGTTCATCGACGCGTTACGATCGGCAGCAAGCGCCAAGGCACCGCCGGGTCTCCTGCGTGGCATGGCCGATCCGCTGCTGGCGCCGACCTTGCGCCGGATACACGCAGATCCGGGTCGTAGCATGACGGTGGAGACGCTTGCTCAGGAGGCTGCCATGTCTCGCTCGACCTTCTTCGATCGTTTCCGCAAGGAAGTTGGTGTAGCACCGATGGAATACGCGACGGGATGGCGTATGGCACTGGCAAAGGAGTTCCTCCGCGAGGATATACCCATAGCGGACATTGCCGAGCGCGTCGGCTATGGATCGACCAGCGCTTTCAGCGTCGCCTTCAATCGGCATGTGGGAATGCCGCCCGGCGTCTATTCGCGGTCAGTTGCTGCGGCTTAACGCTTCCGAACCTTACCCGCCGATATAGGCGGCCAGCGGCCCTGTCGCAAATTTTCTTGGTTAACCGCGTGTTGACGATTACCGGAGAAATTTCCGCTCCCAATGTAGTGGAGCATAACAATGATTCTGAATGCCATTGCCGAGAAGCTGAAGCGACGGACGCGCAAGGATATGGCGGTTTCAGCGACAAGGTGAACAATCATTATTTGAAAACCGTCGGCTCAGCCGTGCTGATTGCCCTAATCGGGACGGGTATCGATATGGCTGTCCCGCAAAGCTCGACGCTCGCGACCCAGGACACGGCCTCGGATGCGGCGCGGCGGAATTTCGCGGAAACGTTCGGCGGGTTGCGGACCGGACTATACAACGGAATATTGATGTTCAGCCGACGCTGGAAATTCGCCCGGCTACAAGTTCAATATCCTCGTCGATCAAGACATTATATTTCCTGGTGCCTATCGGTAACTTTTCGGGCACATTTTCGCGAAGCGGTGGCCCCAGCAGTGCGTAGTTTTCTCCGCGAATGGTGGCACCGTCACCTTAACACTCGGACCTAGTTTATCTTTGATTGCCCGCTATAGTGAGCTTCGTTTCCGGGCCGAAAATTAGACTAGTGGGGAAACAGATGCCAGAGCGTAGATCATTTCAGGCGAAAACTTTGCGGCTTTCCTAAGTACTGGGTCAAGGCGTTCGCTCGACGGTCTGCCAACAAATGAAAGCTCTGTAGCCGCCAGAAATAGCGACGAGACGCCGGGAGTTAGAAATCGGCACTCAAGCCCTCGTTTGGGTGTTGTGACATTTATGCAGTTTCTTTTGGCAGCTCAACACCATCACATATTGGAATAAACCGGGCCTTCACCGCCCTGCGGCGGCACCCAGTTGATGTTCTGGTTGGGGTCCTTGATGTCGCAGGTTTTGCAGTGGACGCAGTTTTGCGCATTGATGACGTAAACCTCTTCGCCGTCCTTTTCCACCCACTCATACACACCGGCCGGACAGTAGCGTGTCGAAGGACCGGCATAGACATCGTGTTCGGAGCGTTTCTGCAAATCCATGTCCTTGACCTGCAGGTGCACCGGCTGGTCTTCCTCGTGGTTGGTAGAGGAGATGAAGACGGAAGACAGGCGGTCGAAGGTGAGCACGCCGTCGGGCTTCGGATAGGCAATCGGCTTGTGGAACTTGGCGGGCTCCAGGCTTTCCGCATCCGTCTTGCCGTGTTTCAGCGTGCCGAAAATAGAGAAGCCGAGAAGTTGGTTGGTCCACATATCCAGGCCACCTAGACCGACGCCGATGGCAGTGCCGAGCCTCGACCATAGCGGCTTGACGTTGCGCACGCGCTTGAGATCCTTGCCGATGTCGCTGTCGCGCCACTCATTTTCGATCTCGATCACCTCATCATTGGCGCGACCGGCTGCTAAGGCATCGGCAATCCTATCCGCCGCCATCAGGCCGGATAGCACCGCATTGTGGCTGCCCTTGATGCGTGGCACGTTGACGAAACCGGCGGAACAGCCGATCAGCGCACCGCCGGGGAAGGTCAGCTTCGGCACGGACTGATATCCGCCCTCGGTAATGGCACGCGCGCCATAGGACAGGCGTTTGCCGCCCTCAAAAGTGTCCCGAATGGCCGGATGCGTCTTGTAACGCTGGAACTCTTCGAACGGATAGAGATAGGGGCTCTTGTAGTTCAGATGCACCACGAAGCCGACGGCAACGAGGTTGTCTTCGAGATGATAGAGGAACGACCCGCCCCCGGTTTTCATGCCCAGCGGCCAGCCGAAGGAGTGCTGCACGAGGCCGGGCCGGTGCTTTTCCGGCTTGACCTGCCAGAGCTCCTTGATGCCGATGCCGTATTTCTGGACATCGCTGTCCTTGGAGAGATCGAATTTTTGGATGAGCTGTTTCGCCAGCGATCCACGCACACCCTCGCTGATCAGCACATATTTGCCATGCAGTTCCATACCGCGTGTGAAGGCCGGTCCCGGCTCTCCGTTCCGCTCAACGCCCATGTCGCCGGTCGCGACGCCGATGACGGCACCTTCGTCGTTATAAAGCACTTCGGTTGCCGCAAAGCCGGGATAGATTTCAACGCCAAGCGCTTCGGCTTTTTCCGCCAACCACCGACAGACCAGGCCGAGAGAGACGATATAATTGCCGTGGTTGCTCATCAGTGGCGGCATCAGGAAATTTGGAAGACGGATGGACCCAGCCGGGCCGAGCAGCAGGAACTGGTCGTCCTTCACTTCGGTCTTGAAGGGATGCCCCTCCTCTTCACGCCAGCCTGGCAGCAGGCGGTCGATGCCGATAGGATCGACAACGGCACCGGACAGAATATGCGCGCCGACTTCGGCACCCTTTTCCAAAACCACGACGGAAAGGTCCGGATTGACCTGTTTCAGCCGTATCGCCGCAGATAGACCCGCAGGTCCAGCGCCGACGATAACAACGTCAAATTCCATCGATTCGCGTTCATGTTCGTCACTCATCGTCATACTCCAGGCGCAACCTGTTCAGGCTCAGAATTTGGGGCGAGGCAGACCGTTGGCTGCGCACGCCGCGTTCAAAGTATTGGCCATGAGCATCGCAATGGTCATTGGCCCCACTCCGCCAGGCACCGGGGTAATGGTCCCGGCAATTTCTAGAACCTGCGTGAAGTCCACATCTCCGACCAGCCGAGACTTCGTCCCGTCTGAAATTCTGTTGATGCCTACGTCAATCACCAGAGCGCCAGGTTTTATCCAATCAGACTTCACCATCATGGGACGTCCCACGGCTGCAACAACGATATCCGCCTGACGACACACGCCCGGAAGGTTATCCGTTTTGCTGTGAGCTATCGTCACCGTTGCGTTTGCCGCAAGCAGCAAATTTGCCATCGGCTTTCCAACAATATTAGAACGGCCGATGACAACAGCATTCAGTCCCGACAAGTCATCGCCAAGGACTTTTTGGATGAGGATCATCGAGCCGGCCGGTGTGCATGGAACGAAAGCATCATTGGTTGCCCCGGCACTTAACTTCCCAACGTTGAGGTGGTGAAAGCCATCGACGTCTTTATCCGGTGAGATAGCTTGGACAACATTATCGGCATCGATGTGTTTGGGCAGAGGTAGCTGAACGAGAATGCCGTGAACGGCGGGATAGCCATTCAATGTCTCAATCAGCGACAGAAGGTCGGATTCGCTGGTGTGTTCCGGCAGTTCATGCTTGATCGACATGAATCCACATTCCTCGGCTTTCTTTCCTTTCGAGCTCACGTAAACTTGGCTTGCAGGATCGCTGCCGACGATAACGACAGCCAGCCCGGGCTTGATACCATGCTCCTCGAGTAGCTTGGTTTCCTTCTTCACCTGTTCCAGAACGTCGTCCGCGACGGCTTTGCCCGAGAGTATATTTGGAAACCTATCCATTTTTACGGCCTTAACTGAAAACAACGGTCTTGTGACCGTTGAGCATGACGCGGCATTCGGAATGCATTTTGACGGCGCGCGCCAGCACCCGGCTTTCAATGTCTCGGCCCGTAGCGACGAAATCTTCAGCGGACATGGCATGCGTCACGCGCTCGGTTTCCTGTTCAATGATCGGGCCTTCATCCAGGTCGGGTGTCACGTAATGCGACGTGGCACCGATAATCTTAACGCCACGATCAAAGGCCTGATGATATGGTTTCGCGCCCTTGAACGACGGCAGGAACGAGTGATGAATGTTGATGATCTTCCCGAAAAGCCGCGTGGAAAGGTTATCGGATAGCACTTGCATGTAACGGGCGAGGATGACCAAGTCGGCTCCCGTTTCGGCGGTCAAAGCGATCAGGCGTTCCTCCTGTTCTGCCTTGTTTTCCTTCGTCACCTTCCAGCAATAAAATGGAATGCCTTCGAGCTTTGCGGTCGCAGCGCTGTCGTCGTGGTTTGAAACGATTGCGACCACTTCGGCATTCAGCCAGCCGACACGGATTTGATACAACAGGTGAAGCATCGCATGGTCGAACCTGGACACCATAATTATAAGTTTGGGTTTGCGGCTGATATCGACCAGTTTCGTCTTCATTTCGAACCGGTCGGTCACAGATTTCAATGTACGTTCGACATCGTCTCTTTTTTTCTCGTCCGATGTCGTGAATGCTAGCCGCATAAAAAACCGGTTGGAATTCCTGTCCCAGTATTGGTTGCTTTCAGCGATGTTGGCACCAATAGCTGCGAGTTCGGTCGTGACAGCTGCAACGATGCCCACCTTGTCTTCGCAGTTGAGGGTGAGAATGAAATTTGATGGCATTAGTTTTCCCCTTTTATAGCCATTTGACACGCGCAGTCGTCTACGCTCCGCCGAAGCGAAGTGACAAAACGCGTTGTGATGATTATCGACCCCGCGTCATTACGTTCTCGGGGCCTCTGCTATGCTAGTAGTGTGGTGGAGTAATCACCCACACGATCTTCGCTGGCTTATCGGCAGAGTTTGCGCAGCGATGAATTTCAGTGCTCTTGAACGCGAAACTGTCTCCCTCCTCAAGCTGGAAGAAAGTTCCCGAAACCCACAAGTCCAGTCGACCGGAAACGACAAGTCCCGCTTCAACGCCGTCATGACTGTAGTCGCCGCTATCGGCACCTGGCTCAATGGTACTCATCAGCATTTCCAATGGGCCTCCCAAATTGGGCGACAGCAGTTCTTCCTCAATTCCGATTCCCGTGAAGGTAAACCGGCGGCGATTATGCGATCTGACAACCACGTCCCTTTCAGAACTCGGCACGTCGTCCGCATGGAAAAACCAGTTCATGTGCACTCCAAGAGTGCTGCTGATCTTCTTCAATACGCCAATTGGTAGTTTTGTCTGGTTGCGTTCGATCTGACTGAGATACCCGACGGATATATCAGATGCGTCTGCGACCTGTTGAAGTGTTAATCCTTTGACCTTCCGTAGCTCCCGGATTTGTCCGCCGATTTCGTTTTCGGGCACTGCGTCCTCGGTCGGGAGGTCTTCGGCTCTACGCAAACTTCTAGGGGGCATGGGGATCCTCGCGCAAAATTCCAAATTCTTGCATTTTTATCAGAGACGCCGAGGTCGCTGAATTTTATGGCATCCCCTTCCATGAAATTTCCCGCGATGTTTTACAAGCAGTTTTAGCTTCCATGGTGATACTGAATATTCATTTGTGAAAAATCAAGCTCATGTTTTCACGCTTGTAAAAAAATTTTTTCTGTGGAATTATTTTGACAATCCGATTTTTACAAGATTGGCACTGACGCCGCGAGGCAAAAAGATCAGGCCCTAAGACGGAGTGGGAACTTGAAAAAAACTGGACGGAACGCCTCTAGGGGTGTGCTCCGCAATGCGGACCTGTATCTACCGATGACTTTCGAAACGGACCCCTTGTTCTGTCGGGGTATGTGCTCATGAATCATCAAAACGACGGAAATATTGTACGCTTCGATGCCGTAGAGAAAACCTACGATGGCAAAAACATCGTCGTCAAACGACTGAACCTCGACATTCGAAGGGGTGAATTTCTGACGATGTTGGGACCATCGGGTTCTGGCAAAACGACATCGCTCATGATGCTCGCCGGGTTCGAGATGCCGACATCAGGAACAATTGTACTGGACGGCAAACCAATCGAACGACTTCCCCCACACCGCCGGAACATTGGCGTTGTTTTTCAGAATTATGCCCTCTTTCCCAACATGTCTGTTGCGGAGAATGTCGCGTTTCCTCTGCAAATGAGAAATGTGAGCAAGGCAGACCAAAAGGACCAAGTCGAGGAAGCACTCGATATGGTGCAGATGGGACAGTTCGCGGACCGCCGTCCGGCCCAACTTTCGGGTGGCCAGCAGCAGCGCATAGCATTGGCTCGGGCACTCGTCTTCAAACCATCGCTTATCCTAATGGATGAACCTCTTGGTGCGCTCGATAAACAGCTCCGGGAGCACATGCAGCTCGAGATTAAACATCTCCATGAAAAGCTCGGCATTTCGATCGTTTATGTAACCCACGATCAGAGCGAAGCGCTCACGATGTCAGACCGGATCGCGATCTTCAACGACGGCATCGTTCAACAGCTCGGTTCGCCGACGGATATCTACGAAAACCCGTCCAATCCTTTTGTTGCTCGCTTCATCGGCGACAACAATGCTCTGCTGGGCAAGGTCGAATCCGTCGAAGGATCAATTTGCCGGGTTAAGCTCGACGGCGCTGACCAGATCGTCCAAGCCAAGGCCCCGCCTTCTATCCGCCCCGGTGACCGAACGACATTGTCGATCAGGCCGGAGCGAATTCACATCGATCCAAAGAACGACAATGACAATGATAACGCCACTGCGGCAGTTGTCGAAGAGGTGATCTACCTCGGTGATCATGTTCGCGTCCGCGTTTCCGCCCTCGGCAGCAACGACATTGTCATCAAGGTTCCGAATGGCTCGTTGCATTCATCGAGCGTGACAAGGGGCAAAAAGCTCAACATCAGCTGGAGCCTAACGGACTGCGCCGCGCTGCAATGAACAGCGCCGCCCCTAGATCCTTGCCTTTCTCAACCGAGTTACGGCCTGGAATATACCAGTAGCGAGCTCTCTCATCAGTTCGCGATTGGAATGTGAATAACCACATCAACCAAGGGGAATGAAAATGACACATAAAAAGATGTCCAGATTCACAAAAGCAGCAATCTTCGCGACTTTTCTTGCAGGGACTTCTGGCATTGCGCATGCAGCCGACACTCTTACCATCGCTTCATGGGGCGGTGCATATCAGGAGAGCCAGGCCAAAGCATACTTCGAACCTTTCAAGAAGGAATCGGGTGCGAACATCGTCACGGACGAATGGAGTGGCGAGACCGCGAAGCTTAAAGGCATGGTCGAAACCGGCACAATAAGCTGGGATGTCGTTGATGTCGAACCTGGTCACGCTTTGCAAGGATGCGACGAAGGTTGGCTCGAGAAAATCGACTACGACAGCTTGGGTGGCAAAGACAAATTCCTCCCAGGCTCCGCACTTGAATGCGCTATCGGAAACGTCGCTTTTGCCTATATCTTCGCCTATGACGCTGCAAAGTTTCCCAACGGTGGACCACAGACGGTCGCCGACATCTGGGACGTGAAGAAATTCCCGGGTGCTCGCTCTCTTCGCAAATCGCCAAAATCCACACTTGAACTTGCGTTGATCGCCGACGGTATTGCTCCGGCTGACGTATACAAGGTGCTGGAAACCAAGGAAGGCGTCGATCGCGCGTTCAAGAAGCTCGATGAAATCAAAGCGAGCGTTAAAGTCTGGTGGGGCGCTGGCGCACAGCCTCCTCAACTCCTTGCTGATGGCGAAGTAGCTATTACCACTGCTTATAACGGCCGTATCTACGACGCGGTGAAGTCCAGCGGTAAGAACTTCAAGATCGGCTGGGATGGCGCTGCGCTTGATTGGGATATGTGGGCAATTCCAAAGGGCACATCCAAGCTGGAACTTGCGAAGAAATTCGTAGCCTTCGCGAGCAAGCCAAAAAACCTGGCAGAGCAGACAAAGTACATCCCTTACGGACCATCCAGCATCGAAGCTGCCAAGTATGTGGATAACAACGTGCTGCCTAATCTGCCGACTGCTCCGGAAAATTCGAAAACCTCGTTCTCGATTTCCGCGCAGTTCTGGGCAGACCACGACGAAGAGCTGACGGAGCGCTTCAACAACTGGCTTGCGAAATAACGAGCTTCTCGGCGGGGGGCATGCCTCCGCCGAGTCTTCAATGCGAGTTGGTGAGATAGACGATGGCTCAAACCCTGCAAAACACGGTATTCGACAATAAAGCAGACGTGCGTGAGGACGTACATGCTGTGCCTGATGCTGAGCTAAAAAAACGACTGGACAGATCACGCAGAGCTGGCAGCGCGAAGGCGCTTCTTCTGATCGCTCCTCTCCTTGTATTCCTGCTTGTGACGTTTCTGCTGCCTATCGGACTTCTTCTCGTTCGAGCCGTGGATAACCGCGAGGTTCCATCTGTTCTGGCGACAAGCGCCCCACTTCTGGCAGCTTGGGACCGGCAGGGATTGCCGTCGCATAAAACATTCAGTGCCTTCGTCAATGACCTGAAAGCCGCGCCTCGGGACCGCATAGCGGAAGTCGGCAAACGCCTGAATTATCTCGACGCCGGTTTCAGAACGCTGCTGACCCGTACCGTTCGTGAGCTGGAAAGCGTGAACCCGGAAAAAGCGAAAGAAGGGCTGATCGCCACCAATGAGCGATGGGGCGACCCACAGACCTGGCAGACAGTCGTTGATGGATCGCCCGCTCTGACCAGTTATTACTTATTGAAAGCAGTTGACCTCAAAAAAGGTCCAGATGGCTCCATCACGACTGCGGCTGATGATGCAATATACATTGATGTGATCCTGCGAACTATTTTCATCAGCCTCTCAGTCACCGCACTTTGCGTCCTTATTGGTTACCCCCTCGCCTACATGCTGGCATCGACAGATGCGAAGACGGAACGTTGGCTGATGATGCTCGTTCTTCTGCCCTTCTGGACCTCGCTGCTGGTTCGCACGACCGCATGGCTGGTCCTGCTACAAAGCAACGGCGTGGTTAATTCACTCCTCAAATATCTCGGTGCCATCGTCGATCCGATCGAACTGGTCCACAACCGCGTTGGCGTGCTGATTGCAATGACGCATATTCTCCTGCCATTCGTTGTGCTTCCAGTTCATGCTGTGATGAAAGGCATTCCGGGCACTTACTGGCGGGCTGCGTCATCTCTTGGTGCTCCTCCCTACAAGGCTTTTCTTAGGGTCTACCTACCGTTGACGCTTCCCGGCGTCGGAGCGGGAGCCCTTCTCGTATTCATCCTTGCGCTCGGCTACTACATCACCCCGGCTCTTGTCGGCGGTCCAAAAGATCAGATGCTGAGCTATTTCATCGCCTATTTTGTCAATCAATCCTCCAACTGGGGCATGGCAGCGGCTCTTGCAGTCGTACTCCTCGCGCTTGTTGTTGGGTTCTATACGGCGCTCGTTATTGCCTACGGACGCCGTTCGGGAGCAAAAGCATGAGTGCCGCGACCTTACGCCCCAAAGCAAACGGTGCTCGCTGGTTGCTGCGTGCATTCTCCGCCGTAGTCCTCTTCTTCCTGATGGCACCGATACTCGCAATTATTCCGCTTTCGTTCAATTCGGAGCCATTCTTCACCTATCCAATGCCGGGACTATCTTTGCGTTGGTATGAGGCCGTGTTTTCCTCGGCGGACTGGCAGTTGGCTGCTCGCAACAGCATCATCGTGGCGGTATTCGCAACGCTTCTCTCGACAATCCTTGGGACACTCGCTGCAATTGGGCTTAACCGCCCGGATTGCCCTTGGAAAATGGCACTTTCGGCGATCATTATCTCGCCGATCGTCATCCCTGTCGTAGTGGCCGCGGTTGGCATCTTCTACTTCTATGCCGACATCGGCCTCCTGAATACGTTGACCGGGCTTATCCTCTCGCACACCGCACTCGGCGCACCTTTCGTTATGATCACTGTCGCTGCCACACTTTCAGGCTTCGATCACCGTCTCATGCGGGCCGCTGCAAGTCTCGGGGCGTCCCCGACCACCGCATTCCGTCGGGTGATGCTACCTATCATCATGCCGGGCGTGGTTGCGGGAGCGATATTTGCCTTCGTCACATCATTCGACGACGTTGTGATTGCCCTCTTCGTAAGCGGCGCAGAGCAGAAAACACTTCCCCGCCAGATGTGGTCAGGCCTACGCGAGCAGATCAGTCCCGCCATCACTGCCGTCGCAACGCTTCTAATTATCGTCGCAGGCGCTTTGATGCTGACTTCAAACGCACTTCAGGCTCGCCAGGAGCGAGCCACAAACCCTGACGCGGGCTGACGCGCTAGACTTCGGAGACAAACATGAAAATCCTCGTGCCTGTAAAAAGAGTAATCGACTACAACGTCAAAATCCGTGTGAAGGCCGATGGGTCGGACGTGGAACTGGCCAATGTGAAGATGTCGATGAACCCATTCGACGAAATCTCGGTCGAAGAAGCGCTGCGCCTCAAAGAAGCTGGTGTTGCACAGGAAGTCGTCGTCGTTTCAATCGGCCCCGCAAAGGCCGAGGAAACACTTCGAACAGCACTTGCCATGGGCGCTGACAGAGCAATCCTTGTCGAAACTGATGACAACGTAGAGCCATTGGCCGTTGCGAAAATCCTCAAATCCGTTGCTGAGACAGAACAGCCGGGACTGATCATCGTCGGCAAGCAAGCGATAGACGATGACAGCAATCAGACCGGACAAATGCTCGCGGCCCTTCTGGGTTGTGCGCAAGGCACTTTCGCCTCCAAGGTGGTGATCGAAAATGGTCGGGTAACTGTCACCCGAGAGGTGGACGGTGGTTTGCAAACTATCTCTATCAAGCTTCCCGCCGTCGTCACCACGGACCTGCGCCTGAACGAGCCGAGATATGCGTCTCTTCCAAACATCATGAAGGCAAAGAAAAAGCCGCTCGACAAAACGTCTCCGGCGGCTCTCGGCATCTCCACCGCCCCACGCGTGAAGGTTCTGAAGACCGAGGAGCCAAGTGGCCGCAAAGCAGGCATCAAGGTGAAGTCGATGGCCGAACTGGTCGAGAAACTCAAATCAGAAGCTGGCGTTTTTTGAGCCGGGAGACAATACAATGACCATACTCTTGATTGCTGACCATAATTCCGAAACCGTATCGGACCAAACGACTAAAGCTCTTACGGCAGCACGTAAGATTGGCGGCGAAATCCACATCCTCGTGGCAGGTCAGAATGTCGGGACTGTCGCCAAATCCACAGCCTCGCTCGCTGGTGTGGCGAAAGTGCTGGTTGCCGAAGCACCGCATTTTGCCAACAATCTTGCTGAGCCACTCGCCGACCTGATCGTTGGACTTGCGGCCTCCTACGGCACCTTGATTACGGCCGCGACGTCCGTTGGCAAAAACGTCATGCCGCGCGTGGCGGCTTTGCTTGATGTCGCACAGATATCCGAGATCACCGAGGTCGTCTCACCTAATACCTTCAAGCGCCCTATCTACGCGGGAAATGCCATACAGACTATCCAGACCACGGACGCTATACAGGTCCTCACCGTCAGAGCAGCAGCATTCGAATCCACCGAGGACGGTGGCTCGGCATCCATCAAACAATTGGCTGCGTCGGCAGATCCGGGGCTTTCGACCTTCGTGAGCGATGCTCTATCCTCGTCAGATCTTCCGGAGCTCAGCTCGGCCAAGATCATCATCTCCGGTGGGCGCGCGCTTGGGTCCGCCGAGAAATTCTCGGAAGTCATATTTCCTGTGGCTGAAAAACTGGGCGCAGCCGTCGGTGCCTCGCGTGCAGCGGTCGATGCCGGATACGCGCCGAACGATCTCCAGATCGGTCAGACGGGCAAAGTCGTCGCACCTGACCTTTACATCGCTTGCGGCATTTCTGGCGCGATCCAGCATTTGGCAGGCATGAAAGACTCCAAGGTCATCGTCGCCATTAACAAGGACGAAGAGGCTCCGATTTTTCAGGTTGCCGACTACGGCCTAGTGGCTGACTTGTTTGAGGCACTCCCAGAACTGCAACGCGCACTCTGAAATTGAGGAGATTTGAATGTCCGAACTACCCTCAAGAGCACGCGTGGTCGTCATCGGCGGTGGCGTCGTTGGCGTTTCCGGTCTTTATCATTTGGCGAAAGCGGGGTGGACGGATTGTGTCCTTCTCGAAAAAAATGAATTGACATCAGGATCGACGTGGCACGCAGCCGGGAACGTACCGACGTTCTCGTCGTCTTGGTCGCTGATGAACATGCAGCGATATTCAACCGAACTGTACAAGCGGCTTGGTGCCGAGGTCGATTATCCGATGAACTACCATGTCACCGGATCGCTTCGTCTCGCCCATACCGATGATCGTATGCTCGAATTCCAGCGCGTCAAAGGTATGGGTCGCTATCAGGGCATGGATATCGAGGTCTTAGGAGTCGATGAAATCAAGGGGCGGTACCCGTTCCTTGAAACACATGATCTCAAGGGGGCTCTCTATGATCCTAACGATGGGGATATCGATCCGGCACAGCTAACCCAGGCGCTCGCGAAGGGGGCTCGCGATATGGGCGCGAAGATCATTCGTTTTTGCCCCGTCACCTCCGTTCGCCGCGATGGAGATGAGTGGGTCATCGCAACCGAAAAGGGCGATATCCGATGCGAGTTTGTGGTCAACGCCGCCGGTTATCGCGCGCAGGAAGTCGGCCGAATGTTCGGTCGCGAAGTGCCGATGGCGGTCATGAGCCATCAGTATATTCTTTTCGATGAAATCCCGGAGCTTGCTGCATGGTCACGCGAGAACGGTGGCAAGCTGCCGCTTCTACGAGACGTCGACAGCTCCTACTATCTTCGTCAAGAAAAGACTGGCATGAATCTCGGCCCTTATGAACGGAACTGCCGGGCTCACTGGAACACTTCAGCCGATCCAATGCCGGAAGACTTTTCGTTCCAGCTTTATCCAGACGATCTGGATCGGTTGGAATGGTATCTGAATGATGCCGTTGAACGCGTCCCGATCCTCGGCACTGCCGGTCTCTCGAAGGTCATCAACGGACCTATCCCCTACGCACCGGACGGCAACCCGCTGATCGGCCCGATGCCGGGTGTTCCCAACGCATTCGAAGCCTGTGTTTTCACATTCGGGATTGCTCAAGGCGGCGGCGCGGGCAAAGTTCTCGCGGAATGGATCATTGAAGGTCAAACCGAGTGGGACATGTGGTCGTGCGATCCGCGTCGCTACACCAATTACACCGACCCGCAATATTGCGTCGATAAGGCACTCGAAATCTATGGCAACGAATATGCCATCCATTTCCCGAAGCACATGTGGCCTGCGGCACGCGATCGCAAACTTTCTGCTATCCACGATAAAACAATGGCCCTTGGTGGACAGTTCGGACCGTTCAACGGTTGGGAACGCGCAAACTGGTACGCCAAGCCGGGCGATGACACGAGCGAAGCCGCAAGCGAAACCTTCAGCCGCTCCGGCCCGTGGCAGGAACGTGTGAAGGAGGAGTGCGAAGCCGTCCGCGATCACGCTGGCATTCTCGACCTCCCGGGCTTCTCGCGTTTCAAAGTCGACGGCCCCGGTGCCCGGCAGTGGCTGCTCGGCCTGACGACGGGCTTGGTGCCGAAGCCAGGCAGGATCGGCCTCGCATATTTTGCCGATGCAAAGGGGCGTATCGTGACGGAAATGTCCGTTATGTCGATCGGGGAGGATGAATTCATCCTTATTACGGCAGCTATAGCTCAATGGCATGACCGCGAATGGTTGGAGAAACATCTTCCCAAGGACACCGAGATCACGATCACCGACATCACTGAGCAGTTCTCCTGCCAGATTTTGACTGGTCCGGCATCGCGCGACATTCTGACGTCGGTCACGTCCGCGGATCTTGCCAAGGGTTGGCTGACCCACCAGACGACAGAAATCGGCGGCAAGGAATGCAGGATCATCCGTGTATCGTTTGCGGGTGAACTTGGGTGGGAAATCCACAGCGGGGTAGAAGACACCCCAGCGGTTTTCGATGCAATCTGGAACGCTGGACAGCCCTTCGGGCTTCGCCCGTTCGGCATGTTCGCCTTGGACTCGCTGCGTCTCGAAAAGGGGTACCGCGCGTGGAAGGGCGACCTATCGACAGACTACACCGTGCTGCAAGGCGGTCTGGAACGCTTTGTGAAATGGGACAAGGAAGACTTCATCGGAAAGGTTGCCTTGGTCTCGGAAAAACAGGCAGGCGTGTCGAAGCGTTTTGTGACGCTGACTGTTGATGCCGGTGATTTCGACGCACCGTATATGTCGACGATCTGGCTGGGTGACACGATTGTTGGTGAGACGACATCAGGCGGTTACGGACACCGCGTTGGAAAGTCCATCGCCCTTGGCATGCTTCGATCAGATCTCCACGAACCCGGAACCCGTCTTGAAATTGAAATATTTGGACAACGTCACGCGGCCACCGTGCAGGCTGACGAACCGCTTTGGGACAAGCAGAACGAAAGAATCCGCGCATGAGTAACATTCCTTCAAAGGCACGCGTCGTCATCATCGGTGGCGGAATTTCCGGCTGCTCGGTTGCATACCATCTGGCTAAGCTTGGCTGGACGGACATCGTTCTGCTGGAGCGCAGGCAACTGACCTCTGGCACGACATGGCATGCAGCCGGTCTTATCGGTCAGCTTCGCGCTTCCCAGAACATGACCCGGCTCGCAAAATACTCTGCTGACCTCTACGTCAAGCTTGAGGCGGAAACTGGCATCGCCACCGGCATGCGTCAGAACGGGTCGATCACCGTTGCTTTGACAGAGGAGCGCAAAGAGGAAATCTACCGTCAGGCAACGCTTGCGCGTGCCTTCGACGTCGATGTGAACGAGATTTCGCCGCAAGAGGTGAAGAACCTCTATCCACATCTCAACATCAACGACGTTGTCGGGGCAGTTCATCTGCCCCTCGATGGGCAGTGCGATCCGGCCAACATCGCGATGGCCCTTGCGAAGGGAGCACGTCAACTTGGCGCGAAGATCATCGAAAACGTCAAGGTAACAAAGGTTCATGACCGAGATGGTCGCGTTACCGGAGTATCGTGGGAGCAAAACGGCGAACATGGTACGATTGACACCGAGCAAGTCGTCAACTGCGGCGGCATGTGGGGTCGTGATCTCGCGGCACGCTCAGGCGTCACGCTGCCACTCCATGCTTGCGAGCATTTCTATATTGTAACTGAGGCGATTGAAAATCTTTCGCGCCTTCCAGTTCTCCGCGTTCCAGATGAATGTGCCTATTACAAGGAAGATGCTGGCAAAATGCTGCTCGGCGCATTCGAGCCCGTTGCGAAGCCTTGGGGCATGGATGGCATTCGTGAGGACTTCTGCTTTGACCAACTGCCCGAGGACTTCGACCATTTCGAACCCATTCTCGAAAAGGCCGTCAACCGTATGCCTATGCTGGAAACGGCCGGCATTCACACCTTCTTCAATGGTCCGGAAAGCTTCACGCCCGATGACCGCTATTATCTCGGCGAAGCGCCTGAGATGAAGGGCTACTGGGTTGCCGCGGGTTATAACTCAATCGGCATATCGTCCTCTGGCGGTGCGGGTTTTGCACTTGCCCAGTGGATGAACGATGGCGAGCCGCCTTTCGATCTTTGGGAAGTTGATATCCGTCGTGCGCAGCCATTCCAGAAAAACCGCGCCTACCTCAAGGAACGCGTGACAGAAACTCTCGGTCTGCTCTATGCCGACCACTTCCCCTATCGGCAGGTTGCCACGTCGCGCGGCATCCGCCGCTCACCGCTGCACGAGCATCTGAAAGCGCGCGGAGCGGTCTTTGGCGAAGTCGCCGGGTGGGAGCGCGCCAACTGGTTCGCCAAGGAAGGCCAGGAGCGCGAGTATCGCTACAGCTGGAAAAGACAGAACTGGTTCGAGAACCAGAAAAAAGAACACCTCGCGGTCAGAAACGGAGTCGGCCTGTTCGACATGACATCGTTCGGCAAGATCCGCGTGGAAGGACGTGACGCGCTCAAGTTCCTCCAACGGGTTTGCGCCAACCAGATGGACGTGGCACCGGGCCGCATCGTTTATACCCAGATGCTGAACAGCAAAGGCGGCATCGAATGCGACCTGACGATCACGCGCCTGTCCGAGACCGCGTTCTTCCTGGTCGTCCCCGGTGCAACCTTGCAACGCGACCTTGCCTGGCTCCGCAACAAGCTGGACGCGGAAGAGTTTGTCGTCATCACCGACATCACCGCGTCGGAATCGGTCCTCGTCCTGATGGGACCAAAATCGCGCGAGGTCATCCAGCGGATCAGCCCCAACGACTTCTCAAATGAAGCCTTCCCGTTCGGAACGGCTCAGGAGATCGAGATCGGTATGGGTCTCGCTCGAGCTCATCGTGTCACATACGTTGGCGAGCTCGGTTGGGAACTCTATGTCTCGACCGACCAGACCGCCCATGTGTTCGAAACCATCGAACAGGCCGGTCAGGAAACCGGGCTGAAGCTCTGCGGCCTTCATACTCTGGATTCGTGCCGTATCGAGAAGGGTTTCCGCCATTTTGGCCACGACATCACAGACGAAGACCACGTTCTGGAAGCAGGCCTCGGTTTTGCGGTTAAGACTGCCAAAGGAGACTTCATCGGACGTGAGGCGGTGATCAAGCGCAAGGAAGACGGTTTGGAGAGGAGGATGCTTCAGTTCAAGCTTCGCGATCCCGAGCCTTTGCTCTTCCACAACGAAGCTCTCGTACGCGATGGCAAGATCGTGTCGATCATCACTTCCGGCAATTACGGCCACTATCTTGGTGGCGCAATTGGGATGGGATACGTGCCGTGCAAAGGTGAAACTGAGGAGCAGGTTCTCGCCTCGACATACGAAATCGAGGTCGCTGGACAACGCTTTGCCGCCGACGCGTCGATCCGACCAATGTACGATCCGAAATCCGAACGAACGAAACTTTAAGGCTGAGGAGGAACCAGAATGAATATCGCAAACACTCTAAACCTCGAGAGCTACTGGATGCCTTTTACGGCAAATCGGCAGTTCAACAAAGCACCACGCCTCCTAGCTTCAGCAGAAGGCGTTTACTATCAGGACGTCGATGGCAATAAGGTTCTTGATGGGACCGCGGGCCTTTGGTGTGTCAATGCTGGTCACGCCAGAAAGTCCATTGCACAGGCAGTTGAACGTCAAATCATGACTTTGGATTTCGCACCCTCTTTCCAGATGGGGCATCCGATCGCATTCGAGTTCGCAGATCGCGCCAGGTGAAGTTGGCAAAAAGCTGAACAAAATCTTCTACACCGGCTCCGGTTCGGAGTCGGTGGACACCGCGATGAAAATTGCGATTGCGTACCAGCGCGCCATCGGCCAAGGCACACGGACACGTGTGATCGGTCGCGAACGTGGATACCACGGTGTGGGTTTCGGTGGAATTTCCGTGGGCGGTCTTGTCAACAACAGGCGGGTCTTCCCCCAACTTCCAGGCTCGGATCACCTCCGCCACACTCATGACATTGCGAAGAACGCCTTCACAAAAGGTAGCCTACCGGAGCACGGTGCTGAGTTGGCAGACGACCTTGAAAGAATGGTCGGACTGCACGGCGCCGAAACCATCGCAGCCGTTATTATTGAACCGGTTGCTGGATCAACTGGCGTACTCCTTCCGCCAAAGGGAAATTTAGAACGTCTGCGTGCTATCGCGGACAAGCATAAAATTCTTTTGATATTCGACGAAGTGATCAGCGGTTTTGGCCGTTTGGGAGCACCCTTCGCTGCCGATCACTTCGGCGTCACGCCAGATATCATCACCACGGCCAAGGGCCTGACAAACGGCGTCATTCCGATGGGTGCGGTTTTCACATCCACTGCAGTCTACGATGCCCTAATGCAAGGACCTGAATCCGCGATTGAACTGTTCCACGGCTATACTTATTCGGGGCACCCCGTGGCTTGTGCCGCTGGCCTTGCCAGCCCCGGGCGCTCTTCCTGATATTCGAACAACGGCACGCCTTAGCCGCAGGATGTCTGCACCAGATCGAAGTCGAGCCTTATCATCTGCTGCGCGCCGAGCGGCGTTGCCGTCAAACCGATCGTCCAGCAGGCTGGCGAACTCGTCACTGTCGCGATGGATCACGCGCCCCTTGCCGAAAAGCCGCATGATTAGCGGCGGCCCGGAAACCGCACAGAACATGATGGTGAGGCGGTCGTTTATCCCCAGATGAGCAGCGGTCTCGTTGCCGCTGCAGGTGCGGTCGAGATACATCGCGACGTTGCAGCCAAGGATACGAAACAGTCGATGCCGCATAGGGAAGGCCCTTGAAGACCTGGACCCCAGGGATGTCGGTTGGCACACCTTTAACCTGGCCTCCGTCAATCTTGACGATATCGACCGGCGTGTTCTTCGCCTCGGTTGCTGTCTTTGAGCAAAGGCTGTTTGGGCTGAACTAGCATCGACATGCAGACGATCGATGCCGTTGATACACGAGATTTTTTCATTTTGTCTCCTCCTCATCGATAAATTTAGGTCATGGACGCTGAGCTTGGCCTCTTATCTCTGCTTCGGTCATACCGATCCCCTCTAGGACCTTCCTGCGCAAGTACGCATCTCGGGTCGGATAGATCGTCGAGGTTCGCATGGCCACCTCGCCTTCGTGAAAACGAAGGAACTGACCGCCCGACTGTGGTGTGACCTGTCCCCAGTGCGGGACATCGTTCCCGTTTGGATCGCCGGTTTTGACGAAGTTCGCGAGATAGCTAACGGCGATGTCACGCATCGCGAAATCCGGATCGGTCCAGGGAAGTTGGCCGGGCTTGTCAGCGCGGATGGAACCATTGAAATACCAGTTATCGGCAGCATGCCAAGCGCGCAGGAAACCCTGGTCCTTGCCGGGCGGCCAGTGATCCCAGTAATAAAGATAGACGTTGGACCTGCTGTGCGCTTTCGCATATTCGGCTCCAACACGCACATATTCGAACATGTAGTCGTTCAGCATGCGCAAAGACAGGCGATAGGCTTCGGTCGGATCATCCGTTGCGTAAAGAGGAAAGACCTTTTCGTCGACATTCCCTACCTGATGCGGACGAATTGCAGAAAGCATGGCTTTCTGCTGTTCCTCCTGCGTCATCTTCAAATCATTGGGGCGCAACCCGGTATACTCGTCCGCTGTCTGGCCAATAATGATATCAAGCCCGTCGAAGTCGCCCGGCTGGAGCAGGTTCACGGAATCCGGCGTGTAGACGTAGTCGTCGATCGTGAAGAACTGGTTGGTCGCTACGGCACCCGCCATGACGCCAAACAGTGTATCCTTTCCGCCCTTCCATTTTTCCAGCCAAGCGTCATTGCCAATGCTCCGCAGCTCGGCAAGGGTTGTCTCCTTGCCGAACAGCTTGTTGACCGCCTGCTGATTATCCTGCGACTTTTTCGAAAAATCGACGATCTTTCCAGGCAGGAAGCCAGTGAAGCTCGACTGAATGAATGCTCGTTTGAACAGGCCCTTGGCTAGAGGCGTTCGCAGCAACGCCACCGTGTTTTCGCCACCCGCCGATTGTCCGCCGATCGTCACGGTGGCAGGGTCGCCGCCGAATGCTTCGATGTTGGTCTGGATCCATTTCAGCGCATCAACGAGATCGAGGACGCCGAAATTGCCCTTCGGCCCGTTCGGGTTATCC
This sequence comes from Agrobacterium sp. 22-3639C2, assembly GCF_053522105.1. Lineage (NCBI taxonomy): Bacteria > Pseudomonadati > Pseudomonadota > Alphaproteobacteria > Hyphomicrobiales > Rhizobiaceae > Agrobacterium > Agrobacterium sp. 22-3639C2. Next base: position 520,060 of record NZ_JBNWDB010000004.1, on the reverse strand, counting down.
TTGGCCATCTCTGGCAGAGACAGCCAGCCCAGCGCTCCCAGCCGATACTGGACCGAAACGACGACGACGCCCTTTGCAGCCAATTGCGCGGCATAGAGGTCTTTCATCGCGGCCGATCCCAGGCGGTTCGCGCCGCCATGGATCAGCATGTAGACGGGCAGACGATCATTCCTATGCTCAGCGGGCGTCCAGATCGAAAGGTTCAATCCGTTGTCGCTGGTCGGGCTCTCGGCGTGCCTATTGACGTCCTGAAGTATCTGGTCGCCCCACTTGTCGGCGATCAGGACGCCATCCCACGCCTTCACAGGCGGCGCGGGTTTCCAGCGGTTTTCACCACCTACACTGCCTGCAAAGGGAATTCCCAGAAATTGCGTGACGCCGGGCGTGTCGCTCGGCACACCCTGCACCTTTCCACCGGTGACGGATGCTTCGATAATCGGTGCGGCGTTAGCGATCTCAACGAAACCTTGTCCGAATGCAATGAGGGCACCAAGCACAAAACTCCTCACCGCTCGACGGACATGTTGGGCCGACTGGTTGAAATTCGTTGTTTTCTTCACGATATCCTCCAAGGATAGCTTCATGGGCATCAGATCTCTGACAACATGATCTAACCGTCTTTGCTCTCCGCTGTGACAGGGAGCAGTCCTGCAAGGAACCAATCATAAGGAGCATCGTCGCACCCCGGCAAGTTTGCGCCAGGCAAATCAGTTATGCCGGCACGGCATCGGATCGCCAAGGGATGCCGCCTGGAAGAGTGCGGCTTCTTTTCTCTTAAGTACTTCAAGAACCATTCAACGAATTCCCAAGTTTAATGCCGCCAAACTGTTCGGGCAATTGAACGACATAGATCTTCCATGGGCGCTTCACCATGTCTTCCTTGTTACCGAACAGCTTGGTTCGCCGCGACTGGGTGATCGGAATGTAAAGCTTGCGGTCGACGCTGATAAATGACCCGTCCGGGCTGACAAACTCCGCGTCGGAGGTCAGGACGGCCGTCTGCCCGCTCGGCGAGAGGATCGTCACCCGTTTGTTGTCGAGTTCGGAGAGGTAGAGATTTCCCTCCGTATCGAGTGCGCATCCGCCACTGCGGGCAATCGGGGAATACTCCTCAACCTGTGTTGCAAGATCGGCGTCCGAGAGGGCTGCATTGCGCATGGCTGCTGCCTTGATCTTGATGAACGGTCCGGTGGGAGCCGCTGCATAGATCCATTCGCCGTCGTTACTGATCTCTATCATGTCGATCTTCGGCGTTTGGTGATTGCCCTGCGGGAGATTGGGCTCGACCTTCGCCTGCATCTGCGGAAAGCCCGACATACGCCGCAATGTTTGGCCAGTTAGGAGGTTGTGATAGATCAAGGCACCTATCCCGGAATCGGTGACGTAGACATGGTCACCGAAGACCCGTAGATCGTTCATCTTGGCACCCTTGGGAAGCACGCTGTCGTCGAAACGCAGGACCTGCAGGACCTTTCCGGACTCCGGGTCGAGCTGAACCAGTTTTTGCGCGCCGGGTTTGGGTTCGGAAAGCTCGGGTGGGTAGGAATCTGCACGCAACGCTCCCTGATCCACCGCCCAGAGGCTATCGTCCTTGAAAATGTGGATCGAGTTCACATAGACGAAACTGTTGCGTCCATCGTCGCCGGGCTTCCACGCATTCCAGCCATTGCCCGGGAAAGCCACCACCTTTCCGTCAGATCCACGCTTCGCAAGGCAGGGGGTGTCGTCATAGCCGGGATAGCGGGGTAGACCGAAAAACATTTCACCGGTGCGGGTTAGGGCAACCTGGTTGCAGAACCAGGGCAACTCGGCTGCAACTGTGTCCGGAAGTTCGTTATCTTCTGCGAATGTTTTCTGGAATGATAGCGGCGTGACCGCCGTCGCGATGCCAGCGGCAGCGATGAATGATCGACGTGAAAGTCTCATAATTTTCTCTCTCGTGTTAACTGTTCAACGGCATTGCAAGCAACGAGAACCATGCACAGCACGACGGCGCGCATCGGCAATGCGCGATGGGCGACTTGATGTGACGGACACTCTGGCAGCGGATTGGCCGGTTCCTCCTCTGGCCTCTCCGCTTCAGGACAGTGTGGGATAACAGCTGTCGTTTCCAGTTGGCTGTCGGGTATATCAGTCGTCCGTTTCGGCATGAGACAACCCAAGCATGTCGCGTATCTTCTCCTTCGGCAGAGCAGTCCGACATGCGTTCGCATCGACGCGCCATTAGCTGGGTGCCAACGCCATGGACGTCAGAATGTACCAGCGGAGAACGGACACGTAGCCACGGGCACTGATCTACGCGCCACGGAGCGCGTCAATCGATGAGAATGTCAGCCTTGATGAGGCCAGCATCTCCAGGGTGTTCGTTGACGTTAAGCCCGCGTGGCTTTTGCGAAAATGATGAGATCAGGACCCGGACTGCCTATTCAGGGACGATAACATCCGGATGCCCGCTTTCATCCAGCGCGCGCCGCACAAATCCCGACGCCTTTTTCTCACGCACAAAGGCCATGACAAACTCTGCGGCCAGAGTATTTTTCACGTTGACTCCTACAGCTTGTGGAATGGCCATGAAGGGTTCAGTCATCACCTCATAATCGGGGTTATATGCAGCAACCTGATTCATGGCCTGACGAACACCCGCAAGGCCGTCCACTACCCCCTCTTTGAGCGCGGCGACCGCGTCGGCGAAGCTATCGAAGCGGGTGAGTTGCCCTGCCCCGCCACTGCGCGACAGGAAGAGCTCATAGGCGCTGCCCGCAACCGCGCCCATCCGTAGCTGCATTCGATCGACGTCCTGGACGGCCCTCACCGATTTGGCGTGCTGCACGAGAAAGGCACCCTCGATCTGCACATAAGGTTCGCTATAGGCAATGTGCTTAGCCCGCTGCGCGTCGATTGCCAGGAAGCAGACGTCCCATTCGCCCGAACCGACGCTTTTTGAAACGGATCCGGCCTTGTCGTAATGGCGAAATGCAATCGGCGTGCCCAGAGTTTCCGCAAGCGCTCGGGCGAGATCGACCGATACACCGGTTGGTGTCTCATCCGTTTGGCCGCGCCGGACGAGCACCACGTTGCCGTGGTTCAAAGCGCAATTGAGTGTCCCGGATGGCGTGAGTTCGGCGCGAACGGCATCCATGTCGAATTCTGGCAAAGCCATCTACCGTGTCCTCCTCCAGCCGTTCAGATGGATTTCATCCATTCGTCTTCGAGCGGGAACTGCGTAATCATCAATTCCAGTCCATCTTCGCCCGCCTGGACCTTCGCTGCCATATCGGACGAGCACACGAAAATCAGAGAGTAAGGCTTATACGTCTCGTGTTCGTAGATCAGGCTGCCGTTCAAGACGATGAGATACTGACCACCGCCTTCGGTCGGGTCAGGAGTCTGTGTCATCATGCCTGGGCCGAGGCGCAGGACTTTGACGTTCATGCCCTCATCGCCTTCCTGCTCTTCAATTACTGTGTCGATTGTCAATTCCGTCCGGTTTCGAAGCACTGGCTCGATTGACAGTGTAACTGCGCCCGACGTGCGATGGCGCCGTTTGGTGGGTCGCAGCTTGTCGCGCACGTTCGGGGTGCTGAGATAGACCAGTCCGGCATCCGTCTTGCTGCGCAGCGTCAGGTAGGAAAGCCCCTGCGCGCTGGCGATCAGCGGACCGTAACCTGTGTGGTGGTCGGCATAGTGAACCGTTACCAGATGCACGTCGTCGCGTCCGATCGTGCCGCTGCCGGCGATAAATACCTGGAATTGGTCGACGATATGGAAATGCGAGTCGAGTTTCTGATGGGCATTGAGGTCGAGCCGGAACGCCTGGGGGTCTGGTGCCGCGATGTCGGAGTTTTTTCCGAACATGTTGATCTTCCAGGATTGGCCGCGGCGGAACCTGTCCGGTTCCTTTTCCGTGTAAGATGCAGCCTGCATGCGGGAAGTCCTCCTCTGACGATGGGTTTACGGTCTATGTTCAGTGATGGTGCGGTGGTGGAAATTCGACGTCCAGGGCAACCGCCAGCGCATCGCGGTCCATGCCGATCATGTCATGCAATTTGCCGAACTGCTGTGCGCCGTTGATCGTCTGCACGGCAATCAGGCGAGCGCCTTTGAATCCAAGGACAGAGAATGCGCCACTGACAGGTGCATTCAGAACCGCCTCCATATCGGAGCCATGTACGTCCCCGGCCATCTGGATCTGGATCCCGGCCTGGTGCGACCAGTAGCGCGCAAGCCGCTTGACCGGCAAAGGCGTGCCCGCGATGGAGGCGGCGACTACCTTGGCCTGATCCTGGCCGGGATTGACCGCCTCATTGCGAATGTGACGCTGGAGAATTGGATCGTACCAGGCCGAACAATCTCCGACCGCATAGATCGAAGGATCCGATGTCAGCCCCGTCTCTGAGCACAGGACCCCACCATTCACCTTCAGTCCGGCGCGACCAGCAAGACTGTCGTTCGGTACCGCTCCGATTGCCGCCACGACCAGGTCGGCCGCAATCGTTTCACCGCCGTCGAGCGCCACTATATCGGCACCACGCCGGCTGTCATGATGGAGAGCTGTCAGGGTTACGCCGAACCTGACGCTGAGCCCCCTGGCTTCATGCCGATCCAGCACGTAATTGGCAATCGACTTGCTGACGGTTCGCTCCATCAGCCGGTTGCCTGCCTCGATAATGGTAGCGCGAAGGCCATTCTCAACCGCGATCGCGGCTATTTCCACCCCGATCAGTCCACCGCCGATGATCGCGACAGATTCGGCCTGGGAAAGACGGGCTTTCAATCCTTGAAGGTCATCATGAGTGCGCAAATAGTGTGCGATCCCATCTGGATCGATCGTCCGCGGCAGACGGCGGGACTCTGCGCCACAGGCAAGGATCAGCCTATGATAAGGGTAACGTGTTCCGTCGGTAGAGAAGACGTATTTTTCCGCAGGGTGAATGCTCTCGACCATCACGCCCTGCTTCAGTTCGATGCGATTGGCGGCGTAGAAGCTCTCTGGACGCAGAAGAGGCGGCGCGAAGTCCTGTTTTGTCAGCCCATCCTTGGAAAGAGGTGGTCGATGATAGGGCAACGCACTTTCCTGGGTCACCAATGTGACGGCGTCTTCGCAGCCAGCGACACGCAGCGCTGCCGCAGTAGCGACGCCTGAATGGGATGCGCCTAGGATCAATATGCCTGCCATAACGAGAACCACCGTATCCCTGTGTCGTCAACCAACGACGATCATGTCGAACTCGCTCTTGCGAGCACCGCATTCAGGACAGACCCAGTCGTCCGGGACGTCCTCCCATTTGGTCCCGGGAGCTACGCCTCCGTCGGGATCGCCAAGTGCCTCGTCGTAGACATAGGCACACAAAATACACTGCCAAATTTTAAAATCGCCCCGTTGCGAAAGGTCATCTGTAACCGACATCGCATCTCCTCCAGAATTGACGTGATGATAGAAACTATTACGGGATGCTTGATATCGCTAGACGTTCTGGATAACTATCAGACATATCATTTCGGCATATCTGATGGAGGCAGCGGCGTGGATATTCGGCAGCTCAGTTATTTCGTACGTGTCGCGGAACTTGGCAGCTTCAGCCGGGCCTCTGCATTTTTACACGTAGCCCAACCCGCGCTGAGCAGACAGGTCCAGAACCTGGAAACGGAGCTGAAAGAAAAGTTGCTGATCCGCAATGGACGCGGTGTTGAACTTACCGAAGCCGGCGAGCGTCTTCTGGACAATGCCCGCGGCATTCTGCGACAGATCGAGCGCGCCTATGAAGATATCGAAAACTCCCGGACCGGAAAGTCCGGCAAGGTTGCGATCGGGTTGCCCGCGACAATTTCGACTGCGATTGCGACGGCCTTGATCCGCAAGCTTCGGGACGAGTTGTCCGACGCACAGGTGATGCTCGTCCACGGCCGATCTAACCAGTTGCAGGAGTGGATCCTATCGGGCCGACTAGACATGGCGATCATGTATGACGCCCCCTCGTCTGCCATGCTGGAGATCCATGATCTGGTGGACGAAAATCTTTTTCTAATCGGCCGCGAGGGTGCTTTCAATGACACCGATCCCGTCATGCTGGAATCGCTTGCTTCACTCCCGATGGTGATCGCCTGTCGGCCGAACAGCACAAGGGTGCTACTCGATTCTGAGCTGGCGCGGATGGGACAGAAGCTCAATATCGTCTTTGAACTCGATCCTCTCGACACGATGTTCGACCTCGCCAGGGACGGATATGGCTTCACTGTCGCATCAAAACGCACTCTTGCATCGAAGGGCGCTGATGCTGGACACGGTCTGGCCCTGCGCAAGATCATCGGCCCCGAGCTTATTCTTTCCGTCCAGCTTGTACTGCCGTCGCGCCGGCTTTCCAACAAATTGCACGAGGCGGCATTTCGGATATTGCGAGATTTGAGCCTCCGTCTGCTGCAAGAATCATGAGCGTAGAGGCGTCATCACTTTGAACTGCATGAGGTAAGCCCGATCAGCCCCACGATGACGATCATGACTGTTGCACTGGCGAGGACCGGCATGGTCAAGCCAAAGATATCCGAAGTAAAGCCAAGGATCATTGCACCCAATGAAGGACTTGCTCGGAAAATCAGGCCGTGAATGCTCAGCGCTCGGCCTCGCAAACCGACTGGTGCTGCTAGTTGTATGAAGGTCTGTGTCGCCACAAGGCTGACCGAGCTTAGATAACCCATTCCCATGGCAAAGAGCGCCATGAGCCATAACGAATGGCTGAGAGCAAAGGCGATCGCTGTAAGGGCAGCGAGCAGCCATGCCATCGTGACCTGGATCGGCAGTTTCGAAGGGACAATATATAAATTCATGGTCAGACCGGCAGTGACCGACCCGAATGCCATGGACGATGTCAACACGGCGAGGCCTGTTGCCGCCGGAGCGGAAAAGCCGGCGGCAAATGCCGGAAGCATTTCCGCAATCGCGCGAACGAATATTCCTCCTGCGAGAAGCAAGAGTAAAATCCGGCGCATGCCGCTATTGGAGGCAACATATCGGAAGCCCTCAACGATCTCGACCAGAAAATTTCCAGCTGGCTGGTGCCTGAGGCCCGTTGTAGGCGCTTTTATTCGGTGCAAGATCAGAACAAAGACGATGGTGGCGATGGCATTCAGAACAAACACCCAGACGACATCAAACTGTACAATAAGAAGGCCGGCCAAGGCCGGGCCGATTAGTCGGGCGAGATTGACGTTCATCGAATTGATGGCGACAGCTCTCGGGACGTCGTCCTGACTGACCAGCTCCTGGACGATCGACATGCGTGCCGGTTGTCCAAGGGCAATGATGCAGCCCTGAAACAGGATCGCTCCGATCAGGGTCCACAGAGACAAAAGATCGAAATAGATGAGCGCAGCCACAAGTGTCGCGATCACCGCGAGGATGAACTGGCAAAGTTGGTTCAGTTTGAGAACATTCCACCTGTCGGCTGCAGCTCCGCCGAGCGGGCCAACAACGATCGTCGGCAGAAGATCAGCTGCAGCTAGCGCTCCCAGCCATGCCGCCGACTGCGTCATGTCCCAGACAACCAGGCTGCAGGCAATCCGTTGCATCCAGGTTCCGACAAGCGAAATGCAGTTGCCGGCGGTATAGACCGCAAACTGCCCCCGCGACAGTAGCCGTATCAGCGACATGTGCGAACTTTTATCGACATGTCAGGATTGTTCACGCCGCGGTCTCCGGCTTGACCATGTTGACCACGCGGTCGGGCTTGCCGTCGAGAAAACATCCGATCAGCCGGATCGCATCGGCGTAATAGGTTCCCAGCATCTCTCGGGTGAAATAGCCAAGATGCGGCGTGATCACCACATTGGGAAGATTTCGGAACGGATGGTCGATCGGTAACGGCTCGTTTTCGAAGACATCGAGTCCAGCACCGGCGATTGCACCGGACGCCAGGACATCGATGAGCGCTTGCTCGTCGATGATTGCACCGCGCGCCGTGTTGATGAGATAGGCGGATTTCTTCATCATCCGCAATTCGTTCGGGCCAACGATACGGTGGGTACGCTCGCTCAACGCCAAATGTACCGTGATGATGTCGGAGGTTGTAAACAACTCTTCCTTGGTCACGCGCCGCGCGCCGCATGCTGTCGCCTGCTCGTCAGTCATGTTCTGGCTCCAGGCCACGACATCCATGCCAAACACCTTGCCGATTTCCGCAACGCGGCGGCCAAGCCCGCCGAGCCCGAGGATACCGAGTGTCTTCCCGCCGATCGTCGTGCCTGCCTGATGCTGCCATCCGCCATCTCGCATCATCCGATCTTCGGAAGCGATATGCCGAGTGGCCGCCAGAATAAGACCCCAGGTGAGTTCTGCAACACCCCCGGCACCGGCACCTGCGACCGGGGTATTGGAAACGGGAATGCCGCGCGCAGCCGCCGCTGCGACATCCACCGTGTCATATCTCTTGCCGGTCACCACGATGTATTTGAGGCGCGGCAAGCGAGTGATTAGTTCCCACGGGATCGGCATTCTCTCTCTCAGAGTGCAAATCACATCGAAGTCCGCAAGCGCTCGTGCGGCCTCGTCCGGAACGGCGAGCGGTCTGTCGAACACCACAACATTGGCGCGGGAGGTCAACGATGTCCAATCGGCGACCTGCTGCGAAACACCGATATAATCGTCAAGGATGGCTATATTCATCCGCATAGAATTCCCTGCTTTATGTGTTTCTCGACAGACAAGCTCTCAGACGCCCAGCGTTATTTCCGCTCCCATTCTTCGGCCCAGATCTGCAGCGGGTCGAGCGTGCCCTGCCGGAAATTGACGAGATCCGGAACGGCAACATAGGCACGTGGGTAGAAGTAGAGCGGTAGCATCGGCAGATCTTCGGCGAAGATCTTCTGGACCTCGGCCCATCCATCCTTCGTTGCCTGGGGGTCGAGCGCGACTTCAAGTTGGGAAATGGCCTTGTCCATCTCCGGGCTGGCATAGGCAGAGAAGTTGTTGCCGACGAAGTTGTTTTCAGGCTTGGGGACGGTGTCGGAGCCGAGCGCGATACGCGGGGACACGGAGGGAGAAAAGTCGATCGAAGACATGATCAGCGCCTTGAACTTGCGCTTTCTCGCCATATCACCGTTGAATTCCTGCAGTGGAACGAAGTTTGGCTTTATCTCGATGCAGACTTCCTTCATCTGGCTCTGCAGGACCTGGGCAATCTGTTCACGCGTCTGGTTTCCTGCCGTCGAAACCAGTTCCAAGGATAGCCGCTCGCCCTTGTCGTTGACGCAGATGCCACCGGCCCCGGGCTTCCATCCCGCCTCCGCTAGGAGGGCTTTCGCCTTCTCCGCGTCGTATTTATAAACAGCCATGCCCTTGTTGTAGTAAACGTTCTGATCACTCAAAATGCCATTGGCCACGGGTTGCAGGCCGCCGAAAAGTTCGTCGCTGATGGCCTGGCGGTCAATCGCATATAGCAGAGCCTGGCGAACGGCCTTGTTCTTGAGGATTGGATTTTCGAAGTTGATGGCGATGCGCTCGACGTTTGTCCCGTAGTCCAGATGATAATTGAACTTGGTCGGCTGCTGTGCTCTCAAATCGAGCATTTGCGAAAAGCTAATACCGCCGGGGCTGACAGGAACCGCATCGACGGAACCAGCCAACAGGTTCTGCAAGAGTGAGGAAGAGTTGTCGCGGTAACTCAAAACGATGCGCTGCAGATGCGGCTTTGAACCGACCCAATTCGGATTTGGAGTGAAGACGATGCGAGTGCCTATCTGATAGTCGCTCAACAGGTAGGAGCCATTCCACAGGCCCGGATTGGTCGGCTGAGTGTTGTAAAGAGACTGCTTCACGTAGCTTTCGAGTGTCGGATTGGCGGCGTAGACCGGCCCTTCGAGATGCTCGGGAATGACCTGGTCCCAAGAGTTGTAGCTTGACAGGATTTGCGGCAGCGTCAGGATCACGGTGCTTTCGTCGACCACATCCACTGCCGAGGCGCGGTCCCAGGAATTATAATTCGAAAAGCCGATCTTCGGGTCGCGAGCCATTTTCCAGGTGAATGCGATATCCTTTGACGTCACCGGTTGGCCATCTCCCCAGGCCAGCCCCTTCTTCAGTTTCAGAGTCACCTTCATGCCCTTGTTGCCATCGGGCAAATCAACGATCTTTGCGAGCCCATTTTCGATGGTTGGCAACGTCTCGCAAAGAATGCATTGATTGACGACATTCTGATCGAACGCGGTCATCGGCCGAAGCGAATAGGTGACAACCAGCCTTTTGGTGTTGTTGACTTGGATCAACGGGTGGAAATTAGTGAGAAACTGGAGCTGCCCAACGACAAGCTGGCTCTTGTTTGCCTGCGCCGATGCGCTCGAAGTGCCAGCAATCGCTATCGCCACCCCGGTCAGCGCAGCCTTTGCAAATCTCCTAATGGTTGATCTCACAGACGTCATCGTGTTCTCCTCCCTAGATTTCTGTTTTAAACGTTCAATGCCCAGACGAACCGGAATCAGCCCGTGGATCGAATGCCGACCGAACGCCATCTCCGACAAAATTGACCGCCATCACGGTGGCGAAGATCAACAGACCGGGATAGACGGCGAGCATTGGCGCGGAGATTATCAACTGTTGTGCATTGGTCAGCATGTTGCCCCAGGTCGGCGTCGGCGGAATGATACCGAAACCAAGGAAGCTGAGCGTCGATTCAAACAGGATGATACGTCCGACCGAAAGCGTCATCGCAACGATCAACGGCGTGGCGATGTTTGGCAGCACATGGACGAACACGTTGTAGCTACCCTTGGCACCGCTGACACTCGCCGCCCTGACATAGTCGACATCCCGCAGGCCGATCGCTCCAGCCCTGCCTATCCTGGCGATGGTGGTCCAGTCTACCAGAGCGATAATGATGACAATCCGTAGGAAGACCGCGGTTGGCGAGGTCGCGGCATCCGGGCTGAGGCCGAGCTTGGTGAGATCAACCGCGCCAAGCACGATCAGAACGGGGATCAGCGGAAGCGCTATGATGCAGTCTGTCATCCGCATCAGAATATTGTCGAACTGACCACCGATATAGCCGGCAGTGACGCCGATAGCGATGCCGATGGCTGCGGTGATGAGCGTAGCCAGCAGCCCGACCGCGATCGACACCTGCCCACCATACAGCAGACGGAGCAGCACATCGCGTCCAATTTCGTCAGTTCCAAGCCAGTGCTGGACTGACGGTGGTTTGAAACGCCTCAGCAGATTGGTCGCGTTCGCATCGATGCCACTGAAATATTCGATCGGGCCGGCCATTGCGCAGGCAATTGTCAGGACGAGCAGGAAACCAAGTGAAATCATCGCCAGCTTGTTGTGCCGAAAACGATCCCACCGCTTGCTCCAGACGGAGTTCTTCTCGGCCTTCAGCGGCCGGCTTTCAATGGTAACAGTACTCATGTCAGCGAAATCCTCGGATCGAGCCAGGCATAGGCAAGGTCGGCAAGCAAGCTCGACACTAGCGTGACGATGGTTGCCAGAAGAAGGCCGACGAGAGCCAGGTTGAAATCGATATTGCTAATCGAGTCGTAAATGACCTTGCCCATTCCAAGCATGCCGAAGATGGTCTCGACCACGAGCGCTCCTGAAAAAAGGGAGCCAAAGCCAAGGGCCAGTACTGTCACCATAGGAATGAGTGCATTGCGTAGAGCATGGCGCATGACGACCGTGGTTTCCGATAGTCCCTTTGCCCGTGCCGTGCGGACAAAGTCCGAGTTCAGCGTCTCGATCATCGACGCGCGCACATATCGAACGAGCGGTCCTACGTGGAAGAAGGTCAGCACCGTGACCGGCAGGATCAGGTGATAGAGCTGCTCGGCAAGCGAAGCATCACCCAGCAGCGGCGTGCCGCTGGCCGGCAACCAGCCGAGCTTGACGGAAAACACGATGATCAGGATCAAAGATGTCCAGAAGCCCGGCAGCGAAATGCTGGCAAAGGCAAACAGGCTGACGAGGCTGTCGGTCCAGCCACCGGGCTTGCGTGCAGCGATCGCACCCAGCAGCATCGCCAGAGGAATGCTGATCAGTTCCGTCAGGATCAACAGCTTTGCCGTCTGGATGACGGCTGGGCCCAGGACATCCATCACAGGACGGAAATAAACGCTCGAATAGCCCAGATCACCGTGAAGGGCCGAAACCAGCCAGTGGCCGTAACGCGTCCAGATCGGCTGATCGACACCGTAAAGCGCGCGCATCTGGGCCATGGATTCCGGTGTCAGCGATGGGTTGCCCTCCAGCATGTTTTCGACCGGATCGCCCGGCATCAGGCCGATCAGCATAAAGAGAAGCAGCGACATCACCAAAATGACGAGGACCGCTTGGAGAAGACGCGATATCGTATATCTCAACATCGGTTCAATCCTTGAAGTGGCAGGCGGAGAGTTGCTTGGGTCGACCGGGTGCCGGCGAAAGCAGCGGTTTTTCCGTTCGGCAGATATCCTGAGCCTTGGGACAGCGTGTATGGAAGACGCAGCCCGATGGCGGCGCTAGCGGAGACGGCATTTCACCCTTGAGAAGCTGCTCGCGCTTTCGCCTGCCTCTGCCGATCCGCGGCACGGCAGCAAGCAAGGCTTGCGTGTAAGGATGACTGGGGGTCTCGAAGAGATCATCGCGACTTGCGATTTCCATCACACGGCCCAGATAGAGAACCGCCACCCGGTCGGCAAGATGGCGAACGACGCCAAGATCGTGGCTGATGAAAAGATAGCTGATGCCGTGCTGCTGCTTTATGTCGTCGAGCAGGTTGAGGACCTGGCTCTGGATGGAGACGTCCAGCGCCGAGAGCGGTTCATCGGCGACGATCATTTCGGGTTCCGCGATCAGGGCGCGCGCAATGGCGATGCGCTGGCGCTGGCCGCCAGAGAACTGATGCGGATACCGACGGGCCGCTTCCGGCGGCAGGCCCACCTGCCCGAGGACCTCAATGGCGCGGGCGCTACGCGTTGCCGCAGGGACGCCCGCCAGCCTCAATGGTTCCGCGACGATATCTTCGACCACCATCCGTGGATCAAGTGCCGAGAACGGGTCTTGAAAGATGACCTGAACCGGCGGCCTGCCGTCTTGCGTGGGCCTGCTGCTGTTGAAGGTCACCGACCCGGCAGTCTGCTTTCGCAGTCCCGCCACGACAAACCCGAGCGTGCTCTTGCCGCTGCCGCTTTCGCCGACAAGTGCCAGGGTTTCGCCCTTGGCAACGGTCAGAGAGACGTCGTTGACCGCCTGCAGCCACAGTTTGGGCTTTATAAAGCCGCCGCCCAGTGGAATGTCGACATTGATGTGATCGAGCGTGAGAAGGTCGGTCATGGATTTGCCTTGTGACATGCAACGCGATGGCCGGGAATGACGTCAAGAAGCGCTGGCTCAACCGCGCGACAGTGATCGTCGGCAAGTGGACAGCGCCTGGCAAAGCGACATCCCGGGATGGCTTCCGAGGTGACCCGCCCGGGAATGACATAAAGGCGCTTGACCGGTTTGTCCGGATCGGGAAGGGTCGCGATCAGTCCCTGGGTATAGGGATGAAGTGGATTTTCGAACAGCGCCTGGGAGGGTGCGTATTCCACGGCCTTTCCGGCATACATCACCATGATCGCGTGGGCGACCTCCGAGACGACCGCGAGATTGTGGCTGATGAACTGGATCGACATCCTTGCCTCGTCCTGAAGCGTCAGCATCAGGTCGAGAATCTGCGCCTGGATGGTGACGTCCAACGCGGTCGTCGGTTCGTCAGCAATAAGAAGGTCGGGTTTACACGCCAGCGCCATGGCGATCATGGCGCGTTGGCGCATCCCGCCGGACAATTGATGCGGATAATCCTCTGCCCTGCGCGCCGGCGACGGAATACCCACCTGATCCAGAAGATCTACGCCGCGGCTGGCAGCTTCCTTCCTGGAAATATTCTCATGCTTGACCAGGACTTCGCCAATCTGGCGGCCTACCGACATCACCGGGTTCATCGCCGTCATCGGCTCCTGGAAGATCATCGCAATGCGCCGGCCGCGCAGTCTCTGCCATTGCTTCTGGCTGAAGGCCGCGAGGTTTTGGCCATCAAAACCGATCGTACCACCGACCTTGCCATTTCCAGCAATAAGCCCAAGCAATGCCAGCGATGTCATCGTCTTGCCGCAACCGCTTTCGCCGACGATCCCAAGTGTCTCGCCCTTGGCGATGGAATAGTCGAGGCCCCTGACGATCTGGGTGGTACCGGCACCATTCGGGAAGCTGACGGTAAGATCGCGAACGTCGAGCAACGCGCGCGAGCCGACCGTCGGCTGCGAAATGCTCGCATCAAAATCCGATTGGGTCGCTTGTTGCATCTTTACCTCCCTACGTGTCCATGGCCGTTGTTCATCCGGCCAATCTGGTCGTGCTTGTCGAATTGCGGCGGCATCCTCCTTCGCCGCAATTCGGTCTTTCTGTCTACAGCTCGATCACACCGACACCGTCACGGATGACAATCGTCGTTCCAAACGGCTCGGACAGACGGCGATAGCGATCCAGAATTCGGACAGCGTCATCTCCCTTTGCGAGGATCGGACGACCTTCCGTGTTGTGATGTTCGCCGTTTCCGGTGCGGCGAGTCTGCTTAACGTCGGGTGTCGTATCGCGGCCCATTTCGACCGGATGCAACCGGATGCGTTTCAGCTTTTCGTCCTGCATTTCGAGTTGGATGATCGCCGAGCTCCACCATGTATCGACCGGAGTATCGAGGCCCGGATGCAGTGGATAAGCGGCTGGCGTCAGTGTCTGCAGACGGTCGACATCGTGTCCCCATGCATCGTAGCTGTCATAGGGCACGCGCTGGATAAATTCCGACTGTGCGAAGAAATTACCGACGCCGTAGAAAATCGGCTTGCCATTGTAGATTTCAATGCCGAGCGTCCGGTGCCAGCCATGGCCGACGTAAATGTCGGCACCACCATCGATGACAGCCCGAGCGAACTCTTTCACAAAACCTGGCGGAGTATCGCCACGCGGACCGTCGGAAACGCTGAAATGATGCGCGACAATGACCAGATCGGCCATTTCCCTCGCTTCATGGACAGAGCGCAGATTGCGCTCGAGATCGCGCTTGTGACAACGGCTGATGATTTCGCAGTGGTCGCCGACAAAGAACGATTCCGGATCGCCCCATTGCTGAGCACCCGGGATCTGTATCCCGAACGAGCCCTCCCGGCCGTGTTTTGGCTTTTTGGCAATGTTGAGCTTATCGCCGAAGACCTTGAGTTGATCGGCCGTCTCCTGATCGAGCATGAACTCGAACGTGAGCCGCTGCGGATTGACGCCAGGCCGGCCACGAAGTGCACCCTTCGAATGACCGGCCCACATGAAATGCTGGTTGCCGGAACTGGTCGAAACAAGCGCGACACGTCCGTTTTTCTTCTCGACATATCCAGGTTCGCTGGCAAGTTCGAGATCGGCACCAGTGCCTGCTGTGACGATGCCGGCCGCCTTCATGTGCTTTTTCGTGGCGAACAGACCTTCTGCACCGAAATCGAAACTGTGATTGTGTGCCGTCGACATGATGTCGAAGCCAGCCCACTTCAGATCTTTGGCGATTTCAGGGTCGGACATCATGAAGCTGCCGATGCCCTGTCCGCGTGCAGGCCATTTCAATTCATCATATTCGGCAAAATTCATTTCGAGGTGACCATAAGTCACGTCGGCGTCTTTCAGCAATTCCCAGACCTTTTGAAACTCCGGTTCGTCATGCATGCTGAACGGCCTGCTCACCATGACTTCGCCGGCCAGACTAACTTTCCAATTCCGAGATGATACCATAATAACCTCCTGCACGTGCTGCCGCCTCGCCACCATTGTGCGACCCGTGCATCGCTGCATTCTTGATTGCCTAAACCTGGAAACTCCCTTGCGACCGCTCTCCTTCGATCGCCCAGCAACCATATCAGCACTTTGCGATATCACCAGTTTCGTAACGCGCCTTTCAGAAATGCCGTTTTGGCATATCTTCGCGACGTTGCCGCAATTGCGCGACCCAGGCACTCCGATCACGCAACGGCCGTGAGCGCCCGTATCCTCTCACCGAACCAATTTCGACGCGCGACATCTCGTTGATCACAAAATGGAGCGCGTTTGAGGGCTATTCCTGCCACCCCTGGACCTT
Source organism: Agrobacterium sp. 22-3639C2 (assembly GCF_053522105.1). NCBI lineage: Bacteria > Pseudomonadati > Pseudomonadota > Alphaproteobacteria > Hyphomicrobiales > Rhizobiaceae > Agrobacterium > Agrobacterium sp. 22-3639C2. Next base: position 503,951 of record NZ_JBNWDB010000004.1, on the reverse strand, counting down.
CCGATATTTCCGGATATACAGCCTCGTGGGGGCGGTTCAGATTGGTTACCCACCGAGATCTATCGCTCTTGGCGGCTATGCTCGATGGCGCGGTAAATCTATCGGTAAGGCGTTGGGGACTTGCTTTCCCGACGACGTTTCATAAATCGCAGGCGCGCCTTCGCGCTGCAGCACCATTTTGCGTCGAGTGCGCCCCAATATCATGTTGCTGCCAACCGAAATCATGCGTCTTACTAAACGGCTGGTGGCGTGCCGTGAGTATGGAATGTCTCGATTGTTTTCAGGCCCCATGCCTGGCCTTTCTTGCGCTCCGTTTCTGTCCAGACAACCGGTTCCCAGTCGGGGGCGAGGATCAGGCGGGCACCGGAATTGGCGAGTTCGACGCGGTTTCCAGCCGGCTCCCAGACATACAGGAAGAATGTACCCTGAATGGCATGCTTGTGTGGCCCGGTTTCGATATGGACCCCGTTTTCCAGAAAGATATCCGCTGCCCTTAGAATATCCTCGCGCGTATCCGTCGCGTAAGTAACATGATGCAGCCGACCATCGCCGCGTCCGTGCTCCTCGGTGCAGGCAAGATCGTAGGTCTTGTTGTTGATGGTGAACCAGCAGCCGCCAAGCCGACCGTTGTCGAGCTGGATCATTTCTGTCACACGCGAGCCCAGGCATGTTTCCATGAAACGGCGGAATTCCGAAACGTCGCTTGCCAACAGGTTGAGGTGATCGAGCCGGCGTGGATGACATCCGCGACCGTGGAACCGTTGCGCCAAATTTTTCAGTCTGGGTTTCTCCGTCACGGGCGGCTGGTAGCGTACCGTATCATAGTAGATTTCGAAGACATGCCCGAACCGGTCCGCGAAGCGGAAGGCTTTGCCGTGGCCGCGATCACCATCGACCCAACCGATCACCGGGTACCCGCTTGCTTCGATCACTTCGACCCTCCGGGTCAGGGCCTCCGGAGACGAAGTCCGGTAGGCGATATGACCAACACCGGTTGTGGTATGCCGGGTGAGTTTCAACGTGTGAAATTCATAGTCATCCCACGCCCGCAAATAGGCTGAGTTCTCGTCCCTGTCGGTCAAGGTTAGACCATAGACGTTGATGAAGAAATCGAGACTGTCTTCGAATTTATCCGAATACATCTCCACATGCGCCAGATGCGCGATGTCAAAGCATGGTTCCATGTTTCTTTCCATCCGATCACGTATCCTTACATACCGTTCCCGTTCCCGGTCACGGGACCGGGAACATGGGGCGGCTTTCGCTCTAGCCTGTCAGGCCGCGTAAGAGCGGCCCACACATCGTGCTAGCAGGCGCTGCGAACCCAAAACATGTTCATGCTGGCAACGCGTTTGCTATCGACTTGCGACCAACCACGCGTGTTCTTACTGTTGGGGGATGTTGGTCGTCTCGATGACCGCTCCCCACTTGGCGATGTCATCAGCCAGACGTTTGCCGATCTCTTGTGGGGTGCTCGACCGCGCCTCAACGCCGAGGTCCGTAAAACGCTTTCGCACCGCCTCGTCCGCCAGCACTTCGATCAGCGCGGCGTTCAGCGCCGATACAATGTCTGGCGGGGTTCCTTGCGGGGCAAAAATTGCGTTCCATGATGTGACGTCGAAGCCGCTCACACCCAATTCCGTTGCGGTCGGCACATCTATGGTAAGAATGGACCGCTGCGGCCCAGACGATGCGATCGCAATGGCCTGGTTTTGCTGCAAGGCAGACTTGAGTGCAGTCTGGCTGTCGATGATCATATCGAGCTCACCGCCGAGAAGTGCGACCTGCAGATCTGGCGTCGCCTTGTACGGGACAATGGTGAAATCAACACCTGTCACTGACTTGAACAGTTCAGCTGCCAGATTCTGGCTGCTTCCCGTATTGATCGTTCCGACGTTCAGTGCACCTGGCTGGGCCTTGGCGGCATCAAGCACATCTTTAAGCGTTTTGAACCTGCTGTCGGCCTTGGTGACAAAGACAAAATCGAAATAGGCAAGGCTCGAAACCGGAACAAACTCTGCAACCGGATCAAACGGCAGTTTCTTGAACAGCGGAACGCTTATTGCCGTGCCATTCGAAAACAGTGCCAGAGTGTAGCCATCCGGCTCGGCATTGAGAACGGCTCGGGCAGCCGTCGCACCTGCTGCACCGGGTTGGTTCAGAATAATGATCTGTTGGCCGAGCTTTTTGCCCAGCGCATTTGCGACGATACGCGCGGTGATGTCAGCGATGCCGCCCGGCCCGAATGGCAGGACCAAAGTGATATCACGGCTGGGGTAGTTCTCCGCCGCTGCTGTCGGCGTCAGGGATGATGCGAGGGCCGAACCGACCATCGTCATGATTAGAACGCACCGGCAAACCCATCTTGTCAAACTGCTCATGTCTACTCCTCCCATTTATCCTGTCCGCATGGCGCGGAGCCTCAAAAATCGTTTCCTCTTTGTTGCAGCATCACCCAAAGCTCCTCCTCGAGACGATGCCACGACACCATTCCGACTCAGCTGGTAGGTGCAGGAAACACCAATCCTTCGAACAGCTTACGTGCGGTCCGCACAGTGCCAGCCGCTTTTATTTCCCCATCCTGTCCGGCATCGAGGAACACCTCCATGGCACCGGTCGGATGCTCGATCAGATATCGTCCGTCTGACGGCTGAGTCGCGAGATCCGCCGCCGGGCTATTCGCAAGCCGTGTCGCCGTGGCGACCGTTACTGCAGCCAGCACGCCAACGGATGCGTGGACACGATGGGGTATGAAGCTGCGCGTAGAAATCGCACCGCCATTTTTTGCCGCAGAAACAAGTGTCATCTTGGGAACAGAGGCTGTCGTCACCTCACCCAGGTTCATCATCGGGCCGGCCTTCAGTCGGATGGCTTCGATACGCGACTTAACCGCTTCATTTGCCTCGATTTCCTCGCGCGTTTCCGAACCGCTCAGGCCAAAATCTGCAGCTCGCATCACGACGCAGGGCATGCCATTATCGATCAATGTCGCCGGTATCTCGTCGATCACATCGACCTCGTTTCCGGTCGGCAAAAGAGCGCCGCACATCGATCCGGCTATGTTTTCGAACAGAAGCGGGACAGCCGCGTGTCGCCCGGGCACGCCAGCAATCTCGGTATCGCCCGCATAGGTGACGCGTCCGTCTGGCGTCGCGACCTTGGCCACGGCCACTTCACCGGTGTTGACCATATGGATCCTGATCTGCGTGAGACCGTCTTCCGCCGCCACCAGACCGCGCTCGATCGCTGCCGGTCCGACCCCGGCCAGAATGTTGCCGCATCCCTGGGCGTCACTTACCAGCGCCTTATCGACGAAGACCTGCAGAAACAGATAATTGACATCGGCATCCGCGCGTCTGGCGGGGGAGAGGATGGCGACCTTGGACGTTAAGGGGTCGGCCCCGCCGATGCCGTCGATCTGGCGCGTATCCGGCGAGCCCATGATACGCAGGAGAAGCGCATCGCGTTCAGGCGGATCGACGGGCAGGTGCTCGGCCAGAAAATACGCCCCTTTCGACGTGCCACCGCGCATCCAAAGGCAGGGTATGCCGTTCTCATACATAGCGCAGACCTTTCTTCTCCAGGGTCGGGCGCATGTCATAGATATCCAGACCCAACTCGCCTGTGGCAAGACGGCTGCGCTTGGCCTCTTCATTGGCAAGGCGCCTTTCGGCCGCTGCAAGGACTTCCGTGGCTTCGGTACGTTTGACGACACAGACACCGTCATCATCGGCAATGATAATATCGCCCGCCTCGATATGGGCACCGGCGCAAACAATCGGCACGTTCACCGAGCCGACCGTCTCCTTGACCGTACCCTGCGCAGAGATCGCCTTCGACCAGACCGGAAAGCCCATGGCGGTCAGGTCGCGGATATCACGCACACCCGCATCGATCACCAACCCTTTGCAGCCGCGTGCCATTGCCGACGTTGCCAAAAGGTCTCCAAAATAGCCGTTGTCACAGGGTGAGGTCGGTGCGAGGACGAGGATGTCGCCGTTCTTAAGCTGTTCGATTGCCACGTGAAGCATCCAGTTGTCGCCAGGCGGGGACGAGATTGTCACTGCCGAACCTGCAATTTGCGCGCCCGCGTAGATTGGACGCATGTAGCTGGCGAGCATCCCCTTGCGCCCCTGCGCCTCGTGAACGGTCGCCACACCAGCAGTGGCGAGCCGGTCGAGGATGTCGGCTGCAACCCGTTCGATATTTTGAACAACTATACCCATGTCTCTGTTTTCCTTTGTGTAAAAGCTCTCGGATCCGGTCTTAGGCTACGCCGTGCGCGCGTCTCAAACGCGCATTTCCGACGGTTTCCGCCAACATCCGCTCGTTGAGTTTGCCTTCCCATTTGGCGATGACAATCGAAGCGAGCGCGTTGCCGATCAGGTTCACGAAGGTTAAGCCTTCGGCCAGAATGCGATGGATACCAAGGATCAGCGCGATGCTGGCAACAGGGATAGCACCCGTTGTGCTCAAAGTGGCCGCGAGAACGACAAAAGCCGCACCTGCAACACCTGCCGCTCCCTTGGATGTCAAAAGAAGCACGCCGATCAGGCTAAGCTCGTGCCAGATGGTCAAAGGCGTGTTTGTTGCCTGGGCGAGAAAAACGGCGACCGTCGTCAAATAGAGGCATGTGCCATCGAGATTGAAGGAGTAGCCCGCAGGGACCACGAAGCCTACGACAGATTCCTCGCAGCCCACCTTGCCCATCTTTTGAATGAGCCGTGGCAGGACGGTCTCGGTTGACGTCGTGGCGGCAACTATAATGATCTCGTCCCACAGATAGCTGAATAGTCGCAACAGGCTGACCCCACACCAGTGGGCAATCCCGCCGAAAACAATCGCTGTGAACAGGGTACAGATGACAAAAAACTCGATAATCAAAGAACCCAAAGACCACAGCGATGACGTCCCGAACTGGCCGATGGTGAACGCGATTGCCCCGAACGCGCCAAGCGGCGCGAAATACATGATGTAACCGATGATCTTGAAAAAGCCCTGCGAGGCACTCTCGATCACATGAAAGACCGGCTTGCCGCGCTCGCCGATCGACGCCAGTGCGATCCCGAAAAGAACCGAGATGAACAGAACCTGGAGGACGTGTCCCTGGGTAAAGGCACTGACGAAGCTATCAGGAATGATGCCCATGAAGTACGCGGTCATCGACTGGTCGTGAGCCGTCGCGACGTAGGATTTGATCGACGATGCATCCAGTGTCGCCGGATCGATGTTCATGCCTGCTCCGGGCTTCCAGAGATTGACGGCGACAAGCCCGAAAACCAACGCGATCGTCGTGACGACCTCGAAATAGATAATCGACTTGAGCGCAACGCGCCCGACACTTTTCATGTCGTTCATGCCGGCAATGCCATGAACAACCGTAACGAAGATGATCGGTCCTATCATCATGCGGATCATCTTGATAAAGGCATCGCCAAATGGCTTCATCGCAATGGCGATGCCCGGTGCGAAATGTCCCAGAAGAATGCCAAGTATGGTTCCGGCGAGCACCTGGAACCAGAGCTGCCCGAAAATTCCAAATGTGCTGCGGGCACTCGCCTTGGTTGGCGAGGGATTAGTTGCGCTTGAATAAGCCACGTGTTGGTCTCCTCCCTGAATCACGTATGCGGACGGTGCGGTCGTTCGGAAGCGAGACCTTGAAATCCCACCGGTGCCCGAAGAGCAGCACGTAAAGAGGAATCGATTCGACCACGCGATCCGAAACCGCGGACAAGTCACGACGAAGGCGTAGTCAGTCAGATTTTCTGAACACTTCCTCCTCGTCCTCCTCGTAAATTTAATCGACGAACCGCCAGAAAAAGCAAAATGGAATTGGTCACCTGCCATAAGTTATGGTTAAGTGTGGCAATGTACACGCATCGTGAAATCAATCTCCGCCACTTCGAGGCCGTCGCCATCGCCGGCCGGACCGGCAGCATCAGCAATGCTGCGCTTGCGATGAACCTGTCGCAGCCGGCAGTCACGCAGGCTGTAGCAAAGGTGGAAGCGCAGCTTGGACACAACCTTCTCGAGCGGCAGCCCGGCGGAGTGGTCATGACTCCGGCGGGTGCGTTGATGACGGAACGGATCGAAAGAGCGCTTGCCTATATCGTCAAGGGTGGGCAGGGCGTGCGGCGTTCTGCCCGGCTGCCAGCCCTACCAAATATCGAGCGCCGCATCACACTCAGCCAACTGAGAGCATTGACGGCCGTCGATCAAGCCGGAAGTTTCGCACTTGCTTCAAAGGTAACGGGTTTATCAGAACCAGCCCTGCACCGCTCCGCCCGAGAACTTGAGCAACTTCTTGGAATATTGCTATTGACACGCCATGGGAGAACAGTTCAACCGACCCCTGCTGCGGCCCATCTGCTGCGTTTCGCGCGATTAGCCTTTGCGGAATTGGAGGCCGGCTTCGACGAACTGGCGGCATTGAAGCTGGAGGGTGCCGGGCGCATCACCATCGGAACGTTGCCAATGGCGCAGGCAATCCTGCTGCCGAGGGCGCTTGCCAGGTTCTCCAGCGCTTATCCGGCCGCGAAAATCACCGTGCTTGAGGGACCCTATCCTGACCTGCTGACAAATCTGCGCACTGGCCAGATGGATGTCCTGATTGGTGCAATCCGCGAGCCACCGCCCTCCAAGGATGTCGTTCAGGAGGAATTGTTTGATGATGATCTGGTAATTGTTGCACGGGCTGACCACCCGCTGACCATGGAGCACGATTTCGACTATGAACGGTTGAGGGATTTCCCATGGATCATCGCGGCCAGCAAGGCCCCCATGCGGGTCCGTTGGGATGAAATGTTTTCCGAGCGCGGCATAGATCCGCCTGGGATGCGCATCGAGAGCAATTCGGTCACGATCAGCAGAGGTCTGATGCTCAGCGATGACTGGCTGACCCTGATGTCGCGCGATCAGTTCATCCTTGAGCGTCGAGCCGGACTGTTGGTCGAAGTGCCGAGTGCCTTTTCGTCGCAGCGGAAAATCGGGCTGACAGTTCGTGACGACTGGCGGCCTACACGCCTACAGGCCGCGTTCGTCTCGGAATTCCGACGGGCATGCATCGACTGGACTTCAGAAAAACTAATGGCGCGAAACTCGTTCCGATATGCGTAGGGACAGCCGAACGCTTATAAAGCTTCCACGACGAGGGAGGAGACCGCTCGCCAATCCTGACCGCGCCTGGCGCCCTCCGTTGTTCATTGACACTGCCGAGGCTGATGCTTGCGGCTGATTGGAGATGTTGGAGGACCACAACGCCATGATTATTGACTGCCACGGCCATTACACCACCGCGCCCGCCCCCCACACTAGGTGGCGGGGCCAGCAGGAAGACGCCATCACGAATGGCGGCGATATCGATCCCGCCTATCCCGAGATCTCGGATGACGAGATCCGCGAAACGATCGAAGCCAACCAGTTGCGGCTGTTGCGCGAACGCGGTGCGGACATGACAATCTTCTCACCCCGAGCCTCAGCGATGGCACCGCACGTTGGAGATCAATCGGCGGCCAAGGTTTGGGCACGACGCTCCAACGATCTCATTAAACGTGTAGTTGATCTCTATCCTGAGACATTTGTGGGCGTTTGCCAGTTGCCTCAGACACCAGGCATTTCGATATCCACGTCAATCGACGAGCTTGAGCGTTGCGTTTCCGAACTGGGATTTATTGGCTGCAACCTAAACCCTGATCCCTCCGGCGGTCGTTTCGATTCGCCACCTTTAACGGACAAAGCCTGGTATCCCTTTTTTGAGAAAATGGTCGAACTCGACGTCCCGGCCATGATCCATGTGTCGGGAAGCTGCAACTGCGCCATGCATGCCACGGGCGCTTATTATCTTGCCGCTGACACGATCGCTTTCATGCAGTTCCTCGAAGGCGATCTTTTCAAGGATTTTCCCGATCTGCGTTTCATCATTCCACATGGAGGCGGCGCCGTTCCCTATCACTGGGGCCGTTTTCGCGGTCTTGCAGACATGCTAAAGCGACCACCGCTGGATCAACATGTCATGAAGAACGTGTTCTTTGATACCTGCGTTTATCACCAGCCCGGAATTGATCTGCTGTTCGAAGTCATCGACATCGATAACATCCTGTTCGGTTCCGAAATGGTCGGCGCTGTCCGTGGTATCGATCCGCAGACTGGGCATTATTTCGATGACACAAAACGTTACGTCGATGCTCTGGATATTTCGGAGACGGACAAGCGAAAGGTATTCGAGCTCAATGCCCGCCGAGTTTATCCGCGACTTGACGCGCAGCTTAAGGCAAGGGGATTGTAATGGCCGAATTTAAGATGGACCCGAACTGGATGTGCTTTGATCCCAGCCCAAGCAAACCCAGCTATTGCCCACCTGCCGGCGCCGTCGATGCGCATTGCCATGTGTTCGGACCTGGCGACAAATTTCCTTACTCTCCTGAGCGGAAATACACCCCTTGTGACGCGGGTAAGGACAAACTGTTCGCCCTGCGGGACTATCTTGGCTTTGAACGCAATGTCATAGTCCAGGCAACCTGCCATGGCGCCGACAACCGTGCACTGGTCGATGCTCTCCGCTCTTCGAACGGAAGGGCACGCGGGGTTGCGACTGTTCGCGACACGGTGTCTGGCGACGAACTGAACGAGTTGCATGAGGCTGGCGTGCGCGGTGTGCGCTTCAATTTCGTGCGCCGGCTCGTCGATCCGAAACCTGACGCCTACTACTACTCCATTATTGACAAGATCGCACCGCTCGGATGGCACGTCGTTATCTATTTCGAAGCGGCGGATCTGGATGAGCGGTGGGACTTTTTCACTTCACTACCAACAACGGTCGTGGTCGATCACATGGGACGTCCGGACGTTGGCAAGGCTGTTGATGGCCCGGAGTTTAGTCGATTCATAAAGTTGATGGCAGAGCACAATAACGTCGTAACCAAGGTGACATGTCCCGAGCGCCTTTCAAAAGCAGGCCCTCCACGTTACGATGACGTCATTCCTTTTGCCCGTACCTTGGTGGAACGTTTTTCTGACCGCGTCCTTTGGGGCACAGACTGGCCCCATCCCAACATGACGAACCACATGCCGGATGACGGCAATCTGGTTAATTTAATTCCGCATATTGCGCCTACAGAGGTACTGCAGCGAAGACTGCTTATAGACAACCCAATGCGAGTATATTGGAGCTGACGACCAGGTGCGGCACCTGCGTAAATAAAGTAGCAAGCAACACATCTAAATCAAAGTTAGGAGAGCCAAGCGAGCCGAGTTTAGCGCTCGGGTCCGTTTTCTCATACAGGTGGCTGCTGTTTTGACCCTGGACACTGCAGAAGCTTATTTGACGATAATTAGCCCTTTATTTGCGCTCTATGCACTCATCGCGCTAATGGCCAGTTCCGGTTACGTCACTTCGTCTTCGGAAGGCCGGGTTGTGACGTGGTTCGGGTTATTCGCTTTGCCAAATCTTCTCAAGGCGGCGTCTTCACATTCTTGGCGCGGCTCGTACCCCAGCTCGGCGCCGACGTCTGGGATCGGCCGAACGGGGTGACGAGATGCAGTTGTGCATCTTCTAGGCGCCTCACTCCATGGCAACTTACGAGCCAGCGAAATATTCAAGTTCATCCGCGATCCGCTCCACTGTCCGCAGCAGCGCATGGGTCCGCGCTTCGTCGGCGGCACCACGGTCCGCGAAAAAGACGCGTCCGTCGGTCAGCGACGGCTCGGTCGAGATCGTCCGCAGAGCGCCCTTCAGCGGATAAGCTTCGACCACCTTGGATGGGAAGATTCCGATGCCGGTTCCGGCCGCGACAAGCTGCAGAGCGGCATTCAGACTCGAGCATAGGCAGGTCTTTTCCGGCGTGATCTTCGCTCCGGCAAACCAGCCGATCGTCGTGCGATACATGGCCGTCGGCGGTGGTGTCGTAACGATCGTCGATTGCGCCAGCTGGCGTGGCGCCCCCCCGACACTCGGCATGCCCGACGCGCGCACCCAATCGTTCCTCTGCACTCCAAGGGCCGATAGTCGGACCTCCCGCAGGCCGATCGGATCGACAAGGATCGCGACGTCGAGCTCACCGTTCGTAAGCGATTGCTCGAGTACATCGCTGGTCGCAACCACCCACTCCAGACGCAACAACGGAAAATCGGTTTTCAGACCACTGATAAGGCGCGGCATGCAGGCCACCGCGAACCCCTCCGCGACACCGAAGCGCACATTTCCCTCCATTTCCGGTTTACGGGAGAGATTTGCGAGGCCGCGATAGGCATCCAGCACGATCGCGGTGCGCCCGAGGAAAGCATGGCCATGCCGCGTCAGCCGCAATCCCCTGCCCTGTCTCTCGAAGAGCGGAACCTCGATCTCGATCTCCAGCTGCTTCAAGCGCAGCGACAGGGTCGGCTGCGTGACGTTGAGGCGGTCGGCGGCTTTCTGAACGCTGTTCAGCTGCGCCGTCCAATAGAAAGCCTCAAGTTGCGGAATGGACGGTCGATTCATTGAAAAAACCTATACGTATTTCTGAAAAATCCCAATTGGACATTCGAAACCTATGCATCGAATAATCCGCGTCAAGAAGGTTGTCTGGGAGGAGACCTGAATGGCGAAGCGCAGCTGGATCTCGATCCTCATATTCACCGCTGTCATCATCAACTACATTGACAGGATTGCGCTCTCGATCGCCTCGAAGCCGGTCGCCGAGGAGTTCGGCTTCACACCGGTTCAGATGGGCTATCTGTTCTCGGGCTTTCTCTGGACATATGTGCTCTGCCTCATTCCCATCGGCCTGCTCGTGGAGCGGATCGGCGCCAAGCGAATGGTCGGCGGCGGCATCGCGATCTGGTCGGGCGCAACGATCCTGACCGCAGCGACGTCCGGTTTCACAAGCCTGCTCGGCGCCCGCCTCGTCATGGGCGCCAGCGAGGCCTCGACCTTCCCGGCCTGCGGCCGCATCATCCGGAGCTGGTTTCCTGAGCGCGAGCGTGGACTTGTAACGACGCTTTTCAACGGCGGTTCTTCGGCCGGTCCCGCTCTTGGCGCGCTCGTCACCGCCGCACTGGTGGAGGCCGCCGGCTGGCGCACGACATTCGTCGTGCTCGGCGTCATCGGCTATGTCTGGCTGGCCGCCTGGTGGTTTTGGTATGCTGAACCCGAGCGCGCGACATGGCTATCCGAGGGTGAGCGCCGGACAATTCTGGCCGGGCGCTATGGCGACAACAGCGGCGAGCCGACCCCGCCCTCCTCGCTTCGATATCTGCTGTCGCAGACCAGCGTCTGGGGCCTTGTGATCACGCAGGCTTGCCTCGTCTATACCGCCTATCTCTTCCTGACCTGGCTTCCGACTTTCCTGCAGTCGACCCGCGAACTCTCGACGCTCAACACCGGCTACCTCACCGCCATTCCCTATCTGGTCACCATTGTGCTCAGCGTTCTGATCGCCTGGGCCAGCGACAGGTCTCTGTCCTCCGCGCGTATCCGCAGCGGTGCCCGGCGCTATTTCATCGCAGCGATGGCGATCCTCTCGCTGCTCATTCTTCTCGCACCATCCGTCAACAATCTTTCCGAACTGCTTATCGTTCTCACGCTGGTGCTTACCGGCTCGACCACCGGCGCCGGTCTGAACTTCACGCTCGTAAGCGATCTCCTGCGCAATCCCGCCGATGTGTCGCGCGTGATCGCGATCACCGCCCTTGGCGGCAATCTGTTCGGCCTCATCGCGCCGGTCATCACCGGGTATATTGTCGCCGGTACCGGCAGTTACGACTGGGCGTTTGCGGTTGCCGCAGGACTGTTGCTGGCGGGCGCGATCGCAACGCTGACGATGACCCGCCGGCCGATCAATCCGGAATTCGAAACCGGAGCGGACGACGTTTCACTGTACCAGACACAACAGGCACGCCCATGACCCACCACTACGCCCGCCCGCGCCGCGAGGTGACCAACGACACGCGACGAATGGTCGTCGAGGACTTTCCCGAGATCGCCGAGATACCCGACGATGATCTTCGCAAGCGAACGATCGAGGCGTGGAGCTACTCGCTGAGTTGCTCCGGTTTCCAACGCTTGTCGGACATTCCGCCGGAGGGCAATCCGGGCTCGCCGACACTGATCAGCGGTAGCCAGGCCGACCATGTGCGTGGCGTCTTCCGTTATACCAATGTCATCGCACGCGAGTTCCAGGATACCTATCCGGCTGTCTCGATCGACTGGGGAATCCTGCTTGCCGGCGCGGCGTGCCACGACGTCGGCAAGCCTTACGAGTTCGACCCAGAGAACCGTCAGCGCTGGCAGGGAAATCCGTCGGGCGCCGGCGCTCCAACATTCCGGCATTCGGTTTTCGGCATGCACGTCTGTCTGACCGTCGGCCTCCCCGACGAGGTCGCGCATATCGCCGTCGGTCATTCATTCGAGGGAAATCACACCGGAGTAAGTACGGAGTGCATGATCATACGCCAGGCGGACCAAGGTTGGTGGCACGTGGCTGCAGCACTTGGGCTCGCCGATTCGACGACGCTTGGCGGATTGGCATCCAACCTTACCGTGCGCCCTCTTTAACCAAGCTTAGATTGTGCGGCGGCCATTGGTGGCCCGCCGCACAAGATCATATTCGCAATCAACGATGGAGGAGAAGTTGATGAGAAGATTGTCCCTGTTGAGCCGGGCGGGAGGATTGGCCCTATTGACGATGCCGCTGATATCGGCCGCGCCGGTCGCCGCCGAAGAGTTCATCGCGTCCGAAAGCACAACGGCCGTCGAGACGAACAAGGGAAGCCTCGTCGGCGCCCTTGATGACGGCATCTACAGCTATCTCGGCGTGCCCTATGCGAAGGCCGAGCGCTTCATGCCGGCGAAGGAGATCGAACCCTGGAAAGGGGTGCGTCCGGCAGTCACTTATGGCGAGAATTGCTTCATCCCGCAGATGAAGGAAGTTGCCGGCGACGAACTCTTCAACCCGCACCGCTACATGCCGATGAGCGAAACATGCCAGTTCCTCAACCTCTGGACACCGGCGATCAAGGACGGAAAGAAGCGACCGATCATGGTCTGGATCCACGGTGGCGGCTTCACCAACGGTTCCGGTATCGAGCTAACATCCTATGATGGACATAATCTCAGCAAGGAAGGCGACGTCGTTTTGGTTACGCTCAACCACCGCCTGAATGTCCTGGGCTTCCTCGATCTCTCCGCCTATGGGGACGAGTACAAGCAGTCCGGCAATGCCAGTGTCACCGATCTCGTCGCGGCGCTGAAGTGGGTTCACGACAACGCCGAGGCCTTCGGCGGCGACGCTGGCAACGTCACGATCTTCGGCCAGTCCGGCGGCGGCTACAAGGTGCGAGCGCTTATGGGAACACCGGCGGCAAAGGGCCTGTTCCAGAAGGCGATCGTGCAGAGCGGCTCGCGGACCGATTCCGTCACCGACCAGAAATCCTCGCGCAAGGTTGCGGAACTGACGCTAAAGAACCTCGGCCTGAAGAAGGATGAAATCGACCAGCTAGGGAAGGTGAATTACTTTGACCTGCTTGCCGCATCCGACAAGGCCATCAAGGACGCGACGGCCGAGGGCGCGAGGGATGCTCGCTATGCGCCTGTCCAGGACGGCTCCTATATTCCGGAGAACCCGGTGGGAACGCAATGGGTGGATCAGGCAAGCGACATTCCGCTGATGGTGGGGAACACGCTCAACGAGTTCGAGACCGTGATCAACCACAAGAGCGCCGATCTGCTGGCGGACAACAGGAGCCGCTGGGACGACGCCAAGGTCAAGGCCAAGCTCCAGGAACGCTTTGGCGACAAGGCCGACGCCGTCGGCGCGGCATTTGCGGCCGCCTACCCGGAGAAGAAGGCCGCCGACGCCTACTTCATCGACCTTCGCTTCCGCCCGGGCGCAGTCCGCGATCTCGACCTGAAGGCAAAGCAGAACGGGGCGCCGGTTTATTCCTACATGTTCGCCTATGAATCGCCCGTGCTCGATGGCATCGCCATGGCATGGCATTGCTCCGAATTGCCTTACGTCTTCGCCAATGCCGGGCTGGTCAAGACCTCAACCGGCGGAGGCGCGGAGGCGCTCGAACTCTCGAAAAAGATGAGCCAGGCCTGGGTGAATTTCGCGCGCAATGGCAAGCCGAGCGCCGAAGGCCTTCCGGATTGGCCAGCCTACACGACGGACAAGCCGTCGACGATGGTCTTCGACAAGGATAGCCGCGTCGCCGTCGATCTCGATCGCAAGCTGCTGAAGGCAGCCGGCGCGCTCTAAATCGCATCTTTGCGCCGGGCGGCTCGCTCGCCCGACGTTTTTCCCGCTTGCCTGCAGATGACAGGCAAAGGCGGACCCTACGTTTCAGGAGGTATAATGAAGACGATTGCCCTACTGTCCGCCTTTACCGCGTTTCCCGCCATTGCATTGGCGCAGCCCGCCGATCAGGCTTCTTACGAATCCCGCTACATCAGGTTGAGCGATGATACGGAAGGGCTGCTGCTGCAGCCGAAGACGCCCAATCCCAACGCGCACGTCGCCTTTGTCTTCTCCCATCCCAACCGCGACAACTTCAAAGAACTCCCAGGACCCGCCATCGCCAGCCATGGCTATACGGTGATGCTGGTGAACTATCGCGGCGACCGTGATAACCCGGACGCGCCGCCCGAGGATTTCCTGCCCAGCATCTCGGACGGGATCGCCAAGCTGAGAACACTCCCTGGTATCGACAAGGTCGTTCTCCTCGCGCACAGCGGCGGCACCCACATGGGCACGCTCTATGAGAACGTCGCCGAACATGGCCCGGCCGCCTGCCAGGGACCGGAGAAAATTGTTCCTTGCGACGGTGAGAAGATTGGCAAGCTTGAAAAGCCGGATGCGCTGATCCTGCTCGATCCCACGCTCGGCGCCGCGCACCAAATGAGCGCCGTCGATCCCGCCGGCGGAGGCGAGAAACGCGACGCCAGCCTCGATATGTTCGCCAAGGAAAACGGCTATGACATCGAAGGCAAGAAGGCAACCTATACGCCTGAGTTTGCCGGGGCGTTCTTTACCGCCCAGGCCAAGCGCAATGACGCGATTGTCGACGCCGCGCTCGAGCGGCTGAAGCTGATCGAAGCCGGCAAGGGCGAATTTGCGAATGACGAACCATTCGTCGTCAAGGGCGTGGGCATCAGGGCGCTCGGAGCCCGCCTCTACCAGCCAGACCTCTCCTTCGCCGCGCACACCAAGCGGCCACACATGCTGCTGAAAGCCGACGGGACGCGACCGGTCGAGGTGATAAAATCGGTGCGCCCATCGGCCGGCGGCAAGCAGGTGCTGAAGATGCTCGATGAACTGGGCGCCATGAATTACTCGACGACGGTCCGCGGCTTCCTTGCTAATTCGGCGATCCGGGCAAGCGCAGACTACGCCTTTGCAGCCGACGACATTACCGGGATTGACTGGGCCTCGTCCTACACGTCGACGCCGGCCAATGCCGAAGGGGTGAGCGTGCCGGCTCTCGTACTGACGATGAGCTGCCATTATCTCGTCGTCCCGGGCGAAGTGATCTACAACCGCCTCGGTTCGAAGGACAAGACCTACGCCTCGGTAGAGGGCGCCACGCATCTCTTCCAGCCGTGCCGGCCCGAGTACGGCGATACGAAGAGGCGTGTGTTCGATTTCGTCGATGAATGGGTTTCCAAACCCGGGCGCCTCTAGCGCGAGCGCGGCCCGAAACCACTGCATATGTGAAAATCCCAACGATCTTAGGGGGAGATCATCCATGAGGAAAGCAACATTGAAGTCGAGCTTTTTGTCGGCCGTCGTAAGCCTGGCTGTGCTTGGCCTGTCGCTTGGTGCGGCGCACGCGGCATCCGCGATCGGCGTCGTCACGACCGAGGGCGGGAAGGTCAGCGGCGTCGACACTGATGTCCCGGGCGTCGAAGTCTTCAAGGGCATTCCCTTTGCCGGCCCCACCGGTGGAGACAACCGCTTCAAGCCGCCGCAGCCGGTTGAAAAATGGGAGGGCGTCAAGAAGGCCGACACCTGGGGCGACCAGGCGCTCCAGGACATCCACACCAATCCGACCGGCGCCTTCTGGGGAGATGAGTTCTACTTCGATCCGGATTTTCTGCCGAAGGCCAGCGAGAACGGCCTGAACCTCAACGTCTGGACACCGGCAAAGAGCACGAAGGCGAAATTGCCTGTCTATGTCTGGATCCACGGCGGCGCGAACCACCATGGATATGCGTCCGAAATGGAATTCTACGCGTCGAAGCTGGCGGCTAAGGGCATCATCGTGGTGTCGGTGCAATACCGTCTGGGCGCGCTTGGCTGGCTGGCATTGCCGGAGCTTTCGGCCGAGAGCCCTAACAAGGTCTCCGGCAACTACGCGATGCTCGACCTCATCAAGGCGCTGCAGTGGGTGCATGGGAATATCGCGGGCTTCGGCGGCGATCCAGATAATGTGACCATCGGCGGTCAGTCTGCCGGCGCGCGCAACTCATCAATGCTCCTGCGCTCACCCTTGGCCAAAGGTCTCTTTCATCGCGCGGTGATCGAGAGCGGCCAGACCGGCTTTTTCTCTTCGCCAATGCAGCCACTCGCCGAGCGCGAGGCAGCCAACAAGAAGGCCGTCGAGCAGGTCTTCGGCAAGCCGATGAGCCTGGCCGACCTGCGCGCCATTCCGACCGACGACTTCATTTCCAAGAAGGCCGCGGACGATAAGACCCAGCTCTACGAAGAGTTGCACAAGGGCGTCAACGGAACAGCGTAGCACACGGTCGACGGATATGTCTTCACCAACGAGTCGGTCGATCTGCTTCGCCCCGGCGCGCTTGACGGCATCGACATCATGTTCGGCGGGACCTCGGATGAGTACACCTCGCTGATGGGCGGGCCGGACAAGACGCTTTCCGATGCCGAATTCGCGGATGCGATGTCGAAGATCGGCTACGACGATGCCTGGAAGAAGGTCTACCGCCCTTCGGATCCCCAGGATGCCTATCGCAAGTCGCTCCGGGCCAAGGCCGACTACAATCTGCAGGGTTACCTGTTGTCAGCCGAGATTGCGAAGCGCCGAAACAAGGACTTCAACGTCTACACCTTCTACTTCAACCACGCCCCTCCGGGGCGCAACACCGAGTTCTACGGCTCCTTCCACTCCTCCGACCTTTGGTACTTCATGGATTCGATCCGCGAAAAGCCAGGCCAACGGTTCTGGACCGACGCCGACTACCGCATGGCGGATACGATGTCGTCCTATCTCGCGAATTTCGTCAAGACCGGCAATCCGAACGGCAAGAAGCTGCCGGAATGGCCGCAGGCCACGCACGGCAAATTTATGCGGTTCCACGACGGCTACGCGATGTCGGCCAAGCACACACCCTATCCTGAAAGGGACGAGCTCAATCGTGAAACCGTTATGCGTATTCAGAAGCTTGGACAGGAAACCAAACTCAAGCAGTGAGCAGGCTCGGCAAGAATGCGGGTCCGACGGAATGTCGGTACTCACCGCGAAATGTTGACGTGACGAGACCAGCCCGTTGCGTAAGGTGAGGTATGTTTCAAAAGGATAGGGAAGCCATGACCAGACTGACAGCCAAAGACTTTCCGCAGGAGCTTCTTGAGCTCTACGACTACTATGCGCATGGTCGCATCACCAAACGCGAGTTTCTTGAAAGAGCTGGAAAATTTACTGTCGGCGGACTAACAGCCGCTGCAATCCTTTCGTCCATGAGCCCCAATTACGCGCTGGCGACGCAAGTCGAATTCACAGATCCAGATATCGTGGCAGAGTACATCACTTATCCTTCGCCGAAAGGAAACGGCGACGTTCGGGCATACCTAGTCAAGCCCGCAAAGGCGACAGGAAAGCTGCCTGCCGTCGTTGTCGTTCATGAAAACCGCGGTCTCAATCCATACATCGAAGATGTCGCTCGCCGCGTTGCAAAGGCGGGGTTTATCGCATTTGCGCCTGACGGTCTAACTTCCGTCGGCGGCTATCCAGGGAATGACGACAAGGGTCGTGAGCTCCAGCAAGAGGTAGATCCGGAAAAGCTGATGAACGACTTTTTCGCGGCAATCGAGTTCTTGATGGCCAATAACATGACCACGGGGAAAGTTGGCATCACCGGTTTCTGCTACGGAGGGGGCGTGGCCAATGCTGCCGCCGTCGCTTATCCGGAGTTGGCTGCGGCGGTTCCCTTCTATGGCCGCCAACCGAAAGCTGAAAGCGTACCATTCATCAAGGCGCCGCTCCTGATCCATTACGGGGAACTTGACAAGGGCGTCAACGAAGGATGGCCTGTTTACGAGGCGGCGCTTAAGACCAACGGCAAAATCTACGAAGCCTATATCTATCCTGGTGCGAATCACGGCTTCCATAATGATTCAACGCCCCGTTACGACGAGGCCGCCGCAGATCTCGCGTGGCAGCGAACGGTCGAATGGTTCAAGCGCTACCTCAGCTAAAGCCACTTCGTGGCCGGTGGTTCATGCTCGTGACCTCAGAACCGTCGGCCTCGATTGCCAAAATGAAAGGCTTCCCGATGGATGAACGAATTACCGGTGTTTTGGATGGATATCATGAGCGGATGCGGGCCGAGCGAAGCAGGCCTCGCGAAGGGGCTCCAGGTGGCCGCGACGGCGGAAAGGATTAGAGGGGGCCATTGGTCCCGAAACCGGCCGCTTCATCAATGTTCTGGCGTCGAGCATGAAGGCTCCTACGATTTTGGAAATCGGTACTTCGTTCGGCTACTCCGCAATCTGGCTTGCAGAAGCAGCCCTATCCGCGGGTGGTCGCGTTATCACGATGGAAATCCATGGCTACGAGTCTGAATACGCCCAGAGGATGGCGAACAAGGCTGGCCTCTCTGACATCATCGAGTTTCAGATCGACGATGCCGTCTTTCGCGCCTTGGGATTTCCGTACCCAACGAAGTTTCGGTTGTCGGGTATAATGACATCCCCATCGTCAGCCATCTTCTAACCCCGCTTACGAAACTGCGGGTTCCCTTTGAGCAGATCGCATCAAACGCGTTGGATCTGCTGACAGGCGGAGTTGTTTCGGCAGGCGACCGGATACGCATTTCGGCTCCGACCTTGATACCCAGAAAGACATCAGCCAAGCCCAACTTTTGATAGGAAACGAACCATAGGCTTCGTCATCCCTGCCGGCCATCCATCTGGTTTGCTTATGTTTAAACCACCCGTTGCGCCGTGCCGATCTATCTGAGCGCAAATTGTGGGCTGTTTAAAACGTAGGTCGTCCCTACCTCTCACGCGGCTTTTAACCGGCACGGAGTGGTCACTGATGCGGAGCCGTGCGTTGCAAGTCCGAAGTCACGGCGGATCAACGCCAGATGTACTGGCAAAAGCCTTCAGACAAAACCGGCAGCTGTTTCCAGCTGCCGGCGTGATGTTTTTAAGCCAAGTTAAGCGGCAAACGAGCTGTCAAAGCTGAACGAGCCGGAGGCGTTGCTGAACGAGAACGTCCCAGCCTTCTGCACGACTTCTCCCGGCAGCGTTGCCGAGAAGGTGCCGGAGCGGCTGCCGAAGGTATAGCTGCCGCTGACGGCGCCATCAGCGCCAATGGTGACCGTCGAAGCGACAGTCGTGGCGCCGCCGCTGACAAGATCGAGCATGTCGGCATTGATTTCAGTGATGTTGCTCATGTTAGTCTCCTATTGGGTTAGGTTTGAGGGATTAACCGGGATGGTCCTCCCCTCTTCTTGTCGTCACCGGCTGCCTATGGCCTTTAGGGGGTCCAATACCCAGTCGGTGAAGTGCCGGCGATCCGTTATGACATCGCCGATGAGGGTCATACCGGGGGTCAGCGGGCGCTCTTCGCCGTAGGCGGCGATGCTGGTGCGCTCCAGACTGACGGTTACGCGGTAGACGGGATCTTTGAATGCGATGGGAGCCAGAAGCTCACCCTCACGATAGGTGGCGCGGGATACCTGCACGACATGGCCCGACACCACGCCGAAGCGCTGATACGGGAAGGCGTCGACCCGGAGCCGCACTTCCTGCCCCGGCTGGATCAGGCCGGCCGCGCGCGGCGGCACCAAAAGGTTGGCCTCGAGATTGCTGCCGGCCGGCACCAGGGCCGCAAGCGGCGACTGTGCCACCGCCGTCTGCCCCGGCTGCGCCTGAAGTGCCGCGACCCGACCGGCTACCGGCGCGACCATGACGTAGGCGCGGTTGACCTGCAATTGCGCCAGGGATTGCTCCAGCTCGCTGCGAAGGCCTTGCAGCTGCGCCAGCTTGTCATCCCGCTCCGCCGCCAGGCCCGCCAGATGCGACCGGGCATCGTTGAGATCGCCCTGCCGCTGCTCCTTCTGCCGCTCCAGCTCGTGGATGACACTCTCTTGGGCGAGGATCTGCTGCTGGCGACGCGACAGCTCGAAGCGCGTGCCGCTGCCCTTGATCTGAAGCTGGGCATAACGGCCGGCATCGTCGGTTTGCAGGGCTTGCAGGCGGCGTTCCGATTCCAGGCGCTGTTCCTGGCTCGCCAGCTCTCCGCCAAGCCCTTCGACGCGGGCCGACAGGCGTCGCCCCTCCTCGTCGAAGCGGGCTTTCGTTGCCGTCATCTGTGTGTCGATCGACTGGATACGGGCTTGGGTCTCGGAGCGCAGCTTTTCGCCGACCTGACCGTCGGCGCCGGTCGTTTCCAGCGACAGCTCCACCATCGGCTGGCCCTGGGTCACCACGTCGCCTTCATGGACGAGCACCCGCGTTACGATACCGCCCTTGGTAGCGTAGAGCTGCGCCAGGCCGCCGGTCGGGGCGATGTAGCCCTGCACGGTCTCCTTACGGGCATAGGTGCCAGTCATGAGATAGGTGGCGCCGACAACCACGAAGACGCCGAGGATCGCCGTCATGACACCGTGGCTCACTGGCTGCGCAATCATCACCTCGCCGCGAAGTCGGCGGCGGTGTTCTATGGCTTGCGTGCGGAACAACGCCTCGCTCATGGCACCACCTGCAAAGGCTGTGCCGGCACATCCCGCATCAGCTCACGCACATGGCCGTTCTCCACGGCGAAGACACGCGCCGCACCCTCGATAGCACCGGGGCGATGGGCGACCATCACCTGGGTAATGCCGAGTCTGCTCAGCGCCTGCATGACGCGACGTTCCGCAAGGACGTCGAGATTGGCCGTCCCCTCGTCGAGGAACAATATGGACGGTCTTCTGTAGAGCGCCCGCGCCAGCAGCGCCCGCTGTTGCTGACCGCCCGACAGGGTCGATCCTAGATCGCCCACCAGGGTCATGTAGCCCATCGGCATGCGCAGAATCTCGTCATGAAGGCCGACAAGCCCCGCGACCGCTTCGACTCGTGCCAGATCCATGTCGGGATCGAAGAAGGCGATATTGTCGGCGATCGTGCCCGCGAACAGCTGGTCGTCCTGCATCACTACGCCGATCTGCGCGCGGTAGGCCCGCATCCCCAGAGCGTTGAACGGCAGATCGTCCACGAGCACTTCACCCTCGTTCGGCGGATAGAGGCCCATCAGTAGCTTCAGGAGCGTGGACTTGCCGCCGCCCGACGGGCCGACAAACACAACGGACTGCCCCGGCTTGATCGCCAGTGATACATCCTTCAATACCCAGGCTTCGCGCTCGGCATAGCGGAAAGAGAGGTTGCGCACGTCGAGCGCGCCGGCGAGCGGACGATCCTTGCGCGTCTCGGCGTCCAGGTCCGGCTCGGGATCCTGGTGCACGGCATCGGCCAGGCGCTCCAGATGCAGACCCGTCATGCGGAATTTGAAATATTGATCGACGAGCGACAGGGCGGCAGTGCTGAACTGGCCGCGATAGGACAGGAACGCCAGCAGCATGCCGAGCGTCATCTCTCCGCGGATGATAGCGCCGGCGCCCAGATAGAATACCAGCAGCATCTCCGCTCCCGTCAGGAAGGAGAGGCCAGCCGTTCCTTTGAGGCTCACTTTCTGGAGGCGCACATTGTTGTTGATGCTGTCGGCATAGGCGTTCTGCCAGACACCGTGGCGCTCAAGCTCTCGGCCGAACAGCTTGAAGGCGCGCGCACCGCGGATGGTTTCGAGGAAGACACCGTCAACCTTGGCTTGGTACTGGATGCCCTCATTGGTCAGGCTTCGCAGCCAGGGGAAAGTGCCGAGCCGGATACAGATGACGAGCGTCAGCGAGACCAGCACGACGCTTGCCAGATAAGGTGCATAGATCAGCATCACCGCCAGGGTGACGATGGCCATAAGCCCGTCTAGGGCGCCAGAGACGAGGCCGCCTGTCAGAAGGTCCTGCACCGGCTGCAGGGAGTTGAAACGGGACAGAATATCGCCGAGACGTCGCTTTTCAAACCACGGTATCGGCAGGCGTAGCGCATGGCGCAACAGGTTTCCACGCATCTGGAAGGTCAAAAGAGTGCTGAAATGCATCTGCACGTAGCCGCGCAGCAGTGTCGTCGCGCTCTGGATCAGCAGCAACAATCCAGCACCGATAACAATCACGTTCAGAAGGCTGAGATCACCCTTGGATATCGCTTCGTCAACGATCATCTGGTTGACGAGCGGCGACAGCAGAGCGAAGAACTGCAGCAACGCAGAGAGGGCCAAGATCTGGAGCAGGCTAGGAATGAAGCCGGCGCTCTTCGACCACAGATCGGCCAGGCGCACCCGCTCAACCACCTTGCGCTTGCGGAAAGTGGCGGCCGGCGTCAGTTCCAGCGCTACGCCTGTAAAATGCCTGGATGCTTCCGCATGGGACAATCTCAGCTGGCCAATCGCAGGATCATGCATCTCGATCCGGCTTGGCGTTACCCGGCTCAACACGACATAATGCGACATGTCCCAGTGCAGGATGCAAGGCATCTTCAGCTTGCCGATATCCTCCATCTCCAGTTTCAGGGCCCGGCTGGTAAAACCGAGATCGTCAGCAACCGAGATGAGGCTCTTCAGCGTCGTGCCTTTCGCGGACACGGCATGGCGTCGTCTGAGTTCGGGCAGCGTCACCCGATGGCCGTGATAGCCCGCCACCATCGCCAGACAGGCAAGTCCGCATTCGGCAGCTTCAGACTGTAGAAGGGGCTCGATCCGCGACCGATTGTGAAGACTATCGAGAAGCAACTGAAGATCCTATCACGCGATTGAAGGAGAATCCGCCTACCTTAGCTCACAGCTTGGCCGCCCGGCGGGGCGCCCACTCCGAGTGACCCATCGGCGCCCAAACCCTACGCCTCAAGTCAGAAGCGATCGGTAGTGATGCGCCGTGTCTCAAGTATCTCGCCATATCGGGACACGATGACGAGGCGCCGCTCGCCACGGCGGGAGGCCCTGACTGAAAAACGGCCGCGTTCCAATTTGACGTCGCGAATGCGATATCCATGTCCCTCGAGCATGCTAATGACATCTCCCTGACGAAGCTCACGGCGTTCATGACGTCTTTCGTGTCGGTCGCGAACATACCGATCTTGCGCCTGGACGAGATGCGCGTCTTGGGCTTGTGCCGAATAATCGCCGGTCATCAGGAACGCGGCGGAAGCGAGCGCAATCAGGTTTCTTTTCATTTTTTTCTCCTTGGTAGCCGGACTGTCCGCATTATCGAACAGCTGCAAGCGATCACGGCTTGAGGGTTTGAAAACATGTTTCATCGCGGCCCGACGTTGATGTTTATCGCAACCTGTTTGCAGCCGGTTCATTGGACGGCCATTAGGTACGAGACATCGTATCCGTTGATCTCCGCTGGGGCAGTCCCAGTGGAGACCGTTAAGACGCCTGTCGCATCCGCATCGGAGCCTGGAGGTAATCGGATGCCGAGCTTTTTAGAACTTGTAACTTGCGCCTAAGAGAGCCTTGTGTTGTGTTGCTCCGAACTCACCGATGGATGAGCCAAAATCCTTATTGCCGAAATCGGAATACCGATACTCGCCACGGACCAGGATATTATCGGTGAAGGCGTGCTCGACACCGGCTCCAGCCGTCCATCCGATCAGGATGTCGTCCTTCTTATCAGAGCCAGAAGCATCGGCTTTAACGCCTGCTGCTGCAACACCGCCCGTAGCGAAGAACAAGGTGCGATCCCACGCATAGCCAACACGGCCGCGGCTAGATGCATCCCATTCGACATTTGCATCGCTGCTCTTTTCGAAATTGTAGTTAAAGTCGTTCTCGATACCAAAAACGATGTTTCCGTGCTGGAAATTGTAACCAGCATGCCCTCCCGCTGAACCACTGTCGAGATCCACGTCGGAGCCAAAAATCGTAGCCTGGTTCCAGCTATATCCGCCCTGCGCACCGAGGTAGAAGCCAGACCAGTCATACGCTGAGGAAACCTGCTGCTCGCTCGGAGGCGAGGGCTGCTCATAGACAAGATCGGCGCCAAGAACCGGTGCTGCGGAAGAGAGCGCAAGCGCTGCGAAGGCCAAAAGTCTAAGTTTCATGGGATGGTTCCTATGTTGAGTTTGCGGAGCAGGGATATCGCCAGCGGCTCAGCCCTGCCCATGAGGTTGACTATGGCCCAGGGGCATGTTGCAGAGTATCTTTTCAGATTATGTTTTGTTGCGACGCGGAATTTCCGCCGCCTGTGCACTCACGATGGCGCATTGTCGAAATTACAGAACCGTGCTTGGTCGCCGCGCGTCCCGGGGATTGGTTGTCAGATGCCGCTGGCGGGCTTCAAGCAATAGGGGACGCAATTGATCCGAAGATATGCCGTCAGCATCCATCAACTGCCTAATCAGCGGATCTTTGAGAACGTCATGAATTGTCAATTCGCCTTCGAACATACTGATCTCCTTTGTGTGGAGAACTATGCACGCTGCAGATCGCCTCGTGATGTCGAAAGCAAGCCAATACCAAGGCGGGATGTGCGATTAGATTGCAGTTTATGATGGGATGCCCGAGAGCGATATACACTGACGTGCGGCGTGGGGCGTTGTAGAGCAAATATTAACCGTCATTGATCAGAACCCTTGCGCCCATTGCCGTCTTCTAATCGACGTTGGTAGAGCGACCGTACTGAATAGCTGCTGTTTCATGGTTTCTAATCCTCGCCGATTGAAGAGCCTGAATGTTCAACCGACCCGGATCAGCTGAATTGACCAATGCCAAAGTCGCCATCAGTCCAGCTCGGACAACTTGGTTATGGCATCTCGACCCAGCTTTAGCGTCGTGAATGGCAAAGCCGCCGTCTGAACAAGCACAAATCCTGCGCCGTTGAATACGGCTGTCCCCACTTTGACGGCTTGGTTCGAGCGCCCAATTTCTGTTATTTCGGCGCCACTGTCTGGCGAGAGTGCAGAATTTTTGGGTGGTATCGTGCCAACGACCAGAGGATGGCGGGTCTCGCAACTCGGGTTGCATCGATCGTAGCGGGAAACTTTGGCCGAGCTACTAGTAGATATTACAGGGTTAGCCCGCCCGGCGCCACTGGGTTTGGATGTTTCAAAGACCGGACGTTTGGTCGGAATAACAGTGTAGGGTATGGAAGCAGTTTGCGTCTCGGTGATGTTCGCCATCATTGGTGCTGGCGCAACGTCGATGATGTCTCGAAGTTTTGTTGCAACGGCTGCCGCTTCCCAACCGACGGGATAGGAGGCAATGGCCTCTTTCAAAACAGGGGTCTGTGTTGGAGCCGGATCGCTGTAGGCAAGCATACAGAGAACGCCGAGCACTATCCCGCCAGCCGCAAGCGTGAGCAACGCTGAAGGGTGGTGACGCCGCTTTGGGATCCGTATCTCGAGATCATGGCGATGCTGCCACACACGCTCGACACGGATCACACCCCCATTTGGGGCCTCCGGTGGCGAAATGATATCGCCTTCGAGATGATCGGACATTGGATACCTTTCTTTTTGCGCTTGACGATGCTCGAGTGCAAGCTTGGCCCAGCGAAGTGGCCGAGCAAGACTGTGAATAGTTTGAGGATTCGATGCTGGTTTCGCACCTCAATACTGTTCGTGCACGACACCCATAATATCGCCGGACCGCGATACACTCACGAGCAGGTTGTCGCCGCGGCGGGTTGCCTTCACCAGATAACGTACTCCGACATCCTGAACATTTCTCACTCGGTAGCCACGATCCACAAGCAAGGTGATGACATCGTCCGGTGCAAAGCTGGACGGTCGCCCGGCCCACCGGTTCAGATTGTCATGATTGCGGTTCCACGAATGTAAAAAGTTGGATTCCGCGTTCCCGTCGACCGAGTAAGGATCTGAAGGCTGGGCATCGTAGATAACCACCTGCGGGAAGGCTGGTACGGCAGCGATAGCGCTAAGAGCAGCGGCCGCACTGAACGCGATGACATAACGTCTCATGAAACTCTCCTTGATTAAACGCTGCCCGGCTTTATTTGGGACCCAGTCGGAGCGATGTGTGGAGGCGATACGAAGCACGACGACATCATGCGCCTGGCTGACGTTGCCGTGTGTCGTTTGTTATTGCAAAATGTTGTAACCGCTTTTACGGACGCAACTGTGCCAGCAGCACATCGGCCCCCGTGTCGATTGCCACCTGGGACGCCTTTAGAGGCCCAAAGCTCGCACCGACATTCATTGCGTTCGGATACTGTTTGGAGACATAGGCGGACAGCAGCGTGTTGCTCGCTGCGTCATAGATCTCGACAGCGTAGGCCACCGATCCGGTCATCGAACCTTCCTTGTCGCGCGCGGCCTGCACCGCGTCTGCGTGAACTGGGACTGCATGTAGCTCGCGAGCGTATTCTTGTCATGCTCGCTGACTTTGCCGAACTGATTGTCCTGCCCACGATAGACCGTGACAGGATCAACGATGACCTTGTCATATTGTCTCCAGTTCGCTCCGCTATTGTAACGGTAAGGAATACGGCCGCTACGGTCACTTGGATCAGCTTTCAGGTGTTGGGCGGATGCGAGACCGGTATAGGCCGTCGGATCTGCAGTGGTACAGCTGGAAAGTGCGCCGCTGACGATGAGGCAGACGCTGGCTTGGGAAGGTGTCTTCAACGATTTTGGCTCCAGCCGGTATTAGCGCCGTGGGGCGAGTGTGGCTGGATGAGCGATAGCTCGCTGTGGCGTTACTGTGTTTTCAATAATGTTGGTAAATGTTCGCGCCGAGTGAAGTCATGAAGCGATCGGTGTATAGGCGGGCGATTTTCCGTGCTGGACCGTCTCCCTTTTCGGCAAGAAGATTTCCACGATAAGCCCATTTGGCAGACGATCCAGCAACGTGAATACGCCCTTATGGCCGATCACCACGATACCTTGGGCGATGGAAAGCCCGAGTCCAAATCCACCGCTATTAGCGCCGGTCTGCCGAGATTCATCTGCCTTGAAGAAAGGCTCAAGAGCCTTTTGCTTTAAATCGTCCGGCAAACCAGGTCCATCATCGGAAACCCTGATAAGGACCCCGTCAGGCCGGTCATCCAATTCAATCTCGATATGTTCGGCGTAGCGGGAGGCATTGTCGACAAGATTAGAAATGGCACGCGTCAAACCCTGCGGCATGCACGTGTATGTCACGCGCCGGGGGCCAACAAAGCGGGTGTTAACGCCCGTGTCTACGAAATCGTCAGAGATCGTTTGAAGCAAACTCGACAGATCCACTTTGCGAGGCGGCTCGAACTTGTTATCCAGAAAGCTGAGGCTGGCGTCGATCAGCGAAGACAGCATTGTGACGTCAGCCAGCATCATGTCTTTCAGCGCCGGTTCGTTTGATCGATCAATACGCATGCGCAGTCGGGTGAGCGGTGTCCTGAGGTCGTGGCTGATCGCGCGCAGCACCCTTGTTCGCTCTCGCAGCATCGTTTGGATTCGGCCTTGCATGACATTGAGGGACGCTGCGAGGCTCCTGATCTCGGATGCCCCTTCGGCTTTGAATGGCTGCTCGGAATGGTCGTCCATGCTGACGCGTTGAGCGGCGGCAGCGAACCGGACAAGTGGTTCCGTGATTAGCCAACTGCCGAGTAAAGCCAGAAGTAGGAGGGGGATCACGATTTTCAATATTCCGCTCGCCATGGCCGGAGCAAGCCAGACACTGGTTGGGAATTGTGGCATCGCGAAAGACAGGGCTCTTGAATCGTCAACTTTGACGGTGAGTACGGGCGGCTCGCTATCCCTCGAGAAGGCGTTTCTGATCGATGTCAAGAAACCGTCATTGATAAGCTCTCTGACCCGCGTCAAGATTTCTGGGTTGAGTGTGCCGACTTCGTAAGACATTGACGCCTGGGAAGGGAGAGCCCGTTGCGCCGAAACACCAATCCGACCGGCGAACAGAAATGCTGCATCTTCTTCTGCGGAAGTTTGGCTGTGCGCAAACTGTTCAAGCACCGTCTCTAAGCGACCAGCGAACAAACCTATCTCAATCCCCTTGTCGTGGCGCCCGTAGATAAAGGGCTCCGTCAAAGCCGCTGTTGTTGAGACGAGAACGACCAATAAAATGGCGAGGAACAAGAGTTGTTTGCGGATAGAGGCGCTGCGGAGCCCGGTCATGGAATACGCTCAACCTTGGAGGCAAAGAGGTATCCGCCGAGCCGTACGGTCTTGATAAATGTCGGGTCTTTAAGATTGGGCTCAATTTTCTGGCGAACGCGGCTGATATGGGCATCGATACTTCGCTCGATTGGCCCGGCCGAGCCGGCGTGCGTCATCGCCAGAAGCTGCTCGCGTGTGAGCACCTTGTTGGGGTGGCTGCAAAATGCCCAAAGCAGATCGAACTCTGCCGTCGTCATGGAAACCTGAGCACCTTCGGTGTCGAACAGTTCGCGACTTCGCGGATCGATCCGCCATCCTGAGAACGTCATCGGTTCGAGCTGAGCTTCTGGCTCTTCATGATCAAACGCTCTTCGCAAAATGTTTTTGATACGAGCCATCAACTCGCGCGAATTGAAGGGCTTCGTGACGTAATCGTCGGCCCCTAGTTCGAGACCAAGGATCCGGTCGATATCGTCGCGAAGGGCCGTTAACATCAGGATTGGCGTTTTTCCAGACGACCGCAGCCTCCTGCAGATGCTGAAGCCGTCCTCGCCGGGCAACATTCCGTCTAGCAAGATGAGATCGAAGCTATGGCGGGAGAGGATCCTGTCCATCTCGATTCCGTTCGCGACGGACGCGGCTTCAAAGCCGTTGCTTTTGACCAGATCAACCAGCATGCCAGCTATATCTCCGTCGTCCTCAACGACCAGGATGCGTGCCTGAGCCGGAGTTACCATTCGGAGCGTTACAGTGTCACTTGCCTGCTGTGGAGACATCGCCATATCGAACTCTTGCCGGGTCAGACCCGTCTATTGTGGTGAACGACACGCGGCCCTTGCCGCTTTTCATTTTACCTCTATCCGATATTGTGCAAAGCTTTATTCGGAAATGTTGCAAGATGTTGCGATGTTTTTTCTACGGATTGTTTTTGCTGGCTTCCGTTGCCTGATTGCTCACATTCACTCACTGTAGATTTCGAGCGGCATTCATCGAAACCGAGCGTCGACAATAACGTCGGCAATGTAGCATGCCCTGACTGTCAGCAGCGAAAAGAATGTTGCGGACACCCAGGCAACCAGATGATGTTTGGATAGCGATCGCCGGGGCAATCTCTCTGCCAGTGCAAGACAGGTGTGCTTGGCGAACCGCGCCAGCGGCACGACTACAAATAATGTCAGGATGACGTATCCGCTGAACGATACGGCACTGATAAACCAGAACATCACGAGATATCCTCCCAAAAATGACTGCTCCTGTTTTGGCACTGCGACACGCAAAAACTCAGCGATGTGTGAGAACCCGGTCAATCGCCATAGCCTAAGCCTAGCCACCTGCTGCAACGTCTATCCGGCAGGCAACCGCTCTTGGATGCAAGAAAAACCAGCTTTGGCTAAAAATTCGGCCGCATTACCACCTGGCGTTTCAGGATTGAGCATTCATTGTACCTCTGGCAGATCGCCTCGGGCGTAGAGCATTTGCCACGATAGCCCACCACTGTACGGCATCCTTTCGCGGCATCTGCGACGAGGTTGCACGATCTCCCTCAACGTCCAGCCTTGCCGGCACCGGCCGCGCGAGAAACTCCACCCTTTCAAGAAAAGCTTTGCTGTCGAACCGCTTCGAGTTGACTGGCGTTCCATCACCGTAGATGCCAGCGTGAAAGAAGACTTCGAGATTGATGACCGGAAGGGCACGAATATTGCGCAGTAGGTCGATATCGGGCCGGGTTGTAATGGCAAAGACAAACTGGTTGGAGCGAAGCGCGTCGAAGGCCTCGGGTACCGTCGATACCGCGAGCGCCTCATATCCGTGCTCCGCTAGCCTGGCAATAATCTTAATGCCTGCAGCCTGTGGTAGAAAGACAAGAATTCTTGACGGATTGCGGGCTTGGACCATGTGGCAGTTTTCCTCATCGCTGATGACGAAACCTAATCCGTGCGCGTGCAGCTGTGTGTTTGGTTTTATGTAGTTTTATACGGATATGGAGTGCTCGTAACAAAACCGAATGAAACTGAATCCAATTGCATATTTCGCTGGTCTACCCTGCGTTGGATTCATGGAGGTTTTGATGTTTAATCTCGTTGCTCTATCCGCGTTTAGAAATGTTTGTCTGTATCTACCAGATCCGCGCGCCGCAAAGTTGCTCGAAAAAATTTCGAGGCGGAGGGACTGGCGGGATCAACTGCGACAACGTCGGCTGAATTTCAGCGGTCGATGCAGAGCCAACACTTTACGGCGATTGTTTCCGTATCCTCGTACATCGACCAAATCCGCCAAACCTCTGACCTCCCGATTATCGACATACAGCCACTAATCGAAGACTGGTGTCGGGCAGGATCGTTTCAAAGACTGTCCGCTTTCGAAACTCTGACATTTCTGCAAGGAACCTGTTTCGTTGCCATGCGACGATGAACCGGTGTCAGCTGTTGGCAAATGCGTAAAGCGGTGACCCTGCGACCTAGACAATCTACTGCAATAGATTGGCAGGCACGAGCCAATAGAATATCAAACAGCCATGAAACTCTCTCCGAAATCAGGCTCCGGCGGACGACCCACGCAAGAGGAAGCAATACAACTGTCTGGCAAGATCCTAGACGTTGCCGAGCGCTGTTCCTGACGCAGGGGTTCGAGCGAACCTCTATTGATCAGATCCCCAATACCGCCCACGTGGCAAAGCGGAGCTCTATGCTCGTTTTGTGGACAAGGAGGCCCTTTTCGACGCTGTGAACAAGAGACGTATCGATCACAACCTGTTGGAGATAGGTGGCCTCGACCTTCACGGGTTGAAGCTGGAGGATAAGTTACTTCGGCTGGCCTATCTTCTGCTCGAACACGTACTTCAGCCGGAGGCGATTGAGCTGGATCGGGCGATTACCGCTGAAGCAGTCCGCTTTCCGAATCTCGCGCGGCTCTATAGAGAGCATGCTGCACCTCGCTACATAGGATATGTCGCGCAGATGCTAATGTCTTCGCCGGAGCACTATGCGGGCGAACTTCGGCAGGCGGAGCAGGATGCTAACAATTTCCTCGCTTTGCTGGTGCTGCCCCTTTTACGGACTGCGCTTTTCTCGACGCCTGAGCATGTCAGAATTGAACTGGCGGGTGGTGTCATCGAAGACCGCGTCCGGTTTTTCATGAAGGGCATCCAGCCGTAGGCCAATAACGCCCTTCACCGTGGTTTGTAATTATTCGGCCGGAGCTGGCCGTGCAGCCTGATCCCGCTCGCGTTTCGAGGGATCCCTGCTGAACTTCATAACGAATGCGAAGAATACGGGTACGAAGAAAATCGCGAGGATCGTCGCGGAGACCATGCCGCCGAGGACGCCAGTGCCAATAGCCGTCTGACTACCGGATCCTGCACCGGTGGCTATCGCCAAAGGCACCACTCCCAGCGCAAAGGCTAAGGAGGTCATCAGAATCGGCCGGAAGCGGAGATGTGCAGCCTCGACCGCCGCATCGAACGTCGACTTACCCTCCGCCCTCAAGTCCTTTGCAAATTCGATGATCAGAATAGCATTCTTGGCGGAAAGCCCCATGATGGTGATCAGACCGACCTTGAAGTAAACGTCGTTGGGCATATCGCGCAGCATCACTGCACCAACCGCGCCAATTACACCAAGAGGAATGACCAACAGCACGGAGAGCGGAATTGCCCAGCTTTCATAAAGTGCGGCGAGGCAAAGAAACACAAGGATCACCGACAGACCGAGCAGCATCGGCACCTGCGATCCAGACTGAATTTCCTGGAGGGACTGGCCGCTCCACTCGTAGCCAAAGCCCGGTGGGAGCGTAGCTGCAATCCGTTCGACTTCGGTGATCGCGTCGCCGGAGGAATAACCAGGAGCCGCCTGACCGCTGAAACGGACCGTCGGGAAGCCATTGTAACCGACGATCTGCGCCGAGCCTTTGGTGAAGTCGTACCTCGCGAAGGCCGAAATCGGGACCATCCCGCCTTCGGAATTTCTCACCGTCAGTTTCATCACATCGAAGATCGTACCGCGCTTGTCCGCATCGGCCTGAACCGTCACCCGTTGCATTCGTCCTGCGTTGGGAAAATCGTTCACGTAGGCAGAACCGAGGTTGGTGCTAATCGTCTGGTTGATGTCAGCGAAGGTAACGCCGTAAGTGTTGGCCTTCTCGCGATCGATGGTCAGCACGGTTTGCGGCGCATCGGCCAGACCCTCAACCATGACCCGAGCAAGAACTGGACTTTTGCCGGCCTCTGCCAAAAACTGGTCACGCGCGGCATTCAAAGCCTCCGTACCTTGGTTGCCGCGATCCTGAAGCCGGAACGCAAATCCATTCGAGGTGCCGAGCCCGGAAATGGCGGGTGGTGACAACGCATATGCCGTAGAATCCTTGATCGCCTGGAAGCCGGCATTGAACTTGGCCGACAAAGCTTGTGCCGACTGCTCGGCGGTTCGTTCGCTCCAATCCTTCAGGGTGATGAAAGACAGTCCCGCGTTCTCTCCTGATCCGGAAAAGCTAAAGCCGCTGATCGCGACAATGCGGTCTACCGACGGTTCAGATGTGACGACCTTCTCCATCAGCTTGATCGAGTCGAGCGTCCGTTGCGCCGTAGCGTCAGCAGGACCCTGGACCTGTGCGAGCAACGTACCTTGGTCTTCGTCCGGCAAGAAAGATGACGGCAGTTGCAGGAACATCCAAGCGGTGGCAGCGGCGACGACGAGATAGACCAACATGACACGCGCTGAGCGCCTGATCAGGCCAGCGACCCATCCGCTATATGTATGTGAACCTCTGTCGAAGCCGCGGTTGAACCAGCCGAAGAAACCTTTCTTGGTGTGAGCATGCCCCTTTTCGACAGGTTTCAGAAAAGTCGCGCAGAGAGCAGGGGTTAGCGTCAAGGCAAGGAAAGCAGAAAAGAGGATCGACGCCACCATTGTCAGCGAAAACTGCTTGTAGATCACGCCGACTGCACCGGGGAAGAATGCCATCGGAACGAAAACCGCAGTCAGCACCAAAGTGATGCCGATCACCGCGCCGGTTATCTGCGTCATCGCCTTCTTTGTTGCCTCCTTCGGCGAAAGGCCCTCCTCCATCATGATACGCTCGACGTTCTCGACCACGACGATAGCATCATCCACGAGAATACCGATAGACAGAACCATGCCGAACATCGTCAGCACGTTGATCGAGAAACCAAGCACAAACATCACACCGCACGCGCCTAGCAACGCGATTGGCACGACGATCGTCGGAATGATGGTGTAGCGAATATTCTGCAGAAAGAGATACATGACCAGAAAGACAAGGGCCATCGCCTCGGCCAGCGTCATCAAAACCTGTTCGATAGAGATATAGACGAATGGTGTGGTGTCGTAGGGGACCGAATATTCGATGTCGTCGGGAAACGACGGCGCCAGCTCTGCGAGCCGCGCCTTGATGGCAGCGGCGGTGGTCAGCGCATTGCCTCCCGGTGCCAGCTCAATTGACGCACCGGTAGCCGGCTTGCCGTTGATCCGGACCGAAGTCGCATAACTGTCGGCACCGACCTCGATCCGAGCGACGTCACGCAGACGTACCGTCGACCCGTCTGTTTCGGCGCGGAGTACGATTTGGCCGAATTCATCGGGAGACGTCAACTGCCCCTTGATCAGTAGCGATCCGGTCGTGCGGCGATCGGGTTGCGAGGGAGCAGTTCCCAAACGACCGGCGGCGACTTGGGCATTCTGTGCCTGTATTGCACTGGTGACGTCAGCCGGAGTTAGGTTAAGGCCGAGCAGCTTATCTGGATCAAGCCAGACTCGCATGGCACGCTCGCTGCCGAACAGCTGGGCATTACCGACACCCGGAACGCGCCGCAACTCGTTGGCAACATTACGGCTCATGTAGTCGCCAAGCGCGATACCATCCATCGAGCCGCTCTTTGATGTCAGGGCCACCAGCAACAACGTGCCACCGCCTGCAGTATCGACGCTGATACCTTGCTGGACGATGGACGATGGCAGTCTGGCCTCAACGCGGCGAACACGGTTTTGAACTTCGACAGCCGCCGTTTCGGGAAGCGTACCTGGTTCGAACGTCACGGTAATGCTGATAGCGCCTTGGGCATTCGACGTGGATTCGTAGTAGAGCAGCCCCGGAATACCGTTAAGCTCTTCCTCCATCAAACGCGTTACACCCTCATAGGTGTCTTCGGGCGAGGCGCCGGGATAGGTTGCAGAGATGGTGATCTGCGGCGGTGCCACATCCGGATACTGCGAGATGGGCAGCACGGTCAGCGAAATTGCGCCTGCCAACATGATGGCGATGGAAAGCACCCAAGCAAAGACGGGGCGATCGATAAAGAATGCAGGGATCAAGGATCAGCCCTCCTTTTTCGTGGAGGCATCCCCAGCGACTGGATTGATCCAAGCCTCAGCCTGTACGGCTTGGCCGGGGCCGACCTTCTGAAACCCTTCAACGATCACTTTGTCGTTGGGCGCAAGCCCTTTGATTATCACCCATCGGCCATCAAATATCCAGCCAAGCCTGACCTCCCTGACTTCAACCTTACCTTCGGCATTGACGAGATAAAGTTGCGGTTTTCCAGCGGTATCGCGCTGGACGGATTGTTCGGGCACGGCAAAGGTTCCTTCGAGCGCTCCCTGCTGGAGTTTAGAGCGGACATACATTCCTGGTAGGAGGTTCCGCTCTGGGTTGGGAAATTCGCCACGCAGAATAAGCTGCCCAGTCAGGGCATTGACGCTTGCTTCGGAAAAAAGAAGTTTGCCGTCGTGCGGATAGGTACGACCCTGCTCCGTCACGAGTTTCATGCTGACACCACCTGCTGCATCCTCCTTGAGGTCGCCGTTTTTGATGGCGTTCCGCAACAGGATAAGTGTGTCGGCGGGCTGCGTGAAATCGGCATAAATCGGATCGATCTGCTGGATCGTTGCCATGACGTCAGAGGTCGGGCTCACCAGCGTGCCCTCCGTAATCAGGGCGCGACCTATATTGCCGCTAATTGGAGCCTTGATCTGCGTATACTGCAGTTCGAGTTGTGCGGAACGGAGGTCTGCCTGTGCTCGGGCAACATCTGCGTTGCTCTGCGCGAGTTCACCGACAGCCGTTTCGCTGGCATCTGCACTAGCGACACCGCTCTGACGCAACTGGTTTTGCCTGTCAGCCTTTTGACCTGCTAGCTTCTGTGCCGCGAGCGCGGCGTCGAGAGTAGCCTGGGCGGAGTCAACCTTTGCCTGAAATGGCGCCGCGTCAATGACGTAGAGAAGATCACCCTCTCTGACGGTTGCTCCCTGCTCGAAGACCCGCTTTTGCACGAGACCGGTGATCCGGGGACGGACATCCGCGGTAATCATCGGTGAAACGCGGCCCGGCAATTCGCTGACAACTGGGATGGTTTCTGGTTTGACTTCTACAATAGAAACTCGGGCGGGCGACTGTTTCTGCTCGCCTTCCTCATTTCCACAAGCCGCGAGCGAAAGGACGGCACAGGCCACAAGGGCAAGTTGGATTGTGTTGGTTGCACGTGGCATAAGTCATCCTGAAAATTATTAGCATGAGTGGGCAAGTGAGCAAGTGTCACAAATGGTCGAAGAACGAACCGTTCCGTTGCGTTCTTCGATCGTATCCTTTTTTGACTCATCGGCATCTCGGCACTTGGTCAAATCCGCATGAGGAAGCATTGGGTGAGGCTTCCTCATGCGGTTCACAGCCAGCATGCGCCATTCGACGTGTGCTGAGCCTTGAATGAGAGTGCTACGCGAGATCTTTTATGCAACTGCTCAGGCTATCAGATGACAGACCCATCTATGTTTTTGGATTCTGTTATGTTGAGAAATGTTGCGGTGCCGATTTCTCGTCGCGATCGCACATCATCTCTGGCGGCTATGCCCGACGGCGCGGTTAAGGCGTGCCAGAGAGGCTTTGCCGACGACGTTTCATACATCGCAGACGCGCCTTCGCGCTACAGCACCTCTTGCGTCACGTGCGCCCCTATATCATGTTGCCGCCAACCGAAATCGTGCGTCTTGCTATACGGCTGGTCTCGCCTGGGCTCATCGACACGCCGCTCTGGGCAAAGATGGAGGAAGCCAACCGAAACGCCATGTTCGAGCGCGTTGCCGCCAGCTTGCCCGCCAAGACGATTGGTCAGCCCTCTGACATCGCCAATGCAGTGCTCTTCCTCATGACCACCCCATTCGCCACCGGCTCGACCGTTCGGGTCGATGGCGGCGGCGTGATAGGATGAGTGTCATGAACCTCGATCACGTGACCTTGCGGACTGCCGACCTGGAGGGCACCAGACAGTTCCTTCAGGACCTGCTCGGTCTGACTGTCGGATACCGTCCCGCGTTCGGCTTTCCGGGCTACTGGCTTTACGAGGGCGACCAGCCGATCGTGCATCTTATCCCCGGCGGTGGGGCGCCCGTTGGATCCAGTGCGGAGGTGATCGATCATATCGGCTTCCGGATGGACGGTTATGATGAATTCCGGGCTGGCCTCGACAGAAGGCAAACCCCGTACTCGACAATGGAGTTGCGCGATCTGGGCGAGCGACGCCTGTTCGTCAGAACACCCGGTCAGATCTTGATCGAACTTGTGTTCCGCGAGGCGTCGAAGCAGGCCGCCACCTAGACGGGATGGCTGTGACGCGCCCAATTGTCAGTCACATACGTTTTATAATCGAACCCGACGGAGCCCTCGTTACCGGATCCACAGAAGGCATCGGATACGCCATCGCCCGTCAACTCGCGCGGGCAGGCGCGGACGTAGTGATCAACGGCCGGTCCGACGAGAAGACCTCCAAGG
This sequence comes from Agrobacterium sp. 22-3639C2, assembly GCF_053522105.1. Classification (NCBI taxonomy): domain Bacteria; kingdom Pseudomonadati; phylum Pseudomonadota; class Alphaproteobacteria; order Hyphomicrobiales; family Rhizobiaceae; genus Agrobacterium; species Agrobacterium sp. 22-3639C2. Next base: position 466,812 of record NZ_JBNWDB010000004.1, on the reverse strand, counting down.
CAGCCGAACGTCTGAAGGGCGAAGGCGCCAAGGGTACCGTCACCGCCGTCCCAGCCGACGTCGCCACCGCTGAAGGATGCGGCGCCCTGGTCGCCAATGTTCCTCATATAGACATCCTCATCAACAATGCCGGCATCTTCCAGCCGCTCGACTTCTTCGACGCCGGCGACGAGGTGTGGGACCGCCACTGGCAAGTGAACGTCATGTCTGCCGTCAGGCTTTCGCGGGCGTATCTTCCCGGAATGCAAAAGCGCGACTGGGGCCGCGTCATCTTCATCGCGTCGGAATCCGGATTCAACATACCGGTCGAGATGATCCACTACGGCGTGAGCAAGACTGCGGACATCGCGGTTGGCGACCGCCTGTCCGACATAAAAAGCACTGGAGATGTTGGTCTTCAGCAGCTGCTCCCAGCGCTCCATCGGAAACTCTTCCAGCGGGCTGCGAAACTGCATGCCGGCATTGTTGATCAGGATATCGATCGGGCCGGTGCTGCCTTCGATCGCATCGACGCCGCGCTTGACCGCGTCGGCATCCGTCACGTCGAAATCGCCGGCCGAAACCCGAGCGCCGGTGTCAGCCAGTTCGCGGACCGCGGCGTCCAGCTTCGCGCGATCGCGGCCGTTCAGCGCAACCTCGGCGCCGTGCTCAGCGAGCCCGCGCGCAAGCGCGAGCCCGATCCCCTGTGACGAACCTGTGACGAGCGCTCGCAGACCGGCAAGGTCGAAAAGCGGGAACGTCATTGCGCTTACCCCTGTGCCGAGAGATCGTGGATCGCGGCACTGGTGACGCGGTGGTAGACCTTGCCGTCGAACATGGTCAGCAGGTGCTGTGTCTGTTCGCGCGACTGGAAGCGTGCGTCGCAGGCCATGGCGCGCTCGAGCGCGGCCTGATCCGGATAGGTGATGGCCAGAAGCAGGGGCATGGACGGCGCACCCTCGTCGCGTTCGAGCTCGCGGCAGACGGCAACGCTCACCGCGCCGTCAAATCTGGCCCATAGCGGCGTCAGCGTTTTCTCTACGAAACTGTAGAATTCGTCCTCCTTGCCGGCCTTAATCGTTCCAACGAATTCTGCGTAGCGGATCAGCATGTCATTCCTCCTCGTTAGGCCTTCGGGCCATCGTAAAACTTCATCAGGGCGGCATTGTCCGCCGCACCGAGACCTGCGGAGACCATCAGCCGATGGATCTCCATGCAAAGCGATGTCATGGGCATTGCCGTGCCGGTGTGGATGGCTAGTGACTGCGCGGCTGAGAGATCCTTGACCATGTTGTCGATGCGGCCGGTCGGCGAGTAGTCGTTGCGCGCCATCTTACCCATGAACTCCTGCAGGATCGCACTGTCGGCGCGGCCGCCACTCAGCGCCGCGGGAATCCGCTGCGCATCGACACCGGAATCGATTGCCAGCTTGGTCGCTTCCGCCACGGCGACGAAATTGAGCGCGCACAGGACTTGATTGATAAGCTTGGTCGTCTGCCCCGCGCCGCTCGGGCCCATCAGGGTCAGATTCTGGCACAGGTCATCAAGGATCGGCTTCGCCTCGGCAAAATCAACCGGGTCGCCCCCGACCATGACGGTGAGCTTACCCTCCAGCGCCTTCGGTGCGCCGCCCGAAAGCGGGCAATCCAGCCACTTCATACCGGACTCAAGGGCATCCGCGCAGAGCTGTCGTGTTGCGATCGGATCGATCGACGACATGTCGATGACCACGGTCCCCTGACGGGCTCCTTCTGCGACCCCTCTTTCGCCGAAGACGGCCTCTCGAACGATCCGCGCCGAGTTCAGGCTGAGAACAACGGCGTCGGCGCGAGCGGCCGCATCCGATGCCGACGTCGCCGGGGATGCGCCCTTGGCCTCAATCTGCGCGAGCTTGGCCTGATCCAGGTCGAATGCGATCAAATCATGCCCTGCTGACAGAAGGCGCGAGCCAATCGCATTTCCCATCACACCACAGCCGATGAGCGCGATTTTCCGTTTGGTGGACATAGCAATTCCTCTTCTGCCAAAGGCAGCCAATGTTTCGCGATAGAATGGACGGCTCGATCAGCCGACTTCGGACCGTAGGAAGGCCTGGAGCTCAGGTGTCTTCGGCGATGAAAAGAATTCGGAAGACGGGCCTTCCTCGTGGATCACTCCGTCCTTCATGAAGATCGTCCTGTTGGCGACCCGACGAGCGAAACCCATTTCATGGGTGACCAACAGCATCGTCATGCCCTGACGGCCGAGGCTTTCGATTACAGCAAGCACTTCGCCGGTCAGTTCCGGGTCGAGTGCGGATGTGACTTCATCGAACAGAAGGACCTTGGGATGCATGGCCAGTGATCGTGCGATGGCGATACGTTGCTGCTGTCCACCCGAAAGCATATCGGGATAGGCATCGAAGCGATCTTCCAGGCCGACCAGTGCGAGACACCGCTTGGCTTCTTCACGGGCCGCAGCCTTGGCCTCACCTTTCACCTGAATGGGCGCCAGCATGATGTTTTCGCCTGCCGTTAGGTGAGGGAACAGATTGTAGCTCTGAAAAACGATGCCGACGTCGCGCCGCAACGCGCGCAGCGCGGCAGGCTTTCGCGACATCCCATGACCGGCGATCTGAATCTCGCCGCTGTTGATCGTTTCCAAACCGTTGAGGCATCTCAGGAAGGTGCTTTTCCCAGACCCGCTTCGGCCGATCAGTGCGACGACCTCACCGCCCGCAACTGTCAGGGAAACGCCCTTCAGCACCTCCAGCGGCCCGAAGCTTTTCCGGATTTTGTTTGCGACTACTACGGTCATCTCAAATCTCCTGGTGGGAACGCGAGGTGCGACGAGACACCTCGCGATGGGCCGCGCTTAAAAGGACGGTAGAGTTGGCATTGGGGTTTTCATCCACTTTTCGTAGATCGCGCCAAGCTCTCCACTCTGATTGTGAACGAACAGGACGGTATTCAACCAGTGCAGAAGATCCGGATCGCCGCGACGCATGCCGACGCCGTAGAAGCTCTGAAGATAGGTCACCTTTTCCTCGAACTTGCTATCGGGATAGCGCTGCTGGAGCTGAGCTGCGATGTAATTGACGGTCCCGATTGCATCGACCTGCCCGGCAACGAGTGCGTTTAGCGTCGTGCTGTCGTCGTCAAAGCGAACCAGTTCCATACCGTCGATCTTCGCCGCAGAAAGGATCTTCTCATGCGCGGTTCCGCGAGGCACGCCGACGCGCTTGCCTTTCAAGTCTTCGAGGCTTTTGATCTCGGTACCCTGGGGGGCGATGATGACCGACTTGTGCCCGCCGTACGGATTGGAAAAAGCAACAGACAGGGCGCGTTCGGTATAGATGCCGAAGCTGGCAACAACGAAGTCGACCTTGCCGGTCTGAAGCGACGGGATGCGGCTCTGGCCGGTAACGGGCACAAGTTCGAGCTGGACACCGAGATCCTTCGCGAGCAGCTTCGCAACATCGACGTCAAGGCCATCGGGTTGCATCTGCTCATTGGTCACTCCGAAGGGAGGAACGGACAGATCCACGCCAATCATGACCTTTTTGCGGGCGATGATGTCGTCGAGCGATGAGGCGGAAGCAGCGGTTGTTCCAAACGCGATTGCCAATCCGACAAGGGGAATGAGTAGAGACTTTAAGCGCATTGCAATCCTCACAGTTTTTGAGTTCCGGGTTTAGTGAAAACGACCTTCTGCGTGTCGTTAAGAATTTAGGCGCGCGATCCGCGTTTGGCGGCTCGATGCTCCAGCCAGAGGCTGATTTGTGTCAGCGGGAAGCAGACGATGAAATAGAGTGCGGCAACCGCCAGGAAGGATTTCAGCGGCTCGAACGTGGCATTGCTGACGAGTTGTCCGGCACGTGTGATCTCGATGAAGCCGATGATCGACGCAATCGACGTTTGTTTGATGATCTGCACCAGGAAGCCGACAGTCGAAGGCATTGCCAGCCGGACCGCTTGCGGCACAATGACGAAGCGGAGGACCTTCAGCGGGTGCATGGCGAGTGCCTCGGCACTTTCCCACTGTGCTTTGGGAATGGCGCGCAAGGCGCTTTCCCAGATGGCCCCGAGGAAGGCTGCCGAATTTATGGTCAAGGCGATTGCGGCCGCCGTGATCGCGCTAAGCTCGAAGCCGAAAAGCGACGGCGCGTAGTAGCAGATGAACATCAGGATCAGCAGTGGCAATCCCTGGATGAATTGCATGTAAGCCGATGTCAAAGTTCTCAGTGTCCGGCTGGTCGATATCCGCAGCAGGGCAAGTGCCGCCCCAAGTATCCCCCCGCCTACGAAGGCGATTGCGGTCAGGGTCAGGGTCCATTGAAGGGCATAGACGATGAAGAGGAATTCGTTGGTACCAAATGTGCGCATATCATGCCCTCCCGAGGAGTTTACGGCGCGAACGTGTGAATATCAGCAGCCCTGCGGCGTTGAGGATGGCTCGGAAGACAAAGTTGAGGGTTACGTAGATCGCGGCGATGACCAGATAGACTTCCATCGTCCGGAACGTCTCGGAACTTGCGATCATCGCAGCCCCTGTCAGGTCCTCGACGCCGATCGCCGATACAAGGCTGGTCGAGAGCATCAGCAGGACGCATTGCGAAACGACCGGCGTGAATACCTTCTCCAGTGCGGGCGGCAGGATCACGAACCGAAGTGTCTGGAGGTACGTCAGCCCGAGGCTTTCCGCGGCTTCGAACTGGCTCCGGTGAGTGGCCTGAATGCCGCCTCTAACGATCTCGGCAATATAGCCGCCATTGTTCAGGATGAGCGCGACCAGCACCGATGTCAGGGGAGAAAGCCGTAGCCCAAGGCTTGGCAGTGCGAAGAAGATCACGAAGATCTGCACCAGCAGCGGCGTATTGCGCATCAGTTCCACGTAACAGCGTACAAGCAGGCGCGGCACAAGTCCGGGAAGCGTGGAAACGACCGCGCAGAAGACGCCAAGGGCGAAGCCGCCGAATATGCCCACGAATGAAAGCAGCATGGTCAGCCAGAGACCGCTGAGAAACTGCGACAGATATGGGACCAACGATGCGAACTGGAATGTATATGCCATTTTGCCCTCGCGTATGGTGACAGTCCGTGCCCGGTTTTATTCGGCGCCCAAGGGACGGACGCGAATGTTCTTGCCCGCCTGTGCGATCGTATCGGGATGGCATAGATCGAGGGCTGCCGCGACGAGCCACCAGGTGTGGTCGGCCTGACGGATGATGAAGCACTCTGTACTGTGGCCGATCTGACCGAACTCCATTGCGTGACCCATGCAGATATGGCCGACCTCATCGGGCAGACCGACGGAAAGGCAGACATGCGCACCGTAGGCCGAGTGGCGGAACGTGGGATCGCCATAGCGGTCGCCACGTTCTTCGGAGCGCTTCAGCATGACGGGATCGAATTCCCAGGTCTTGCCGATGTCGTGGCAAAGCCCGCCGGCCAGGAGAATGTCGCGATCAACCTTGGCTTCGGGATATGTAGCCTTGAACTCCTCGTAGATCGACAGTGCAAGCCGGGTCACGCCGCGCAGATGCGCGTCCTGCGTACCACGCTTGAGCGAAAAGATGTTCGGGCTTCCCTCGCCCTGGATGTCGGTGACGCGATCAAAAGATGAGCGCTCGAGAGCAAAAACCCAGGCGTCGATAACCTTCTCTCGAAGTTCGTCCGACTGGATATCCGCTATCTCAGGCAGATCTTCGAGAATATGCTCACGCGAAATCGTTTTGTACATTTTTTGATCACCTGAATAAACTGCTTATTGAGCGAGCTTAAGATTGAATGAATTCAAAATCCAATTAGGATATTGGCAGGTATCGATCGAATTTTTCTATGGAAGAAAATGGCTCTCAGTTTCTCGGCAGTCGAAGCCTTTTATTGGGCCTCTCAGTTGCGCAGCTTCAACGCCGCGGCAGAGAAGCTGAGCATCACGCAGCCGACGGTTTCGTATCGGATCAAGGAGTTGGAGGAACAACTCGGTGTTCCGCTTTTCATTCGGCAAAAACGGCAGCTGCAGCTGACCAGCGAGGGTGAAGCCCTCAAGCACTACGCCGAGGCGATGATCGGCATTGCCAGAGATATCGAATCTAACATCAAGACACGCAATACGCGCCTGCCGACGCTCAGAGTGGGTGTGATGGATAGTTTCGCCGCAGTCTGCCTCCCGGCACTGCTGGACGAACTGGATGGCCGATTTGCTGAAAGCCGCATTGCAGCTACCGTCGACACGAGCCATAGCCTCGCCCGACAGCTTTCTGAGGGGCTTCTCGATATCGCCGTCCTGTCGACACCCCCCGAGCACGACAACGTTGCGCTGGAACTCCTCGGCCGTCAGACGGTGGAATGGTTTGCCAGCCCCAAACTTGAGATGCCCCGCGAATTCGTCTCGGACGCGATGCTCCTGCGACAACGGATATTCTCGACACCCGCGCCATCCAATCTCCACACCCTGACAACCACTGCTCTCAGCGGTAACCGCGAGCTTGGTCTTCGCCTCAATGTCTGCAACAGTCTTGGAGCCATCCTCAATCTGGTCGAAGCGGGCACTGGCATCAGCATATTGCCAGGCAGACTGCTTCATACGCAGCTTAAAGCAGGCAAGGTGCATTCGCTGCGGACCCACTCCCGTCTCCCGATGCAGGACGTGTTTATCGGGACCAACAAGGGCGCAGTGGTCAGGGCGTTACCGCAAGTGGCGCAGATGATCCGCAAGGTGAGCGTGGACGTCGCTTTCTGCGGCTGAGAAACGGGGCGGTCCGTTACGCAGTCTGAAACCCTTCCAACCCGGCCGCGACCTCCTTTGCCAGTGCGACAAAGGTCTTGGCCGCGGTACTTCGGTAGCCGTGCCGGCGCTGCATCAGTACGGCGGTACGCTGGAGGCGCACCGGATCGAGGGCAATAGCCTTCAGATCCTGATGCGCGAAGGCGATTGTTGCGGGAAGGAGTGTAGAGAGACTTGTCCGGCGTACAATTTCGACCACTGCGCTTATGGAGTTGACCTCTATCTGAACACGCGGCTGAATGCTGTGCTGACGGCAGAATCGGTCGATCTGATCTCGCGTCGCAAACTCAGCACTCAACAGCACTAGTGACTCCGCGCTCAGCGCATCAAGTCCAACGGATCTTTCACTTGCCAGAGGGTGCCCGGCTCTGACGACTAGGGCGAGGGTTTCCACCAGGAGGGAGTCGAGGTCGAGATCTGCTGTCGGCGTGCCGGAAAAGGCGATCCCCACATCGATCTCGTCAGACAGGAGTAGATTCTCCATGTGCTCCTGGGAAATCTCTCGCAGATTGAGGGAGATACTCGGGTAGCGGCTGTGAAACGCCTCGACCAAGGGCCCCACCAGATAGGTCGTGAAGGTCGGCGTCACCGCCACCCTCAGCGAACCACGGCTGAGGTCGTCGACGTCGTGGAGGGCGCGCTTGGCTTCAAGGAACTCCTGCGAAGCGCGGCGCACGTATTGCAGATAAACCTCCCCGGAGTCCGTCAATCGTGTCGTACGACCCGTTCGGTCGAACAGCTGCACACCCAGGCTCTCCTCCAACAACCTGACCTGCTGCGAAAGCGCGGGCTGGGAGACATGCAAGGCCTCCGCAGCCCGCGTGAAGCTCTCTTGCTCCGCCACTGCGAGAAAGTAACGAACCTGTCGAGAGAGCATATTAAGACCTATAAGATTATCTAATCCAGCGCATAATAAACGAGACTTTTACATTATGCCACGCTCTCCGTAGTTTCATCCTCGACAGATCGCGAAACGGAGATTGCAGCGATGAAAGACATTATTGACGGCTTTCTGAAATTTCAGCGGGAAGCCTTCCCTGAGCGGGTCAAGCTGTTCAAGGACTTGGCAAATCAGCAGAATCCGCGGGCTCTGTTCATTTCCTGCTCGGACAGCCGCCTGGTGCCTGAGCTGGTTACACAGCGCGAGCCGGGCGACCTCTTCGTCATCCGAAACGCCGGTAACATCGTTCCGTCTTACGGCCCCGAGCCGGGCGGCGTTTCTGCCTCCGTCGAATATGCGGTCGCGGCACTACAGGTCTCTGACATTGTGATCTGCGGTCACTCCGATTGCGGTGCAATGACGGCCATCGCGACATGCAAATGCCTGGACCACATGCCTGCTGTGGGCAGCTGGTTGCGCTACGCGGACTCAGCCCGTGTGGTGAACGAGGCCCGGCAACACAAGGACGAGCCTGCCAAGGTCGCATCCATGGTGCGCGAAAATGTCATCGCCCAGCTCGCCAATATCCAGACCCACCCGTCGGTGCGCCTGGCTCTCGAAGAGGGGCGCATAGCCTTGCATGGCTGGATTTACGACATCGCGAGCGGCCTTATCGAAGCTTTCGATGGCAGCAAGGGCGCCTTCGTTTCCCTTGCGGACAATCCCGAAGTCCAGGCCATCAAATATCAGGCCAGGTGCGCTGCCTGAGCCCCAATCCCAACCAAGGAGATAATACAAATGTTGCAGTCTCAAGCCACGCAGGCCGCTCGCCAAGACCTGACGGACGTCATCCTCGCATCGAAACTCAAGAAGGACCTGAGCTACGCCCAGATCACTGAAGGCACCGGTCTGTCGGAGGCCTTCGTCACCGCAGCCCTGCTCGGCCAGCATCCTCTCCCAGCGGACGCCGCCAAGGCCGTGGGCAAGACGCTCGATCTTGACGACGCCGCCGTTGCCCTGCTTCAGACGGTTCCGATCCGCGGCAGCATCGGGAATGGTTTGCCGACCGATCCGACCATCTACCGCTTCTACGAGATCGTGCAGGTCTATGGGACCACGCTGAAGGCTCTGGTCCATGAGAAATTCGGCGACGGCATTATCAGCGCCATCAACTTCAAGCTGAGCATCGAGAAGGTTGAAGATCCAGAAGGCGGCTCCCGAGCAGTCATTACGCTCGACGGCAAATACCTTCCTACAAAGCCGTTTTGACGATGCTGATAGCCACCGCAACGCCTTGCGCGCTCGGGCTACCTCTTTCCGGTCGCGGGGCCACGCCTCGCACCTGACACGGCCGCAACCACGGGCGCCGCCGTGAATTGCCCCCGGGTTGTGACCCGAGTTGATGTGCAGACAGCTCGGATCCTCTGGGGGCTTGCGGTATCAACCCGCTTGATTGCCTAAGGCACGCATTAGCGCACCCTGTCTGTACCAATCGGTGCAGCCCAATAGATTGATAGGTACATTCGCATGAAACGCCGCACCTTCATCACAGCCCTGCCCGCCGTTGCCCTCGTAGGTTCGGCACTTGCCGAAACCAGTCAAATCACGAAAGCTGCGACAGTGACACGCCCTCCGGTACCGCCCTTCACCCACGAAACCGCCATAGAAAAGGTCCGCCTGGCCGAGGACGGCTGGAACTCGCGGGATGCAGCGAAGGTCGCCTTGGCTTACTCGGTCGACACCCGCTGGCGTAACCGCGTCGAATTCGCTTCCAACCGGCAGGAAGCCCAGGCTTTCCTGGCCCGCAAATGGAATAAGGAACACGAATACCGGCTCATCAAGGAGCTTTGGGCCTTCACCGGCAACCGCATCGCCGTTCGTTATGCCTATGAATATTGCGACGACAGCGGTCAGTGGTTCCGGGCCTATGGCAACGAGAACTGGCTTTTTGCCGCAGACGGTCTGATGTCGCACCGCCACTCTAGCATCAACGAGATGCCGATCGCCGAGGCGGATCGTAAGTTCCATTGGGAGCTGGGCCGCCGTCCAGACGCCCATCCATCGCTGAGCGATCTCGGCCTCTAAATCGCTCTATCAATGACGTTTGACCCCGCCGGCGCAGTCCTCAGCGCTGGCGCGTTCATTTTTAAGATCGGGCGTCATTCCAGCCGGGTTTCGCTTGTCGTGACACTACAGTTTGAAATAGCCCCAGGTCTGGTGCTGCATCAATGTCGCGCATCGCCACGGTAAACATTTGGAGTTGCACCGGTCAATCGGCCGAATATTTTTCGGAATGCTGCGGGATCGGAGTATCCGACCGCCCAGGCAATGCTCTCGATGGAACCATTTGTCGTTTCCAGTAACTGTCGCGCTTTCATGATGCGAACGTTCTGCAGATATTCGGTCAGTTTCAGCCGTGTCGCTCGGAAAAAGCGGCGCTGAAGTGTCCGTTCTGAAAGACGCACGTTCTCCGCCAACTCACCGATCGATTTTTGCAGCTCAGGCGTTGCATGAAACTGGTGCTGAACCTGCAGGACCTCCTTATCGCCATGATCGAAACGGGGAAGAAAAGCCTTGTACTGGCTCTGACTGCGACGCGGCGGATCAACGACAAGAAAGCGTGCCGTCTCAAGCATCACGGCCTGCCCGAGCAGCTTTTCGACAAGGAGCAGACCAAGATCAGCCCAGGCCAGAATTCCGCCAGCGGTGATGACATCGCCATCATCGATGATCATATTATCGGGCGAGACGTCGATATTGGGAAACTGTTCAGCAAGCCTGTCTGCAAAAGCCCAGTGGGTCGTGGCACGTCGGCCGTCGATGAGCCCGGTCTCAGCAAGGACAAACGCCCCGGCACAAATCGAACAGACGGTAACACCGCGCGCATGCTGGGCCGCGAGCCATTGCGAAGCGGGGCTCATGCTCTGCATTTTCTCCGGCATGATGATACTTGGTGGCGCAATAACGTAGCTCAGCACGTGCGGGATTCCAGGGTGTGTATCCCATGTGCACGACACATCGCCGTCCGCCATCTTCCAATAGCTAACGCGGATATTGCGAAGGCTTGTCGGCACCTGCAGATCTGTCGACCAGACGCTCGCGACGCGGAACAGATCGGTCAATCCGTAGACGGCAGCCAATTGGCAGTCTGGGTAGACCAGCAACCCCACTTCAATGAAATCAGTCTCTTCGTGTTTTGCCACTTTTGCCTCGGATAAAGTCATTTCCGCCACGTGTTTCCGCCAGATAATGGCGCTACGTTCTCTTTGTCAAATACGGAATTCGCAAACACAGCGCGACAGGAGAAATACAATGGCATCCGACACAGATCGGTTTTTCGTGTCGAGACGCAGCGTACTAATCGGAAGCATCGCACTTGCCAGCGTGAGCATCCCGGCGCTCGCCTTCTCACAAACCTCTTCAACAAACAGTTCATCACAAGGAGATATCGACATGGGCTTCGTAACAACTAAAGACGGCACTGAAATCTTTTACAAGGACTGGGGCCCGAAGGATGCCCAGCCGATCGTGTTCCATCACGGCTGGCCCCTGTCGTCGGACGATTGGGACACGCAGATGCTGTTCTTCCACGCCAACGGTTACCGGGTCGTCGCTCACGACCGGCGTGGCCACGGTCGGTCTGCCCAGGTTTCCGAAGGGCATGATATGGACCACTATGCCGCCGACGCTTTCGCTGTCGTCGAAGCGCTGGATCTGAAAAATGCCGTGCATATCGGCCATTCCACCGGCGGTGGCGAAGTGGCACGCTATGTGGCGAAGTTTGGTCAGCCGGCCGGTCGTGTCGCCAAGGCGGTTCTCGTCTCGGCCGTCCCACCGCTGATGGTCAAGACCGCCGCCAACCCGGAAGGCCTGCCGATCGAGGTTTTCGACGGCTTCCGTTCAGCGCTTGCCGCCAACCGCGCGCAGTTCTTCCGTGACGTTCCAGCTGGCCCGTTCTACGGCTTCAACCGGGATGGCGCCAAGGTACAGGAAGGCGTGATCCAGAACTGGTGGCGCCAGGGCATGATGGGCGGCGCAAAGGCTCATTATGACGGCATCAAGGCCTTCTCCGAAACCGATCAGACGGAAGACCTGAAGGCGATCACCGTCCCGACGCTCGTCCTGCACGGCGAGGACGACCAGATCGTGCCGATTGCTGATGCCGCCAGGAAGTCGATTAAGCTTCTGAAGAACGGCCAGATCAAGACCTATCCCGGCTTCTCTCACGGTATGCTCACCGTCAACGCCGATGTCCTGAACGCCGATCTGCTGGCCTTTGTCAAGGGCTGACCCCGATACGGCGCGAATGATCCGCGCCGCGGCTGTCTCGGCCAATGAAACCGAAGGGCGGCGCTTTCGCCCCTCTTCGGCGACCGCAACCTGGCGAATCGCGCCGCACGCTCGAGCGATTCGCCAGCTCCGTCATAGTCAATTCATTTTCAGGAAAATCGGTCAAATCGCGTGCTGCCGCTGCGCTGAGAGGTCCGACAGGACTGGACAGCGACGCGGTCAGGGACATCTCCGCCGGCGCGCCCACCGTGCTGGCAGATATGTTCGCGCTCTATATCAAGACCAAGAATTTTCACTGGCATATGTCCGGATCGGATTTCCGCGATTACCATCTGCTGCTCGACGAGCACGGCGACGAACTGTTTGCGATGACCGATCCGCTCGCCGAATGGGTCCGCAAGGTTGGCGGCGACACGTTGCGGTCGATCGGCGACATCTCGCGCAAGCAACAGATCGCGGACAATGATGCCGACTGCGTGCATCCACATGGAATGCTCGCCGAACTGCGCGACGACAATGGCAGCCTTGTCGCAAGCATGCGCTCGCTGCATGACGTCTGCGATGAGTATGGCGACGGCGCGACCGCCAGTCTGATCGAGAACTGGATCGACAAAGCCGAGAAGCGTGTCTGGTTCCTGTTCGAGATTCTGCGCGACACTAACGGCCAATGATTTGACCGAGGGTGCCCTGAATTCCGCTCCCCGCCCCTTGGGATCGCGGCGGCGGCGGAGCAAACCCGCATCTAGCTAATCGCGAATTGGTAATGGCAACGACGCCAACTGCCATCAGGATTTGATGCGAACCCAGCGCGCGCAGGTCGATCGAGCGTCAAGGGAAACGGCGGATGGCCGATTGAAGCCAGACCCAGGTCGTCAGGGCAACCTTGGCGGCAATGGCGATCCCACCCAGCCGGAGCGGAAATTGTTCGCGGCCCGACTAGGCGTCGTCGAACATCCCCGTCGGTAGGCCATCCATGCTGAATGTGTTCTTTTCCCGACGATAGATTTCGATACCATCAGGGCCTTTTGCATCGGTCCATTGGTCAAGGCTTGGCCGCTCGGCCTTGTAGTCGAAAAGAGGGACGCCGAAGCCGCAAGAGGTTTGGACCAGGTCGATGTCCAGCAGAATGACCTGCCGGGCTCCTGAGGGCTCCGAACCGTTGTAGTGAGTGGTCAAGATATTTTCGTATTCGGGGCTGTCGCGGCGGATGGAGCGTCCGCGACCGTAAAGGCGCAAGATCATTGGCGGCCCTTCGACGGCACAAAACATGATCGTCAGCCGACCATCCGCGCGCAAATGCGCGGCGGTTTCGTTTCCACTCCCGGTCCTGTCCAGATAGACCACCGTATTTGCATCGACTACCCGCAGGCAGCCGGTCTCCCGCGGCGACACATTCACCCGGGAATGGCCGGTGGCCGAGGCGGTAAAGAAGATGTGCTGCCGACCGATAAAGTCCTGGAGACGAGCGTCGATGCTCTCGAATTGCTTTGCCACGGCCGATGCGTCCTTTTTGCTAACAAATATAGGAGATAGTCATTTAGTCGGCAGGAGATCATGCCTCCGCCGGTTCATCCAGAGTTCCTCATACAGCTCACAGAAGCGAGAGACCAGAGACGTTCCAAATGAAGGGGCCAACTTCAGGTGCAACATACGGCACCCCTTCGACGCTTACAGTCGTGGGTATATCGATGATGCGGCAGGCCCAGGTCCAAACAGAGCACCCGTCATCACGAAGAACGCGATGAGGGCCGACCGCGGCTATCGCAACCAGAAACACTGCGACGATCTTGCTACCAGTTTGCAGCAATGCTCGCGTCGTTACCGAGCGGGATCGATAGGATCACAGACCATCTCATACCACCGGCAGCCTCTGCGCTAACTCTCGGATCAGAACGCGCTCGTTCTCGGAGTAGTCGATTGGGACTTCGACAAGATGTACGCCGCCGCCCTTGAACGCATTATCCAAGGTCGTTTCCAGATCTTCGATGCGCTCGACGCGTGTGCCCTTTGCACCATAGGCCTCGGCGTATTTCACAAAATCGGGGTTGCCGAAGCTCATCCCGAAGTCGGTGAGCCTGTCGATCGCCTGCTTCCAGCGGATCATACCGTATGCATTGTCCTTGATCAGGAGGATGACAAGGTTGAGCCGCAGACGCACCGCGGTCTCGAGCTCTTGACTGTTCATCATGAAGCCGCCATCCCCACAGACAGCCATGACGCGCCGGGTCGGGTAAAGCATGGAGGCCATCATTGCGGAAGGTAAACCCGCCCCCATCGTCGCCAGGGCATTGTCGAGAAGCAGCGTATTCGCGACATGGGTCCGGTAATTGCGAGCGAACCAGATCTTGTACATGCCGTTGTCGAGCGCAAGGATCCCATCGGCTGGCATAACGGCGCGAACATCGTGGACTATCCGTTGCGGAGTGAAGCGAGCTTCAAGCTCTCGATCGGCAATGCGTGCGAGGACCCCTTGCCTGAGATAGATCAGCGCTTTTGCGTTCGGAAGCCTGCCTTCGAGGCGGTCCGCCAGGAGCTTGAGGGTGGGGCCGATATCCCCGATCACCTCAGCCTGCGGGAAATAGACCTGCTCGACAGTGGCGGGCTGGTAGCCGACATGAACGACCTTGGCTCCGTGGACGTTCATGATGAAGGGAGGCTTCTCGATCGTGTCGTGCCCGATCGTGATGATGAGATCAGCCCGTTCGATGGCCTCGTGGACGTAGTCCCGTTCGGAAAGAGCGGCGGTGCCCAGATAAAGCTCCATACCGCCGGGAACGGTTCCCTTGCCCATCTGTGTCGTAAAATATGGTATCCCTGTGCGGATCACAAAATTTGCAAGATCAGCCGTCGATCGCGGACGCGAGGCTGCCGCACCGAGCATGATCAAGGGCCGTTCTGCAGCGCCGATCATTGCCGCGGCCCGATCTATCGCCTCGCCGCTCGCAACTGGAAGATCGAAAGCGTGTGGAGGAACCATGATGATCTCTCCGCCATCTGCCGCGGCGATATCCTCGGGCAATTCGAGATGAACTGGACCGGGGCGCTCTTCCTGCGCCACCCGAAAGGCCTCACGAACCAGGGTTGGAACCATCCTGGGCGAGATGATCTGACGCGTGAGCTTTGTCAGCGGCTTCATACTAGCGACGACGTCGACGACCTGAAAACGTGCCTGCCGGGAAGACATGACGCCTTTTTGCCCCGTAATGAGGATCAACGGCATCCCACCAAGAAGGGCGTACGCCGCGCCGGTGGATAAGTTCAACGCGCCTGGCCCGAGCGTCGTAATACAGACGCCCGGCTTCCCTGTCAGCCGGCCATAGGTTGCCGCCATAAAGGCCGCCGCTTGCTCATGACGAGTGACGACCAACTGGATCGAGGATTTCCGCAGGGCTTCGACCACGAAAAGATTTTCCTCCCCGGGGATGCCAAAAATTTTTTCTACGCCCTCATTCTCAAGGGCCCTAACGAGCAGTTCAGCGCCAGTCATGGCCAATCTCCAAAACCACCGAGCCTTAGACGCGGCTTCAAGAAACACATTTTTGTGGGGGGCTCACTTGAGGACGCTTTTGACTTCCTCGATTGCGACGTAGGCGCAATCTTCGTCCAAGCCGCCATTCGGCGCGCCCGCAACGCCAAGTGCGCCAATCGTCTCCTCGCCGGCTTTGATAGGAACGCCCCCGGAGACAAAGTAGCCTGAAACATCTGTGAACGCTGCCTCATGCGCGCTGCCGATGAGGTTCTCGACCATCGCGCTTGTGGGGCTGTGCAACGATGCCGAGATGAGTGCCTTCTGCGCAGACGCGTTGATCGTGCGTGGATCGGCTTTCTCATAGCGTATCAGGGCGAGCAGGGCTCCAGATCGATCTGTCACCGCCGCCGACACATTGTAACCGTCTACCGCACACGCCGCGACGGCCATCTCAGCGATTTTGACCGCAAGCCTCGCTCTGAGGCCGGTCTCCTGCTCGGTGTCGTGGGCAAGCACAGAACTGGCGGCAAGCGCGCCTATGGCGGCGGCCAGTATGAAAGTCTTCATGTGAGATCTCTTCAGATATCGGCCGCCGAGCGGCCCCGTTGCGGCAAATTACGTCGCCGGAAAAACCAACTGGGTTATCGCGACGACGATGAATTCGCGAAATGCACTAACTACGCAGCCCGCCGGCTCGCCAAGGCGGCGAGCCCGCAGATGCAATGCCTCAGGTCAGGAAGCAGCGAGAGATCAAAGCGACCCGCTATCCGAAGCATTATCGACGAGCGTCTTTCCATCGGCTGCCAATCGAGCATGGAGTTGATCGATTGCGCGCTGGAAGACGGCGGGATCGTCGAGCGCCCGGGAGAGGACGATCGCGCCCTGGATAGAGAGAACGGCGTCTTCCGAGAGGATGCGCGCCCGCTCAGCGTCGCGGCCCTGCCGGACGAGCGCTGCCTGCAGAGCGTCCACCCAGGCGACGAAGTAACCTCGGATGGCTTGGGCGAATAGGTCTCGGGTGTTGGTAACAGCCAAAGCGCCGACGAGACAGACGCGCCTGCCCGACCTGAAGTATTTCGCGGTTTCATCGAGCATCGCCGTGATCGCGGCATCGGCATCGTCTCCGTCTCGCAGGGGAGAATAGACGGAATTTTCAAACCATTGCTCGATTTCGACGAGCACAGCCTGGACCATTTCCTCCTTCCCATTCGGGAAGAAGTGGTAGAGGCTGCCCTTGCCAAGACCGGTGGCCTTGCCGATCAAGGCAAGGCTCGCTCCTTCGTATCCATGCTCGCGAAAAACTTCGGCCAGGGAGGCGACGGCGTCGGATCTTTCAGCGACCATGCGGGCCATGATCAGAGGCCCAGATCACTGAGGCTAGCGTGGTCGTCCGGACGACGGCCGAGCGGCCAATGGAACAAGCGATCGCCTTCAGCAATCGGCATTTCGTTGATGCATGCGTGCCGGTGCGCCATCAAGCCGTCCTCTGCGAATTCCCAGTTCTCGTTACCATAGGCACGGAACCATTGACCATTATCATCGCGATATTCGTAGGCGTAGCGTACAGCGATGCGGTTGCCGGTGAAAGCCCAGAGCTCCTTGATAAGGCGGTATTCATGCTCCTTGTTCCACTTGCGTGTCAGAAATGCCTGGGCTTCTTCGCGGTTGGTGGCGAATTCAACGCGGTTCCGCCAGCGGGTGTCCAGTGTGTAGGCCAAAGCAACCTTGGCGGCGTCACGGCTGTTCCAGCCGTCTTCGGCCAAACGGACCTTTTCGATAGCAGTTTCGCGGGTGAAAGGGGGGAGAGGAGGACGTGACATGTTGATTTTCCTTTGCAAACCGTCTCTGTGTACTTATTGGTCAACTCTTGACTGATTGGTACAGTAGCTACGGCGATTTTGGGTGTCAACGATTTTTTTGAGGCGTTGCGAATTTTTTACGACGGACGTTTGTGGTCGCGAACCGACGGCGGCGGCGTTAAAGTGGCCAGACTAGTGCTGGCAAAGCGTTCGGCCGCGCGCTGGTATATTTCGGCATATCTCAGCAGCGCCTGGGCATCCGCCACTCAGAGACTACCAGGCGCGGTGGGCGATGGTTTTGGTGGCGAAAGGGGTGAAGACCCAGGAAGATACTGTTCGTGCAACCACCACATTTCTGCGGAAACAGCACCGCGCTCGGACACGAAAGAGTAGACATGGGAAGGTGAATGGCGACTGACCCCGCGTCGCTGCGGATTGTATCCAACCGGATAGCATCGCTCCATGATCTGACGAACCGCATCGCGCTTAAGCGCTTCGCTAGTCGCCGATATGGTCATGGTGCTCTTCGAACAGCTAAATTAGGAGAGAAAGCTTCTATAAATCCAGGTGCTATCCGGATTACTGATCAATGGGCCGAGGGCCCAAACGATGACCCGAGGCCGTGCCGAAGCGTCCAGACCACCACACTGGGAAGCTAAACCCACCCGGTCCGAAGCCCAGGTTCTAAGTACTCATGATAACGCTGCCAGCAAAAGGAGATTTTAGATGGGCGATGTCAGTCCAACGGTAAGCATAACAACCGGCGTAGATCACATCGGGCTAACCGTTATGAACTTGAGCGCTTCCCTCGCTTTCTTCACGAACTGCCTCGGCTGGAGGTTATTCGGCGAAAAGCCCGACTATCCAGCGGCATTCGTTACAGACGGCCACCTCAAAGTGACACTTTGGCAGATCAAAGATCAATCTCACAGCCAAGGTTTCGACCGTCACCAAAATGTCGGGCTTCATCATCTTGCACTGAAAGTGCGGACCCTCGAGGACCTTCATCTGCTCTACGACAAGACCAGAGAGTGGCCCGATGTTCGTATTGAATTTAGTCCAGAAGCTTCTGGCACCGGGCCAAAAATCCACTTCATGATCTACGAACCGGGAGGATGTCGGATGGAGTTTTCTTGGGATCCGCGGTGATCCAGAAATTTCTATGATCGGGTCTCGGCCGATCCGAGAAACCTGGCGACCTAATCTCGGTTGTCAACCAGGCCACGCATCTGGCACCTCGCAACAGCCACGCGGGCAAGCCGGTGCCGTGCGTGGTCGAACGGCTTGGAAGCGGAAGACGTTGCAGGACTCCCGGCATCACACGTTCGGCGGCCGAACGCCATCGCTACAGTTTTGGGACGTGACCATATGACCATTCAGACCGAAACGAACATTTTCCACCAATTGTTTCATATTGAAGGAGGCTGACGTGCACCGTCAGCCCATCCAGCCGGAGCCGGAAAGCGAATTCGCCATAAAAAGCAGCCCTGCGCGCAGTTGTTCGCGATTGATGACGCCGCCGAGGCATACCCGGACATGCTCGTCAGGTGTGCCGAGAACGGTAAATGCGTCCGACGGCATTAAGCCAATATGGCGCCCTGCCATGCGCCCCATCAGTTCCGCCCTGCTCGCCCCCGTTGGCAGCTTCAGCCAAATGTTGAAGGCCTCCGGCTCACCTTTGATGTCCAAGCCAGAAAGAGTATCAACCGCTATCTCGTGACGAACAGCGCTTTCCGCCCGGACAAACCGGCGGATCGCGTCGGCTGTCCCATCCTCGATCCACCGTGTCGCCAGCGCCATGCAAATTGGCGAAGGCATGACGGCGCTGGCTCGCATTGCCTGGGCAAGGGAATAGGCGGCTCTGGAGTTAGGGGAAACTGTATAAGCGAGGCGCAGGCCTGCGCCCAGGCATTTGGCCAGCCCCCCGATATGCCAGGTGAGGTCGGGAGCAAGCGTAGCAAAAGGTACGGGCGCCGTTGCGGGAATGAAGCCGTATGCATCATCCTCTATCAAAGGCAGTCTATGCCGAAGGATAACCTCGGCGATCTCCATGCGCCGCTCGCGCGGGATGGTCAGCGTCGTTGGATTATGGACCGTAGGATTGAGATACAACGCTTTCGGTTGATGTAAATGGATAGCCGCGTCAAGCGCATCGGCCAGAACGCCGGAAGCGTCCATCGCAATTCCGACGAGTTGCAATCCCATACGGGCTGCGATCGCCCGCAAACCGGGATACGTCACCGCCTCGCACAGGATGACATCGCCCGGTCTGGTCATCGTCGAAAGAAGCGCTGTCATCGTCGCGTGCGCTCCCGGGGTGATCGCTATCCGCTCGAGACTTGGCACCATTCCCCTTTTTGACAGCCATGAAGATGCCGCGGCCTTATCCTGCTCTCCGCCGGTCGTCGACTGGTAGCGGAGAAGGGAAATAAGGTTTGCTGAAACAGTCTGCAGCCCTTCCTGCATTCTCGCCACGAGATCCGGGTCCTGCGGCTCGGGAGGCATGTTCATCGACAGATCCTCGTCCCCTGCGCGGCGCGGATCGATACGATGCTCCTCTTTCGGGCGGCCGAGTGCAAAGGTACCTCTTCCGACGTGGCTCTCCACGAGACGTCTGGAATGCGCCTCGGCGTAGGCGCGGCTGACTGTCGTAAAGTCAATCTTGAGACGCTCGGCGAGCCTGCGTTGTGGCGGCAATCGATCACCAGCGGCGATATCTCCTCGTTTTATCGCCAGTTCGATCGCGTCCGCAATCTGAAGATAACGAGGCTTGCCGTCAGGACGAAGTTCAGGGAGCCACTTCAACATTTCACCATACCTCAAATATAGATTGTTTCACATTGTATGGATAACACGACGCGGATTCAAGTGTTGATTTGACAACGAATCCTTGATCATGAATTGAGCATAAAAGCTGATTTTCAAGCTATTATTTGAGCACAACGTATGTCCAATGTGCAGAATTACGTTTCATCAAAGAATTATTGTATGCATAATAAACTGACTATTGATTCATACAATTTCGTTCGTATCGTTTCTGCATCAACCCCGCATAAGGAGATGCAGACATGCCTGAAGTAACGCAGCCGCCGCACAAGGATGGTGACTTCTTTGTCGACTACGAGTCCAAGGTTTTCGAGGACGTTAAGGCCGACCCTGGTGAGAAGGCGCTCGTAACCTTCCACACGATGGCGTTCGAAGGCTCCATCGGGCTTGTGAACATTCTCAACGCCATTCGCCTGCAGCGGAAAGGCTACGAGACTTCGATCCTTCTTTACGGGCCGGGCGTCACACTGGGGATCCAGCGCGGCTTCCCCAAGCTCGGTGATGAAGCCTTTCCCGGTCATCTGAACTTCAACAAGAACCTTGAGCGCTTCATGAAGGAAGGCGGAAAGGTCTATGCGTGTCGTTTCGCTCTGCAGGCCCTTTATGGGCACGGCGAACCGGCTCTGATCCCAGGCATCATCCCGATCCTGCCTCAGGACGTCCTGGACTGCGTGCTTCTGCACAAAAAGGCCAACGCCCTGATCATCGACACATGGACCGTCTGATTTGACCTCAACACCCCGTTCGGCAGCGAACGGGGTGCGCCGTTCCAGGTTATTCAAAGGAGCCAGTCATGCCCAAAACAGTACGTGCCGCAGCAGTCCAGATCGCGCCCGACCTGACGTCACGCGCCGGCACCGTCGAGCGGGTCCTCAATGCAATCGCCGAAGCTGCTGACAAAGGCGCCGAGCTGATCGTATTTCCCGAGACCTTCGTGCCCTGGTATCCCTATTTCAGCTTCGTTCTGCCACCTGTCCGGCAAGGCCCTGAGCATCTTCGGCTTTATGAGGAAGCAGTCACGGTACCATCAGCAGAAACACGGGCCGTCGCGGACGCCGCGCGCAAACGCAGTGCGGTTATCGTCCTTGGCGTCAATGAGCGCGACCACGGCTCGCTCTATAACACTCAGCTGATCTTCGACGCGGATGGCAGCCTGAAACTCAAGCGTCGCAAGATCACGCCGACCTATCACGAACGGATGATCTGGGGCCAAGGCGACGGCGCCGGCTTGAAGGTTGTCGACACTGCCGTCGGTCGCGTGGGTGCCCTGGCATGCTGGGAGCATTACAATCCTCTGGCCCGCTATACTCTGATGGCCCAGCATGAGGAAATTCACGCTTCTCATTTCCCGGGCTCACTGGTCGGCCCGATATTCGGCGAGCAAATCGAAGTCACCATGCGCCACCACGCGTTGGAATCGGGCTGTTTCGTGGTCAATGCCACCGGCTGGCTGAGCGAGGAGCAGATCGCATCTATTCATCCGGACCCCGCCTTGCAAAAGGGGCTTCGCGATGGCTGCATGACCTGCATCATCACGCCGGAAGGACGCCATGTCGTACCGCCGCTGACCTCGGGCGAAGGCATCCTGATCGGCGATCTGGACATGCGGCTCATTACCAAGCGCAAGCGAATGATGGATTCGGTCGGACACTATGCTCGGCCTGAACTGCTGCACCTTGTCCATGACACGACGCCCGCACGCGCACGCGAGCAGGTCGGCCTTTCAGGCGATTTTCCCGATGCGGAGCAAGACAAGCTATTTGAGGAGGTTCAGGATGCGTGAGCTGCCATCGATAGATCCGGAACTCATCAACGACCTCCAGACACGAGGAATGCGTCTCGTCGATCCGCGTGCCGGCCACGAGAGCAGGCGCGGTGGCGCAGGTCCTTCCGACCATAAAGCGGTCAATTTCGGAGACACAACCGTGATGGTGCCGGTACATACCGCACCCGCATTTGACAGTCCCTATCTCGTGGAAGCGCCCGATGCCGAGGGCCGCGCGCGCATCACCAGGGAAGGATCAGAAGTCGCGCGAATTCGATTTCCCAATCGGCCGCGTTTTTACGAACTGATCACGGCAGACGGCATTCCGTACAACAAGATCGCAGTTCTTCATTCGCGCGACGTACTTGCCACGACCATTCTGCAGACCTGCATTCGTTATGAAAGCCGCAAGAAGACCTGTCAGTTCTGTTCGATCGGCCAAAGCCTTGCCGCCGGCCGGACTGTCGCGCACAAAACTCCCGCGCAACTGGCAGAGGTCGCAAAGGCTGCCGTCGAACTCGACGGCGTCAAGCACATGGTGATGACCACTGGCACACCTTCGGGCAAGGACCGCGGTGCTGCCGTTTTGGCAGAGAGTGCGCGCGCGGTTAAGGCCGTCGTCGACCTGCCGATTCAGGTGCAATGCGAGCCTCCGGAAGACGATGTCTGGCATGAGCGAATGAAGAACGCGGGTGCAGACGCATTGGGGATGCACCTTGAAGCGGTGACACCTGAAGTCCGCGATCGGATCATGCCGGGCAAGGCAAGCGTTCCGCTTGAAAAATACTTTTCCAGCTTTGAGGCCGCAGTCAGAGTGTTTGGGCGGGGTCAGGTCTCGACCTACATCCTCGCCGGTCTGGGCGATACGCGCGAAGCGATCCTAGATATGTCCGCGCGATTGGTCGCAATGGGCGTCTACCCATTTGTCGTCCCGTTCGTGCCTATCTCAGGCACACCGCTAGAAAGTCACCCCGCACCGAAATCCGATTTCATGGCCTCCATCCTGGCTCCCCTGTCGCAGATCATCATCGACGGCGGACTTAAGGCCTCGGATATCAAGGCCGGTTGCGGAAAATGCGGTGCGTGCTCGGCGCTCTCAACTTACGAGAAACTGAGGATCCCGGCATGAGCCTCATGGATCACTCCACCTTCATCTGCCCTGAATTCATCATCCGGGCAGCGTCGGAAACCTGGGAACTTCAAGGGGTATCTCGTCTTCGACACCAGGTGTTTGTAGAGGAACAGCGCATCTTCGTCGGCAGTGACCACGACGAAATCGACGCTCGTGCCATCCCCCTTGCGGCAATCGCCACGTTGGCGGCCGAGCCTGCGGACGTCGTGGGCACTGTCAGGATCCATGAGCCCGAACCCGGCATCTGGTGGGGATCGCGGCTCGCGGTCGCCCCTGCATACCGTAGAGTTGGTCGGCTGGGTGCGGAGCTGATCAGGCTTGCGGTAAGCACCGCCAACGGCATCGGATGCCTAGAATTTCACGCCCATGTCCAGCTTCAGAACGTACCTCTTTTTCGCCGGCTGCATTGGGAGCCGCAAGGAGAGATCGACCTGCATGGCGTGCGGCACATGCACATGCTGGCTTCACTCGACCATTATCCCCCGACATGTGACCCGGCCACCGGCTGGTCGACTAGAGCAAGGAGGTCGTGATGGATGTCCATGCATTGGCGGCAGCACTCGCAGCTCACCCGTCTATTCGCAGCAAACTTGACATAGCAGGCACGACGCGGGCGCTCTCATTGTCTGCTGGAGCACCAGGAATGCCCGGCGACGATGCCGCAGCAATCCGAGCCATGGACGGCACCTGGGATCTGCTGGCGGGCGAAGGTTTTATGCCGCAATTCGTGCAGGACGATCCGTGGTTTGCCGGCTGGTGCGGTGTAATGGTGAACCTTTCGGACATCGCAGCGATGGGAGGACGCCCGACCGCACTGCTCGACACCGTGTGGGCTCCGGATACAGCATCCGCCGAGCCCCTGCTTGCCGGCCTTCGCGACGCAGCGATGGCCTACGGCGTGCCGATCGTCGGCGGGCATACCAACCTCCGCAGCAAAGATCTCAATCTTGCCGTTTCCGTCACGGGACGTGCAAAGAGGCTGATTTCCAGCTTTGCGGCCGCCCCTGGAGATGTGCTTATCGCAGCCGTCGATCATCGCGGGCATTACCGGCCGACCTTCGACAACTGGTGCGCGGCCCTTGATGCACCTCATGAACGACTGCGTAGCGACTACGAGATCCTGCCGGAGCTCGCCGAGGCTGGTCTGGTGGATGCCGGAAAAGACATCAGCCAGGGCGGCATTGTCGGCACCGCGCTTATGTTAGCTGAATCCTCCCGCTGCGGATTTGACATCGAGCTTGCTGACATTTCGCTTCCGCGGGGTGTTGCAGTCGACCGCTGGCTGCGCACATTTCCGAGTTTTGGCTTCCTCCTTTCAGTTCGGCGGGAACGTGCAAACGAGGTCTGCTCAGTATTTGGTGCTCGGGACATCAGCGCAGCTGCCATCGGTCACGCAACGGACAGCTCCCGGATCGATCTGACGAGCGGTGGCGCCAGGGCAACGTTCTGGGACTACGCGGCAGCCCCCTATATCGCGCTTGCAAAGGAGATAGCCCATGCCTGAAGTACGCTTTACAATCCGATGGCCTGATGGGACGGAGGAGAGCTGCTACTCGCCCTCGACCGCCATAACGCACCATCTCGAAGCCGGATGCACCTATCCGCTGACTGAATTTGTCGAACGTGCCCGCACCGGGCTGAACGAGGCATCAGACCGCGTCGCGGCGAAATTCGGCTTCGCCTGCTCATCCGCACTCGACCAACTGGCAAAGATCGAAACGACAGCTGCCGCTCAGCCGGCTGACGCCAAGGTCACCTGCCTCTCGATGTCATGAAAGGGTTTGTTATGATCGACGATACTGTACCGCACGTTCCAGTTCTCATCATCGGAGGCGGCCAGGCTGGTCTTTCTGTCAGTTGGTATCTCATGCAGGAAGGGGTCGAGCATGTCGTTCTTGAGCGCCGTCAACGGTTCGAGAGTTGGCGCAACAATCGCTGGGACAGCTTCTGTCTGGTCACACCAAACTGGCAGTGCCGGCTGCCCGGCTGGCACTATAAGGGAGCGGATCCGAATGGCTTCATGCTCAGGCAAGAAATCGTAGACTATCTGGATGGCTTTGCAGAAAGCTTCAGCCCACCGATCCGCGAAGGGGTGGACGTCACGCATGTCTCGCCTCGCGACAGTGGTGGATACTGGATCGAGACTAGCTCTGGCAACTTGACTGCGGACCAGGTTGTGGTTGCGACAGGTGGGTACGACAATCCAATCGTGCCGTCCTACGCAGCAGATCTGGACGCCACTATCCTACAGATGCACTCGCGCGATTACCGGCGTCCGTCGCAATTACCAGATGGCGGAACCTTGATTGTCGGCACAGGGCAATCTGGCGTGCAGATCATGGACGACTTTCATCTGGAAGGTCGTCCAGTGCACCTGGCGGTAGGACCCGCTCCGCGCAGCCCGCGCAAATACCGCGGGCGCGACGCAACCGACTGGCTTTACGATGCCGGCACATATGCCGTCACGATCGATACCCATCCCGATCCCATCAAAGCCTTGACCCAGACCAACCATTACATGTCCGGGCGCGACGGCGGCAAGGAGATCGATCTGCGCAAATACGCCCTGGAGGGCGTTCGGCTATACGGATCGGTCGCAGGTGGCTCCGGCACAACGATGATGTTTCTGCCCGACCTCGAGAAGAACCTTGATGATGCTGACCGGAGCTACCTGGGTATACGCAAGCAGATCGATGCCTGGATCGCCACGCACGCAATTAATGCTCCAGAGGAGCCCCCATTTGAAAAGGTCTGGCGTCCCGTTCAAGAAATCACCGAAGTTGATTTGGCGGAGGCGGGCATAAAATCGATCATCTGGGCGATCGGTTTCCGTCCGGATTATTCGTGGCTGAAGGTCGACTGCCTCGATCAGCGAGGCAAGCCGGTGTTCCGTCGCGGTGTAACCGATGCACCTGGTCTGTATTTTATTGGTCTTGGCTGGCTGAACACATGGGGCTCCGGCCGATTTCTTGGCATCGACGAGGACAGCCGGTATCTCGCCGAACAAATAGTAGCACTCCAAAAGAACAGGCTGGCTGCATGAGCACTGTTCAGCTCGCCAGGCACGAGGGGTCGGAGCTCATCGAACGCCACGTGCTAGGAATGGCGGAAATGGGCTACAGCGGCATTTCGGAGCAATGGCTCAAGCGACGCGCCGGTGATTTGCACTGGCGGCTCATCGCGCTCGCCATGGGACAGCGGGATGCTGTTTTCATTTGCTCAGAGGGCCAGCCACTCTACGCGGCTTTTTGTGCGACCAGCTTGCAGTTCGTAAGACCTCATCTTCCACGATTGGGCGGGGAGATGACACTGGCTGCGGATCTCTACCGCGTCGGCCACGGGCGTCTGGCGTCACTTATCCGCGTCACCGCTGGCGGCGATATTGTAGGCCGCATGATTTTGGTCTCGACCTTTGTGGGACGTTCCGAACCGGAGATTAACCGATCTGTCGTCCGGCGGAGCCCGCGGGCGTTGGCGATGCCGCCCGAGGCGCCCCTCGCGGTTCGTCGCGTTGCCGAGATGGCCTCGGCCGCCACGCGAGACATTCGCAACAACCATTTTAAACTCTCCGGGATGTCACAAACACAGATGGTCCTGCCGTGCCCGGCGACAGACTTCAATGCCGCCAGACTTCTCTATTTCCCGAGCTACAGCGCTTTAGCTGACCGGGGATTGTTCCAAGCAGGAGAGATGCATACCGGGATGATCGCCTCGCGGAATGTAGTTTATCTGGGTAATGTAGAGCCGGGAGAATGGATGGAGATCAACTTCAAGAAGCTGCCTTCAGGGTATGAAGTCTTCCTGAACGGTCAAGACTGTCGACCTTTGGCGTTGATGCGCGTACGTTTCGACCGTGGGAACGACAGCTCTATAACCGCTTAACAACGCGACGCGGTCGACAAGAAATGTCGGCTTCAAATGCTGCTACGGCAACTCATGCGATATCGTCTCGCTTAGTCTAGCTCTTGATGAGATTCGCACTTACGACCAATATGTTATAAATTCGGCGAAGTGGTTGGTTAGAAAGAATCTCCCGCCCAATCTTCATGGCCGTGCCTTATGCGGATGACGAATACGCTCCCGTCTTCAATGATGCGGTACACGACAGGGTGAGCCTTGAAAGGATGGATCCTGACAGGAGGAGAAATCTCATGGCGTTCGCGTGCCATTCTTGGGTTGGTGGCGATAAGTTCGAGCAAGGCAAAAAGCTCATCGTGATATTGTCTGGCGACTAGTGCTCCGAAGATGCGGATGCCTTCTTCTGCAATGAAAATAATATCCTCTTCCGCTTGGACAGATAGGCTAAATGGCATTAAGCGCGTCCGCGGCTCATGTCAGCTCGAGAAGTGGCTAAAGCAAACAACTCTTCCGTTGAACGGCTACCAACTCCGCTTCTGATCCCGTCGTCGACAAATCGCTGCATCTCGGCAATCTTGTCCGTACGCGCTTGGTCTCTGCGGATCAGGTCCCGGACATAATCGCTCGCGTTCGAGTATCGACCAGTCTTGGTCTGTGCTTCAACCCAATCTTTCATGAGGTCTGGGAGAGATACATTCATCGTCGCCATTCAAGTCTCCCTAATGCCTCAACATACTTGCTGATGGCAAAGTTTGTCAAACTAATGATGAGGTCGCAATTACAGCTCTTGATGGGAACCGACCGCTGCACGCTTGATTCGGCTAAGCTGCTATTTGGCGTATCACTAATCCTCCTCTGGACGCTTCTCAGGCAGCAGTGAGGGGTCCGCCAGTACACGAAAAAGTCATACGTCCTCGGGATAGAGACGAGGGAAAAGGGTATCGAGCGCTTGGACTGGAAAGCGCAGCGACACAGGCCCCTTTTCAGTAACTGACGCAAGCAGGCCCTCATCCGTCAGCGCCTTTAGAACGCGCCGCGCCGATCGATCTGGCAGGCCAGTGATACGCGAAGCCTCTCCCCGCTCAAATTCTCCGCGCACAAGGGCTTCCTGAAGTAAGGGCGCGCACTCGTCAGGCAAAGTTTCCTGACGATAGACATAACGCTTGAGGCGTCCCCCTAGTGTTTTGAGGTCAAACAGGCTGTCCATGTATTCGAGCTGATCGAGACACACGCGCAGAAACCAACTGGTGAACAGTTCCAGTCCCTTGAGCGACAGGTTGCCCCGTCCATCGCGGTCGCCCTGACGTGGCTCGTCTGCCCAAGCCATATGCTGCTTATATTCGGCGCGTCCTTCAGGCCCCCCCGCCAAGCCTCGAGCCAAGCCGCGGGAAACTGACCAGAGACCATGAGCTCCCACTCCGGCCGCTTGTGCCATCGCATGACTCATCAAACGGCTAACTCGGCCGTTGCCGTCTGGAAACGGATGGATGTAGTTGAAACGGTGATGCGCGGTCGCCATCGCAAAAAGGCGGGCGCTACGGCTGCTCCCAACTGCCATCATCGCTTCTCCTGGAGCCGGCTGGAAGGCGAACCGCTGATGGAAGTAGGCCATGAAATCGGGCACGCGATCGCTCGCGGGAGGCAAATGTCTGCCGACCTCGACGTCCTGCTCCTCCCCTCGCCGCCATTCGCCGGGCGTCATAACAAAGCTGTGGTGGTTACCGACAATCGTCAGCATCTTTACTGTTGCGCCATCATAAAAGGCGCGGTGAAGATAGCGGATGAATTCTATCGATGCAGGATCAGGCAACATGCCTGCCGCCTCTCGCTCGTCGATCTCCTGCTGAACACGATAGTGGGCGACGGCTTCGATCTTGAGGTCGCGCCGATCGTCCTCGGGCTCAATTCCCTGCAGGGCCTGCTCGATCTCACGTGGCCGGGTGTTGTGGCCTTCGATCAGATTACTATAGTAGGTGTTCATGATCCTGACGGTGCGGGCCAGTTGGGCTGCGGTCAGGATGGAGGGCCCGGCCAAGTCGTTCGGCCCTAGCGACAATCTCAAGCGAAAGGTCCAGCAGTTCGCCGCTGGGATGCTCGATACGCGCCGGTTCGATGCGGGTAGATGCTTCTTAGACAGTCATTTTGGCCGATATCCAGTTTCCTTATATCATTTATATATATGGGATTTTTGTCGATTTACCATCACATTTGGCCGATCTTTTGGCCGATGTTGTCGCGAGTACTATAGCCCCGTCATCAAGACATGACCCACCCAATCACCAAAAAGAACTCGGGCAATGACACTCGGTTAGTCTTCCCTGGCAAATCTTTGCGAACTTCTGGCCTCTCCACTGCGATGTTCATATTAGTTTACCCGCCTTGATGAGATACGAACCGGCGACCCCGTCGCTTGGGTCACTTGTATTTGCATCAATTTGCGCTCGGAGTGCCCGGTCTTAGGCCACGCAAAGCGGGCAAAACGCTATGGACAGCCGCAACAGGAAAAACAGGCCATTCGGATTTGATGAAGATTGGACCCGCGGCAATCATATGGCTGACATTTGTGATAAAAAGATCAAAACATCCAGCCCCCAGAGCGCCACCGCCTTGAGTTTATGTCCCCTATGGGTTACATAAACTCATGTTCACGATTAGGCGCACTCGTGATTATGCGGACTGGATCAAAACGCTAAAAGACTTTCGTGCTCAAGCTCGAATTGCCGACCGCATTGACCGTCTCGCTGCGGGAAATCCTGGGGATGTAGCCAGTCGGCGAAGGCGTGAGCGAACTCCGCATTAATTATGGGCCTGGTTATCGTGTCTATTTTGTCCGGGACGGGTCGGTCGTTTATGTTCTTCTTTGCGGTGGCGACAAGGGTACCCAGGACAAAGACATTCGATTAGCTAAAAAACTAGCACAGCAATTGAAGGAGTAATCGCATGCCACTTGAGACATTTGAGTACGACTCCGCCGAATTCCTTGGGAGTGAGGAAGCGATCGCTGAATATCTTTTAGCTGCTAGCGAAGATGGAGACGCAAACCATATCGCTCGCGCTCTTGGTGTTGTCGCGCGCGCGCGCGGCATGTCGAATCTCTCTCGGAATACCGGACTTACGCGACCTGCTCTCTACCGAGCATTAAGTGGCGATGGCAACCCAGAGTTTGGGACGATTGCGAAGGTAGCTGACGCCCTTGGTTACAGGCTAAATCTTGTTTTGAAATCCAGCAGCGGTTCGAACGCCGCGGCGAAGTGAACGGCACATTCGAACGTTTTCTAAACGCTTTTTGGGCTCGAGACAGACCGAGGTAGCCGATTTCTCATGGTTTAAGCTCTTGAACGGATTCGAACCAGCGACCCTATCGGTTTTGGTGGGCTATGAAACTGCTAACGAGTTACGCAAAAACACCAATTGCTAATTCGCGCAGGTGCCGAGGATCGGCGACATCAGCTTGATGTGGGCATCAATCCGTTCCAACACTCTATCGGGTAGAACAGCTCGTTCAGGCAGAGACCACCAAGACTGGTTGACGCGCTCGACGGTCTCCGTAACAGCCTTCAGCACAGCAGCTTCAGGCAGTCGCGCACGATGCGCGAAGACTTTCCATCGCTGGGCGTTCATTGCCTTGAACGGCCTTTCACCGGCCAGCGACAGTGCCATGGCATCCGACGGAATGTAAGGGACTGTCGAGAGCACATCATAGACTGGGGCGAGTGCCGGCTTGTTGCCCTTCCCATAATAAATCAGCGACCAATTCTTGAGGTGCATGTCGCCATTTCCTGTCAGGACTGCCAAAGCCAGTCGTCGGACGAACTCGATGGCTGCCGCTGAAGAAACGGCGACCCCAATAGCCACAGCGATATCATGATATGAGGCCCCCTCATATTTTCGAGACGGATAGACGCCGAATACCTGTGCGAAATCTTCGATATGGATGCGTTCACCACCGGCAACGCGATCGAAACGTTTGACGAGGAGGACTTTGCCGTCGGACAGTGTCTCAAACTCCTCCGGGATACCCTCGAACTGCGATTGTTCCACGAGCTCGCGTTCCGGCACGTCCATACCAATCGCTTCGGCCAATGCAAGATTTGCAAATTCGTTTTCCGAGACACCGGGAAATGATGTCGATGGAAACTTGGCGATATATGAACCCTGCTCGTCGCCTAAGGGGATCGTCAGACCGCCGCCCTTGCCTGTGTTTTTGATGACGGAGAGTTTCATTTGCACGCCGGCGAGCGAAAACCGGGCCTTCGGTCTCGAGGGTGTCAAACCCTCATTACAAACAACGCTGCCTTCGCTCGGCACAATTCGGACAGCCCCCGGCAGATCGGATCCGAGTGTTG
The DNA here is from genome assembly GCF_053522105.1 of Agrobacterium sp. 22-3639C2. Taxonomy (NCBI): domain Bacteria; kingdom Pseudomonadati; phylum Pseudomonadota; class Alphaproteobacteria; order Hyphomicrobiales; family Rhizobiaceae; genus Agrobacterium; species Agrobacterium sp. 22-3639C2. The sequence goes on along the minus strand of NZ_JBNWDB010000004.1, from coordinate 435,700 downwards.
CAAGCAGGTCGAAATCATTTCCTGCTCGCACGCTGCCTGAATGGTGCTTCTCCATCGCCTCGCGCAGTTTATCCTCTGGAAGAAGGTTCGCAAAGAACGATGGCAAAGCCCTTACGACAGGCTTCGGGTCCTTCCGCAAACCCCCATGTGCCGCGCGAAATGACAAACTGAGCACTGGGAAACCACCCGTTTGTCGATAGCTCTCCTCAAAGCTGAACGCGTTGAAGTCTCCCGGCGTCCTCACGATCACGCCGACCTTCAGGTCATTCAGCAGCACGTCCAGTGAGGTGATAGATCTTGGATCAAGAGGCGCATCAGACATTGCCATCACCATCAGGACTGGCGACGAAAGCAGGAAGGTCATCTTCGGCGCCACCTGGCTGCAGTAAAGCTTCGACCGCCGGGACCATCGCTTGAGGGATGAGCATCAGTTCCAGACCAAGCGCACGACCAATGTTGACCAGAGTGGTCGTACGGGCAGCGCTGGCTCCAACCTCAATCTCGCGGTACCGCGGTCGCGAGATACCCGCCATATCCGCAACCTGCTCCTGGGTGAGGCCCAAAGTCTTGCGCGACGTCTTGAGCAGCCGCCCTATGTCCTGAAGAGCCTCCGGATCCGACTTCATATGATACCTTAACGATTCATCTTTCCCATTATGATATGTTTACGTATCTCACTACATCTGCTCATGTCAAACCAAATGCCGCTAATAGGGACCATATGAGACTAAAAGATCTTCTTACAGATCAATTTTGTTCCCTCTACTGAGACAATCTGGGCACCGAAACTGGAAGCACCCCGCAATACACCCTTCTTTAAATGTCCGCTCCTATCCGCCTGGCAACATGCCTGCCGAGCAGGAAGACAAGGCATGAGGATTGGCTTCATCGGGGCCGAGCAAATCAGTAAGGCACTGGCCCGGCTTGCAGTCGCGAACGGACATACCGCGACGCTCAGCAATTCGCGCGGACCAGAACCGCTGCGCGAGGCAGCGGCCGAAATTGGTTGTCAGGCCGCAGTTGTATCCGACGTGCCCTCGTCCAGCGATGTGATGGTTCTCACAGTGCCGTTCGCAGCTTGCACCGCAGTTCCTTGATGGCAAGATCGTCATCGATGCGAACAACTACTACCCGGATAGGGATGGAAGTATCGATGCGCTCGACCGGCGCGAGACGAAAACGTCGCAAATGATCGCAAACCATTTCCAAGCGGCGACGATCATCAAGGCGTTCAACGCCATTCTGGAGAACGACCTCCTCGATCCTGTTGCACTTCCAAACAGAGCTAAGTGTGCCTTGCCGATTGGGGGTGACGATGCCGCCAACAAGGTGATTGTGACCACCCTACAAGCGGAGTTCGGGTTCGATACTGTAGACGTCGGCCCCCTCGCTGATAGCTGGCGTTTTGAGCGGGCCAAGCCCGCTTACTGCATCCCGCTCGATAAGGACGGTGTCATTGCGGCACTCGCTGCGGAGGAACGGGATAAGGAACTCCCAGAGGGGTCGTGGAGGCGTTAGCCCAACAAGGGGCGGCTCAACGAAGGGGCCGCCACTTGAATTCGCGACCTTCGGAGTGAAAATGTTAGGTGCACTCATTGTCCGCTATGGGCGAAATTGGACTTTGCTCGAACTCGTTTCGCTTTAAGTAAGCGCGAAAGCGCTTGACCTCAACCCGCCGATTAGAGAAGCGCCGCATCGCGGAAGGCGGGACCGACTACCCCGGCGAAAACGCTCCATCAACTTCTGCTTATGCGGCTTCGCTCATAGCAACCCGGCCCAGTTCCGCCGATAGCCATGGATCAACCGACAGATCTCGCTGCCCACAACGCCCTCGGATATCCACTATCGTCGCTGAGTTGAAGACGTTTCCATCGTCAGGAGGCGTCTTCCCGAGTGCCACCGTCGTCAGGCAGGCAGCTTCATCTGCTTGCGCAGGCTCTTGTCGAACGCGCTTGCGGGTACGAAGCGTCGCAGGAAATGCAGTTGCCGCGCCGCCTTGGTGGCGGGGTAGCGCAACTTCGGCGACTTTACTGTCGCCGCCTTCACGACGGCTTCCGCGACAAGCTCCGGCGCATCGCCTGCCTTGATGGCACTGTTCCACACGGCTTCCGTTGTCTTGCGGCCCGCATCGTAGACGCTCGTCATGCGGTCGGGCTGTTTCGCGTTGTGGTCAAGCGCCGTGTTCGTAAAGGCAGGCTCGACCAGGAGGACCCTGATACCGAGCGATCTGACTTCGTGATCGAGAGACTCCGAGTAACCCTCGACGGCATGTTTCGTGGCGGTGTAAAGCGCGCTGAACGGACTGGGAATGAAGCCAACCACCGAACTGATGTTTATGATGCGCCCGCTACGCTGCCTGCGCATGATCGGTAGGACCTCGTTAGTCGTCCGGACGATCCCGAAGACGTTGAGATCGAAAATAGCCTGCGCCTGTTCAACGGATGATTCCTCGGCGCCACCGATGAGGGCCCCGCCCGCGTTGTTAACGAAGATGTCGATACGGCCCGTGCGGCTGACGACTTCGGCGACCATTGCAGCCACCGAAGCGCTGTCGGTCACGTCGCATTCAAGCATCGTGATCCCCGCGACCGTCCCCGTCCTCGCCTTCCGACTGGTTCCAAAGACCTGGTAGCCGGCCGACACCAGAGCCTTTGCCGTGGCAAGACCGATCCCGGATGCCGCGCCAGTGACGACGGCGACGCTACGATTGTTCGTGTTCATTTCAATTCCTTTCGTTCGCCCGATACAGGGCGGTGTTGATGGCGCGGGAGTTGCAAGTGGTCCCCGCGAGGTTGAAGTGTCATGAGTTGGAGCGGTATCGCGCGGCGGGTTCGGAGTTGCTAAAGCCTGCGGCCAAGACGCCACGCGCCTGCTCGAAGGCATCCCATGCGGCGACGTCGGGCACGGGCGGGATCGTCACCAGCTCCTTCCGGTCAAACCCGATCAGCGCCGCGTCGACGAGGTCTTCCGCTTCCATCAGGTTCTGGACACGGTTGATGTCGCCTCCTGCCCGCTCGAAGATTTCCGTACGTGTCGCAGCGGGCAGGACAGCCTGGACGTATACGCCCTTGGAAGAGACTTCTGCGGCTAGGCTCTGCGACATTGTCAGCACATAGGACTTGGTGGCGGCATAGATGCCGTGGGAATATTCGGGTAAAAGCGCCAGCACCGAGGCGATGTTGACGATCGACCCGCTGCCCCGCTCCACCATCCCCGCGATTACCGCGGAAGCCAGTAGCGTCGGAGCGACGACGTTGAGACGAAGCAGTGTTTCCATCGCCGCAGGATCGGCCGACGTGAATCCGCCGAGCAATCCTGCCCCGGCGTTGTTGACGAGAATGTCGATAGAAGGCTCTGCCTTCAGGCGTTCGGCGACCGTGCCGAGTTGCGTCAGGTCTGTAAGGTCGGCCGTGATGTTCTCGACGGCGATGCCATATGCCTGGCGAAGTTCGGCGGCCAGCGTTTCGAGGCGATCGGTCGCCCGGGCGACGAGAACGAGGTCGTGTCCCCGAGCGGCTAGCCGTCGTGCGTAGACGGCGCCGATACCGCTGGACGCTCCGGTAATGAGTGCGATGGTCATAGAGGTTCCTTCCGTCGGTCGCGTGACGGCCGATAATTGGTGGCATGAGGATACATGGGGTTTGCGGACTCAGCCGCGATGCTTGATGTGAAGCATGGGATAATGCTCGTAGTGGCCAGCGCCGTTTTGCACGATCGGGTCAAGCGAGGTCAGCGCCTCGATATTTTCGTCGTCTTCAATCTGATAAAGCGAGACGCCGTAACCGCCAGCGGGGTCCATGACAGGCCCGTGCGCCACGATTTTACCTTCCCCGAGAAGCCTGTCGAGATAAGTGCCGTGCTGGCCCATCCAGGTCTTTTCGCCGGTCGTCATCGTGGCGAGGAAATCCGGGCGCGGGGGTATGTATTTGCAGAGATAGAACTTCATCGTCGTCTTCCTGATGGGGATTGGGCACCGGCTGTTTTCGACGGCCAACAGAAATTTACGCTGGAATGTCGAAGGATAAAGGGTTACTATCATTTTAAGAGTAAGTCACTACCAAAATGAGATCCACATGAAAAATCTTTCGGACCAGCCATGCCTCATTGCCCGGAGCCTTGCTCTCGTAGGCGATGCATGGAGCATGCTGATCATGCGCGACGCCCACGCCGGGTCCACGCGGTTCGACGAGTTTCGCAAAAACCTCGGAATTGCGCCGACACCGCTGGCGACACGTTTGGCTGCCATGACGGAAGAAGGACTTCTCGAAAAGCGCCGCTACTCGGAACGCCCACCTCGCGACGAGTATGTCCTCACCGATGCAGGGCGGGACTTTCTCCCGGTCCTTTTCGCGCTCGCGGCGTGGGGCGGAAAGCATCGCGGCGGTGGCGAGTTCACCCGCTTCTTCGATGAAGGCTTGGGCACGGAAATCGAGCCGGTGATGATCGATAGAACCACGGGCGAACCCATCGGGACGCGTCCCATCAAGATAGTGATGCCTGGCTGACGTCGATCTATGGCGATCTTTTCACTTGGTGCTTCCGCATGTCACCGCTTGCTTGAGCGCACGGCGGCCCTCACAAGCACGTCGGTCGAGAGCAGTATCGTGGACACGAGGACTGCGACCGACAGAAGCCCTGCCACTCTCTCCGAATAGCGCACCGTCTCGGTGTCGACCGACGTCGCTGTTGAGTAAAAAAGATGGTCGTCCGGTAAACTGTCGTGCGACAGGATGTGAACCCGTGCACCCGCCGGAAACGGAAATTATTTCCGCGTAGTGGCCATTTCCGGTTCCGATGCCTTGAACGGAATCGAACCGTAAGCACTGTTCGTTGGGAGCAGCATTGCGGCACGATGCCAACTGGTGCGCGGATTTGACCCGTCATCGGGGACTGATCTACTCCCCTTCGGCTCTTACGGCCGGTACGCAACACCAATCATGCGACGCGTGGCAAGAATGCACCCCGCGCTATGTCACCGCGATTCGTTGAACAAAATCCAGAAAAGCCCGCACCTTGGCCGGCGGCATGTGGCGTGACGGATGATAGGCGTAAAGTGGAAACCGCTCGCCCGACCATTCCGTCAGGATCGTCGTGAGCGCCCCGCTCTCAAGCCACTCGTCGAGGCCGATGGCAAAACTCTGGAATATGCCTTGCCCTGCGAGACAGGCCGCGACCGCAGCGGAGGGATCGTCCATGACCAACCGCCCGGCCACCTTGATCTCGATGGCGCCGTTATCCCCCTGGAATTCCCAGGTGAACGGTCGCCCGGTCTGCGGGTCGCGAAAGAGAATACAATCGTGGCGCATCAGGTCGTGGGGCGTGACTGGAACTCCGTGACGTTCGAGATAGCCTGGGGCGGCACAGGTCAGCACCGGTACGTCCAGCAGTTTGCGCGCGATCAGCGAGGATTCGTCCGGCGGGCCAAAACGCACGGCGACATCAGCGCCGCTCATCATCTCTTCGCGGTAGTTGCTGGTCGTCAGATCGAGAGTCAGGGCGGGATAGAGCGCTAGAAACTCACCGATCCTCGGCGCCAGCACCATGCGCGCGAACCAGGGATCGATCGAAACCCTGATCCGCCCGCCGACGAACGCCGCCGAACCGGCTGCTTCGGAGGCCGCCTCCTCCAGCCCGGCCAGCAACGGCATTATCCTGGCATGGAAGCGGGCGCCCTCTTCCGTCAGCGTAACCTTACGCGGGCTGCGGTCGAACAACCTGACGCCGACGCGTTGCTCGAGTCGCGCTACCGCACGACTGACCCCCGATGGCGTGAGGCCGAGAACATCCGCGGCCCGCACGAAATTGCCCGCCTCCATCACCGCCCCGAAAACACCGACCCCGGTCAGCAGCCGCGTGTCGAAACTCATGCACCTCTCCGCCGCAAGGTCGGTCTTCGCCGACCGTCTTCTCATGATGATTGGAAGTCATCTTATCCTTGATTTTAATGCGCGTGAATCATCTTTCTTCATCCCGTAAATAGTTACCTAGCGCCCGGGCGGCGCCAGCGGCATGCCGGAACCGTGGAAATCTCCGGCCTTGCAGAGAAGGACTTCATGCATGAATGCGATCTCACGCAGAAACCTGTTGGCGCGCGGCGGCCTCTTTCTGGCAGCCGGCACCGCCGCTGCAAATACGCCGGCTCATGCGCTGGCAGCCAAACCGCAAGCGCGGTCCGGAAATTTCAAAACGATCGACATGGCGATGGAGCAGGCCGTTCGGGACGGAACAGTGGCAGGGATCGTTGCCTCAGCCGCGGGACCGGACGGCATGATCTACGAAGGGACCTTCGGAAAGGCCAATACAGTGACCGGAGCGACAATGCGCGCCGATACGGTGTTCTGGCTGTTGTCGATGACGAAGGCCTTCACCGCCACGGCCTGCATGCAAATCATCGAGCAGGGTAAGATTGATCCCGAGGACGATGCGGCGAAACATTTGCCGGAACTCGCCAATCCCATGGTGTTGGAGGGTTTCGACGGCGATGGCCAGCCGCGCCTACGCCCGGCCAAGCGGGCCATCAAGGTGCGGCACCTGCTCACCCACACCTCCGGCTATACCTATTCGATCTGGAGCGATGCGCTGACCCGCTATCAGCAGGTTACAGGAATGCCGGACATAGCGACCTGCAAAAACGGTGCTTTCCTGGCACCGCTTGAGTTCGATCCTGGCGATCGCTGGCAATACGGCATCAGCATGGATTGGATCGGAAAGCTGGTGGAGGCGGTCAGCGACCAGTCGCTGGAGGTCTATTTCCGCGAAAACATCTTCGATCCGCTCGGCATGACCGATTCAGGCTTCCTGATCGGCAGCAAGCAGAAGGCCAGGGTCGCCACCTTCCACAACAGGAACGCGGACGGCGGACTGACGCCCGCGCCCTTCGAGATGCCACAACGGCCGGAATTCTTCATGGGCGGCGGCGGCGCCTTCAGCACGCCACGCGACTACATGGCCTTCCTGCGGATGCTGTTGAACGGCGGCTCCCATAAGGGCGTGCGCGTGCTGAAGCCGGAAACGGTCGCGTCGATGATGCGAAACCAAATCGGCGACCTCGACGTGCGCGCCATGACGACGGCCCAACCCGCCTATTCGCAGAGCTTCGACCAGTTTCCCGGTGAACCCCACAAATGGGGATACTCGTTCGACATCAATACGCTGCCCGGTCCGAACGGTCGGTCGGTCGGCAGCATTTCCTGGGCTGGCCTGCTCAACTGCTATTTCTGGCTCGACCCGGCCCGGCAGGTGACCGGCGCCATCTTCACCCAGCTTCTCCCATTCTACGACGAAAAGGTCGTGCAGCTCTACGGCACATTCGAGCGCGGTCTCTACGACGGCCTCGCCTGATCCATTCCCAACCTCAAAACCAGGAGACATATCATGTATGCGATTACAGGAATTACCGGCAAGGTCGGCGGCGCGCTGGCGAGCGCCCTGATCGAAGCCGGAGAACCGGTCCGCGCGGTGCTGCGCGATCCCGCCAAGGCGGAAATCTGGTGCAAGCGCGGTTGCGAAATCGCCTTTGCCGACATGGGCGACGCAACAAAGCTCGCCAATGCGTTCAAGGGCGCCAAGGGCGTCTTCATCCTACCGCCGCCGGACTTCGATCCGGCGCCCGGCTATCCGGAAGCGGCAAAGCAGAATGAGGCGCTGACGACCGCTCTCCTTGCTGCCCGCCCGGAAAGGGTCGTCTGCCTCTCGACCATCGGCGCCGACGCGGAAGTCGACAATCTGTTGAGCCAGCGGACGATGCTGGAAAAAGCCCTCGGCGACCTCGATCTTCACGTCACCTTCCTGCGGCCTGGCTGGTTCATGGAAAATGCGGTCTGGGACGTGGTCGCGGCGCGCGACGAAGGCGTGCTCCACAGCTTCCTCCAGCCTGCCGACAAGACCTTCGCCATGGTGTCGACGCAGGATATCGGCCGGCTTGCTGCAGATCTTATCCGCGAGCAATGGATCGGCAAGCGGGTGGTGGAACTGGAAGGCCCGGCAAGGGTCTCCCCCAACGATCTCGCCAATGCCTTCGCGATAGTGCTCGGGCATCCGGTACGGGTGGAGATCGTCCCGCGGGAACGCTGGGACGGCCTATTCCGTGCCCAGGGTACGCGTCACCCGCAGCCGCGCATGCGTATGCTCGACGGTTTCAACGAAGGCTGGATCGACTTCAAAGCCGCCGGCGGAAACCGTGTCAGGGGCAAGACGTCGCTTGCGCAGGTGATCGAAGCGCTGGTCCGGCAAGCAGCGGCGAGCGAGACCGCGTGAACGCGCCGGGAGAACGGGCGGTGGACGGCTTCTGCCTCTGCCGTCGCGTCCCTCGCAACTCGAAAGGTTTGTTCATGGAAACGATTGAGACTCACGGTGTCGCTATCCCCCGGTTAGGACTGGGGACTTTCAGGATGCCGGGCGATGCCGCCCGACCGGTGATCGAAAGTGCGCTTGAACTCGGCTTTCGCCACATCGATACCGCCGCCATGTACGACAATGAAGCCTCCGTCGGCGCGGCGCTCACGGCCTCCGGCATAAACCGCGCTGACCTCTTCGTCACCACCAAGGTCTGGCACGACAAGCTCTCCCCCGATGCCCTGCGACGGTCCTTCGACACGAGCCTCGGCAAGCTTCGCCTCGACCATATCGATCTCTTCCTCGTGCATTGGCCATCAGCGAAGATGAACATGAGCGCAACGCTCAACGCGATCACCAAACTGAAGGAGGAAGGACTGGCGCGCGCCATCGGCGTCTGCAACTTCAACCTGCCCATGATCCGTTATGCGATCGAGGAAATCGGCGCCCCCATCGCCGTTCATCAAGTGGAATATCATCCGTTCCTGTCGCAGACGCCGATGCTGGATTACCTTCGCCGCAGGGGTATTCCGATGACCGCCTATGCGCCGCTTGCGCAAGGCCGGGCGGCAAAGGATCCCGTTCTCGCTAGGATCGGTGAGAAGCACAGCGCCACCGCAGCCCAGATCGCCATAGCCTGGCTTCTGGATCAGGAAAACGTCATCGCTATCCCCAAAGCCGCTCGCTCCTCCAGCCAGCGAGCCAATCTCGATGCGCTCAACATTCACCTCGACGAGGAGGACCGCGCGGCTATCGCGGCTCTGCCGAAGGACGTACGCTACGTTGATCCACCTTTTGCTCCAGACTGGGAGGCTGCAACGCTCTGAAATGGGGGGGCCTTAATCTCGGGCTACGCTCAGGATACCTCTCGATCTAGCCGAGCAACGTGCGCTGGTTGGAGCCAGGGCTATTGGCAGGAACGACCGAAATGGGGCGCGCATAGCTGCCTAAGCCTTCGCAGCTTGTAATGCTGTCGCCTTGATGAGATTCGCACTTACGACCAATATGTTATAAATTCGGCGAAGTGGTTGGTTAGAAAGAATCTCCCGCCCAATCTTCATGGCCGTGCCGTATGCGGATGACGAATACGCTCCCGTCTTCAATGATGCGGTACACGACAAGGTGAGCCTTGAAAGGATGGATCCTGACAGGAGGAAAAATCTCATGGCGTTCGCGTGCCATTCTTGGGTTGGTGGCAATGAGCTCGAGCAAGGCAAAAAGCTCATCGTGATATTGTCTGGCGACCAGTGCTCCGAAGATGCGGATGCCTTCTTCTGCAATGGAAATAATATCCTCTTCCGCTTGGACAGATAGGCTGAATGGCATTAAGCGCGTCCGCGGCTGATGGCAGCTCGAGAAGTGGCTAAAGCAAACAACTCTTCCGTTGAACGGCTCCCAACTCCGCTTCTGATCCCGTCGTCGACAAATCGCTGCATCTCGGCAATCTTATCCGTACGCGCTTGGTCTCTGCGGATCAGGTCCCGGACATAATCGCTCGCATTCGAGTATCGACCAGTCTTTGCTTGTGCTTATATGCTCAGCGTGGAGGGGTTCGTTCGCGACAAATAGGTTCCATCATCGCTTTACGGCAACACATTTCACCTCAGCGAGGAGCCCCTGGTGCGCGAGCTCAGAGACACCTATCCGGGTCCACGCATAGGTTCCCTTCGGAAACACCTCGTTTTTGACAGTCCGGAACACGTCCATGTGCTTGGACATTTCGACGTGATAGCTTGTCATTTCCACGATGTCATCGAACGTGCATTGAGCGGCTTCGAGGACAATTCGTAAATTGTCCCACATAGCTCTGAATTGCTCTGAAGGATCGCGAATAATATTGAGATCCTTGGTCCGCCCAACTTGGCCGACGACGTAGATTGTGTCTCCGACTTTAACCGCGGGAGCATAGCCGGCTCGGCTGACGATCTCCTGCATCTCGTCGGGTATAATGATCTCTCGATCCATAGTGGTCCTCGCAATCTTTGCTGGTTGCTAGCGGCACTGATACAAGCGTCGCGAAGTTTTAAGCACCGTTGGATGAAAAAGTACAAACGCCAGCGATGTCGGACAGTCCTTGACTTCGCCCGCCGGCACGGCTCTTTCCCGGGCGCCGGTACGTGTCTCAAAAATGCTGCATCACGTCCCGGACGTGACGCAGCTAGCAAGTTGATCGAGACACGCGCCTTTTGCATAATGCATGCCGCCGCTATTTGGCAGCTTTGGCTGCTTCCTCGATAACCTTTGCGACTGCAGCCGCCTGAGAGATGTAGATAGCGTGGCTGCCCTCTACCTCTGTCACCGTTGAACCGGCACGCTTGTACATCCAGCGCTCCAGGTCGGGGTTTATCGTCATATCGTCCTTCGCTACAATTGCGTAGCTGGGCTTCTCGTGCCAAGCTGCGGCCGCAACCGGTGTATCGGTGGCGACGACGGCGACAGGCATTTGCGACCGGGCCATGAACTCGGCTTGATCCTTGGGCAGATCTGCCCCGAAATCCGCAGCGAACTTTGACCGGTCTATAAGAAGGAACCCATCCTTCGACGGCTTAATATCCTTGGTGGGTGACGGCATAGACTGGAGCAATTGTGCTGTGCTTTCACCTTTTTCAGGTTGGAGCGCTGCGACATAAACAAGTGCCTTGACCTTAGGATCATCACCTGCTGCCGTGATGATCGTGCCTCCGTAGCTGTGACCGACGAGAACGACATCTCCGTCCTGCTGATCGACCACGCGCATCGTGGCTGCAATGTCCTGGTCGAGGCTTGTCAGTGGCTGCTGGACAATGCTGACATTGTAGCCGTCGCGGGTCAGGATGTCATAAACGCCGCGCCAGCCCGAACCATCCACGAGCGCGCCATGGACAAGGACGATGTTGCGCGCGTCCGCTAAGGCTGGGGCTGTTACGGCTACGGAAGACAAAAGCGCGGCAACGAGGCAAACGGCCACTTTACTGAAGTTCGACATGGTCGGTAGTTCCTTGAGTTTTGTGCGTGGATTAACTGAGGCTTTGAAATCGCCTGAAGGACATGTCTCTCCTCTATCCAGGGAGAGACGGTGGTGATAGCTTGCGCTTACTGCTTGACGACAATTGGCGCCTTGATCGGCACACGCTCATAGAGGTCGATAATGTCCTGGTTGAGCAGGCGCACACAGCCTGACGAAACGGCCTTGCCAATCGAGCGCCATTGCGGATTGCCGTGCAGACGATAGAGCGTGTCCCGGCCGCCGGCGAAGATGTAGAGCGCTCGCGCACCGAGCGGATTTTTCAGGCCCGGCTCCATGCCACCATTCTCGATCGAATACTTCGCCAGTTCCGGCTGACGCGCGACCATCTCGTTCGGCGGCTTCCAGCGGGGCCATTTCTGACGCCACTTAATGACGCCGTTGCCCTGCCAGGCAAAGCCCTCGCGGCCGATGCCAACACCATAGCGCATCGCGGTCCCACCCGGCTGGACGAGATAGAGGAAGCGGGAGGGGGTGTCGACGACGATGGTGCCGGGCGCCTCGCCAGTTGGGTCGAGGACCTGCTGGCGATAGTAGCGCGAATCAATCTGTTTGTAGGGAACCGCCGGGATCAGAAAGCCGCCATCCTCGATAGGACCGTACATGACAGCCAATTCGGCATCTGTCGGTACAGCTGCGATGTGGACAGGGCCGATCGGATCCGGGAGCGGCGTCGACTGTCGCCCCACCATCCAACCGGTGCCAGCGGTGGAGGCGCACCCCGCCAGAGCGGAGGCCGCAGCCATCGCCGAAAGCGACAGGAGGCTGCGGCGGGATAACGTGGTATCGAAGCTCACGCTCATTTCTCGTCCTGCCACCTGCGCAGATCCGTTTGGTCATGATAGGCCATGCGATCGGGCGTTGTGATAAACTCAATCATCGTGCCCCACGGCGTGCGGCAATAGCAGACCTTGTTTCCGTCCCCTTTTTCGGTTGCGTACGGAATAGCGCGTGGCGCCGTAAGGGGGGTTCCGCCGGCCTTCTCAAAGCGCTCTACCGATGCGTCGATGTCGTCGGTATAGACACCAAAATGCGTAATGCCGAAGTCGCTCGGTGTAACCGGTTGCGCTTGCTTGGGACCGTGCATTTCGAAGAGCTCGATGTCAGGCCCGGTACCGATCTTGACCATCGCCTGCGCACGCACGACCGTTCCGGGGTAAGCACCAGTGGCCCGCTCGAACTCGGGTCCCTGCCTGGCCGGATCCTGCGGCCCGAACGATTGGTAGATCACCTGGCCGCCAAAAGCTTCCACCAGGAACGATTTTGCTGCCTCGATATCGGGCACTGTGATGCCGATGTGATTGACGCCGCGAATTTGAGGTGCAGTCATGACAGTTTTCCTTTCTCGTTGAATCGATGAACGCGATCGGGCTCAATGTGCCCGGATCGCAGAGTTCACTTGGCCTTGAGGAAATCGATGAGAGCAGCGGCCACTTCACCCGGGCGCTCGTCCGCCACATAGTGACTACAGCGGGCAATCGAGCCGCCCGTAACATCTGTGGCGAACTCATTGAGCATCGGGACCATATGAGCACCGAAACGCTGCTCCCCGCCGAGACCTAAAACCGGAATCCGGAGCGGTCGCTTCTTGTATTCCAGCGCGGCCGCATGGTCGGCGGTCAGTGTGCGGTACCATTCCATGCCACCGCGCGTGCGGCCAGGGAGGGCCATTGCTTTCGCGTAGATCTCGATGTCTTCTGGATTGAAGGTGCTGTGATCGTAAAACCGCTCCGCCATGAAGGCCGAAACATAATCATATTCGCGGCCATAAATCAGGCGTTCCGGCAGATCTCGATGAGCATGGAACGCGAAGTGCCAGATCTTTGCCGTCGTCGCCTCCCACTGGCTCCAGCCAGGAAGCGGAACATCGAGGACAGCAAGGTGAGTAACCGAATCTCGATAGATAGCGGCCTGCGGCAATGCGACCATTCCGCCAATGTCATGGCCACACACGGCATAGCGATTATGCCCAAGGGCGAGCATTACTTCGTGCGCGTCGCGCGCCATCGTCGCCTTGTCATAGCCGTCAAGCGGGCAGTCGGAAAAACCCGCACCGCGCAGATCTATCGCCACCACGCTAAAATGTTCGACCAGCAGCGGCATGACGTGGTGCCATTCCCACCAGGTTTCCGGCCAACCGTGAAGCAGGAGGATCGGCGGGCCGGAGCCTCCCGTTACGGCATTGATCTTGATGCCATTGACCGGCACCAGCTGCTGGGCAAACCCTTCCAATGTTGGGATCATAACTCTTTCCCGTCGATGTTGATGTTAAAGAACGATCAGCTCAGGGCTGATCGAAATCGGTCGCGATCGAGATGTCGCGCCAGGTTTCGACATCACGGCGAAACGAAGCCAACTTCCGCTCAGCGATCGAATGCGCTACCGGGCCGAGCGGCAGATGAAGCGGAGCCTCATCCGCATCGACCGCCTTCAGGATCGCTGCAACCGCCTTGTCGGGATCGCCTGCCTGGTTGCCGTTATTGGTTTCGCGATAATGCCTGCGCGAACTTGCGGCGTATTCCGGCATCTCTTTGGCCGCCATCGTGATCGAACGTCCAAGGAAGTCGGTCCGAAATGGCCCAGGCTCGACGATCAGCACTCGGATGCCGAACGGCTTCAGCTCGCCGGAGAGTGCTTCGGAAACCCCTTCAACCGCAAACTTGGCTGCATTGTAATATGCTGCGCCGCCACTGCCCGCGATCCCTGCGCCAGAAGACATGTTGACGATCACTCCGCCCGAACGTCGCAGTGCAGGCAAGGCTGCCCTGGTGGTTTCGATAAGACCGAAAACGTTCACCTCGAACATCGGTCGATATTCTTCGGGCGTGCCCTCCTCGAGCGCCCCAAACAGTCCGTAGCCGGCATTGTTCACCAGCACGTCAAAACCCCCAAATGTCTCGACGGCCTTTGCGACCGCGGTATTGGCCGCCGTCGCATCTGTCACGTCGAGCGGCAAGGTGATCATTCGGCCGTCGAATGGCCGAGCCATTTCTTCGATCGAGTTGACGTTTCGGGCAGTAGCGACAACCTGATCGCCCCGCTGTGCTGCAGCGATCGCGAGCCGTTGTCCAAAGCCGCTCGAGCAGCCTGTGATGAACCAAGTTCTCATGACGTTTCTCCGCTTGTTTTCGAAATTTGACTTGAATCTATATGTTTAGATTTGTACTTGAAGTGACAGTTTTGTATTTTCAATGTTCATTTTTGTAAGGGCTTGGCCGTGGAATGGAGTGACGTAAAAATCTTCCTTGCGGTTGCGCGATCCGGAACGCTCGGCGGCGCTGCACGTGCTATTCACACAAGCCATCCCACCGTAGGCAGACGGCTGCGTGCCCTTGAGGAGGCGATCGGCCACACGCTCTTCCAGCGGACCGCGGACGGTCTCGTGCTGACCGAGGAGGGCCATGGGATCATCGCCCTGGCCGAGCAGATGGAAGAAGGCGCGCTTGCCATGGAGCGCCGGCTCGCCGGGCAGGAGCAAAATCTCAAAGGCAATCTGCGCATCTCATCAGCAGACTGGTTCGGGGCTTATGTCCTGCCTCCCATTTTGGCAGATTTCTCGAAAGCCTACCCCAATGTAGACGTCGAAATCCTGACCGGCACTCGCCTGTTCAACCTCGCCCAAAGGGAGGCCGACGTCGCCTTTCGCATCGTTCCGTTCGGCACTGCAGATGTCATTCAACGGCGGCTCTTCAGGCTCGAATACGACGTCTACATCGCCGAGGAGTCGCCTGACCCTAAATATGGCGACGGGACAGGTTTCCGGCTGATCACCCACGATACTTCGACAGGGCAATTCCCCGACATAGCCTGGCTCACCGAGAGTTTCCCGAACGCGAGACCCGTGCTGCGATCAAACAACCGAAACGTCCAGGCACGAATGTGCAAGCAGGGCGTTGGGATCGCCGTCCTGCCCCGCGTCGTGGGCAATCAGATCCTGGGTATCCGCAGACTGGAACTACCTAAGCCGCCGCCGGCGCGAGACATCTGGATGGGATATCACCGGGACCTGCGACGTCTTCAGCGTCTTCGGGCGTTTATCGCGACCGTCTCGGACCACCTCACAAAAACCGCTGCATGATAAGCCGCCCAAAGAAGATCGATTTTCCACTCCGATCCACGGCTGCGGTAGCACAGGCGCGACAGACAACTTACTTCTTGGCCGCAATCTCCCTATGCCGCTCCACCACAGCACCCACGATCATTGTCATCAGCCGTTCGACAAAGTGCCCACTGAGGCCAACATCACTAGCAATGCTCATCAGTCGATCCAATTGGCGTCGCTCTCGCTCATTATCGATTGCCGGCAACGCCTGCTTAGCCTTCAAGTGGCCGACTTGCTCGGTACAGCGAAAGCGTTCGGCCAGGATATAGAGGAGAGCTGAATCCAGGTTGTCGATGGTCCTCCGATAGGAAGCAAGTTGCCCTGCCGCATCATCTGTCATCATTTGAATATCTTCCAAGCGGTTTCATTGGCGCGAGGTAGCGCTTACGAGATGGGTTGCGTACTGCGGCGCGACAGGGCGATCGACAGCCAAATTGCCGAAACCAGAAAGTAGAATGCCCCGACGGCAGCGTAGCCCGCAACCGTTGAGATAGAAGGTTCCTGCGGCATTTGCGCTTGAAAGATGAAGAGTGCGCCGACCAAAGAGGATTGGCCACCGCTCAAAATCATCGCCCACTGACCTCCACTCGTTCTCCAACGCCGCACGGCAGTTCCAAGCTGCAACAGCCCCGAAAAAATCGCCCATAGACCGAAAGCGCCGAGAACCCAGTTCATGTTCATTGTCAACGCCAGGATCACGGCTATCGTCATAACCGAGCTCGCTGCGACGTTGATCGCTTGGCTCCGGTTGGCGGCAAGACCACCGCTCCTTGCGGCATCGATAACGTTCGCGATTGCATCCCAAGCGGGATAGATGATCAGCAGTGCGGCAGCCACCGCAAAGGAATGCCGTCCGGCAGTCAACGCAGCCGCGACCCACAGCACTGAGAAGGCCGCTCTGGTAAAGTAATACTGCTTGAGCCACTGGTCGTTGCCGCGCGGGGCACGGGAGGTCTGGTTGTTCGACATTGTTTTCTTCCACTTTGTGAACTGTTTGATTGATGGTTCGCGCTAGGGTCGTCAGATGAAGACGACATACTTGCCGAAGAGGGTGTTCTCGTCCCATTCAGTACGGCCGATCCGATGGCCTTCGCCGGAGAGTTTCCCGGCTGACCTCTCGGAACTATCGAGGTCATGCGAGCCGCGTTGAGAGGAAACCTTTGCCCCGCCGCAGTAGGAACCCTTGATGCGCATATTTTCTCGAAGGCATCGCTGATCGCCTCTTGGCGCCTCGCCGCCCATCGGCCGTCAGGATCCGAGAGGATCGAACTGGTTTGGTTGATTTCGACCTGTCGTGAAGGTGCAATTGCTGAAATCGGCATCACTTTCTGGACTTTGCGTCGGCTCATGGATTGTTTTCCTGTGGTTCGCCATTTGTTGGCCTTAGATGCCGGCGTACCATTCGTAGCCGCGATCTTCCCAATAGCCGCCGTTCCCGCCCCACAGGCCGGCGAAGCTGTCGACCAGTTCGATGCGCATGATGTACTTGGCCTGTTTGTACCCCAGTTGCCGCTCGACCCTGAGACGCAAGGGCGCGCCGTGACCGACGCTAAGGTCCTCGCCGTTCATCTCGTAGGCGAGGATGGTTTGCGGATGAACCGCGTCGATGAGATCGATGCTCTCGTAATAGCGGCCGCTTCCGTCGAGCGTCTTTTCGAGCTCGTCGGCACAATGCAGGACGACATATCGCGCCGTCGGCTTGACGCCGGTAAGGCGCAACAGATGGGCGAGCGGAACGCCTCTCCACTTGGCGATGGCGCTCCAGCCTTCGACGCAGTCATGGCGGGTGATCTGGGTGCGGGAAGGAAGCGCCTTCAGATCTATGAGCGAAATCTCTCGAGGCCGATCAACAAGACCGTCGATCTTCAGTCGCCAGTTTGTGAAGTGACCTTCCAACAGTTCCGCATATTCATCGCTGTCGGGAGCACTCGTTCCATTGACACGGAAGGAGGGGGAAATGTCCTTTTCGTCAAACTCGCGCGCCAGTGAATCGCGCCCCTGAAGCAGTCTCTGGGCTTTCATGGTCAGATGCTCAGCTGAGCGAAGGACGTTTGCGACGTCTGCGTTCTGGTCCAAGAGGTCGCAACCCGAGAGAGTAAGGGCGCTGGCCCCGAGCGTGCCGCCGATGAGAAAGCGGCGTCGGGTGAAAAGCTTGCTCATGATTTCTGGCCTTTCTCCTGGATCGCATAGCGTCCGGTGATCATCGAGCGGATGTTGTTCCAAGTCCCGGAAAGGACCACCATTGCCACGTGCACGATGACGAAGATGACAAGCGCCGACGCTGTGATGAAATGGATCGTGCGCGCGGACTGGCGTCCGCCGAAAATATCGACAAGGGACGGCAGAGCGGCATCGACGCCGGGCGACATTGTCAAACCTGTCAGCACCATCAGCGGCAGCAGAACGACAATGACCGCCAGATAGGTGAGCTTTTGAAGCGCGTTGTAGTGTTTGGCCTCCTCCCCTTCCGGAAAGCGGAGCCGAGCGTGGTCGAGGATTTCGCGGCCGAGGTGGCGCGGCGAGATCTCATGGGGCTTTGGCGCGAGATCTTTGCGGAAATGTCCGCTCAGCACGCTGAAGCAGAGATAGACAATGCCGTTGATCACAAACAGCCAGGCGAAGAAGAAATGCCAGCGACGTCCGGCCGCAAGATCCTGGAATGAAGGGATGGTTGCCCAGGAGGGAAAAGCGCGTGAGACTTGTTCGCCGTCAGCCTGAGAAACGCCAAGCACGCCCGTCGTGGGGATCTCCAGCCCGGCAATACGAACGAAACCGCGCGGCTGACCACCGCCATCATCTGAGCCGATTGTCAGGATGGCGGGATCGCCGTTCGCGCCATAATGACCCCAATAAAGCTCCGGGTGGGCATTGAAGATCTGAAGCCCGCTCAAAAGAAGGAAGCCCAGGCAAAGCACGTTCAGCCAGTGCGTAAGCCGAGTCACAACGGAGTGGCGGCGGATAAAGATCGTCCGAGGGTATTGAACATTGTCATTGGAAGCGTCTGCGCTCATCTCAGCGTCTTTCATCTGTGCATTAGCGGCTGCACACCAAGCAGCGTCGATCTGTAGTCACGGGCCGAAGCAGTAAGGCGGCTGCTCCGGCCAGTGACGGCGTGGTCTTCACATGGGTGGAACCACGCCATTCTTGCCGACGACCACCTGATGGGCGATGGGGCCTGTTGCAGTCTTTTCGGCGGTGATGAAGACAACGGCGCCAGGAACGAGATCATCCTTGGTGGCCGCGGCGATGGTCACGACCGGTGTCCCATCCGGAATGGCGATCTTCTTTTCCTTGCCATGATAGGTCACGGTGACAGTCCGGCCATCGACGCCTTTAACGGCATCCGCGACCGTCGCATTGGTCATGCTGCTGTCGGGCTTCAGATCCCAACCGTAGCTCCCCTCGCCTGTGCCTTTCATTGCCGGCGGAAAAATGAGGACCTCAAGCGCACCATCGCCGCCGTCGGCCTTTGGCAATGATGCGATCCCCACAAAATCGCCCGGCTTGATGTCGGTGACCTTTGCGTTGGCAACGCTGGCGACTTTCCAGTCGTTGGCAAGGGCGACGTCGACGGTCTCGCCTTCGCGGGTCTTCACCTTGAGCGTTGACGCCTGGTAGTCGACGATGCTGCCGCGGACATGGATCGGCGCGGCTTTCTTATCTTCGGCAGACGCGGGTGCCGAAAGGACAGTTACAGAAAGGATGCTGGTCAGCCCGAGGGCCAAGGCTGGGAAAGTATTTCTCATTTTTATCTTCCTACTAGTTGGTAGTTTCGATGGACGCGATTGACCCGAGTAGCCTTGCCACGCAGGATTAGTGAGAAACCGTCGGCGTGAGACGATTGAGGGCAGGTTCGAGTATCATTGAGAACACTTCCGGCTTCCCATTGGCTCTCGCCGAAAGCATTGCCCCGTAGACGGTTGCCAGAAATGTTTCGGCTTCGACATGCGGCAGACTGGTAAGGGTCAGTTCGCCCTGCTTGGAACCTCGCTCCATGACCGATGCCAGCCACGAGGAGATGAAGCGAAAAAAGTTCGTCACCTCGGTTGCGACTTCCGTGGGGAGGGATGGCAGTTCACTGGCAAGCATAGCACAGACACAGTAGGGTCTGCTGGCATCCTCAATGCATGCAGCCCAGTGGTTTGCATAAGCCTTGAGGATGTCCAGAGCATTCGGAACCTTCTGCTCAAGGACTGCCACGCTTGCCTGGCCATCCTCCCGATAACGCTTGACCAGCTCACGCACCAGATCGACCTTGCTGGGAAAATGATGATGAATGCTTGCTTTGCGGATACCGACAATCTCCGAGATATCGGCGTAGCTGAAGCCATTGTAGCCGCCGCTTATCAGAAGGTGTCGGGTGGACGCCAGAATGTCGTCCGAGGTGGTCGAAAGATTGCTCATGCAGCCTGTCTACCTTCTAGTAGGCAGATCGTCAACAGCAAATTTTGGGTTTGCGTTAGCCGTCCGTGGAGACAGTCACGCCCTTCCAAGCTCCGATTTCCTGGGTCAGGCGTTCGATCCGCGCCGTTACATGTTTAAGCGCATCGCTGCCAAGGAGAAGTTGCGGCGGGGGATTGTCAGATTCGATGAGGGTCAGCACCGCGTCGGCGAGCTTTTGCGGATTTCCGAGCTGCTTGCCGCTCACGGCCTGACGCGCCTCGCGGATCGGATCAAACAGGGTATCATAGTCAGCAATGGAACGCTCTGTACGGACCATGGAACGGCCTGCCCAGTCCGTCCGAAACGAGCCGGGGCAAAGGGTTGTTACGTGCACACCGAACGGCGCCATTTCCGACCGCATGACCTCTGAAATACCCTGCAACGCGAACTTGCTGCCGCAGTAATAGGCGATGCCGGGCATGGTGATCATGCCGCCCATCGACGTGACGTTGACGATAAAGCCGCTTCGGCGCTCACGGAACCTTGGGAGAAACGCCTTGGCGACTGCAACGGCGCCAAACACGTTCACGTCGAACTGGCGGCGCATCTCCTCGATCGGCGATTCCTCAAGCACACCCTCGTGCCCATATCCGGCGTTGTTGATCAGCACATCGACTGGGCCATGCTCTTCCTCCGCTTGCTGCACCGCGACCGGAATACGATCAAAATCGGTGACGTCGCAAAGGACCGGGTGAAGCGCTGGGAGGTCCTTTAACAACACGTCACGTGATGATTCGGGGCGGATGGTCCCTATGACGGTGTGACCGGCTTCGATTGCGGCAGTGGCGATGGCCAGCCCAAAGCCCGAGTTAGCCCCTGTTATGAAAAACGTTTTGCTCGACATTTCTGAAACTCCTTGATTACCCGTCGATGTGACAGATAATCTGGAGACAACGCGGGTTCGATTGCGAATGCTCTTAGATTTTTGCCAATTCCTATGAACTGTAAAATGCCGCCCTCTACACATGACCAGTCTGCCGCCTTGGCCGGACAACTCGCTCCTCGTCTTGGCTACAACCAGACCGGGCTCGGTAATGTCCGTATCCTACGCACGGAAGCAGTGCTGAATGACATTCCGGTTCTTTATAAGCCGGGCGCCGTGTTCGTATTGCAGGGGAGCAAACACGGAATTCTGGACGGGGAAATCTACCTCTACGACGAGCACCACTATCTTGCCGTTTCGGTGCCCGTTCCCTTTAGGATGACATCTACAGCCAGTGCACGGCGGCCACTGCTCGCGGTCTATTTAGAGTTCGATATGCAGATGGCGGCCGAGATCGCCACGCAGCTCGAAAAACTCGCCGGTCCTGCAAGCGTCAAGCCAAAAGGGCTCTTCTCGAGCAGGATGGACAGCAGTATCGAAGACGTCCTGCTGCGCTTGCTGACGGTGCTCGGCAGTCCGGTTGAAGTCGCCGTCCTTGGAGACTCCATCCTGCGTGAGCTGCATTACCGGGTCATGTCAGGCCCGCAAGGCGGCGCAGTGATCGCCGCCCTGCAGCGGAAAGGGACGTCGGGAAAACTGGTCGAGAGCCTGGCATGGCTGCGCAAAAACTACGGCTCTGAAATCACCGTCGCGGACCTGGCCAGAGGAGTGGGCATGAGCGTTCCTTCCTACCATGTCCATTTCAAGGAGCTGACAGGCTCAAGTCCCATGCAATATGTGAAGGCGATGCGGCTCCATGAAGCGAGACTGATGATCGCCCGCCAGACTGGAACAATTGCAGAGGTGGCGGCGTCAGTGGGCTATGTCAGCCCGGCGCAATTCAGCCGCGACTTCAGACGGCATTTCGGGCGTACCGCATCGGAAGAAGCGAAGTGGGTCCGGCATCACCTGGGCGAACAGGTTTGACCATTGCCCCTCATCGTTCTCACAATCGATCGACCGTCAGAACACAACACGTCATTGTAAAGCAGCTTGAAGGGCGGCTTTGCAATGAATGAGGGTCGTGTCGAAGACGGGAACACCTACGTTATCCTGGTTTAACAGCATACCCACCTCGGTACAGCCAAGGATAAGACAGTCGCAGCCTTTGTCGACCAGACGCTGCGCAATCCGTTCATAGGTCAAGCGGCTCTCCTCGCGAACGATGTCGCGGCACAGCTCTTCATAGATAATGCGATGGGTTTCAGCTCGATCATCAGCTTCAGGGATCGTTGGCGACAGCCCCTGAGCGATGAGGCGGTCGGTGTAGAAGGTCTGCTCCATGGTGAAGGCGGTTGCCATCAAACCCGGTCTCCGGAAACCGCGGTCGAGGATAGCGGTTGCAGTTGCGTCCGCGATGTGCACAAACGGGATCGACACCCCGCCCACGATCTTGTCCGCCACCTTGTGCATGGTGTTTGTCGCCAGGATGAGGAGGTCGGCACCTCCGCGCTGCAGCGCGATAGCATGTTCATTGAGGATGCGGCCCGCCGCTTCCCAATCGGAGGATGCCTGCAATTTTTCGATTTCGTCGAAGTCGACAGACCGTATGAGAAGCTCGGGAGAATGAAGTCCTCCCAGGCTCTCGCGGGTAAGCCTGCAGAGTTCTCGGTAATAAATCTGGGTTGACGTCGCGGACATTCCGCCAAGTATGCCGATGGTCTTCAAATGTTTCTCCATGTTCATACGTTAGGTCTGTTACCGCTCAACGGGCGCTTGAGCAGAAACCAGGCCACCCATATTTGCTACCTTGGTACGATTGCAACTCAGGAAAACCACCACCAACGGAGTGGAGAAATTCCTGGATGATGGCCGCCGCCCGCTTCGCCAAATTTACGCGCACAGTGCAGCGGAGGGAACTCCGCAGCCCATGCGCGCCCAAATTCCGCGTTATCACCTGCAGGACAGAGCAGCGAGGCCCCGCCTCGTATCAATGCTCAGGCACTGATGCCGCCATCGACCAGAATGCCTGAGCCGGTGATGTAGGCTGCACCGGGCCCCGCGAGAAAGGCGACGGCCTCAGCGACTTCTCTGGTTTTACCATATCGAGCAATCGACAGGTTTGGCAGAATGGCGGCTGCAAGCGCGCCATCGGCAGGGTTCATGTCAGTATCAATCGGACCTGGTCGAACCAGATTGACGGTAATTTCCCGAGAGCCCAGCTCACGTGCGAGACCGCGCGTGAAGCTTTCCAGCGCAGACTTGGTCGCGGCATAGACCGCGATCCCCGCGAACGGGACAGCCAGACCCGCATTGCTGCCGGTACTGATGATGCGACCTCCGTTGGGGATGTATTTCAGCGCTGCCTGGGTGATCAGAAAGACGCCGCGAACATTGACGTTCAGCTGAAGATCAATCTCCTCAAGTGGCTGCGTGGAGAAATCACTTGCGAAAAGGACACCGGCATTATTGACGAGAATATCAAGGCCGCCGAGCTCAGCGACAGTTTGTTCGACGGTAGCCATCGCGGCTGCTATGTTCGCGGCATCGGCATGGATGGCGATCGCATTTCGACCCATGGCGCGGATCTTGGCAACGAGAGCTTCCGCTTTCTCGACCGACTTCTCATAGGTGATCGCAACGTCGGCACCATCCTCGGCCAGTTTTAGCGCAATTGCCGCACCGATACCGCGTGCCGCACCGGTGACCAGCGCGCGCTTGCCGGAAAGAGGTAGTGTGGAGATGTTGTTCATGGAGAGTACCTCTGAATGTCTCTGTTTTGCTCTGGAATTTCACGCCGTTTCCGCGCGATCGGCTGATGATGGGCTGCTATGGGGCCGCTCATCGACGCAACGGTTGTGTCGATGTCAGGCTGACGGAAAGCCATCCCGCGACGAGAAGACAAATGGCAATTGCAACGGCTGCAACGCTGTATGCTCGGCCAATGGATTGAACGTCTGTGGCCGACCCCAGGATCGAGAAGAACAATCCGCCAACGATTGCGGCTGCCAACGCACCGCCAATCTGAAACATCGAATTGACCAGACCAGAGGCCAATCCTGACTGCGTCCGGTCCACCCTTTGCACGATGCTCTTCACCAGGTTTGGAAGGGCGATCCCCTGCCCCGCACCGATAAGAAAAAGCGCAGCAAAAAGGAATTGCGGAAGGCCATTCGAAATCAAGGCCGCCGTTCCAAACAACCCTGCAGCTTGCAGCACCATGCCGGCGCCTGCGGAAAATCTTCCGAAGACGCGGAGGATGCGCTCACTTGCAAAAGGACCAAGGACGAAGCCGACGGCCGCAGGAAGGATCGCCAGCCCGGCCTCGAAAGGCGTCAGACCAAGGCCACCCTGCTGATAGACCGAGAATATCAGCCAGAAGGCCGCAAGCGAGTAGAAGAACAATGCAGCCAGTAGCCCGCGCATTAGTCCACGGTTTTGCAGCAGGCTAGGTGCAAGAATCGGATCTCTCCCCGTCGACTCCAGGTGTTTCTCATGCCGCCAGAACAGGAGGAAAAACGGGAGGGACGTTGCAAGCATCAGGATTAGCCAGATCGGCCACCCCTGCTCCCGCCCCTCGATCAGCGGCGCAATCAGCGCAGATAGCGCAATCGCGATCAACAATGCTCCGCCAAGATCCAGTTTGCTTGGGCGCTCAGATCGGGTTTCCCGCAACATGATGAAGGCCGACGGCGCAGCGACCGCGATAACCGGCAGGTTGATGAGGAAGATGGCTCTCCATCCAAGTCCAAGGATATCAAGCGCAATCAACGCACCACCGAGAAACAGACCAACCATCGATGCCACCCCGAATGTCAGGGCATAAAAGCTGAGAGCTTTTGATTTTTCGTGGTCTGGGAAAATCGCATTGATGGAAGCCAAGGCTTGCGGTGCCATGATTGCCGCTGCAAACCCCTGAAGGATACGGCCGGCGACCAACGCGGCTGGAGACCAGGCAAACCCGCATAAGGCAGATGCGGCTGCAAACCCGACCATTCCAGCCAGAAAGACATTTCGTCGACCATAGAGATCTCCAAGCCTGCCCCCAGTGATCAGCATCACAGCATAGGTGGTGGCGTAACCGGAGATAATCAGTTGCATCGTTGACGCAGAGGCCCTGAAATCCTCCCGGATCGAGGGCAGCGCCACATTGACGATGAAGAAGTCGAGCGGTGGCAAAAAGGCGCCGGTCAAAAGGATAACCAGTGCCATCCATCGACGTGGATCGAGTTTGTCATCGGGATTGCTGGTGTCTCTCATAAGTGTCTCCACATCGACCAAAAAATCGATCGACGGTTTGCAATGTTAAGTATTTGGAACTATTTGGTTCCAAA
Source organism: Agrobacterium sp. 22-3639C2 (assembly GCF_053522105.1). Classification (NCBI taxonomy): domain Bacteria; kingdom Pseudomonadati; phylum Pseudomonadota; class Alphaproteobacteria; order Hyphomicrobiales; family Rhizobiaceae; genus Agrobacterium; species Agrobacterium sp. 22-3639C2. The sequence continues at coordinate 410,621 of NZ_JBNWDB010000004.1, read as the reverse complement.
TTTGGTTCAGCCAAGTGCCTTCAGTGCCAGTTCGACCATGGCCCTCGTCTCAGCGCGATCCGCTCCTGCCTTGGCGAGGACCCGCATGCCCTGAATCTGACACACGAGGAACCTGGCGAGCGTTCGTTCATCCAGCCCTGGATCGATTTCGCCCAAGGCCTGGGCCCTTATGATCGCCGCCGCATAAAGATCTTGCAACCGTCTGAACAGCCGGGAAATACGTGGTGCGACCTCTTTATCCTCTGGCAGCATTTCGACAGCTGCAAAGACGACAAAGCATCCACGCAGACCTTCCGTTCCCGATGCTTGATCCACTTGTTGAGAAAAAGCGTCTCGAATTGCGGCTTTGGGCGACGGATTGGAATGCAGCGTTTCACCGACCGAGCGAACGGCGTCCTCGATGTAAGCGTCGAGGGCACGCAGATAGACGCCTCGCTTGTCGACGAAAGCCTTATAAAAGCTGCCCCTGGAAAGCTCCATGCCCTCAAGCAGGTCGGGAAGTGATGCATCGTGATATCCACGATCCCAAAATACCTGCATTGCTTTTCGAACTGCTTCATCGAGTTCAAATTCTCGAGGGCGACCAACGGACGCGGATATTTGAGTGCGCTTGACCATGGAGTCAATATGGAACCATTCAGTCCATAATACAAGCGATATTTTCGGAATGTTGCGCCAAGCGTTCGGCACCCAATTTAGTTATAGACGCCGATCGACGGGATAATCCCGAGAGAATTCCCTGACCGCCATCAAAATCGGCATAAGCCCGTGGCCTGCTGAACTCAGCGAGTATTCGACTCGAGGTGGCTGCTCTTGAAAGTCGTGTCGGCTTATGAGGCCGTCATTTTCCAGTTCCCTGAGATGTTGCGTTAGCATCTTCTGGGATATCCCGGGTATGTCTCTCATGAACTGCGATGCCCGCAATGATGGTTCGGCGAACAATCGGAAAAGGATCGGCAGTTTCCAACGTCCTGTGATCATCCGAAGCACCCTACTGACATGAGAGACAGATCCGTCGGCTCCGAGGCATGTCGCCCTGTCCTCGACAGGCACTTTAAAGTGCGTAATTGCCTGTTTCATCAACGAACCTCATATCTGCAGGAGACGATAACACGGATGGAATATCATGGACTTACAACTCCAAAACAAGGTTGCACTGGTCACGGGAAGCAGTAAGGGGATTGGCGAGGGCGTGGCCAGAGGCCTCGCAAAGGAAGGGGCAACCGTTCTTGTCCACGGTCGCGACAGAATGAAAACAGAGGAGGTCGCCCATGATATCATATCCTCTGGAGGTCATGCTTTCGCGGTATTCGGCGATCTGACAGTGCCGGATCAGGTTGATCGTCTGGTTCGTGATTCAAAGGCTGCAGCAGGCTCGATCGACATCCTGTTCAACAATGCCGGCGGATCTGCCCCGGCGGAGGATTGGACCTCGACAAGCTCTGAAACGTGGGCCGCTGTCTATGACAGGAACGTGCTCGCATCTGTGAGGATCATCTCGCTCGTTCTGCCCGCAATGAAAGCGTCGCGGTGGGGTCGGATCATAAACATCTCAAGCCTGGCGGCCCTGATGCCGCCTGCAAGTCGACCGGACTACTCTGCCGCCAAAGCAGCCATGATCGCGATGACGGCGTCGCTCGCAAAAGACGTTGCTGCATACGGCATCACCGCAAACACCGTTTCGCCTGGAACGGTGCATAGCATCAGTTTGGATACCGCATTCCGTAAGAAAGCCATTGAGAGGGGGATGGCCATCGACGCCCCCTGGAATGACATAGAGAGAGAAATCCTGCCAATGTTTGCTCAGGTGCCCCTTGGAAGGGTCGGAACCCTCGAGGAGATTGCGGATGCGATTGCGTTTCTCTCGAGCCCCCGTGCCGGCTATATCACAGGAGCAAACCTCCGACTTGACGGAGGAATGTGGCCAGGGATGTAGCAGGACAACAGAGGGGCGGCGCCAAACCTGTGTGGGTTTCCGGCCTTAGTTCCAGTTTGCCATGACGAACCGGTGGATCTCCGCTTCGAGTTCCTGGTCTTCCGGTGTCCCACCCATGAAGCCACCATGGGGCATGGCTTCAAAGACGTGCAATTCTGTTTCCACGCCAGCTTTTCGCAAGGCTCGATGCATCCTCACCGTGTTCGATAGGAACAGGTCACGCGTGCCGGTCTGCAAAAATGTCGGCGGAAGGCCCGCCAAATCGCCGAAGAGCGGCGATAAATAGGGATTGGAAAGATCAGCACCACGAGCGTAGAGCAGGTTGTTTGATCTGAGCGGGCGCGGCAGAACGAGATCAATTATCTGGTTTGTTTGGAAACTGTCGCCCGATTCGGTGAGGTCAACCTGTGGCGAGAGCAAGACTAATCTGCCGGGCATTGGCATGCCTTCATCTTTCGCCCGCAGCAGCATGGCGGTCGCCAGATTGCCGCCTGCCGATCGACCCAAGATGACCACCTTGTCGGGGGAATGACCAGTCAAGACATGGCGATACGTGGCCAAGCAGTCATCAAGAGCGGCCGGACATGGATGCTCAGGCGGCATCCGGTAATCGACGCCGTAGCATCGAACGACATGCTGGTGCGCCTGGCGACGCGCACTGACGCGGCAGGCCTCACCGCCTCCAAACACCAATGCGCCACCATGCAGGTCGATCAGTGCGCCACGAGCATCAAATTGCCCGTGCGGCGTCGCGACATGGATCGTTGCTTGTTCGACTACGATTGTCTCGACTGTGGACTGCAAACTCCCGGCAAGATCTTTTGCCGCGGCGGCGTAATGCGCATCTACTGCGGCTTTTATATTCATCCAGCCGGAAAAGTCCTCCGGAGAGGGCATTTCATACTGCGCATTGATCGCACTGCCGTCCTTGTCGACCAGGCGCGACAGTGACGCTTGCGCTTCAACGCTAATGGAGTGTGGGGGGTGAATTGTCCGTGAAGGGATGGCTGCGCTGCGTGTGAAATCGCTCATTTCTTGCTCTGTCATTGGTCGAATATCGACATGTCTGTGTTTCGGCATGGAATATTGACGGTTCTGGCGGGGTGGGATGCGGACGAAACTTGGACCACCAGGAGGTAGTTCATGTATTCTTATTCCGACAGACCTCGATCCTAAACCTAAAAATGGCGTCCTAGCCCCTCAACCCCTACAACAATGTGGAGTAGCAATAGCCAGCCGATCACGGTTAGGATATCCGTTCAGAAGAATCGATGGTGAGGCCATGAAATCGGATATCGGACATCTTCCGCAGACGAAGCAGCGCGAACTGGAAAGGGTCGTCCGGATCATCCACGAAGAGTTCGCCGGCATTGTGGAGCGCTCGAAGTCCGAAGCTAAGAAAGACGGGCGGATTTATAAAATCATCCTGTTCGGTTCTTACGCTCGTGGCACCTGGGTGGACGAGCCGCACACGTCTAAAGGCTATCGATCGGATTTCGACATCCTCGTCATCGTCAGCAACAAGGAACTGGCCGAATCCAAATACTGGGACAAGCCCATCGACCGGCTGATGTGGGATAAGGAGATCGAGACACCTGTCGGTCTTATCGCGCATGGCGCCCGCGAGATCAGTAACTTTTTGAATGATGGCCAGGCCTTTTTCGTCGATATCGCTCGCGAGGGTATTGTTCTCTACGAATTCGATGACAGGCCATTGGCTGAGCCAAAGCCGCTCAGCCCTGAAAATGCGCTCAGAGTGGCCGAAGAGCATTTTAGTATCCAGCTTAACAGCGCCAAATTCTTTCGTGAGCTCGCGCTATATTCGATCACCCACAATCAAGCTAATCACGCCGCATTCAATTTCCATCAGGCGGTCGAAACGGCCTACAACTGCTATCTCCTGACACTGACCAACTATTCGCCTGCGTCTCACAACCTTAAATTCCTGCGCGGGCTTTCGGAGGATCGGGATCGCCGCCTTGTCGACATATGGCCGAGGGACCATCAGCGGTTTACCGCATGGTACAACATTCTCAATGAGGCCTACGTCAAAGCGCGCTATTCGAAGCGTTTCGAAATTTCCGAAGAGGCACTCGCCTGGCTTCAGGAGCGAACCGCAGAACTTCACGACCTTATCGAGGCGCTCTGCCGCGAGCACATAAACAAACTGCAGCAGGTAGCGAAGTCCTGACGGCGGTGATGCAACGGCTGCCGGGACCGCTCAACCGCCTGGTTTTGGCCGGTTTCGCTCTTGAAGGGATCTGAACCACCGACCACCTTATTTCTAAGCCAAAGGCCTAGATAGGACATGACCTGAGCTTCAGGTTGAAAAGAGGTTACAGCGCACTTTCTCTCTAATTTCACACACACGAAAACATCATGAATGGTAGCGCGCAGCAATCATGGCCGCGATCCACATTCCCGCTTAGCTGTAGCCGATGTCGCCCAGTACGCGAGTAGCTCTCTGGCGACGGCCGGGGAGGAGGCCGGGTTCTGGCCAGGAATCAGTTCCCGATCGGTCACTATATGTGCCGAGAAAGACACGTCTACCTGACTGAATTGGGCGCCTGCCTAAGTGAGTGCATCCTGCGGATAGAACTTCATCTCGCTGCCACCCAGCCGTCCCTTGGCCATTTCCTCTTCCTGATTACTGAAGACGGTGAATCTGTAGCCTGCATCATCGCCCCGTTACGCAGCCGCCATTCTCCTGCAAACACCCATCGGGGCGACCACTGAATGCGCCGGCCGCACTGCAAGATCGTTCAATAGCGGAACGATTGCCCCTTTTAGCCTTGGCAATGCAAGGAGCATGCGGCGCATCGAAAGTCGGTGCGGCCCGTGGCGCCTGCTAAGTAACAGTTAATAGGAGCACATGATGTCGATGAAATTGGCCATAGCTGCTGCCGTTACCGCGTTAGCGGTCGGCGTTAGCATTGTCCCTACACCAACCCACGCTGCAGAAGGTACGAAGATGAAAACAGTTGTTCTTGTTCATGGGGGCTTCGTGGACGGCTCCGGGTGGGAAGGCGTATACGAAATTCTGAGAAAGGACGGCTATCCTGTCACAATCGTTCAAAACCCGACGATCTCCTTGGACGACGACGTTGCTGTGACCAAGCGTGCCATTGCAGCGGCCCCCAGTGACGTCATTCTTGTCGGCCATTCATATGGTGGCGTGGTGGTATCCGAAGCCGGTACCGACCCTAAAGTCGCGGGCGTGGTATACATAGCAGCCTTCGCGCCTGACGCCGGGGAGTCTGTCTCAAGCTTGATCGCAAATCCGCCCGCAGGCGCACCTGTCCCTCCCATCCTGCCACCTATTGATGGCTTCTTGTTATTGGACAAGTCGAAATTCAAAGACGCATTTGCCGCTGACGTGCGTCCCGACCTGGCGACATTTATGGCGGATTCTCAGGTTCCTTGGGGAATTGCCGCTCTCGAGGGGAAAGTTTCTCAACCCGCTTGGAAGGTCAAACCAAGCTGGTATCTCGTCGCCACTGACGACAAGATGATACCACCACCTGCACAAAGAACGATGGCAGAACGCGCTGGTGCGAAGACCGTTGAGGTGCCTGGCAGTCATGCGGTCTACGTTTCAAATCCGACTGCCGTGGCAAAGCTGATCGAGCAAGCGGCAACCAGTCACTGAATGCTGCTTGAGCATTAAACAGACTCATCCGCCTGATAACGCCCCATCAGGCGGATGATCTTTAAGCGTCCTCATCGCTACTGATGTCTTCGCTACTTTCAACGCTTTGCGCGCCCGCCACACGGCAAGCGAGCGCTATTTAATGTTTTTTGGAGAGGCTCATGCCATTTGACAAGACCGATATAACCCCGACGGAGCTTCAGTCGGCCTTGGCGAACTGCAGGCAATACTGGCTCAACTATGGTTACGAACGGAATGAAGATGAAGGTGTCACGCTCTACCGAAGTGGCGTCCCCCATCCGCAACTGAACGGAGTGATACGTGTTGCAGGGGACGACATTTCGCGAAAGGTCGATTATGCTCGACAGGTTCTGAAGGACCTGCCTTCGGTCTGGTGGCTTGGTCCCGACTCGCACCGCGAAGCCATTCCAACTGTGACCGCTATGGGAGGACTTATTCGTGGCAAGGTTCCTGTGATGGTCGCCAGACCTTCAGACCTCGCCTCAGCCCCCTTGCCTGCCGGCATTTCGATCGAGGTCATTGAGGATGATCGAGAACTGCTCACATGGGTAGAATGCTTTGCCCCGTCGATGGGTGTTTCTGAAGGATCCCTCGCTCAATTGCAAAGAGTAGAAATGGAAAGGCCGGACAAGCAAGGCGAATACACGCGGTTTGCGGCCAAGTTGAACGGGATGATTGTCGGAACCTCTGCGCTATTCGCCTCGCACGGAGTTGCGGGTATTTATGTCTGCACAACGGATGTTGCCTACCGCTGTAACGGTATCGGCGCCGCCCTCACCCACCATGCCGCGCTGGAGGGATGGAAAAAGGGACTGAAACTCGCTAGCCTCCAAGCAAGCAAAATGGGTGAACCGGTCTATCGAAGGCTCGGTTTCAGAACCGTAGCAGAGTATGACCTGGTCATGTTTTGACGTCTTCAGGAGGGCGGCAGGGCTACTATGACACTCAACGTTAAGCTAATTGAGGTTGCAAAAATCCCCATTGGCGTGCAGCCTCGATCACAGATGAAGCTCGCTGTTCGGAGTCTGGCACGATCCAGACTTATTGCTGCCGAAATTACTTATGGATTGAGAGAATCTGAATACAACCCAACTTTCCCGCGGTGGGAGGACGCCTATAGTATAGGGGTCCATCTGCTGGACCAGCAAAGCGAAGTCTTCTTGGATGATCGCCATTATTCTATTCCCACCCACCGAGGACAATGCCAATTTCTCTATGTCGCTGACGTCTCCCATAGCGATTTCATCACGCCCCGACATAGCCAAGAAGTGATAGTGCAGCGTTCGTTCCTAAACGAGATCGCTGATGACCTGCAGGTACCTCACGTCATCGATCTCGCGGCAAGCCGATACCATGTGGTAGACGATCCAATTCTCCGCTGGCTTGCCCTGAGAATCCATCCATTTTTCGATGCGCCTTCATCGATCGATGCCCTATATGCCGACCACTACATGTGGAGCCTGGGCATTTACCTCTGCGCTCGCTATGGCGGCCTTGTTACTCGCCGGCCTGTCACTGGTGGCCTGAGCGCATGGCAAGAGCGACTTGCAAAAGATGTAATTGAGACCTGTTTGGTCGACGGCATTGGGCTCGCAGAGCTTGCCGGCCTATGTGGTCTTCAAACAAGCCAGTTTTCGCATGCGTTTAAGCGGTCGACGGGCTTCGCGCCCTACCAGTGGCTGACAATGCGGCGCGTCGCGCTTGCTCGCCAACTCTTGCGTAACCGTGCAAGCTCGCTTGTGGAGGTCGCTTTAGCTTGTGGATTTGCCGATCAGGCACATCTGACACGGGTGTTTTCAAGGGGTATGGGAATCACCCCGGGGGCGTGGAGGGCCGTTCACTGCTGATTGGCCGATAACTCGAGCCAGCGCGTCGTCATCCTGTCGGCCGACGCGCTGGAGCAGTCGAGGTCCCGGCCCGTTCAGCAAGATTCCAACGACTACAACTGCGCAGCGTGGCCGGGGTTTGGCGCGGCCGACGGGAAAGGAGCTTCCCGAAGCAGCTGGTATTTATTCTCGTTTTTTCGTCAAATGATGAACGCGCTCACCACCACGGCTCCAAAGGGGTAATAGGCCGCCTTTGAATAACTGCATACTGCGCTAGAGCGCAAACAACCTGTCGCGCTGCAGGATCATTCAATCGAGCACTCCGGTCGTCAGATACCAATTGGGCTCCCTCTCAGTGAGCACGCGATTCGAACATACGGTCGCTCGGCACGCCAGGGCAGATGACAAGTTTAACCCGCAACAACCGCTCACCGTAAAGGGGGAAATCCTTGCCTACCATTCCATCAGATGCTCTCAGGAATCTTGTGTCGAACCCGACCGGCAAGAATTCGCCGGCCTCAAAGGGCAGTGCCTCGTCATCCTTTGACGACTTGATGAGCTCGACGCTCGACCAGATGTCGGCGCAGGCTCAAAGCAACTTTTCTCATAATATTATTGAGGGAAACGATACGAACCGGGACGGCTACGTCACGCGGGAAGAGTATACAAAGAACTTGATGGCTGGGCCGACGCCCAAGACATTCAACGAGGCACTCCAGATTTGGAATACGTTCAGCGGCGGTGCAGAGCGCGTGAGCGAGCAGGATTTGAACGGCAATTCCGCCGGAAAAATTGTCGCCAGCGTGGGGGTTATTGACCGCTCCAAGTTTCGCTGAAAAGTCAACACTGGACGTCGCAGCCTCTGTCTGCGACGTCGCTCGCAAAGCGCTTCACGACTTAGCCGGTGAGATAACGCGACCGCAGTTCGGGCGAACTCACCCCAAAGCGACCCTCCCCGAAATACCGCGCCGGACTTGCTCCCGTATGGCGGCGAAACATGGTGATAAAGCTACTCGCACTTTCATAGCCAAGGTCGAGGGCTATAACGGTGACGGCATCGCCGCCGGCCAGCCGCTGGAGCGCGAGGCCCACATGCAGTTGTTGCCGCCATCGACTGAACGACATGCCTGTCTCTCGCTGGAACAGGCGGGTAAGGGTTCGCTTACTAGCCCCTATACGCGCGCCCCATTCCTCGATCGTGAGGCGTGTCGCCGGGTCTGCCAGCATCGCGTCTGTTAGCCTCCGCAGCCGCCGGTCTGCGGGCATTGGCAATCGCAGCGGCTCTAGCGGGGCATCGCGAAGCTCGTCAAGAAGAACCCCGGACAGCCGAGCACGCCTTCCCTCTTCCGCCCCCAGGAGATCAGCATCTGATGTGAAGCAGAGAATGACCTCGCGCAGCAGCGGGCGAATAAACAATATCCCGCAATCCTCGCCGAGAAAGTCTGTAAGGTCGGGCTCTATATAGAGATTGGCCATGACAATCCTGCCACTGGAATGCGCCAGATGAAGCACACCCGCAGGCAGCCAGATGGCGCATTGCGGCGGCACGGTCCAAATTCCGCCGGCGGCTTCAACCGTCAGAGCACCGCAGATCACATAGAGGAGTTGCGCCTTGCGGTGACTGTGAGGTTCGGTTTCGCCAACGGCCGTGAGTTCGATTGTTAGGCCTATGACTGACCTCGAAACGATGTCGGGATCATCGATCTCGGGTGTGATGATGATGCTCATCGGCTCTGTTTCTCCGTGGTCCGCCATGGATTCTAAACAGGGCACGTCGCCTTGCAAGAACATGTCTCTGCTCTGCCGTGCCGGCTCGGATGGTTATACCGAGATACGAAGCGCATCAAAATCCGTAGGCAGAGAAACGATGGCATCGATCTCCACCAACCAGTCTGCATGGCCAAGCCTCTCCACGCCGAGGAAAATACTGGCGCAGACGGGCCAACTCTGCCCAAAGACGGCATGCCCGGCCTCGAATATCGGGGCGACCAGCTCGTCGTGGTGGCGGACGACATGCAGCCCCATCCGCACGACATGTTCCGTGCCGACACTCAGCGCATCAAGCGCGCTCTTCAGATTGCGGAAGCATTGCTCCGCCTGCAGACGATGATCACCTTCACCGACGAGCCGGCCTTCAGCATTGATAGCAACTTGTCCGGCGATGAATGCGAGGGGACCTGCCGGTGCGATGGAGATCTGAGCGTAGAGCGGCGCCGCGGGCGCTGGCATCGAGGCTGGATTGAGGTGCCATAACATAACTGACTACCCTTCTCACGTTAAGGTGCTGAGCGCAGTTTGCGCGACGTAACCGTCCGGCCTTACCAGGAGCGCACCGATGTTCCCGAGAGTGTCCGCATGGTCGGTGGGAATGCCCCTTGCCTCGACAACCGAGCGCGGATGCAGCCAGTCGGGCCTCTCGGCTTTGGTGCCTTCGGAAATGGTCAGATCCAGCCATTGACCCTTCGAGAGGAGGCCGAAAAGGGTGGCATCTGTGCCGTCGGACAGCCTCAATGGCGTGTCGCGGATACGGCCGCCGACCAGAGTCGACCTCCCAGCGCCAAAACCGGGCAGCGGATCGGGGTAATGCACTGCAAAACCCGACACCTGATTGGCAAAGTATGCATTGATCGCCGGCACTTTCAACATGTCATTGAAGACGCCCCGAAGCGCTCTCCCCCGCGCCGAAAAGGCGGTGATAAGGTGACTTTGCGCCATCGTGGTGTCACGAAGATAGATGCCGACCGGCAGGCGTTCGGATTCATATGTGTCGAGCAGTTCCACGGGCGCGGTTCCCTTTGCGACCGCTGCCAGCTTCCAGCCAAGATTCATCGCATCCTGGATGCCGACATTCATGCCCTGCCCGCCAGCGGGCAGATGAATGTGAGCCGCATCGCCTGCCAGGAATATGTTTCCGCGACGGTAGGTTTTTGCCAACCGCGTCTCATTGTCGAAGCGCGACAACCACAACGGGGAATGGCCGCCAAAGTCAGAGCCAAGAATGCGCGCAGTGGCTTGGCGCAATTCTTCGAGTGTCACCGCATCTTGCCGTGTGCGCCCGCGGTCTTCCGCCTCGTTGACGACAATCCGGTAGTGCACCCCGTCCCCAAGAGGCGCCACCAGCACACAACCGTGCTCATTGAATGCCGATATCAGAGGCGTTTCCGGCGGAGACGCCAGAACCACATCGCCCAGGAACCAGACCCCGTTCCCGGAATGGCCCTCGAATTCAATTCCAGTCTCCGAACGAACCAGGCTCCTGGCCCCGTCTGCACCCACGACGTAACGGCCACTGAGTTCAAATGGTCTGTCGTTGGTGCCGAAGACAGTGACGCCATCACTTTCGGAGACGATCCGCTCCGCCATGGCGCCGCGAAGGATCTCGACGCCGAGTTCCAATGCGAACTCTTCTATCAAAGCCTCCGTCGTCTCCTGGGGAATGAACAGCGTGTAAGGGAAACGGCTGTCGAAAATGTCGAAGTCCAGTCGAGTATCGAGAACCGCATAGTGGCCTGACCTGACCGGCTTTCCGACCGCCAGGAATCGCTCCTCTATCCCCCGAAGTGACAGGACTTCCAGCGTCCGACCATGAATGGTCAGGGCTCGCGATTGATTGATCCGCTGCGTGCGTCGCTCGATGACAATGACCCGCAATCCAGCCAGTCTGAGTTCACAGGAGAGCCATAGCCCGACAGGTCCTCCCCCGACAATGATGCAATCGTAGACGTCCTTCATTTTCGGCTCCTTCTCTCCGTGGCGGGGTTGCTCCCGCAGTCACAAACAGTCAGTAGCCGCTTGGCCGATGCGCCGCTCCCGCAGTCATGCCAACAAGTTTGGCAAAAGGGCCATTTTCGAGTTTCGATTTCGGCTGACATTCGATCGGCTGAAAGCCTGGCGGGGAACCCTTATTCTGAGCTGCTCTGGGTTTGCCGGCGGTTTGTTGAGATGACGATCCGATCAGCCACATCGGTAATTCGTAGGTAGGAGCGGCAGCGATTTTCGCGCCGATTGTCGACTTTCCGGATCCGGAAGCACCCATATCTACAAGACTCAAATAATATGCTCCTCCTCGAACTCGGGACCATCGCCTCCCGAAATCCAGTCAGTAGTAAGTCATGCGGAAAGGCTGTACTGCGGCTCCCATGCGCGACGGCCGCGCCGACAGCCTGCAGACGAGTTCGCTGGATCTCGACATGCTGCGTGACCTCAAGCGCGTCAACGCCCACATCGTCTCTGTGGCGCATCCGATCATGGATGAGCGCGGCCTCTTGATCGAAAGCAGGCTTCGCGATGCCAGATGACAAGGCAAACCGATCTGCGCGGCGCGGCGAAGCTGGTGAGCTGGCCCCAGATCGTATCGAGCTCCTGCCGCGCAGAAGCGTAGGCGGAAATACGCTGGTCGATCGTCGCGACAAGATCCTTGCTATCGTTGTCCATGGAGGTCAGCGCCGGCGTGATTGCAGCTGCAATTTCTTCTGCGAAATTCATACACTTGGCGCTCGCCACAAGCGTCTCCAAGTTCGGGTTCACCCAAGCGATTTGCTGATGCATGCGGTCGTAGTTGTCCGTATCTACCTTGCCGGTGAAATCTCAGACGGCGAGTTATCACGTACTGGGTGTGGACCCATACCCGGCAAGTAGGCGTAGCGGGGAATGATCTATTTGGAAGTAACCGACGACGTCCCATAGCCCAAGTCCTTTGCAAAGCCTTGAAACAGCATGCCCTTAAGCCCGATGGACAACCCTCCCTCTGCGTTACCTGGCTTGAGAGCTAAAAGCATGAGCCGCCTTGAATGGAATCGAACCCACGACCTGCGGTCCAGGTCACTGTTCGGCGTATCAACCCCCAAATCTCAGCCGGTACGGTCGCGACGACGCGGTGGACGATTATACTATATGGCAACCGAGCGCATCCGCTCTGAGCATACGCTGTTTCGGCATGACTTTGTTCTCTTAACCTGCGTACCGATCATAGAAAAATATCAACGTCTCTCGACCGGGAAATCCCGCAAAACTATCAGCACATGCTTACACGATGTATTTTGACGTGTAGTCTGCGGCAATGCTCTGATGACGGGATAGCGCGTGTCGTATGGGAGGGGACATTCATTGGGATACTGGGACGTCTTGCTGGCATCTGCCGATAACATGCGCCTGTTCAATCCAGTCAAGGGCTGGGTTCAGTTCGCCGATCAAGTCGACGGCGATGGCAAGACTATCAGCTTCGGCGCGAACCGCGATATTGATCTCGCTTTGAGCGTGGCGATGAACGCCTCGAACCTGATGGTCCTGACCGGGGCCGGCGCATCATTCTGTGCAAAAAATCCCGCACAGGGCGCACCTACTGCGCCCGGCATGAGTGACCTCTGGACCGCCGTCGAAGCCGCCGCCACGAAGGAGACCTTCCAGGAAGTCATCGATCTCATTCCCAAGGCCAAAGCGACCGACACCAACATCGAAAAACTGCTGACTCAATGCAAAATCTACGTCGAGCTCTTCAACAATGAGAGCAGTAAGAAAATTCAGACCTTCATTGAAACCGCCGAAAAGGCGATCTCCAAGCGCGTCAGCTTCGTCAGCAACGATACGGACATCAAGGCGCACGGCGCGATCATCCGCAAGATCGCACGACGCGGTGTCCGTAAACCGCGCGCAAAGTTTTTCACGACCAATTACGATCTGTGCTTTGAATACGCGGCACGGGCGCAGCGTTTCACCATCATTGATGGCTTTTCCCATGCGATGCCGCAAATCTACGATCGCGGCCATTTCTCGCACGACATCGTCCGCCGCGAGAATGCCAAGGAGGGGCCTGATTATATCGAGAACGTCTTCCATCTCTACAAACTACACGGCTCTATCGACTGGAAGCGTCGCGGTGCCGACATTGTGCGGGCAGAGGGTTCTGAGCCGCCGCTACTGATCTTTCCGCGCGACAGCAAATACCAGGAAGCGTTCGAGCCGCCTTATCTCGACATGATGGGCGCGTTTCAAAGCTCGCTGCGCGAACCCGATACCGCCCTCATTGTCTCCGGCTTCGGCTTCAATGATGACCACCTGAGCAAGCCAGTGATGGCCGCGCTGGAGGCCAATATGAGCCTCAAGCTGATCGTGTGTGATGTGGCCTTTCTCAGAGACGATGTCTTGGAGAAAGGCGATCATACGATCGCCGTGGAAAGCCCGGTGCGCGAGCATGTCAGCGGCTATTTCGAAAGGTTCAAACACCTGGCGCGGATTGGCGACCAGCGTATCACGCTGCTCAGCGGCCGCTTTGAGGACTTGGCCCTCGCCATACCCGATCTCGTCGCCCAGACAGAACGCGAACGCCATCTTGACCGTATGCAAGTCGCGCGGGGCTTCGGCGATGGGGTACAGTCGTGATCAAACACAGCCTTGTTGATCCGGATCGCTACGTCGGCACGATTTCTGTCGTGACGGCGTCAACGGTGCAAGTGAACTTGCCTTACGCCACCGCCCGGCCGGAGCGCCGTGCCCTTGCGCGCGGCGCAGTCGGCGACTTCGTGTTCGTGGACTGCGAGCTGGTCAAGCTCCTTGGAAGATTGGTCGAAGTCAAACTACCCGACGCAGAGCGACTGACTGTCGAGCCGACTCTGGGCACGCAGCCCGAACCTCACCCGGTCGGCAGGGTGCAACTGCTGGCCTCGGTAGATCAGCGACAGAACAAACTCATGCGCGGCATCCGCCACCATCCTCGCGTCGGCGATGCTGTCTACCTGGCTGATCCATCCATGTTCGGCGAACTGATGGCAAATTCACTGGTGGCGAGCGGCGCGAGCGCCCTCGACATCGGCACGCTCGATGCGGGCAGCGGCGTGCATTTGCGCCTGCCGCCTGAAAAGCTCTTCGGCCGCCACTGCGGCGTATTCGGCGCGACGGGCGGCGGCAAGAGCTGGACCTTAGCCACCATCCTCCAGCAGATCAAAGCCGCTGGCGGTAAATGTATTCTCTTCGATCCCACCGGTGAATTTGCAGAGATCCCCGCCATATCGGCGCACTATGCCTTCGACAACGAAGAAGCCGGCAGCCAGCAGGTCCATTTCCCCTACCAGTTCATGACGGAAGACGACCTGTTCGCCCTGTTTCGCCCATCGGGACAAAGCCAGGGGCCTAAACTCCGCGAAGCGATCAAGAGTCTGAAGCTTGTCAAGAAAAGTGGGGGACAGCTTGAAGGCGTGGCGATCTATGAAAAGAAGCTGCTCACGAAAAGGCAAAAGGACCGCCGCCCGTTTCTGAAAGCTTTGGAACTTCACAGCGACGTCATTCACAGCCCGCTTTGCCAGTTCGACATCGAAAATCTTCCCGATCAGGTGCAGCAGGAATGCGTTCAGCCGACGAATTGGGACAACCCGAGCCACTGGGGTAACGTCCATGAACAAGCAGTAGGCTACTGCGAAAGCCTGATCGCGCGCATGCGCACGTTGATCCATTCCCCTGAGCTTGAATGCCTATTCGGCAAGGGCGGACAGTCCTTGGTCGCGGTTCTGGAATCGTTTTTCGCCTCAGAAGACCGGGATATACTCCGCATTTCATTTAAAAACGTCCGGTTCGAGCACAACTCGCGCGAAATCCTTATGAATGTCATCGGGCGCTTTCTCTTGGCCCGCGCCCGGCAGAACACCTTTCGCGACAAGCCGATGATCACGCTGCTGGATGAGGCCCATCAATTCCTGGGGCGAACCATTGGCGACGAATATGCCAGCGTGAAACTTGAAGCGTTTGGGCTTATCGCCAAAGAAGGGCGCAAATACGGACTGACCACGATCCTTGCCACACAGCGCCCCCGCGATATTCCGGCCGATGTTCTCAGCCAACTTGGCACACTGGTTGTGCATCGCCTGACCAACGAAGAAGATCGCAGTGCGGTCGAGAAAGCCTGCGGCGATCTTGATCGCAACGCCGCTCTGTTTATCCCGACTCTCGCGCCTGGCGAAGCCATAATCGTCGGGCCAGACCTTCCCGCGCCGGTGCCTGTTTTGATTCACGAGCCCCCGTCGCCGCCCGATTCCAAAGGCCCAAAATACACGTCGTATTGGGCCAGTCGTCAGCCCAGGGCGGACTAAGAGCGATGGGGTGAAAGCATGCTTACAAATCTCAATCACCCAAAGAAGATGCGGAAGACCGCGCTGCTGTCCAGGAAGCGAATCATCTCAACACGCCCAATCGGCCTGGGCGAAATGCCGCAGAGCGAACATTTACCAATGAGATCAAAAAGCAAAGTGATGCTACCTAAGGCCGATAATCTTCCATTGCACGCAACCGTCCTTCATGTAGATTAACTATACTGAATATTGGGGGAAGTCTTGCCGTCAACAACAATTATTTGGAATCCCGACGACTGGGAGATATTTGCGCTTGGCCTCCTGAATTGTCGGCATGGCGTCTTAAACGTTCACAAGGTGCCCGCCAAAGATCAGGGCGACCTTGGTATCGACTATTACTGCAACAAAGATAGCGTCGCATATCAGTGTTACGCGGTAGAAGAGCCGATCGGAGTCGCTGAACGCGCGAAGAAGCAAAAAGATAAGATCACCAGGGATCTGGGTAAGCTCCAAAAAAACAACGTTATTGTATCGAAACTCTTCCTCGGCGCGCCGATAAAGAGATGGGTCTTGCTCAGCCCATTACACGATAGCAAGGACGTCAACATACACTGCGCGAACAAGACGACAGAGCTCCGATCGAAAGCACTGCCTTATCTCGACACTGACTTTGAGGTCCTTATTCATGATCAAGCATTTTTCGGCGCTGACGCCCTAACGCTGAATGCGGCGCAACTATCGTTGATCAAACTCAGCATTCCGAATCCGACAAATCCGCAGATTAGCTCTTGGGAGAAGGAGGAGGGGTCACAAGATTTGCTGTCAACGGCTCGCACGAAGCTCGCGAAGCGTACAACTCCTCAAAAGCTTGAAGATGCGGTTGCGGACGCTACTCGTTATCATCTGCAGGGCGCGGCGCTTATGAGTGCGCTTCGTTCTCAGGCACCAGAGTTACATGACAATCTTGCCACGGTGATTGCAAGCCGGAGGCGCCATTTAGAGTTTGCCGGCCCCACTGCGGTTTCGGCCAGTGGCATCCTGAACGACGAGATTATGAACCTGAAGGAAGCAATCAAGGGTGCGGCGCCAAACCTATCGCCCGAGAACGTCGATCAGCTAGTGTTTGGAACCGTCTCAGAATGGATAATGCGATGCCCATTGGATTTCCCAGATGTCCCGTGAAAGCCCTTTCTTAGACATCCTTAATACATCCAAGTTCACGTTCACCGTCCGCCCAGAGCCTGTCGCCGGCGACTTGCGGATGGCTTGGGGGATGGCGATACTACTCCTAAGTGTATTTTACAGTCGAGGGAAAAAGGCGAGTTTTCAGAAACTCCAATTTCTCGCTCATAATGTGCGACTCGAGGAGGGTCGAGAGGAGGCACTAGGATTGATCGCGGGACGGTATCGACCACTCGACGTATCCGTAAGGGTCGAGCCTTGGCTAAACCGCGCGGTAGCGCTGAGCCATTCGATGGGCCTCGTTAGCGTTAATAAAGGATCGGTGGTTGTTCTGACGGACGAAGGTCGCAAAGCAGCTGAGGCAGTCGCCAAAGATAGCGGCGTGCTTGACGCCGAGAAAGCCTTCCTTTCCGAGGTGGCGCCGAAACTAACTGATGGATTTATGAAAACGGTCTGGCGTCCGGAGAACCTTGTATGACTTTTAAACTGAGACGCCTCAAGCTTCGTGCGCTCACAGAGCGGGGCTGGTACGGAGTTGAACTCGGTTTCACCGACGGGCTAAATGTTCTTTGGGCCGACAACACCATGGGTAAATCAACCTGCCTTCAAGGGATGATTTACGTTCTTGGTTTGGAACGAATGCTGAGCCCTCGCCGAGAGATCCCTCTTCCACACGCGATGACAAGCCATCTTGTGACAGATAGTGGCGAGAGCGTGCGGGTCGTTGAATCTGACGTGATGCTTGAACTGGAAAACTCAGTCGGCACAATAGTGACGGTCCATCGCCCGGTCGTCTCAAAACTCGACGACCGCCTGATAACAGTAAATTTCGGCCCTGGTCTGTCTGAACCTGAAGGCCAGTATCGGACCCAGCAGTTCTTCGTACGAGACCCGGGTGCTGCTCAACGTGAGGACGGTTTTCATCATTTCCTCGAGAATTTTCTTGGCTGGGAGCTTCCCGTCGTTCGAGGCTACGAGAAAGAAGACATCAAGCTCTATCTCGAAACCGTGTTCCCGCTGTTCTGGGTGGAGCAAAAGTCTGGGTGGTCCTCCATCCCCGCAGCCATCCCGACATATTTCCGCATTCGAGAAGTCCACAAACGAGCAGTGGAGTTCATCGCGGGGCTTGAGGCCTATGAGATCGAGCGCAAACGTGAACAGCTAAATCAACGCATCACCGTTCTTACCAGCAGATGGGAAACAAATTGGCATGACCTCAGCCAGCTGCTGAACAGATCTGCGTCACGCATTGAGGCACTTGGTTCGAAGCCAATCGTTGATTTGAATGCGATCGCGAAAGCCTTCGTGTCAGTGGCAACACAAGGTGGCTGGACGCCACTTGATGAGCATCTTCGATCGCTGAAGTCCGGACTCGACACTATTTCCCAAGCCGAAGTGCCGGTCGTGTCCGACAATGTCCCCGCCATAGAAGCCAAACTCGCCGAGGTGATCGCCCACGCGGAGAGCCTCAATGTCCAGCGCCTTTCATTAAACGGCGTGAGGCAGGTAAAATTAGCAGACGTTGACGCCCTGACACGGCGAATCCAGACTCTGCGAGAAGATCTTCAAAAAAACCAGGATGTTCAAAAGCTACAGCGCTTTTCAGGCGTTCAATGGTCACTTAGCCCTGACCGGTGCCCCACCTGCGAACAAGGCTTGCAGGACACTCTACTATCGCAAAATGCGCTAGCATCGATCATGCCAATCGAAGATAATATCTCATACATCAAATCTGAAATTAGAATGTTTGAAGACATACTTCGGCGCGAAGAAGAGGAAAATCGAGAGCGTGAAGGATTACTCTCACAACTAAATCGAGATCTCAGCGAAGCATACACGGCAATAAGAACACTAAGAGCTGATTTAGTAGCGCCGGCGACGAGCGTTTCGGCTTCAGCGATTGAAGAGCGACTTCTGATTGAACGGAAGATTCGAGATTTTTCCGAACTGCGGTCTTTCTTTGACGATGCGGTGAGCAGTTTCAGCGCCCTGTCTGAGCAGTATACGACGCTTCTTCAACAGAGAAGCGCGCTTCCTGACGACGAGCTGTCCGACAGCGATAAGGCAAAGCTCAACCGTCTGTCTGAATTGCTACGTGCACAGGCGCGGCAGTTTGGATTTAAAACCTTTCAACCCGACGATCTTGCTATCTCCCAGGATACGTATCGTCCCGAGGTTGAGGGTTTTGAGATCGGTTTTGAGACATCCGCAAGCGACGCAATAAGATTGAAATGGGCGTATCAGCTTGGGCTGCTCGAACTCGCCGCTTCTTACAGCACGAACCATCCAGGTGTTTTGGTCTTCGACGAACCGCGTCAACAATCATCTTCGAAGGTCAGCTTCGAGCAGCTTTTGCGACGAGCAGCGACATCGAAGGCTCGTGGACAACAAGTGATTTTCTCCACGAGTGAGGATTTGTCGATCCTAGAACCGATAATAGGCGAGATTGACTGCACCAAGATCATTCTTAGAGGGCACGTCCTACAACCAATTTCGACAGGTGATTGACGCGAACCTGCCGTGACGCCAGCAGGAGCCGAAGATGAACAACTTCTCTGTCGAGCTAGGTCGACGAGCGGCAGACGAGATTGACCTAGGATGACAGCTCTCAGCTTTTATGCGGCTCTCCTTGACCAGATGGATCTGGCCCTCGAACATCTCGACAAGGGCGGCGTTCATGATGCCCGGTTTGCGTTGATGCTGACCGACAATGCGGTAGAGCTAGCAATCCATAGGCTCGCTACAGAAAAGCACGCTCACCTCAAGAGCTGGCACCATTTAGAGGAGGCGTACCCCCATAAGCTGGAGTTGGCCGAGGCTGTCGGACAGTCCTTCGACGCGAAGCTAAAGTTTGCACGTATCGAGAAGATGGTCACAGAGGAGCAGGCGCGGACAGTTGCAATAATGCATGAGTTCCGAAACGAGCTGTACCATGTCGGCCTCCAGCACGAAGCCATCCTGCCAGCCATTGCTAATTTCTACTTCTCGGTAGCCTGCGACATTCTGAAAGCGTTTCCCGGGCGTGGTCTTTACTACGGCAATAAGATGGTAATCCCGGAACGCGCGAAGAAGTATTTCAACAGCAGCAGACTCAATCCGGCCGAACTAGGTGACTTCGAGAAGGCGTGCGCAACGCTGAAGGATCGGTGCCATTTTGATAGAGGCAAGACGATCGGTGCGCTCGCGGACCATATGGATCTTATCATCACTGAGAACAATGTTTACCTCGATGTCATCTCAACTGGCGTGTTTCCCAAGGGGAAGGGGATCACGCGAGATCAGGCGACAATCAATTGCCAGACATGGCGGCTGGCCTTCTCGCCTGTGGGTCACAAGTTCGCAAGCGAGAATGGCTTTTCCGGCAGATCTATCCATGACCTTGTTGATTGGCTCGCCGCCAACTACCGCCTGACGATCAAGAAGGATCCCGTTCCAGGATGGAAGCGGCGGGTTCAGCGCTTGCGCTCTAAGGCCAACACACATCTGGCCGTCGCCACCTATGTCGACTTCCTGAGAGACACCTTGCAATTCCGCGAGGATCTCGCGGAGAGTTGCGCAGCCGCCGAGGCTGAGATTGACCGTCAAATTGACGAAATCCGCGCTCGCCGTCGAAAGGATTGATCCTCCTATGTTGAGATTCACGGATCCGCAGGAGCCAACGATCGCTGATCGATGTATCCGCCCACTTTGTTTCGCCGCTCCTGGTGACGAATATTACGGTCTGGATGGGTTCGAGCTCACTCTGCAGGATGGGACGGTCGCTCGCCGTTTTCAGTTCGGTCTTCAGGGCACCGCTGTTCTCTTCCAGTACCGAGGACGACATTTTGCCGTCTTCACGCGCCACCAGATAGCAACAATCTCGGGCGAAACAGTAACGGCTTTCAAGGACCGCATGGACTATCTGGTGGTGCTGATGGACGATGGCACCGACAGCACCAGCATTCCGTTCAAAACATACCTTTTCTCGCCTGAGGCCAACGAGGACGAAAGTGACTATGTGATCGGTATGGTGGAATACGAAATGCTACCAGCATACTCGCGAGAGCAGTTCTTCCCCGTCGAACTTCGCCTCACTGGTCGCGCTGGTGATTTAGCTTTAGCTTCAGGCTTGCCAAGCCATCTCCAGCGAATAGTCATGGAGAACGGCGGTATGCGGATCCATCCAATCTGCAAGTCGGGAGACCTCGCTTCCCGCAATATCTTCGGCGTGCTGCGATATCCTGAGGACGCGCAGCCTTTGGACGGCATGAGTGGTGGAGCTGTCTTTGTCACACGACTAGCGAGTGATGGTCATTCCTTCGAGATCTTCTTGGACGGCATCATCCAGCGGGGCGGAGGCGGCTACGTCCGCTATCTCGGTCTTGAGACCATTCTAAACCGGATAGATGGCCATCTCGCAGAGCGAAATTCGAGGTTCCGATAGAGGAGGCTTATAGGACATCAGGCCTCTGAAAAACCAGTATGTCCGATTTTTAGAGAAGGCGATATATGTTGGCCATGAGCGGAATTCCTAGCATTTTTAGGGACAATTCGCCGTCGGGGGGAACATGGGGACAATCACAGCGAAGATCCTCCGGTCATTTGGGCTGCGCCGCAGCGCCAATGAGGCGGAGGCCGCGGGCCAGGAGCGTGGGCTGCTGGCGGCAGATCGGCGAAAGCCGGAGAACAAACGACCACGCAAAGTTACATACCTGGAGATCATGGACGATCTCGCGACCGGGGACCCGGGAAGTTTCCTCGATCGGAAGATCCAGTCTCTCATGGCCTTCGATATGTGGCCGCCGCAGTCGATGACTGAGACCTTCGACAAGGTTCGAGAGAGCGGTCAGGACAATGCTTGGACGACATCCGTGCCGGGTATATCGAAACTCATCATGGTCTCGTATCCGCAAATCTATCGCACGATTAGCATCCAGTTCGGCCCAGCCCGGGCGACATTTGCTCTCGATGGCGTTCGCTACAGGGTACAGGGAAAGACACCAGCCATGGCGCTCATGGCCGTCCATCTGACGGCGAACCGGATCCGCCACCCGGCCGCCGATGGAACGACCGGACTTGGGCCGCTAGTTGAAGTTCTTGGGGAATGCGAAGAGCGATGACGCTGGAAAAACTGTCATCTCCACAATCCGGTACGCTGGGCGAGCTGCTAACCGTGGCAAAGCTCAACACACTCGGACTGGCCGCCTATATGAGTCCGGAAGGCGCACCTGGTCACGATGTCATCGTTGTCGTCGATGGACAGCCGAAATCGATCGAGGTGAAGACGCGACAGTTTCTGCGGCGGCCTACCGAGATCACGCGTTGGCCTGTAGAGATGAACAAGAAGGGCGACGCAGACTTCTTCATCTTCATCGAACTCGATCTGCGGACGATCGCACCGACATTCTACGTCCTGACGAACGAGCAGGCTCGCGCGGTCCATAGGAACTATGAGGGCGGGGGGAATTGCTATCCGCCAGAGGTTCGAAAGCAGATCCGGCCCAACGACTTCTCTGTGTTGGGGTCAGGTGTCGCGGTTCTCGAAAGCTAGGCGGATGAGCGACACGACACAGAGCCGTAGCCTCCAGATCAGCCCGAAGTACACAGTCGCGTTCTGGCGCGGCCTCGAACTGGATCCCGACAATCCGAAACAGGGGGAATGGCTAAAGGCAGTCGATGTACTGAGGGATCGCATACAGGGCCGCTTCATCAAGCCAGCACAGACCCTGATCGATGTCGATAAAGCTAACAAGCCGCAGACATATGGCTTTGCGATCCTCGCCTTGGATTGCCTCGTTCTCGAGACAATTCAGGGTTTCCGTGAGGGGGTGACCAACCACACACGTCAAAGCGGTCGGCTGTTCAGAGAGTTCCTGAGTAACTGGCAGCCATTTATCGATTGTCTCGGCGCTGGCATGGTGGCGACGAAGAAGGCTGACGAGTTCTATAGCCAAGGGCGATGCGCACTCCATCATAGCGGGGCGACCGAAAAGATGACGGTCGGGGTCAGCGGCCCAATAATGCGCTTCGATAATGGTCAGATCACTGTGAACCGCACACTGTTCCACACAGAGTTGGAAGCGGAGTTTGATCGATATTTGGCAACCTTGGCCGACCCGCACTCTGTAGATCTTCGAAAGAAATTTCTCCTGAAAATGAACACCATATGTGGATGATGATAGCAACGACGGCATCCAGTCGGTTTCACCTGCTAACGCGCTGATTATTTCGTCGCGAGCCTTATGGATCTTCAATTGTTTCAAGATAGGACGCGCCTATCGAACAGGGTGGCTTGCTCTGATCTCAGCAGGCGCAACCACCGTGAAGAGGGACGGCGCGGTTCGCCTGCAAGTGCCACCTTTTCCGTCCGCCCCGATTGCAGGTTGTACTCGTTACACCTATGTTTTCCCAATATTTATAGGATAGCGTATGGCAACCTTCGGCCCCCAGTTCGGTGATGACGACAAAGGTACTCTTTTCCTGCAGAGAAAGGGGCCCGGCTTCGTCGAGGTGTTCTTCACACCATCCGATCGGCGAATCGCGATCGCTGACCTCACCGAAATCAATACGACGCAGGTGCTCATACGCTTCGATGCGGGCAAGCACACAACCACGCTGTTCCCGATCAACACCATGCCGGAATCTGAAGATTTCCTGATGCCGAAATATGATCCTATCGTGTCGATTGAGATCATTGAAGACGAAGATTTCTTTCAGGATTTCAACGAATTTCGTACCATCGAGGATGTTCAGGCTTTCCTCGCCGAGGGCATGCCGAAGGGGTTTGTAAAAGACCCGAATTTCGGTCTCGGCCTCGAGCGCAAGCTTTCGTTTGTCGTGAATGCTATCAGGCAAGTCGAAGGCGTGACAAACCTGCGTGTCACCGACAAGCGCGAGCTGGACGTCGGCGTGACGGATGATGGTACGACATACGAGATCGGCTATACGCTCTTCGACGAGTTACGCCTGAATGCAAACAGGTTCGAGAAGAAGGCACAGGTTTTGACGCGGCGGAAGAAGCTACAGGCTGCGTATACCAATCTCCTGACGCGCCTGGACAGTGAAAAGTTCCCAGTAAGGGTCTTTGACCGCGCCCCCGATGACATCGCCGACGTGATTGGCGACACGATCACGGATACCAAGCTCTCGGATAACGACCGGGCAGCCCTGGTCAATATGGCCTCGGCGTCCGTCCGCACTTCGATGAAGTCGCAGCGCGGCGGCCTGCTGAAGCTGCACGACGAGATTGAACTCGCCTCGCTCGATGAACTGATTGCACGTATCGAGGAGCGGTTCGCTGAACGAACGACCGAACTGCAATGGCAAAAACTCCTCGAGGCCAACCCCTTCATTCTCGATATGGCGTTCAATGTGCCGGTTTTGCTCGTGCAGGGCCAAGCGCATGTGGGAGGCCGGATCCTGAATGGCTCTGGCGAAAAGATTGCCGATTTCCTGCTCACCAACAAGCTGACCGACAGTATAGCGGTGCTCGAGATCAAGACTCCTGGGGCAGAGCTCATCGGCAAAAGGGAATATCGGGGGGGCGTATACACCGCGTCGACAGAGTTAGTTGGCGCCGTGGCGCAGGTGATTGACCAGATCGACAAGTTGCGTAGCGACATCTATCGGCTTCAATCGCAGAACCGCGCGGTCCCGCTCGAAACCTATGGCGTCAGGGGAATGATTCTAGCGGGTATCATCCCCGAAGGTCCACGAAAGCGTGCGTTCGAGCTGTATCGTGCAAGTCTCGCTGGCGTAGCCATCATTACATTCGATGAGCTGCTCTCAAAGCTCAAGTCGCTTCGCGATCTACTTGGCGGAAAGGCCGAGATTGCCCCCAAAACTACACCGAGCCACGCACGCCAATTCGAGGACCTGCTTGGATGACTGCTCGCAAAGCCGCTCGAACGTCAAAGCCTGCTGGTGGACGCGCGACCGAGGGAGGCATGGATTTTCAGGCCGAGGTCGGTACATGGCTCGCCGCGCATATCCTGGCCCGTATTCCGGTCGGCGGACGCTTTGGACTTGCGAACGCGGCACTTCCAGTCAGCCTGCGTTTGGAGACTGGAGAAGGCCTCGATGACATCGAGCTTGGACAGGATGACGATGCCCGGATCGACTTTCAGAGCAAGACCAGCGCTGGCCTGACGCAGGGTGCCGAAAGCCCACTTGGCAAAACCATCGCACAACTTGTCAGGACCATGGTCGAAGCGCGAACAACAGGTGTTGCCGTCGATGTCGAGCGTTATCGGGCCATCCTTGCGGTAAGCACCACCGCGCCCCGTACGCTCGATAAGCTCGAGAAAGGCTGCCGGGCTTTCGATACCGGAGGCACCTGGACAACGGTGAAGTCGCAGCGCAGCCGGGTTGAAGCCGACGCACTGGAACTCTTCGAGACCCACGCACGCGCCGCCTGTGTGGATCTTGTCGTCGACCCTCCGAGCGACGACGAGCTTGTCACGATGGCCCGTCTGTTCAAAGTCGTCCGTTTCTCGATGGACGCGGGCGAAGATAACTGGCGCGAGGCCTCCCGCGTGCTCGGATCACGCGTCTACGGCTCGGAGGCTGCAGGCGACGCGCCCTTGCGAGATCTCAAAACCATTGTCCGGAACCTCATTGGCAGCGGTGCGCCAGCGGATCGCGAAGGGCTGTTGCGAGCACTCCGCGCGCTGCATCACAACGATATAGGTGCTCCCGGCTATGACGCCGATTTCGCTCGCCTCTCCGCCGTTACCGATGCAGAGCTTACCCGGCTGACTGGCCATACGCGCTTGCCGATCGAGGGCGGGATACCAATTCCCCGTCAAAGTGACAGCCCCATGGCGTCAGCCATCGCGACCGGTTCGCTCATTGTGATCGGCGAGCCGGGCGCAGGAAAAACCGGAGCCCTGGTAGCGCTGGCACAAGCACGCCGCGCCGCCGGCGAGAGGGTCATCTTTCTCTCGGTCGATCGCTTCCCAGGCGTTGCCACTGCTGCCGATCTCCAATCCGAGCTTCAGCTCGCTCGACCGCTAGCCGAGGTACTGGCAGCAGCGCCAGGCGCAGGTCGAAAACTGATCATCATCGACGCGCTCGATGCAGCGCGCGGCGGCCCTGCCGAAGCCGTGTTCGCGCAGTTAATTGAAACAATGGCTACAAAGGACAAGTCCTGGACGATCGCGGCGTCTATCCGCACGTTCGATCTCAGAAATGGCCGGCGTTTTCGCGACGCACTCCCCGGGTCCCCGCCCGACCCGGAATACGCCGATCCGACGCTACGAAATGTTCGCCATTTCAACGTGCCGCGCCTGAGCAATCCAGATCTCCGTCAGGCTGGCGCGGACGCGAGCGCACTTGGCACCTTGCTTGATGCGGCACCTGAACGGCTGCGCGATCTCCTACGAAACATCTTCAACCTCTCGCTCGCTGCACAACTGCTTTCTGATGGCGTTGATCCGGACAGTATTCGAACAGTCTCGACCCAATCGGATCTGATCGACGCTTATGAGGATCGACGGCTGCCGGGCACGCCGCTGCATCGCGCCGCTGGCGCGACGGTTGATGTGATGGTTCGCCGCAGCCGCCTCGCGGTCCGAAAGGTGCTCATTGCAAATGATAGTGTCGATGAAGTGATTGCTTCGGGTGTGCTTGCTGAAACGGGGGACCTCGTCAGCTTTTCGCATCACGTTCTCTTCGATCATGTCGCCGGACGGTTCTTTTTGGAATGGGACGATCCCCCGCTCCTGATCGCGCAGCTGAAAGGCGGTAGTGCGATCGCCCTGATGCTCGCGCCAGCTTTGCGTTTTGCCGTCGAGCGGCTTTGGCGTAGCGATAGCGAGGGAAAGCGTGCTGTTTGGCGGCTGATTGCTGACATCTACGCTACCGCCAACGTCAATCCTGTATTGGCGAATGTCGCCTTGCGGACGGCGCTAGAGGGTGTGAACTCGCCGTCTGACATTGCGGGCCTGATTTCGTTGATCCAAGCCCGTGCCGCCGATGGTGCGATGGCGACGCTGTTGTCACGGCTCGCGCGCTTCGTTGGGCTTCTGGTCGATACCTCGGGAGGTGTTGCGCGCCAGACGGCGACTGCGTGGGCAGAGGTCGCTGACACCGCGATCACGACAGGCGTTCGCGAAATGTCCGATCCGACGCGGCTCCTGCTCCAGATATTGTTCGAAAAAGCCGATCTGTCTGATGTGCCGCTTCTCAACCTATTCGGCCGTACTTCGCGAGCTCTCTTGACCCTCGCGTGGACGGCTGAGCCGCCGATGCAACAAACGGCGATAAATGCGATCCGGTTCGTGGGCAAAAGTTTTGCTGCCGAGCCTGCGGCATCCCGGGCGCTGCTGGATCGTATCCTGCGCGATCCACACTTTTCGGCGTACGCCGACAAGGAAGCGAGCTGGCTGACGGAACAGATCTTGCCGATTGCCCGATCAGATACCGACTTCGCCGTCGAAATTTACCGAGTGCTTTACTCGCGCGAAATCAGCGATGACAGTGTCTCGCATTTTGGCGGTCAGCCCAGCCGGATCATGCCGCTTTCTTCAAATCGCAGACAGGACTATCTCCACTGTCGATATCATCTGGGCAAGGACGCGCGGCAGCTGCTTGACCTATCGGCATATGCAGGCACGCGCGCTGCGATCGAGGTGGCATTGGGTGAAATTGATCGTGATCTTCAGATTGGCGATCGACGGCGCCGTGTATTCGTCGCCGGGCGCGAGCCGTTCGATCTCATTGGCAATGATTTTGCGCAACTCGCGTGGGATCAATCTAACGGACGGGGTAGCGGCACGGAGGATAATGTTCTTGGCCATTTTGTCGGCTTTTTGCGAGGTTGCCCGACGGCTGCATTTGTCGAGTGCATCGAGGCAGCCGCAATTGGATATTCAAGTCCTGCCGTGTGGGCGCGGCTGCTAGGCGTCGGGGCGGAGCGGGTCGCTGAGCTCGCAGGAGAGCTGTGGCCATATGCGAGCAATCTTACGATCCTCACCCATCAGGTTACAGTCAGGGACGCCGTTCGCTTTGTGGCCGCCGCCTATCCTCACCGTTCGATCGAGGGCCGCGCGGATTTCGAAGCAGAGGTTCTTCGCCCAGATCTGTTCAGCGACGAATATGAACAGCGTTGGTGGCGACGGGTCTTGAGCCGTTTCGTATCTTCCGTCGATGAGGCGTCGATAGCAACAGATGCGATGCGTGCGTTCCGCGCCGAACTGGCAAACGCGGACGAGCTTGCCGGAAATCCGCCTCTTCGGACTATGACGGTCACCTCAGGGCCTGCGCGCGGAATGATGCGCCAAATCCTCGCCGAAGAAGGCGTCGATGTCGAAGACGGCATGAACGCGCAAATGATCGACCAGTCGGAAGCGCTTGCGGAGAGGGTGAGGCAAACTCCCCCTCAAAGCAACGCGACTGCTTTGTCGGCTTTGTGGCTGGAGACAGAAGCGACCATTTTTCTGTTCGACGCGAACGCCGCTTCCCTCCATGCAAGCGTCGAACAGCCTGTCTGGGGCAATATTAGCAATGCGATCGAAATGATCGCCGGTAGCGAAGCGTATGTCCCCGAAAACGAGGGTATGCCTTCGCTCGCTTTATTGCTTGGCGTTCTGGATCGCCTTTGGGCAAGCCGGTTCCCGGAGCCGAAAGACGGTGAAGACAACGTACGCAGCTATGGCAATTGGGCAGTTCGTGTATATGCGGCCGAGGCCTATGTGCACCTTGCAAATAGGTTCGGAGAGGATCGGCCCGAAATAATCGACATGATTGAAGCGGTTCTGGCGGACCCGGTACCAGTGGTGCGGGTGCAAGCGGCCGAAAACCTGCAGGTACTAAGTCGTGTCGCGCCGCAAAAAATGTGGGAGCTGGCCGAGCGCATCGTGCGCAATGAACCAAATGTCGATGTACTTACCTTCCACGTCGCTCACGTCCTGTCACGTTTGATCTGGAGCGACGTCGACCGCGCGGAAGGGCTGATAGAGATCGTCGAACAGCGCCGGCACAGCTTCGTTCGGAGAGAGAATTCCGGCCGCGATGAACTTTCCGAAGTTCTGGGTGGACTCGTAGCTCAGCTCTGGGCTGGACAGAGCCGAGAGAAAGCGCTGCAGTGGCTAATTGAATGGCTGAAGGATCTGGTCACGAACCAGGACCTGCTAATAGCGTTCATCTCGCCGCTTCGCGAGGCGTTCATCGCGCGCTATAAGTCAGACCAAGACAATGACCAGCCGCTTTCGGATCGCGCGCAGCGTGGGTCAATGCTTATCCTTGAAGTCTGCTCAGCTGCCGCGACAGAAAGCTATGCTGTTTTGATCGCCGACGACAGGGAGGGTGCCGCGCGAGACGCGGCGATTGCCCGATACCGGGCGGCAGAGCAGATCATCCACCATCTCATGAACCAACTCTACTTCGGTTCAGGGGCATATCAGGAGAGCAGCAACCCAAGTCAAGGGCTTGACACCTCTGAGGCCATGAGCAAGTTCCTCGCCGACTATCGCCCGATGCTGGCACTGCTGTCGAAGTCTCACGAGCCGGCAACGCATCATCATCTCATCGAGCTTTACGAATATTTGATCCCTGGTGATCCCGCAGGTGTCTTCAAGGCGCTCCACGGGATCCTTTTGGGCGCCGGCATGCGAGAGGGATATCACCACGAAAGCCTCGCGCTCAAATTGATCGTCGGTATCGTCACGCGCTACCTTGCGGATTATCGTTCCCTTTTTGAAGATGGAGTATGCCGCACCGAACTGCTTGAGATCCTCAAGCTGTTTTCCGACGTCGGCTGGCCCGACGCGATGAAGCTGCTCTACGACTTGCCGGAGCTGTTACGCTGAGGTTGTCAGGGACCGAAATCATATAACAGGAGGGGGACAATAGGGGCAGATATCAGTGACAGCGAACTTCGGCGCGTCTGGAACCAGAAGACAATCCCTGTAGTTCTGAGACGCGGCGGCAAAGGCCAGCGGATACGGGCACGCCTCCCTTACTCCCAGCACAATCGGCTTTGGCTGCAACCCGGGCAAAAGCTGCAGCCTGCCTGGATCGAGCCTCTGCAATGCTGGGAACTGCCAAAAGCTTGGTTCAACGACTTCGTGACACGGGCGCTGGAGAAATACAGGCAGCTTTATGTGATCCAGCCCTATCGCGAGCAGGAGAAATGTTCTCCTTCCTGCATGAATGCCCAGCACCATGAATGCCAATGTTCGTGCATGGGCGCCAACCACGGCGCCAGCAACGATGGGAGTTGGTTTGAAGTCTCGGAAGCGTTCGCGAGCCGCTGGGGAGATCAACATCTGGCTTGCAGACTTATGACCCGCAAACGCGCGGACCCGGTCTAACCACGGTGGAAGGGTCACTTAATTGATGCAGGATTTCTCTGATCGGCGCGCATCCACAAAGCGACGCTATCTGGATCGCGCGGCGGTCCCGATCCAAATAGTGACAGGTGCTACAGGATCCCCCACGCCCGAAACCTCCCCCTCCCCGTCATCTCTCTGAGGCCGAGCTCCAAAACGATCCGCCGCGCTGCCTGCGGTGTCACCTCCAGCGCTTTGGCCACCATCCCGGCCGACACCAATGGTTTGGCCATTACCAGCTCGACCAGCTCCGGCAATATTGAGGACGTCCGCCGTCCCTCCAACTTTCGCTCCATGAGCGTGCGCGCCAGCGTCAGCCGGTCATGCTCTTTCAAACCGATCTCGGCGGCCGCCAAAAGCCCTTGTGCGATGGCGAGCAGCCGGGTTTCCCGATCGCGATGCCGGCGCCGATCGACGGAGACGGTTTTGAGACCAACATTGATCGCCGCGAGATGGGCGCCGGTGGTGATGCCGGCTTCACGAAGGATGGAAGCGCAAAATAGCCGGCCGAGCCAGGGCGCATGCTGCAAGACGGACAGCTCGTTCCAGGCATCGAGGACAACGATCGCCTGCAGCGCTGCCGGCAGATCTTCGGCCTGGCGCCACACGCCGCGCCACTCGTCGAGCCGTCCGTCTTCGTCCCAGTCGAGGTCATAGACGAGAGGGTCTCGTTCGCGGGCATCAGCACGGCCGGGCCGCTTCGCCTGCTCGATTGCCGCTTCCGATCGAGCCAGCAAGGCATCGATGGCTGCGTAGTCGACGCCGGGGAGATTCTCGCCCGCATCCACGTCCCCCTCCCCTTCCGGATCGATGGCGACCGCGGGACGAATAATGCGGGCAGGCTCCACTACCTCAGCGCCGATGTCCGACGTTTGTCGCAAGGTTCGGATACCCTCTGCGGACAAGGCCCAATGAGGTGACTGCCCGGCAATGCGCCGACGGGTGCGCAAAACGTCGCGGGCGATGGTGAGTTCGTGGGTCGGGGTGCGAATATCGCGGGT
Organism: Agrobacterium sp. 22-3639C2; assembly: GCF_053522105.1. NCBI lineage: Bacteria > Pseudomonadati > Pseudomonadota > Alphaproteobacteria > Hyphomicrobiales > Rhizobiaceae > Agrobacterium > Agrobacterium sp. 22-3639C2. The sequence continues at coordinate 379,639 of NZ_JBNWDB010000004.1, read as the reverse complement.
GGCGTCATGGAGGACGAGGTCTTCGAGATGGACGAGTTCGCCGTCGATCCACAGCGAGGCGCACGCATCGGCGAAGTGGGTGCGCGCAATCCAGCCGGCGCCGACCGGCGAACGGGCGATGCGCTCGTCCAGACGCGTCAGCGCGACACCGGCGTCGAAAGCCGGCCGGATCAAGGCTGTCATGCTGATTTTTGCGAGATCGTAAGCCATTGAAATCATGGTAAATGATTTCTTATACGAACTCTATATGAATATTACGGTTCCCCACATGGTATGATTGTGCATTGGGGTGCTAACCATCGATAAGTACCAATTATCGATGGTAGTTGATTTCGCGGCGCAAATCGAGGAAAATCGGGGCAGATCACGGTGCCAGCGGCCGCCGAAACCCGCGATTCTGGAGCCTATCGTGCCTAAACCTAAGACATCACACACGTCTGTCGAGCGGCGCGCCGAGGAGCTCGATACCATCGCGTCCGTGTTGCCGCTCGAACGCCGCGACGAGCTTGCCGAGCTGTTGACCGATGATGACATCGAAACGCTGCGGCATCTCGTTAATCAGGGCATGGGCGACAATACGCTAAGGGCCCTGACGTCTGATCTTGCCTACCTGGAGGCCTGGGGTCTCGCTGCCACCGGACAATCCCTGCCCTGGCCGGCGCCCGAGGCGTTGCTGCTCAAATTCGTGGCCCATCATCTGTGGGATCCGGAAAAGCGCGCAAGTGAGCCCAACCACGGCATGCCCGATGATGTCGACAAAAATCTAAGGCGTCAGGGTTTCCTGAAATCCGTCGGCCCGCACGCGCCTGACACGGTGCGGCGCCGGCTGGCCAGCTGGTCGACATTGAGTAAGTGGCGCGGCCTTTCGGGTGCCTTCGCCTCCCCTGCTCTTAAGTCAGCCATTCGTCTGGCCGTGCGCGCCGTTCCGCGAACCCGTGCGCGCAAGAGCGCAAAGGCCGTCACTGGCGACGTTCTGGCGAAGCTGCTGGCGACGTGCGAGTCAGACAGCCTGCGCGATCTCCGCGACAAGGCAATCCTGATGGTCGCCTTTGCTTCCGGCGGCCGTCGACGCAGCGAGATCGCCAGGCTACGCGTCGAGCAGCTGACAGTCGAGCCACCGATCGAAGTGAACGACGGCCCTCCCCTCCCCTCACTTGCCATCCATCTTGGTCGAACCAAAACGACGACAGGCGAGCAGGACGATGTCGTCTATCTCACAGGCCGACCTGTCGAGGCGCTGAACGCCTGGCTGGCGGCCGCAAAGATCGAAAAGGGCAGCGTGTTTCGGGGAATTGGGCGATGGGGCACCGTCTCGCGGCGTGCGCTCGATCCGCAGTCGGTCAATGCGATCCTCAAGCAGCGGGCACAGATGGCCGGGTTGGACAGTGGGGAGTTTTCGGCGCACGGGTTACGATCGGGATATTTGACGGAGGCCGCCAATCGCGGAATTCCCCTTCTCGAGGCGATGGAGCAGTCCAGACACCGGTCGATGCAACAGGCTTCCAGCTACTATAACAACGCTACACGGCGAAGCGGGCGTGCGGCACGCATTCTGTAATGGCGCTCATGCGTAGCATCAGACGTCCCGGCTAGTTGGGACTGGTTGCACAGTCAATCGGTCTCGTTGACGACCTAGGCAAGGTCGGAAAGCCTGCTTCTCTAACGTTCTCCACAAGCTGGCATGACCTCCTGTGCCTAAGTCGATGATCGATACGTGCAGAAGCAAGGCAGGCTTCACCAGAGACGATCAAAGAGAGAGCGCCCAGTTGGCGCCTCAGACGATTACCCGTAAAAGAAAACCGAGCGTGGTTGTTGTTTCTGCAGAAGAGTGTCTGAAGAAAACTACTCGCACGGGATCGCTTGCGGAATTTCTGTTGGCATCGCCCCTATGCGGCGCCGAATTGGATAGTGAGATGCAACACGACGAGCGCCGTGGCCTGTCCTTGTGAGACTTCTGCTCGATACGAATGTTCTGTCGGAAGTTACAAAGCCTCGCCCTGATGAAGGGTGTCTGATGTGCCGTCAAGGGCTGGACGTGGATCGAACCTTAATCAGCATCGTCTCTATTGCTGAAATTCGCCGCGGTGTCGCGCCGATGGATAGCGGCTGGCGCCTTGGAGGAACGGCTCACGCATGATCTGCCTCAACGCTAACGAAAACAGGATTATTCCGGTGGCAGGTCATGCCGCCGTCGCCTGGGCCTATCTGATGGCGCTTGCCAAGCGAAATGGTCGCCGGCTCGGCTCGATGGTTGCTACAGCCGTCACTCACCCATTGACCCTTGCGACGCGCAACATCAAGGATTTAGAAGCCTTCGGAATAAAAATCAGTGATCAGTGGGTGGACTGATCTGGCCGTTGCTTTTCGATTGAAAGGGCTGGACTGAACGCTCTCCCACGAAATGCTCAGGAATCACGCCGTAATCTTCTTATTGCTCACTGCACGCCCTTGGTCTGGCTGCATGATGTCATCCATCACGTGATTGAGGACTCGCCGATTGTGAAAGACAAGGACGCCTCGTTCCTTGGGTTGGCCCACGATGTGCGCCGAGCATATGAGCGGCAGCGTCAATTTATTCAGCCGCCTAAACATTTTTGAAGAAATCGGCGTCCGATACGGCGTTCGGATCCTCTGGCCTGTGCTTTGGCTGCAGCATAGGCTGTTGAGGCGATCTCTCGCGTTTCTCGACGATAGAGCTAAGAGCCAAGCTACCACTTATGCGTTGGAGGCCGTCATCGATGATGCATTGCGCGAGGATTTGGTACGCAGGCAGGTATACCATCGATCTATGGCAGCGCCTTAATCCAGCACAGCCTGCAGTATTTGAGATGATCGACCGCCCAAGGGGATATTTTGTTCATGGAAGAAAGCGCAACGGAAGGCCGGCTTGCGCTGCTCATTTCTTGTTTCGATCAGATCTGTGACCGCCTCTACCCAATTCCATTTAAGAACTGCGAAAAACCTGATATCTCCAGGAAAATTCGCCGCCTGGAAAAAATCAGGAGCGGGATCCTACAAACAGTCTCTACCCTCGTGACCGCCCTCCTCCGCCGACAGGCAGAGATCTCTCTGCTGTCCCTCCAGATAGGCAGGCTTTCTGAAGTTCTCCCCATTCCAATTTTAGTAGGCATTTCCGCTGCAGATGCCCCGCTACCAAGGGGAATATTTCGAGAGCACATAACGGGCGCAGCGAGGATTCGATCGCTCTACTGGTTCTGGTAGTCAAATTCCTCACTTGCCATGTGCTTGGGATATTCTGATGAGCTGCCTTGGCTGGCCGATAGGCCTTTCAAACGACACAGACCGTCGAAGGGCGCTGTCCATTTTCAGTCCCTCGGCAATCCGATCGATACGTTCGCTAAACAAGTGTGTTTTTTCGACTGTTCTTTTGCGCCGTCGTGTAGTTGGCGCGAGAGCTGATTGTTGAGCGAACCCAAGTTGCTTTCATGGCGGCAAAGGCTGCATCATCCTGACAAAATGCAGCCTTTTCAAGAGAAGCCAGGAGGCAATCAATGCGGTGTAGACGGCTCCGGAAAAGGCTAGACTTCGTCGGACGTTTTCCTCGGCTAGACCCCGGTGCCCGGACTTTAACAATTTTGCCCGGGTCAAAACTGATTTAATACCCTGCCAGGCTCGTTCCCTGGGGCCATGACGGGCGACAAGGGTTTTCATGCGCCCTTAACCGCAAAGCCGGCTCGAAGCCGCAGCCAGAAGGACTGACCCGACAAGAGGCGACTTTTTGTCCGCTGATATCGGTGGACGGGCAGAATTGATCCGCACGGTACAAGCAGCGAAGGCGTTAGCGCATCATCGATGGTTTTGCGACAGTTGACGTCCCATGCCCAATCGGAAAACCTTGTCAGCTGACAAGGTTTTGGAGACGCGGCTCTGGCTACGGATCAGCTCATCTCTTGAGGAAGCCCAGACACCAGATCATCAGTTGTCGCGACCGCTAAAGTTCGCCCAACTACCAGCGTCAGCGGTTTACGACGCTCGCTATCGAAAACCTTGTCAGCTGACAAGGTTTGCAGTCCTCTATCAACTTCAACGGTCAACAGTCATACCGAGGCCGGGGCACGGGGCAGGGGGCAGGGGGCAGGGGGCAGGGGGCAGGGGGCAGTTGATCTCATGCAAAACCGTCACCGCAACCCAGACGACCTACACCAAGCGACAATATCCAATTGAGCAGGGCAGGGACGTGGGCAACCGGCATTCCTGATGCATTTACATCCGCGCCCGTAAGGTGCCGCAACAGACGGATCTGATTATGCTGTGACAGAATGTGCACTTCAGTGTGAGGATAACCTCTGCTGCTCGATCCCTCGACCCAAGGCCACCAACAGCGCGCGTAGGAACGAAAACTTTGAAATCTGACCGCCGAGGTAAAATGGACATGAATACGGGGAGGGGGCGAACAGACTGCGACCACCATATTCTTCCAGGCCACTAACCTGATTCCGTAATTCGTTTAGCCTCCCGCCCAATGGCCGCCAAGTTCGATTGCCCAAACCCTGAACCAAAACAAAGACTGGTGAACTGTCGTGGCGATCGGACGGCTAGCCATAGGGCGCCTGTGGCGCGCAACAGAAACTTTCGTGCCGCACAGGCCCACTAACGGCGCCGCTGAGCGGGGCAGGGGGAGCCCGACAAAGGCTTCTTTAAAACTGTTCGGCTACGCGCTGAAGAATTTTCCGGGACTTCATATTGAGCGTTGTCAGATGAACCAGCGGATCGATGTCGCCAACCAATGGAACCTCTACCGATATCGTGGCATGGCCAGCAACTTTGTTTAGCAATTGGCTCAATCCCAATATGCCATCACCTGGCGCCAACCGTCCTGCCCTGGCCTCGGTCATCATGTTTTCTGGACGCTTGGGTGCCGGCCCCACTACGTCACAGAGCTGCACATGCCGTACGATATCAGTTTTGATCTCGTCAATGTTTCCGCCATTTCGAAAAAAGTGAATGGCGTCGACCAAGACACCTGCATTGTCTTGGCCGGACGCCGTGACCAGCGCACCAGCCTTGCTGTAGGTGTTGATAGTGCGCCAACCCATGTTCTCAACGTCGACAGCCAGCCCATATCGTCCGGCAAGCTGGCAGAACTCCGTCAAATTGCCGATTAGCCGTTGCAAGTCGCCATCGTCGCCGCATGCGGACAGGCGCTTGGCTCCAATATCGGCGGCGGCGGCAACGATGTGTTCGACGAGGGCAGCGTTAAAATCCGGGCCGATAATGAAAAACTCGATATCAAAAACGTTGATGCCTTCGCTGTCGAGTAGAGTTCGAAACTCCATTGCATCCCTGCTGCCCTGCGGCAGCTCGTAAAAGGGTGCCCCAGGGAAAGCGGGATGCAGCCGAAGTCCTACGGAATTGAAGCCTGCAACTGCAGCATGCCTGACGAACTGCTGGGGCGGCAGTCGGATCGCAGAGAAATGGGCGATGCCGACGGGCGACTCTTTCACCGCATCGGTCATCGCACAACTCCGGTACTAGCCAAATGATCAAGCAGGTTAGCGCCGGTGCGATGGATGTGCTGACGAAGCTTGTCAATCGCGTAATCGCTGTCTCTCGCCACAGCGCCCTGAGCGATTTCACTATGCTCCTGGCTGACATTTCGATCGCCTGAAGTCTGGGTCAGGAATTTTCTGCGATATCGATCATTTAGATTGAGTAGGGTCCTGCAGAAATGCAGGAGAAGCGGCTTTCCGCAGCCCGAAATAAGGGTTAGATGGAAGTCGCGATGCGCCATCTCCCAATATTCGAGAGTTTCCGGCTTGTTCGCATCGCGGTCGGCACGGTTGAGCTTGTGAAGCGCGCGCATGACATTGCTTTCCCACTCCGCGTCACCGAGCCTAATCGACTCTTTCAACGCGAAAACCTCCAACTCCTCGCGAAGACTCGTGATCTCTTCCAGATTTGCCAGTGATACTGGCGCGACCCGGTAGCCGCGATTGTCTTCAAACTCTACCAGCCCGTCGGAAATCAAGCGCGCAAGCCCTTCGCGCAAGGGGCTGAGGCTCACATTGAATGACTGTCGCGCCTTGTCGAGATTGATCTTGCTGCCAGCCTCCAGCCCTCCGGAAATAATTGCTTCGCGCAGCCGGAATGCCAGTTGGCTTCCAATCGTATTCTTGCCGTCATCGGCAAAGTCACCATTTCCAGCTTGCTCGCTGGGTGCGTCGGGTGAGGCACTCTGTCGCTTCATAAAACCTCCCACGCGAATGTCGCGCTTGGTTGATGGGCGATATTATAAACGATTATTCTTGTCAACGAATTTGGAGTTCTCCACCATAGTATGACAGGACAATTGAGCATATCGAGAGAGAAAAGCATCGATATCAGCTATTTATCTCACAATTTTGGAATTTCACAAAATCCTGACGCTGGAGGCGTTGATGAGCGCTTGACAGATAATCGATTATTTACGTATCACTCGAGCGTTGGGAGGTAACGATGGTGATTAAATCTGAAAGGGACTTAACGCCCGCCGTGATTGCGGCCATGGGCCAGACCTCTGATCCAAGGATGCGGGACATCCTGATGGCTCTGGTGAAACATCTCCATGCTTTCGTTCGCGAAGTGAGGCTGACCGAGGTGGAATTCCGGGAAGCGACTGCGGTTCTCAACGAGATCGGCCAAATGCAAACCGATAGTCATAACGAATTTGTCCTCATGTCCGGCTCACTTGGCGTTTCGTCCCTTGTCTGCCTGCTCAATAACGGTGACAAGGGACAAACAGAGACTTCACAGTCGCTTCTTGGACCATTTTGGCGCCTGAATTCTCCAAGAGTTGAAAACGGCGGCACGATCATCCGGTCCTACACGCCCGGTACGCCGCTTTTCGTCCATGCTCGTGTAATCGATCGCGAAGGCAATCCGATATCTGGTGCCGAAGTCGACGTCTGGCACGCATCCCCTGTCGGTCTTTATGAGAACCAGGACCCAGATCAGGCGGAGATGAACTTGCGCGGCAAATTCACGACGGACGGGGAGGGACGTTTCTGGTTCCAGACAGTGAAGATGGTTGGTTATCCCATCCCCGTCGATGGCGTTGTCGGACGCATGCTCAAGGCTCAGGGCCGTCATCCTTATCGACCAGCACATTTGCACGCGCTGATCTTCAAGCGGGGCTACAAGACGCTGATTTCGCAGGTTTTCGATCCGAGCGATCCGAATATCGAATCCGACGTTCAGTTTGGCGTGACTGCGGCACTCACCGGCGATTTCATTCGCCACGACGAACCGCATCCAACCAACGGAGACATTCAGGCGCCGTGGTTCTCGCTCGACTACACTTATGTCATGGAAGCAGGCGAGGCTCTCTTGCCGCGCCCGCCAATCAAATAACGTTATTTGGAGCCGGATAATGATTACCGAGGAACAACGCCTGTCAGCAGCCAGGGCCATCCTGGAGGCCGAAACAACGCGGACTCCCATTGTCCAACCCAGCAAAACTTATCCCGAGCTCGAAATTGAGGATGCGTATCGCATTCAGGCGCTTTGGGCCGAGTTGCGTGTGTCGCGCGGCGCGCGGATTGTCGGTCACAAAATAGGTCTGACGTCTCGCGCCATGCAAATGGCATCCAAGATGACCGAGCCGGATTATGGGGTGATCTTGGATGATGCGCTCTACAATGATGGCGCGCAGATTAATGCGGATTTGTTCATCAAGCCGCGCCTGGAAGTCGAGTTGGCGTTCGTAATGGGTGAAGACCTGGAAGGAGCGGGCACCCGTATCTATAACGTCATGCGCGCGACGGAGTTCATTCTGCCTGCGCTCGAGATCATCGATTACAGAACCGAAGTTCCGCGTGCGATTACCGACACAATCGCCGACAATGCAGCCTTCGGAGCAATCGTGGTGGGTGGGCGGGTGATCCGCCCGTTTGATATCGACATACGCTGGGTCGGAGCAACTCTGTCGAAAAACGGCATTATCGAAGAGTCCGGGGTTTCAGCCGCGATCATGGGTCATCCGGCCGCCGGCGTTGCATGGCTGGTCAACAAACTTCATGCCGTCGGCGGCGGCTTGAAAAAAGGTCAGATCGTCCTTGCGGGCTCATTTACGAGACCGGTCGACATCATAAAGGGCGATGTCATTCAGGCTGATTATGGGCCAGTTGGCTCGATCGGCGTCTCTTTTACGTGAGGTTGAGATGGATCTTCCAGTCAATAAATTTAAAGCAACCCTGCAGGCCGGGCAAAGCCAGATAGGACTTTGGTGCGGGCTTCCAGGGAGCTACGCTGCCGAAATCGTGGCGCCAGCCGGGTTCGATTGGCTGTTGTTTGATACCGAACATTCCCCCAGCGACGTGCTGACCGTGCTGCCACAATTGCAGGCGATCGCCGCTTACGATGTCGCCCCGGTGGTGCGCCCAGCTGTCAACGATCCAGTGCTGATCAAGCGATTCCTGGATATTGGTGTACAATCTCTTCTAATCCCCTTTGTTCAAAATGCAGACGAAGCGAAAGCCGCGGTGGAAGCAACCCGCTATCCACCGAAAGGAATTCGAGGCGTTTCGGCCCTTACGCGTGCCACACGTTTCGGCAGGGTAAAGAATTATACCCAGCAGGCGGAGGGGGAGATTTGTGTTCTCGTTCAAGTCGAAACGCGGGAGGCTATTGCTCATATCGAGGCCATGGCATCGGTCGAAGGGGTGGACGGGATATTTATCGGCCCGGCGGATCTCGCAGCCAGTTTCGGCTATCCGGGACAACCAGGCCACCCGGAAGTGGTCGAGGCGATTGAAAATACGATCGCATTACTCAAACGGCTCGGAAAGCCGGCGGGAATACTCACGCCTGACGAGAAATTCGCGGCACGTTGCATGGAATTGGGAACGCTGTTCACTGCCGTCGGTGTCGATGTCGCATTGCTGGCGCGCGGATCAGAAGCACTGGCGGCTAGGTTCTCGAAACAGTTGTAGACATGCGAGCTTCCGGGCACGTCGTCACCGAACTTGCGCCTATGGGCGTGAACCGATTGGCATGTGAGAGCGATGCGGCCATCCGATCCAAACGCGTGCCAACTCGCATTCGAGGCCGAGACCGGTCCGACCGTATCGGTGTCAACAGTGTTTCCATCCGGCCTGATAGCCAGCATGCACCGGCGCGCGGCGGCGTGTCGCTCCTGATTGAGGAGCCCTGTATCACTTTAGCAGCCGGCACAAGGAGGCGAGGCTGCGTCAAAAAGACCATGCCTGTCGACCTTGTAATTGAGTTCTTAAAGGAGCATTTCGGGTGTGTCCTATGCAAAAGCATAGACAATTCCAAGCAACAGACTGGAAGTACTCGAAATGGCTGACCTGGAATGGGTAGACTTTTTCCCAATAGTTTTCTTGCCGTTCAAAATTATCGTACTGGGCATCGGCATGTACTACGCCATCAAGTGGCATCACGATCAGGCTAAGAAAGATAACGAGGCGAAAGGAAACTGAGCGCCGACAGGTGTCAACTTGCGTCAATCCACATTCGTTTGGAAGCAGAATGGACCTTCTTCAAACCCGCCTCGACGAAACGTAGGGGGCGATTTGCGTAGCAGGAGATCGAGCATAGACCTCGCCTCACGCACCTGGCCCAATAGATTATCCGCAAGCCCTTATCCATGCACTTATTTGACCAGCCCCGCCCGTAACACGGTTGGGGCTGAACTAATTTCTCTCGACCGGGCGTCTCGGACGGTAAAGTCGAGGCACAGTTTGAGAAACGTAGCGGGTAAGCGCGGCTTAAAGCAGTGGCACGCAAGTCGTGAAGCTTACTTGCTCAGCGTTTGCGCGATAAGATCGAGACGCCATCTTCGCACTTATTGAATCGGATAATCCGTCAGCTGCCATCATGGTGGACGAACGGATCGTTTTTGCAGCTCTTCGCTTGAGCGCCCGTTAACAAAATATGTTAGGGCAAGTGGTTAGCTGTCGATCGCTGAACTGGCGAAACACTGATTGGCCAAACTACAGGTGCGACACCGCAAGCCTGGTACCGCTGGAGCAGAAATTCCTGCAATCAGCTGGAGAGGTTATCGGTGCTGTCCGGCATTTCAACGAGGACGACAGCAACCAACTTCGCATTGAGTTGCTGAGCGACGAAGCGGTCAAGACCTCAGAGATTGAGGGGGAATTTCTGGACCGCGTGAGTGTCCAGTCGTCACTCCGCCGACAGTTCGGGCTAAACACTGATGATAGACAGATCCGCCCCCAAGAGCGGGGGATCGCCGAGATGATGGCAGATGTCTATCGAAGTTGGCATGGGCCGCTGCGTCATGAGGGACTGTTCCACTGGCATTCAATGCTGATGGCGGGAAACCAATATATTGAAACGGTTGGGGCTTACCGCACGCATGAAGACGCCATGCAGATCGTGTCAGGTCCATTGGACAAGCCCACCATCCACTTCGAGGCTCCCCCGTCGCGCCGGGTTGCCGCTGAGATGGAGACCTTCATCACATGGTTCAATCAATCAGGGCCAGATGGCCAATGCTCGCTTCAAGCTTTGACGCGTGCCGCAGTAGGCCATCTTTACTTTGAAACCATACATCCGTTTGAGGATGGCAACGGCCGAATTGGACGCGCGCTCGCGGAGAAATCCCTAGCGCAAAACATAGGGCAGCCAAGCCTCATTTCACTCGCCTTCACAATCGAGAAACACCGGAAGGCCTATTACTCAGAGCTTGAGCGGCATCAGCGCACGCTCGATATCACCGACTGGGTCATTTTCTTTTCAGAAACTATCCTGGATGCTCAACGGGCGACGCTTGAGCGCAAAGCACGGTAGACGGTTCTGAGAGCTACCGCTGCGGCATTGATGGCAGGAATGCGCAATCATTGCCCAGTCCGTTCGCTCCATTCGCGAAGGTGGCCAAGTCTCCATCGTGGGCGCGCTCGGCTTCGAAGGTAAAGCGATCGACGTCATGAAGTTGTTCTTCAGCCAGGCGACCTACAAGGTTATCAGTGTCGGCAATCGCAGCGACCTCGAGGAGATGAACCGTGCCGTTGCCGCCCATCAGATCAGTCCGGTGATCGACAACGTCTTTGCGTTCGAGGAAGCCCACTCGGCCTACGAGCGCCTCGCCAGCCAAAATGTCTTCGGCAAGGTCGTCATTCGCAACTGATCGTGGCGCGAACTCTCAAGGAGATTTTAGTATGACCGCCTATGCAATTTTCATTCGGGAACGCAGTCGGAACGCCGCTGAACTGCAGACCTATTCGGAACTGGTGACACCACTGCTCGGTGAATCGGGAGCGACCGTGCTCGCCGGCTACGGTGCTCTCGATCCACTCGAAGGCGCTGCTCCCGAAGGTGTCGTCATGGCCAGCTTCCCGAGCATGGAGGTAGCTCGCGCCTTTTACGACAACCCCGAATACCAGGCGGCCGTGAAGCACAGGTACCTGGGCGCAGACTATCGCTCCTTCATCATCGACGAGATCAGCTAGGCCTGCAAGGTTACGGGACCTCAATATGAATTGCCCGCCCCATCAGGGCGGGCAATTCAGTCGATTAGACACGGTGGTTCTTGAGGAAGGTCTGCAGGGCTCGAGCTTTCAGAAGCGATCGTAGCTGACGCGCCAACCTTCCGCAGCATCGACCGGCGAAATAACCAGCTTGTCGCCTGTGACCTCGAACTTGCGCTCAAGTCTCTGACCGATCAGGTCGCGGACAAGAGAGGACTGCACGGTGATTGCGAATATGTTCTTGGCATCGTCGATCTCAACTGGGCCGTAATAGGCCTCGTATGCTTTCGTGGTGTACGGCGTGTCCGCGGCATTCGCATCGGGATTCATCGCCTGCACCGACAAGGTGCCCCCTTGGGTGAACACGAGCTGGCCTGAATATGGAATGGCCTGAAGATTGCCAGCAGCGCCGACCTCCAGTGCGGTCATGCGCCAGGCGCCGATGACCGGAGACTTTGCATCGCTGGCAAACGCCGGGGAGGTGAACGCCAGCGTCAGTGCTGCAGCCGAGATCTTGAAACGATTCATCGAAATGTCCTTTGTTGGTGGCAGGAGGTAGAGGATCTGTCAAATCCGTTCGATACGAACGGGATACTCGCCGCGTACCAGCAGCGCGTCAAAACTGTTGTCAAAACGGCCGAGACGGATCAGCCCCTCCCAGCGATAGTCCGCATAGAAAAGAGCGAGGTTGCCCCAGGGCTTGAAGTAGCAGAGATCGCCGGGCCTCTCGTTGGTGAAGCGGCCGCTCGCTTCCTCGGTAAGTTTGCGAGGCAGGCGAACGATCTTCTCGTTGCCTCCGAAGTCCTCGATCCTCAGATCGAGCGGAAGCATCAACGCAAGGTCGCGCGCCGAGGGGTTGTCGTAAAGCGTCGCTGTCAGCACCAAGTCATTGAACGTCAACCTGATGCGTACGTCGCTTGGCTCCCGTTTGTTTGGGTCACGTCCTTGCTGTGCAATGGCGCCACGTGGAATTGCCGCGGCAGCCAGCGCGGTGCCCAGAACTTGTCGCCGACTGATCGGACGAAACATGGCAGTTCCGTCAGACCGGCTGCGCGGTGGGCCGGAAGAGGATTTCGTTGATATCGACGTCATCAGGCTCGCTGATGGCGAACGCGACGCTCCGGGCGAATGTACCTGGTCCGATGGCGATCTTGTTGACGAAATCTCTGGTGCCCGTCTGGATATCCTTTTCACTGATATGATCGAGGAGTTCAGTACTGACCGCGCCGGGCGATATGATCGTTGTCCGGATGTTGTAGGGTTTCACCTCCTTCCGCAGCCCCTCGGACAAGGCGCGGACGGCGTGCTTTGTGGCGCAATAGACGGTCGCACTTGGATCGACGACATGTCCGTATACCGAGGACACGTTGATGATGTGTCCGGACTTCTGGGCCTTCATGTGAGGAAGGGCCGCGGCAATGCCGTAGAGCACGCCCTTAATGTTGACGTCGACCATGCGGTCCCATTCGTCGATCTTGAGACGCTCCAGCGGAGCGAGGGGCATGAGGCCGGCGTTGTTCAGCATGACGTCGATGCGACCGAACCGTTCGACAGCGGTATCGACGAGGTTCTTGACTTGATCCCGGTCGGTCACGTCAGTCTCTACAGCGAGTACCTTGCCGCCGTTCTCCATCAACTCCACAGCCAAAGACGCGATACGGTCGATGCGGCGCGCGCCGATGACCACGGTCGCGCCGCGCTCGGCGAGATGGCGTGCCGTGGCCTCGCCAAGACCGCTGCTGGCCCCGGTGATGGCGACGACCTTGTCTTCGATTCCATGTGACATAATGGTCTCCAGTCTTTGAGTGTGAGAAGTCAATTGCGAGGACGGGCGATGACGGCAAGGATAACGGGCATGCCAACAAGAGCGGCACCGAGATGTCGACGCAGCACAAAGCCGTTCGCGAACAAACCAGCCAGTCCGCCCGCACCGAGACCCAGCAGCAAGATGGATAATGTGTTGATATCGAGCCGGGTCACATGTTCCAGAAACGGTCGCAGGTAGATCGATAGCGAATTCATGCCGATGAACGTCGCCGCCGTCGCAGCCATGCCGATCGCAAAGGTGCGATTGCGCAATAATCCGAACATCGCGCCGACGGATACAGTTTTGGCAGATGGCACGTTCGGAAGGACGGCCATTTGCCATACCAGCACCGCGAGGCCGATAGGGACAGTGACGAGGAAGGTGTTGCGCCACCCAATGAGGCTGCCGAGAAAACTGCCCAACGGGGCGGCAGCCACGATCGCCATTGCCGTGCCGCCCTGAAGAAGCGCAATTGCCCGCGGAAGATCGGGCCCTGATGCGAGACGCGCGAGAATGGCGGTCGATAGCGACCAAAAACCGCCGATCGCGATACCAACCATGGCTCGCCCGATCAGGAAGATGAGGTAGCCTGGGGCGAGGGCAACAGTGAGGCTGGAGAGCGTCAGGATGGACGTGTAGAAAAGTACGACCGTTTTCCGGTCCAGTTGGCCGAGAAGCCTGTTTCCGAACAAGCTGGTCACGACCGCAAAGAAGCCCGAGACGGCGATCGCCAATCCTGCCTGACCCTCTGTTATTGACAGGTCCCGCGCAATCGGCGTCAAAAGGCTGACCGGCATGAACTCCAGGCCGACCAATAGGAACGTCAGAAGGGACAGGCAAGTAACGGCGCTCCAGGGCGTTGTCTGCTGCTTGTCATCAAGGCTGTCATCTACGGTCAGTTCGGTCATCTCGTGCTCGCTCTCGTTGCGAGTTTAGGTAACGGTATTGAAGTCGTGCCACTAGGCGGTATAAACCTCATGTCGTGGTGAAAGAGATTCAACAATGCGCCGAGATGAATTTACCGAGATGCGGGCATTCCTTGAGGTGGCGAAAGAACGCAGCTTTACGCGCGCGGCGGTGAAGCTTGGGGTGACGCGCTCCGCGCTCAGTCACACAATCCGGACGCTGGAGGCGCGGCTTGGTGTACGTCTCCTCGCACGCACGACCCGGGATGTTGCACCGACGGCAATCGGCCAACGTTTGATGCAGAGTGTCGAGCATCATTTCGAAGGGATCAGTGCCGAGATCGACGCGCTGAAGGCGCTTGGCGACAAGCCCTCCGGCCATGTCCGGATTGTTTGCCCCGATGATGCCATCGAACTGGTGTTCCGGGATAGGCTGAAGCCGTTCCTGCACGAATACCCTGACATTCAGGTTGAACTGATCGTCGACAATGGCTTCACCAACATCATCGAACGGCAGTTCGACGCGGGCGTGCGGCTGGGCGAGGCAATCGCGCGAGACATGATCGCTGTTCGTATCGGTCCTGATGTCAACTATTCCGTCGTCGGGTCGCCTGAATACTTCGAGCGATATCCGGCGCCGGAAAGCCCACAAGATCTTACCGAGCACAATTGCGTCAACCTGCGTCTTCCCACTTCAGGTGGGCTTTACGCCTGGGAATTTCGGGAAAATGGTCGCGAATTCAGTGTTCGCGTCGATGGTCAACTGGTTTACAGCAACATTAGCTCGGCAATCGATGCTGCCCTCGACGGGATGGGCCTTGCTTACGCGCCGACAGATCTCGTTAAAGGGTATATTGACAAGGGCCAACTGCGGGAGGCAATCAAAGCGTGGCGCCCGACGTTTCAGGGCTATCACCTGTATTACCCCAACAGACGCAATCACTCTCCCGCATTTTCAGCATTCGTTGATGCGTTCAGGTTCCGCTTTGGAGGGGCCTAGCGAAATTCTGAATTAGTAGGCCAGCGGTTCAATTCCCATCAAGGCGAGGACTTCAGACACATGCTGATCGCCACGCCCGTCACGCCCCAATATCCGCGACGTTGCTCCCATTTGTTCTTAGCATCGCTTCACGGATCTGCTGCCGCAACCACGCGCAACCGAGATCGCTGTCCATCTGAAGCGGCCACACCATGGATACGGGTGGAAAAGACAGCGCGAGCGGCACAGGGCTTACATCAAGTCCCAGCAGCGGTCCGTAACGAAGTGCAATGCGTGACGATACGGTTGCAATCACGGCAGATGAACGCGCCGTCGCCAATATCGACATGAAATCCGGAGCCGCCGCCACTACGTCCAGTTCTGCCCCCGCATGCTCCAGAGCATCCTTGACGCAGCCATGCAGACTGTCAGTCTGCGAAATCACGGCGTGCTGTGCCGCCATATAGGCATCAAGGCTTACGGGGCTGGAGAGCTTCACCAGTTGCGGATTGAAACAGCACAATACGCTGGACTGATAAAGCGGCTCGCAATGGTGTCGTGAATCCGGGAGATAGCTGCATCCCACAGACAGGTCGACGACGCCTGAATCCAGCATCGCCTCGATCTCCAGTGCATCGCCGCCGCGAGCCAGAATACGAATGCCCGGTGCGATATCGCGCAACCGAGCGGTCAGGTCAGGCAGCAACAATAGTTCCACCTCGCTGGACAGCCCCAGCCTGAATGTACGTCGCTCGGTGGCCGGATCGAATGCTTCTGCCATCAACACGGCGGCCTGTGCCTGTCGCAGAGCCTGCCGCACCGGGCCGGATAAATTCAGCGCCCGTGCCGTCGGCTTCATCACCTGCCCGACACGGATGAACAGCTCATCCTGAAACAGCGTGCGCAAGGTCGAGATGTTGTGGCTCATGGCAGGCTGCTGAATCTTCAAGCGCTGCGCTGCCCGGGTCACGCTCATCTCCTCCATCATCGCATCGAAGGCGACGAGAAGATTGAGGTCGAAGGAACGAAGATTGAAATGATCGATGACCTGCATGAACTATATCGATTTGATTGCTGACGCGAGCATCCTTAGCTGATGGGCAGGAACTTGCAAGCCGTTCCGCACCACAACGTAAGGAGCAAACCCATGCCATCTCGTCGTTCCATTCTCAAAAGCGCTCTGACTGGCTTAGTCGCAGCGCCCTTTGTCGCGCCATCAATCGTCTTCGCCAAGGCGCCTTTTGCCGCTGTTCAGGCACCGGGTTTCTACCGGCTGAAGATCGGCTCCGTAGAGGTCACAGCCCTGTCGGACGGCACAGTTGCCCTGCCGCTCGCCAAGCTCTACACCAACACTAGCGAAGAACACGCGCAGGGCGCTCTGAATGATGCTTTTCTGCCGGAAATCGTACCAACTTCCGTCAACGCATTCCTGGTCAACACCGGCGAAAGACTGGTGCTGATCGACGCAGGCACCGGTACCTATTTGGGCCCATCGCTCGGCAAGCTCGTGTCCAACATCGAGGCTTCCGGATACAAGGTAGGTGACATTGACGATGTCATCCTCACCCATATTCATACCGATCATTCCGGTGGGTTGATGAGCGAAGGCAAACGCACTTTCCCTAACGCCACATTACGGGTCAATGAGCGGGAGGCGAAATTCTGGCTGAGCCCGGAAAACGCCAAAGCGGCGACCGGCATCGTCAAGCAACATTTTGGCGAGGCAGACCAGTGCGTGACGCCTTACGTGCGAGCTGGAAAATTTGAAACCTTCGGAGATAACCAAGCACCCGTCCCGGGTCTGGGCTCGATTCTTTATGCGGGACATACGCCCGGTCACAGCGCCATCACGCTGGAAAGCGAAGGCCAGAAGATCGTCTTCTGGGGCGACATCACACATGGCGATATCCTGCAGTTCGATGAGCCCGGCATCGCCATAGAATTCGATATCGATCAGAAAGCCGCCGTTGCTGCCCGCGACCTTGCATTCAAACAGGCGGTGGACGGTAAATATCTGGTGGCGGGCGCCCATATTGCGTTTCCCGGGGTCGGCCACGTGCGTACAGATAGCACCAATTATGACTGGCTCCCGGTCAACTATTCCTAGGATTAGGATTGACCGTCCGGTTAAGCGATGGCCTGACGAGGCTCGAAATAGCCTCGTCTTCCGCAGCGCCAAAGGTTGTTCTCTACAAGTCCGACCGGCCCGTATCCACCGTACGTGGTTCAGGTCGAGCGGACGGGAAAGCAGAACCATCTATGGGTGCGAGACACGGCGCACCCAGCCAGTTTTCGCCGCGGAAAGCTAGGGCTGTGTCGATCTATGTGCGCGGACATGCTCTATGAGCGCACGCAGCTTGGGCGCCATATTGCGGCGATTGGGAAAATAAAGGAAGAACCCGGGAAAGGGGGGCAAATAGGCGTTCAACGCCGTGATCAACTCGCCGCGATCGATGTATCGGCGGAACGTCTCCTCCAATGCGAACGTAATACCGCCGCCTGCGAGCGCGGTACGAACCATCAGATGCAGATCGTTGGTGGTGATTTGCGGCTCGACCCCAACGTCGAAAGGTATGCCATCTTCCTCGAACTCCCATCGATACGGCGCAGCACTTGGAGACGGACGCCAGCCGATACAGCGATGATGTACGAGGTCCCGGGGGTGGCGGGGCGTTCCATGAACATCGAAATATCCCGGAGTCGCGACTACCACTTCTCTCTCTTCTTTTGTGAGTGGCACTGCAACCATATCCTGCTCTATCACATCACCTAACCGAACCCCCGCATCGTAGCCGGCTGCTACGATGTCGAAGACGTCGTCGGTCACCGTGACATCGATCGTGACGCCGGGATGTGCTTGCGCGAAGGACGCGATCAGCGGCCCTGACAGAAATTGTTCCGCAATCGACGTAACCGCGATCCGCAGCAAGCCGCTAGGCCTTGCGTCGCCCGCGACATCCTCGAATGCCGATTTCACATCGGCCATTGGCTGAGACAGCTTTTCACGGAAGCGATTGCCCGCCTCTGTCAGCCGCACACTGCGCGTCGTGCGGCTGACAAGCGCGATGCCGCAAATATCCTCGAGCCGTCTGATCGCCTGGCTAACCGCCGAGCGTGTCACGCCAAGGCGATCTGCGGCCGCCCTGAAATTCCCCTCCTCGGCGACGGCCAGAAACATCGGCACCAAGTTTAGATCGATTGTCATTGTCGCATCCTGCTAACCAAAACAGTTAGCGACGAGGGTATACAAGCGACAATCGAATTTGTCTACCTTTTGGCCATAGCCGACCGGTCAAACCGGCAGCTGACAAACAAGCACAACCGATCATCGAAGGAGAGATTCCAATGACAAACAACAAGATCACACTCGCAGCAGCTCTGGCACTTGGGATCTGCGCCGGACCCGTCGCTGCACAGGACAGCTCCTGCCCTCGGGAAGGCGCCGACGCTCCGCTTGCGCTTCATGTCGATTGGATCATGAAGGGTTGGGAACGCCATGAAGGCGACGGCAAATTCGTATTCGCAGAGAAGCTGAACCGGTATTACAACCTGGAAGACACTAAAGGGGTTTTCTACGACAATTTCGCCCCAGGCAGCACACAGCTCTTTGACAACTCGGCGCGCTATGGCGCCAACTGGGAGGAGTTGCAGAACGCTGCCCGATCTGTTCGCCACGGCCTCACCGGCGGTCATGATGCGATCGTCGGCGACACGGTCGCTTCGACGACGCTTGGTTTCGTCGGCCGCATCGATCGTCTCGACGGCAAGGTGATCGCTTTTGATGGGCGCTCGCAGCTAGGGTGGGAATGCACCGCTGGCAAATGGAAAATCCGCCATGAACTGAACTACGCTTGGGTCGTTGAGCCCGAAACCATTCAGTCTTTCCTGGGCAAGACGGAGGCGGCACAATGACGACCGCAACGCCTTTGCACCCTTATGTCGGCATGTGGGAGACCGCAGACCGCCGCATCCGCCACCAGTTGCTCCCGAATGGCCGCTACGACGAGGCGCGTGGCCGACGCGAAAGTGCATATCAAGGACGATACGAGGTGTCCGGGGATCACATCGAGTACTGGGACGATACCGGTTTTACGGCCGACGGCGACTTTGTCGATGATGTCCTGTACCATGCCGGCATGGTTCTCTATCGCAGGACGTAAACGAGACGCGATCACGACGGCACATGTCCATTGCCGGCGTGATGCGTTTTTCGCTCCGTTAGATCATCGCCGCGATCGTAGTCCGCGATGTTTGCTCAAGCGAAACATGTTCGTCGATGAAGCAGTCACGTTCGTCGTTAACGGGGGTTTTTTTGCCTCAAAGTGTCGGATGAGACAATCTTTATATTCCTGTCTGCCGAAACCAAATGCTGCATTGTATCATTGGAGGGGATGGTTGTGTGCGACATGTGAGCCGACAAAAGTCCCGTTGAAGTCTTTGGCAACCTTAAACAGCTAGCCCCGTTTTTAGGGAGGGACCGCATTGGAAACCGTAGAACAATCCCATCAAACCGATATGCGCTCTGCCCCGGCCGTGACTGGAAAACCCACTTATCGAGGGGCACTCATGCCCGAAATGGGAAAGGTTATTGCTAGGCCCGAGCGGACGTCCCCGCTCGGGCTTGAGCAGTATATAGCCGGTCGCACGCTCGTCAGTGGCGATAGTCCCGCGTGGAGCGACATATTCGTGAAGGTCTATTCTCGTCTCAACAAGCAGGAGCCCTTTCTTGTTCCCGCTGTTGCCGAACCCCTGATCGTCTGGGTGATTTCAGGAGAAGCGGTGGTTGAGGAACGTGATCTTGACGGGGACTGGGTCGCCAATACGGTTACGGTAGGTGATTTTTTCCTGACCCGCTCTCCCACACCCTATGAGATGCGCTGGCGCGCGATCGGTGATGCACCTTTCCAGGTAATGCATCTTTATCTTTCCGTACCGCTGTTCGAGCGTGTTGCCTACGATGTGCTGGGTTGCGTGGCTCCACCGGTACTACGCGACGTTTCCGGCGGCAAGGACAAGCAACTGTCTCACCTCCTCGCGCTGGTTCATCAGGAACTGACGGCAGAAGGAATGGGAAGCCAGCTGTTCATCCAGGGCCTTACGCAGAGCCTCGCTGTTCATCTGATCCGGAACTATGCATCTGGTGAAGTTGCCGAGGACAGGCAGAACGCGCTTCCCGGGTTCAAGCTTCGACGTGCGGTCGCGCATCTGGAAGAGCATCTGGCCGAACCGTTCCATCTGGCCCAACTCGCCGAGACAGTGGGCATGAGCGAATTTCATTTCAGCCGCCTGTTCAAGAAAGCCACCGGCCTTTCACCGTCGCGCTACTTCATTCGCCAGCGCGTGGAAAAGGCCCGGCTGCTTCTGCAGGAGACGGATACCAGCATTATCGAAATCGGCATGTCCGTCGGCTATTCCAGCCCTAGCCATTTCGCTCAGGTGTTCCGTCGAGAAACCGGCCTGCCGCCAAGTCACTACCGGCGAGGATAAAGTTCGGCCAGCCCGAGCAAAATCGCGATAGCGTTCGCGGTTCGAATGATCGGATCCGGAAAAGCAAAATACGGGATGAACGACGGCTTTGGTCGATTGGGGCGGCCGAAAGCCAAAGCCCCTTGTTTTCGTTAACTTTAGTGCGCACAGTGAGGCACAACGGCTCGCGAAAGTTTCCAGAGGCATGACTGACGAAGACATAGAGAGGATTTCCGCCTGGGTAGCTCACCAAGGGCTTCGAGGAGCAAGCGAGTCCGTGTTGCTTGGTGGCTTTTGTGCAGCATGTCGCGACGCCGGTTTACCACTTGACCGCAGTCTTGCTCTTATTGACACGCTTCACCCGGTCCACGAGGGGCGCGCCTTTCGATGGGATAGTCAGCAAGTGGTGGAAACAGAATTCGAGTACGGTCCCAGTAGTTCCGGAGACGCGTTGGAAAATTGGAAACGCTCAGCTTTCTATTATCTGTGGGCAGGAGAGGATTCTGAAATCCGACGTCGTATCGGACTAGGCGATCCGGCCGACTTCGCAACGCTGGATGATATGCGTCGTTCTGGTCACACTGACTTCGTTGCCTTTATCCATAGGTTTGAAAAACAGGGAACCATCGGCGAGATGGACTGCTTTTTCTCGCACTTCGCCACACGTGATTCCGCCGGCTTTTCTGATCTCGATCTTCAGAACCTTCGCAAGCTTCTGCCGGTTCTGGCTTTGGCAATCAAAAGCACTGCGCTTGCGCGGATTGCGAGGACGATTGCCGAGGTCTATCTCGGGCACGACGCGGCACGGAAAGTCTTTGAAGGTAAAATCAACCGTGGTTCGGCAGAACGCATAGCCGCAGCCCTGTGGTTCTCGGACCTAGCAAATTATACAAGAATTTCTGCTACAGTAGCGCCTGAAGAGATCATTCCTCTCCTGAATGATTACAGCGACGCGGTGATCTCGGCCGTCCATGAGGCTGGCGGGACGGTGCTGAAATTAATCGGTGATGGCGTCCTGGCAATTTTCAGAGGGGATCGACAAATCGATGCCTGTGACGCCGCGTTGAAAGCCGAAAAGCTTCTTCGCCTGCGGCTTGAAACCCTTAATAGCAGGAGAACATCGGAAGGCCGCCCCACTACGGAAGTCTGTCTCGGACTACACATCGGTGATGTTTTTTACGGGAATATCGGAAGCGAGGATCGACTCGATTTCACCGTGATAGGTCCCGCCGTAAACGAGGTAAGCCGCATCGTCTCGATGTGTCGGTCATTGGATGTAAACCTGCTTACTTCTTCCAACTTTGCAGACTGTATACAGGGGCGTGATCGTCAGCGTCTCTCATGCGTAGGCCGGTTCGCACTCAAGGGCGTAGAAGGCGCGCAAATGCTTTACACGCTTGATAATCCCCATCACGCCGTCGGCTGAAAGAGAGTTTCCGCTCCATTGAGCGCCGTTGGCACGCTGGCATCAGCATTATCAGCTCCGGACGCGTGGCCTCACCTGTAGTGTGTCTCGTCTCCCTAAACATGCCTAAATTTCGGGAAACGGATGATGGGGCTCCCTCCAGATATTTTGATCGGCTCAGCAAACGCAATAGCGCGCGTGGCTGCGGCCACATTCTTGTTTACGTCGAAATCGACGAAGACTTTCAGTTGGTCCAGCTAGCCCGTTGCGAAAATGGCCTGCCGCCCCAGTCACTATCGCCGAGGCTGGTTTTTAACATCTTACGTTTCGAGCAAGATCGCGACAGGTCGAGCAAGAGCCCGTGAGAAGGGCGCCGACGATCGGCTTAAATTTCTCCTTGTCAAAACGAAACGCCCACCGCGGTGGTGGGCTTCAGACAAGGAGTGAAGACAATGACCAACCTCAACGGAAAGATCGCACTGGTCACCGGCGCATCGAGTGGAATTGGCGCTGCGACCGCTGCAAAGCTTGCTGAAGCCGGTGCCAAGGTCGGTATCGCTGCTCGGCGCACCGACAAGCTCGAAGATCTCAAGAAACAGATCGAAGCCAAGGGTGGCGAAGCCCTTGTCATCGAGATGGACGTGGTTGACACGACCTCGATCGATGCGGGCGTGAAGAAGCTGATCGATGCCTATGGTTCGATCGACATCCTCGTCAACAATGCCGGTCTTATGCCGCTTTCCGATATCGATCAGTTCAAGGTTGACGAGTGGCAACGGATGGTGGACGTGAACGTCAAGGGCCTGCTCAACACTACGGCCGCCGTTTTGCCACAGATGATCAAGCAGCATTCGGGCCATGTCTTCAACATGTCCTCAATCGCTGGTCGCAAGGTCTTCAAGGGTCTGTCGGTCTACTGCGCCACGAAACATGCGGTAACGGCTTTCTCGGATGGCCTGCGTATGGAAGTCGGCCAGAAACACGGCATCCGCGTGACCTGCATCCAGCCGGGCGCCGTTGCCACCGAGCTCTACGACCACATCACCGATCCGGGCTACCGCAAGCAGATGGACGAGCTGGCGAGCCAGATGACCTTCCTCCAGGGCGAGGATATCGGCGACACCATCGTCTTCGCCGCCCAAGCCCCGGCTCATGTGGACGTCGCCGAGCTGTTCGTTCTGCCAGTAGAACAGGGTTGGTAACAGACCGGCCCTGAAGGGTCCCTGCCTAGATGCAGGGACCTCTCAAGGGAGACTGTCATGAAGGAATTACCCGCATCTCAAGCATATCGCGTTCTGGAACCTGGCCCGATCGTCATGGTCTCAACGAGCGATAACGGCAAGCCCAATGTGATGACAATGGGCTTCCATATGATGATCCAGCATGACCCGCCGCTGATCGGTTGTGTGATCGGGCCCTGGGATCACAGCTATCAGGCTATCCGAAAAACCGGAGAATGTGTCATCGCTGTGCCCGGTCTCGATCTTGCTGAAACCCTTGTCGACGTCGGCAACTGTTCAGGCGATCGGGTGGATAAATTCCAGAGGTATGGTCTCAAAACGCGACCTGCCAAGGACGTATCAGCCCCGCTCCTCTCAGACTGCCTGGCCAACATAGAATGCCGGGTCGTCGATACCAGGCTCTCGGATCCTTACAACCTCTTCATCCTCGAGGCGACGAGGATATGGATCAACGAGACCCGAAAAGAGCGTCGAATGATGCATCACCGCGGCGACGGCACGTTCACCGTCGACGGCGGCACACTCGATCTTCGAGATCGGATGGTCAAATGGCGCCATCTCCCGTGAGAGGCGCCGGGCCCAAAATACACCAGCAACCCATTACGAAAGGAAGAAAACCATGACTGCTTATCTCGTCGTCGATCTCGACATCCACGACATGAAGTCTATCGAAGATTACAGGTCTAAGGCATTGCCGCTCGTCGCCAAAGCCGGCGGCAAGCTCATCGCAATCGACGAAACACCACTGGAGCTGGAGGGCTGGACCGCCACCAACATGCTTATCATCGAATTTCCGGACAAGGATGCGATCCGCCAGCTCTTCGCATCCCCCGAATACGCGCCCTTGGCTGCACAGCGGCAGGCTGCCGCCGCATCGCGCATCATCGCGATCAACGGCGTCTGAAAAGAGCAGGATCACGACAGCTCCCGCAAAGACGCGGCAAATCTTTTCCAGGCATGCCGTCACTGTGCGGGTGCTGCCCTAACCGAGAAGGAGACCTGAAATGGCTGACCTCACCAATGTGGCCTACTTCACTGCTAAGCCGGGCCGCTCAGGAGATCTAGGTGACGAACTGCTTCAGCTCGTCGCTCCGTCCCGAAACGAGGAAGGCTGCCTCCGTTACGAGATCCACCAGTCCAATGACGTTCCCGACGTGTGGATGGTGCTCGAAGACTGGCGGCACGCCTCCGACTTCAAACTGCATATGAGCACACCTTACGTCGAGGCCTTCATGGCGAAGGTCCCGGACCTGTGCGTCGAAGACGTGGAAATCTGCGGCTACCAGCAACGGTCCCGGCTGGCCTGAAACAGAAAGGAGTATATGAAATGAGCACGCAAAACCCTAAAGTCTGGCTCGTAACCGGATGCTCTACAGGCTTCGGTCGCTACATCGCAGAACACCTGCTGGAAGCCGGTGAAAAGGTCGTGGTGACGGCTCGCAAGACTTACAAAATCGCGGATCTTGAGCAGAAGGGCGATGCCCTGATCCTCCCGCTCGACGTCATCGATCGGGATCAGTGCCAAAAGGTTGTTGACGCTGCAGAAGCGCACTTCGGACGCATCGACGTTCTGATCAATAACGCCGGGATCGGTTTCTTCGGTGCTATTGAAGAAACCGCCGAAGCCGACGCCCGCCGCCTGTTTGATGTCAATTTCTTTGGTGTCGCCAATACGATCCATTCTGTGCTTCCGCATATGCGAGCCCGCCGCGGTGGTACGATCGTCAATCTGACATCAATCGGCGGCCTGGTCGGCTACACAGGCGTGGGCTACTACTGCGCCACCAAATTTGCCGTGGAAGGCCTGTCGGATACGCTCCGAAAAGAAGTCGCCCCACTCGGGATCAACGTCTTGACCGTCGAGCCAAGCGCGTTCCGGACGGAGTGGGCAGGATCGTCGAACGAGGTCTCCGCGTCCATTGAAGATTATGAGGCGACAGCGGGCGAGGCACGTCGTGCTTACCACGCATCGGTCGGAAAGCAGGCCGGTGACCCCGCGCGCGCAGCAAAGGCGATCCGGGAAGCCGTGCTGGCTGACCAGCCTCCGCACCATCTTCCGCTCGGCAATGATGCCGTGGACGCAGCACTGAAGAAGGCTGACGATCTCAAGGCAAACGTCCTCGCCTGGGAAGCTTTGTCTCGTTCCGCCGACTTCCCGACAAACTGAACCAATCCAGACAGACCCAAACACGAAACCAACACTGCCACGGCCTTCGCCACGGAGAATGGAGGAGTGTGTCATGTCGAAGCGATTTGATGGAAAGGTAGCAATCGTGACGGGCGGTGGTTCCGGTATCGGCGCCGCCATTGCCAACCGGCTTCTTGAAGAAGGAGCGTCCGTGATGATCTCCGGCAGGACGGAGAAGCGGTTGTCGGAACGTGCCTCCAAGATGCCGGCCGGCCGCAGTGGCACCTTTGTCGCGAATGTTTCTTCACGGCCGGACTGCGACGCCCTTGTTGCCGCGACCGTGGAGCGCTTCGGCAGGATCGACACTGTCGTCAATGCCGCCGGCATGAATCTCGTCGGCACCATCGAAGAGACGAGCGATCAGGATTGGGACGAGTGCATTGCCTCTGACCTCTCCGGTGTCTTCTACATGAGCCGTGCAGCGGTCCCGCATCTGAAGGAGACCAAGGGTTCGATCGTCAACATCGGCTCCGTCTCATCCCTTGGTGGCGGCTGGAGCCATGCGGCCTATAATGCTGCAAAGGGTGGGGTTGCGAACCTAACCCGCTCAGCCGCCTGTGACCTCGGCAAGTTCGGTGTCAGAGCCAATACAGTGGCGCCCGGACTTACTGTTACGGGGATGGTGGATGCCATCATGGATGACGACGCGCTTCTCGATAAGGCGTGGGACCGGATCCCGTTGCGACGGGCAGGCCAACCTGAAGAGATTGCCTCGGCGGTTGCTTTTCTTGCCAGTGATGAAGCGGCCTGGATCACCGGAATTGTCCCGCCGGTCGATGGGGGCCAGACCTGCACCGATGGCGGCCCGGAATGGGGCAAGTAAAAACACGAGAAGCCCGGACCATCGTCTGGGCTTTTCTTTTGATCGGGTGCTTCGCTTAGCGGCGGGCGTCGAGGCTGAAACGGCCCGCGCCGAACGCCACGACCTGGAGCAGGCCGCCGGCCATTGCGATGTTCTTGAAGAAGTGGATGAACTGGTTCAGGTCGCTGAGGTTGTTGTGGAACGTCAGTGCCGTGGCAACGCTAAACAGGGCAAGGATCAGAGCGACGATGCGAGTCTGGAAACCGAGGATCAGGGCAATGCTGCCCAGGAGCTCAGTCACGACCGCTGCACCGTAGGACAGCGACGGGAAGGGCAGGCCGACCATATTGATATAGCCGATCGTCCCAGCTGGATCAGAGATCTTACTGATACCGGACAGAAGGAAGATTGCCGCCAGCAGGACACGGCCGGTGAGAGGCGTGACGCCGTTGATGAGGGCCGAATGGGAGAGAGTTTCAACGCGCTGGGCGATTGCTTCGGAATAAGACATGGACGTTCTCCTTAAGTTTGGGGCGTAGCCACGGTGGCTGCGTCGTGAGGAGAAATTGCCATCATCCAAGCGAACGAAAAAGCTGGATAATATCGCACTCTATCGTCGAAAAAATCGAACGCTTCCCCGTGTCGCCAACTTATGCCAGAGGAGGTGCACGGCGACCTTTCATAGCCAGTTATCGCGATTTCGGCACGATCCGTGAAGTATCTTACGAGGAACGACGCTCGTAGGTCACGAACGCCTTCTTTACTTCGACGCTCCGGCCTTCACGAGTGCTGATGCACCATAACGCTGCTATAGCTTTATTGTGATGCCACAAGCTTTCGAAATTTGTCAGTTACCTTATCACCCTTTGACAACTTGTTTTTCTCTCCGGTGTAGAAGCCGTTTCGCTTGTCTTTTTCCCCGTTCCAGAACGTCCAGTGTTTATCGCCCTGCTTATACCACGCCCAGCAATCCCGCGCCTTTTTGGAGCCTCCGTCCTTGACGCCCTTCACTGTGAAATCAGCGCAGACCTGATTGTCGCTGACCGACCATTTCCCTTCCCCGACAAAGTTTCCGTTCTTGCCTACAAGAAAGTAAGCCCCGTCCGGTGAAAAGTAAGCATTGCTGCGTGACCAGTTAGATGAAAACCCCGAGTACAGATCCGTGACCTCTTGCGGCGTCAGCTTAACCGCGTCCTTCGGCAGCTTGTCTGCAAAGGACGCACCAAACGAGCTGCATAGAATAGTAATTGTCACAGCGATTTTTCGAATTATCATTTAATTTCCTCCTGTCAGAAATGAGGGAATTGTAGCGATAGCGAAGCAATTCCGAACAGTCCCAATTGGGAGGGGGTTGAGTGGCAAAGACAATCGTTCGTTTTCCTTTTTGATAAACTGGAGACAAGATGTTGCCAAAGGACAGAACTCGGAATGCATCAGAGCAAGTGTCATCAGCTATATTTGTTGCAGCAACAGGCCGCGGTTCTTGGCGGGATGTCTGCTCATCGTTTACAGAGGCCTTCCCGGGATCCTACGCGGCTTTACTCAACCAGGATTTTACCACGCCTGAAGTTAGTTTTGCCGTGGCGGACGGTCTCGACCAAAGGCATCTCGAATCGTTCCTTACGCACTACTCTTACGTCAATCCATGGCGGCGGTTCTGGCAATATGCCAAGAACGGAGCGATCCTCGTCGCAGAAAGAGATGACCCAGCTCGCCGTTATCATGATAGTGAGTTCTATAACGACTGGATGAGGGCAGTCGGGGATTTCGACGCCGCCGTTGGCCTGCGCCTCCAGGCGAGCGACGATCAAGTTATTTACCTGCCAGTCCATTTTTCCGAGAGGCTGTCGGGCGAATATTCGTCAACGCTTGAGTTGGTGATGGAGAGTGCTCGGAGCTCGCTAATCAACGCGATGCAAATTGCTGACTACTTGAAAGAAATAACCAGCAAGACCGCGGCGAGGTCGGCGTTGGTGAGCCGGGAAAGGTCAATTGCTTTCATTATCGATGATCGTATGAGGCTAATTGAAGCCAATCACCTAGCTGTTGCCGCCTTCTCCCATGACTTTCCAGTCGGTTGTCGGCACCATAACGTTTACTTCGCTAGTTCGCCGTTCACGACCGCTTTTGTATACTCCCTCAGAAGCCGACAGGCACAGTTCACTGCCAAGAAGCTGTTGCAAGCTAAAGAGTCGCAATGGATTGTGATGGTAAATCAAATTCCTGCGACGTTTGAAACAGG
The DNA here is from genome assembly GCF_053522105.1 of Agrobacterium sp. 22-3639C2. Taxonomy (NCBI): domain Bacteria; kingdom Pseudomonadati; phylum Pseudomonadota; class Alphaproteobacteria; order Hyphomicrobiales; family Rhizobiaceae; genus Agrobacterium; species Agrobacterium sp. 22-3639C2. The sequence goes on along the minus strand of NZ_JBNWDB010000004.1, from coordinate 351,154 downwards.
GCTGATGCCAAGCCGTGATCAATTCCTAGTCCAAATTCACCAATTGACGCCGCATAACGAACACCCAGATGAGGAAATCCTGATCAAGGCCTATGGCCTGACGCTTTCTGAACTGCGTCTATGCAGATCGTTGTCGGCAGGCCTTATGCTGGCAGAGGCGGCCGCGGCTAATCGCATCTCGTATGAAACCAGCCGCCAAAAATTAAAGTCCATCTTTCAAAAAACCGGGCTCTCAAGTCAGGCAGATCTGAAGTCTCTGTTGCGCGTGCTCGTTTAAGCGAGATGACGAACCGCTTCTGTCCTGGACCCGATCTCGGCAGCGCCTCTCGTTCAGAGATAGATGCGTTTTCCGCACACGGTTTAGACGACAAAGATATTCTTCAAACATAGAAAACCCGCGCTTTTAAGGGCGCGGGTCCGACTGGAGGGTCAAGAAATCATATAACGGAGAGCAGCCCTCCATCCACGAGGAGCGCAGTGCCCGACACATAGCTCGACAGGTCCGAGCCAAGGAAGGCGACAGCATCTCCGACTTCTGCCGGTTTGCCAAGCCGGCGAAGCGGCGTCCTCTGGCGAAAGCCCTCGGAGGCCTGTGCGATGCCGGGGCTGGTGCGAAGAAGCTCTGTGTCGATGGTGCCGGGTGCGACTGCATTGACGCGGATACCGTCGGGGCCAAGAGCATCGGCCAATGATTTGGCCATCAGCACAACACCGCCTTTGCTCGTCGAATAAGCAACCGTGATGCCGGCGCCAGAGATCCCGCCCATGCTTGCCATGAGGACAATGCTGCCCTGCTTGTTGAGCGCCTTCATCTGGCGCGCAGCTGCCTGCGCGCCAAACAGCGGGCCATCGAGATTGACAGACATCAGGCGGCGGTAATCGTCTTCCGGAACCTCCGCCCCGTCTGTCTTCAGCGTAATGCCTGCATTTGCGACCATGACATCGACGCCGCCGAGTTCCGCTGCCGCCGCAACGAGGGCGTCGTTGTCAACCTTGCGGCTGACGTCTGCTTTCACGAAAACGGATTTGGCCCCAAGTTTTCTGATCTCGGAGGCAGTCGGTTCACCGCCTTCGCGCGGTGCTTCCACCACGTCCGAGACGATAACTGCTTTGGCGCCATGTTCGGCAGCCCGGATGGCGATTGCACGCCCAATGCCGCTCGATGCGCCGGTTACGATCACGACCTTGCCTTCGAGAATGTTACTGTTGCTCATTGTGGTGATCCTTAATGTTCCGGCACTTTGGGGGCCGAGGAGGGCAGGGCGTCGAGTTGCTGCAGAAGATAATAGAGGTTGGCGACACCCCAGTGTTCTACGATCTGGTCGTTGCGAATGCGCATGGCATCGACAGTTTCGAACTTGATCTGGCGGCCCGTTGGCGCGATCCCAAGAACGACGCCCCGGTGGGTGCCGTGATAGGTCTTGAAAGTCGTCACGATGTCGCCGTCGACCGCTTGCCAGTGAATTTCCGCGCGGAAGTCCGGGAAGGCTTCGCGCAGCGCGTGATAAAGGCGACGCGCTCCTTGCTTATCTGGCGTGCCGCCTGGCTGCGGTGTGTGGTCCAGAAAATCGTCGGCGAAAAGCTCGTCGAAAAGCTCGAAGTTGCCGCCGGACTGCACCTCGAGCGTGTTGCGGCGGACGATTGCTTTCAATGCTTCAGGTTGGTCTGACATGGGATTTTCCTTTCGAGGTTCGCTGTCAGAGTTCAAAACCACCGATGGTCATGCCGCCGTCGACGGTCAGCATGTGTCCGGTGACATAGGAGGCGGCGTCGGAGGCAAGCCAGATTGCCGCGGCCGCGATTTCCTCCGGCTTGCCGCCGCGTTTGGCAGGAATGGCGTTCTGGGCGAGTGCCGCAAAAGCCGGGTTCTGCCGGCTGTTTGCCGCGACCATGGGCGTTTCAGTCCAGCCAGGCGCGATCGCGTTGACGCGGATGCCGTGCGCTGCATTCTCCATCGCGACGACCCGGGTCAGGCCCTGCACCCCGTGCTTGGAAGCAGCATAGGCACTCATGCCTCCCGGTCCCGTCAAAGCGGCGACGGAAGCCGTGTTCACGATAGATCCACCACCATTGCGCTTAATCAGAGGGATCTGGTATTTCATCCCGAGAAAGACGCTCTGCAGATTGACTGCGATGACCTGCTGAAAGTCTTCCAATCGGTAATCTTCAATCCGCTTTGCAGGGCCGGTTATCCCGGCATTGTTGAAGGCTGCGTCGAGCCGACCGGATGCGGCATCGATCTGTTCGATCCATCCGACGAGCTGGAGCTCGCTCGCGACATCGAGCTCGGTTGTGAACGCCCGGCCATCTTCGGCTCGAATGAGCTCTGCCGTTTGGGCGAGACCCTCGGCATCGCGATCAGCCAGATGCACTGTCGCGCCGTCGCGAGCGAGCCCAAGTGCTATTGCCCGACCGATCCCAGAGCCTGCGCCGGTGACCGCGACGACCTTGTTTAAGAAAAGCGAGGACATGACTTCTCCTTGCCAGCCGATCGCAATCGGCTGGTCTGGTTGGAGCTGGATTTTAAGATTGAGTTAGGCGGGTTTAGTTGCGCGCAGCGACAAGAGCGGCCGCAGTGCGGGCGACGATCTCGCCCTGATGCAAGGCACCGGCGAGATCGATCTGCGAAGGCTGGCGCGACCCGTCGCCACCGGCAACTGTCGTTGCCCCATAAGGGGCGCCGCCAACAATTTCTTCACTGCTCATCTGGCCCTGATGGCTATAGGGCAGGCCGACGATGATCATGCCAAAGTGCATGAGGTTGGTGATGATCGAGAACAGGGTGGTTTCCTGACCGCCGTGCTGTGTGCCGGTCGATGCGAACGCAGCGCCCACCTTGCCGTTCAGAGCGCCACGAGCCCACAGGCCACCGGCCTGATCGAGGAACGCCGCCATCTGCGACGACATGCGGCCGAAACGCGTGCCGCTACCGACGATAATCGCATCATAATCCGCCAGTTCGGCGACTGTCGCAATCGGGGCTTCCTGGTTGATTTTGAAATGAGCCTTTTCGGCGATTTCGAGCGGAACAGTTTCCGGGACACGCTTGATTGTTACTTCGGCGCCGGCGCGTCGCGCGCCTTCTGCGATCGAGCCTGCCATCGTCTCGATGTGGCCGTAGGACGAGTAGTAGAGGACGAGTACCTTGGTCATTCGCTTTGCTCCGTTGGGATGGCTGAATTGGATGGAGACAACATCTGCTTTTTCATCATTCAATAGAATCTGTATAATTTGGCGCATTACGTTCGATTTTATCGATCGATTTGGCCTCTCAGTCCTTCAGCAGGTTGAGCGCGACCAGCGCCTGCCCAAAATGTTGAATTGAACCGGAGGCTTTGAAAGTGCCAAGGTCAGACGGCGCAAAGCCCAGACGAGCGATCAGGTCTGCTACCTTCTTGCTGGCCTCTGGAAAATTACCCGACAGAAAGAGAACGCGCTTTCCGCCCGCTTTTACCGGATTGGCAGCCAATACGGCGGCCGGGAGAGTGTTGAACGCTTTCACGAGCTGAGCGCCAGGGAAGAGATCGGAGACGATTTCCGAAGACAGCCGGTCACCAAGGTCACGTGGTTTGAAAGCAGGAAAGTCAATAGCGTTCGTCGCGTCGACGATGGTACGGCCATCCCAAGCTGCATTTTTGCTGGCGACTTCCGGTACAGCGTCATAAGGCACGGCCAGAATAACAACGTCGGATTGAAGAGCCTGATCGAGTTCGACAGCCTTCACCGTGCTGCCGAACTTTTCGGTAAAAGATTGAAGCGAGCCCGGACCGCGTGTGTTGGCGATAACGGCTTCAACTCCTGCAGCGTGGAAGCGCTCAGCAAGTGCCGAGCCGATCGCACCAGAACCGATGATTGCATAGGTCGTCATAGTAGTTCTCCTTGATTGGGTTTCAGTTGAAGTTGTCTGGTAGGGGAGTAAATTCGTCGTCGCCCGGCACGCCGGGAAATTGCCGTTCGCGCCACAGGTTTGCCGCATGGCGAATACGCTCCTGGTCCGTGGCCACGAAATTCCAGCGGATGAACCGCTTTTCAGGAAGCGGCTCGCCTCCGAAGGCGAGAAACCGGGCTGGCTCGTTCGCCTTCACCACGATCTCCGCGCCGGGCTTGAACACGATAAGACAATCCGGGCCGTAGGTTCCGTCCTGCCCGATGATCTCGATCGTACCGCTGACGACGAAGATCGCTCGCTCGATATGCTCACCGTCGATCCTGTAGCGTGCTCCAGCCTGAAGCTGGATTTCTGCAGAAAAGAGGTCAGAGAAGGTACTGGCAGGTGAGCGCCGTCCGTGCAGGGTGCCGGCGAGAAGCTTCATATCGATGCCCTCACCATTGATCGTCGGCAGTTCATGGGCGCCGAGGTGCTGAAAGAGCGGTGCAGTCTCTTCCGATTGTTTGGGAAGAGCGATCCAGCTCTGCAGGCCTGTGAGTTTTCCTCCTTCTTTGCGGATATGGTCGGGCGTCCGCTCAGAATGGACAATGCCAGAGCCCGCGACCATCAGATTGACTTCCCCGGGGCTGATCGACTGGACGTAGCTTTCGCTGTCACGATGCAGCAGCTCACCTTCGAGAAGGTAAGTGAGTGTTGAAAGGCCGATATGTGGGTGAGGGCGGGTATCAATTCCCTCACCAGCACCGAACCGCACGGGTCCGAAACTGTCGAGGAATATGAATGGCCCGACCATTTGGCGCATGGCCGCAGGCAGCGCCCGGCGAACGGAGAAGCCTCCGAGATCACGGGTCGAGGGCAGGATAACCTGCTCGATGTCAGCGTTCGACAAATAGGACATTGTCAGCTCCGGCGGTTGAATTCGATGGATTGAAGGTAGGCCCACTGGACGTTTCGGAAAACTCAGATAATTTCGGCGAAAACGTTCGAGGAATTAGAAATGTCAGACCCCGGCCAACCGACCCTGGATCAGCTCAAAGTGTTCATTACAGTTGTAGAGACAGGCAGCTTCGCGGCTGCTTCCAGGAAGCTCAACCGTGCTACTTCTGTGATCAGCTACACAATCGCCAACCTGGAAGCGCAGTTGGGGGTCACGCTCTTCGATCGGCTTTCGACGAAGAAGCCGCAGCTAACTTTGGAAGGAAGAACGGTCCTTGCCGAGGCCAAGAGCGTGGCCCATGGCATAGACAATCTTCGGGCCAAGGTAAAAAGTATGCTTCGTGGTGTAGAGCCGGAGGTGCACCTGGCACTTGACGTCATGCTACCGGCGGCACGCGTGATGGATGCGCTGAAGGCGTTTCGGAAGGAATTCCCGAGCGTTTCCCTTCGGCTTTATGTCGAAGCTTTGGGTGCCGTCACCCAGATTGTTCTCAACCGTACGGCAGCGATCGGCATCAGTGGCCCCCTCGATGTTGAGATTGCGGGCCTCGAGCGCATCGGTGTGGGCTTTGTCAAACTCATCCCCGTCGCTTCACCGGATCATCCCTTAGCTGGGGGATCTCATCCACCGGGCGCGGCCCGAGGACATATCCAGTTGGTCCTGACCGACAGATCGCCTCTTACCCAAGGACACGAGTTCGCTGTTGTCGGGAACCATACTTGGCGGCTCGCTGACCTTGGCGCCAAGCACATGCTGCTAAAAGAAGGCATTGGTTGGGGCAACATGCCCGAACCTATGGTAAGAGACGATATTGAGGCAGGGCGTCTGGTGCAGCTTGATCTTCCGGACTGCAAGGGCGGTCCTTACCGCCTTCAGGCTGTTTATAGAACGGACACACCTCCAGGACCGGCCGGCCGCTTTCTGATCGACCATTTCCAGAGCCAAGATATTGATGATCCGATAGCGGCTGGTTAGACTTTGGGAAACACGCGAGCGAACAGTTTTGGCGTGTCGATGCACTTACAGATTTCCGCCCGCATCGCCCGGGGACGCAATGTTGCCGTCGACGAGATGGTCGTTTCCGCTTGGCTGTCGTATGTCAACCCGCGACCGCGAGATAATGCGCAAACTTTTCATGGTCGCGACCCGCCGGGCTGCCACAGTGAGGACGGTCCACAGCGCGCAGCGAAACTACCGATGTTGTCAGGCGCTTAGCTGATCCGTCTCATGGGTCGACGGTACGCAACCCTTCAAGGCGTAGACAATTTCGCGTCTCAGCCGGTAGAACCCCGACGTTCACGGTGATAGCAAGGATCGATGATTGTTACGACCGAACTTCGAGAACTCGACGTCTCTCCAGGGAGATGTGACACGCAGTTGTCTTATATCAGCGCCGGAAGCGGTCTGGTCTGCGTCGGGTCACACTTCTATGTCGTCGGGGATGACGAACATCACCTCGGGGTGTTTTCCACGCGTGACAACGGACCGGGTCAACTGGTCCGCCTGTTTTCGGGCGACCTGCCTATCATCAAGGCCGATCGAAAGCGCCAAAAGCCGGACCTGGAGGCGATCGTGTTCATTCCAGCTTTCGAGAGCTTTTCGGATGGCGCTTTACTGGCACTGGGGTCGGCATCGCGTCCAAACCGCGGCCGCGGTGTTCTCCTTGGCCTTGATCCACAAGGTGCGCTGAGCGGTTCACCGGAGCAAATCGATATGGGGCCGCTGCTTGGTCCGCTTCATCAGGCGTTCGCTGATCTCAATATCGAGGGAGCAGCCGTGGTTGGCGATCAGCTGTTGCTATTTCAGCGAGGCAACAAGAAACATATCGAAAACGCGATTATCCACTATCCGCTGCTACCTGTTCTCGAGGTTTTGAGAGGTCCGTATAACGCTGCCATTGCGCCATCCTCCATCACGAGGGTGGATCTTGGTATGATCGAGGGCGTTCCACTCTGCTTCACGGATGCGGCGGCTCTGCCCAGTGGCGACGTTGTGTTTTGTGCCGTGGCGGAAGATACTGCCGACGCATATGTTGACGGCCATTGCGTAGGGGCCGCGGTCGGGATCGCTAACAAAGATGGGCGGTTGCTCTCGCTGCACCAGCTTGAACAGCCATACAAGGTGGAAGGCGTCAGCGCTCAGACGAAGAATGAGACGCTGGAACTGCTTCTCGTTACCGATGCGGACGACGCCGCAATACCGGCAAAGCTCCTGTCGGCATCCTTTCTCCTGTAGCGCTGCGGACCTGTCATTATACGGACGCAAGGTGTGCTGCGACTTTATCCGCAGCAGGTGTTTTGGGCGGCGCTCGCTCCGCAACATGCCTGTGTTGTCTTCCGGGTCTCCTGTTCTAGCCAACGATCGCGCGGTTTGCAGCTTGCCGGACGCGGCGCAAGTTCAACATGCAGTGCGCCATCCCGAAGCCTTGGCATCGATGCGCAGTAGAGCTGCATTGGCCGGGTCCCATCGCTTACCTCAAAGGTCAGTTTCGCTGATCCATCCAGTTGCACATGCTCGGAGACTTTGCGGATGATTGCCGCGAACTTGGCCGCTGGCATATGTGTGCGGTCGCCTTCCTCAATGTCCCACAGCTGCACGAAGATTTCCGACCAGACTTCCGGGTTGGCGCCGCAGTCAAGTGCGGCGAACTGGCCCACTTTCACCTCGGTCACATGGTAGCCGGGTTTCACCGGCCGGCCGTCGTAGGAAAAGACCAGCTGCACATCGCCAGCAGCGTCGATGGTGCCCAGCAGCCGGCCCAGGCTGATGTCCAGTTCCAAAAGGGACTTGTCGATTGCATTCATTTCGGCTACTCACAATTCAATAATTCAAGGATTGTAGAAATATGAAAGAACGTCAAGCCCTCTTCTCATTTGCAGCGCTGTCGCAGGAAACCCGGCTGCATATCGTGCGCATGCTCGTGGTCGCAGGACCTGATGGCATGGCCGCCGGCGCCGTTGCCGAGAAGGCTGAGGTTTCACCATCAAACGTCTCGTTTCACCTGAAAGAGCTGGAGCGCGCTGGTCTGATCAATCAGAAGCGCGAGGCCCGTTCGATGATCTACACCGCCAACTATGACGGCCTCGGTGCCCTGGTCCGCTTCCTGATGGAAGACTGCTGCGCCGGCCATCCCGAAATCTGCGCACCAGCGGCAGAGGTCGCCGCCTGCTGCGCACCAGCCATGGAGAAGCTGCAATGACCGATCGTATTTACAACGTCCTGTTCCTCTGCACCGGGAATTCCGCCCGCTCGATCCTGGCGGAATCCATTCTCAATGGCGAGGGCAGGGGCCGGTTCAAAGCCTATTCCGCCGGTAGTCAACCAAAGGGTGAGGTTCACCCGCTGGCGCTCGATACGCTGCGCGGCCTCGGCTACGAAAGCAGTGGCTTCAGTTCCAAAAGCTGGGACGTCTTTGCCGAACCCGGCGCGCCGCACATGGATTTCATCTTCACGGTCTGCGACAACGCCGCCGGCGAGGCTTGTCCGGTCTGGATCGGCCACCCGATGACCGCCCATTGGGGGGTCGAGGATCCGGCCGCGGTCGAAGGCTCGCTCATCGAAAAGGGCCAAGCGTTCTCCCGGGCCGCCCGGTTCCTCAAGAACCGCATCACCGCGTTTTTGAGCCTGCCCCTTTCGTCGATCGACAAGCTGGCTCTGGAAACCCAGCTGCGCACCATCGGTGCGATGGAAGGTTCAACCAACCGCCGGAGCGATGTCGCGTGAGCTGGCGGCTGGATCTGCAGCCGGTCGCCGGAACCAATGGCGACCTTTTGGCGGCCCTGCAAGCTGCCAGTCTGCCGACCGACGATCTCACGGAAAGCGGACGCAGCTTCTTCCGGCTGAGCGATCACGGCCGCAAGGTAGGTTTCGGCGGTCTTGAGATTTATGGTCAGCACGCCCTCCTGCGCTCGGTGGTCGTGGTTCCGGAACATCGCGGGCGCGGCTACGGCGTAGCCGTAACCAATCTCGTGCTTGACCAAGCGATGGGTCATGGCGTCCGCACCGTCTATCTTCTGACGGACTCGGCGACATCTTTTTTCGAGCACCTCGGGTTCGCCCAGATTGATCGCGCGGCTGCACCCGCCGCCATTCTGCAGACCCGCCAGGCAGCAAGCCTATGTCCGGCATCTGCCACACTGCTTGCCAAGACAATAATAGGGTGAAGTCGATGTCTACGTTTGAACGCTACCTGACCGTCTGGGTGTTCCTGGATCGTTGTCATCACGATGAGCGTCGGCGGGACAGGATTGGTATTTCTCTAGGAGACGTCGAGCCTTGTCCGTCACCGGTGATTTACGCCGCTTGACAGCGAAGCAACCCGTTCGGGCCATTGGCCCCACCTTCCAAATTCGCGAGAAAGTATTGCGCCGCCGCAAAAGAGATGAAGAGTCTACCGCCCGATCGACTTCACGTAGCAGGGCAAAGTCTGACCAGTATGACCGGGTCATCGGTTCAGACTGGTTCAGGGCGAGAGCTCATTCGGTGACACGCCAACCGCTATTGCGATTTGTGCCACATCAGCCAGAAAAAGTAGGGTGTACCGACGAGTGCAGCCAGCGTGCCAGCGGGTATCTCATACGGAAACAGGAGATTTCGGCCAAGCCAGTCAGCTGAAACCATGACGATTGCTCCGAGAATCGCCGAGATAATGAGTTGAGAAAGTATGGTTCTGCCGCCGGTCATCCTGGCGAGATGAGGTGCTATCAAACCGACGAAACTCAAAGGCCCCATGGTCAGTACTGCTGTTCCGGTAAGCAGCGATGCAATGAGCAGCAGCGCTAGGCGACTTGCACCAACATTGACCCCGATCTGGCGCGCCGTCACGTCTCCCAACGGCAATATCTCAAGCCAGCGCAGGGTAAGAGGGAGGATCGCTGTCACGCCAAGGGCGACGCTTGCAAGGGCGAGGATGTCGAAAATCGTGACCGAATAGGTTGAGCCGGCAAGCCATGACAGCAGGCTGGCAACTCGCGGATCAAATCGCACCGTGATGGCTGACAATAGCGCGCCGAACACTGTCGCAAGGGCTACGCCAGTCAGCAACATCCGTTCCGGGGACGCCGATGCATTTCTGGCGAGCGCGAAGCTCAGGGCCAGGGTCAGGAAGGCTCCGCCGCTGGCTGCAGACACTTTCAGCGCATGGCCCGAAGCTGGATCAAACAGAAATAACAAGGCTACTCCCAGACCAGCGCCAGAACTTATCCCGAGAATTTCCGGACTGGCCATCGCGTTTCCGGTGACCCTCTGGATGATAGCGCCCGCCACAGCGAGCATCGCTCCTGCAATTGCGGAGGCAGCGACACGAGGCCAGCGCCATTCAAAAGCGGCATTTCCATCGGAAAAACCCTGCCAGAACCAGCCTTCAAGGCTCTGCGCGGATAAAAGCGACGCCCATATTATAATGACCAGCAGGACGGCCCATAACGCGAATGCGATGCACGGAGCCTTGGTGACGTTGCGCCTTGCAAGGGAGACGCCAGCGTCGCCAAGGCTCGCGCCACGGAGGCGCGGCAGCATCCAGAGCAGGAGGGCGCCGCCGAATATGGCCGTCAAGACACCGGTCGGCAGTTCGTTGTCTGACAGTGGATTGATCTGCGTGATCTGATCGGCGAGCCAGAGAAGAATGCTCCCCAGGAGGGGCGTCGCGACCACCCGTTGCCTGAATGTCCTGGCACCTGCGAGCCGTGCGATTGTCGGCGCCGCTATGCCAACAAACCCGATCACGCCCACCGCAGCGATGGTGACGGAAGCCAGCACGACCGCAAGCAGCAATCCGGTTAACCGAACCGTGACCACCGGTACGCCCAGACTGCGGCCGCCATGCTCTTCCAGTGCAAGCAATTCCAGCGGACGGATCATCAGAACGGCCAGTAAAGCGCATATCAGCAGCACAGGTGCCACGTAGGCTGACGCGTCCCAACCGAGATTGAGCAGCGAGCCGGTATTCCAGAGAAAGACGCTCCGCAGTTCTTCGTGGAAGAACAGCGCCAGCACGGAATTGATCCCGCCACAGAACAGGCCGACGACAAGGCCCGCCAGGATCAGCCGCAGCGGTGAGGCGAGGTTGCGCGATGCCAGCGCAAGCGTCAGGCACATAGCCGCAGCCGCGCCTGCGCATGCAACCGGCACAGGCGGCAGGGCCAACGAAGGAGCGAGCAAGGCCGAAGCTTTCAGGGCGAGTGCCGCTCCCGCCGACACACCGGTTGTCGACGGCTCGGCCAGTGGATTGCGCAGGACTTGCTGGAAAATCAGGCCGGAGAGCGACAAGGATGCGCCGGCCAGCAGGCTTGCGGCTATGCGCGGAAGGGTGATGAAATGCACGATCATCTGGCCAGGAATTTCGAAATCCGGCGCTAGTAGCGCTTGCCACCATGCTGACAGAGGAATGTCCAGCCAAATGTGATAGAGGCTCAGAAGGGCGGCCAAGGCTCCGGGAATACATAACAATGGAAAGGAAAAGATAAAGCGCCGTTTGCGTCGCGTTTCAGTTTGCGGAGAGATGATGTCGTCCCTCCAATGCCTGCGTGAGGAGCCGGGCAATTCTATCCGCTTCGGGAAGTCCGCCGAACAGCCAGCTGCGGGGTAGGACGACGAGTTGCCGGCGTCGAACGAAGCCGAAACTGTTCCAGAGCGGGTTGTTGCTTAACGGGGCAGGCACCGGGCCGAAATGGATGATGATCGTGTCGTCCAGCGCGCCGAGATCTCGCATTGTCACCGGCAGCCAACCCCAGGTGTCGCCGCTCTCCTGTACAGCATTTCTCAGCCCCAGATGCTCTTGGACATCGTGTACGAGGCTGGCAGTACCAAGCGTCCAGAAGTCGCGCGGCGTCGCTGCCCATAGCTCCATCACTCTTTTGCCTTCGAATGGTCTTAGACGGGAGCGGCAGGCATTCATGTGATCTTCGAAGCTGGCCATATAATCTGCCGCGCGCTGCGTGACATCGGCGATCTCCGCGATTTGCAAGAATGATTGCCGTGCACGATCGAGAGGCGCACGTGTGCCGGTATAGATAGATAGCTCCGTCAAGGACGTGATCCGCGCGAGCTGTTCGATATCGGTTGGCCACTCCTGCGAATGAATGATCCGCTGAGGTTGGACCCTAGCCAGAAGCTCAAGGTTTGGTTGGTGCAATGTACCAATGTCGAAAACCGAGGCTGGAAGGCGGGGCTCCTCGACATACTGTTCATAGCGCCAGCGCTCCGCCATGCCGAACGTCTCGACGCCAAGGGCCACAAGCGACTGCGCGTGGGCGAAATCCAGCACGACAAGGGGATGGGAGGGCATTGCTCGCGCAGTGCTCCCTCGAAAGCCGGGCATGAGGCTCAAACCGGTAGTGATACCGGCTTGCAGCACATGTCGGCGTGTCGGTCGAAGGACGGTTGGCCCCACTCTCATGTTTAGAAATCCACAGTCGCCGACAGTTTGAAAGTGCGGGGCGTGCCCGTCGTTGCCCACCCGCCGTCTACCCCGGCCCAGTAGTTTTTGTCGAACACGTTCTCCACCGACGCGCGCAAGACGAGCGGATTGCCAAATGACTTCGTCTTATACTGAGCGCCGATATCGAACCTGGTCCAACCTGACAGTTTCTGGGTGTTAGCCTGATCGATGAATTGGGAACTGGTCGATATCATTCGGCCGGACAGCGTCAGGCCTTCCGCGAACTGCGGATCCCACTCGATGCCCAGATTGGATTGCCAGCGGGGCACGCCGATAGCGGTATTTCCGTCATAGAAGCCATCATCCGTCTTGGTCAGCGTGCCTTGCGTATAGGCAATGCCGCCCAGCAGGCGCAGATTTTCTGTGGCCTCGCCGAAGACGTTGAGCTCGACGCCGCGGTTCCGTTGCTCTCCATTGACGGTGAACACCGAGTTGCCGAAGGCATCGGTGGTGATGCTGCTGCCCGGCTTGGCAATCTGAAAGACACTGGCGGTCGCGGTGAACGTCCCGAAATCATATTTGACCCCGGCTTCGAATTGCTGCGTCAGGATGGGAGGGAAGATCTGGCCCGCGTTCGATGTCCCGGCCCAGGCCGTCGGTCCCTGCTGGAGACCCTCGATATAGTTGGCATAGATGGAAAGGTTGTCTACGGGCTTCACGACCAGGCCGAATGCTGGTGTCAGCGCGTGCCTGTCATATGCCTGAGACGTACTGCCATCCGGATTGAACACATCGACACCGATCTGCTGGTAGCGCACGCCTGCGGTCAACAGCACATGATCATCCAGGAATGATATGGTGTCGGCAAGCGTCACGGCCGGAGCGTTGACGTTCCAGTATCTCGGCGGACTATCGCTGAAACCCGCGGTCGAGGGGCGGGCGACGGTCGGCGCGTTGTATATGTTCGTATCGAATGCCGCGAAGCGGTAATAATTGCTTTGCTGATTGAGCGCCTGAAAAAGATAGGAACCGTTCAGGTTGAACTTGTGGCTGATCGGGCCGGTGTCGAATTCGCCTCTGATCCCGGTCTGAGCAGAGGCTGAATGTCCGTGGATCGGGCTGTAATATGCTGTCGCCGTAGCATTGCCCAAGGCGTCGTTGACGAAGATGTCGGTGGAGAGAGATTCCTGAGAATAGCCCCGGTAGCCAGCGCCGCCATAGATGGTCCATGACGGATTCAGGTCATATTCGAATTTTCCAAGCACATAGGTACTCCTGGTGTTGGAATATTCCCAACCCTGATAGATCTGCTTGCTCAGATCAGTTGCAGCAGGATTGCGTATGTCGGAAGTAAATCCGAAGCCGGCAGCGCCGGTCGGTACATCCGTTTGCTGATCGACATAGCCAGCGTCGAGACTGGCCCTGAAGTCATCGCCACGATAGTCCAGTGCGATGGTGCCGACGCCGAGCTGAGCGGATTGCCCGTCGATTGCAGTATTGCCGCCTCGAAAGATGCCGTTGACCCGGACACCCCATTCCTCGTTTTCGCCGAACCGTCGACCGAAATCGAGGTGGGTTCCGAACTGGCTGTCCGACGCGTAACTTGTCGTAACGCGTGTAACGGGCTCATCGGTGGCCCTTTTCGGGACGACGTTTATCGATCCTCCAAGAGATCCATACTGGGAATATCCGTTGAGAAGGGCATTCGGCCCCTTGAGGATTTCGACGCTTTCCATGGTTTCGACTGGAATGATGCGGTCGGGTGCAATGCCGCCGTAGCCGTCGATCAGGACGCTATATGTGCCAACTGAAAAGCCGCGAATGTAAAAACTGTCACCGACACCTGCGGACGATCCCATGCCACTTGTATAGACCCGGACGGAGGGATCATTGGCCACCACATCGGCGATGGTAACAGCCTGCTGATCCTGGATCGTCTTCGACGTGTAGCTGGCCACATTAAAGGGTGCATCCATGATGCTCGTATTGCCCAACATGCCGAGCTTTGCACCCGATGCGACCTGGCCGCCTGCATAGCTGGGCGGGGCTTCCCAAGAATCGATACCCTCGCCAGCGACGGTAATTGTTTGCAGGACGGTTGAGCCGTCAGTCGTGATCGCGCTGCCGGTCACCGGCGCCGTTACCAGGGCAGCCGTCGATGGGCCGGAGATCCGGGCGCCGACGCCGGTACCGGTCAACATAACTTGCAGTGCTTGGGCTGGTGTCATGGAGCCCTTGACTGACGATGATTGCTTTCCGGCAACCGCTTGTGACGCAAAGCCGACTTCCCAGCCGCTTGCGCGGATGAATGCATTGATCGCCGACGAAAGGGGCTGTGACGGGATATTGAAGCTGACGGATTGCCCGGTGATCTGCTGCTGCGCTTTGGCGACCGTGGGAAGCATGACACTTACACCACCAAGAACACTCGATGTGACAAGCAGGGCTGTCAGATGGCGCCTGCCGCAAAGCGGCCCGTTCCTGCCAGTTTCATCCCTTGCTTTAGCCCGCGCAATCAGCCCCATGGTCGTCCCTCTTAATCCTGATCCAAGGGCCGACACGCATTATGCTTTTTCGGCCCATACACACCTGACAATCGGGCTGGGTAAATCTCACAAAAAAAGTTGATTATTCAATGAAGGATTATTATCCCGCCTGGAAGCCGTGTCACAGTCGCGCCAGCAGCGGTGGCCAGAGAGTGGATGACCCGCTCGGGATTATCGAGGCGGTAGCTACCATTAACCCTCACGCTTGAGAGTCTGGCATTCGCCACCAGTATTGACTGGCCGTAATATCTTTCCACTTCATCCAGAACCTGACCGAACGGTTGGTCCGTGAAGACGAGCCGTCCCTGAAGCCATGCAAGAGAGGTCGAGGTGTCTGACTTCCTGACAACAGACAGATTATTGAAGGAGGCAGTGATGCTTTCCCCCGGTTCGAGCGATGCCATATCTTTGCGGTTCTGGAGAAGCGAAACATCGATATGGCCCCTTTCCAACACCACTGTGTCTTCCGCATTGTCGGTGCGGACTGAAAACGCCGTGCCTTTGACTTCCACTTCCGAGAAACTGGCCGCCACCGTAAACGGCCGGGCTGCGTCATGGACCACATCGAAATATGCTTCGCCCCTAAGAAGGGTCACCGAACGCTTCGCCCCTTGGAAATTCACTGACACAGCCGATGCGGTGTTCAGGATCATCCGTGATCCGTCGGGCAGCGAGACCTCTTCATGCGGACCTGTGGGCGTCGCATAGTCAGCCCGCCAGCGCAGCATGACGTCCGGATATTGCTGAATGCCTATGGCCAGAAGCACCGCCGCCGCTGCCGCCATCGCGATCCTGGGCAACAGTCTTCGCCTTGGTCCGGTTTGGCGAAGATCAATGGCCTCGCGCAAAGCAATTGCGTGTTCGGATCGGGCTGCGATCTCGTTGGCCACCATGTCCATTTCGGGAAGTCCCCATGTGCCGACGGCGAGATCGAAGGCTCGCGAATGCGAAGGATCAGCCCGCAGCCAGTCGTCTAACCTAGCGCGAAGGTTGGCATCGTCGGGCGAGGCTTGCAGCGTGAATAGCCAGTTCAGTGCAGCGTCCATTGCTGGATCCGGATGCACGAATTGCTGCTCTTCATTCTCGCGCCTATGCGTGTCGCGTTCCACTCAGCCCATCCCTATCCGGCAGTCGCCAGATCGGGCCGCCTTATTCCTGAGACACTTCACAAACCGGAATCTCCCAAAAATCCTCTTCGCCGGAGGCGATCTGGCAGCGCTACCCGTTCCCATTGGTAAGCAGCCGGGTAATGAGACGAATTCAGCCACGGTCGATTTTTTCCAGGGCGTCGAGGCAATGGGCATGGGCGAGCTTCAGATCATTGAAAACCGTATTGGGTGACACGCCGAGGTGTTCGGCGATCCGCGGATACGACCATTTCTCAATGCGGCTCAGCATCCAGACAGTCTGTGCACGCTGCGGTAGTTTCGCAATCGCTTCAGTGAGGAGTTCCAGCCGTTGGCGATGAATCAAATCGGCTTCCTGAGACGGCAATGGCGAAGCGATATTCTCGACATCGGTGTCGTACAGGTCGTTGCGTTCCACGCTGCCGCGCATGTCCTGGTGCCGCTTGTGGTTGATAGCGAGGTTGCGGGCCGTTTGATAGAGGAACGCCTCGATGTGCTCGATCGGGCCGTTTTCGATCGCCTTTCTGGCGCGGACATATGTCTCCTGCGCTACATCCTCTGCCGTTTGTGGATCGCGAACGATCCGCATGACGCTCCAGATGAGCGATCTGCGTTTGCTCAGAAAGATGTCGGTCAGCCTTGCAGTCACTTCACTGGCCCGTGAACACGAGCCAACGGCAAGATGTCCGCAACTGCAACCACGTAGCCCGGAGAATACGTCGGCGCATCTATTTTGGATGTCTTGCGGCGGTCGTTTCCCAAAGAAGCGCGTCCATTCGGTTGCGGATTAACAATGCTGACAAAAGATCGAATTTGTATAACAGACGAGATTTTAGATGAAACTGCAAGGAATTAGAACGAATACGCCGTACGGACGCCTAATTCTCACGCTGGAACAGATACTATTAAATCCGGGACATATCCGACAGCCTTCTGCGGCCAGATGGCGCCTCTCTGCGGTGCGATGCCGCTGATCTTCAACCATTTCATTGCAGAAGCTAAATTGTGACTTTGGCGATCGCCGCTTTGGATTTCTCTGTCACCGGAAATGTGGGATGGCGGTTCGATTCCCATCAAGAGCTTCACCGCTAAGTCGGTTTACTGAACCCAAACTCGTTTGACTGCGTCAAATGCAGCGACGATCGACGGATCGCTGATACGCGCTTCCAGGCAGAGGAAACTTAAGGTCGTCGAGAGCTTCACATTATCAGCGATGACCAGTCCATGAGACTGCTGTTCATGCAGGGCAATCGATTCCCGACAAAGGCTCAGCCCTATCCCTGTGCGTGTCATGGCAATCATTGACGCTTCCTGGTCCACCTGGGCGACAATCTGTTGGCGAACGCCAAGATTGGTGAACAGCCGTGCCAGCATCCGGTTATGGACCGATGCGGGTGGCGTGCCGATCCAGGGGAGGGAGGCAAGCTGTAACCAGTTGGCCCCTCGAACAAAGCTGGCGAGCGATGGCGGAGCGACAACGCAATAGGTCAATTGCGCAAGTGCGCGAGAGTGGAAAAGCGACGCGGTACTCCCTCCAGTAACATCGGTCGGCGGGTCATAGTCCCTTGGATCACCAAGATAGAAACCGGCGTCGAGTTCGTTTCGCTTCAGCCTCTCCGGCACATCGCCGCTCATGCCATGACGCAGCGTTGTCTCGATACCTGGCCCGTTTTCGATAAGTGCTTTCAGAAACGCCCCTAATCGTGTGAACTCCGGATCGATGATCGTACCGATCCGCAATTTTCCCCGGACGCCGGTCGATAAACGCCCGGCTGTCTGGCCAAACTCCGTCAGCGCCGCCAGCACTTGCTCGGCCTTTGCCGCCAACAGTGCACCTTCCTGTGTCAACTCCAAACCTGTCGAGGTCCGCCGGAACAGGGTTAGCCCGGTGTCAGCGGCCAAGCGTTTCAACTGAAGCGTCACCGCAGGCTGCGTGACGTGCAGGTGCTCGGCGGCGCGGGTGACGTTCCCTTCTCGCCCCACGGTAACAAACGCTCGCAATGTTCTCAGATCGATACCTTCCAGCATATTAATTTCACTTATAATGCTTGGTTGAATTTGTCATTGGATTTCACGAGCGAATGTTGGCTATGCCTGCATATAAAGCAGGGAGGAAGCATGGCATGCCACTGCAAAGTGTCCAGTCTTATAACTGTGTGGTGTTCCACCGCGATTGGAGGGTAACCCAATGAGGAATGGTGGTTCCGGCAATTTCCACGACGTTTTTGACTACATTATCGTCGGTGGTGGCTCTGCAGGCTGCCTGCTTGCCAATCGCCTCAGTCGTGACCCGTCAAAACGTGTCCTGTTGCTGGAAGCCGGCCGCAAGGACGACTACCCATGGATACATATCCCGGTCGGGTATCTTTATTGTATCGGCAACCCACGCACAGACTGGCTGTACAAAACCGAGCCGGACGCCGGACTGAACGGTCGTTCGCTACGCTATCCTCGCGGTAAGACGCTTGGTGGCTGCTCGTCGATCAACGGCATGATCTATATGCGTGGTCAGGCACGCGATTTTGACGGGTGGGCAACGGCAACCGGCGACGATGCCTGGTCCTGGCAAAATTGCCTGCCCGATTTCAAGGCGCATGAGGACCACTACCGGCTGGACCATGGCGCAGACCCGAAGACTGGTGGCAACAGCAGATTTTCCGACATGCATGGCCATGGCGGCGAATGGCGCATCGAGAAGCAGCGGCTGAAATGGGATATCCTAGA
Source organism: Agrobacterium sp. 22-3639C2 (assembly GCF_053522105.1). NCBI lineage: Bacteria > Pseudomonadati > Pseudomonadota > Alphaproteobacteria > Hyphomicrobiales > Rhizobiaceae > Agrobacterium > Agrobacterium sp. 22-3639C2. The sequence goes on along the minus strand of NZ_JBNWDB010000004.1, from coordinate 332,553 downwards.
ATCCTTTGCAGAAGCCGCGGTGGAAGCGGGCATTCCGCGTTCGGACGATTTCAACAGTGGCGACAATGAAGGCGTCGGCTATTTCGAGGTGAACCAGCGCTCGGGCTGGCGCTGGAACACGTCCAAGGCTTTCCTGCGCCCAGCGAAAAACCGCGCAAACCTGACGATCTGGACGCAATCTCATGTCGAGCGTTTGATCCTTGCGAACGAGGCATCTGGTCGCAAGCGTTGCATCGGTGTTATTGTTGAGCGTCAAGGGCAGCGCGCCGAGGTTGGGGCACGGGGAGAAGTCGTTCTGTCGGCCGGCGCCATCGGCTCACCACAAATCCTGCAATTATCTGGCATCGGTCCAGCGGGATTGCTGAAGCGTTTCGGTATTGAGGTCAAGCACGACCTGCCAGGTGTCGGAGAAAATCTTCAGGACCATCTGCAGATCCGTGCCGTCTTCAAGGTCGGTAATACGAAAACGCTGAATACGCTCGCCAACAGCGTCTTTGGTAAAGCGATGATAGGGCTCGAATATGCGTTGAAACGCAGTGGTCCGATGAGCATGTCGCCCTCGCAGCTGGGCGCCTTTACCCGTTCGGACGAACGCCAGGCCCACGCCAATCTGGAGTATCACGTCCAGCCGCTCAGCCTCGACGCCTTCGGCGAACCGTTGCACACTGTCCCCGCTTTCACAGCCAGCGTTTGCAACCTCAATCCATCGAGCGTGGGCAGCGTTCGTATTCGCTCCAATAAGGCGTCGGACGCGCCGGCGATTGCGCCGAACTATCTCAGCACGGACGAAGACCGCAGGATTGCTGCCGAAAGTCTGCGGCAAGTGCGCAAAATCGTGTCGCAGCCAGCATTGGCGAAATATAGGCCGGAGGAGTGGAAACCGGGCCCGCAGTTCCAAAGCGATGAGGAGCTGGCGCGGCTTGCGGGCGATATTGCCAATACCATCTTCCATCCGGTCGGTACGACGAAAATGGGCGGGGATGACGATCCTATGGCGGTTGTCGATAGTCGCCTCAAAGTTCGCGGAATCGCGGGACTGCGGGTCGTCGATGCGGGCATCATGCCGAAGATCACCAGTGGTAACACCAATGCGCCGACGCTGATGATCGCCGAAAAGGCAGCCGGCTGGATTGTTGCTGACGCACACGCGTAGAAAACTATTGGGGGAGGTTAAAAGAGATGACATTCATCGCACGTTCCACGCTTCCGCTCTCCGGCGTTCGAGTGGTTGATTTCGGGCAATATATTGCCGGCCCGGCAGTGGCCATGATCCTCGGCGATCTGGGTGCTACCGTCGTGCATATCGATCCCCCCAGCGGGCCGCTCTGGGACAATCCCGCCAACGCCATCCTCAACCGCAACAAGCTGATCGTCGCACTCGACCTCAAAACGGAGAAGGGTTTGCTTGAGGCGAAAGCGCTGGTGGCCGAGGCTGATATTGTGATCGAGAACTTCCGCCCTGGTGTGCTTGCCCGGCTCGGGATCGATTTTTCGACTTTGCGTAAATCGCGGCCTGAGCTGATCACCCTGTCTATCCCAGGTTTCGCCTCCGACGATGAACTCCGCCGGGACTGGCGAGCCTTCGAGACAGTGATCGCAGCCTCGTCGGGCGTCTTTACGGATATGGGCTTAAACCGCGTTCTTATGGGTATCAACCCGTCTTTCTCGCCGCTTCCACTCTCTTCCGCATATGGTACGATGCTTGCGGCCTCCGCGACGGTGTTGGCGCTTCAGGCGCGTGAGCGCACCGGCCACGGCGATCATATTGAGGTGCCGCTGGCAAGCGCCGTCATGGAGGGCCTGTCCTACAATTCCATTCTGATTGACGACTATCCGTTGCGTTATAAAACCCAGCGCGAGCGGGAAATCGAGCGCCGGCGCGGCGAGGACCTGCAAATGGACATGTCTTTTGACGACCTCCAGGAGTTTCTCGATCCCTTCTATCGCAGCTATAGGTGCGCCGACGGGCGGATGTTCTACGTGGTCTGCCCCAGCCACAAGAACCATGCCAAACGCTGCCTGCAAGCGCTTGGCATTTACGACGAGCTCGTTGCTGAAGGACTGCGCGAGGAGGAAGACACCTATCTTCCAGTTTCGCAGTGGTCTTCGGACGTTTCGCTCGGTGTCTATCCGCTCCCAAAATTCTGGGCTGACAAAATCGCGGCTCGCATGAAGGATGTTTTCCTGACCAAAACGGCTTCCGAATGGGAACGTGTCTTCGGAGAAGGGCTGTTTCCGGGTGCGCCGCAACGCTGGCTGAAGGAATGGATCGCCGACGATCATGCCAAGGCTGCCGGCCTCATGATCGAAGTGGACGATCCGATCTTCGGCCGCATGACCCAGCCGGGGCCTATGGCCTGGCTGCAGGAGAGCGCCGAATCTATGTTAACGCCAAGCCCGAGACGTTGGGGAACGGGCAAGGAGGCGCTAGCACTGCTCGCCGGCATGGAGCACGCTTCCTTGCCGGTTGTAGCGAATGAGGCCCCCGGCGGCTGGCTGGACGGCGTCAAGGTTCTCGATCTGTGCAATGTGATCGCCGGTCCGCATTCGGTCGCCTATCTTGCCCGCTTCGGTGCGGAGGTCGTCAAGATCGATCCGGCCAAGCCGCTCTATGACTGCTGGAACACCGTGATCTTCGGCATGTCCCACATGCGCGGGAAACAGTCCGTGCTGCTGAACATTGGTTCGCCCGATGGCCGCATCGTGTTCGAAGAACTGGTGCGCTCAGTCGATGTCGTTGTCTGGAACGCCACCGACCGTCAGGTCAAGGCGATGGGGCTCGATGCCGAAAGCCTGAAAGCGCTCAACCCCCAAGCGATCTTCTGCCAGCTCGATTGCTTCGGCGGCGTGCGCACCGGTCCGCGTACCGACTATCTCGGCTATGACGACCTCGTGCAGTCGGCAACCGGCATCATGTTACGGTTCGGCGGCTCCATGGACACGCCGGAGGAACACGCCCATGTCGGTACCATTGACGTAATGTGCGGTTTCGGCGCTGCGCTCGGCATTGCAGCGGCTTTGTATCAGAAATCCAGAACCGGGGTCATCGGCCGTCCGCGGACCTCGCTGTCAGCGCTTACCGGTCTCGCCCAGATACCCTTCTGCTATGACTATGCCAACCGAGGTCCCTTCGATGAGCCTTCCGGTCGCGAGACCAAGGGATATAACGCCCTGTCGCAGCTCTACGAAACGGCGTCGGGGGATCATATTCTCCTCTGTGCTTCGGAAGTTGATTTGCCACGCTTCGGCAGGGCGGAGGGGCTTGAGGCAATTGTCGAGATGGCTGCATCCGATCGCGAGGCCTATCTGGCGAAAGCCTTCATGACGGCACCTGCTGAAACCTGGCAACAGCGCCTGAAAAAAGCCGATATCGGCGTATCTCTCTGCGAGAACATCGAGGAGATCCGCAGCCGCAGCGCCCGCATTGCCGACGGCACGCCGGGGATCGACCGGGGCAGTTATTCATTCTCGGTTTTTCCAGACCATCCGAGCGGGCACACCGTCACTCAGCTCGACCCCTTCGCCATCCGTCCGGCAGTCGGCAAGGTCACGGCTATAACGCCAGCGGAGAAGTACGGCGCCTCCACGCGCGCCGTTCTCCGCGACCTGAACTACACCGATAACGAGATCGATCGGTTGATTGCATCCGGCACGATCAGCGAGAGTTGGAGCGCAGAGTATCTGCCGACTTAGCAGGACACGGCAGCTTCGTGTTCTGAGGAGGATACCGAAGCCGCTCACGGCCCGTCCAAGTGCGCGATGGCATTAACGGGTTAGATATTCAACATGGCACCTTGGGAGGAAGTGCCATGAAAGAACTTTTTGCCTCGACATGACTTATACAAGCACTTTCGAGGCTGCCGGGGTGAAAGTGATCAATCCCTAGTCCATAACCACAATCTTCATCTGGGTACCGTATGATCATACCGCACCGTGATCTGCTTATCGTAGTGCGACCCGACATAGCTTCGCTCATCCTTGTCCACGGGGCTAGTGAGATTGAAATACCAATAGTCGCGTTATTTGACCGTCACAGTCACGAACTACGATTCCAAACGGAAGTCCGCCGCAAGTTAGGCACCCAACGTCCGCCGCATCAGCTCCGTGAACAACGTCCTGTAGCTGATGTCAGTCTCACTCGGCCTTTTAACCTGGCTGCAATCCAACAAGAGTTCAGCTGTCGTTGGGTCGTAAACATTGAGGCGGAAGGAACTGATATGGAAGGCCGGAAAATGTAGGGAAAGCCCCCAAACCTGGATGTGGATTCCTCAAATGCTCCAGTCTCCAGATGGAAACACCGGCGCAACGGGAACCCTCATCCATGACGTCAACGTCACCCCGTTGCCTTCACCGAATGACCGGCCGCCCGCAATAGCGCCATCAGCACCGGCCCCAGCGAAAACTCACCTCGCTTGGCCCGATTGGTTAGGTCTCTGAGATACCCGCCGGCCGAATTGATGTGGCCGCCCCGCTCGAGAATGCAGGCGATCGTCACTGCCGCGTTCTCCGGACCCATCACCTCACAGGCCTCTTGATATGCGGACGGGCTCACCCCGAGCATCGATCTGACCACCACAGCGGCCGTCATGAGTTCTCGCCAGTTTCTGATCTGGCCTTCAGGACCGTAGTTTAAAATCTCGGGGCAGGCGCGCAAGACGAGACCAATCGGAAAAGCCTTAATCGGCACATGTTCGGCCTGCTTATTCTGGCTCGGCTTCGCCTCCTGCTCTTTTTCAGAGCTAGGTTCAAGTTCATTAAGGAGGTTGGTATTTGAATTCTGTATGTGACGCTCATTTTGAGCATCATTGCTGGTCATTTCTGACGAAAAATCATCGGAATTCAACTGGTTGATGATGTTCTGCCGCAAATTATCCATCTCGATGCCCAAATCTCTCAGTTCGTCGAGCGTCGGGTTTCGAGGAATTCGCCTGACAGCGGCCAGATATTGCTCTTCCAGCTCGTCCCAATCGCCTGCAGCTCCCTCTTCGACGGCCGCCGTAATCAGCTTGCGGATATCCCGCCGGCAGATCGTTAGGTTCTCCTTTGCCCTGCGGAACGCGATCCGATCGGCAGCCACCTGCTGGGCAAGGCATGCCAGTTCCTCGGCGCGCATCAGAAGCGGCGATATGTCAAAACCGAAGGCGTGCTCGATCGAGCCTTCACCATCCTTTCGGGCGTAGCGTTTGCCGTTTGCACTATCCTTGCGGATGATCAGTCCTGCATCGACAAGCAGGGCAAGATGACGCCGCAGGGTAGCGCCCGCAATGCCATGCGCACGAATTGACAGCTGGATGTTCGACGGGAAAACGATAAGCTGTGCGTCCTGGCGCAGCTCATTTTCAGGATAGAAACTCAAAAGCGCATCGAGCACTGCAAGGCTGCGATCCTGCAGACCAAGCACCTCTCGCGCCTCCGATGCGTCGCGGAAGACTTTCCATTTGTCTGCCGACTTGCCTTCCTTGATCCTGGTCGTGGCAATCTGCTGCTTCACAAGCGCAAGCGTTACCGACCGCCGCCCAAACGGCGTCGTCACTTGTCCACCTTCCATGTCCCTCGCCTCTTCAAAAAGGCAAAAGAATTACGCTCACCAAAACGGTGCCAAAGACTCTTGACTAGGATTCATGGAAATGCGATTCTCTAGCTCTCACACGACGAGAAGGGCTTCCATGACGGCAACGTTTCGGGGGCCTTTTTCTTTTGCGCGTTTTCCTTACTTAAAATGGTTCCGAAGTCTGTTTCTCGGCTTCAGTTCAAATCTTTGATCTTTCACGCGTGAACCGCTCAACCAGTGACGGCAGCTGCGCTTCGATGAAACGCAGGAATTCTGCTCCGGCCGGTGTATCCGCCGAAATACGGATATCCTTGTTCGTGCGAGAAAAGCTGCCAAGTGGTTCGCCTGCGGCGCCGGCAATCATCTTGCCGGCCTTCGACGGTGCGGCAGGTTTCAGGGCGTTAAAGGCGGCCAGAAACTTTTGATCGGATCCAAGCCGTCTTTGCGTAGCGGCCGAAAGCACCCTGCGCAGTTCATCATGCAGGTCAGGCTGTTCGGAGAAAGCCTTTGCAAACTCCACCCACCTTGGACGACCGACCTTGGCTGCCCGACCAATTGTCTCGACGATATCGAGCGGAAGTGCGCGATAAACCGCTCGCATTCGTGCAAGCTCGGGATCGTCGATAGACAATGCCGCCTTGATATCACGAGGCTTCACATCGGCATCATCCATACGGCGGGCAAACAGGGTGCGCTCGATCCAGGTCAGATCCTGGCGATCGGCATTTTCAATACCCTGCGCAATGACAAGCTCGACGTCGGAAATCTCGACTTCGATCGCCTTGACCGCAATTCCAAGATCGCGCGCTGCCTGGAGCCGGCGATGGCCGTAGATAACCTGATAGCGATCGGGCGATGCTGGTGACTTGCGGACCTGGATCGGAACCTTCTGACCCTCGGACTTTATCGAGTTCCTGAAAGACTCGAAATCCGATGCGTCGTCATCTGGAAGACGATCGGGAAAGGGAGAGGGATCGACCTTTGACGGGTCGAGCTCTCTGATCGCACCACCACCCGATTCAACAAGCGCCTTGAGGCGGTCGCGTTCCGATTTGATGTCGTCGATCGCCCTGTGCGCCGCACCGATCACGCCGGCACCGACACGGGCAGTTGGTGCAGGTTGCTGCGGGGAGACAGGAGCATCGGTCGCCAGCCGGTTTTCAAGTTCCGCCGACAGCAGGCCAAAATTTGCAACGATGGATTTACGCGATGACTTGTTGGTCATGTGCGTCCCCAGCTGGTGTTGATGAGTTTCACGACCGCTTCGTTGACGGCATCAACCGCCTCGCGTGCGCGTTTATGCGTGTCACGGCCAATCTGGCCCATTTCGAGTTCGTAGATCGAGCGCTTTGCAAGTCCTGCTGCCTCGACAGCAGTGCTTTCAATCAGCGTCGGAAGAAGCACATCCGTTCCGAAGAGATGGCGCATCAACGCAACGACCTGAGACTGTGGTGCGTCGTTGGGATCATGGCGGGTAATGAGATAGCGGATGAAATCCTGATCAAGCTGCGCTCCGCTCTCATTGAGCACGCTTATCAGGTCCCCCATCATCAGGAGAAACTGGCTCATGGATGCGACATCGAGCATCGCCGGGTGTACCGTGATAATCATGCTGGTCGCAGCATAAATCGCACTCAGCGTCAGAAACCCGAGAGACGGCGGAGTATCGAGAATGACGACGTCATAGTCCTGATCAACCTCGGCAAGAGCAAGCTTCAACCGTTCGAAGAAGATCGCTCCCGAGCCCGATTTCTGCGCCAGAACCCGCGGCGTTTCATGCTCATATTCCATCACTTCGAGGTTGCCGGGTATCAGATCGATCCCGTCGAAATAGGTCTTGCGGATGATATCGCGGATTGGCCGGCGCTCGGCGTCGTCGTAGCGAAGAGCAGCGTAGATCGTTTCGTTGGCACCAACGTCAAACTCAGGTTGCGCGCCGAACAGTGCAGAAAGTGATGCCTGCGGATCGAGATCAAGAGCAAGGACGCGGTAGCCCTGCAGGGCGAGATAATGCGCAAGATGGACGCAGGTCGTGGTCTTGGCACTGCCGCCCTTAAAGTTGGCGATCGCAACGACCTGGAGATGCTCGCCCTCGCGTCGGCGAGGAGAAAATCTCAGCGCTTCAGAAGGCTTCTGGGCGGCAAAGAGCTCGCGCAATTCATTGATCTGAGCAAGCGTATAGACACGATGGTTATTTTCCAGCCGGCCAGGGATCGGTCCACGGCCTTCGCTCGACATGAGTTTCAGCGTAGAATCGGGTATTGAGGTCAGCTTGGAGACTTCGTTGGTGAGGAACGGCCGCAGGCTTTTCTCCGACTTCGGAGGATACATGCGGGTGCGAAGGTCCTGCAACTGCTGAGACAGAAGACCCGCATGGCGCATGATCTTGGCGCCCGCGTCTTCCTTCTGACCGCTCGTCATTTCTGCGTGTTTTGCTATCGCCATATTTTCCTCTTGGCGGGCATTCGCCGGTTTGCCGACCATCGTCCGCCAAAGGTACAACATGATTCTGTTTCGCCGTCCAGTTATTTACGGTTAACCGGATATTGACGTCCGTGGTTGACAGGGGAATAGAGGCGGCCATTTTATAAATTACAATCAGATACTTATAGAATATTTCGGCCATCCTGACCCTGCGGGGCAACTGCATTTTTGCTCGGCAATCAAGGTCATCAGCGTCGGTCGAAACGAGATTTTCACTGCAAAAAATCTACCCCATGGCGAATCGAACGACATTCGATCTCAAGAGGCAACCACTCGGCCATACTAAAAGGGGCCGGCTGCGAGCCGATCTACCGGTTTTTGTCTGACCGAGGACCAGCGCCGTTTTTACGTTGGCGATAATAGTGACAGCGGATCGATCGGCGAGGGGCCGTCACAAAAGACGGAGGGATCAAAGCAGCTTTTCAACACCGTCTACCGAGTCAAAGTGCTTCCCGCATGGAGGCACGTTCAACGATTTCGGTTTTCAGAACGACCTTGCGGACCGTCTGACCTTTGCCATTTAGCCGGTCGACCAGCAACCTGGCCGCCGTCGCACCGAGATCGTAGACGGGTTGGCGCACGACGGTCACGGGAGGCGTTGTTACAGACGTCCAATCCGCATCATGGAACGATACCAGCGACAGGTCGTCCGGGATGCTAAGCCCCAGTTGACGGTGAACCTTGAACACCTCCAGGCCGATTATACTGTCCGATGCAATGATTGCCGTCGGACGCTGCGCCGACTGGAGCATTTCGGTAACGATGCGATGCGTCTCTTGCTGCGTGACGGCACCGACCCGTACCCAGCTTTCCATGTTGGTCAGACCAGCCTCACTGCACGCACCAAGATACCCTTCGATGCGTCGCCTGACCGAACCGGTACTGATGTCGTCTGCACTGCGGAACCGCTGATCCGGCGTGTCGCAGGCGGTTAAATAGGCGATGCGGCGGTGGCCGAGCGCAATCAGCCGGCGTGTAATATTCTCGGCAGCATGCCGGTCGTCGGCAATAACGGTGTCGACATCGAGCGTGTCGCTTCCACGATCGAGCAACGCGAGCGGCAGCCCCGAGCGAATAACCTCATGCAGATGCTCGACATCGTTTTCCTTGGCCGGCGAGACGATGAGACCGTCGACACGCTTGGCAAGCAGAGTGCGGATGGCCGCTCTTTCCGCAACGACGTCTTCACCCGAGTTAGTGAGGATGACGGTGAAGCCTGCCTGCCGGGCAATATCCGTGATGCCTCGCACGGCAAGGCTAAAAAAGGGGTTTTCAATATCTCCCACCACGACGCCGATGGTGCCTGAACGACCTGTCGTCATGCTGCGAGCAAGCTCATTGGGGCGATAATCGAGGGACTGAGCCGCTGCCAGGACCGCCTCTCTCACCCGGTCGCTGACGGTTCCGTAGCCACCCAGTACGCGTGCAGCCGTTGCCTTTGAGACGCCGGCTTGGCGTGCGACGTCAGCGACTGTCACGGAAGGAGTTTTAGGTGGGATCTTGTCCATAAGCGGTAGCCTTACAAGAGAACTTGACGACTGGCAAATGCGAAGATAACAATTGCCAATATCCAAAGAGACCGGTCTCTTTCTAATTGAGACCGGTCTCAAACATAAAAAGACTTCCGACATGCGAACTGCGTGGGCCGGGTAGGTGACATCATACGCCGACCGGGTGGGACCCGTGCGCCTTGAATTTATCGCAGACAACGACACCAGAGGAGAAGAAAACAATGCAATTTACCCAAGCCTTAACATCCGCCTTCGCAAAAATTCGCTCGACCACGGCCGCGATCACACTCAGTGTCCTTGCAGGCGCGGCGACGCCCGCACTTGCCGACAATCCGCTTGGCCTCATCGATCCCGCCACCATCAGTGTCGGCACGATGGGCGATGCCAAGCCTTATGCCTTCACCACCGCCGACGGCAACTTTACCGGTTTCGACATAGAGTTGTTCCTCAACGTAGCCGAACGTCTTGGGTTCAAGAAGGAACAGGTGGTGTTCACCGGCCAGGAATTCTCGGCCCTGATGCCCTCTGTCGCCAACGGCCGCTTCGATGTTGCGGCCGCTGCGATCGGCACGACTGCCAAGCGCAAGGAGACCATTGATTTCTCTGATGGTTATCTTGCAGGTTTCTTGAGCGTCCTCACTTCGGAGCCAGGCATCACCGATGCAGCGGGTCTCAAAGGCAAGCGTCTCGGTGTGGTGCAGGGTACACTTCAGGAAATCTATGCCGAGAAGAATTTTGCCGGCACCGATCTCGTGAAGTTCCCGGATAACAATTCTGCCGTTTCCGCACTCAACAACGGGACGGTCGATGCACATTTCCTCGATTTCGAGGCTGCAAAGGACTATTCCGCCCGTTATCCGGCGCTAAAAGTCGCAGTCAACATTCCGAGCTTCGACGCGCCCGCCGGCTTCGTCATCCGCAAGGGTAACGATGCATTGCGCGAGGCGCTTAACAAGGGCCTGAAAGAGGCCATGCAGGACGGCACCTGGAAAAAGCTGCACGAAAAATGGTTCCCCGGCACGCCGATGCCGCAGGCATATCTTCCCAAGCAGTGATGCCACCTTCCGGTCCGGCCTTTACCGGTCGGACCGGCCTTTCTTTCAAGGGATATCCTGATGAACTGGCTTGAAAACCTGCGCCGTAGCTTCCTCGACTGGAATGCCATGGCCGAAGTGCTGCCGACCATGATCACCGTTGGTCTCAAGAATACGCTGATCCTGGCTGCGACCTCGACTGTGCTTGGCGTGGCCATCGGCATGATGCTCGCGATCATGGGCATTTCCCGCTCGCCCTGGCTGCGCATTCCCGCTCGTCTTTATACCGATATTTTCCGTGGCCTGCCGGCCATCGTCACAATTCTCCTCATTGGCCAGGGTTTTGCCCGCATTGGCCGCGAGCTCTTCGGTCCATCGCCTTATCCGCTCGGTATTCTGGCACTCAGCCTGATTGCCGGTGCCTATATCGGCGAGATTTTCCGCTCTGGTATCCAGAGCGTCGACCGTGGGCAGATGGAGGCCTGCCGGGCATTGTCGATGAGCTATGGCCAGGGCATGCGCCTTATCGTCGTGCCGCAAGGCGTGCGCCGCGTTCTGCCGGCCCTCGTCAACCAGTTCATCGGCAACGTCAAGGATTCGAGCCTGGTCTATTTCCTCGGGCTTCTGGCCTCAGAGCGTGAGATCTTTCGCGTGGGACAGGACCAGGCGGTGGTGACCGGCAATCTTTCACCGCTCCTGCTGGCAGGCGTATTTTATCTCGTCGTTACCGTGCCGCTTACCCATGTCGTCAATGCGATCGACAATCGTCTGCGGGTTGGCAAGCAGCGCCCCTCCGTCATCACCAGCGGAATGGAGGAAGTCAGTGAACTCGACAGTGCAGCTCGCGCGACTGGCGTCTCGTTCAAGGGCGGCAGCCTTGATGTGCGCCGTCTCGGTATGGCCTATGGCGATCTTGATGTGCTGAGGGGTGTCGATCTTTTAGTCAAGCCAGGCAGCGTCACCTGCATCATCGGCCCGTCCGGATCCGGAAAATCGACTTTGCTGCGTGGGCTCAACCGTCTGGTCGAGCCGAAGAGCGGCGATATTCTTATCGATGGCGAGAGCATTCTCGCAATGAAGCCGGAAACGCTGCGCCGCCGGGTCGGCATGGTATTCCAGCATTTCAACCTCTTTCCCGACCACACGGCGCTGGAAAACGTCATGCTGTCGCTTACGAAGATCAAGGGCCTGCCCGCAGCCGAGGCCGAGCGCATCGCCAAGGCAAGGCTTGCCGATGTCGGCCTTGCGAGCCGCCAGCACCACCGTCCGGGCGGTCTTTCCGGCGGGCAGCAGCAGCGCGTTGCCATTGCCCGTGCGCTTGCCATGGAACCGGAGGTTATCCTCTTCGACGAGGTGACGAGTGCGCTCGATCCGGAATTGGTCAAGGGCGTGCTCAACCTCATGGCCGAGCTCGGCACGCGTGGCATGACCATGGTCGTCGTTACGCACGAAATGGGATTTGCCCGCCGGGTGGCCGATCAGGTCGTCTTCATGGACGAGGGGCGCGTCGTTGAAGCCGGCACGCCAGAGGCAATATTCGACAACCCGCAAAGCCCGCGTCTCCAGCGCTTCCTTGCGGAAGTGCTCTGAGCGCCGGGAGGAGAAACCAATGACACAAACGATACGATGGGGTGTGCTCGGTTGCGCAGGCATTGCTGCCAAGGCGGTCATTCCCGCCATCCAGTCCAGCCGCCTGGGGCGCGTTGCGGCAGTCGCCTCGCGCGATGCCGCGAAGGCGAAGGAGATGGCGGCCCGCTTCGGCATCGCCAAGTCCTATGGCAGCTACGAGGAACTGCTTGCCGATCCGGAAATAGACGCAATCTACAACCCTTTGCCCAATCATCTGCACGTGCCACTGACGATAAAGGCACTGGCGCAGGGCAAACCCGTACTCTGCGAGAAACCGATCGCGCTTGATGCCGAGCAGGCGAGGGACCTGGCAGCGGCACAAAAGGCGGCGGGCCTGCCGGTCGCGGAAGCCTTCATGGTGCGCCACCATCCGCAATGGAAAAAGGCGCGCGCGTTGATTGCCGAGGGGCGCCTCGGCGAGGTGAGGGCCATCCAGACGATCTTTTCCTATTATCTCGACGACCCCGGGAATGTACGCAACCAGGCTGATATTGGCGGCGGCGGTCTGTTCGACGTTGGTTGTTACGCCATCAACACGGCGCGGCTCCTGTTCGACGCGGAACCGGTACGGGCGATCGCCCTCATGGAGCGCGATCCCGTCTTCGGCACGGACCGGCTGACGAGCGGGCTGCTGGCGTTTCCAGAGGGAAGGCAGCTTGCCTTCACCTGTTCCACACAACTCTCCCTCACGCAGAAGGTCACGGTGCTTGGAACGCGCGGGCGTCTGGAAATCCCCATTCCCTTCAATGCACCGGCTGATGAGCCGACCATCCTTGTCTTTGATGATGGTCGCGATCTTGCCGGCGGCGGCCGCGAGGAGATCGCGATCGGGCCTGTCGACCAGTATCGCGAACAGGCCGATGCATTCGCCGAGGCTGTCCTCTCCGGCGGACCACTCGAGACGGGGCTTGGCGACGCAATCGCGAATATGACGGCGATTGACGCGCTGTTCCGCTCCGCAGCCAGCGGTCGCTGGGAGATCCCCGATGCCTTACCCCCATCCGTATGACAATTGATTGAAAGCCAATTCCATGACCGACAACACCATCTCTTCGGCCATCATCATCGGCGCCGGTATCTTCGGCGTTTCCACTGGCGTACAGCTTGCGCGGCGCGGCATTAAGGTGACGATCCTCAATGACGGGCCGCCGGCCAATGGTGCCTCCGGCCGCTCGCTGTCCTGGCTGAACTCGGCACGCATGCGCTCTGAGCCCTATCATCGGCTGCGCATGGCCAGCATCGACCGGTATCGCACACTCGCGGCGCAGAATCCCGGCGCAGAATGGCTTCGCTTTGATGGCGGGTTGACCTGGGACGCGGATGACGAGCGCAACGAGATCGACGCGGCCTATCGCCACGAAGTTTCGCTTGCCTATGATGCGCAGCGCCTTTCAGCAGCCGAAGTCGCCCGCGTTGTGCCCGGTGTCGACGCCGGCGCAATCACTCCACAGGGCGCAATCTACAATCCCGGCGAAGGCTGGGTCGATTTGCCGACGCTGATTGGTGTGCTGCTTGAGGAGTTTTTCGCACTCGGTGGCGTTCTGGTAACGGACCAAGGTGCTGCACGGGTCGTGATCGAGGGTGGTCGTGTCGTTGGCGCGCAAACTGCAAATGCTGTTCTCCATCGAGCGGACGCCGTCGTGCTTGCCACCGGTCCGGCCGTCCCGAAGATGGCTGCGGAAAGCGGACAGACCATTGCCGACGGGACACCGATCGCCCTTCTGGTGCAGACGAGGCCGCTCGCCCATCCCCTGCGCGCTGTTCTCAATACACCGCGCGTCGCCGTTCGCCCGGCGCCGGGCCGCACATTCTCACTGGATGCCGACTGGGCGGCCGATGAGGGTGTGACAGTGCGCGCAGACGGCAGCTATGATATCGACGACAGCGTGGTTTCAGAGCTTTTGGTTGAGGCTGCGCGGGTGATGGAAGGCAATCCGAAACTCGAGGTGGCTTCCATCGGCGTTGGTGGCAAACCGATCCCCGGCGATGGCGAGCCGGTGATTGGAGCCATCAAGAGTATTTCCGGTTACTACGTGGCCTTCAGCCACAGCGGTGCTACACTCGGCCTCATCGTGGGCGAGCTGCTCGCGTTCGAGGTTGCGACAGGCACCGAACATCCCATGCTCGCAACCTTCCGACCTGGCCGCCTCTCCCTGAATTGAGCAATGTCAGGCAGATATCGCCAAAATGAGCCGGCCGCAGCGGCCGGTTTTTCTACGATACTGAGACTGAGACGTCCGTTCCGATGCCTGACATCTGGATGCCGTTCTTGTCGACTCGAACATCAAAGGCAAAAAAGAGGATGACCTCGTGTCTGAGGCCGCCGCATGCTATTGGTAGCGCAATAAAAAACGGGCCAAAATAACTATGGATTTGGCAATTCCCAGCGCAACAAATCTCAGCCTGTTCGTCAGCGCGACGCTGGTGCTGCTTCTTGTGCCGGGACCGGCAGTTCTTTACATCTTCGCGCGCTCGGTCGAGCAGGGTCGCTCTGCGGGGCTCGTTTCAATCCTTGGCATCCATACGGCCACGCTTGTGCATGTCGCCGCCGCCGCTGTCGGGTTGTCGGCGCTCCTGGCATCATCGGCGCTCGCCTTCAGCGTCGTAAAGTATGCCGGCGCGGCCTATCTGATCTGGCTTGGCCTCAAAAAGCTTTTTGGCCCCTCGGATATTCCCGGCGTCGAGGGCGATTTACCCGCACGGAGCCGCATGCGCCTCTTTCGTGAGGGCTTTATCGTTAATCTCCTCAATCCGAAGACCGCACTATTCTTTCTGGCTTTCTTGCCACAGTTCGTTGAGGTCAATCGCGGCCATGTGGCTATGCAGATCGCTTTTCTCGGGCTTGTTTACACAGCGATCGGCGTTCTGACGGACAGCTCTTACGCACTTGCCGCCGGCACGGCCGGCAAGTGGCTGAAGCGCAGTCCCGCGTACCTGAAGGCTGAACGCTGGGTCAGTGGTTTCGTGTATATCGGTCTTGGCTTGACGGCCGCTTTTGCTGGCAATCAGAAGAAATAGACCATCCTGCGAGTCCATGTCGAACTGCGACCGTCAGTGCACTTCACGCTATCTGTGGCGCGCTTAGGTATATTTCCGTTCATGGCAATTTTGGACCTCGTCGTGGGAACAAGTTTTGCGACTTTAAGGAGGTTTTGCTACGGCTGCGGATGGAATCTATCACACGCTCCGTTGGGCCTTCTAATCGAAGGCGATCAAGTCACAGGATGAGTTTGAGTTAGGCAAATAGAATCTCTGCTTTTTTCCTGTGACGCCTCAACGTAACATAAGATTCAGTTTGACGATACCGCGTGCCATTGCGCGAGCACCCTCGAGGATGCAGCTTCGTAACTTGCGTGCCGGGGCGTTCAGACGGCATGGTCGCAAGAAATCGCCCCAATACTTTGCGGACAACCCGCCATCCAATTTCAACGTGGGGGACCCAGAGGACGCTCTCTGCAGACCGACACGAGGCCAACATAGCCTAGAAACTAGCGTTACTCCCACACTCGATGACCTATCATGCGAACGCACGCAAATCGAATGCCAGTACAAAGCGGTCGAGACCACGATCGCTCTCCGCCCTCGAAATTGGTCCAACTGATCAATCCTGACTTCAGGATGGGAAATCATGCTGGCAAAATCGGACTCATCGGTATCAGGTCAGGGTCGCAGATTGGATCGCTGTGTCGTGATGCGCCTTCATGTAGCTTCACATCCGTAGCGGGCTACGACGTCGGTCAAACCGGTAATTGCATCAACAACCTATCTTGCGACGCCAAATATTAGTAGCGCGCACCTGCATGTGCAATTGGAATAAACATTAAATTTAGTCGCAGGTTTGCATCACTATTGCGCCCCCCAAAGCAGATGATCAGGTAACAGCAGCATAGAGAACTGGTTGAACAATCGCCCCTGGATCATGCCTTAAGCGATATACATGGTTATTATTCACTTGACCTGATTAACCAATCGTTAACCATGTTTGCCTAGTTCTGTCTCCAAAGCCGGTTTTATATCGGTAAATCAAAGCCATGGTCTCGTTCCTCGTACTGGCAGGTTGCTCATTCTTCCCGTCAGAAGGTGGAACGTTAAATGCGATTTAGTTGGCTTCCAGCGTTTGTTTGCGTCATCGCCGCGGGTATATTGACAACTGGCTGTGCAAATCGCTCCAGCGCCAACATCCGACAAGCGGGCCCCGGGAATCCTGAAGCCTCCGGGAAAGACATGCACTTTGGTAACGCGGATCTTCCGGGCGTGATCGGGACGATATCGGAACCCGTCAGGCCGGCGAAACGCGAACGAACCGAACACAAGGGCCCCTTGTCAATCGAAACTGCTGTGAGAAAGGCAGTCGATTGGCATCCCGCTGTCACGGAAACCATAGGTCGGCTTCGTCAGCAGACCGAGTCGGTCAATGAAGCTCGTGCCGGTTATCTTCCCAATATGAGTTGGGGACTCGACTCTTCCTATAGCACCAATAGATCGGATCGCTACAGTCCAGATTTGAACTTCAATGTCTCGCAGATGCTTTATGATTTCGGTAAAGTGGACAACCGGGTCAAAATCGCCACTGCGGGAATTGCGGGCCGGAAGTCGCAGGTTATGATGGCTGTGGACGATCTGGCGCGCGAAACGGCGTATTCAGTGATCGAAATACAGCGCAATCGCTCATTGGGAAGTGTTGCGCGTGACCAGATAAAGGATGTGAAAGCGATCTTGGACCTGGTGAAGTCGCGCACCGACAAGGGCGCAAGCACGCGTTCAGATCTGCTGCAAGCCGAAGCGCGTGTTCAGGCCGCCGAAGCCACATTGTTGGAGATCGAGGGGCAATTATCGCGCTGGGAAGCGATCCTCGCGAATTTAAGCGGTATCGACGGACCCGTCGATGTATCGGACACACTGCCGGCATGGCTGTCTAAGTCCTGCAGTTCCACAAATCCGGACTGGTCGCGCGTGCCGGCAGTCATGCAGGCAGCGGCAGATCGCGAAGCGGCGGCCGCGCAGATTGCTCTTGCGAAAGCCGAAGGGTTGCCGACACTGTCGCTCGACGCTGGAATTGGTGTCGACGTGACGGAACTCAGCTCATTTGATCCCGACTACAGTGTCGGGCTAAAGGTTACGGGCAGCCTCTACAATGGCGGTGCGACGAGCGCTAGACGCAACATGGCCGTCCAGGCGCTTGGAGCATCACAGGCTGCAGAAGCGCGCGCGTTGGTTGATATCTTGAGGAACCTGACGGAAGCCAGTAGTCAGATTTCAAGTAAAGAAAGTCTGCGCCGCTCGCTCTCGACGCGTCAGTCAACGATGCGACAGACGCGTGATCTCTATCGAACACAATATGTTGAACTCGGCACGCGAACACTGCTTGATCTGCTCAACGCCGACCAGGAACTCCATGCCGCCAGGTTCGATATCAGCAACATCAAGTATGACCTGCACAGGTTGAACATCGACTGCACGTTCAATAGTGGACGAATGCGGGAAGCCTTCTCGCTGGAAGGCCAAACCGTCCAGGGCATTTCCCTTTAGCGGACGGTAGCAACGGCCGGCCCTTAAGCAACATATATTTGATTTTAATCAATTTTTTAAACGCAAAGTTTCTCTCCTGGTTCGCGCCTAGGCTTGATTAAACAGTATCACGGGGAAGGTCGGATCGCCGCAAGATACGACCATAACGGGTGTTGACCAAAAATAGAATTGGTCTCACACGTGATTGCCGACCGATGATAATGCAAGCCATCCCGAAGAGAAATCGACCATGACTTCGCACTGTTGCCACCCTCATATATAAGAGGGGAAAACATATATTAGATCTCGGAATTACCGTTACAAAAGAATTTCCTAATGCTCTTCCCGGTTGTTTTTTTCTTGCAGAGTCCATTTTTTATGCAATTATGAGGGTGGGAGAGGCGATCGGAAGACTATTTCCGACGTTTAGATAAACCGATCCGTTGATTTTGGGGCTGCTTGCTTCTCAGCGGTCGTCGCTTGCGAAAATCCAGTTTCTTACATGTTGCCTGATGTCACGGGCGGCAGGAATTTCTGTCGCCGATGTTACCGCGTTGCAGGAGGAAAGTTTCATGGTTGCGATCGTTACCGACAAGGCCGCCGGTGGTTCTCAGACCGTGTCGCTCGATAAACTTGATATCGAAAAACCGAGCATCGTGCGGATTCGCGCGGATAAAAATGAGGTCTCCGACTTCGTGCGCGACGGTGACGATCTCCTTCTTCGGATGCGTTCCGGCGAGACCATCCGCATCGGGCACTTTTTCCGCGAGATGGATGGTGAGCACAGCGAGCTGGTGCTGGAGGATGAAAATGGCAACCTCTGGCTGGGTGAGCATAGCGACGGCTTGGCTGACTTTCGTTTTTCACAAATAGAGGGCGTAGATCAACTGGTTGGCGCCGCTACAAGTGACGGCTCCGTCCTCGGTCTTGTCGCTCTGGGCCTGCTGGCTGGCGGGGGAGCCCTCGCTCTTGGAGGATCGTCCAGCGATGACGGTGATGCTGACGCTGACGCGGATGCGGATGCGGATGCTGACGCGGATGCGGATGCCGATGCTGACGCCGACGCGGATGCGGATGCCGACGCTGACGCCGATGCGGATGCGGATGCGGATGCCGACGCGGATGCGGATGCGGATGCGGATGCGGATGCCGACGCGGATGCAGATGCGGACGCCGACGCGGACGCAGATGCCGATGCGGACGCGGATGCGGATGCCGACGCGGATGCGGATGCGGATGCGGATGCCGACGCTGACGCCGATGCGGATGCCGACGCGGATGCCGATGCGGATGCTGATGCCGATGCGGATGCCGACGCGGACGCAGATGCCGATGCGGACGCCGACGCGGATGCGGATGCGGATGCCGACGCGGATGCGGATGCGGATGCGGATGCCGACGCGGACGCAGATGCCGATGCGGACGCCGATGCGGATGCGGATGCGGATGCTGACGCAGATCTCGAGCCCACGGACGACGTGGCCTCAGCTGAAGTGAATCTCTTGCCGACAGTGACGGAAAATGTTCCGCTTGGAAGCGACACCTACCTCGCTGTCGTCAGCCTTGCAGGTCTCGATCTTCAGCTATTTGCAGATACAGTCGAATTTGACGTGGAGACCGGTCACAAACAGGATCTCAATTTCGATTTCAGTGGAATACTCGGGGCTGGCGTTCTCGGCGACTATAGTCTTGTCGTGCAAAAGTGGGACGCCGCAACGCAGCAATGGACAAGCATTGACGGTGGAGGACCTGCCACGATCCTATCACTGTCACTTTTTGGCGGAACAAGCGGCACCGTACCGGGACTTGATCCGGGAGAGTACCGCGCATTCATGGGATTTACGGGCCTGCTCGGCGTAGGAGTTGGTGGCACATTAACCCTTGATGGCACCGACTATAATTTTACTGAAGTTGGAGGTTATGAAGCTGTCGAGGTGAGCGGCAACGTCATCGATAATGATGACGTACCGGCCGGAACAACAGTTCAAAGCGTCGACAGCCAGACTGTTGATCAGGATGGGACTACTGTACAAGGCGATTTCGGCGAGCTTCTGATCCTAGCCGATGGCACCTATACCTACACGCCGTTCGCGAATGGAGCGGGAATCGGCAAGGTCGACAGGTTCGAATACACGGTAGTGGATGCAGACGGCAATATTGGCGCTGCCACCCTTTATGTCCAGATTGGCAGCGACAATGTGACTATGACCTGGAGTGACACCGACCCGAGCCTTCCAGCGACGTTCGAATTTGCCGCGACGGGCGATAGCGCAAACGCTTCGGTCGTTTGGGACAATGTCACGGACGACAATTTCTATACCACCACCGGTTCCACATTGCTCTCAGGGGGCCTGGGGCAGACGAGCACCTATATCAGCAGCAGCTTCGTCATTACTGATAGTATGGAGGTCTCTGGCAGCATTAGCGTTTCCGTCTTGCTTGCTGCGCTGTCGAATGGGGCGCTCCATCTCGAACGAGAAACGACACCAGGCAGCTGGCAGCAGGTGGCAACCGATTCCTTCAATATCATTGTTGGAGGTCTCGGCACCGTGGCATCGATCGACCTCTCTGAACTTGATCTGGCTGCCGGCACGTACCGTGTCCGCTCCACTTTGAGTGGCACGTTGGTAAACGTCTCGGCGACCATAACGACTGATATCGATGTGACATATACGGACCAATATGAAGTCGGGACTGCGACCGGTGATAGCGGCAACCTGCTTGCCAATGACGATCTGGGCTCCACTTTCACGAAGTTCCAAATATTTGACGGAACGAGCTTCGTTGATGTGACGGATGCCAGAACGATCGATGGCGAATATGGTACACTGACCATCAATGCGGATGGCAGCTACAGCTACGCGCTGAACCCGGATCTCGCGCATTTCAATACGCCGCAAACCGACACGTTTGAATATCAGCTGATCCATCCTTCAGGAGTGGCTGAGCAATCCTCGCTGGTCGTGACCGTGGATCCCGCCGGCGCGGGCGTGCCGGATCAGGCCATGATGTTCGTAGCCGAAGACATATCCGGTCTTGATACCATCGACGTTACGGCAAGCGACGACCCGCCCGCATCAAATTCGGACAATGACGACCGGCTCTCTCAACTGATTGAGGACGATACGGAGGAACTGACGGTACCGCTCGATGATCTGGCTGCCCTCAGCGAACCTGAGGACGGTGACGCCGATCTGAGTTCAACAGAAGAGCGGACGGATATATTCGAGATGCCCGAGCCGGTGGAACTGCCTGTCGATCCATTCGGGCACCTGGTGGCCGAGGATGAACTGAACCCCACGCACTCGACTGTAGTCTGAACGATCCAAGGCCGGCATGGGGGCATCAATGCCCTCATGTCGTCACAAAGGAATATCCATGCCCCTTTCCGACATGACGACGGAACAATGGCCTGATCCTAATGCTGCCGGCACTGATTTTGCGAGCTGGAGCGAGGCCCTCCAATATGTGGCACGTCATTATGGTGTGCCGTTCTCGCCCGGCGGGGCACAACAACTCGCCGAAGGACTTCAGGCGATCGAGACATATGATTGGCTTGCGCGCCTGGCAAGCAAAATGGGCCTGCAGATAAAACAGGCAGCCCCGACACCGCGCCTACTCAGCAGCTGGCGATTACCGGTTATCGTAAAGCTCAAGGACGGTGCCGTGGGCGTCGTAACGGGTCTTTCTGCGAGGAAGGACGCGTCCATCGTGCTGAGCGGAGAAGGCAGCGTTGCAACGGTCTTGCCGCTAGACGTTCTGCTGTCGCAGACCGAATTCATCATTCTGGCGCGGCCGCAACGCGGAACCGTCGATGAGCGGGTCGACGGTTACATTGCCCCTTACCGGGAACATTGGTTCCGTTCGATCGCATTTCGCGACTTCGGCTCCTATGGTCATGTCATGCTGGCATCACTTGTTGCCAACATTCTGGCGCTGGCCGGCGTGATGTTCTCAATGCAGGTTTATGACCGGGTGGTGCCGGCCAAGTCCTTCAACACGCTTTATGTCTTGTTCATCGGTGTGCTGATGGCCGTGTTCTTCGACTTTATCATGCGCCGTCTGCGCACCCGCATCATCGATATCATCGGCAAGCGCACAGACATGCGAATCTCCGATCTCGTTTTCGGTCATGCGCTACGGGTAAAGAACCAGGAACGGCCTACCTCAACTGGCACATTCATTGCCCAGTTGCGCGACCTGGAACAGGTGCGCGAACTTTTGACCTCCACCACAGTGTCAGCAATTGCCGACCTTCCATTCTTCATCCTGTTCCTCTTCATCTTCTGGCTGATTGGCGGGCCGATTGTGATCATCCCGGTTGCGGCACTGTTGCTTCTAGTCTTACCGGGCCTGTTGGCACAGCGCAGGCTGCGTGCTGCCGCCAATGAGGCAATGCGGGAATCTTCACTGCGCAATGCCATGCTTGTCGAAGCCGTTCAGGGCATAGAGGACATCAAAACACTACAGGCTGAGGATCACTTTCAGCAGCGCTGGAACCATTACAATGCCGTGTCTGCTGACGGACAGCTTCGCCTGCGCGCCATTACCAATGGTCTTGCCGCGTGGAGCCATACAGTGCAAACTGGAACATTCGCCGCCGTGGTCTTCGTCGGCGCGCCGATTGTCATGGAAGGCAACATGACCACGGGCTCCCTCGTTGCCTGCTCCATTTTAGGCTCCCGCATGATGGCGCCCATGGCGCAACTGACACAAATCCTCGGTCGATTTCAGCAGGCTAAAGTCGGGTTGAAAAGCATCGATGCCATTCTGCGCATGCCTTCGGATCATCCCGACAACGAGACACGAGTAAGTGTCTCCACCCTGCGCGGCGCCTACAGGATCAAGGGTGCTGCTTTTCACTACGGTAAGGGTACAGGCCGGCCGGCGCTTGCCATCGGTGACCTGACAATTGCCGCTGGTGAAAAAGTTGCCGTTCTGGGCAAAAACGGCGCGGGCAAATCGACCCTTCTCCTTGCTATGGCGGGCATGGTTGAACCGGCAGCCGGTGAATTGCTGATCGATGACCTTGCACTTTCACAGATCGACCCTTCCGATGTCCGTCGCAATGTAGGGCTGTTGACGCAGGATATGCGCCTGTTTCACGGCACGATCCGTGAAAACGTCACCCTAGGCGCATTGCACGCACCCGAACCATTGCTTCTTGAGGCACTTTCGATGACGGGAGCGGATGATTTCGTGCGAAAGTTCCCGCGTGGTCTCGACCACCCGATCCTTGAAGGTGGAAGAGGCCTCTCAGGCGGACAGAAGCAGGCATTGCTATTGGCACGCCTTCTCATTCGTGACCCATCCGTCGTCCTGCTTGATGAGCCCACCGCAGCAATGGATGAAGCGACCGAGCGTGAGTTCATAAAACGCTTGCGATCCTGGAGTGCGGAGCGAACGGTCGTCGTCGCAACGCACCGCATGCGCGTTCTTGAACTTGTTCAGCGCATCGTCGTTGTAGAGAGCGGGCAAATTGTTCTCGATGGTAGCAAGGAGGAGGTTCTCAACACCCTACGTGGTGTCAAAAAAACTGTGGCGCCGAACGGCGTGCGCCGAAAAATGTCG
This sequence comes from Agrobacterium sp. 22-3639C2, assembly GCF_053522105.1. NCBI lineage: Bacteria > Pseudomonadati > Pseudomonadota > Alphaproteobacteria > Hyphomicrobiales > Rhizobiaceae > Agrobacterium > Agrobacterium sp. 22-3639C2. The sequence continues at coordinate 309,265 of NZ_JBNWDB010000004.1, read as the reverse complement.
GAAGCGAAGCCCGCAGCGGCGGCCAACAGCTTTCCATTCAAGACGACACAGGAGGTGTAAATGGCGGCATTCAGCGAACGCGATTTCTCCAGGCGCGGCGGTTGGGCATTCGGCGACGATGACGGTCGAAACCTCACCCGGTCCACACGCGTCGTGCAACTTTTCGTCACTCTTCTGGTGGCTATGCTCGTCTGGGCCTATTTCGCAACGCTCGATGAGGTCTCAACCGGCGATGGCCGTGTCATCCCCACCAGCCGCGAACAGGTCATACAATCACTGGAGGGGGGTATTGTCGCAACGCTTCATGTGCGCGAGGACCAGGTGGTCGAGCCCGGCCAGATTCTCGCGCAGCTTGATCCCACAAGAAGCGAATCCGATGTTGAGGAAAGTGCCGCAAAATATCGTGCCACGCTCGCTGCCGCGGCGCGGCTTGAAGCTGAAGTCAATGGCACGCCACTGACTTTCCCCGCGGCGCTGAACGCTTATCCTGGACTGACTGGATCGGAGACTGAACTTTACACGGCGCGACGGCACGCGCTGGAGGAGTCGCTGCGCTGGATCGAGGAATCCCTTTCGCTTGTCGCAAGTGAACTGAAACTCAACGAAGAACTGAGGTCCATCGGGGCGGCCAGCAATGTCGAGGTCATCCGGCTACGAAGGCAGATCGTTGAACTCGAACTCAAGAAGGTCGAGATCAAGTCTGAATATCTCGTGAAGGCGCGCGAGGAACTGACGAAGGCGAATGCGGAGGTGAATTCGCTCTCCCCGGTGGTGACTGGCCGGGCGGATAGTCTTGCTCGCCTGACACACCGTTCACCGGTACGCGGCATCGTCAAGAACATAGAGGTGTCGACAATCGGCGGTGTTGTCCCGCCCAACGGCAAGCTCATGGACATCATCCCGCTGGGTGATGAGCTTCTCATCGAGGCACGCATATCGCCACGCGACATCGCCTATATCCATCCGGGCCAGCGCGCGAGCGTCAAGATCAGCGCTTACGACTACGCCGTCTATGGCAGTCTCGACGGCAAAGTCACGACAATTTCGCCCGACACGATACAGGATGAAGTCGACCGGGAGATTTACTACTATCGCGTATTCATCAAGACCGAGAAGGACGCGCTGGTCAACGCCGCCGGTCGTGAGTTTCCGATAGTGCCGGGCATGGTCGCGAACGTCGATATTCATACGGGTGAAAAGACCGTACTGGAATATCTCGTCAAGCCTTTCAACAAGGCCCGGGAGGCATTGCGTGAACGTTGAGGCAAGAGTGGACCTGGCAAGGAAACCACGGGACATAAAACAGCGGCTTTCGAGTATTCGGACCTTTCTGCGCGGCCGGGTCCGCCCACTGGCACAGCCGCTGCCATCCGTGACGTTGTTCTTTTCGGTATCCGATGGTGACAAGCGCGCCCGTGTCATTAATGCGTCAGGGCCATCGCTTGAGTCGGCATGGCAGCAGGGAGTAACCAGTCTGTTCGCCGCCATGGCCTCCGAAAACATTGAGGGGCGTTGGCTCCGTGTCGATTGGGTAGAGATTGCCGAACAGACGACATGGCCTCAGCTGCGCGCACTGCTCGGCAAAGTGAAGCGTAACTATTTTCGCTTTGGCATCGCGCTGGATCCGGCATTCCGCCATGCCTTCACGGAACAGGAGCTGAACGCAAATGCGATGCTCTATGGCGGCAACACCATCACCAATGCCGTGCTGAACGAGAAGAATTTCAGCATTTATGCTCGCGCTCGCTATGAAGATCTGCCAGCTCTCAGCTTTTTGCAAGACAAAGCGATCTTTCTCTTTTCGACAAAAGGTGTCTTCTGCGATGAAGCCGATAGGCTCCACGCAATTGAGGGAATGGGCATTGAAGCCGGACGCCGGACAATCGACAGGCTGGACGGCGGGGTGGTACTGTCACTTATTCGTGACTCCTCTAGGTATCTTGCACGACAGGTCGAAGCAGACGGATTCTTTGTCTACGGTTACCATGCCTGTTTCGACCGACGCATAGAGGCCTATAACGCCTTGCGGCACGCGAGCACGACCTATGCCATGATCGAGGCCTGGGAAGTCACCCATGACGCGCAGCTGAAAAATGCAATCGAACGCGCGCTCGTCGCTCTCGAGGCCAGGCTGATCAAGCCCACCGTCCTTCCCGATGGCACGCAAGCTGCGTTCCTCGTTGAGGCCGACGGTGAAATCAAGCTTGGCGGCAACGCCGTTGCGCTACTCGCCCTGACGAAATACATGGCCGCCACCGGTAAAACAGAATGGAGGGGACTTGCAGACCAGCTCGCTCTCGGCATCCGCCACATGCAGAATCCGCAGACCGGCGCCTTCGTGCATGTCCTTCATTTTCCCGGTCTTGCCATCAAACAGAAATATCGCACCATCTATTACGAAGGCGAGGCAGCCTTCGGTCTCATACGACTCTACGACCTGACCGGCGATGAGAGGTGGCTAGAAACCGTTGAGCGGGCATTCAATCACTTCATCGCCCGCGATCACTGGAAACATCACGATCACTGGCTCGGCTATTGCGTCAATGAACTGACGCGTCACAGGCCCGAGGAGCGCTACTTCCGTTTTGCCATCCGCAACATCGCTGACTATCTCGATTTCGTGGAGAACCGGATCACCACCTTCCCGACATTGCTCGAATTGATGATGGCCGCACGCCAGACGCTGTCGCGGATTGCTGCCGAACCCAAATTGCACGGCCTACTGAGTGACATCGATTTGGTGCATTTCGAAAGGGCGCTTGAGAAACGCGCCCGCCATCTGCTTAACGGCCATTTCTGGCCGGAAATGGCGATGTATTATCGCAAGCCCGACCGTATCGCCGGCTCATTCTTCATCCGTCACCATGCGTTCCGGGTGCGGATAGACGATGTCGAGCACTACCTTTCCGGCCTCGTTGCTTATCGCAGCTATCTTAGAGAGCGGGCAGCTTTCCGCGAACTTGTACGCCAACATGCCGCATCTGACAGGCTCCGTGTCGCCAGATTATCGAAGTCAAAGGTCATTCCTGGTGGCAGGCAGTGGAATGCGGCGCATATCGCTGCCGCGACGGGCGGCACCTGGGTTCGTCAACCGCCCCACGGCTGGACTGCAAAGGGTCTTTGCACCTACGCACCTGCGATGCAACCTGCAGACATGGTCGTCTTGCGTGGCAATGAGGACGCAACAGGCGTGCCGGTGAATGTACTGATCAATCGGGCAAAACCGGCAGGTTTCATGACAACAGAACCGGATCTTGCCAGTGGCCAGCAGGGGCCGGTGCTGAAGGTTGCGGACAATATGCAAGCCGTTCTGGCGATGGGCGACTATGCGCGCAGCCGGATGACTGGCAGTGTGTTGGCCGTGACCGGTAGTGCCGGTAAGACGACAGTTGTCGCCATGCTTGCCCACGCGCTTTCGGCTTGGGGCAATGTCGCCAAAAGCAACCATAATGCGAACCTGCCCGCCGGCGTGGCGTGGAACCTTGCTTCCATCCCGTGGGAGACTCCACATGTGGTGCTGGAACTCGCCATCGGCAAAATGGCCATAAGTGCCCGTATGGCGCGTCCGAAAGTCGCTATTTTTACCAATGTTCTACCTGCCCACCTAGGCGAAAAAAGCACGGTTACCGACATCGCACGGACCAAAAGCGCAATATTTCTGGGCATGGAGCCGGGCGACACGGCTGTCCTCAACCGCGATATGCTTGAATGGGACACGGTGCATGATGCGGCTTCTCGGCGAAAGCTTGACATTGTCACCTACGGCACCTCGGAGGAATGCATGTGCCAGCTGCTGCGCTATGACGCGGCAAGCCGGCACGCTCATGCGCGGATCAGGAACCGGGAGGTCAGCTTCTTGATCGGCGCGGCCGGATCTCACATGGCGCTGAATGGCCTGGCCGTTCTCGCAGCGATCTCCGTACTCGGTCACCCACTCGAACCAGCGATCGCCCAACTGGAAAGTTTCGCGGCTCTGCCGGGACGCGGTGAAGAAATTCACCTCTTGCTTGACGGACGCCGGCTCACCGTGATCGATGATGCCTATAACGCCAATCCGGGTTCGATGCGCGCTGCTCTGGCCCGCCTGGGTGATCACATAGGTGGGCGGCGGATTGCTGTTTTGGGAGAGATGGCGGAACTTGGCCCCGGCGGGGCCGCCTACCATACCGAGCTCGCAGCCTTTATAGAGGACCGGTCGATCGATGAGGTGTATGCTACGGGTGACCTTTATAGCGACTTCTGGAAAGCGCTTTCGCCGTCCTCGCGTGGTCTCTATGCCGAATCTCGTCAGGCACTGAAGGAAATTCTTCGTGAGCGTCTGGTAGACGGGGACACTGTTCTTTTCAAGGGCTCGCACAGCACAGGAATGCACGAACTGGTAGAATGGTTGAAGAATAACGCCGACCGCAGCACCCTCACATAGGCCAGTTTGCACGCGGCCAAAGCGAACCGCTATTTGAATTGTTCAAGTTCCATTTCATGCACGGCACGACGGATTTCGACCGGGGACTTGCCTTGAGCGATCAGGGCAGCAGCGAGGCGACCGTGATATGCCAGAATATGGCGTTGGCGGTCCGTCGCCTGAACGTAGACGTGGTGTGGCTCAAAGCCTGCGGCGCGCAGGCGCCTGACATAAAAGAGCTGACTGAAAAATGGTACGGTACGATCTTCCGGATCGGACAGAATATAGATCTCTGGCCGATGATCGGCCGGAATACGGTCGATTTCATCAACGGGATCGTAAAATTCTGATGAATTGTAAAGCAGTTTGCCAGGAACCCGCCGCCGCCGCTCCCAGAAGGCGGATACCTGCTTTACCGAAACCAGACCGGAGGTGATAACGGCGGCCGAGATGTCCCTGCGCCGGTTCAAGAGGGCGGCAACAATCTGTCCGCCTGCGGAATGACCCGCAAGGATGAAAGTTGATACCTTATGCCTTTCTCTGATCAGGTCGAGCGCGCGATCCATCAGCGCAATTTCGCGCAGATGGCGACGTTTGTTATGGTCGCCAGAAGAACCATATATGCCCGGGCGGGCAATGAAGATTGCGGGATAGCCGGCTTGTAGCGCCCAATCCGCCATTTCTGCTGCTATCGTGGCAGGTGACTGGCGCAGATAGGAATCTGATATGAAACGCACGCCTTTGGAATTGCGCAACATCACGTCGCCACCGAAATAAACCAGGGCCGTCTGATTTTGGCCATCTACCAGCGCCTGCGGATAATACCGAATGCAATCGCCCTTGCCGTCGACTTCGATCCACAGACCGTGAGGGACGGCGGAGCATGATCTTGCCGATGCGTAAGACCCGTTCAGAGCCTCAAAGGGGCTGAAGTTCTCGTCGTTCTTGAAAATGGTCAGTTCACGCGGCTTGGGGAGTTCGAAAGGACCAAGTCTTGGTGCATCGGCCAGCGCGGATTGCGATGCCCCGGGAATAGCGAGCGCGAGCAAAACCCAACGCGCGATCCACCAGGAAAGCCTGGGCTCTTGCCTGTTCATGGTTTCACTCCGTACGTCGTCGCGTTCGTATTATTAGGAACAGTCACCAATGTTAGAGCTCCGCCAGCAATCCTTGCATCATTTTGCCAAAAACATGCCGATACGTCACCTCCTTGATTACCGCGCACGCCGAGGCGCGATCAACGATCTGGATCGAGACAAGCTACCCTGCTTCATCTTCACAATGCTCACCATCGCGTGATGTCGATCGCGGCCCAGCAAAAGAAATTCCAACCGCACGAAGCGCCGTAAAATGCCATGCCTACTCGACCCAGCTTGGAGCGCGGATTCCGTGGAAGTCGGCGTGTGGATGACATTGATTGCCGACGCCATTTGAGGTTGCGCAGCCTAACGTTCTTCTCGAGGTGGGATAAGCTGTCTATAAATCCGGAGTAATTCGAAGCACCAGCCTCATGCAACGCTCAGGAAGTACAACCCTAAGGCGAATACACAAAATATGAAAACTAATCGTTGACGCGACGATTTCGGTACATTATACATAAATCATCGATCTTTTGCTTGCCGAGCTTTGTCTACCGCGCGATTGGCACCGCGCTTTAAGCGAACTTCCATTTCAAAAATAGTCGGTTTCCTCGCTGCGCAGCATCAGCTTCGCGGTCCTACACTCTATGCTTTGAAAGGGTTCAACATGACCACTGGCACAGTAAAATGGTTTAATTCCACCAAAGGCTTCGGCTTCATCCAGCCCGACAATGGCGGCGCTGATGCGTTCGTTCATATCTCCGCTGTCGAGCGCGCCGGAATGCGCGAGCTCGTTGAAGGCCAGAAGATCGGCTTCGAACTCGAGCGCGACAACAAGTCGGGCAAGATGTCTGCTACCAATCTGCAGGCCGCATAAATCAAGATTTGCTTCCCTTTGACCACGGATGTACTGGCACTGTCGGAAGCTGCTTCATTAAGGTCAGGCGTTTTGCCTGGCCTTTTTCGTTTCGGTTTCAAGCCGAACCAATTGAGATTGCAAGAGCAGAAAAACAAAGTGGATCCGGCTCGCAGACGACGATCTGCCTCACCGGCATCCAGATGTAATTTTCTGTCAAAAGCAACCTTGCGGTAGTGTCGGAATACGGCGCTCACGCCCCGTAGACCGAATGGCTGCCAGCGGCACGTCTCGCCAAGAAGGCAGGGCACTGCTCCATCAATCCGGTCATAAAACGCGCCAAAAACGCGATGATCTCTCTTCCACTCATTATCAGGATATCCATGAAGAACGCCCGAAACAATGACGTCGCCGACCGTCGCGCCGCATCTACCGAAGCCAAAGCTGCTCTGCTCAATGCGTACCGCGCGGCAAAGACCGCTTTAGAACCTTCCAGGCTGGCAAGACAGGCAGAACGAGCAGCCATTGCCACAGCTCGAGAAGAGCGACGTCTTCAACGCGAGCGCACGAAGCTTGAGGAACAGCAACGTATCGAGACCGACGCTTTGGAGCGCCAGGCAGCGATTGAGGCGGTCGCAGTCGCAGAAATCGAAGCGCGGGAGAGTGCCGAAAAGGCACGTATAGCCCGGGTCATTGAAGATGAGACGATGCGAAAGGCTGAACGCGACCGGCGCTACGCTAACCGCAAGGCAAGACAAGCCTAACCTTGCCCTTGCACGCCGACCCCACAACATGACGGCGTCATGCTGGTGACACTCTAACGAAAGCAGCCCCATGGCACCGGATAATAACGAGCTCCAGGCAATCAACACGTCGTGGCAAATCGCTATCCAGGAAATCCTGCGCATGGTCATTCGCGACATGTACCATGACGGTGGAGAAGCGAATTTCAAGGCCCATATAAAACGTATTGAAGAAGCTGCGGTCGACAGCATCCACTCCGATCTTCGACTTCGAGGAACCGACGAGTGGACTGAAGTGCTTGTAAAGGAACGGGCGAGCAACTTCGTGACGACATTGCTGACGTCCTTCACTTACGACCGTGCCTGACCCCGGACATCGGTTTCAATGAGGAACCGAGCCGATTTCCAAGGAGAAGTGCGCCACCTCCGAGTACGATTTTCTGATCAGGGTTTAGTTGAGGGATTGGCTTTTTCTCCTTTCTCTGTGCCATGGTGGCCGAGCTGGCCTTAAAGCTGGAACTGACGTGCCCGGTATTCCACATCAGTGGATCGAGCTCTCGGCTCCGTGAGAGCTAACAGTTTATTCAATCACGGTCTTTTCGATCATTTTGCCCATGCGAATCTGAGCGCGACTGGTGGCCGGCCCTCGCAACTCGCCGCACTATCAGCGAGCATTGAGGCAACGCAGCGAGCCACTTTCCTCGACCAGCAGACCAAGTGGAAAGACGTTGGCGTCGATTGACGCGTAAACGACCTGTTCAAGGCTGTCTGGCGGGGCGCGTGGACAAATCGCTGACAGCACACGGACCTACCGGGTGTTTTAAAAGCAATAATTGTCCCACGGTCGCGGCATGACGGTTATCTGCTAACCGCATTAGCCGCTATGCGACTAAGAACGCGGTTACTTCATCGGCCAAGCCAGCGAGAAAAGTGTGTCGATCTGGATGAGGTTCCGGGACATTTGGTGGCAATTCGTCCATGTATGTGAAATGGCCGGCATCGGGATCAACTTGGAGCGCCACAGATGCCTGGGCGGCTAGTGCATCCATGAGAAAACGAGACTGGGCCGGGGGCGTGATTGTGTCCTTGGCTCCCACCCAGATTTTCATCGGCATCTTGATACGGTCAACCGCACCTGGTCGGCGGAAGAAGTCCGTTGGCGGAGCCAAGACTGCCAGTCGCTCGAGGCGTGGCGTAGAGCCTGTAATCAGTTGCTGCCCATCAAGGGTTTCTCCCTCGGCACCTTGAAGGGCGAGCATGGCCGTCGCTCCAATGGAATGCCCGATACCCACGATGGGGAGATTGCTGGAGGTGCAATCGTCTATAGATGCTTCGAGCCTGCGGATGCGCATGTCCAACTCGGCCTTGGTCGGGGCGATTGAGGTCAGCATTTCAAAGTGTGGTGCGATGACCGTGTAATTCCCGTTCGCCAAGGTCTGCAGCAAATGACGGTGGCGTGACGGATTACCGCCACGACCGACTGCGAACAAAGCAATCCACTTTGGGTTCTTGGCCTCAACCCGAGTAATGGTAAAAGATTCCAACTCATTGGATACGATGTCGATATTGGATTCAATTTCCATATTTTCTCTCAATCATCAGAATAAGTTTATCATCGTCTTCCGCGATAAACGAAGCCAACGTATCTCATTCATTGAAGTCCTGACCAGTCAGCGATTCAACGTTGCTTTTTGGAGGCCGTTTGAACCAGAGCGACTTCATCGAAACAGATTGGTGCATTCTGATGGGTCTGTGAACGCTGGTGCCCCAGGAGAAAAAAGAGCGGGCGCGGCCCGCTCCCGTCCAAGGATTTAGACCTGGGCTTGGCCACCATCGGCAAACAGTTCGGCGCCGTTTACGAAGCTCGCATCGTCGGAGGCGAGGAAGAGGGTCGCCTTGGCGATTTCGTCGGGCTCACCGACGCGACCGAGCGGAATACGGGAAGCTAGGTAGTCGATCAGACCCTGCTGCTGCTCCTTGTCATCACCAGCAAGCTCCACAAGTCCGGGCGTGCGCGTTGCTCCGGGGGAAACGACGTTCACGCGTATGCCAGTGCCCTTGAGATCGAGAGCCCAAGAGCGGGCGAGGTTGCGGACGGCCGCTTTGGAGGCTGAGTAGACCGAGAATGCGGCCGTGCCTTCTGTGCCGGCGGTCGAACCCGTTAGAACGATCGACGAACCCTGACCCATCAGTGGCAGAGCCTTTTGAACAGTAAAGATGACCGCCTTCACATTGCGGGCGAACGTGTTGTCAACCTGCTCTTCGGTGATTTCGCCGAGGGGAAGCATGCTGCCGCCGCCGGCGTTGACGACCAGGACATCAAGGCGTCCCTGTTGCGACTTCACCTGGGCGAAGACGTCGTCGAGTTCGTCGTTCTTTGCCGAGTCCGCCTGTATGCCGACGGCGCCGTGGCCGATCGCTGCGACGGCCTTATCCAGAGCGTCCTTGCGGCGACCTGTAATGTAAACCCGGGCTCCTTCGGTTGCGAAAAGCCTGGCGGTCGACAGGCCAATGCCGCTCGTTGCACCGGTCACGATTGCAATCTTATTTGCTAGTCTCTTGGTCATTTTATTCTCCTAAGGCTGGGCGCGCGAAAGGGTCAGTCCGAATTCGCGGCCTGTTGACGGTCTAAAGCTATGCGGGAGGTGGCGCCGGCCTTGGGCCTGTCGTCGCCGTCCGATGTGCAGAACGTAATTCCTCAGCCCTGCAGGGAGAAGCCAGTTCGTATGGAGACATTATCCATCTGTATGGACAGTATCCATCGCCGCGCCGCGCCTTGCGTCGACGCCTTCAAACACTTTCGCCGCCCAGTCCGAGAATGCCCGCAGCCGCGGGTTTGAAAATCTGTCAGCGGGATAGACCAGGTGCAAAACATGGTTTTCAGGCTTCCAGTCAGGAAGCAGTTCGATCAGCAAACCCTTGTCGATATTAGGTCTTGCCAGGAATCCGAAACTTTGGCCGATACCCAACCCGGCTAGCAACGCATTCAAATGCGCCGTGCTTTCGTTGAGGGAAATGCCGCTTGACATCGGCATATACTCGGTCTGCTCGTTGCCGCGCTGGAAGCGCAGCGGGAACCGTTTACCGGATGACGCCGAAAAATAGCTGACGACACGATGCGCCTGAATGTCGTCTGGATGCATCGGCAGTTCTTTTCCGGCGAGATAAACTGGCGCTGCGCAGAGCACATAGTCGAGTTCGCATAGCTTCCTCGCCCTGAGGGATGAATCGCCAAGTGAACCACCACGAATGACGCAATCGATCCCTTCGCCAATAAGGTCGACAGATCGATCACTGACGCCGAGAAGCAGGTCTATCTGCGGATACTGGCGCTGGAAGTCCCAAAGGGACGGGATGAGGATCCGGTTCGCCAGGACAGAACCAATATCAATCCGAAGCCTTCCTTTGGGCGCGCTGCGGGCGCCAGCGACGGTGCCGTCCATGTCGTCCAGATCTGCAAGCAGGCGAAGGGCGCGCTGGTGATAGGCAATACCTTCCGTGGTCATTGTCACCGACCGGGTGGTCCGCTCAACGAGTTTTGTCCCGAGATGTGCTTCAAGATCCTGCACGAGCTTGCTAACTGACGACCGTGGGAGATTCATTGTGTCCGCAGCCTTGGTAAAAGATCCGGCTTCGGCGACGCGAACGAATGTTCGTATGGCGAGTATCTGGTCCATGCAACGCCCTGCAGATTAGGTCTACGATAACCGACTATATCGGAACCGCGACCAAGACCATTTAATTTCTTGCTCTCAATCGGTCGCGTGCCTCCAACAAGACCTCGAATGCTGATTGTCGCTAAAACGCAGTCGACGCCATACATGCCGGAGGTTTGGCTTCTCTGTGCAGAGAGATCCGGTAAATGGTCCGTTTTCCGCCGGTTTATGGCGGCGACCCGCAAAATGCCATGCCGGAAAGACCGCACGCAGTCGATGACACCTATCCTTCGCACATGCGCTGACTTGGGCGCTACCGAAGTGTGCATTTTATCGACGTAGATCGCTCGTCAGTCATTCATCAATCGATGCGGGGCGGTTCGATGGCTGGCATGCCATTAATACAGTGAAATGAGCCACACCCTCATATTCAATTCTGGTGAGGGAGAACGCGACTGTTTTTGTATGTCGGTCACGACAAACGAGCGACGTGGCGCCTAAACGCTTCGCTGCTCACTGGCACTGCCTGCTTAGTCCTTTGCGTCAGAGGGCGAATGCACAAGATTGGTTTCCTCAAAATGCCCTCACTTTGGAATTTGCATCTTTGATTATCTATGAAAACTATAGAAATTAAAGGTAACAAGAGTGAGGCGAACAATGAACGTACTTGGAATAAGCGGCAGCGTTAAACAACCGTCACGCACGGCACGCATTGTCTCGGACATCCTGAAGTCGATCGAGAGACGGGCAAGCGTCTCTGTGGACACGGTCGATCTGGCTGTGGCGGCACCGATCCTGTTCAGGGCTCTTCGCGCAGATCAACTGGATGAGGCCGGCCGCAGGATTATTGATGCTGTGGAAGGTGCCGACGTACTTGTCGTCGGTTCGCCTGTCTACCGCGCATCCTACACCGGCGCGTTAAAGCATCTCTTCGATCTCGTCGATTTCCGTGCGCTTCAAGGCAAGCGTGTGATCCTTGCGGCAACGGGCGGTACAGCACTGCATGGCCTCATGCTGGAGCATCAGTTCAGGCCGCTGTTCGGCTTCTTTGGCGCCGTTACAGTGCCAACAACGGTCTACGCCGTCGAGGCGGATTTCACCGGATACACGCTCTCGAACCCCGTGGTTGAGGCGCGCGTCGAGCGTGCCGTTGCCGAATTGATCGATCTACTGCCAGCCAGAAACCTTGTCGCCGACGATCACCGTTCGGCCCTTCGTCTCGTTTCACACGACGCGGTCGCGAACTGACATCAGAAAAGAGGAGATTTCCATGACTGAACACCACGCCGAGCCCGTGAAATTTGCCTATTGGGTGCCGAATGTGTCCGGCGGCCTCGTCATCTCGAACATCGAGCAGCGCACCAGCTGGACAATTGACTACAACCGCAAGCTCGCGCAGATCGCCGAAGCGAGCGGCTTCGATTACGCGCTGAGCCAGATCCGCTTCACCGCCGGCTACGGTGCCGAATTCCAACATGAATCCGTGTCGTTCAGTCACGCCCTGCTGGAATCGACGACGACGCTGAAGGTCATCGCCGCCATTCTGCCTGGTCCGTGGAACCCCGCGCTTGCCGCCAAACAGATTGCCACGATCAATCACCTCACCAACGGTCGCGTTGCCGTTAACATCGTCAGCGGCTGGTTCCGCGGCGAGTTTCACGCCATCGGCGAGCCTTGGCTCGATCACGACGAACGCTACCGCCGTTCGGAAGAATTCATCCGGGCTCTGCGCGGCATCTGGACGGAAGACAATTTCACCTTCCGCGGCGATTTCTACCGCTTCAACAACTACTCCCTCAAGCCGAAGCCGATTGATCCGCAGCCGGAAATCTTCCAGGGCGGTTCGTCGCGTGCGGCTCGCGATATGGCGGCCCGCGTATCCGACTGGTACTTCACCAACGGCAACACGCCGGAGGAAATCGCCAAGCAGGTGAATGACATTCGCGTCAAGGCCAAAGAAAACAACCATGCGGTCAAAGTCGGCGTGAATGCCTTCGCCATCGTGCGCGAGACCGAGGAAGAGGCGAGAGCCGTGCTTGCCGAGATCATCGAAAAGGCCAATCCGGAAGCGGTCAATGCCTTCGGCCATGAGGTAAAAAATGCCGGCAAGTCTTCTCCCGAAGGCGAGGGCAACTGGGCGAAGTCGAGCTTCGAAGACCTCGTTCAGTATAATGACGGCTTCCGCTCAAACCTGATCGGCACGCCGCGGCAGGTTGCCGAACGCGTGGTGAACCTCAAACGCGCCGGGGCTGACCTTATCCTGCTGGGCTTCCTGCATTTTCAGGAAGAAGTCGAGTATTTCGGCAAGCATGTCATCCCGCTCGTGCGCGAACTGGAACAGGCGGAAATCAGCGCAGCAATCGCTGCGGAGTAATGTCGCAAATCGGACGGCAGCGGCCTTCGGCCGCCGCCTGGACCACGGGCGGGACCGCCTTCGTGATTGGAAACCTGTGCCCATTGGGCGGAGCATGGACTGAACGATGTCAGCATCGAGTTTTCTGGTTGCAAGTCTTGGCGCGGAGGTGGCGATCCCAACGGACATTCGCCAACACATTGCCTTGCCCAGCGAGCATGCCGGGCAAGAACGCCACGCGCTGGACGCCGCCAAAGAACTCGTGCTGGAGCTTCGCGGTATTGACCTCTCCTTTGGAGGCGTCGTCGCTCTGGAGAATATCGACCTGGCCGTGCGGCAGGGCGAAATCCTGGGTATTATCGGGCCCAACGGCGCCGGCAAGAGTTCGCTGATCAATGTTATCTCAGGCGTCTACCGCCCGGATCGTGGCCATGTAGCGATTAATGGCAAAGCCTATCGTCCAGTGCCGACTGAGAAGCTCGCCAGTCTCGGCGTGGCGCGGACGTTCCAGAACCTCGCCTTGTTCAAGGGTCTCAGTGTTCTCGATAATGTCGCCACGGGGCGGGCTTACGCCGAGCGGGCAAATTTCCTGAGCCAGATAGCCGGTCTGCCGAGCGCTCGTCGCGAGCAGGCCGATGCCCGCGAGCGGGCAGGGCGGATCATCGATTTTCTGCATCTGACGCCCCATGTTGACCGGCTTGCCGGCACGCTGCCCTATGGATTGCAGAAGCGGGTGGAACTGGCGCGTGCGCTTGCCGCCGAGCCACGCATTCTGCTGCTTGACGAGCCCATGGCTGGCATGACGGCGACGGAGAAGAACGAACTTGCCGATTATGTGCGTCTCGCGCGTGACGAATATGCGGTCACCGTCGTTCTGATCGAGCATGACATTGGCGTGGTGATGGGTCTTTCCGACCGCATCGCGGTGCTCGACTACGGGCGCAAGATCGCCGATGGCACACCTGCGGAAATTGCCAGCGATCAACGTGTCATCGATGCCTATCTCGGCGCTGCGCCGGAAAACGAAGACGGGGAGGGTATCTGATGGCTGCGTTTGATTGGTTGTTCTTTACCGAGGTCCTGGTCGGCGGGTTGCTCTCCGGGGTCATGTATTCCCTCGTCGCCATCGGGTTCGTGCTGATCTACAAGACATCGGGTGTCCTAAACTTTTCGCAGGGCGCGCTTCTCCTGTTCGCGGCGCTGACCTTTGTCAGCCTTGTCGAGCGTGGCGTGCCTTTTGTGGCTGCCTTTGCCATTACCTTTGCCATCATGGTCGTCATCGGTGTTGCGATCGAGCGTACGGTGCTTCGGCCGCTCACCAACAAGCCACCGATCACGCTGTTCATGGCGACGCTTGGCCTCTCCTACATCATCGAGGGAGCGGCCCAACTCCTCTGGGGTACGCAGGTTCATGGGCTTGATCTCGGTATCGAGGACATTCCCTTTGATGTTGGTGGCGTTTTCATCAGCCAGTTCGACATCTTTGCCGCAGTCGTCGCGGCTGGCATGGTGGCGGCTCTCTCGGCCTTCTTCCGCTACACCCGCATCGGCCTCGGCTTCCGCGCCGTCGCGGATGACCAGTTCGCGGCGCTTGCCGTCGGTCTCAAGCTGCCCTGGATATGGGCGAGCGTTTGGGCGGCGGCAGGCCTCGTTGCCCTGGTCGCCGGGCTGCTCTGGGGTGCGCGGCTCGGGGTGCAGTTCTCGCTGTCGCTGGTAGTGCTGAAGGCTCTGCCGGTGCTCGTTCTCGGCGGCTTCGATTCCATTCTAGGCGCGATCATCGGTGGTCTGATTGTCGGCGCGTCGGAAAAGCTCGCCGAGGTCTATATCGGTGAGTACTTCGGCGGCGGCATCGAGGGGTGGTTCGCCTATGTCGTGGCCCTTGCCTTCCTGCTGATCCGCCCGTCCGGGCTCTTCGGTCAAAAGCTTGTGGAAAGGGTCTAATATGTCCGCCGTTACAGCCGATCTTTCATCGTCGTTCTCCCTGCCGCGCCATGCCGGCACGGTGGCATTGCTCGCCGTTGCTTATCTCGTCGTGCCGTTCGTCGGCACCAGTTACCTCTTCGAGGCAATCCTGCTGCCGTTTCTTGCGCTCAGCCTTGCCGGGGTTGGTCTCAACCTTTTGACTGGCTATGCGGGTCAGGTCTCGCTTGGTTCGGCCGCATTCATGGCCGTCGGTGCCTTCGCGGCATACAATTTCAATCTGCGTATCGATGCGCTGCCGCTTATTGTTTCGATTGTACTTGCCGGTCTTTCCGCCGCAGCTATCGGCATAGTTTTTGGCCTGCCGAGCCTGCGACTGCGCGGTTTCTACCTCGCCGTTTCGACTCTTGCGGCGCAGTTCTTCGTGCAATGGGCGTTAACGAAATTCAGCTGGTTCTCGAACGAATCCGCATCCGGCGTGATCGATGCGCCAGCGCTATCGCTGGCCGGGATTTCTTTCGAAGGGCCGATCGGGCGTTATCTCTTCGCGCTGACCATTGTCGCCGTCCTCACGTTCCTCGCCTACCGCCTGGTATCGTCGCAGACCGGCCGCAACTTCATTGCCGTGCGCGACAACGAGACCGCCGCACGCATCATCGGCATTCCGGTGCTGCGCACCAAGCTGCTCGCCTTTGCAATCTCGTCCTTCATCGTCGGGGTTGCCGGGGTAATCTGGGCTTTTGCCTATCTTCGCACGGTGGAGCCGGCCGGTTTCAATCTCGACCGCTCGTTCCAAATACTCTTCATCGTCATAATCGGCGGGCTTGCCTCGATCCGGGGTGCCTTCTTCGGCGCGGCTTTGATCGTCGTCTTTCCGCTCGTCCTCTCACGGCTTGGCTCTTTGCTATTGGGCGATGTCTTTAATTCCGGAGTGCTCGATATGACGCAGCGCATCGTTCTCGGCGCCTTGATCATTCTGTTTCTGATCCTGGAACCTGACGGCCTCGTATCATTGTGGGATCGCTTGAAGTTACGCATTACGGCTGCCGTCAGGCGGGCGTGAACCCCTCGAAGCCGGCCCTGACAGGCAAAGGCTTCCAACAAGAAAAGCTTATCAGCAATGAATTCCTGAAACCAACACGGATGGCCGAGCGCCAGCCGACAGACGGAGTGTGTCCAGATATGACCTTCTACACGAAAATCAAAGCAGCAGCCTTTGCTGCCGGCATCAGCCTCGCCGCCATCGCCTCCCCGGCCATGGCCGATGAACAGTACTTCCCCCTGCAAAGCTACCGCGTCGGGCCTTATGCAGCCGGCGGCACGGGTTTTTTCGGCGGATTCATCGATTATCTCAATCTCGTCAACATCAGGGACGGCGGTATCAACGGCGTCAAGCTGACATGGTCCGAAGCCGAAACCCAGTACGAAGTTGAGCGAGGGGTCGAAGCTTATGAACGCCTGAAGAGCAATCCCGGCGTTGCGGCCTGGAACCCGCTGTCGGTCGGCATAGCCTATGCCATGATCGACCGCATCACCCAAGACAAGGTACCGCTCATTACCATCAACCACGGCCGCACGGATTCGACTGACGGCCGTGTTTTTCCCTATGTCTTCCCGCTGCTGCTCAATCCCTACAGCGAAACCTCCGGCATCGTGAACTACATTGCATCCAAGGAAGGCGGGGTTGGAGGACTGAAGGGCAAGAAGATCGTCGTGCTCTACCACGGCTCTCCCTATGGCAAGGAAACGATCCCGATCTATGACCTGCTGGCCAAGAAGTATGGCTTCGACCTCCAGCAGATCGAAGTCCCGCATCCGGGCAACGAGCAGCAGTCGCAGTGGCTGACGATCCGCCGTGCCAAGCCGGATTATGTCGTGCTGCGCGGCTGGGGCGTCATGAACCCGGTGGCGTTGAAGACGGCGGCGAAGACCGGTTTCCCGGTGGATCGCATCATCGGCAATGTCTGGTCCAACTCGGAAGAGGACGTTATTCCCGCCGGCGACGCTGCCAAAGGCTATACCGCCATCACCACCCAGGCATCCGGTGCCGAATATCCGGTGGTCAAGGAAATCGTGAAAACCGTCTATGACGCCGGCAAGGGCAACCTTGATGACAAGAGCCGCATCGGCTCCGTCTATCACAATCTCGGTATCGTCAACGGTATTCTTAATGTCGAGGCGGTGCGGATCGCCCAGGAGAAATTCGGCAAGCGCACCCTGACCGGCGACGAAGTTCGCTGGGGCTTCGAGCATCTGCAGCTTGATCCAGCCCGTGTCGAGGCATTGGGCGCCAAGGATCTCTTCCACTCGATCAATGTCACTTGGGATAACCATGAGGGTAACGGCTACGTGACGTTCCAGCAGTGGGACGGCAAGAAGTGGAACGTGGTTTCCGATTGGATCGCACCGGACTGGGCCCTGCTGCGCCCGATCATCGAGAAGTCGTCCGAGGCCTATGCGGCTGAAAAGGGCATCAAGCTTCGCACGTCGGAAGATGCGAATTCCGTGACGAACTGATGTTCGCGTGGTCGGGCAAGGGTCTCCCCGTGTCCGGCCACAACATCCCGAAAAGCGCCAAGGAGATCGTGATGACCGAGGGGAACAGGCTGCTTGCCGTGGAGGGGCTCCACGCAACCTACAATCATGCCATCACCGCATTGCATGGGGTCACTTTTTCGCTCGGACGGGGGGAGATCCTTGCCGTTCTCGGTGCGAACGGCGCTGGCAAGACGACGACGCTGAAGGCGGTTTCCAACCTCCTTCCGGCCGAACGGGGGCAGGTGCTCGCCGGTCATGCTCTGTTTGACGGTCGTGATGTCACGCGCGAAACCCCGGCAAGCCTTGTCCGTCTCGGTCTCGTGCAGGTGCTCGAAGGTCGCCATTGCTTCAAGACACTGACGGTCGAGGAAAACCTGGTCTCCGGCGGCCTTGGCCGATCCGCCACGCGCACTGAAATCGCGACCGACCTTGAAAAAATTTACACGCATTTCCCAAGACTTAAGGAAAAGCGCCGGGTGCTTTCCGGCCTCACTTCGGGCGGCGAGCAGCAGATGACGGCCATCGGCCGGGCACTGATGTCGCGGCCGCGGCTGCTTGTCCTCGACGAACCGTCAATGGGGCTGGCGCCTCTCATCGTGCAGGATATTTTCCGCACGCTGAAGCGCCTTAATCGCGAAGAAGGTCTTTCGATCCTGGTCGCTGAACAAAACTCGGCAGTCGCGCTGACCTATGCCGACCGGGCCATCGTTCTGGAAAACGGCGTGAGCGTGCTGTCAGGCACGGCCGCCGAACTCAAGGCGCGCGATGACGTGAAAGCCTTCTATCTGGGCCAGAAGCCAGCCGCGCTCGTCACGCATATTCACTGAAAATCAAAGGAAAGAGGAGACATGGCATGACCATTTCCAACGTGAAGACGAAAGATGCGGCTCAAGGCGTTCCCGCCGTGCCGCGGCCGAGTGAGCCGGCACACATCATCAAGAGCGATGCCGAAGCAATCGAAGTCGCGAAGAAACTCGCCGCCGAAATTGCCCCCGGCGCAGCCATTCGCGATCGCGATCGCATCTGGCCGGTAAAGGAACTCGATGCCTTCTCGCAAAGCGGGCTCTGGTCGATCAACGTGCCGAAGAAGTTCGGCGGTCCTGAAGTCTCCTATGCGACGCTCGCCAAGGTGATCGAGATCGTCTCCGCAGCCGATTCCTCGATTGGCCAGATCGCGCAGAACCATCTCGGCGTCGTTGCCGCGATCCGGACGGTGTCTGATGAGGCTCAGCAGACGCTGCTTTTCGCAGAAGTGCTGCGCGGCACACGCTTCGGCAATGCCTTCTCCGAATTCGGTTCCAAGCGGGCGGCGGACTTCGAAACGAAGTTCGTCGATGCGGGCGACCATGTGATCGTCAACGGCCAGAAATTCTACTCCTCCGGCGCACTTCTCGCCCATCTCGTGCCCATCGTTGCGCTCGATGATGAAGGCCGCGCCTGGTATGCAATTGCCGAGCGGGATGCACCCGGATTGACCGTCATCGACGACTGGTCATCCTTCGGGCAGCGCACGACGCTGTCCGGTACGGTGATCCTGAACAATGTCAAAGTGCCGAAAACCCATCTGGTTCCCGGCTACAAGGGTTATGCGGAACCCACCGCGGATGGTGCGATTTTCCAGATTATCCAGGTCGCGGTGGATACGGGTATAGCGCAGGCGGCAATCGATGAAACCATCTCCTTCGTGCGCACCAAGAGCCGCGCATGGGTGGATAGCGGCGTAGATCATGCCTGGGATGACCCCTACACGATCCAGGCTGTCGGCGATCTGACGCTGCGACTGCATGCGGCCCAGGCGCTGCTTGAAAAAGCCGGTTATGCCATCGATCGCGCCATCCAGAGCCCGAATGCTGACACGGTCGCCGAAGCACAGATCGTGACGGCCGAGGCGAAAATTCTCTCGACAGAGATTGCCATTACGGCGACCAACAAGCTGTTCGAACTTGCAGGCACCCGCTCCACGCTTGCAGAGCATCACCTCGATCGCCATTGGCGCAATGCCCGTACCCACACGCTGCACGATCCGGTCCGGTGGAAATATTCCATCCTCGGCAAGTACTTCCTCAATGGCGAGAAGCCGCCACTTCACGCCTGGAGCTGAGTAAACTCTGGAGCCCGGGGCGCGCAAGGCGCCCCGGTTGGCAATTGATCTTGCTACATCCGCCAGCAGTAATGAGATATAGTGACGTGATGAGACGGTGCCCCTCAAGCGCGTTTCCAATCAAGCGCCCCGTAACGAGGAGCTTTGCTGGAAACTTCGGGAACATAGAATAGTGGTGACGATGAGCCTTATGCGCAGGAAGCGGAAAACGCTTTTTAGGGCCTTCCAATCGTGCAGGGCACAGATCTCCTTGGGGAGAACGTAGAGGCAATGAACTCTCTTGTTCCCATAGCTTCTGCCCGCCTGACCGTGGCAGTTGTCGGCGGTGGCTTCACCGGCGCGGCAATGGCAATGCATCTGGTAGCGGGTATCGGATATCCGACTGATACATCCGTTGTCGTCATCGAACCTCGATCGGAGTTGGGCCGCGGCTTGGCCTATAGCGCAACCGATCCGGCGCATCGGGTCAACGTTCCCGCTGCAAGAATGACGTTGTTTCCGGATATTCCCGATGATTTCGAGCGTTATGTTGGCGGTATTCCGACCCGAGACGATGCCGAGCTCATAGGACACGATGGCTTGCCTTATCCCAAGCGGTCTGTCTTCGGCGAATACGTCTCGGCACGGATTCAACCGTTTTTGGATGACGGCCGTATCAGACAGTGGCGGACCAAAGCGATCTCGGTGTCACAAAAAGGAAACCGCTATGAGATTGCGGGGGCTGACGGTACAGCGCTCATTGCGGATATAGTCGTGCTGGCCGTCAGCCATCCACCACCTTCTTTGCCTCGGGTGCTTCAGCCCTTCAAAGATGATCCCAAGCTGATTGCGGATGTCACCGTGACCGATGCGATCGACGCCGTCGAGACTGGAGATCGTGTTCTCATCGTCGGAAATGGCTTGACCTCCGCCGATGTGGTTGCCTCGCTCAAGAGACGGGGCCATGTCGGCCAGATAACGTCTTTCTCTCGCAGGGGCTTGCGGTCTCGCGGCCATGGCCCCGTCGGGCAGGAGCCTTTCGGCGATTTCCTGTCTGAACCGTTCACCTCTGCAAGCAAGTTGCTCCATAAGGTTCGCCAAACGCTGCGAGAAGCAGAGGAACGGGGAATGACGTGGCATAGCGTCGTGGATGCGCTGAGGGCGCAGGGGAGGGACATATGGGGAAATCTGCCTGTCATTGAGAGACGGCGCGTTGCCCGACACTTGCGGCCGGTCTGGGATGTGCATCGCTTTCGCATCGCGCCGCAAGTCGAGGCTGCTGTGGAGCAGGCGATCGCGAGCGGCCAAATGGATGTCCGGGCTGCCTCGCTTTCTTCCGTGACACGGATAGACGCCGGCTACAGGGTGACGTTGCGACCCCAGCGCGCCAAGTCTCTCGAAACGCTTGATGTCGATGCGATCGTCGTCACCACGGGCCCGGCGCATGGCGGCATTCTTCAAAGCCAAGCCATGCTTCGAGAACTTGAGCAGGCGGGCCTGTTGCAACCCTGCCCGACCGGGCTTGGCATCTTGGTTGATGCCAAGTCTAATCCCGTATCGGCTTCAGGCGAGAGCACGACTTCACTCTTTATTGCCGGGCCGCTTGCACGCGGCACTTTCGGAGAACTGATGGGGCTGCCGCAGGTTACAGAGCATGCAATCTTCGTCGCGCAGCGTATTCGCGACCTGATCGATGAATGTGGGATTTCGCATCGCACGGGCCAGACGGTGGAAGGCTGACGGCCCGCTGTTTCTTGAATACATTTCCTCCACTCTTTTGAGAAAGCCTTGGGACGATAATTCCATCAAATTCGCCATGCTTTGCGAGGCCCTCAGGACGGTGTACGGTGAAAGCATACAAACGAGCTCCTGGCTCTGGGGGAGCTCGCCCCCTGCTGCCAGCGCGCTGCCTTACGGGAGATGAGACCATGTTCACGCACATCATGATCGGAAGTAATGATCTGGAGCGGTCAAGAAACTTCTACGACGCCACGTTCGCTGCATTGGGCGGCAGGCCCGGCGAGATGGATGCGAGAGGCAGACTGATTTATGTCCACGAAGGCGGACGGCTGATGATCACGAAACCGATCGACGGCAAGGCGGCGACCGTTGCCAATGGCGGGACAATCGGAATCGCCGCCCTGAGCCGCGAGCATGTTCTGGCGTGGCACGACGCCGGTGTTATGCACGGCGGCACATCGATCGAGAGCCCGCCGAATGAGCGCGCGAACGGGGCCTTCGTCGCTTATGTTCGTGATCCGGACGGACATAAACTGAGCGCACGGTCTCAGCCGACAAAGTAACGCAGCGCCAATAGCGCTGGTATTCTCACCGCTGTTGTGGGTTGGTCTTTCTGCATAACTTTTGCAGCCGTATCCACCACATTAATCGCAACATTACGCTCAACATTCACGCATCTTGGAACCTACCATCGGCGGATTAAGACGGGCAAAGCCTTCCTGACGATGATAGGGGAAATGCGGATATGGCGGCGTCAAGACGCTCGCATTGTCCAGGAGAACAATCTGATCATCGGTGAGATGCCAACCGACCGCTCCGAGGTTCTGCCGGAGCTGCTCTTCGTTTCGCGCTCCCATGATAATGGAAGACACCGTGGGCCGGCCTGTAAGCCAGTTGAGCGCCACCTGCGCAACTGTTTTGTCGAGTTGTCTTGCAACGTCTTCAAGGGCATCAACGACGCGGTAGAGATGCTCCTCATCGACCGGAGGACCAAAGCTTGCGGTTTCGTGAAGACGACTGCTCTCCGGCAGGGGAGCGCCGCGCCTAATCTTTCCCGTGAGCCGCCCCCAGCCAAGCGGACTCCAGACTAGTGCTCCAAGGCCTTGATCCATACCCAGTGGCATCAGATCCCACTCATAGTCTCGGCCGAGAAGGGAATAGTAAACCTGATTGGCAATGTAGCGAGGCCATCCGTACGCGTCGGCAACCGCCAGCGACTTCATGATTTCCCATCCCGAAAAGTTCGAAATGCCGACGTAGCGGACCTTTCCCGCCCGAACGAGCGTATCAAGCGTCGACAAGACTTCTTCGACGGGTGTCCGGGCGTCGTAGGCATGAAGTTGCAGAATGTCTATATAGTCCGTCCGAAGCCGGCGTAGTGCGTCTTCGACCGATCTGATCAAGCGAAACCTGGAGGAACCCGCATCGTTCGGCCCTTCTCCCATAGGCAGGCTGGTCTTCGTCGATATCAGCACGGTCTCGCGACGACCTTCCAGCGCTGCACCCAGCACCTCCTCCGATGCACCGTTCGAGTAGACATCTGCGGTATCGAACAGATTAACGCCTGCTTCAACGCAGATATCGATAAGTCGCCTTGCCTCGGAGACATCGGTCGTGCCCCAAGCACTGAAAAGGGGACCTGCCCCTCCAAACGTGCCTGCACCAAAGCTCAGGACCGAGACTTTGAGGCCTGATCGGCCAAGAGAACGATATTCCATCTGGTCTTCCTTTCTTGAGAAATGGAAGCGACTTGCGCCACCTGATGGGGAAGAGATAGGAGATCCGGCTTTCGTGATATAGATTGCGGGCGGGAACAACATTTGTGAAATCAGGGACCAGATGGCTCGAGCGGAAGTCAATCGATCTGGAGAAATGGAAGTCTTCGTGCAGGTTGTCGAGCGTGGTGGCTTCTCGTCAGCTGCTCGCTGCGTCGGAATGACACCGTCGGCGGTGAGCAAACTGGTCGCGAGACTGGAGGCGCGGCTGGGTACCCGTCTCATCAATCGCTCGACGCGCGTGTTCAAGTTGACTTCGGAAGGCTGCGTCTTTTTCGAGCGCGCCACGCGTATCCTGGCAGACATCGAAGATGCCGAGCGGATCGCCAGTGCGGGTGAGGTGCCCAGTGGCCGCCTCCGCCTGAGCACCAGCGCCTCCTATGCCACCCATGTCCTCGCCGGCATACTCCCGGAATTCCTGGAGCGATATTCTGCGATTACCGTCGATATCGTGCAAAGCGACCTTGTCGTCGATCTGCTTGAGGAGCGAATGGACGTTGCGGTTCGAGCAGGCCCGCTTAAAAGTTCGAGCCTCATCGCGCGTAGGCTTGGCGATACTGCAATGACAATCGTCGCTGCTCCCTCCTATGTCGACCGGCGTGGCCTGCCCCGGACTATCGAGGAACTTGAAAAGCATGACAGGCTGGGCCTTGGTTACACCCGCTCGATGGATGGCTGGCCGTTAATATCGGCAGGCGCGACGATTTTTGCCCCAGTCGTCGCCCGTGTCCAGGCCAATGACGGCGAGGCGCTGCGACAGCTGGTACTCGCTGGAAATGGAATTGCCCGTCTCGCCAACTTCACGATACGCGATGATTTGAAGGCCGGCCGGCTGGTGCCGTTGCTCGACGAGTATAATCCTGGGGAACGGGAGGAGTTTCATGCCATTCATATCGGGCAGGGTGGTCCGCTGCCTTCAAGAGTGCGAGCTCTTCTCGATTTCCTGGCCAAGCAAGGCAAAGTTACATAGCAGAGAAAACCGCCAATCGGGGAGGATACCCTCGCCCGAACTCGAGTCGACGTCTCGCGTTACGTTTCAAGCACCGGCATGTTTGTCCCGCGCCATTGAGCTAAAATGAACTTGATCTGCTCGTAGAGCGCAAAAAATCAGATCTAAAGCGCGTCAAATCCAAAGGAAAAATCCTGGCCGTCCCGCTCCCTTATGCGGCAAAAGCCGAAGGTCTTTTCATGTAAACGAGCAGTCGTGACAAGACATAACTCCTTGCGATCCTGCGTGAAATAGAAGGCCTCGTCCCTGCCAACGAGGCAGTCTGTATTGCGGTGTCAAAACGGACTGACGCTGACGCTACGCGGATTTCAGCCCCACCAGGACCCGACGATCTGTCGCCAATTCCCAATGCCTCCAAATAAGAAATCGCGCACTTTAAAACAGGCTTGATTGTTTGTAAGTTTAGTGCAGATTTGAGTTGTGCCCGGAATGCGGCAGCAAAAACAAATGCACAAAAAGTAGTCGGAACGACACGAGGGAACTGATGGTAACTGGGAAGGAGCTGCAGCAGCCGGCTCGGCGTAAACGCACACAAAGTGAGCGGTCTGAGGATACGCGCAAGGCCATTTTCGATGCGACGATTAATCTCCTGTACAAAACGGGTTTCAACAAGACGTCCACTCCCGAAATTGCCCGCAGGGCAGGTGTGTCTCGCGGCGCGCTGACCCATCATTTTAGCAGCAAGGAAGACCTTGTCATCGGCGCTGTGGCCGATGACCTGACCAGCGTCAATCGGCGGCTGGCAGACTTTGCTGACGCGTTCGGGTCCGGTAGCGGCTCGACCGACGAGATCGTCGATTATCTCTGGAAGACGATGTTCGACCGACTGTTCTATGTCACGCTCGAATACCTTCCGGAAGCGCGCCACAATACCGGTTTTCGCAACGGACTCATTCCGGTCGTGCAGGAGTTCCATGACAGGCTGGACGATATCTGGACGGCGCTTGCGACTTATCGCAACGTCGATCCGGCCAGCGTACGCATCGTTATGAACGCAACCATGTGCCTGATCCGGGGCATGATTGCCCAGACGGTGCTGCGACCGGCAGACCCGACCTATTACGAAAACCTTCTGACGTTCTGGAAACAACAGGTGAGGGCTTATTTTGCAACGCTTGCCGATGATGCGGAGCGCCAGACATGAAGCCTCTTCTTCAGGTAAAAAATCTCGAGCGCGCTTTTTACGGAGTGCGGGTTCTGAACGGCGTCGACATCGAGGTGATCGACGGGTCGATTACCGGGCTGATCGGGCCGAATGGCGCCGGGAAATCGACGTTTTTTAATTGCATTTCCGGTCTCTACATGCCTGACAGCGGCTCCGTGACCTTTGCGGGCGTCGACATAACCCGCCTCAGCCCGCAGGAAAGAGTATCGACGGGCCTGGTGCGCACTTTTCAGCTTGCCCGTGGTTTTCCCAAACTCAGCGTTTTCCAGCACCTGATGCTTTATGGTCAGGATCATCCGGGCGAAGGCCTGTTTGCCAGCATCACCGGCAGCGCGGCCGGCAAGCGGCGCGAGGAGCAGCTTGCCGAGGAAGCCATCTCGATTGCCCGCCGGTTGCGCCTCACCCACGTTCTGGACAATCCGGTCACTGCCCTTTCGGGCGGGCAGAAAAAACTGGTGGAAATAGGCCGTGCGCTGATGGCGAAGCCGCGGCTCGTGCTGCTTGACGAGCCGATGGCGGGCGTCAACCCGACGTTGACGGCGGAGATTGCCGATCACTTGCGCAGCCTCAATGCCGAGGGTGTCACAATCTGCCTCATCGAACATGACATGAAGCTGATTGGCAGCCTTTGCGACCCGGTCATCGTCATGGCGGAAGGGCGCAAATTGACCGAGGGCAGTTTCGATACCGTCGTCGCCGACGAGCGGGTTCAGGAAGCATATCTGGGCGGAAGGCATTGACGATGTTGAAGGCAGAAGGCCTGGTGGCCGGTTACGGGGCCGCCGAGGAAATTCTCAAAGGCGCATCGGTCGAGGTGCATGCGGGCGAGATCGTTACAATCATCGGCCCCAACGGCGCGGGGAAATCAACCCTGCTAAAGGCGATCGCCGGGCTGGTTCCGCTGAAAGGCGGCAGCGTGGTGATGAATGGTGCGGATTTGACCAGAAAAGATGCGTTGGGCAGATCGAAAGCCGGCCTCGCCTTTGTGATGCAGGAAAAAAACGTTTTTGGTACGATGTCGGTAGCGGAAAATCTCGAGATCGCCAGCTTCGGTAATCCTTCCGGCATGTCGCAAAGGCGCGAGAGCGTCTATGGTCGTTATCCCATCCTTGCTGACAAGCGCAAAGCGCTTGCGCGTACACTGTCCGGTGGCCAGCGGCAATTGCTGGCAATGGGAATGGGCCTGATGACCGAGCCGAAGCTTTTGCTGCTGGACGAGCCGACGGCCGGGCTTTCCCCGAAGGCGGCTGAAGAGCTGTTTCAGGCTATCATCGAACTGAACCAGTCCGGGCTGCCCGTGCTGATGGTCGAGCAGCACGCTCTTGAGGCGCTCGAAATATCCACACGCGGCTACGTCATCGTCACCGGTCGCAACGCCGCCACCGGCGGCGGCCCGGAACTCGCCGCCGACCCCGAAATCCGTCGCCTGTTTCTGGGTGGCTGACATCGAATTGCCTGACATTCATTATTAAAAAAAAGGGAACAACGCATGAGCAGCTTTAAAATCAATCGTCGTGGTTTCATGGGCAGCGTCGCTGGTCTGGCCGCAACCGGCCTGTTGCCGCAGGGCGTTCTGGCGCAGACAGGCCCGATCCGGCTTGGCGCGCTGACGCCGTTGACCGGTTCCGGCGGTCCATACGGCCCGGTCATGGTCAAGGCCATCCAGGCTGTTGCCGCCGAGGTCAACAATGCAGGCGGTGTGCTCGGTCGTCAGATCGAAATCATTTCCGAAGACGACCAGACCAACCCCGAGGCGGGGGTGCGCGCCGCCCGCAAACTGGTGGATGTCGACAAGGTTTCGGCGATCCTCGGCACATGGGCATCCTCCGTCACCACAGCCGTTGCGCCGATCTGCTGGGAATCCGGTACATTGCTTGCCACCGTATCGGGTGCCGACGCCATCACCGCGCTGCCGCACCAGGGTTACATCATCCGCACCCAGCCGACGACCATTCTTCAGGGCCGCAAATTCGGCGAATTCGCCGTCGAACAGGGCGTGAAGAAGCTATTCTTCTTCTCGCCACAGACGCCGTTTGCCGAAAGCCAGTTTACCAACATAACCGCCGCCGTGACAGCAGCGGGCGGTGAAACCAAATCGATGATCTATGACGACAAGAAGCCCTCCTATCGCAGTGAGGTCGACGAGATGCTCGTCTATGAGCCTGACGTCATCGTGCTTGGCGGTTACGCAGCCGATACGACCGTTCTGCTGAAGGACATCTACCGCTCCGGCTACGAAGGCAAAAAAATCGCCTTCGCCTATTCGGTGAACCAGAAGCTGATCGACAGTGTCCCGGCGGAAATAGTGGAAGGCATCTACACAATTGCGCCTTCACCCGCGCAGTCGTCCACCGCTTACAAGCGGCTTGTGTCGCTGATCGGCGTCGAAAATCCCGATCCCTACACAACGCAGGTCTATGACCAGACCAATCTCGTCATCATGGCGATGGCTAAGGCTGGTGCAGCGGACGGAAAATCCATTCGCGACGCCATCCGTTCGGTCTCCCAGGGCAAGGACGGCGAAATCGTGGATAACGCGCTCGATGGCCTAAAGCTGATCGCCGCCGGCAAGGCCGTCAATTACGAGGGCGCCTCCGGCCCCTGTGACTTTACCGACACCGGCGACATTTCCGACAGCCAGTTCCGCTACGAACAGGTGGAAGACGGCAAGCTCAAGCTGCTGAAAATCGCGTGAGGCATTGATGACAACCCTCGCTCAGGCGATACTCAACGGGATGATGACGGGAATGCTCATCGCTATTCCCGCCCTTGGCCTCACGGCGATCTTTGCCGTGCTGCGTTATGTCAACTTTGCCATAGGGGCCTACGCCACGGTTGGCGCTTTTGCAGCCTGGTATGTCAATACCAGGCTGGGGCTAGGTGTGTTCCCATCGGCGCTCGTCGCCTTCGTGGCGGGCGGGATCGTCGGTCTCGTGGCAGAGCAGACGGCGCTCGCAAGGCTTCGGCCATCGGGCGCACTGGCCGTGGCCATCGCCTCAATTGCCGTCAATCTCATTCTCGAAAATGTCATCCGCTTCATTTTCGGCAATGATCTTCAGGGCTTCGATCTGCCTGTCGCACGCGACTGGCGTTTTTCCGGCCTGCGCCTCGGCCCGCAGCAGCTGCAGACGGCGGCGATCGCCATTGCCATCATGGCGGCGGTGTTTCTCTTCCTGCGGTTCACACGCTTCGGCAAAGCCATGCGGGCAGTGGCAGATAATCCCGATCTCGGCAGATTGCTGGGCATGGATCCCTCGCGCATCGCCATGATCACCGTTGCTCTCGGTGCAGGGCTGGCGGGCGTTGGCGGTGTGCTGCTCGGCCTCGATACGGCCATCGATCCGATGACCGGCTCGCGCCTGCTCTTGTCCATCTTCGCCGCCGCCGTGCTGGGCGGGCTCGGCTCGATCCCCGGCGCCGTCGTCGGCGCGGTGATGATCGGCATCGGCGAGGAACTGGCCGTTCTCGTGCTGCCCGCCACCTATCGTTCCGCCGTCGGTTTCGCGACAATCCTGCTTATCCTGTCGCTGCGGCCTGCGGGAATACTGGGTGAAAGGAACACCTGATGCTGTCGTATCTGCTTTTCACGCTCACGCTCGGCGGCATTTACGGTCTGCTGGCGCTCAGCCTCAATCTCATCTGGGGTGGCGTGGGCATGGTCAATCTGGGGCTTGCCGGCTTTTTCGCCGTGGGTGCCTATGTTTCGGCACTGGTGGCGATAGCGGGGGTTCCGCTACCGCTGGCAATGCTGCTCGCCTGCGTCATCGGCGCGCTGGCAGGCGTCATCGCCACCTTTGCAACCATTCGCCTGCGCGGCGACTACCTCGCCATCGTCACGCTCGGCTTTGCGGAAGTGGTGCGCATGGTCGCGCTGAACGAACGCTGGCTTACCCGCGGTTCCGACGGCATTTCCGGCATTCCGGCACCCTTCCGGGCCGAACTCGGCATAGACGGTTTCAACCTGTTCTATCTTGCGCTCGTCAGCGTCATCGTTCTCATCGTCTTCCTCGCCATGCGACGCATCGATGGATCGCCCTTCGGGCGTGTTCTCAAAGCTATTCGCGAGGACCAGGAACTGGCGACATTCGCGGGCAAATATGTTACCCGCTTCAAGATCCAGACCTTCGCGCTTTCCGCGGCGATCGCCGGACTTGCGGGCGCACTCTACGGACATTTCCAGACTTATATCTCGCCCGACCACTTCCAGCCGCTGATTACCATTTACATCTTTCTGGCTGTCACCGCAGGCGGTGTCGGCCGGCCGCTCGGCGCGCTGGCCGGCGCTTACCTCGTCGTATTCTTCCTTGAGGCGACACGCTTCCTTGGAGAAATCTTTCCCGGCCTCCAGCCTGGACAAGTCGCCGCGGTGCGCGAAATTCTCGTCGGACTGGCGCTTCTGGGCGTGCTGCATCTTCGCCCGCAGGGTCTTTTGCCCGAACGTATCGCCCCCGCACCCAAAACGGAGACATCACCTTGACCAATCTTCTCGCGGCTCTTTCAAGCCCCGGACAGCCGCAAACGCTGTATAGGGCGCTGGAAAAACACCTCTCGGAAACCATCGGCTTTGGCCTCTTCACTCTCCTCTACCGGGACGGTCAGGAGGTCGCCCGTGTTTATTCGACCAACGAAGAGGCTTACCCCGTCTTCGGCCGCAAACAGATGGGGCCAACGCCTTGGGGTGAAAAGGTAATAGATCGCCAAGAGGCATTTCTGGGTCCCGACAGAGAAGCCATCATCTGGGCCTTTTACGATCACGACCTGATTTTCAGCCTCGGACTTGGCGCGGTCATCAATATTCCCGTCGTTTACGATGGCGAGACAATCGGCACCATGAACCTGCTCGACAAAAGCGGCGCTTACACGCAGGAGCATCTGCGCCAGGCGCAGGCCGTGGCGCCGCTTCTCATCCCCGCCTATCTGGAAGCGCGTCGTCGCTGATACTTTCCCAGGAATGAACCTATGACTGCTATTATTTTCGAAAATGCCCGCATCGTCGATGGCACCGCCGACCGCCCGTCCGAACCCGTTCAGGTTCTAGTTGAGGGCGGTTCCATCCGCGAGGTGGAAAAGAACATTGCCTCTGCCTCGGCGCAGCGCATCGACCTTTCAGGCAAGACGCTGATGCCAGGCCTGATCGATGCTCACGTTCACGTCGTTGCCTCAACCGCCGATCTCGGCCAGAATGGTATGCTGCCAGATGCGCTGGTGACGGTGCGCGCCTTCAAAATCATGGGCGAGATGCTGGCGCGAGGGTTTACTACCGTTCGCGATGTTGGCGGTGCAACCTCCGGTCTCGTGGCCGCAACCCTTGAGGCCGCGTGGCCCACACCACGCCTGAACATTTCCGGCAAGGCGCTGGCCCAGACGGGCGGCCACTGTGATTATCGCGGTCCCTATAATGACGACCAGACGCGCACACGCGGCTTTGCGCTCGGTGCGTTGGGCCGCATCTGTGACGGCGTGCCGGACGTGCGAAAAGCGGCGCGCGAAGAACTGAAGAGCGGCGCGAACTTCATCAAGATCATGGCCAATGGCGGCGTATCTTCGCCCACGGATCCCATTCATTTCCTCGGTTTTTCCCGTGAAGAAATCCTTGCCGTCGTTGAGGAAGCTGAAAATGCCGGAACCTATGTTTCGGCCCATCTTTATACTGACCAGGCCATTCGCCGCGCAGTGGAATGCGGTGTTCACTCGCTCGAACATTGCAACCTCATCGGCAGCGAAACGGCAAAATTCGCCGCCGAAAAAGGTGCTTTCGCCGTCCCGACGCTTGTTACCTATGACAAATTGTCCAGCGAAGGCGCCGCCATGGGGCTGCCTGCCGCCTCCATCGCAAAGGTAGATGACGTGCGTCTGGCAGGCATGGAATCGCTGACCATCATGCGTGAGGCCGGGCTGCAAATGGCCTATGGCAGCGATCTGCTTGGCGGCATGCATGTTTATCAGTCGGAAGAATTCGTTATTCGCGGGCGTGTCCTGCCAGCAGTAGAGGTTATCGCATCGGCAACGCATATCGCAGCCCGTCTGTTGCGCATGGAAGGCAGAATCGGCGCAGTTTCGCCGGGGGCTTATGCCGACCTGATTGTGGTCGACGGCAACCCTCTCGAGGATCTCACATTGCTGACCCATCAGGGCGCATATATGCCAATGATCATGAAGGCTGGTGTCTTCATCAAGCGCTGATTGCCTGTTGCCGACTTCAGCTGACATTCTGTACGCCCGACCAAGGCCGGGCGTCTAACAGTCCGGGGTCTTGCGCGCCCGATAAGCCGCGAGGGCTTCGCGTCATTCTGCCGGGCGCTTGCGAGCTCGGCTCGCGATTGCCGCTACGAAATGCGCACTGGCTTCGTCGTCCAGAACCATAACCGCACCTAAGACACGCGCAAAAATCGGCAGGCCGCGTCTTCGACCGCGACGGCTAACAAGGGATCGTGGGGGCGACACCCAGTCGGAAGCAATCTCGTCGAACATTATTTGATGCCGAACCCCAGGCGACGCAATGTCTGGCTCAGTTCCGCGCGACCCTTCAGGGCATCGGTGTCCTTGACGCGCTGGGCAATGGGCGCTGTCCAGCCGTTTTGTGGCAGGCCCTGTTTTTCCTGAAACGTCTTAAGCACCGCGTCATAGGAATCGAGATCATCCCGTGCGGCCTCCGAATAGGTTTCATGAAACAGGATGGAAGATTGTGGCAGGCGCGGTTTGACGTCAGTCTTCACGTTCGGGTCGGGATAGCCTACGGTAAGGCCAAAGACAGCAACCGTCTCGGCGGGCAGGTTCAGTTCGCGGGATACGTCTTCCGGTCTGTTGCGAATACCGCCAACGTAGCAGGAACCAAGACCGAGTGAATCGATAGCGGCAACAGCGTTCTGCGCAGCCAGTGCCGCATCGATGGCACCGATTAGGAAGCTTTCCAGATAATCCAGCCCTTCTGCGTTGTTGCCATGGTTTGAAGCGACCGTTCTCAAAGGCCTTCTGACGACGACAGATGCAGTAAATTGGTTGGAGGGGAATTGTGGTCTGGCGACCGTGCAATCGTATCTTCCTGGCAACAGTCCGACCGTTCAGCAGTTCGTAGCGTTCGTCCATGAATACTATGGGCATCATCATGCGCTACTAAGAAACGCTGTCGTTAAGGTGGTCGTTGGACAGCATTGCTTCGTGCACGCAGGCATCAGGCCGGGTGTTCCCCTCGACGTGCAGAATTCGTTTGATCTGCGATGGATACGCAATGAATTTCTCGATCACACCGGTCAATTTGAAAAGATCATCGTACATGGTCACACACCGACCGAGACTGATCTACCGGAAATTTACCCCAACCGGATCGCGGTCGACACGGGTGCATATGGAACCGGCAGGCTGACGGCGGTGGTCATCGAGACAGACGAAGCGCCGCGCTTTATCTGCGCGACCGAAAGATCGGCAGGTTACATTGATGTCGCGCAAGCGATTCCGTTGTCCATGCAGTTTAGATAAATGAACGGCGGCCGTCGATAACCAGACAAACGTTCCCAGGCGTTCCGCCATAAGCCCCTCTTCTGACTGAACCCGCCGCAGTCATATTCGTGCATACTAGAGCTTCGATTGGCGGGATTGTTCTGTAAGCGCGGCCACAACGTGAAAAGCTCAACCTCAATTAGCCTGCGCAAATCTTACAACAAGTGGCAGCCCTAAATAGCTGTGAAAAATGTTAATACATCATGGATGGCGCTTGAGTGTTACTGTGTTACTTTAAAAAAATCGGCCATTATCCAGGAGAATATCAGGTGCAGTTCATAGCAAGTGGCCCGAATATTCCGGAAGAACTTCTCCAATCACACGAAGATGGTCAGGTCGTCTTCTTTTGCGGAGCGGGGATATCATATCCAGCCGATCTGCCGGGTTTTGGTGGGCTTGTGGATCGACTATACGTCGAATTGGGCGAGGTTCCATCTTCCGTTGAACAGTCTGCGCTGACTAACAAATCCTTCGACACGGCGATTGGTCTTTTAGAAAGCCGCCTGGTGGGACACCGTCAGCGCGTTCGAACTGCCATCGCTCAAATTTTGACGCCCAATCTTGCAAAGCGAAATGCGCTAGCGACCCACGAGGCGCTACTATCCTTGAGTAAAACTGGTGATGATCGCATCAGGCTCATCACGACAAACTTTGACCGCCTCTTCATTGAGGCGATGAAGCAATTGAAAGTTGAGTATCCATCATATTGCGCTCCGCTTCTTCCTGTGCCCAAGAAACAGAAGTGGGATGGTCTCGTTTATCTCCATGGCCTTCTGACGGAACCTCCAACTGCCAGCGACCTGGAGCGTTTGGTTGTTTCCAGTGGTGATTTCGGTCTGGCTTATTTGACCGAGCGCTGGGCTTCGCGGTTCGTAAGTGAGCTGTTTCGTGGCTACACTTTATGTTTTGTCGGATACAGTATCGATGATCCTGTGCTCCGTTATATGATGGACGCACTAGCCGCTGACCGTCTGCTCGGAGAAAAATCACCTGACGCTTATGCGTTCGGTGGGCATGCTCGGGGCAAGGAAGCCGACGTCGCCGACGAATGGATAGCCAAAAACGTTCGGCCAATTCTGTACAACAGTAGCAACGAACATTCATTGCTTCATCGGACACTGAGAGCTTGGGCTGATAGCTACCGAGACGGGGTGCGAGGCAAGGAAGGAATTATTTCTAGACATGGGCGTTCGCGGCCACAAGGCAGCACACGGCAGGACAATTTTGTCGGACGGATGCTTTGGGCTCTTAGTGATAGGACGGGTCTGCCCGCAAAAGCATTCGCTGATCTTACACCGGCAGCTCCGTTCGAATGGCTGGAGGAGTTCGAGAAAGCCACGTTCAATCATAGGGACTTGGTGCGGTTCCAGGTCGCGCCTACAGTCGAGGAAGACAAAAAGCTAAGGTTCAGCCTGATTGAACGCCCTTCACCATATAATCGAGCGCCTTGGATGCGGCTTGTACGTCGGCGCGGGTTCTGGGACAGCTCCGACGATGTGATGCGGAATATAGCTCGCTGGTTCGCCAAGCACGCAGATGACCCGCGATCTCTGATATGGCTTTCGAAGCAAGGCGGCGCGATCTCAGATCATCTCCGGTATCTTATCGGAGAAGCATTAGAAAATGGCGTGGTCACATCTCCAAGCATGAAGGCCTACTGGAAAGTGGCGCTTGCGGGAAGGCTCTACCAGCCAAACGATCCTTCCGACCT
The DNA here is from genome assembly GCF_053522105.1 of Agrobacterium sp. 22-3639C2. NCBI lineage: Bacteria > Pseudomonadati > Pseudomonadota > Alphaproteobacteria > Hyphomicrobiales > Rhizobiaceae > Agrobacterium > Agrobacterium sp. 22-3639C2. Next base: position 274,741 of record NZ_JBNWDB010000004.1, on the reverse strand, counting down.
CTACGCTTGGAGCGAGGAACTGAAAAGGGAGGGGCGACTTACCCCACTTCTCCGCTCAAGGTTGAGGGAACACCTGACCATCCTTTTGAAAATCTCGGAAGGGTACGGGCCATCCGACGAGGAGGACGGCGTTCAGGGCGACGGCAGCATAGACTGGGAGCTTATTTTTCCCGGAGCCCACACCGCATATGCCTTGCGCGATTTGTTCAAGAGTCAGGCTTGGAAAGCCGCGCTGCCATTGCTCCTTACTGATGCGACAAACCTGCTGCTCGACGCGATGGATATAGCCGTTTTGGTGGATGGCGGGAAAGGGGAGAGAGACCGAACCCATTTCCAGCACCCTTCTATCGCGGAACACCCGCAAAACCGAGCCTTCAGAGACTGGACGGCGCTTATTGATTTTGTGCGTGACGCGTGGCTTGCCAACGTTGCGAACTTTCCCGCCCGCGCTGTTCGAGAGTTTGATCGATGGGGCGAGTTCGAACACGTCATATTCCGACGACTACGATTTTTCGCGTTGGCAACCCATCTCGACCTATTCGGACCGCAGCAGGCTGTTGACGCTCTACTTGCCGATAACGGAAGGTGGCTCTGGTCGATAGAAACTCAACGAGAGGCACTGCAGCTCGTTGCTGCAATTGCTCCTGTTCTTGACCAACAGCAAGCCGATTATTTCAGCGCATCCGTTCTCAATCACCCCCAGCAGCCGTGGGATCAGGGCGATGAGGATCGGAGGGAACGGCGAAATGACCGGGAAACTTGGCGGATACTGGCCTTGTATCAGCAGTCGGGAGGGCGAATTAATGCCCAGACGCAAGCAAGACTCGAATCAATTCGGGGAAGATACCCCCAGTGGGAAGAGGTCCGTGATAGGGATCAGTTCCCGGTCTATATGGAAGCTGGAAACTTTGAGCAGGCCTTTGAAGCAGCGCCAGCAAGTCGTAGAGAGCTGAAAGAATGGCTCAAAAATCATCGTGAAGCTGCCGATTTTCACGATAGCGATGACTTCTTGGAGCGATGCCGCCGAGACTTTCCAAGAACGTCACTCGCCCTTTTAGAGCTTGCACACGGAGGTGATTGGGTCACGGCGCGTTGGCGACAGGCATTGCAAGCTTGGTCGAGCGATGACCTTGCGGCTCGTTCGTGGCGATGCGTAGGCCCTAGAATTGTCGATGCCCCGGACAATGTCCTGTCAGACATTAATCGGGGTCTTAGCAACTGGCTTCAGGCCTGCGGGAAATTCGCGGCCATGCATCGCACTGCGTTCCTACGGTTGGCCGGACGTCTTCTCGACCATAATAGGGATATTCAGGAAGCCCCTGGCGCTTCGCCTCTTCTGGATGCTTTGAATAATCCCATCGGCGAGTTGACTGAAGGCCTGATCAAACTCTGGTATTCCCAGGACTTGGATGATGGGCAGGGACTCGACGAAGATATTGCGCCTTTGTTGACGACACTGTGCAATGTGGGAATTGCGGCGTTCGCAAATGGGCGGCTGTTCCTATGTTCAAATGCCATTTCGCTCTATCGAGTGGATGAGGAGTGGACGAAGGAGAACTTGCTGCCGCTCTTCGACTGGAATTCGTCTGAGTACGAAGCGAAAATCGCCTGGTCAGGCTTCCTTTGGTCTCCCAGGCTATTTTGGCCACTGATGCGAAGACTGAAGAATGAGTTCTTAGAGACGGCCAAACACTATGGTGAGCTTGGGGAGCTTTCGGATCAGTATGCGGGGCTGCTCACTTTCTCAGCTCTCGACTCCGTGGAAGGTTTCCTGAAATCCGAGTTTTCTCTCGCGACTAGCAGACTTCCTGAAGCCGGGCTTGCTCAAGCACTGCAGACCGTGACCGATGGCCTGGACAGTTCGGGTGGAAAAATCGAGGAGTATTGGGAAAACCGCGCTAAGCCCTATTTTAGGTATGTCTGGCCTAAGTCGCAGGCCCTGTTGACACCAGGGATTGCTGCAGCTTTTGCTCGGTTGGTTGTCTCAACGGGCGACAAGTTTCCTGAAGCACTGGAAACTCTCAAGGACTGGCTTCAAAGAACGGAACAAGCAGATTACGCGCTTCATCTCCTCAATGAAAATGGTCTCGCTACACGCTTCCCTGCTGAAGCGCTAAAGTTTCTTGACCTGGTCGTCAGCCGAGAAGTCATTTGGTCACTCGGCTCCCTCGATAAATGCCTCAAGAAAATACGAGCTGCGATGCCGGACCTTGAACGTGATCCTCGGTTCGTTGCCTTAAGCCAATTGCTGCAACAACATGGACGAGCCTGACAAGTAAGCGGGAATGCCAAGCTGCGGATTGTTCGATGATTAATTGCGCCTCGTTGTTTTAATAATATTGGTGCTCCTCTAGGAAGTATAAGGAACTACATGACTATGCCAAATGGTCGACATTTAAATTTTTTGTAAAGGAAAAAGGGTGACCGCAGAATATAGAGAGCGGGTTGTGGCGTTCGTAGATATCTTGGGGTTTAGCGCCTTGGTCCGCGAGGCGGACCGCAATCCGGAATTGCGCCAAAGAATTGCTCATGCTCTCCGCCAAGTCAGCGTGCTCCGGGGTCCCATGGAGGGTGATAGCAGCTTCCGGGCTCAAAATTTTTCGGACTGCATTATCCTGACCGCAGACAAGACAGCTAGCGGCTTATGGCGACTGTTGTTTGCCATCCACGAACTGACTTGGTATTTACTTGATATTGGTGTTCTGGTTCGCGGCGGTGTGACAATAGGGCAGGCCCACCACGACGAAGAGATCGTGTATGGCGTCGGTGTTCTGAGCGCGTACGAACTCGAAAGTAAAGTCGCCGACTTCCCACGGGTCATTTTGGACGACAGCGTCGTTCGAGCTTGCGACGAGTTCGCTGCAATCGATGAGATCGCCGAAGTATATCGAAAAGCTAGAATCGCTCGTGCTTCAGACGGCCTTCACTACCTAGATTTCTTTCTTGAAGTCTCGCTCTTCAATCGGGCCGATCCACAAAATCTTGCCGTGCGCTCGCACCATTTGTACGTCGATGGGATAAAAATCCGTGACCAGCTTCAGACGATGCTGGACAAGTCGACTTCGAACCCCAAAGTCAACAGGAAGATCAAATGGATCGCGGAGGTTTGGAACGAGCGCGTTGCGCGGCCGCGCGGCGACAATCAAGAGCCACTTATTGGCCGGATCAAGATAACTCCGGAGTCTCGCCTAAATCGAATACGCCGAGTCTGTAGAAATGTAGTTGGGGCCGTCTTATCGAGGTTGACCGCTTACTTCCCTTATCGTCGGTAGGGACTGGCTACGATACTGCAGTAGGAACCATTGCCTCCGCTGAATCCGCTGCAAAGACCGGGGACGCCTCTAAAGTTGGCCAAGCTTTATCTGTGCATTGGGGTCAGCCGGAGAATGGGCCTCTGATGTTGCGAAGGAAATCTAGGTCGGTCGATACAACATGGCCCATGTTGCGGATCGTGGGGACGGTCCTTTAGGCCTGGAAAAGCCGGAAGCTATGAAAACGGAAAGGTTGTCGCTTTAGGGTGCAAGGGATTTGCGCCTGAAACCTCCTCTCTCTGATCGCCGCTTGTTTGGACACGCGTCCATTTCTCGCTTTACCGTTTCCCTTTGCGGGCTAGATGCAGCTGGGCATCCTTCTCAAGCTTCCTTTCCCAACTTTTCAGCCCGAGGGCATCGGCATCGGGCAGACCGCCCATTATCTTAAGGACTGCAGCCGTTACCTGACGGCCAAAAAGCTTCGTGCAGCGGAGCGGGTCTCCCCGGTCGTCACGGAAATCGACTCCCAGTATGAGGAGCGTGGAGACAGCCTCGTCGTCAGCGCTGTATTCTGTGACAAATTGATCCTCGTATTCTTTCGCACCGACCTGAATACTGCACCATTCCGCCGTTCCCTCGATCAGGTTCTCGAAGTTTGAGGGATACTTGAAGCGAGTGTCGTCTCTGGTTATGCCAAAGAGGTTGCTGGAAAGTCGATCAAAATATTCCTCAAGCTCAGGGACTACTTCGCCGTTCCTGGGCGGGTTCAATAATAGCTTGCTTTCAAATTCCGCTATACCACGGAGTTTTCGTATCACTAGGATATAGGCACCCCTCTGGGCAATCAGAGCATCGAGTTCCGACATTCTGCGCTTCCACTCTGCGTAGCTGCTGGCCATTTATGATTTCTCCAGGAAACGGTATGATTATACACGGGAAGCGATACACCTCGAACCGAGCACTACTCACGTCCACAGCAAACTTCCGACATCATCCGCGAATTGCAAATGCAGTCTGCTCGCTAGCCAGTGAGTGTGAACGCCCTCTTGGGAGCATACCAATCCTTGGCGATCACCGCGTGAAGACGATATTTTAGTTGCGGGCGATCAGGATTCATCGACGCCACGACTTTGTAAAACTCAGAGCAACAGACGGTGAGGAGAAGGAAGAAAAATTCCCAGACATGATGCACGAGTGGTGGAAGTGGTAATCCGTGGACCTTTGCATCAATCCCAGGCGCTGCCACCGTTGGTGGTCTTCAATCATAACGCCAATGGTCGTAGTACCGCACGGCGGTATCTTGAGCGGTCCGCAGCGCTGCGGGATTCTGCCAGACTGTCAGGCCAACAATAATAAGAGCCGCCACTAGGGCTAAGCTGATTAATCTACGCACGACGAACATCATCAGCCAGCTCGCGATGACCACGCCGACGCCCATCACCAGCATGGAATAGAAGTCTTCAGGGATACAGGTCTCAAGGGTTTCCATACGTGCTTATAGAGGGAGTGTTTTGGCCGAAGAAAGGCGGTTCGGTGCAAATCACTGAACGTAGGCTCAGGCTGAGCGCAATGATCATATTGCGGCTCGGTGAGCGTCCGGTGAACTGTTTTTGCTGATCGGGAAAATCAGGCGATGTTCTGGCATTAGAACCAGCATTAGTGCTGACATTAATACCAGAGCAAAGAGGTTTCATGGCCCGTATGGAGATCATGTCCGGCTGGTTTACGTCAGCGATGGCACTGAAGATGGCACGAAGGGTCTGACCGAGAACGGCATCAAAGAACTTCAAAGCCTACTTGCCGACATCAGGACGTGGGACGGCGGTATCCGCGAGTTCCTCATCGACACACAGTGCGATCCTGAAATAATCGACCGCATCATGGCCGATGAGATGAAGCGCGGCCTTTAGATTCCATCTCTCGAAACCCGAAAAATGCTTTCGCCGGACGCTCACGCGGCTCGGGTGATGACAAACTAAATTTCTCTGCGGCGCATTAGCTAGAATCCTGTTGTTGATGCTCGCGCTTTCGCCGTCAGCTTGTCACGTCGGCCTTCCTGACAATGACTGTTAATAGGTGAACCACCGCATGCTAATACATGTGGCTTAGGATTACCTAAAATAGCTGGGGATAGTTTTTTGTTTCGGCAAAATAATACTTATATAGTGACTGAAATTCTTCAAAATGATTTGAATTCATTGGGGCGATTTACATGCCGAAGAATATTCTCATATTTTCAGACGGTACGGGACAAGCTGGCGGCCTCCTTCCGGACGAGCGCCGTAGCAACGTTTATAAGTTGTTTCGCGCAACCAGATGCGGTCCCGAGTCTGCCATTAATCCCGACGACCAAGTTGCTTTCTACGACGCGGGGTTGGGATCAGCTTCAGACGGCGTTGACATTAAAATCGGACCAATTCGGAAAATTTATAATGTTCTCTCACAAGCTACTGGCCTTGGGATAACCAAGAATATTGTCGACTGTTACACGGCCATTCTACAGTCCTGGGAGCCTGGGGACAGGATATTTTTGTTTGGGTTCAGCCGTGGTGCCTACACCGCACGATGCGTTGGTGGCGTGTTAGGTCTATGCGGTGTTCCAACCACTATGGAGGATGGTATCACTCCATTTTACCGCGATCCAAAAACTGCCCGTCAGGTTGCGAACGAAGCGGTAAAGACCATCTATCAACATGGTGCCGGTAAGGGCAATAAGTTGCTGGATACCCAGCGGAAAGAACTGGCTGTTCGCTTTCGGGAGAAATATCGATCTGCTGATGAAAACGATCAGGCCAACACTGTACCGTACTTCGTCGGAGTATGGGATACCGTGGGCGCATTGGGAATTAATGCCGTCCAGCAGATGCTTATTATCCTCGCGGCCGCAATTGGAATTGCAGCAGTAGCTACAGCAGTATGGGCACTCATGCCTTGGGAGATTGGGCTAAGTATTTGGCTCATCTCCAGCGTGGTTTTCACAGGGGCCGTCATAGGAGCGTGGTACTTGGCGACCCACTTGAAATGGGCGCGAGGACTGAGCGATCCATGGTGGAAAACTGTCCACCTGACGGGCTGGCGGATGAAATTCTACGACACTTTTCTCAATCCAAGGGTCGAGCATGCAAAACATGCGCTTTCAATAGACGAGAATCGAGCAAAATTTGCTCGTGTACCGTGGACCTATCAATCTTCAAATGCTGCGAACAAAGAAGATGGTTGGTTCGAACAGGTTTGGTTCGCAGGCGTGCACTCTGATATCGGCGGTAGCTATCTCGAAACGGAATCTCGTCTGTCAGACATAGCGCTCTCGTGGATGGTGAATAGAGCGGCAAATGTTCCACATCCCATTGTTACCGATGAAAGATGGCTCCATCTTTATCCGTCCAGCGCGGGCGTCCAGCATGACGAGATCAAATCTGGATGGCTGCCGTGGAAGGCGTGCGTCCGCGCAGTTCCTACGGATGCACCAATACATCCGAGCGTCATTGACCGAATTAAACTGGATGGCGTTGTCCACTACGATGAAACAAAGGCATATCGGCCCGCAGGGTTACGCGATCATGTCGCTGTGAAGCAATATTACTCAGGTGGGGTGCCGATAGAGCAGGGTGGTACCGTAGCAAAGATATGAGATCGGTTCGGGGACGCTCTCACGTCACAAGAATGCTGTATGCCCGGTTTGCCTTTGGACGGCTCGATAACGTTGGAGACTTCATATAAGTCGCAGACCCAACCAGCAGGTTTGGCCGATTGAACATGCGATGAGTTTGTGTCACGACACTGAGGTGGACGACGAACACAGGATGAGAGGAAACTCTTACAATTCGGCTGATTACTCAACTAGGTTGAAGAAGTTTTTACCAGTAACTGCGGGAAACTCTTTCCGCCTGCATCTCAGACTTGTATGTTCTTTCCGTCTGCGCCAAAGTCCTGATGGGGGACTGGGATGCGGAAACGGTACTGGATCATTGGGGTAATTCTCATCTACGCTGCAGTCAATCAGATGGGCAGCAAGTCTAATGTGAATCAGGACGGTGTCACCACGCGTCCTACTGTGCCATCCCAGTCGGGCAACGTAGAGCCGTCCAAACCAGTTCCCAGCTCTCGCGAACCGCAGCCCAATCCGCCAAGCCTGCGAAAATTGGAGCGAGAGAAATCTGCTCAAGATTTTCCAATCCGTTTTGTTACCGGCAATCGTGTAGCCTTCCGTGCAGCCCCGTCCAAGAATGGGAACATCATTGATCGCCTGGATAGTGGGCGGAGAGTTCTTTTGATTGATCAGTTTGGTGAGTGGTCTCATATTCGAGACGAACTCACCCAACGCGAAGGCTGGATGTCTTCAAGGCTTCTCGGTGACAAACAAAAAACGGATGAAGACAAACCTTCCGATAAAGTGTCGAAGACAAAAGAACGGGAAAAATCGATCCCCACGATTCCCGATTCTGTGATCATCCAGCGCATTATTGCTGAATCACTAGCAAGTTATCCCAGTTCGTGTGCCTGTCCTTACAACACAGACCGGGGAGGGCGGCGCTGTGGCAAGCGAAGCGCCTATTCGAAACCGGGTGGTTATTCGCCAGTGTGTTTTCCTCAAGACGTAACGAGCACCATGATAGAAGCGTTTCGGCGACAATAGTTTTCAGGCTATTTCCATTTAGCCGCCCACTCTCTCAGTGCAGCTTTCGCCTTTTCAGGCCATTCTTTGACGGGCGGGCTAACAACAATTTTCTTACCGGACGGCTTCCAGGCGAGGAAAACCTGCTTTTCCTGGATCGAGGCGACGAGCAATGCCTCCTCTTCGTTGCATAAGTGCCGGGTACATGCTGAACCTACGAAATAATCACCGCTGAAAGAACCCGAGCCAACTCCCATAATGATGTCTGAATAGGTTTCCTTTTCCGGACCTAAGAGCCTATTGATTTGCGCCGCAACTTCGGCGAACTCCAAAATATCTCTAGGGTGAGTAATCGTCTTCTCACGAAGCTCTGCCCAGCCTTTAGATACGTTGGCAACGAAAGCCTGTTCTTCAGGTTTTGAGAAGCCGCTTATTGGTGTCCACACCCACGTTTCACCCGGCGAATTTGGCAATGCTGTTGTGGAGAACGATAACTTGTCGGCCGAGACTTGCATTTTCACCGGGCGGCAGCTGTCCACTGGGCCATCGACTTTTGGATTTGCGTTTGTCGGGAATGATATGACGAAAGGAGACGAGTCACACGCGTTCCCACCAGCAGACGATGATCCAACAATCGCCGGTGTTCCTGAAATCAGCTGAATGTCTTCGATGCTGAGAATCTCGTTTTTAAGAACTTCACGACCATCGATGGTCAGGACCTGTTCAAAATCACGTTTGAGAATGGTCACGTGATGCCCGAACATTTTCATTTCGAAGGTAGCGGCTCCGGCGACGCTGATCTGGGCCGCAACTAGGAACGTGACAGTCAAAACAAACAAACGAACGAGCTTTCCCAAGCTTGCCTCCAAATAATTCCCTGTCGCTCTTTATGCAATCATCGAGTGAAGAATACAATCATCTGGAACGGCGAGTGTACCGAAGCATAAGATCGGTACAACACTGTCGAAATCTCCATTAGCGCGTAAATTCAGGCGAAACGGAAATCGTCAGCTCCGAGTTGAGCCCATGCTACGTTCTGGATCAGAATGGAATTTTCTGCATCGTAAGAAATTTTCGTGTCCGCGCCGACTTGGCTCGTCTTGGCGACAAGGTCCTGCCAGTTTGCAAACAAACCATACTCAAACTCGATGATGTCCTTGCCTTTGGTAAAGTCCTGGATCGTATCGTGACCAAAACCCAAATTGAAAATAAACGTGTCGCTACCAGCGCCGCCATTGAGCACGTCGTTCCCGTCGGACCCATTAAGGACGTCATTTCCGTCCTGCCCGCTTAGGAAGTCGTTCCCCGCACCGCCAATGAGAAAATCATTCCCCTGTCCGGCGTAAATCGTATCGTTGCCAGTACCGCCCAGCAAAATATCGTCAAGCAATCCACCGATTATGATGTCATTACCAGCACCGCCGTCGATATATCCTGCGGCATTTGGATTTCCGGTAATCGTGTCGTTCCCACTATTAGATATTAACGCCTCGAAGTTTCCAGTAGCGAGCGATATATTCACATCGCCTGTGGAAGTCACGATGCCAGTGTCATAGCCGGACCCGCCGTCGATGGCTTGGGGTAGCGATGTTCCGCCGGATTTTCCATAGCTCGCAGCGTCGAAATAAATTGTGTCGTCACCTGCGCCTCCATGAAGGATATCGCTTTCTCCTGCCCGCCCATCAATAATGTCATTACCGTTGCCTCCGATGAGGTAATCGACGGCTTGCCTCATATTCGACCCGACAAGCGAGACGGAGCGATCACCGAGTGCCGTTACCCAATTGCCAGCAACGCCGCTGCTAACGCGTTGCCCGCCATCGAAGCCAACATAGCCGTCAGTTTCAAGCATCAGGGCAGGGGAACCGCGGACGTAAGTTCGAGCATCGTTCACCGAAATCGCATCATAGGTACCCCAAGGGCCGATAGCAGGAATGGGTCCGTTCAGGAAAACATGAGTTGTAACAGTATAAACCCAGATTTCATCCCAAGTCCCGAATATCATCACCGGTATCTTGTTAGCGTCGAGATACGTCTTTTGCGTCTTATCCGCTGCGACGTAACTGAAGCTATACCTATTATCAAGGCGAACGTCTTCCTGGTGGCGTGAATCTATACTACGATTACCCGAGATGTCAGCCTGCGTCCGCAGAACACGGTTGTCGGTGCCGTTAATTGAAACCTCTGTATTAATCCCGGCGATGACGATATTAGACATGCCGTTTATCGTCGCAGAGCCACCTTTAGCGAGTAATACAGTGCTATTATTCGACCATATTTTATTCGCCTGACCACTTATTGATATAGTCGAGTTGCTAAGGCTTGGGCTTGCATAGTCGTATTGCGAACCATCTCCATTGAACAACGTAAGCGCGTGGAAAAGCTGGTTTGACAAAGCAACGGAGTTGTTGTCGCCGTCTATTTTAATTTGTATTCCATTTTCGCTACTATTTAACGTGAATTTAGATTCTCCGTTAGCGCTTAGCCAAGAAAATTCTTCAAACAGCTGAGCGATGTCCTCGCCGAATCCAAATGATTCTTTAGTGGTTGAACCGTCGGCCAAAACAGACGAGAACTCGCTGGTAAAACCGTCGGGCTTCGACTCATATCGAATAGTATTAGATGAAATAACTTCTGCTGTATTCAAGTATTTAAAAGTATCTAAGCCTCTGGATTTTCCATCCTTACCCAGCGTGGTCGTTATTGAAGATAGCGGTTGATTGAATTGCATATCGACATAGTTGATTTTGCCCGTCGTAGAGCCATCAATGGAGATTATATGCGTTTCCACATTACTCAGGCCGTCTGGTGAACTATTGTTCGTCGTAATTTTTGTTACGTTCCCGTCGGCCCTCACATTTTTCTGCCAACTTTGTAGAAGGGAACCGTCACTCAGGAATGTCTGATATATTGTCTTGGAAGCACCGCTGACGTCATGGGTGGTGGTCTCGACATGGTCAAAATATCCCAGTCCTGCAGAATCACGCTGCAAGACAGATGATCTTCCATCGGCGGACGTCGTAGTGATTGTCTTTTCCCGGACAGAACCGTCACTGTTGGTTTCTACAAGTGTCCTGACAACACTTCCATCCGCTCGGACAACTGAGACGTCGCGCTGAATGCGATCAGTAACGCCGTCTCCATTGATATCCATATAGTCGGTAATGGTTTGGCCACCCCTGCTGGTGACCGATGTTTGGCGGTCTGTTAGAATCCCCAGGTGGTTGAAATTTTCGACCGTGACGGTCTTTGTTCCATCAACCGCAATTCTGGTTTCGGCAGTCTGGCTGACCGTATTCGTCAGCAAATTATGGTGCATCACCTCCACTACGCGCCCATCGGCGCTCGTGTGCGTGATGGTCTTGAAACTCAGGTCTTCACGAATTTCCAGTTTGGAACCATCAGCGTTTTCGAGCGCGTATGTTTTTCCCTGAGCATTTGTTGTCGCGTTCGAATTAACTGTTGCGGTTGTTTTCGTAAGACCATCCGCGCTGGTAGAAACTACTGTATCAAACCAGGGGTTATCTTTGATTGTCTGAGTAATGCTGCCGTCACTGTTAAAGACAGTTACGTCAGTTGCACTCTCCTCGAATGTGCCGTCACCATCCTTGTCCCACCGCTTGGCAATAGACAGACCGTCATCGCTTTTCGACTCTTCATATCGAGCTTCAAGTGAACCGTCCGACTTGAAGTACGAAGTCACCTCGGTGCGTGTTCCATCGGCACCAACGGTCAGTGTTTCGGTTTTGCTCTGATCGAAAATTCCGTCGCCGTTATTGTCCCAATTATACGTTGTTGTCGCGGTATCGACGCTCGTCGTCACAACGGTCCGGTCCGCGAGTGCACCACTCGCTGTGAAATTGCTGACAGTCTGTGTCCGACTACCATTGGAATTCAGTACAGTCACGTCGCTTTGTGTTTGATCGGCCGAACCGTTCCCGTCTGTATCCCACTGTTTGGTTATTGAGAGGCCGTCGTCACTTGTCGTGGTGATGAGGCGGCGCTCAAGGCCTCCGCCTGCGTTGAAATCAGACATGGTCACCACGGTGTTTCCGGCTGCATCGAGAACGGATGTCTCTATCTGATCAATGTGGCCGTCGCCATTTTTATCAGTGGTGACAGTCGTTGTCCGCTCGTCCGGACTGACCTTTGTGACAACCCGTTCCTGCAAGACACCAAGACCGTCGAGAACCGAAACCGTCTCGGTGCTTTCGCCACTGGCGCTCAAAACCGATGTTTTCGTTTGGGTGAGGTCAAAGCCGCCGGTTCCATTTGTGTCCCATTGTGTTGTCTCCACTTGGGCATCTACCGACGTCGTAACCACGACCTTTTCACGGAGGCTGCCATCACCATTGAAGCTGGAGCGCGTTTCGGTCTGACTACCATCCTGGTTGGAAACAACTGATAGAGTTTCGGTCAGGTCAATAGTTCCATCACCGTCCGTGTCCCGCTCAAGTGTCATTGAGCGACCATCGGAACCCGTGGTGTTGACGGCCTTATCTCGCAAGCTACCGTCACTGTTGTAGTCTCTCACCGTTGTTACGACATCGCCGTTGGCTGCGGTGTGAGTCACGCTTCGCTGATCTGTAATTGTATCGCCATCAAGATCGTACACGACGGTCTCATTGCCATTGGCACTGGTGGTTTTGACGGTCTTTTCCTTCAAAGAGCCGTTACGATGAAACTCCGTGATGGTATGCGTCTGGCTGCCGTCAGCATTGTAGACTGTGACTTCAGTCCAAGTGTTGTCGATCCTTCCCGCTCCCGTTTTATCAACGGTGGCGGTCTGCGAGAGTTCGTTGCCATTGGTGGTCGTGACGCTCTGTTGCTTGACCGTGCCGTCGCCATTCCAGTGCGTTATCGTCTGGGTCTTGCCACCGTCATTTTTCAGAACAGTTGTGTCGGTAATTTTTTCATCAACAACACCATCGCCGTTGCGATCATATTCCACGACACGAACGAGCCCATTTCCGTTGACAGTCGTGACCAATCGGGAACTTGTCGAGCCATTCGGGTGGAATTCAGTTACGGTGGTCGTTTTACCGCCATCGCCATTCAGGACGACACTTGTGGTCTGTTTTTGTTCGTAAACGCCGTCTCCATTAGCGTCCCTCTGAACAACGGTATTCAGATTATCATCTGAGCGCGTGGTGATCGTACGGTCTTTTAGTGACCCGTCAGGATTATAACCGGACACGGTTTCAATAAAGCTGCCGTCGCTCGCGGTCACTCGCTCGATCTGGCGATCAAGGTGGCCATCGCCGTTTGCATCAAATCGGGATATTGAACCCAACCGGTCAGCACTGAGCGTCGAAATAACCGTCGCGCGCACGGAGCCATCAGCATGATATTCGATCAGAGTCTGTGTTTGACTGCCGTCAGGGTTAAGGACGGTAGTCTCGTTCGTCGAGCGACTGATTGTCCCGGAACCGGCGTTGTGCCATTGGGTATTTTTCTCTAGCCCGTCTGCACCAGCCGTAACGATCATTTTGTCGAGCAAAACGCCAGAGGCGCTGTATTGGCTCGTCGTGACTGTGGAACTCCCATCGGAATTCGTGGCCGTCTGGCGTATTTGCGTCCGATCCGTCGTTCCGGCAGAATTACCAGCATAAAGAATCGTCGTTGTCAGACCATCTGCGCTCGTGATGGTCGTTGTTCTGCTTTGGAGCGAGCCGTCAGGATTGAATAGGCTAGCCACGTTCTGCGATTCCCCGGTCGCCAGAACAGAAACCGATTCCACGAAGTCCGGGTCGCCATCTCCATCGGTGTCGAAAGTATCCGATCTCGTTTTGCCATCGGCGCTCCAGTTTGAAATCGATGTGGCCCGAAGGCTGGCATCGGCATTCGATTCCACAATTGTTTTCGTTCGCCCACCGTCTGCGTTCACCACGGTGATTTCTTCCGTGACGAGATCGAAAACGCCGTTTCCGTCAAAATCAGCTTTGACGGTCTTGCTCAAGCCGTCCGCGCTCAAAGTAGTGACAAGACCACTGCGCAACGACCCATCGCCATTGAAATTATTTTGGGTTGTTATCGAGCTTCCATCAGCTGCGACAACTATTCCAGAATTCTGCCTGCTCTCTACGACGCCATTCCCGTCCTTGTCTGTCAGTATTTCTTTCGAGCGGCCGTCAGCACTTGTCGTCGTCACCACACGTTGGGTGACGGTTCCATTACTTGATTGGGTGAGGACTTCTTCCGTCCCGCTTCCACTACCGTTGACGGTGACAGAGCGATTTTCGATGACGTCGAAAATGCCATCCCCGTTCAAATCGGATTTTACGCTCGAAGCGGTTCCGATGGCATTTGAGAAGACGGAAATGGCCTCCTTTTCGGAGCCGTTCTGGTTGAGATATTTTATCGTGGTGGTGGTGCTGTTGTCTGAACCGATAATACGTGTCTCAACCTGATCTGTGGTGCCGTTACCATCCAGATCGCGCGTAATCGTTATGTTTTTCTTGTCGGCGCTTGTCGACGTAATCTCCCTACTCAGCAAGTGCCCACTTGGCGAGTAGTTGGAAATCGTTTGCGTGCGATCTCCAGCGCTGTTTATCGTCGTGACCTCTGTTTGGCGGGTATCGAGAACGCCATCCCCACCAATGTCATACTCTAAGGATTTTGTGAGCCCATCAGCGCTCGTGACCAGTGTCGACTTGTAAGCAACACTCCCGTCGGGATGGAAGGCGGACGTTAAAATCGATGTCGAACCGTCGGGGTTGACGACAGTCTCCCTGTCGACGATGTAGCCCTGCCCATCATAAACAAACTGGACATCGGCCATAGTACCGGTCGTACCGTCGGTCCGGGTGTATCCTCCCTGACCCAGCACGACTGAACCATCTCCCAAAACCGTGCGATTATTGTCGGTCGACAGGTCAATGGACGCGATGCCGAGTTGGTCAAGGGTCTGGAGTTGCTGCGTGCCGTCGGGATTCGAAACAAGTATCTTGAACTCGGACCAGCGTGCGTCGCCCGCATCAAGCTTGCCGTTTCTATTCGTATCGAAGACGTTGGCCAGCGCCTCGGTGTTTGATTTTGCCGTTGGGTCCCAGGACGTAAAGATAAAGGCTTCCGGGGAATTCACGTCTCCGGACCCCTGTTGGTCAAGCACCAGCACGCCGTTGCCGCTTCCTGCCCAGGCGGTTTTATGCTGTAGCGCGTCCCCCTCCATATTCAGATACGTATTCGACGAACCAACCGCGGTTATATTAATGCCGCTGCCTGTCAGATCGAGAACGACAGGGTCAAACCAGGATTCCACCACATGCACTTGCCCCGCAGCGGGCGGCTCGGCATCGATGATGATCGGCTCTAAAACAGTTGTGTTTTCGTCAGAATATCCCTCTTGAGATGAGGAAGCAGGCTTCGGTTCCGAGTCACCACTTTCATCGTCCCACATTGATTTAATCGACTGGAAAAAGTCTCCAACAGAGTATCGTCCAGCGGCGTCCGTAACGGCACTTCGCAAATCTGAGGCAAAGTTTGCCGTAAACTCATAAAGATCATCAGACGCGTTCGGGTAGTGCTGATTGACGGTATCGTAGAGAGCTTCAGCTGCCGCAGAACCGACATATCCGGCCACGACAACGGCGGCGACCCCTGTGAGCGTCGGGGCTGCTATAATGCCCACAACGGCGCTGGCAAATAGCCCGCCGGCAATATTCGCCGCACCGCTTAGATCGCGATCGGTGGCTCCCGTCGCAACGGAAACAACTACATCTTCAATAGCTCTGAAAGAAAGCGCCAGCTTTCCAGCCGCCGTGCCTTTAATGCCTCCCTTCAGGGCATTGTCTAACAACCCACTGGATATCCCTACATAGGCAGAGTAGCCGCTGGCTACCGCGTCTGGGGCACTGTGAAATGGCTTGGTGAGATTATCAAATGTTCGTCGTGTAAAATCATCAAAAAAAGTTGCCATATCACCACCCCCTACTTAGAAAAATCCATATCTGTGACGAAGAATTACAAACGCACCAAATCCTGTGATGAGGAACAGTGCTACGTTGAAGAGAAGAAAAGAAAAATATTTGAACGGTTTCTCTGCAGCTCTATATGAGCCGATCCCGGTTTTTATTTCCCCGGAAAAAGTGGATTTCACTAAGTAAGGCACGTAATAAAAGAAACAAAAATACAAACAGGCAGATAATAAAGCGTCCAAAAAAAATCGTTCGCTTAGGAGATATTCCTTGATAGTCAAGAACACTTTGTCCTCCTAGTGATATATTATCGCCGACACTACTATCATCAGTAACCAGCAGAACCTCTGACCCGCCCGTCCCAGTATTATTTCAACCAACTGAGAACGGGGCACCAAAAATCTTAAACCCGGTTTTCGTACAGGTTTCAATAGAAAGTTGTATTTTTTACTCATGTTTGTGATGTCGGCATCGTCCGCAAATCGGTTACGGCTACATTTCATAGGGGCTTTGCTATTTACGGATATATGCCCTTGTTTTCGCTTCACCCTGCTCGTGATGATTGACCGGCTACCACGGGAGGTTCCAAGGTCCAAAGTTGACGGCGTTGATCTGAGTATCCTCCAGCTTCTGA
Organism: Agrobacterium sp. 22-3639C2; assembly: GCF_053522105.1. Taxonomy (NCBI): domain Bacteria; kingdom Pseudomonadati; phylum Pseudomonadota; class Alphaproteobacteria; order Hyphomicrobiales; family Rhizobiaceae; genus Agrobacterium; species Agrobacterium sp. 22-3639C2. The sequence goes on along the minus strand of NZ_JBNWDB010000004.1, from coordinate 258,325 downwards.
CGATAGATGCGACGCAGAAGGAAGTCGGTGTCAGATTGGAATTATCGCCTCGAACAATCGAGCACCGGATCGACCGAAGCAGGGTTGGGGCGAAAAGCCTACAACACATGTCGTTCTCTGGATCGCGAGTAGGCTGAAGTATATCTGCTGAGATAAAGATCAGGCGGTTCGTTAGTTCTTTTCAACGGTGATAACGTTGCCTTGATCATGTCACTTGTACGACATAACGATCTTATTGCGGAGATTGGGGACGTACCCTGAGCGCGTTCATGAACGGCTTATATACCGACAATCTGATCACATATTGGCTGACGCAGATGGGTGGCATGGCGACGATTGACAGCTATCTGCCGAACCGGCCAGGCAAACTGGATGATATCCAAGATGCCCTTGTTGAGCAGTTCAGTCATCACCAGGAACTGCTGAACGGGGCAGCCGATAAAATCATCAACGACAACCTTTGCTTCGTCCAGGCTGGTATTCGGCCTGGGGTTCCACTTGACCAACAAGACCCCCGTGACCTGAGATGGATCAGAGAAGGTTTTCTGGACCACGATTTGCCGTTTGAACGACTGGTCGTACACGGTCACACGCCAACTGAAAACAGCTTTCCAGATGTCTTAGGTAGGCGTTGTCGATGGCTGGGGTTCGTCACCGTCGAGGTTCGTCTGTATCCGACCAACCCAAAATGACATTGCTTCTACGCAACTGTTTGAGTTGGGCCACGCCAGGCTCCGTTTTGGGCCAAAAGCCCGCTGTTTGGGCCATACCTGGTTCCGTTTTTACAAAAGAACATCGCCTTTTCGATAAATCAAGTTCCATAATATATGTTATGCGATTATCGTATGTAGCGGGGTACATTCTATTTTGAAGTGCGACTTACGAATGATGCCAATGGGTTGTCACTCGTAAGGAAAGCGCAATGGACCGTACCTACTCGCATATTGATCTGGATGAACGACGCAAGATCACCCGCTGTACTGGCAATCAGCGCCCGGTATGTTCAGAGGCTGATTGGTCGTATTGAGGCTACCGGCGCTGCCTCGATCAGACACAAGGCAATTGGTCGCCCGTCGAACAGTAAAATCGCGACCGGCGTCCGTGATTACGCCGCCCCGACGCGGTTGCCGATCGCAAGCAGTTCGGGCATTGGGAATGCGACCTGATCCAGTTCCGAAAGAAGTTTGGGAAAGCCAATGTGACATCACTCGTTGAACGTGCCAGCCGCTTTGCGATCTTTCTGCGCAACAACGATCGGCAGTCTCGACCGGTCATGAACGGCCTTGTGCAAGCACTTCAGGCCCTGCCCCACCTCGCCCGTCGTTACATCACGTTCAACCGTGGTACGAAGTTTACCGACTGGCCTTACCTCCAGGCGAGCATAGGACCCAAACCTGATTCTGCGATCCACAATCGCCATGGCATAAAGGCACGGTCGAAAATTCCAACAGACGAGCCCGTAAATGGCTTTCGAGAGAGGTCGATCCGCTCTCCGTCAGCGATGCCGACGTTATCGATATCTGCAATCGGCTGAAGACCACACCACGCAAGCGCTTGGGATTCCTACCTGGAACCCGCACTTGATGGGACGCGGACCGCACGGCCAGATGTCGGTCGCCGAAACTCAACCGGCATCGTTGGCCGGCGGCACTTGCGAAAGCAGGCGGGCCATTGCGTCCGTGATTGAATGATCATCATAAGGCTTTGAAAAGAAACGGCTGCCCACCGGTAGACTGCTCTCCTCAAGGATTGCCGCGCCGGATGCGACTATCAGTTTCACAGGTGGCCATCGATCCCTGATATAGTGGGACAACTTGATACCGTCCATTGTCCCGGGCATCTGAACGTCGGTAAACACCAGATCGATGTCATTTCTCGACTCAAGGATGCGAATTGCCTCGTCGGCATTGCAAGCTTCCAAAGCTTCGTAGCCTGCGGCAAGAACCAGATCGGCTGCCCCCATTCGAATGATCGTGTTGTCTTCGACAATCAGGACGACCGCTTTACCATTTTTCATCGCTCACTCTGTGAATAGGAGTTGGAAGCTTCGACAGCTTCGGTAATGTCGCGCGTCTGAACCCTCGGGCTTATACGGCTGCTGACAGATCAATTCGTGAACCCGCATTTTCCCGGTGCCGTATTGTGACGACCGTGCCCGGATCGGCATCGCTTAGAAGGATTTCGCCCGTCAAATTCTTAACGAGCGCCTCCACTATGCCTGTTCCCAGTCCGGCCTTAGGTGCGCCACTTCCCGCCGGCATGCCGATGCCGTTATCGGAAATGGTCAGGGTCCAGTCTTTGTCTGAGGCACGATAGTCAATAAGGATCAGGCCGGTTCGCTCATCGGGAAAGGCGTGTTTAAGGGCGTTGATGACCAATTCCGTGACGATAAGGCCCAAGCTCACGGAAACGTCCGCCTCAACCGCGCTGTCATCTACGATCACCTGTATCGAAAGCCTATCAGGATCGGCGATCATAGACGCTCCGAGGCTTTGGCAAAGCTGGGTCAGATAGGCGCGGACTTGTACATCGCCGCTTTGGGCTGTGGCAAGCTGCCTTTGCACCGATGCGATCGACATGACCCGCAGATGGGCGTTGTGGAGATGCCCTCGTACCTCCTCCGACTGTACCCGACGCGCGCTCTGCATCAAAACACTTGCTATGATCTGGAGACTATTGGCGACCCTGTGCTGCACCTCCTGCAGCAGGATCGCTTTGTCGCGAACCAGATCGTCCTTCAATCGTGCCTCGGCGCGCGCCTCGGTGACGTCGGTTACGGACAACAGAAGGCGGATATGATCGATGTCGCCGTCATCAAGCGTCCGGGCATTGACCACCAGTTGGCGCGTCGCGTGATCTGGCCGCCTGAGTTCGATCTCGTAGGCTTCAATCTTGGCGCTTCCGGAAACCGTTGCTCGAAGCAGCGACGTGAGCTTGGGCATCGCCCATTCACCGTCTCCAATATCCCGGAGGGTTCTGCCTGAAATTGTAACAGGATCTATCGCGAACGTCCTGCAAAATGACGCGCTCGCTGCAATGACCGTCAGGTCATCGGTCAGGAAGAGCAAAGGTTCGTTGGAATATAACACGAGGGCAAGTGTGCTTGCCGCTTCGAAATGCACTGAAGGGATGTTCGGCATGGAGAGGCCCTCAAGGGCCGGAGACTCGCGAAGCAAGTCATGACTCGGCAAAACAGCCGAGAGGCCGCAAAGGCCAAATCGACAAACCAATTATAGCATGACTGATGGGCAATCCCGTCATACTAAATATGGCAACACAAATGATTTTGTCCTCAATGAAATGCCTCATGCTCTTTTCCGGACGAGGTTGAGTGATCCGGCCCGATAGGGAACGGTTTCGCATAGGTCTTCCTGCCGTCTTGAAAAGCTTAACTAGAGCGCTTGCAACGGTTTGATCGCTCGAATTCCGATGAATGCGCACCTGGTCCTCAATGATCGACAAACGAGATTTTCAAGGAACGATGATGACATACACTATCCAAATGCTGGATCATCACCCCGACTTGCTGCGGAGCGCTGCAGATTTGATGCAGGAAATGCAGGCTTATTATAAAGTGCCCTGCCCATCCTGCGATGAAGTTCTCCAAGGGTTGGTGGAAAGACCGGACGCTGCTGAAATCATTGTCGCGATCGACCAGGGGTGCGTGGTCGGATTTGCTGCATTCAGCGCCATCTATCCTGGCCCATACCTGCAACCAGGCCTCTTCCTCAAAGAGCTTTATGTCCGCAGCGCCTATCGTGGGCGCGGCATCGGGCGGGAACTCATTGCGCAGCTTGCACAGCTGGCACTGGAGCGCCGGCTGTCAAGAATAGACTGGACCGCAGATGCAAATGATCAGCACCTGCTGGGCTTCTATGACAACATTGGCGGAGAGCGAAAACCGGACAAGATTTTTTATCGGCTCGATGGTGATGCCCTGAAGCGTATCGCCTCCTGAGGTGGCGATGATCCCGAAAAGGTCAGGGCCTATAAACTAGGCGAAAGTCCCGAATGACCGTATCTATCCTACTGCGCAAGATCGGAGGTTGGCCCAAACAGACGCCTGAAGCCGTCCCGACCCGAGTTTGGTCCTCCGTATGAAACCTTCCAGAAGATTCTTGGAATACCTGGACGCCAGATGAGCTGCACGCTCGCCTTGGATACTGGAAATCAGAGTGGTATGTCGTGGGTGGCACACGCCTTTTTTAGCGCCATCTGCATCGCCGCCACAGTCATCTTCTGGCTCGGCAAACGAGTCCTGAGCCTAATCTTTCGTTAGACCGGCCTCTTCGTACAGCCATTGTTCAAAAAGACGCATCGATTGGCTTGTGGGAATGTTGCCCGGCTTGGTGAACCAGTATCCATGGTCACTCCGGAAGCCAAACCCGCCGGGGTTGACAAGGCGGCCGGCAACAAGTTCATCGGCAATGAGGCCATGCGGGATAAGCGCCATCCCCTGCCCTGCCAGTGCCGCGCGGATAACCATTGTATAATAGCCGAAACGCATCGTGTGGCGAACCTCCAGCCCGTGCAATCCATTCGCCTGCACGAAGAATGGCCAATGGAACGGGGTCTGTGGATGCTCCAGCATGACACCGCGCGCCGCGGCTTCGATGGTCCCGGGATTGCCAAGCTTTTCCCAGTAGGATGCGGCGCTGACCAGGCGAATGTCATTGCCGAAAAGATATGTACCGTCCTCATCTGGAGCTGGACTCACTAGGAAGCGCACGCTTCCATCTGGAATCTCGGTCTGTGTTTTTGACACGAAGGTCGTAAACTGCACTTCGATTTCAGGATGGGCCTCAGTAAATTGAACAAAGCGCGGTAAGAGCCAGCGGTCGCCGAAGATCGGCGGCACCTGAAGACGAAGAACACGCGGCCCTGGTTTGAGGCGAGCGACCTTTAGAGCCGCATCTTCCATTGCCTTGATCGCGGTGCGGGCATGCTCGATGTAAATGGCGCCCAACTCGGTTGGAACCATGCCGTTCGGCGTGCGCTGGAAAGCCGGACCACCGATGAGTTCTTCCAATCCGATCAATTGCTTGCTGACTGCGCTTTGCGAGAGCGCGAGTGGCTCTGCGGCCGCACTTGTCGAGCCGCGTTCGGCCACGGCCAGCAGAACCTGTAGCGCCGTCATGGAGGGAAATTGCTTGCGGCCAGACATACGCGCACCTCGCCCTTTCAGTCGATTTCAGACTAATCCTCTGCGCTAAATCTGACTAGTCGTTTTTGTCATAGGCAAGCGAATTAACTTCGCTTGCCTTAATTCCTGGCAAATAGGAGCATTGCCTCAATATTAAACAAAAAAGGGAACTATCATGTCCGAGCCGACCCAGCTCTGGGGTGGACGCTTTAAGTCCGGCCCCTCGGAAGCACTTGCCAATCTTTCCCGCTCGCACCCCTCTTACTTCCGGCTTTACCGCGAGGACCTTGCCGGTTCGCGTGCCCATGCATCCGAATTGAAGCGCGCAGGCGTGCTGGATGAGGCAGAGTTCGCCACGATCCGTGAAACGCTCGACCATATCGAGACCGATGTTGCAACAGGGAGCGAAAAACCTATCGCTGCCGATGAAGACATTCACACCTTCCTCGAACGCCTGCTGATGCAGCGTCTCGGCGTGCTGGGGGGCAAGCTGCGCGCCGGGCGCTCGCGCAACGACCAGACCTCCAACAATACCCGCCTGTATCTTCGCCGCATGGCGCGGGAGCTGTCCCGCGGCATTGTCGAAATCGAACTGGCGCTGGTCTCGCAGGCCGCACGGCACACGGAAACGGTGATGCCCGGTTTTACGCATCTGCAGCCTGCCCAACCCGTCGTGCTCGGCCATCATCTCATGGCGCATGCACAGAGCCTGCTTCGCGACCTGGAGCGCTTCGAGGATTTCGACCGGCGTTTCGACCGTTCGCCGCTGGGTGCCGCCGCACTGGCTGGTTCGGGCATCGCCTGCCGCCCCGATCTGTCGGCGATCGAGCTTGGTTATACTGCAGCCTGTGAGAATTCCATCGACGCGGTTTCAGCACGCGATCATGTGGCCGAATTCCTGTTCATCTGCTCGCTGGTGGCCATCAGCCTGTCACGCCTTGCGGAGGAAATCTGCATCTGGAGTTCCAAGCAGTTCAGCTGGGCCAGGCTGCATGATTCCTACTCAACCGGCTCCTCCATCATGCCGCAGAAAAAGAACCCGGATATCGCCGAACTGACCCGCGGCATGAGCGGCACGCTCATCGGCAACATCGCCGGTTTCCTGGCAACAATGAAGGCAATGCCGCTTGCCTACAATCGTGACCTCGCAGAAGACAAGCGCGCACTCTTTGAAAGCATCGACATTCTCGAACTCATCCTGCCTGCTTTCGCAGGCATGGTAGAAACGATGGAATTCGATGTGGTCAAGCTGCGCGACGAAGCGCCCAAGGGATTTACCCTGGCAACAGAGGTTGCGGACTGGCTTGTGTCGCAAAACGTTCCGTTCGCGCAGGCGCATGACATCACCGGCGCTGTGGTCCGCTATTGCGAAGAGCAAGGCCACGACCTTGGCAGTCTGAGCGAGGAAGACCTGCCCAGAATCGACGCGCGCCTCGCACCCGCTGTCCTCAAGGCGATCACATTGGAAGGCGCGCTTGCCAGCCGCACCGGCTTTGGGTCGACAGCGCCGGTCAGGGTCCGCGAGCAGATCGAACGCTTCACCGTTGCGCTGGAAGCAAGAAAGACATTCGCTGCCAGCACGCTGAATATTTCCGGCCACGATGCGGCCTCAAGACGCGAACGAGGTGCACGATGAGCATGTCCGACACCCATCCCGCACCCCACGACCAGAAATACGAGATCGCCCACCTGACGCTCGTTCCCAAACGCCATACAGGGCGCATGGTCGCGGCAGCACTCGTTCTTCTTGCTCTCGCAGCGCTTGTCCGTGCCTTTAGTGTTGGCCAGATCGAGTGGAGCTATGTTCGTGACTTCATCTTTGCACCGGCGATCCTGCAGGGGCTGCAGAGCACGCTGATCATGACCGTGGCCGCCATGACGCTCGGCATCGTGCTTGGTGTGATTATCGCCCTGATGCGCGTATCGGGAAATCCGGTACTCTCCTCAATCGCAGTTGGCTATGTCTGGATCTTCCGGGGCGCGCCAGCGCTGCTGCAACTGATGATCTGGTTCAACCTAGCGCTGATTTTCCCGACCATGGGTATTCCGGGCCTGTTCGAGGTCCGCACGGTTGACATCATGACACCGTTCGTTGCGGCCATGCTGGGCCTTGGTATCTCCCAAGGCGCCTATACGTCCGAAGTTGTGCGCAGCGGCCTCCTGTCTGTGGATAGCGGACAATATGAAGCAGCCCGCTCCATCGGCATGACTCAGATGATGATGTTGCGCCGCATCGTGCTTCCGCAGGCCATGCGCGTCATGGTTCCGCCGATAGGAAACGAGGTGATCGGCATGGTCAAGCTTACCTCGCTTGCAAGCGTCATCCAGTATTCGGAAATCCTGCACAATGCGCAGATCATCTACTTCGCCAACACCCGGGTGCTGGAATTGTTGCTGGTTGCCAGCTTCTGGTATCTCGCCGTCGTCTCCGTCCTGTCGGTGATCCAGCACTATATCGAGCAGTATTTCGGCCGCGGCAGCAAAGCCGTCAGCGCATCGATGTGAGGGGGATGAGATGAGCAAGGAAATCGTTGTAAAGGCCGTTGACGTCACCAAGCTTTATGGGACTTTCACGGCGCTTGACAAGGTCAGTCTGGAAATCGCCAAGGGAGAGGTCTGCTGCGTCATCGGCCCTTCCGGGTCGGGAAAGAGCACCTTTCTGCGTTGCATCAATCAGCTCGAAAAAATGAACGCCGGCGCAATCTGGGTCAATGATGAACTGGTCGGCTATCGCCGCGAAGGCAACAACCTGCACGAAATAAGCGATGTGGAAATGTCACGGCAGCGCCGCCGCGTCGGAATGGTATTCCAGCGCTTCAACCTGTTTCCGCACAAAACCGCGCTGGAAAACGTCATGGAAGGTCCGGTCCAGGTTCTGCGTGAGCCGGTAGCCGATGTCCGCAAGCGCGCACAAGATCTGCTCGTCCGCGTGGGATTGGGCGACAAGGCCGGACATTATCCCTCGCAATTGTCCGGCGGTCAGCAGCAGCGCGTGGCAATTGCCCGCGCGATGTGCATGCGCCCCGAACTGATCCTGTTCGACGAACCGACGTCCGCGCTTGACCCGGAACTCGTCTCGGAAGTCCTGGATGTGATGAAGGATCTCGCCGCAAGCGGCATGACCATGATCGTGGTGACGCACGAACTTGGCTTTGCCCGCAACGTTGCAAACACCGTCGCTTTCATGGAGGCGGGCAAAATGGTCGAGGTCGGTCCTGCTTCTGAAGTTCTCGGTACGCCGAAAAGCCCTCGTACGACGGAGTTTATCAGGGCTGTTCACAGCTGAAATCGATCGGGCCCGTCAGTCAGGCAGGCCCGCGCTACACGCCTAAGCCAACCCAGTCAGCTTATAAAAAGGGGAATTCACATGAAAACAGCTCTTATCACCGTCGCCGTCCTAGTCGCCTCTACGGTGGTGCATGCCGAAGGCTTGCCGGACCGCATCAAGTCTGCGGGCAAGGTTGTCGTCGCAAACCAGCCCAACTATCCGCCGATGGAATACAAGGACCCGGCGACCAACACGCTGGTGGGGATCGATATCGATCTTGGCGTGGCGCTTGCCAAGCAGCTTGGCACCACAGTCGAATGGGCTGATATCGGCTTCGAACAGATGATCTCGTCACTCCAGACAGGCCGCGTTGACCTCATTCACAGCGGCATGAGCGATCTTCCGAAGCGTCGCGATACGCTCGACTTCGTCGATTACATGAAATCCGGTGCTCAGTTCTACACCTCAGCGGCGCGCAAGGAGGAGTTCAAGACCCCGGCCGACTTCTGCGGCAAGACCGTGGGCATGAGCCGCCGGACGTCCTTCCCGGATGAAACTGCAAAATGGAGCGTGGCAAATTGCGAGGCCAAGGGGCTTGCCGCCATCAAGGTGGTCGGCACGGAGGGCTCGGCGGATGCGCGCGCTCAGCTGAAGCAGGGCCGCCTGGATGGTGCGGTTCAGGGCTCGGAAACCCTGCCCTACCTGCTGACACTGGAAAAGGACACCTATGCCATCGTCGGCGAGCCCATCACCACCGTTTACCAGGGTATCGCTTTCTCCAAGAAGGACACTGCATTGCGCGATGCCTATGCAGGCGCCCTCAAGGCGCTCATGATCTCAGGCGAGTACAAGGCGATCTTCGCAAAGCACGGACTGGAAGGCACGTTGCTGGACGGCATCTACATCAACGGTGAATCTGCCAAATAAACGGCAGAACGTCGGTTACAAATTCACCCGGTCGCGTTCGTTTCGCGGCCGGAAGTTCTCCCGTGTTGATCTTGCGGGCCTTCCCTTGTTCCAGAGTTTCACTATGACCCGTCCTGTCGCCAACACGCCAATTGACAAGCTCGCGCAATTCGTCTCAGCGCTTGACCACGATGCCATCCCCGCCAGTGTGGTTGCAAAGGTGAAGGTTCACATCGCCGACACCCTGGCGGCCGCCATCGCCGGTGCCCGCTCTGGCGAATTTGCAATCACGCACCAGGCGATGCACCCGAAGGGCGCGACGCGACTTTGGGGGACAGGCCTATCCGGCTCGCCGCGAGATGCAGCGCTGATAAATGGTGTCGCGGCCCATGCCTTCGAACTGGATGATGCGGGCGGCTGCGATCATTCGGGCGCGGTGATCATGCCCGCCGTCTTTTCGGCACTGCATGAGGTGGCTCGGCCCGTGGACGGCAAGCGGATGATCGCCGCCGTTGTCGCCGGCTATGATGCGGGACGCCGCATCCTTGAAGCGACCGGCGGCTATGATGCCCACAATGGACTTGGTTGGCATTCCACCGGTACCTGTGGCACCGTTGCTGCTGCTGCCGCCGTCTCAAACCTGCTCGGACTCGATGCGTCGGCTACTCGAGACGCTATGACCCTGGCGACAAGTTTCTCCTCTGGTCTTTGGGCCTTTATTCATGACGGTTCGCAGGCAAAGAAGCTGCATGCCGGTCGGGCGGCGGAAGGCGGCCTGGTCGCAGCCTTGCTCGCCGCCAAAGGCTTTGCTGGACCCTCACGGGTGTTTGATGAGGTATGGGGTGGCTTCTTCACCTCGTTCAACAGGTCTGCCTGCGAGCCTGACCTCTTGTCGGAAGGGCTCGGCGATGTCTGGAAGATCAACCGGGCGGTGCTAAAACCCTACGCGTCCTGCCGAGGCGCGCATTCCGCCGTCGATGCGCTCGACGACCTACTCGCCGAAACCGATCGCGCGCCCGAAGTGATCGCCCGGATCGGCCTTCGCATGAGCGGCATGCTGGCGAATATGTGTGGCGCAAAGGTCGCGGGTGCCATGGCGCCGACCCAGATGAGCCTGCCTTACGCGCTTGCCGCCCGATGCGCCTTCGGCACTGCGGGCCTTCAGGCCTATACTGAGGAGCGACGCAAGCATCTGGAGGTGCAGGCGATGATGGACCGCATCGACATTTACGTTGATCCATCGATGGATGCCATGGCAGAGCCTGTGGTGACACTGACCTTCCGTGATGGCCTTGTTGTCGAGCGGATGGTACCGCGCGCCACCGGCTCTGCCGAGCGACCAATGCCCGCTTCCGCCGTTGCAGCGAAATTCCGAGAACTGACTGCCATGAGCCTGCCCAAAGACCGAGTGGAGCCTCTCTGGCAGATGCTCGGCAAGCTTGAGCAGATAAACGATTGTACGGAGATCGAGGCACAGATGTCCGGGCATGCCGAAACACGTCCCACCTTCCGCTGAAAGGCAGGTCCATGACCTTCGATATGACACCACGTCCCCTCAACCCGGCTGCGAAGGCACCGGAAATGACTTGGCCGAACGGCGCAAGGAGCGCGCTGTTCATCGGTTTTGATGTCGATGCCGAGACCGCCTGGATCGGCAATAATCCATCCAATGTCGATCGCATGGTCACCACCTCGCATGGTGGTTATGATGCCCGCGTCGGCATAGCCCGGATCCTTGGACTGATGGACGAGCTTGGTCTGAAGGCCACTTTCTTCACACCCGGCTGGACAGCGCTTGCGCATCGGGCCGAATGCGAGGCCATGGTGGCAGCCGGCCACGAGATCGGTCATCACGGATATCTGCACACGCTGCCCGATCGCACCAGGCTCGATGACGCCATGGAGGAAATCGACCGCGGCTTCGAGGCATTGCAGTCGGCGCTCGGGGTTCGTCCTGTCGGCTACCGCGCCCCATCTGGCGAAAATTTTCCCGAGCTCCTTGCCTACCTGAAAAAGTCAGGCATCCGCTATTCCAGTTCCTTCCGGGACGACATTTTGCCCTACCGTCACGCGGCAAGCGGTGGCGTTCCAGGCCCGGTCGAAATCCCTGTCAACTATGCGTTCGACGACTGGAATTTCGGCATGACCAGTCGAACCAGTCCGCGCGCGATCTTCGGGCGCGACACGATCCTGCCGCTCTGGATTGACGAGTTCGAGGCAACCCATGCCTGGGGCGGGGTGACCACGCTCGTTCTTCATCCGCAAGTATCCGGCCGACCGATGCGCTGGCACCTGCTGCGCGACTTTCTGAAGCATGTGATTGCCAAAGGCGATGTGTGGATCGCGACCGGCCGCGAAATCACCCACCATTTCGAGGCCCAGGAAGCGGCCCGTCTGTAAATTCCACTGATCAAAAAAGGATATATGCCCATGGCTTTCGATGAAGATGCACTCATGCGCCTGCGCGCGCGTTATGGCGAAGGCCACGGCGGAACCATTCACGATCCCGAGTTCCGCGCCGTAGCCGACCGTATTTTTTCGGCAAGCGGTACACGCGCCGCGCCCTATAGCGGCATACCAACGTTGCTCGACGCCGCCTATCGGGCGATCGATCCCGTTCAGCCCGATGTTGATGATCTCGACGTCGCCTTGATCGGGGTACCGATGGACCTTGGCGTCACCAATCGGCCGGGTTCGCGCTTTGGGCCACGCGCCTTGCGATCAATCGAACGGGTCGGGCCTTACAATCATGTCCTCAAAACCGCGCCACTGTTCGAGATGAAGGTGGCTGATATCGGTGATGTGCCGTTTCGCAGCCGCTACCGACTTGAGATGAGCCATGAGGATATCGAGGCTTATTTCACAAGGGTCGTACAGGCAGGCGTCATCCCGCTCTCGGTTGGCGGCGACCATTCGATCACTCATCCGATCCTGAAGGCCGTCGGCCGGGACCGTCCCGTTGGCATGATTCACATTGATGCGCATTGCGACACCGGCGGTGCCTATGATCTTACCAAATTCCACCACGGCGGCCCATTCCGCAACGCGGTTCTCGACGGCGTGCTCGATCCCACCCGCGTGGTGCAGATCGGCATTCGCGGTGCGGCGGATTATCTCTGGGAATTTTCCTACGAGAGCGGCATGACCGTGATCCATGCTGAAGATCTTGGCAGGATGGGCATTGACGCCATCATCGAAAAGGCGCGCGCAGTGGTTGGCGATGGCCCGACCTATTTGTCCTTCGATATCGATAGCCTCGATCCGGCCTTCGCGCCGGGCACTGGGACGCCAGAAATCGGGGGGCTCACCAGCCGGCAGGCGCTCGACATACTTCACGGACTGAAGGGCGTGAATTTCGTTGGTGGCGATGTCGTTGAGGTCGCTCCACAATATGACACAACCACCAATACCGCCCATATCGGCGCCCAAATGCTCTTTGAGATCCTTAGTTTGATCCGCCTCAGCCCGGCGATTGCCTCAGGCAAATGAAACTGCACCTAGGCGGTCTGCCAACCAACGCCTGAGAAAGCTTAAACGCCTTGAACCGTCGACCTGGACATTATCGGAGCCACAACGCGACACGAGGAGCAAGCCGCAGGACAAGATATTCCCGTGTGTATCACTGGGAATAGCTAGGAGCGTACGGTGGCCAGCTCACAGACGCGAAGTTCAAAAATACAGAGCCCGCTCGCGCGAGCGCGGGCTCTCCCGTTTCGACGTAGGTGGCCAGGATGCAGATAGTGACCTCATCAGGCTGCTAGCATGACGCGTGGCGGAAAATAGCTTTAATCGGCCAGACGTGGCGGTGAATAGATCGCATCCTCGTAATTTCGTGAGGGGTGGATGCCAAATACCTGCGCGACATCCTCGATGCAGAAGAGGCGGAACCCAATGGGCGGAGACGGTTTGCGAATGAGAGCCATACCACATGCTCTTCTCTCATGTCAGCCATTGATCCGCATCAATGTGTTCCTTTGATCAATTTCACTACTTTAGAAACATCTTGAAAAATGGGATAGCTTTTTATGTCCAGAGCCTTCGACAAGCTCATCAAAAAGCTCGAAAAGCTAGAGGCACAAATGAGTATTGTGTGCGATCTGGAGATCCCTTCAGAAGCTCGACAGAAAATATTAAGTGACCTGCTCGAGCAGCACCGCTTGATTGGAAATGAGCTCATGGAAAATGGCTTTCGAGAAAAGCTGGACGGTAGCGAAGAACTTACTGCACGGATCTTTGGCAACGGCTCAGCCCTATCCAAGGGTGATCAGTGACCCTTACCGAAGCCGCACCGCCGGTGCTCTGCGCATCCCCGCTGGTCGGAATGACGTCTACGGCCGTCAAGGTTGTGCACTCGATTTCGCTGCCATTACTGCCAATGTGCTTCGGCGCCTGGCTCTCGCTTGCGACTGGACCCGTCCGCTTCTGGGCTACCTTGCTGCTGGCCACGGCTGGTACGAGCATATAGGGTGGTTTGCCAATCTTGCCGATTTCTTGCCTTGATCAGACCAATACGCGCCGCACCGTCCAACCTTGGAAACGAATGAAGCGGCTTAACGCTTCGGTCCCCCGCCTTTTCAGAACCGATCCTCATCCTGCTCCAGGAGTTCGCGCAGGCTCACTGCCAGTTCGCGGGCAGTGTAGGGTTTTTTAAGCCAGCTTCCCTTCGCGGCCAAATGTCGCCCGGCAATGGCCGGCTCCGCATAACCCGACGTAAACAAGACCTTGATGTCCGGCCGCAAAGCACGGGCAAGTTCCGCAAGCTCGTCGCCCGCCATGCCACCTGGCATCACGATGTCTGAAAAAAGAAGTGCAATATCGGAATGATGCTCAAGCAGCTCGAGCGCCTCAACACCGTTGGCCGCTTCCACAACGCTGTAGCCCAGAGCGGCGAGCCTCATGACCGCGACGCGTCGGACGCGAGCATCGTCCTCCACAACGAGAATCCTCTCTCTGTCCCCGGATTCAATTGTGGCTGGGAAGTCCGTGATATCGTTCTCCGGCGGATTGGCGGTATCCAGAGCTGCTGGAAGAAAGATCCGGACAGTCGTCCCCTGCCCCGCCTCGCTGTAAATCTGAACGTTGCCACCCGACTGTTTGGCGAAGCCATAAACCATGCTCAATCCCAAACCTGTGCCGGCTCCAACTTCCTTGGTGGTAAAAAAAGGTTCGAATGCCTTCTGTTTAACCTCCGGCGTCATACCCGCTCCCGTATCTGTGACGGATATCTGCACGTAGTTGCCAGGTTTTATACTTGGGTACATCTCTGCATAGTCTATATCAATTTTGACGCGCGCAACCTCTAATATCAGCATTCCACCCTTTGGCATGGCATCGCGCGCATTGATAGCGAGGTTTAAAAGAGCGCTCTGCAGCTGCGAACTGTCCACCAGAGCCTCGGTCTCTGAACCCGCTATAATCGTTTTGAATTCGATCGCCTCACCAAGTGTTCTCCGCATCAAATCGGAAAACGCGCCTATGAGTTCGGCAATGTCAGACTGTCGCGGGTTGAGCGGCTGCCGACGGCCAAAGGCCAGAAGCTGGCTCGTCAGTCTTGCACCGTCTTCAGCAGCACCCTGCGCTTCCCGAAGGAAATGCCGGATAGTTTTGTCGGTGAGCCTGCTTTCAGCCATTTCGAGGTTACCGCTTATGACGGTGAGAAGGTTGTTAAAGTCATGTGCCAGGCCGCCCGTCAGTTGACCGACCGCTTCCATTTTTTGCGCCTGGCGCAATTCCTCCTCGATTTTCTGTCGGCTGGTCAGATCGCGTATAAAGCCCGTAAAAATACGATCGCCGTTGGCGATTGCCTCCCCCACTGAAAGCTCCATGGGAAAACGTGAGCCATCCTTTCTTTGTCCGGTCACTACACGTCCATAGCCGATGACGCGTCTTTCCCCGGTCGACAAATAGCGTGCGATATATCCGTCATGCGCTGCCCGGTCAGGGTCCGGCATCAGCATCCTGACATTGTGGCCGACAACCTCATTTGTATCATAGCCGAAGAGCCGCTCAGCCGCAGCGCTGAAGGACGAAATGATACCTCCTTCGTCGATGACAACCATCGCGTCGGGAACAGTTTCCAAAATGGAAAGAAGGTGCGCCTCGCGCCGGGCCAGTTCGTCCTGCATTCTTTTCAAATCCGTCACATCATTGTTGGTCTGCACAATGACCGGTGGCTGCTCGCCACCAAACTCTACGAATACCCATCTCGTCGCGATCAGGAGCTTGTGACCGTCCTTATGGTAATGAACGACTTCGCCACTCCATGATCCCTGGTGGGAAACGCGTTGCCGCAGTTCAGGCAGCGGCAAAGGGAACTGGGTGGAAAGAAGATCGTGGACGATCTTTCCAATCGCCTCCATTCTATTCCATCCGTAAAGATGCTCGCAGCCTGTGGTCCAGCCCGTGATCTTTCCGTCCATTCCATGAACTACGATGCTGGCACCATCCAGCAGGGTGATAACGGACTGAAGCTGCAGCTTTCCTCCCTCTTCCGGTCGCAAAATTTCAGGCATCGTTATCTCGTTGAGCGACGCTTGCTAGTGGCGGTGCCGTCCACCATGAACGACCAGTTTCTGCCGCACGTCGGAATAATCATCACCGTCACCGGCTAATTGTGCAAGGAGAAGCGGCTTGTCGATCATGATTGTTTGACGCGCGCCAGCATTTTCAATCCGAAGGACGCCCCTGTTGATAAGCTTCGTGAAGGTGCGTGAAACGGTTTCGATCGTAAGCCCGAGATAATCGGCAACATCCTGACGACACATGGGGAGTTCGATCGTTTTTTCCCACTCTCCCCGCCGCGCTTTACGTTCCAGAAACGTCATAAGAAACGTGCACAGTCTTTCTTCAGCACTTTTGCATGACAGCAGCACCATCTGTTGTTGGGCGACAGCCATTTCGTCTGAAACCAGCGCAAACATTTCCAGTCGCAGGATTTGATTGTTGCCGACGGCTTTTTCGAAATGCCTGCAGGTAACCCTGCGCAGCGTTGCAGAGGACACTGCTTCCGCGCTGTAGATGTAACGGTTTCGGATAGATATGCCGAGAATATTGCCGGCAAAGAGAAAACCGGTGATGATACGGCGACCATCTGCTATAATTTTGAATATTCGCAATACGCCGTCCGTGACTTCGAACACATGTTCGGCTTCGTCCCCTTCAATGAATAGCGACCGTCCGGCCGCCAGATGCTCTACAGGCTGATTGCGAAAAATATCCCGCAGGCAATGCACCTCATCTGCTGGTGTCAAAATCTGACGGGTAAGAGTGCGATATTCGCCTGTACTGTACATGATGACCTCCATCTCTTTGCGATGGAGTTAAACCAAGTAAAATAACTGGTTGATGCCGCAAGGATGACAAACAGTGTTAATCTGTGACAAATTGTAACGCGAGATCAGAGCATGGCACAGAAGAACGGCCATTTGCTTGTTGTCGATGATGATGCGCGGGTGCGCCAACTGCTTACGCGTTTTTTCGACGGAGAAGGATATCACGTCAGCGCAGCGGCTGACGGTGTCCAGATGAGGGCACATCTGAAACACAACGAAATCGATGCTATCCTCCTTGACCTCAATCTCCCGGGTGCTCAGGATGGTCTTGATCTCGCTCGAGAAGTCCGGCTGAATTCGGATGTGCCAATCATCATGCTCTCCGGCCGAGACGACGTGGTGGACCGCATCGTCGGTATTGAGATCGGCGCTGACGACTATATTGCCAAACCGTTCCATCTTCGCGAAGTGCATGCGAGGCTGAAGTCAATCCTGCGGCGCCGTCTGCCGCGCGGTTCGCCGCGCCGCAATGAAATTTTTTACTTCGATGGCTGGACGCTTGACGTGCCCTGCCGAAATCTCCTGTCGCGGGAAGGAACACAAATTGACCTGACGACAGGTGAATTTGACATGCTTGTCACCTTTGCCAAGAATCCTGGGCGTGTTCTGACCCGCGATTTTCTGTTGGAGGAGACGCGAGCACGCCGTCGGGAAGCATTCGACCGGTCCATCGACGCGCAGGTCGCGCGTCTGCGCCGGAAAATAGAAACAAACAGTAAGCATCCAAGCATCATCAAGTCTGTTCGCGGCGTCGGTTACGTCTTTTCCGCGTCGATGGAAGAGGCACCCTCATCGGCAGTACGAAGATCATAAATCAAGCCGTCACCCGAACCTGGTCGTTTGGATGGGTCGCTGACGAGCGACCAGCCTTTAGGTCCGGCAGGCCAGAAATGAATGCGCTGACATTTCAGCTCTCTGGCTTTTTCCTTGACCTCATCAAACAGCAGCCGCGAAACACCTTGTTCGTCAAACAGGCTGAAGGAAGCAAAGACCGGAACCTCCATTTGTGGGGATTGCCGGCGATCGGTGACAAATACAAAGCAGACGCCGCGTATCACTCCCGCCCTGTCGGTTACAGTGAGCCAATTGCGCCGTTTCTGATCAGTGTCGGTTTCAGCCTGCCATTCCTGAAACGAAACCGACGAGAAGAGATGCTGGATAACGGCATAAGCGCGAGCGACGTTGGAAAGGGTGAGCAAACCGACCTCGTAGTCTCCTGGCATTTCTGATCTCCCAAGTAATCGTTCGGATCTTCCGGTACCGGGGATTTTTCACATTGATGGTGATCAACAGCCTTCGACGCATGCATGCATTTACTGGAACAACCACTTGGCGGAACCACCGTGGATTGCGCTATGTCAAGGCAAAGTGTGTGCGATCACCGATAGATTGGAATGGCTGAAGGATAACCGAGGAAGGCGCCTCGCCATTTTGACAATGCAATGGCTGGCAGAGCTGGCGATATGCCCACGGAGAGTCCGCATGAATGACCCCCTCCTTCTTACCTTCAATACCGGCTCCTCAACAGTGAAGATCGGTATTTTCAAACTGGAGCAGCAAACACCGAAACGTATCGGCAAGGCAGTGGTTGATATTTCCGATCGACCATTGACGCTCGATCTGGCGAAAGGACCGGCGCGTCTTAATCTACCCTTGAAAACCGGCGCTGATGACGATCTTGCCGCGCTGATGAAGGAGGTGTTTTGCACGCTGGCAGCCCACTTCGATCTCGACAATGTGGTGGCCGCCGGTCACCGTATCGTGCACGGCGGCAACCTTTTCGACGGTCCGGCCCGGATCAACGATCAAACCATGGAACGGATGCGATCACTCGTGGACATGGCGCCGCTGCATCAGCCGCAGGCGTTGCGACTGGTTCGGGCAGTGACGCACCTGCGACCGAAACTCTTGCAGACGGCCTCCTTCGACACGACTTTTCATTCAACGCAGACCGACCTTGTACGACGCTTCGCCATTCCCCGCGCCTTTCACGACCAGGGCATAAAGCGCTACGGCTTTCACGGGCTTTCCTTCCGTTACGTGGCGCGAGCTCTGACCGAAAGGGCGCCCGAGATCGCCGACGGAAAGGTAATAATCGCCCATCTCGGGAGCGGCGCAAGTCTTTGCGCCATCGAGCGCGGCAAAAGCTGTGATACGAGTATGGGCTTTTCCACCCTCGACGGCATTCCCATGGCGAAGCGTCCCGGTGCAATCGATCCAGGGGTGCTGCTTCATTTAATTGGGCCGCTGGGGAAAACGCGAGCAGAACTCGAAGATATACTTTACCACAGGTCCGGTCTTCTCGGCGTTTCGGGCCTTAGCGGCGACACCCGTGAGCTTCTCAAGGACAATAGTAGGCAAGCTCGCGAAGCGATCGAGCTTTTCATACTCAGGGTCGCCGGCGAGATCGGTCGTCTGACTTCAACACTTGGCGGGCTGAACGGGCTGGTCTTCACCGCCGGCATTGGCGAGAACCAGCCGGATATCCGCGCCGGGATCGCAAGCCGGCTGCTCTGGCTGGGCGCCGAGCTTGACGAGCACGCCAATCGGCGCAACGCGCTGGCGATCAGCACTCAGGCAAGCCGCATTGCCATCCATGTCATCCCCACAGACGAAGAGCAGATGATTGCCGAGGAGTGCCTCTCCATTTTCTCACCGGGCGGATGACGTCCTCCGCACGTCGCAAACTGAACTGAATTTCAAGGAGCAGTACCATGCAGCCCGAAAATGTTTCGATGACAACTTGCGAGATCACCTCTCAGGAACTCGCGCTTGTGGATCGCTACTGGCGCGCCGCCAATTACCTCTCAATCGGCCAGATATACCTGCTCGACAATCCGCTTCTGCGCGAACCGCTGCGGGCAGAGCACATCAAGCCGCGCCTGCTCGGCCACTGGGGCACGACGCCTGGTCTAAATTTCATTTACACCCATCTCAACCGTGTCATCCGCAACCGCGATCTCGATATGATCTATGTCTGCGGTCCCGGTCATGGGGGCCCTGGCATGGTGGCAAGCACCTATCTCGAAGGAAGCTACAGCGAAATCTACCCGCAGATTTCCGAGGACGCTGCGGGCATGAGGAAACTTTTCAGGCAGTTCTCGTTTCCAGGCGGCATACCAAGCCATGCCGCTCCGGAAACACCCGGCTCCATTCACGAGGGCGGCGAGCTCGGTTATGCTCTGGTGCATGCCTATGGCGCCGCCTTTGACAATCCGGAGCTGATCGTCACCTGTGTTGTGGGTGATGGAGAGGCCGAGACCGGAGCGCTCGCGGCAAGCTGGCATTCCAGCAAATTCCTGAACCCCTCGCGCGACGGGGCGGTGCTGCCCATTCTGCATCTTAACGGCTACAAGATCGCCAGTCCAACCCTGCTCGCCCGCATGAGCGATACGGAACTCGACCATCTCTTCCGGGGTTACGGCTATGAGCCATTCTTTGTCGAAGGACATGAACCGGAAAAGATGCACCGGCAAATGGCGGCCGCTCTCGATCAGGCCATCGACCGCATCCGCGCCATTCAGGCTGATGCCCGTGGCGGGGGAATGGATGGCCTGCCGCGCTGGCCGATGATCTTATTGCGCAGTCCCAAGGGCTGGACAGGACCCAAGGAAGTAGACGGCAAGAAGGTCGAAGACTTCTGGCGTGCCCATCAGGTGCCGGTCGCCAATTGCCGCGAGAATGAAGGCCACCGCAGGATCCTCGAAGATTGGATGCGCAGTTACCATCCCGATGATCTTTTCGACGCGAACGGCCGGCTGAAAGAGGAGCTGCGCGCCCTTTCTCCGGTGGGCACACGGCGCATGGGTGCCAATCCGCATGCAAATGGTGGCATTTTGCGCAAGGAGCTTCGCGTACCGGATATCCGCGATTATGCGATCCCGGTGGAAAAACGTGGCGCGCTTATGATCCAGACGACAGAAATCCTCGGCAGATATCTGCGCGATATTCTCAAGCTTAACCGTACTGACGCCAACTTCCGCATCTTCGGACCGGATGAAACGGAATCGAACCGCCTCGGAGCGGTCTTCGACGCCACAAGCCGGGTCTGGATGCAGGAAATCAAGCCTTACGATGTCCACCTGTCACGCGACGGACGGGTGATGGAGGTGCTTTCCGAACATCTGTGCCAGGGCTGGCTGGAAGGTTATCTCCTCACCGGCCGGCATGGCTTCTTTTCCTGTTACGAAGCCTTTATCCACATTGTCGATTCAATGTTCAACCAGCATGCCAAGTGGCTGAAGGTCGCTCGTGAACTGCCTTGGCGCAAGCCGGTCTCCTCTCTAAACTATCTGCTCACCTCGCATGTCTGGCGGCAGGACCACAATGGCTTTTCCCATCAGGACCCTGGCTTCATCGACCTCGTCGCCAACAAGAAAGCCGATATCGTCCGCATCTATTTGCCGCCGGACGCCAACACCCTGCTCTGGGTCGGCGACCATTGTCTGAGGACATGGAACCGCATCAACGTCATCGTAGCCGGCAAGCAACCGGAACCACAATGGCTGACCATGGATGAGGCGGTGAAGCATTGCGAGGCCGGTATCGGCATATGGGACTGGGCTGGCAATGAGGATGGCGTCATAGCACCCGACGTCGTGATGGCCTGCGCCGGCGACGTGCCGACGATGGAAACGCTGGCCGCCGTGACCCTGCTACGACAGGCGATACCCGAACTGAAGATCCGCGTCGTCAATGTCGTTGACCTGATGACGCTTCAATCGCAGGAACAACACCCGCACGGGCTGTCGGATGAGGAATTTGACCGCCTTTTCACCACAGATCGGCCGGTCATCTTCGCCTATCACGGCTATCCATATCTGATCCATCGGCTCACGTACAAGCGTACCAACCACCAAAATATCCATGTCCGCGGTTTCATCGAAGAGGGGACAACCACGACGCCCTTCGATATGACGGTTCTGAACGAACTCGACCGGTTCCACCTCGCCCTTTCGGCAATCGATCGTGTGCCAGGCCTCAGGAATAAGGCTGCAGGCGTTGTGGGAATGCTCGAGGCAAAACTTGCGGAACATACACGTTACGTCCGGGAATATGGCGAAGACATGCCAGAAATCCGCAACTGGACCTGGCAAGGGTGAGGTTGCGGGCAAGACAACGCCGCCCGCGCGACAGTCGGTATCATAGACAATTCCGTGACATCCATCGTGGAGGGCCATAATGCGCAATCACTCCCTTGCCGATATATTGAAGCGACTACGTCCAGCGCTAGTCGTCACCTCGCTCGGGGGACTTGCAACTGCCCTCATCGGGATGCTTGGTGGTTTCAATGTTGTCTACGATACCGCGCTGATAGCTACGACCATTCTTGTGATCCTTGCGCTTACGGGACAGATTTTCGTCAGCCTTCGGCGAAAGGAATTCGGACTCGATACGATCGCGCTGTTATCAATGAGCTCGGCATTGATTTTCGGCGAACATCTGGCTGCCGCCGTCGTCGCCCTGATGTATTCCGGCGGTCAATATCTGGAAAGCATCGCCGAAGGTCGCGCGCGACGAGACATGACAGCGCTTCTGCAGCGGGCACCCCGATTGGCAACGCGGCGCCGGGGCGAAAATCTGGAAGAAACCACCATCGAGGCGGTCGAAACCGGCGATCGGCTTGTGGTGCGAAGGGGCGACATTGTGCCTGCTGACGGTGCGCTTGCAGAAGACGCCGTTCTGGACGAGGCGGCACTCACCGGCGAAGCCTTACCCGTCAACAGAAAACGCGGACAGCCTGTCATGAGCGGGTCTGCCAATGCTGGCAACCTCTTCGAAATGATTGTCACCAAACCGGCAAGCGAGAGCACCTACGCTGGAATCATCCGGCTGGTCGAGGCTGCTCACAACAGCAAGGCACATATGTCGCGTCTGGCCGACCGCTACGCCCTTGCCTTTCTCCTGACGACGCTTTCGATAGCGGGACTTGCATGGCTGCTGAGTGGTGATCCGGTCCGTGCGGTCGCCGTGCTCGTCGTCGCAACCCCCTGCCCTCTCATCCTGGCCGTTCCTATGGCGTGGACTGCAGGTATGTCGCGTGCAGCGAGTGCTGGGCTCATCGTAAAAGGGGCCGATATTCTTGAAAAGCTCGGGCAAGTAAGAACACTCGTTCTCGACAAGACCGGAACTCTTACCGACGGTCAGCCCCATCTTGCAGTCATCAATGCATTGGCGGATGAAAATCATCTGCTCCGGCTGATTGCCTCTCTCGACCAGGGCTCCAACCATGTGGCCGCGCGCGCCGTGGTTGCGGCCGCCCTTGACCGCGGCCTTGCTTTGACGCCGCCCACGCACGTCTCGGAAAAACCGGGCGAAGGGATTTCAGGAACGATAGGAGGCACGCAAGTTGCCATAGGTGGTCTGAACTATATAGCTTCGAAGGTAGCCGACGTGCCAACTCTCGGGCAGGCAGAAGTGATGACCGCCGCGATTGCTGTTGATGGAAAATTTGCCGGCACACTGCTTTTTAGCGACGCGCTTCGCGAGGGTGCTGGAGAAGCCCTGGCCGAACTGAAACGGCTCGGGCTTAACCGCATCATTCTAGCGACCGGCGATCGCGCCGATGTGGCGCGCCGCATTGCCGAGGGATTACCCCTCGATGAAATCAGGGCCGAACTTACGCCACTGCAAAAGATCGAACTGGTGCAAAAGGAAGTCCGTCAAGCGCCTACCATGATGGTTGGCGACGGGGTGAACGACGCGCCGGCACTTGCTGCGGCGGATATCGGACTGGCCATGGGCCTGCATGGATCGGCAGCAGCAGTTGAAGCAGCGGATGCGGTTCTGCTTGCCGAACGGCTGGAACGCATCGGCGACGGCGTACGAATCGCAAGAGACTGCCGGCGGATAGCGATGCAGAGCGTCGTGGCCGGAATCGGGCTATCCGTAGCCGCCATGACCGTTGCATCGTTCGGGTATCTCAGACCAGTCGAGGGCGCAATTGTCCAGGAAGTGATTGACGTCGCGGTCGTCCTTAATGCGTTGCGCGCCCTTCGAATAAGAAGATGGTTAATCCGAGCAAAGGCGCCCATAGTCGCGGTATAGTATTACACGCAAGCGTAATTCTCTCCGGCAGATCCGATAGCGCTATCGGGCGAAAAAGACCGGCAACTGGCATTCGTCCAATATCGATGCCGTGACGCCCCCGAAAATCCGCTCCCGCAGTCGCGAATGGCCATAGGCCCCCATGACGATAATGTCGCTACCGATCTCCCGTGCGCGCTGCTGGATAACGGCTTCGGTACTTCTTTCAGCACTCGCCAGTTGTTCGACGATGGTCTTAACGTTGTGGCGAGAAAGAAAGGTAGCGATATCTGCACCCGGTTCTCCGCCATTGAAGAGATAGGACCCGTCCGGGTCAACCAGAACGATATGAACCGCATCCGCACGCACCAGCATAGGCAAAGCCTCCTTGGCCGCGCGTGCTGCCTCGGGCCGGGAATTCCAGGCCAGCAGCACTCTTTTGGGCTTCAGGCTTGTTCTGCCTTGAGTTGCCATAAACATCAGCGGGCTGCGAGCATCGAATATCGTTGCAGCCATTACCGTTTTACGAAGGTCGATATCTTTACGTATACCATTACCGGCGACGACGATATCGGCACACATGGCCCGCATGCAGAGATTGTTTTCAATGATAAAACGGTCTTCATAAAGTTGATCTACGTCGTAGGTGACGCCATTTATGTTGCAAAGGTTCTCCGCCTCCTTCCTGATTTTCATCAGTTCATCAATTTCGTTTTGCCGCTCCTCTAGCCAGACCGTCGTAACGGGATAGTCGGCGGTAATGGGCGAGAGCGCCGCGCCGAGGACGAGAATGGAGAGATGGCTGTCTAGTTCGCGAGCAAGGTCGATCGCCTGACTGATATCTGCCGCGGCATCATGTGCACCGATGACAGCAAGTATGGTTTTCACGGACATGGACATGGCTCCTTCCTATTGATGATCAATTCGATGAGTAGAGTGTGCATAAAGGATTGCAGACCCGCGATGATCTTCGTCAATCGCAATGGAGAAACTCCAAATCCCGTACCGATCATTGCAAGGTGCCCTGCCGACGCGATCAACGGCTTGAACTCGGTGAAGAGTGGCATTGATCCTGTCAATGCGGGCCTGATTGCGCGGTGTTTAATCGGGATACTCAATGAAGTGCGGTACGCGGTTGAAATGACGTCAAGTTGCCGTTTCAAGCGTCATCTTTCTTCAATTACAGGAGAAATATCATGACTTTGGCCCAAACCAAACTTCCGGTGAGCTCCAATGAAACGCCGGTCAAATCGATGGGAAATTTCTGGTCCCCGATTGATACCCTTCGCTCCGAGATCGATCGGCTTTTTGACGGCTTCGCTCCCTCATCGTGGCATGCACCTGATCACTCCTCTTTCGGCGGCACCTCTTCCGGCCTGAATGGATGGAGCACCTCACTGGCGGTCGATCTGGTCGAGAAAGATGATACCTACGAGGTTATTGCTGAATGCCCCGGCCTTGATGCGAAAAACATAGAGGTCGAGCTTTCAAACGGTCTTCTGACTATCCGGGGTGAAAAGCGGGAGGAAAAAGAAGACAAACAAAAAGAATATCATGTTTCCGAACGCCGTTACGGCTCCTTCCAGCGCAGCTTCTCCTTGCCGGTTAACGTCGATGCCGACAAGGTAGCGGCCACGTTCGAAAACGGCCTCCTCAAGGCGAGGCTTCCAAAAAGCGCTGAAGCAAAGAAGAACCAGAGGAAGATCGAGATCAAGGCAGCTTGACCTTCGATTTGATCGGGGCGGTGAAAAGTGTAAGCGGTATTGGCCATCCCGCTCTAACTCTATTAGTGGGGCACGACCGATAAATTCAGAATGAGGAATCCTGAAACCGTAATGCACCATCGCATCAGCGCAGGCTTCCGATGAGCGCTCTTTGCATCACAACTACCCGAAGAATAGTGATACGCTCCCCTTTTTCTCAATCTCTAATCTTCGAAAAAGCGATCAATCCGAAAGCCATTGAAAATGGCAATCGAAAATAACCCCTCAAGATATACTCTGCCATTCGCTCCCAAGACATAGGTCATCCCGGGAACCATGGTGCGCGTCTTGACTTTGACATCCGCGACAAGCTTGCTGTCTTCAGTATGGTAATTGCCGACGTAATAGGAGCCTTGTTCCCCTCCAAGTAGTTTCCCGTCTCTCAGGACGACTACTCCACCGCCTTCGCCAACTGAGACAGTGAATTTCACGCTTTATAGCCCGTTTTTCATGCCTCGCTCTCCATTTACACTAAAGGTTGATAATGGATGCGCGCAAAAGTCTAGCAGGGCTCTACAGGAAATCCTATAAAGCCCGAAGCAACGTGCTCACCGTCCAAGCGATCAAGCCGGGATAGTCGGCGAAGTTTTACATGGAAGCCCGGCCCGGCCCTTGAAAAACGAAAGCATTCATCATTCTTCTCCTCTTGATCAAAAGTCGCGCGAGGCGGTTATCTTCACGCAAAGGCACCCAGCCTCCTCTTTCAAGTTATTATTTCGCCAGAAGGAGCGGTCGCCTGGTCTTTTCGATCATAGTGCGCGTGACGCCGCCGAAAATACGTTCGCGCAGCCGGGAGTGGCCGTATGCGCCCATGACGATGAGACTTGACTGCAAGCGCTCCGCATAGGTTTCGATCGTCTCGGCTATCGTCCGGCCTTCGCTCTTTATGCTTTCAATCGAAGCATTAATCTGCTGATGAGATAGATACGATCGCAATCCTGGCGCCAGCTCCCGATCGTCGTCAGGATCGACGACAATGATCTCGACAGACCGCGCCCTTTTCAAAAAGGGAACGCTCGCCCTAACGGCCGCAGCTGTTTCCGGCGCATCAGACCAGGCAATCAGAACGGAGTTCTTGTCCCAAGAAAGGCTGCGCAAGGGATCGACCAAAATCGGTACACCGGCGTGAAAAAGAGCTCCGTCAAGGATGGCATCACGCACGCCAGGATCGTTTAGAATATCCGGGCCGATCGCAACAGCGTCGGCGAATTGCGCTCGATACCCGACAACATTGTCCAGATTGAATATTTCGGTATAGGCTTCCTCAATATCAAACGAAGAAATCTTGCCTTTCAGATAATTTTCGAGAGCAAATACTTGCCGTGCCAGCCTGTCTTGGTCGGCCTGCCGCTCGTCTAACCACGCTGCTGACACGCTCTCCATATGGGCACCGACGGGTGGTGGTGAAGCAATGCCGATCAACAGCACGGAAAGATGGCTTTCCATCGCATCGGCCAAATTGAAATCCATGTTTGACTCGGGCGAGGCAGGCTCACCTGTCGTGATCTGCAATAGCGTAGCGAAGCTCATTTTGTTCCTCCTGAACTTTCACTTCAGGATGAAGCAGTTGCGGTAAGATAGCCTTGATCCTCGTCAATGGGCCATTCGATGAAATTCCGGTGGGAAAGGGTAACCTGTGAGCGACACCGCTAGCCAGCACGCGAAAATTCTGCCGTGCGCGCAGTCCTGCGGTGCAGGTGTGGCCTAGTGCAAGTCACCCCGTACATTTTGGAAACGGTGCGACATGGAAAAGAAGCGCCGAAGCGCACACGGGTTAAAAAGTCACGCAATCATTCGCGACAAAATAAACGCCTGACGCCGCCAAAGCTGGACTTCCTGCAGCCTAAAACCCTGTTCAGGCATCGACGTATCACTACAGCATTACCTGCCGATCGGATACACCACGCAAGGCTTGCACTCGATCGACAGCCGCTTCTTTTTTATCTTTCCATTTGATCTCATGCCTGAGATTATCCAGCCCTTCTCGACGTGGACTTCCGCCGCATTGTGAGAAATATCTGTGTTCCAGTTGATCGTGATGAACTTAAGCTTGGCAGGCTCATCATCAGCCGTCAGCTTCGCACTGACCCTCGTTTCGGCAAAGGCCGCTAAGTATCAGCGGTCGCTGTCTCAATATGGAATGGTCTAGTTCGTCTATTGGTTCACTGAGCCTTCAACGTCCCTTACCGCATCGGCAAAGCATTTTTGCATTTTGTGCCGTATCAAATTACGTGTATCCGAAAGCCCGAGGATCGCCAGATCGCTTTCCAGTTTTTTCAAGACACCCTCGTCGCCCCGTGCAAAATCAGCTTCAATAATGTCCTCAAGACAACGCGCAATATCGCGACCGAGCAGCGTGGCCACCCAACTCGCCAGCATTTTGTCACGCCTGGCGCGAATTCTGAACGGTTTCTCAGCCATCAGGACATATTGCCTCTCTGCAGCTCTCTCGCGTTCATCGTAGATCGTCATGGTACGCTTCTCCCCAAATCGCGGCCTTCGGGATCACCCGGATCTGGCCGATTGCGTAGAAAGTGCGGCAGAAATCTCGACCCGTCGGCGCCCAAAGCAACAAACGCCCCATGTACACGCCGACAAAACTGCTGCGGACAGGTCAGTGCACAAGAGTCCAGCGTCGCCTATTGCGACAAAACACGCTCCGGCTGGCCCTCTCTCGCCTCTCTACCACTCAAAGTCACGATATCCAGTGCAAAAAAGACGTGTGGAGAGGTCCCTCGACGAGGTTCAGATCGAGGTTTCAGGGCGCCGGGTTCCCACCAGTCAAAGTGTTCCGCAAGCAGCTCCCAAGCATGTAAGCGTTCCCGAACGGGAGGGTCTTCGTCTGGCAACTCCCGAAAAGAGGAGTCGATTATGACGCTCGCCCATTGATGCGCACCTTCCGGAGTGTCGATCTGCAAACAGGCACGCGGGTTTGACCGAAGGAATTCAAGTTTCTTTCCCGGCATTGTAAACGCGTAAAGGCTGTTTCCCGAATATGCGTAATATATTGGAACAACATAAGGGATATTATCCCTCGCGCACGCCATTCGCGCCAGCCTCTGGACTGCGATGACGGCGAGACACTCGTTGTGCGTCATTTCTCGGACCAGCATCGCTTACCTCCCGTACTCATAAATGGAGCTTGCATCTGGAGATGTACAAACGTCGCTCCGCCACGCGGGAAATCCCGCGTCCGAAGTACTTTTTCCGTTTCTACATTTTCATCTCGGTGCAGCGTATCCATTAGTAAATAGAAATATCAGCCATCCGCCATTGACCTTTATCAATCGCAGAACCTTATGACGACGCAGAGCCCGTAAATCAGCACGGAACATTGACCCCTTTTTCTATCCGAGTTTCGCCTCCTGTGGGCGATGAGGTTTGATCGCCGAGCGCTGGACGGGTTCCATAGTTGTGCCAGGTGCGTGCTGGCCACCCCAATCCAGCAGGATCAATTTGCGATATCGATTTGAGTTGTCCTTTGGCCACGATTGACCGGAGGAAGAACGCGCCACGCTCAGGTTAAACAGGGAGCCGAGTCTGCTGCCCTTTGGAGAAGCAACACTATTCACCGTGAAGCAGACCATCTGTTCAGCAAACAATTCCGAAATGCGTCGCGAATAACTGGGGTTTTATCGCAAACGCGGGTTCAGTTGATGTCGTCAGGAATAAATCCACCCGTCTGACGCTGCCACAGCCGCGCGAAAAGACCATTGGTTTCAATTAACTCCCCCGGCGGGCCTTCCTCTATTATGCGGCCGTTTTCGAGCACGACGATGCGGTCCATGCTGGAGATGGTCGATAGGCGGTGGGCAATGGCGATAACCGTCTTGCCTTGCATCACAAGATCAAGTTTCTCCTGAATCGCGGCTTCGGATTCACTGTCGAGGGCCGAAGTTGCTTCATCGAGGATCAGGATCGGAGCGTTTTTCAGGAGAACGCGGGCGATCGCGACACGCTGGCGTTGGCCGCCGGACAGTTTGATGCCGCGGTCACCGACGTAGGCGTCGTAGCCCTTGCGGCCATCGCTATCGGAGAGTTCTGTTATGAAGGTGTCGGCAGCAGCCATTCTGGCGACATCTTCCACCTCCTGCGCGCTCGCCTCCGGTCGCCCATAGCGGATATTATCGCCGACCGAACGATGCAGCAGCGACACATCCTGGGCTATAACGCCAATCACGCGGCGCAGACTTGATTGGGTGACCGAGCGAATATCCTTGTCGTCGATCAGGATCGCGCCGTCCTGGATATCGTAGAAGCGCAGCAGGAGATTGGCGAGTGTGGTCTTGCCAGCCCCCGATAGCCCGACGAGTCCAACCTTTTCACCGGGACGGATCGTCAGCGAGAGATCATCGATAACCGGCTTGCCAGTCTTGTAGGCGAAACGGACGTTCTCGAAACGGATTTCGCCATGGCGAATGGTAAGATCCGCTGCGTCTGGACGATCGGTGATGCTGGGCGGTGTCGTCATGACGGGCATGGCGTCCTTGATCGTACCGACTGCCTGGAAGATCTGTTGGCCCATCTGTAGGAACGTGAAGGTGTGAGCAGACAGCCGGCTGAGGACGTAAACGGCAGCCGTGAATTCGCCGATCGTGACGAAACCATCGACAAGCCCGGTAAATCCGATCGAGAGTATCGCCAGCCAGTGCATCATGTTGAGGGCAACGACAATGACCTCCGAGGTGCGGTAGATCCGCTGTTCACTTTGTTGGGCATTGATGGCCTTGGCAATAATGCCGCGGATAGCGCCCGCCTCGCTGTCTTCGGCGGCAAACTGCTTCACCATCTGCATATTGCCGTAGAGATCGGTGATCGCGCCAGAAATCAGGCTGCGCCGCTTGGCAGAACGGCGCGAGCGCTCGGTAAAAACAGGTGCCAGCCTGACAGCGAGCAGAACGTTAAGCGTGATCCAGACGATGGTCGGCAAGGCGAGCTGCCAGGAGAGAGCGCTCAAGAGAATGACCGACCCAGCCATTTGCATCACGAAGCGCGGGATGGACTGGAAGGCCGATATGATCTGCTGCTGCACGGCCGAGGCCACCTGCTGGAGACGTGAGGCGACCTGACCGGCATAGAGATCATGGAAAAAGGCCAGATCCTGCCGCTCCACCGCCTTGTGGCCCTGCCACTGAATGGCGGCAGGCATACCAATGCCAAGCGTATGCGAGTTCAGCGTGTTGACGAAAAAGGAGCCAATCGGGATTGCGGGAAAGAGCATCAGGCCAAGCAAGGTGAGAAGCAACCATTCATTGTGCAGGAAGGCGCTTGCGCCCTGTTGCGTCACGCCATCAACGATGACCGATAGTCCCCAAATAATCGCCAGATTCATGGCCTCGATTGCCATTGTGGAAAGGGCGAGCACGAGCAGGATGCCGCGGAACATCCGGATGAAGTGCAGGAGAACAGCCACCGGGCCCTTCGCGGGCAAAGGCTGATAGGGGATATCGAGGGGTTGGATCAGCGTTTCAAAGGGTCGATAGATCGTATCGGAAATCGACATCAGGGCTCGAACTCCAATTGAGGAAAGATCAGAGGGTCTCGGCATATTTTAGCATTTCTGCGACGGCATCAATTGTGACCTCGTTCCCTAAGCCGACGCCCGGCACGAGCCAACGCCACGAATCCAACACATCTCGGCCAGCAACTCCATCATTTCGAAACATAAGTGACCGCTTTGGGATGCACCTCTGCCGGAACGAATGGGCAAACCGACGGTCCAAAACGGAAGTTATTTTCGCCTTGGGGCGGGACCGGCCTGTCTGATTTATGGCGGCGAGAGTGAAATAGCTGCCGTCAAACGCGGTGAACACTTTGACTGCTTCTGAACGTAATTCCAACCGTTCAGGCGTCCAGCACTCTGCGTTCAGGCGCGCGATGAGAACCTCTACGACCAAGATAAC
Source organism: Agrobacterium sp. 22-3639C2 (assembly GCF_053522105.1). NCBI lineage: Bacteria > Pseudomonadati > Pseudomonadota > Alphaproteobacteria > Hyphomicrobiales > Rhizobiaceae > Agrobacterium > Agrobacterium sp. 22-3639C2. The sequence continues at coordinate 226,985 of NZ_JBNWDB010000004.1, read as the reverse complement.
GGCGCTTTGCCGGCTTGCAATATCCGACCATCTCAGACGTTGTAGCCCTCCAAAAGATCGCCAATGGCAGACAGTACCTTTCCGTTTTCAGCGCCCTTCGGCGGCGTATCGACAGCGACTTGATTTCAACATAGCAATGACGCCTGATCCAATTTCGAGATAGCTTGTTCAATGCGTGACAGCGACAAAACACTACGGCGGCGTCTCGTTGATGCCCTTCGCCCGCTGGCCGAGCGCGACACGCGCTTTATGCTCGAAAACGAAGATCCACCGTTCATCTCGGCCTTCGTCGCCCGTCACAGGGAAACCATTTCCGAGCTCAGCATGCCCGCAGCCGGCCTCGTCATCGTCATCGAAGGCCGCAAAGAAGTGCTGTGGGGCGCGGAACGCAAAATCTACCACGCCGGCGACGCCTTCGTGCTGCCGGCCGGTGCGGAGGTTGATGTTGTCAATGAACCAGATGCCGACACTGGCGTCTATCGCGCCCTCTTCGTCCGCTTCTCTCGCACCCTGGTCATTGAGGCGGCACGCCTTTGGCCGCAACTCACCAAGCGCGACATACCCCTCGGCTCGCCCATCACGATCAGTCCAACGCTCTGCTCGGCAATCATCCATAGTGGCGAGGCGCTGGCGGGTGCGCTCGACCTTTCCCGGCGCGTCGTAGATCACCGTGTTCTCGAGGTTCTGCTTATCCTGGCCGAACAGGGTGCGCTGCCATTGATGCCCAAATATGTCGACCGCTCAGTCACAGAGGCAGTGCGCCTCCTGATCCGCCACCGGCTCGATCACGCGTGGTCAACCGCCGCGGTCGCCGCTTCCCTGTCGATGTCAGAGGCCACCCTGCGGCGGCGACTACGGGACGAAAACCACTCACTACGCGCGCTGCTGCTCACCGAAAGAATGCATGCCGCTTACCTCATACTCTCGGATCGGGATGCCGATGTCGCCGACGCAATAGCCGCTACCGGCTACGCATCGCGTTCACACTTCTCGCGGCACTTCCAGGATGCCTTCGGACAGGCTCCTTCGACCGTTCGCAGGGCACGTAAAAAACCATTAGCCTGACCGCTTCAGGCTCATTGCTGATCAGATCGGGCCCACCCGCATTGGCATCGTTCCCTATGCTCGACTGAAATCAACCAGGCGAGACGAGATGAACAGGAATAAAAGAAGCATATGCGCTGCCATTGTGGCCGCCACATTTTCGGCGACAGCGCCCATGGCCGCGGACTCCACGCTGTCCGTAAAGATCGAAGGGCTTGACGGTTCTGGCCGGTTTTCAAATTCCGCCGCCTTCTGCCCGCCCGGAAAAGGGGCGAAGGACGTGAGCCCGGGGGTCTCATGGTCGGCAGGCCCAGAGGGCACCAGATCTTATGTGTTACTGATGACCGATCCGGACGTACCACTCGATTTTAGCCTCATCAATAAACCTGGCACCACGATTCCAGACGACGCGCCGCGGATCAACGTTTTCCACTGGGTTTTGGCCGATATTCCCGCCGGCATCATATCCATCGGCGAAGGTACGGAAAGCGATGGTCTCGTGCTGGGCGGCAAGCCGGTCGGATTGACACCACACGGACTGCGCGGCGCCAATGTCTATACGAGTTTTCTGGCCAAAACTGATGGCATGGCAGGCACCTATGGTGGTTACGACGGCCCCTGCCCGCCCATAAACGATCAGCGCGTTCACCGCTACATCCTTGAAGTGGCCGCGCTCGACGTTGCGACACTGGGCCTTGCCGGGCCGTTCACTGGCGAAGACGTGGAAAAAGCCATGGCTGGCCACATCCTTGCAAGCGGCGAGGCGACAGCGACATATTCATTGAACCCGAGCCTGATCCACGCCGCCACGGCGAAGTAGATTACAATCCCGAAAGGTTCAGACACACCATGTCACCAATAAATGTTTCGTCCTTACCCGTCTTCAATCGGGATGCATCCGGCTACGACGCCCTTCGGCGCGGCCTTATTCCCTGTTTCGATACGTTTTACGGGACAGCACTCGACTTGATCGACGACTGGCGGGACGCCGAGAAACTGCGTGTACTCGATCTTGGCGCTGGCACTGGCCTTTTCACGGCAATGCTGCTGGCCCGCCACCCCGATGCCCAGATCCACCTCGTCGATGCCTCCGAAAAGATGCTCGAGCAGGCCCGGCAACGCTTCGATGGCAATCCGGCCATTACCTATGCCGTGGCCGACATGTCAGATACCGAACTCGGCGGTCCGTGGGATCTCATCATCTCAGCGCTGGCGATCCATCATCTGGAAGACGCCGCGAAAAAGCATCTCTTCGGTGAAATTCGGAGCGCCTTGTCGGAGGGTGGTCTGTTCGTCAACGCCGAGCAGGTCCTCGGCCATGATTGCGAGGTAGAGGCCCGTTACGCCCGTATCTGGCTGCAACAGGTCAGGAGGCTGGGCGTACCCGAAGAGGAAATCACCAAAGCGCTCGAGCGGATGTCCCACGATCGTTGCTCCCCTATAGAGAACCAGTTGCAATGGATGCACGATACGGGATTTTCCGAGGTGGACTGCAGCTTCAAAGCATGGCGTTTCGCGGTGCTCAGTGGTCGGCGTCAGGGCGAGCCGCAAGCCACTACGAGCTTTTGAGATAGCAGCAAGACCTGGCATCAGCGGTTTATGAGATCTGCAGGGGTTCTATAACGGGCCCTTGGCAGTTTACAGTTCCAATGATGACTTATGGTGGGTTCTGCAGTGCAGTTGCATCTTCCAGAGGGTAAAGCGGCACTGAAGGGGCTGTGCCGGGCGCAATTGGCGCTGTCATGATGCATCATCTGAGAAAACGCAGTCACACTCATTGATAACCTGCGCACCATCGGCAACCACCAATCGTCCTCTTCGGCCGAGTGTTGGCAAGGCAGGCAAAGGCCGCCTTGCCAAGGCTTGTCACTTACCGGATCTCATCGCAAGGGCAAATAACCTGGCCTGCCGATCGGCGAACGCGCGCGGGTTGGCTGGTTTGTCCCCGTCAAGGATGCGGGCTTCGTCAAGCAAAAGCCACGCAGCATCCTCGCGAAACGCCTGATCGTCCATTGAAGCAATGTTTTTCACAAGTTCGCTATGCCCATTGATCTCCAAGATCGGCTTCGACGTTGTTTGCAACCGCCCGGCGCCTTTCAGGAGTTTTTCGAGTTGGCGGTCGGGGCCATAATCCGACGCCACAAGGCAGACCGCACTTTCGGTCAACCGATCAGAAATACGCACGTCAGCGACCTCCTCACCAAGGGCGCTTCGCGCGAAATCGATGAAGGCTCCAACCTCGGGAGAAGCTTGCCGGCCAGCCTCATCAGCGTCCCCCTCCCCGGCAACAGTGTTCAGATCGGCAAGACCTTGGGTGACAGATTTAAATGGCTTGCCTTCAAAATCTGGCACATTGGTCGGCCAAAAGTTATCGACGCCATCTGTAAGCAGGAGGACTTCGATCCCTTTGGCCCGGAAACCCTCAAGGTGCGGCGACGATTTCAGCTGATCCAAAGTGGAGCCGCTAATATAATAGATCGCCGATTGTCCTTCCCTCATCGTGGCCAGGTAGTCAGCCAGGCTGCGTGTCGCCTCGCCCGATACGGTGCTGCGGAAGCGTGCCAGCTTCAGCAACTGTGAGCGCCGTTCGAAGTCCTCGTAGATGCCTTCCTTGAGAATAGCCCCGAACATATCCCAGAACTTGGCAAACGTCTCGCCGTCGTGCTCGGCCATCTTCTCCAGCGCGGAAAGGATCCGGCTCGTCACGCCCTTTTTGATGGCCGCGAGGACCGGACTTTCCTGGATCATCTCGCGGGAGATGTTGAGCGGCAGATCCGAAGTATCAACGATGCCACGGACGAAGCGCAGATAGCGCGGTAGCAGTTCGGCATCATCGGTTATGAAAACGCGCTTCACATAGAGCTTCATCCGACCATGTCGGTCCGGATCAAACACATCGAATGGCTGAGAACCGGGTATGAAGGCAAGAGTCGTATATTCGTGTCGGCCCTCAGCGCGGAAATGGACGTTACTCAGCGGCTCGTCGTACTGGCCTGAAACGCTCCGATAGAAATCGACATAATCCTGCTTGGATATTTCATTCTTCTGCTTGATCCATAGCGCTGCACCATCGGATACCTGTGAGGGCTCGGCACCCTCCTTCTCGACCAGACGGATAGGTACGGGGACGTGGCCGGACTGGTTTCGAATGATCTCCTCCACCGTCCATTTGCTCGTATATTTCTTTGCATCTTCCAAGAGATGTAACACGACGCGAGTACCGCGTGTCGGTGCTTGTCCCGGATCGACCGCAACAATGTCATAGCTTCCTTTGCCGTCGGATGACCATTTCCAGGCCTCGTCCTTGCCGGCGCGGCGCGAGATTACTTCGACCCGGTGAGCGACCATGAACGATGAATAGAAGCCGACGCCGAACTGGCCGATCAGTTGCGCTTTCTCTCCAGCTTTGGCCGCCTCAAGCCGATCCATGAATGCTTTTGTCCCCGAGCGCGCGATCGTACCGAGCGCGTCGATCATCTCGTCGCGGTCCATGCCAATGCCGCTGTCTTCGACAACGAGTGTCTGCGCCTCTTCATTGAGCGTCACGAGAATTCCAGGCTGGATCCCATCGGCCGAGAGTTGCGGCTTGGAAATCGACTCATACCGCAGCTTTTCGCAGGCATCCGCCGCGTTCGAGATCAATTCGCGCAGGAATACATCTTTGTCCGAGTAGACCGAATGCACCATCATGTGCAGAAGTCGGCTGACATCGGCTTCGAATACGTGTTGCTCGGGCTGGCGCTCTTGTACGGTCGTCATTGATACCTCCATTGCACATAAATCGCCGGTCAAATGGTTTTTCCAGAGTCATATTTCAAGCGCTATCTAGCGCTTGCGCCAGCGTTCCTGGATCGTCTTTCGACTAGATTGTTTCCGATTTTCTGTTTCCGTGAGCCTTTGAGATTGCGCCAACAACCTCCTCGCAAATAGTGCTGCGAAAAAGATGACATTCTGTAGCTTTTACCGGTAAGTCAGCAGAGATATAATCGTTACCTACCGAAACTCCGGCGCAATGATGACTGGACACTCACGCGGTCCATAAATCCCCCCCTCAACTTCTGAGGTCTTGCCCGCTTCATCGCCCAGCAACTCGATACAACGTTGTTTGCTGTTGTCCTCGTTGAAATGGCGAACAGCACCGACAACCTCGCCGTCCCGGAGAACGGGCGTCTGCCCCATCCTGTCGGTCCACATTGCAGATGGGGTAAAGTTGGGCCGCAAATTCGTTTTTAAGCCCTGCCCGGCCATTGTCCGACAGGGTCAGAAATCGAAGCGCGGGAGATGTGCATGACAGACATTCAAACACGGCGGCTTCCAGACACTCGATGCCTGACGCATCGCCGACATGTCACCAACCTCGATCTTTCCACCACTGTGAGCCTTAGAAATATCGAAACTGCCGCTTCTCCTTCAGCGCCCGCGCCCAGAACGCGCGCGCCCTCCCGATAAGCCCGACTGTTTCGCAGCCATGGAGATTGAAGGCACCATAGCCGGTCGGACCGGTCATTGCGCTGACCTGGCGGCATGTGGCGGGAGTAAATATCCCCGCCACATGCCGCCCTGATGATCCATCAGAAAACTTTCGTCAATGAAACGGCGAACGTGCGTCCGCGTCCCTTGTAGTCGAACACGGCTTCATTGGCCAAAGCCCCATAAAGCGCGTTGGCGCGCGCGCCCCATATGGTTGTGTAATCCTTGTCGAACAAGTTCATCACGCCGAAGCGAAGCGTTGTGTCCTGCGCTTCGAAGCGATAGGCACCGGTTAGATCGAACAGGGTGTAACCATCAATCTTCCGGCTGTCGTCGTCGCTGAGATTGAAGGCATGCTGCCCGGCCAGCTTGATGTTGAAGTTATCTTTCGTCCAGCCAATATAACTGCCGAGCTTGGAAACACTGGCGGTACCGATGCTTTCCTTCTCCCAGTTACCGTCAGACTTGATTTCCGACTTCACCCAGTGACCGGATGCGCCAACATCAAACCCGTAATCCAGTGTCGCGCTGGCGCTGGCCTCCAGACCATAGACACGTCGCTCACGATCAACGACATCAACAGCCAGGGTCGTGCGGTTCAACTCGATGGATCGGTTGGAGAGCGAGTAATATGCCGCGGTCTGGAAGCTGAAGCTATCGTCATTGAAACGATAACCGACTTCAAAAGAGTTGGTCTTGATCGCCTGGAGTGCGGAGTTGGCAACATTGACGCTGTCCAGGAGGACGTAACGGCCCCCGACAAGCCTATAGCTACCGATCCCGTAGTATTTTGCCGGGTCAGGAAGCTCGAAACCCTGGCCGAAATTGGCATAGATTTGCTGCGCATCGGTCAGCTCATAGGTCGCGCCGGCGTTAAACAGAGCCGCATCGTAGCTGACTTCCCCGCCGGGAATGGGATCCACAGAGGAGCCGACCCGGTTGAGAACGGCGACCTGCTGTGCCGCGCCGGCGAAGCTCGATACGTCGGTGGTGACATATTGATAACGCACACCACCATTGACCGTCAGCCGGTCCGTCGCCTCATAAGATCCCTGGATGAAACCGGCCAGGGTCGAGACATCGATGTCGGGATAAAGCCCGGTAATGCCGCGTGTCCTGAAGTCCATCGCACCGGTCGTCGCCACTGTCAGGAAATCGAAGACGTTCTGTTTGGAACTCAGCGAATCCCGGTCGGCGTCGATGCCATATGTCACCTTAAGCCCGTCCAGCGGCTCCGAGATCATCGCTGCCTTCAGGCTATAGTAATCGGTATCCTGCGAGCTGCCACCGAAATAGACGAAGGGCGAGAAAATCGCACTACCGGGAAACGGGTGGAACCGGATTTCTTCCCGCCGGAAACTGCCCTGCAGAAGCAGTGCCTGCCCCAGGAAATCATTGTCGGTGTAAGTCGCGTTTACCATGGTACGGCGCGTGCGGGGGTCGAAATCCGATCGGTATCCGTCCCGCGTTTCAACCAGGTTGGAATTGCGGATCCCGGCAAGGCCTGCGCCAAGATAAAGCCCGAACGGCGAATCCTGGGCGCTGTCATAAAACTGGCCGGACACCTCAAGGCGCCTGTCGTCATCGATCTGCAAACCGACAGTACCCATGAAATCGATGCGCTTGTTGAATGCTGTGGAAGTCTGGGTAATATCCGGGGTGAGCATCGTGCCGGAGCCATCGTAAAAGGCTCCCGTCTGGTTGCCGGCAATGGAGAAACGTGCATCCCAGTTTTCGCTGTTATAGGTCACGGCACCTGCCCCGTTGCGGTCAAGGTCACGGGTACGGCCAAAGCCACTGCCAAGGCCCGCCGTCACTTCACCGCGCAAACCGTCCGGCGCATCTTTACCCTTCTTCGTGATGATGTTGATGACACCACCTGTGGCATTGCCGCCGTAGATTGCCGTCGCGCCAGACAGAACCTCGACACGCTCGACATTGAAGGGATCGATTGAATCGAACTGGCGGCTCAGGGACCGCGCCGAGTTCATCGAAACGCCGTCGATGAGAATGAGGGCCGTGCGTCCCCGCAGGTTCTGGCCATAGGCTGTGCGCGCACCTTCGCTGGCGGGGTCGAAACTTGGAACTCTCTCAGCAAGAATCTGCTGAAGCGACTTGCCTGAACGGGCTTCGGCCTCGATGGCCTGTGCTTCGACGACATAAATCGTTCGCGCCGTCCGCGAGATTTGCTGGGGTATGCGGTTGCCACTTACAACGATCGGCTCCAGCACCGTAGAACCATTGTCTGATTGCGCGTTCTGAGACGTATCCTGCGCCTGAACGGCGTTGTTGCCGCCCCCGATTGCGACGACGATAGCCACAAGACTAACGCCGACATTCCACTTTCCGATCATGTCGCCCCCAATGCGCAAAAAATATCTTCCAAGTCGTCCCTCGGAAAATACAAGACTGTTTTGATCATGTTTTATGCGCTATGAAGCCGCCGGGCTTGGATGGGAACGAACCCGATTTGGATAGATGCGAACATCAACAGCAAAGACAGGTTTTATTTTTCATGGAAGTTGTCCGCCCCCTGAAACTTGGAACCCTCTCGCTACCTGATCCAGAAAGCAGACTGGTCTGCCGCACAATCCTTCTGGACATGTTGGGAGAAGCAACAATCACCGTTGAAGACGGTGATCTGGCGGGTGTCACCGGCCTTGTCTGGAAACACGAAAACCTTTCTCTCGCAACCGTTTACCTGCCCAAAACACCCTTGCGGCTGACAGCTCATGGGATCGGCAGGCCCGATATCGCGATGTTGCGTGCAACTGACGGAACCTTGATTGTCCATCATCGCAAGCACACTTTCGAACTGGAACCCCGTGATGTCATCATCCTTCCCACGGATATGGCATCGGAAATTATTTTGCCGGAAGGCGGGCGCCTCGACTGCGCCCATCTTCCCCATGCCGCCCTCACCCTTGCACGAAAGTCGATCGACCGGATCTTGTTGCGGCCCTTTTCAGCAGAATGCCTGCCATTGCAGTTGTTGACCCACTATGCAGGATATCTTCTTCAACAGGACCATCAGGACAAAGAGCATGCCACCATGATGGTGGCGCACTTCTACTCCCTGCTTCCCGTTCTCGCCCGATATGGGAACGAGGTTCCGCCTTCGGCAGTTCCGCAAAACCGCATTGAAGCGATCAAGGCGATGGTTGAGGAAAATCTTGCCGACGGTGCGTTTTCGATAGCTGATGTGGCACGCACCGAAGGCATCACACCGCGCGCGATCCAGAAACTTTTCAGTCGGACAGGCACGACCTTTTCGCGCTACGTGCTGGAGCGGCGGCTGGTGCTCGCCAAGAGCCTGATTCTTGCCGAGAACACCGCAACTCCGATCAGCCAGATCGTCTACAGCGTCGGTTTCAACGACCTGTCATATTTCAATCGCACCTTCCGCAGTCGCTACGGAATACGCCCGACAGACCTGCGCCGCATGACGGCGCCTGACGAGGCAAAAAACCTGTGAGGAATTAAGCAGTCTCGTGACACCGCTGGAAAGCGTCACTCCGGCCGCTTGTCATCATCGCCGTAGCGACGCGCCTGAACCGCGTCCGATCCTTCCAAGGAACCAGACGGAAAGTCCCATTCCGACAAGCGAAAGAACTGTTGCCGTCGAAAACAGCGCGGAATAACCCATCCGGTCGGCAACAAGGCCGGCTGCGGATGCACCAACCATGTAGACGACCAGTTCGGCACAGGTGAGAATGGTAAAATCCGTTCCTGGCTGATCGTCCGAAGAGTTCTTCATGAAGAATGAATAGATGGCTACCAGCTCCATGTAGCGGATCAGCGTCTGGAATGCCGAGGCCGACATCGCCACCCACATGCCGGGCCAGACGCCGGACGCATTCAGCGTGAAGGCGAGGAAACACAAGCTTCTGAGGCCACCCAGCAGGATAAGCGTTGTCGTCAGGCCAACCTTGCGGATAATGGAAGCAGCGATACCCACGCCGATCAGGCCCGCAGTTGCCGCCGCTCCGCCAGAGAGGTAACCGATCCAGTCAGCCGGGACCTTGCTGTCAACCAGATAGGTGCCTTCCATCCCGCGCACGAGACCTTCGCTCGCCCGGTATGTCAGCGCAAATCCGAGGATCAGCCAGGCACTCGGACGGCGGAAGAAACCAGCAAGGCTTGCGCGCTTTTTTTCTTTGCCAACCGTGGGCGCTTCCGGCTGCATCGCCAGGGCTGCAAGAAGGGGCAGCAACGACAGCGCGGCTACCAGCAGTATCATCGTGCGCCATCCAGCGACATGAAACACCACCAGTGCCGCCGTCCCGCCAACGATTACGCCCAGCGCTACGGCACCCGCCTGCACGGCATTACCCAGCGAGCGCGTCTTGTCGGTCAGGCATCTTACGGCGTAGCCGTCGGTTGCAATATCCTGGATTGAGGAGACAAGCGTGATCGATATGCAGATTGCAAAAAGGACCGTGGCATCGCTCGGATCCACCAGCGTCATGGAAGCGATACCGGCGCTGACGAGAAGCTGGGTCGGCACAACCCAGCCGCGGCGATGGCCAAGCTTGGGTAACGGAGACCATCGATCCACCAACGGTGCGACCGCAAATTTCAGGATGAGCGGCAGCATCAGCAACGAAAACAGCCCGATAGACGTGCGCGATGCCCCACTCTCGCGCATGATCGGCGGCAGGGCCACCAAAAGCAGATACGTCGGTATCCCCTGAGCGAGGTAAAGACCGCCCAGCACATACATCAACCGCCGCTCGAACGTCGAAGTCGAAGTCGAAACGGTGTCGCCAGGAATCGCGTCGTCGATTTGGGCCATTGCAAGAACCGAATTCATGAGCCCGGAACACCACAGACCCAGGTAAGGTTTTCAGCGCTTCAAACGCCGGTCTGTCCCGGAGCGTAAACAGGAGTATTTTTTAATCGTCTTTATCTCACCGGCAAGCAAATGCTTGGATATGGGCGAACCCGAATAGGACAATTGCGAACAGCCGCCCGATGCGACAGAGCTGAAGCAACAAATGCAGCGGCCGACTGCCACCCCCCTCGCAAGACTGGTTCAGGGATATGGAGATGCCAGTTTTGTTGTGAGCGAAGAGGCCGACATATCGAAGCGGCGGTGATACGACAAAAACCGATTGCAGCCCGAGGGATCGATGATATCTCGGCGCGACCACCATTAAATGGACTTAACCGGCACTCCTCCAATGACAGACTTGGCTCTTATGCGCGCGGCCTTTCGGTAGGCCCGGGGCGTGAGTCCCATCTCCATCCGGAAATAGCGATTGAAGTTCGACAGGTTGTTGAAGCCCGCCTCGAAACAGATATCGGTGATCGATATTTCGGTCTCCGCGAGAAGGGTTCTTGCTCGCCAGACGCGGACGGATCGGCTGTAGTCAGAAAAGTTCATGCCGGTTAGGCGCCGAAAGGCACGCGAGAAGGCGGACGGCTCGAAACCAACCATCGCAGCCACTTCATGCATCTGCGCACCAGGATCCGATTGCAGGATCTGGATTGCCTGGTCGATCCGGCGGTGCCTGCGGTCCGACACCTGGTTATAGACCGCTATGAAGTGTTCGCTGGCGAGCAACCTCTTTTCGGTGGCCGCTTCGATTGCCTCCAGTATCTCTAAAAACAGCCCGAGCCCACCACGGTGTCCCACCGCGTGAAGCTCGAGAATCTTCGCTCCAATCAAGAGCGCGTCGGCGCCCAGAACCTCGATCCCCCGTTGGGCCAGAGGCTTCAGCCGGTGGAGCACTTCAAACTCAGGGCATACTGCGCGAATACCGATCAGGGCATCCGCGTCGAATTGCAGGACCATGTCTCGGCCTGGCAAAGCCGGTGCACCGGGTGTGATCCAGTTGTGCGGCAGATTTGTCCCGGTGAGCACCAGATGCCCAGGCCGAAACGGGCCGATATAGTCCCCCACATAAGCAAATCCTGAAGCGTCAGGGATGAAGTGAATCTCCCATTCGGGATGATAGTTCCAGATGCAGATCGGATTGGGATAGTCGTCCCTCCGGATCAGATAGGAAGCGCCTCCGGGTAAGACGATCTGCTCGCGCGTGGCGGTGAAAGTCTCAGAGACTGTTTGAGGAAAGTCTGATGCAATAGGCATTCAATTGCTCATGTTACAGCGCACAAATGTCAATATAATACCAGTTCTGTGACGGAGGCAAACTAGTACGCGCCCGTCGCTTGCGTAAATGTGGGCTGGTCGATGGCAAGGGAGTTGCCATTCAGGGAGGACATCATGACACTCAACGCTCTCCGCGCCGGTTGCGCGGTTATCGCCATATTTGCAGCATCCAGCGCTTTTGCCGCCGCACAATGCACCAGCGACGTGCGTGTCCTGGCGCAGCCGCGCGACGGACTGACCCTTCTCGAAAAATATGTCGATGAGTTCGAAGAGCTCTCCGGCGCAGGCTTCGAGATCAGTTATCTCAACGAGAACGATCGCCGCGCGAAGTCGCAGGCCGACGCCTCGACGGTCGGAAGCTTCAACGTGTATTATGTTGATGAAGCCAATCTGGCGCTTTTTGCCTCGTCTGGCTGGATCGTCCCGCTTGATGGCTTTTATCCATCCGAATACGACTACAAAGACTTTGACGCCGGTATGCGCGCAGCTGCGACCTATGACGGCAAAGAATGGTTTGCACCGGTGCAGGGTGGCGGCGACCTGATGGTCTACCGTACCGACCTCCTGGAAAAGGCAGGCATCGCGCCGCCGAAGACCTGGGACGAATATTTCGCAGCCGTGCAGAAGCTGCATGATCCGGCCAACGGCGTCTACGGCACTGCGCTTCGCGGACAGCGCGGTTCAGGCGCCAACGTCTGGCGCTGGATGCCGTTCTTCAAAGCAAACGGCGGCGAGTGGTTCAAGGACGGCAAGCCGGCCTTCAATTCGGATGCCGCGGTAAAGGCGACAGAGACCTATCTCGAGCTCTTCAAATATTCGGCGCCGGGCACTCAGACCGGCTCTTGGGACGAGTCCACCGGCGCCTTCCGCTCCGGCAAGGTGGCGATCATCATCGAATCCGCACCCCTTGGCGGCATGTCCGTCGACAAGGCACAGAGCCAGGTTGCAGACAAGGTTGCGTTCTCCGTTCCGCCGTCGCCGCTGCCGGGGGCCGGTTACGCCCATGGTTTTGCAATCGCGTCCAAGGCCAACAAGACAGATGAGGAAAAGGCCTGCGCTGGTCTCTTTGTTGCCTGGGCAACATCCAAGGAACAGGAAGCCCGCCGCCTCGCCGCCGGCCAGCCGGGCGAGTTGACGCGCACAAGCACCTATCAGAGCCCGGAATACGCCAAGACCTTTGGCCAGAACCTTGCCGACGCCATGGCGGCGACCGGTCAAAAGACCACAGTCACCTTCTGGCAGGATCCGCGCTGGCAGGAATTGGGCAACCAGTGGGGCATCATGCTGGAAGAGCTGATCACCGGTAGCCGCACTGACATCAAGGCGACGCTGAACGACCTAGAAGCCTTCGCAGCCAAACTCTGACGCCTCCCAAGCCGTCTGACGGGCGCGTCTGATGACGCGCCCCCCTTTTCCCAATCCGAGGATCTGCCATGCGCCGAGGCCGCTCGCTGCCTTACGTCTTTCTTGGGCCCAGTTTGGGTATCCTGATCATTCTGGCGCTCGTGCCGACGATCTACGCTATCAATATATCCCTGCAGAACCGGACCCTTTCGGCACCCGATGCAGACTATGTCTGGTTAGCCAATTATCTGGCGCTGTTTTCGGATGCCCGTTTCCTGAACGCGCTCTGGGTATCTTTCAAGTGGGAGGTTATCAGCGTCTCGTTGACCATGGTGACGGGGGTTGCGCTCGGGATTGCCATGTTCGAGGCAGCGAGCCCCCGTATGCGCAACGTCCTCTGCGTGCTCTTCATCATTCCCGTTCTCCTGCCACGCGTGTGCGCCGCTTTTGTGTGGAAGTTCGCCTTTCATCCGCTCTACGGCGCGCTGACCTGGCCGGTCAGGGAGCTCACCGGCATCACGCCCGACATTCTGTCGACGCCGCTCGGCGCCCTCCTTGCTGTTGCTTTCGTCGATGTCTGGCAATGGGGCTTGTTCTTTTCAGTGATCATCTTGAAGCTTCTCGAATCCCTGCCGCCTCAGCCGCTGGAAGCCGCACGCATAGATCGGGCGACCCGCTTCGAAATCCATCGTTTCGTGACCCTGCCGATGCTGAAAGCACCCTTGATCAGTCTGCTGCTGGTCAAGGCGATCGAGAGTCTTCGCTCCTTCGACCTCGTTTACGTCATGACGCGCGGCGGTCCCGGCATCTCAACCGAGACGCTTGACATGTATGCCTATTCCCAAGGCTTCATAGAAGCCGGCAAGATCTCCTATGCGTCCTCCATGGCCGTCATCATGATGGTCCTGACCATCGTCACCTTTACCTTTACCTGGAAGAGGCTGAACCGATGAAGATATCCACCTTTCTGCTCAGGCTTTTGTTGGTTCTTGCCGCTGCACTTGTCGTGCTGCCACTCCTATGGACCCTGCTAAACGCCTTCAAGACCAATGCCGATCTGCTGGTGTCAACGCCAAAGCTTATCTTCCAGCCTGTCTTCGACAATATGAGTTATGTGCTCAATCGCCGCTCGGTGGCGCGCGCACTTACCAATTCGTTGATCATCTGCTCGAGTGCGGTCGTGCTTGGCGCCGTACTCGGTGTACCGGCGGCCTATGTGATCGCCCGGTTCAAGAACAGGATCACGGCGGAGGCGCAGTTCTTCGTTCTGTCGCTGCGCTTTCTGCCGCCCGTCGCGATCGCTATTCCCATGCTGGTCATCTGGCTCGGTCTTGATCTCTATGACACCCGGCTGTCGCTGATCGTGACCTATCTCATTGTGACAGCCTCGATCACCATCTGGCTTTCCGTGCCGGCTTTCGAGCGTGTCAGCCTTCACGTTGAAGAAGCTGCCCGGGTGGATGGGCTTGGCCCATATGCGACCTTCTTCCGCATCGCCCTGCCGATTGCCCGTTTCCAGGTCTTCGGCGCCATTGCCTTCTCCTTCGTCCTTGTCTGGAACGAGTTCCTGCTTGCCATGATGCTCACGACCTCGAAGGCAAAGACCCTGCCGATCATCGCGTCCGAGATGTCACAGCTCGGCATGAATGTGCCCTGGGGAATTCTGAACGCCGCCGTCGTCCTGTTGTCGCTGCCACCGCTGATCCTGCTCGGAGTGCTTGCCGGTGGCCTCAACGCCGCATTTTCCAAGAAAACTGACCAAGGTTGACTGACCCATGAAAGCACTTGTCCTCGAACATGTCGGCGAACTTTCCCTGCGCGATATCGAAATTCCTCAAGAGTTGGGGCCGGATGACGTTCGCATTCGTATCCATACTGTTGGCGTCTGCGGCAGCGACGTGCACTATTACACCCATGGTCGCATCGGTGACTTCGTCGTGAACGCGCCCATGGTTCTCGGCCACGAGGCGGCTGGAACCGTCACCGAGACCGGCGCCAATGTCACCCATCTGAAGCCCGGCGACCGCGTCTGCATGGAACCGGGCATCCCCGATCCGAAATCGCGTGCGTCGCGGCTCGGCCTCTACAATGTTGATCCTGCGGTGACATTCTGGGCAACGCCGCCAGTGCACGGCGTCTTGTGCCCGGAGACAGTCCATCCGGCAAGTTTCACCTACAAGCTGCCTGACAATGTCTCCTTCGCCGAAGGCGCGATGGTTGAACCATTTGCCGTGGGCATGCAGGCGGCGGCGCGGGCGAAGATCACGCCCGGCGATACGGCGGTTGTTACAGGCTGCGGAACCATCGGCATCATGGTGGCACTGGCCGCCCTTGCCGGCGGCTGCTCGCGAGTGCTGATCTCGGACATTTCCGCAACAAAGCTTAAACTGGCCGAAAGTTATGGCGGCATCACTGGTATCAACCTCAAGGAGGTGGATCTCATTGAGACCGTCAACGAGGCGACAGAAGGCTGGGGAGCCGATATCGTCTTTGAATGCTCCGGCGCACCGGCCGCGGTCCGTGATCTCTTCAAGGTCGTGCGCCCGGGCGGAACAGTCGTTATCGTCGGTCTGCCGCCCGAACCCGTCGCGGTAGACCTTGCGGCGGCCTGCTTCCGCGAATGCCGTATTGAAACGGTTTTCCGCTACGCCAACGTGTTTGACCGTGCACTGGCGCTGATCGCCGCAGGCAAGGTCGACCTGAAGCCATTGGTTTCCGGCACCTATGCCTTTGATCAATCGATCAAGGCCTTCGAAAGGGCGGCCGAAGGCCGGCCAGAGGACGTAAAGCTGCAGATCGTCGTGGACGGGGAGACGAAGTGATGGCCACTGTTGAGTGCCGGGGGATCAGGAAAGTCTATGGTTCGCTTGAGGTCATGCGGGATTTTGACCTGAAGATCGACAACCACGAATTCGTCGTCTTTCTCGGCCCGTCAGGCTGCGGAAAATCCACCATGCTGCGGATGATTGCCGGGCTTGAAGAGATTTCAGGCGGGGATCTGCTCATCGGTGGCGAGCGGATGAACGATCGCGATCCGGGTGACCGGGGCATCGCGATGGTGTTCCAGAACTACGCGCTTTACCCCCATATGAGCGTGCGGGACAATATCACTTTCGGTCTCGAGAGGGCCGGAATAGGAAAAGCCGCGATCGATCAGCGCCTGGCGCCTGTGGTCGACGCGCTCGGTCTTGGCGTCTATCTTGCGCGCAAGCCGACGGAACTGTCCGGCGGACAGCAGCAGCGTGTGGCCATCGCCCGCGCCATGATCAAGACCCCGGAGGTCTTCCTGTTTGACGAACCGCTTTCAAACCTTGATGCCAAGCTGCGCGGCAGCCTGCGGGTCGAGATCGCGCGCCTCCACCGCGACCTGAAAACGACAAGCATATATGTCACTCACGACCAACTCGAAGCCATGACGCTTGCCGACCGTATTGTCCTGATGAAGGACGGCCGTATTGAGCAGATGGGCACGCCCGAAGAAATTTATCAGGCGCCTCGGACAGTGTTTGCTGCCGGCTTCATAGGCACACCGAACATGAATTTTCTTCAGTTGCAGATGACGCGGGAGTGGCTGGGCGACAATCTTGTCAGGTTTACAGCTCCGGCAGGCCTCCGTTCCGGTGAGGTTACCGTTGGAATTCGGCCCGGATCATTTCGCATAAACCAGGATGCTCAAGCCTTTCGCGGCACCGTCGAGCGGAACGAGTTCCACGGTGAGACACGTCTGATCTGCCTGAAAAACGACCGCCACGAGATCAATATTTCTGTTCCAGCAGACATAAGACCCGCCATCGGCGAGGTGCTTGGTGTTGAAGTGGCATCGTCCGACCTACACGTGTTTGATCCCGGCACGGGACTGAGGTTGATTTAACCCACTCAGGTGGGACCTTCAATCACGTCGCGCAGGGCAACTGGACGCCTGCAATCTAACTGGCTTCCGGCAGGTGGCCGGTGATCTGAGCCGCAAAACGACCTTCGATCCTGGTAGGGTCGGTTACCCTGAAGAGACGGGCAACGCCAGGCATTCTCGGACGAGCAGTTCATCGGGATATTGAAAGAGCAGGATAGCGGCTGATATCAGCCGTAAACACGCAATATGCAGGCTGCTATTTATGACCGAACCGTTGCCATACCGAGCGGCCTTACCAGTGAGGTCGGCAAGCATGGCCTAAACCTCTCGGGCGGTGAAAGACAGCCAATTGCCATGGCAAGAACCTTCTTCTGGTCCTGCTCTTATTTTCCTTACTGAGGCCAGGCCAGCGTGAAACGACGGAATCGACAGCCCCCGCCGGCGACGTCACTATAACCGCGATCACCCATCGTAGAGCATTAATCACTATGAAGGATGAAGTGATCAACTGAGGCGGCAGAGAGATGAGACCGCAGCAAAAATGCGGGCGGGCATGCACGAAATGGATCGGCGGATGTACTGCCCGCTGTTGATGTATTCACGCCATCAAAAGAGCAAACGAAATATTCAGTTGAACTCTCGTGAGAGTTTTAATCCGGCGGCGCTTGCAATCATCGTCGCTGTCCGTTTCGGACACAATTTGACAACGGATCAGCATCCCCCGATTCAACGGCAGAAATGACCCCGTAATTTTAGCGATCCGGCTGGTCGCTTAAATCTTTCTCATTCGACCAATAAATGGTCAGATCCCACAAATTGCATCAAACCGAAAGCGCGATTCTCGCAGGAAATCGAGATTGGCACGCTGTTTGCTTGTGACTGATTTGACCGTTTTGACTGATTTGACGGTTTATTCAAAATAGAAAAGGGGAACTCGATGGGTTCAGAATTCAGTCGTCGTCGCTTCCTGCAAGGATCCGCGGGCGCAGCCGTCGTCGCTGGCTACATGCAGATCAATCCTGACTTCTTCATCTCGCCGGCCTTCGCACAGGCCGGCAAGAGCATGACGTTCCTGTCGGCCGAAAACATCACCGGCAACTGGGACCCGACCGCTCATACGACACTTTCTCAGAAGAATATCGAAGGTTTCGTCATGGGCTTTCTTACCCGCACGCCGATGAAACTCGACGATCCCGGCGCGGTCGTCTACGAACTGGCCACCGACATCAAGCTGCTTGACCCGCACCGGCTACAGATCAAGCTGCGCGAAGGCATCGTCTTCCATGATGGCAAGCCGTTCAAGGCGGAAGACGTCAAGGCAACCTTCGAATACGGCTCCAGGGCAGATCGTCCGGCGCAGTGGTATCCCGGCCCGACCGAGACGCTGACGATCGAAACACCTGACGATTACACCGTCATCGTCGACACATCCAAGGGCGGCTATCCGGCCCATCTCTTCATCTTTCTTGCATCCTTCCTGCCGATCATGTCGGCCAAGGATGTCGCCGGCGGCCCCGGCGGCCCGCTCTCCCAGCGGCTCAACGGCACCGGTCCTTTCAAATTCGTCGAACAGCGCGGCAACGACACCGTGATGCAAGCCTATGACGGCTACTTCAAGGGCAAGCCAGCCATTCCCGGCATCAACTTCACCTTCACCGGCGACTCCACCACCCGTATGTTGTCGCTGATGAACGGCCAGGCTTCGATCGTTGAACGTCTGGAGCCTGAACAGGTTGACACGATCAAGGACAATCCGGCGATTTTCATCAACAAGGTCGTTTCGGTCGAGAACAAGTATCTGTGGTTCCGCTGCTCGAAACCGCCTTTCGACGATCCGCGTATCCGTCTTGCCGCCTGCCATTCGATCGATCGCGACATGATCATGGAACTGATGGGCTCGGCCGGCCATGCCTCGTCTAATTTCGTCTCGCCGGTCAAATTCGGCTATGTCGATCTGGCGAACTACCCGAAATTCGACCCCGAGAAGGCCCAGGCCCTGCTCGCCGAAGCCGGTTTCCCAAACGGCAAGGGCCTGCCGCCACTTGAATACATCACGTCCGTCGGCTTCTATCCGAAGACCAAGGAATATGGCGAGATGCTGACCGCCATGCTGCAGGAGCAGGGATTTAACGTCAGCCTGACCGTGCTTGAACCTGCGGCCTGGAACGAGCAACTGTACCATCGCCCCGGCGGCGGCCCGGGCCATATGGTCGATTGCGGCTGGTCGACAGCGTCTCCGGAACCGGATCTGGTCCTGCGCACCCATTTCCATTCCACCTCGCACCGCATCTGCGGCATCGAGGACAAGGAGATCGATGCCAGCCTCGACAAGGAACGTTCGGCACCGACGCTGGAAGAGCGCAAGAAGATCCTTCAGGAAGAGACCATGCCTCTCATCACCGCCAAGATGCCGGCACTCTCGCTGTTCACATCCGTGATGATCCACGCAATGCAGAAGGACTTTGAGGGCATGTACATCTATCCCGACGGGTCGATCGACGCGGCCAAACCTGCTGCCTGACCGTGATCAGCCACACGCCGCGATCAGGCGGCGTGTGGACTTGCCCGTGACTTTTCGAGCGGAGTGACTGAATGTTTGCCGTGAACTTCCTGATGCGACGCCTCATGCAGGGCGCCATCATCATATTCCTTGTGTCCTTGCTGATCTTTACCCTCTTGCGGGTGGTGCCGGGTGACCCGGTACGCCTTATGGCGGGCGGCATGGCGCCCGAAGCACTGATCGAAAAGATCGCAACCGACATGGGCCTTCGCGATCCCATACTGGTGCAATTCGGTCGCTACATGGGCGGTGTGGTTCGTGGCGATCTTGGCCAGTCCTTCGTGCGCCCGGCAAACGGCGCCTCGACCGGTGGCGCGACATTCAACGACTCAACTCGCGGCGAACGAGCAAAGGTCTTCGACCTGATTTTCGATGCACTTCCAATGACGCTTCAACTGGCGGCCGTGACACTGGTGATTGCACTGATCTTCTCGGCAATCATCGGCATTGCGGGCGGGCTTTCGATCGGCAGATGGCCAGACAAGCTTGCCTTCTACATTTCATCGATATTCATCTCGCTGCCGAATTTCTGGCTCGGCATCGTTCTGGCATTGCTTTTCTCGGTGAAGCTCGGATGGCTTCCTGCCATTGGCTATCAGGGTTTTGCCTACACAATCCTGCCGGCAATCGTGCTGGCGGTCGAATTGTCTCCGGTGCTGATCCGCACGCTGGTCAGTTCCGTATCCAGCCAGATGATGGAGCCCTATGTGGCAGTCGGACGCGTACGTGGCCTGAGCCGTTCGCGGATCATCTCCAACCATGCCCTGCGCAACGCCTCGGTGCCGCTTCTCAACCTGCTCGGTGTGCAATTCTCCAGCCTGCTCGGCGGGGTCATCATCGTCGAATATATCTTCGATTATCCCGGGCTCGGCCTTCTGACCATCAACGCCGTGCTGCAGCGCGACTTTCCGTTGATCCAGGGTATCGCGATCGTCACGAGCGCCATTTTTGTACTGATCAACATTGTCGTCGATCTCGTCGCAACAACCATCGATCCGAGGCTTGAATACTGATGTCCATCACATCCGCACTCGACACCCCGATCATTTCTAAAATGGCAAGCCGCTCGATTGCGCGCCGCATATTCGATCGCGCCGCATCGACGCCAGGTTTTCGCATTGGCCTTGCGATCTTCCTGCTGCTTGCGATTGCCGCTGCACTTTATCCGGAAATCAGTGGCGTCGACCCGACCAAGATGGATGTGAAGGCCCGCCTTCTGCCGCCACTTTTCTTCGGCGACAACTGGAGCTGGGGCCACCCGCTTGGCACCGATCAGATTGGCCGCGACATGCTGGTGAGGTCGCTTGTCGGCCTGCGTTACTCCTTCCTGATCGGGATTGCATCGGTTGCAGTGACACTCATCATCGGCTGTGCCCTCGGCACGATCGCCGGTTACTTCGGCGGTCGTATCGACATGCTGATCATGCGTCTGACCGATGCGCAGCTGTCTATCCCGATGATCATTCTGGCGATCGCCGTTCTTGGCGTGTCGCGCCCGACAATTCCGGCCATCGTCCTGGTGCTTGGTCTCTCAAGCTGGCCGGTCTATGCGCGCATCATGCGCAGCATTGTGATGACGGAAAGGCAGCGGGAATATGTGCGCGCTGCCAAACTTGGGGGCTCGACCGATTTCCGCATTATCGTCAGCCTGCTTCTGCCGCTGCTCCTGCCGCCGGTGATCTTCACCTCGGTGCTTGATGTAGCGCGCATGATGATCTTTGAATCGACACTCGGCTTCCTCGGTCTGGGTGTCCAGCCGCCGACCCCGACCTTCGGCAATATTATTGCCGATGGCCGAAAGTATCTTCTGAACGCCTGGTGGATCGCAACCATGCCCGGCATTTTCCTCGGCCTCACTTTAACCAGCATCAATCTCATAGGCGCTTCGCTGGAACGGGCCCGCAACACCATTCACGGAGGGTCCGAGTGATGATCAAGCCGCTTCTTGAGCTGCAAAACCTCACCGTTAATGCCGGTCGCTCGGACAAGGCGAAGATTATTCTGGACAATATCTCCTTCAGCCTCGCGCCGCGAGAGATCGTCGGTGTGGTCGGGGCCAGCGGAGCCGGCAAGACGGTGCTGTCCAAGGCAGTCGTCAACTGGCTGGAACCGCCGCTTTCCGTGCGTTCCGGCAGCGTCCTCTTCGAAGGCAAGGATATTTACGGCATCTCCGAGAACGAGATGCGTACCCTGCGCCGCCGGGTCGCCTATGTCGGCGCCAATCCGATGGGTGCACTCGATCCGACACTGCCGGTCGGCGTCCAGATCGTCGAGAAGCTGCGTGCGGTCGTTCCAGGAACCTCGCGGAAAGAGGCGGAAAAGCGCACGATCGAGCTTCTGGAGGCCGTCCGCATTCCCTCGGCCCGCAGCCGTTTCAGCGACTACCCTTCGCAGTTTTCCGGCGGCATGATGCAGCGCGCACTGATCGTTGATGCGTTGGTGACGAACCCGGCGCTGCTGATTGCAGATAACGTCACCCAGCCGCTCGACGTTACCGTCGCAGCCCAGGTCATCCGTCTGCTGAAGGAACTGACAGATGGTTTCAATACCGCTGTGCTGTTCGTCTCCTCCTCCCTTCCCGTTGCCCGCGAAGCCTGCAACCGGATTTTGGTGATGGAGAAAGGTCGCATCGTCGAGGAACAGGAAACCGAAAGGCTGATCGCCGCCCCTGCATATGCCTATACGAAGGAGCTTGTCGAACAGACGCCGAAGATCTGGATCGAAAAGACCGAGATGCCGCGTCTCAACGACAAACGCGACGTTGTCTTGAGCCTGCGCGATGCCTCACAGGTCTACAGGGTAAAGAAGAAGACCGGCTTCGGTGGCTTCAACCATGTGCGTGCGGTTCGCAACGTCACCTTCGATGTCCGGCGCGGCGACAGTTTCGCGATCGTCGGTGAATCCGGTTGTGGCAAGTCGACGCTGATGCGGCTTCTAAGCAGGCTGGAACTGCCGAGCTCCGGCCAGGTTCTGTGCGGTGCCGACGATATCGCCATGCTCGGTGGCAAAGACCTTCTGACCTTCCGCAAGAAGCTGCAAATGGTACTTCAGGATCCGTTCGGTTCCCTGCCGCCACGCACATCGGTCGGGAAGATGCTGGAGGGCCCGCTTCGCACGCACGGATGGAAGGACAGTGCCAAAATTCGTGAGCGGGTGCTCAAGGTCATGGGCGAAGTCGGCCTCTCCGCCGATCTCTACGAGGAATTGCCGATCGGCCTGAGTGCCGGCCAGCGCCAGCGCATCAACGTTGCCCGTGCGCTGGTTCTGGAGCCTGAAATACTGATCATGGACGAAACGCTTTCTGCCCTGGACCAGACAGAACAGTTCAAGCTTCTCGATCTTTTCCAGAAGCTGCAGAAGGAATACGACCTCACTTACATCTTCATCTCGCACGACCTTGCGATGGTCCGCAAGGTCTGCAACCGTGTGGCGGTAATGTATCTCGGCGAGGTCTTCGAACTGGCTGATAACGAGCGGTTGTTCTTCGATCCCGGACATCCGTACACAATGGCGTTGCTCAGCGCGATGCCGACACTTGAAGAACGCCGCTACAAGGCGGAAGACTGCCTTCTTGAAGGTGAACCGCCAAGCCCGATCGATATTCCTCCAGGTTGCAGCTTCAAGTCGCGCTGTCCGCGTGCGATGGAGAGATGCGGCAGCCTGCAGCCCGCGCTTACCGCGCGTGGCAGCCAGGATTTCGCCGCCTGTCATCTCATCCAGCCATTGGCTCTCGATGACGCAACCCGTCAAATGGCTTTAGCCTGACCATGGTTGCGGCGCCACAGACGGGGCCGCAACGATCACTAGAATCCAGGGTGCATTCATGAGTTTCACCGAACATCGCCTCAAGCTTATCCTCGACATGCTGAAGCAAACCCAGCGCGTCAATGTGAGGGAGCTTGCCGATTATCTGCAGGTCAGCCAGGAGTCGATCCGGCGCGACCTCAAGGAACTTGAGATGCGCGGTTATGCCCGCCGCGTCTATGGCGGCGCGATCCTTGACCAGCAGGAAAGCGATCAGCCGTTTACCGACCGACTGCGTGTCAGCTCACGCGAGAAAGCCAAGATCGGCGAGGCCGCAGCGTCGCTGGTCGAGGACGGCATGAAGGTGTTCATCGATACCGGCACCACAACGATTGCCTGCCTGAAACATATCGAGACGCGCAGGGACTTGACCGTTGTCAGCAATTCGCTGGCGGTCGCAGCCCACTTCTTCAATCTGCCGCAGGCAAGTGTGCGCGTTCTTGGCGGTCGCATGCGCCCAGATTATCAGGCGACATACGGCCATGAGACCGTGGCCGCGCTGAAGGAGCATTTCTTCGATCTCGCGATCATCGCCATCAGCGCCATTCACGCCGAACGCGGGTTCATGGATTTCGGCGAGGACGAGGCGATCCTGCGCCGCGTCGCCAAGGCCCAGGCAAAACGTTCGATCATTGTTGCCGACAGTTCCAAGTTTGGTCGCCTCGGCTCCATCCACACATTCGGCCTCAGCGAAATCGACGCGGTGGTGACCAGCGGCGTCATCGCGCGGGAATTTTCAGATCAATTCAATCAATCCAAAGTGGAAATCATACATGCCTGACGTCTCCTCCTCCCCTGTCCCGATCAATGCCGAGCGGCTCCAGATGCTGATGGAGACCCTCTCCACTTTTGGCGGCGGCCCCGATGGCTCGATGACCCGCCTGACGCTTTCCAGGGAAGACGGAATGGCGCGCGACTGGCTGGGGCACTGGTTTGCCGAAAACGGCTTCGAGCAGGCCGTGGACTCGATCGGCAACCAGTTCGGCAAGATGACCTTGGCGGGCGCAAATGCGCCCGTCGTCATGGTCGGCTCCCATATCGACAGCCAGCCGAACGGCGGCCGGTTCGACGGAGCGCTTGGCGTCGTAGCCGCCTGCGAGGCGGTTTTGTCCGTCAGCGAACGTCTCAAGGCGGAAGGCAGGTTGTCCGCCTGCAACTTCCAGATCGTCAACTGGACCAATGAGGAAGGCGCCCGTTTCCAGCCGAGCCTGCTCGGCAGCAGCGTGTTTACCGGCGCAATTGACCTGGAATGGGCGCTGGAACGGGCCGACGGCGACGGCATTACGGTGCGCCAGTCGCTGGACGAGATCGGTTATGCTGGCAAGGAAAAGGTGGAAATTCCCGACGCATTGATCGAGCTGCATATAGAAGGTGACACGACGCTCAGCCGCGCCGGGGAGCGGTTCGGTATCTTCACGCGGTTCTGGGGCGCGACAAAATATCGCCTCGCCTTCCATGGACGCCAGGCACATACCGGCGCAACCCCGATGGCAGATCGCAAGGATGCGCTGCTTGCTGCTGCCTATCTGATCGCCGATCTCAAGCAGATATCGACCGAACACGGGCTGGACCTGCATACGTCGGTTGGCCGCCTGGAAGTCTTCCCCAATTCACCCAATGTCGTGCCGGCCGAAGCCGTGCTGTTCATCGAGCTGCGGTCGGGATCGCCAGACGTTCTGACGGAGGCGGAACGCAAGATGAAGATCAAGATCGAGGAAGCGGCGATGAAAGCCGGCGTCACCTCGGAGGTCCGCTCCATCGACCGCCGCAAGGCGGGAAGGTTCGCACCGGGCCTGGTGACGCTTGCGCAAAGTGCTGCGGCGCATCTCGGCCAGAGCGCCCGTCACCTCGATACGATCGGCGGCCATGATGCCGTTGCCGTCTCCGATGTCTGCCCGGCGGTGGTTCTGGCGGTTCAGAGCCGTGACGGCGTCATCCACCACCCGACCGAGTATACCTCGCCTGAAGACCAGGCCCTTGGCACGCAGATAGTGGCGGACATGCTTTACAAGATCGCCTGCGAAGGTTTGAAAGTTGTCGAACTCAGCGAGGCTGCCGAATGAAGAGATCGGGCTCTCCTCAATCACCGATGGAAGCCCGCGCGGAGAAGGCGCTTTCAGTCTTTTCCGCAGTGATTGGCGACACCCCTTCCTATGCGCCGGCGACGGCAGCTGTCGCATCGCCGTCCTATCATGCCGTCGAATCCTGCGGTTTCGTGGTCGCGCCGACAGACGGGGAGGCACGTTATTTCCTGCGTCTCGGTGCCGATGAGGTAACCGATCTCGTGGATGCCGAGACCGCACATGCTGCGGCACAACGTTTTCACAGCCTTGGTCTTTCGCCAGAGCCGATTGGTTACGATGCCGGGACGGCCAGCATGCTGTTTGCCCGACTTGGCGACGGCTGGCGAGCGGCAAGGATCGACGATCTGATGCAGCCGAAAACTGTTGCCCGCCTGATCGAGATGCAGACGACGATCGCAGGGAGTGTTTCCACTGGCCGAACATGGTCAGTCTTCGACGGCATCGATCAGCTCTGGGCGATCGTGAGTGCCGATGCCACCAGCCTGCCCGGCGATGTCGAATGGATGCTCTCCTGGATGACGCCGATCCGCGAGGCAGTTTCAGCGGCCGGCATGGACCTGAAACCGGCCCATGGTGATCCGCAGGCTTCGAATGTCATGCTGGGCCCAGACGGGAAAATGCAGCTCGTGGACTTCGACATGGCCGCCGACATCGACCCCTACTACCAGCTCGGCGTTCAGATGAACGAACTCTACCAGTTCGAAAGCCAGATGAGGCCCTTGCTGGAAATGCACGATGGAGGTTTCAGCGAAAGAAACTTCAACCGCTGCCGTGTCTATGCGGCGGCAGACGACCTCTACTGGGCGTTGCGCAGCCTCGTACTGGAGCTTCGTTCGCCTCCGCGGGGTGTCGAATTCCTGAAATATGCCTGCTGGCGGTTCCTGCGTTGCCGAATGCTGCTCGGCCAGCCGGATTTCGAGGCCAGGCTGAGAGCGCTCTAGGCATACGAGAACGATAACGGGCTAGAAACAATACCGGGAACAAGCCTATGAATGAACTGGGAATGGCACGATCCGATGCCGAACGGGCAGTTGAGGCTGCAATCATCCAGGTACCACCTTGGGAAGGACGGAGGCTGCGCTACAGTCCGGTTTCCGGCGGAATAAGCAACACCAATTTCCGCATCGAGGTCGAAGGCGAAGAGCGTGGGTATTTTCTAAAGATTCCCGGCCGCGGCACCGAGATGTTCATCGATCGCAAGGCCGCCGCTGCCGCCAGCAAGCAGGCGGAAGTGATCGGAATCGGCCCGAAGACATTCGACTATCTCGATCACCTCGACATCGAAATCGCCGAGTTCATCGACGGTCGCCGCGCCTCGACACATAGGGATTTTGCAGACCCGGCGATCCGCAACGAAGCGGTGCGCGTCTATCGGCAGTTTCACGATGCCCCTGCCCTGCCCCTGACAAAAACCGTCTTCGACATGATCGAGGAACATTTCGACCAAGTGCGCCAGCTTGACGGCCACTGGCCGCTCGACCACGACTGGCTCTTGCGCAACTACAGACAGGCGCGCGCCGCGCTTGAGGCATCCGGGCTCGATCTGGTTCCCTGTTTCAACGACCCGATGCCGGGCAATTTCCTGATCGGTGAAGACAAGTCGATCAAGCTGATCGATTTCGAATATGCGTCGAACAATGAGAGGCTCTACGATCTCGCGATCTGGAGTGGCGAGATGTTCTATTCCGAGGCGACCGACTGCG
Source organism: Agrobacterium sp. 22-3639C2 (assembly GCF_053522105.1). Classification (NCBI taxonomy): domain Bacteria; kingdom Pseudomonadati; phylum Pseudomonadota; class Alphaproteobacteria; order Hyphomicrobiales; family Rhizobiaceae; genus Agrobacterium; species Agrobacterium sp. 22-3639C2. The sequence goes on along the minus strand of NZ_JBNWDB010000004.1, from coordinate 200,011 downwards.
AGATAATCGAGGAGTATTTCGGTCGTTACGACAAGGCGCATCACGCTCGCTTCATCGTCCACAAGGCACTCGCCGACATCAAGTGGAGCACCTGGGCGATGGTACAAAACCGGATATCGACCCTCGATTTCGACTTTTACAAGTACGGAATCTGGAAGCATATGCGCGCCCGCTCGATTATCCACGATCCCCGTTGGCCCCTGTTCCTGAAAGCCCTTTGATGCCCGTCACCGATATCAGCCCGCAAGAAGCTGCGACCTATATCACCTTCGCCGCGGAACTTGCCGACGCCGCGCGTCCGCTGGCGCTCTCCTATTTCCGGACCCCGCTCGACGTTATCTCAAAACTCGACGATAGCCCGGTGACAATCGCCGACCGGGCGATCGAAAAACATCTCCGCGAGATGATCGAGGCGCGCTTTCCCGATCACGGCATCCATGGTGAGGAGTTCGGCGTAAAGGAAGGTAACGCCTTTACATGGGTGCTGGACCCGATCGACGGCACCAAGAGCTTCATCACCGGTTTCCCGCTGTTTGGTACGCTTGTCTCACTGACATTTCAGGAAAAGCCATTCTGTGGTCTGATCGATATTCCAGCCACCGGCGAACGCTGGCAGGGCCGGCCGGGAGAGACACTCTTTGCTGGCAAGCCGGCCCACGCCAGCGGCTGCGAAAACCTCTCCAGCGCCCGTTTTTATACGACTTCGCCGGACATGTTCGTGGACAGCGAAGCTGAAAGCTTCGAGCGTCTCTCCCGCAAAGCCAGGCTGCGGCGTTTCGGTGGAGACTGCTACATCTATGGTCTGATCGCTTCCGGCCATTGCGACATCGCTCTCGAGACGGGACTTCAACCTTACGACTACATGGCTCTCGTGCCCGTTGTGACGGGTGCCGGCGGATGCATTACGGACTGGCGGGGCAATGCGCTTTCGATCCATTCCGACGGACGGGTTCTGGCGTCGGCCACCCCGAGACTTCATGACGAAGCCCTGGCCCTCCTCAACCGGTGACGTGAACAAATGCCCTATACGACGACAATCGAGCAGACTGTCTTCCGCTTTGATGATCTGAAAATGCTGCTGGCGAAAGCAACCCCGGAGCGCTCCGGCGACCAGCTGGCCGGCATTGCGGCGCAAGGCCCGGTCGAGCGCTTGGCAGCCCAGATGGCGCTGGCCGATCTCCCCTTGAAGGCATTTCTCGGCGAGGAGCTCATTTCGTCGGAGGCTGACGAGGTTTCCCGACTGATCGCGCAACGGCACGATCCGGCAGCCTTTTCCGCAGTTTCCTCGCTTACTGTCGGTGAATTGCGCGAATGGCTGCTCAAGCCCGAGACGTCGCATGAGCGGCTGGAGGCGGTGACCTTTGGACTGACGCCGGAAATGGTCGCGGCCGTGTCGAAGATCATGCGCCTGCAGGACATGATAGCTGTTTCTGCCAAGCGACGTGTCGTGACGCGATTCCGAAACACGATCGGGCTCGCCGGGCGGCTTTCCACCCGCAACCAGCCCAACCACCCGACCGATGACAGCCGCGGCATCATAGCGTCTGCCATCGACGGGCTGCTGATGGGGTCGGGAGATGCCGTGATTGGCGTCAATCCCGCGACCGATACGACGGATGACTATATCCGCATCGTTTCCTTGCTCGACGAATTGCGGGAAAAGCTTGCGATCCCGACACAGACCTGTTGCCTTGGCCATGTAACGACGGCGATCCAGGCAATCGAACGGGGTGCGCCGGTCGATCTCGTCTTCCAGTCGGTGGCGGGATCGGAAAAGGCCAATCGCGGCTTCGGCATCGATCTGGCGCTTCTGAAGGAGGCACATGAGGCGGGGCGGTCGCTTGGTCGTGGCATGCCGGGCGCAAACGTCATGTATTTCGAGACTGGGCAGGGCGCGGCGCTTTCGGCCGATGCGCATTTCGGCGTCGACCAGCAGACGATGGAGGCACGTGCCTATGCCGTGGCGCGCGAGTTCGATCCACTGCTCGTCAATACGGTCGTCGGTTTCATCGGGCCGGAATACTTGTTCAACGGCAAGCAGATCATCCGTGCCGGCATCGAGGATCATTTCTGCGGCAAGCTCCTTGGCCTGCCGATGGGCGTCGACGTCTGCTACACCAACCATGCCGATGCTGATCAGGAAGATATGGATACGCTGTTGACGCTCCTCTGCGCAGCCAATGTCAATTTCGTCATCACCGTTCCCGGCGCCGACGATATCATGCTGAACTACCAGTCGCTATCGCATCACGATGCCGTCTATTGCCGCGAGACGCTGAAACGGCCACCCGCACCAGAGTTCGAGAAATGGCTTTTCGAAATCGGCCTGACCGATCCAGATGGCGCGCTGGTCGGCGAGCCTGTCGCGCTTTCCAATTATGTCCGCAACAGCGCATTGATCGGAGCCTGACATGGAAGAGGTGAGAGAACCCACTGCTGCCGGAAAAAACCTCACTATCAAGGATATGACCGATGCGCGTGTTTCGCTCGGCCGTCATGGCGCGGGTCTTCCGACACGCGCTCAACTTGCCTTCCTCCTCGACCACGCGCGGGCACGCGAAGCGGTCTGGACGAGCGTCGACCGGCCCTCGCTGGCAGACAGGCTCGATCGTCTCGGCCTTCCGGCTGTCAATGTCGATAGCATGGCAAGTGACCGAAGCACCTATGTGCGGCGGCCGGATCTTGGCCGGCGGCTTGCGGCGGAATCCGAAAAACGGCTGAAACATGAGAGAACGATCAATGGCTATGATGTCGCAATTATCGTCGCGGATGGCCTGTCGTCCCACGCGATCGATCTCAATGCCGTGCCGTTGATCGAGGCGCTTGTTCCGAAGCTCGCTATCCTGAACCTGACCGCTGCACCAATTGTGCTGGCGAGCCAGGCGCGCGTCGCGCTCGGCGATCCTGCCGGTGAGGCATTAGGTGCAAAACTGACGATCGTGCTTGTCGGCGAACGTCCGGGACTTTCAGCTGCCGACAGCCTCGGTGCTTACATCACTTACGGTCCCAAGTCGGGAAACCTGGATTCCAGCCGAAATTGTGTCTCCAATATCAGGGATGGTGGTCTGCCGGTCTGCGAAGCTGCCGAGATCATTGCGACGCTGACCAGGGATATGATGAGGACCCGCGTCAGTGGCGTGGCGCTCAAGGCTGCCATGGTGGAGTTTCTCGAAAGACATGACAATTCGCTTCCAGCTAAAGACCTACTGACAATTTGAAGTCTTCGCGGTGCGAAGCCTTCGGGACGTGGCCCATCTGCTTTGGAAGGATTGCGGCCTGTCGTCGAAAGTCCAGTCGACTGCCTTGTGTTGAGTGCGGAGACAATAGTCCCTGCACTCAACATCATCGTTCGCAAGCTGCCGTGCTAGCCGGCAGAGAACTTCTGGACGGCGGTTACGTCGAAATAGTCCCGCCATTCGACAATCTTGTCGCCTTCGAGCTCGAAAATTCCCATGATCATCACGCGCCCGATTTCACTGCCGTCGGCGCGCTCGAACCGGTCAAGCCTTTCGGTGAGAACGCGGGATCCATCGGCGGCAATCGCGAGCATATCGATATGGACTGTCGATATTCCCAGCGATTTCTCCAGTCCGTCGATCATCGCAATGGCCTCGTCGGCGCCCGTCGTGACTGACACGCCTTCATTGACCCAGCGCGTGGCGGGTGTGAACCAGCGGCGCACGGCTGGCCTTCCGCCGTCTTCAACGAACGTGGCGCAAAAAGCCGAAACGGTTTCGATTGGGGTGGGCATGGCAGTTTCTCCTGGGCCATCAGAAGCCCCGTTGGCCTCTGTCTTGCCGCGATAGTAGGAGTTCGACCCCAATGCCACGATGCCGAAACTTCCGGCACTCTTGCCTGATCTTCCGGAATACTTGATAGAACTGGGCAATCGACTTAGGGTGACTCCATGAGCGAACTCGACAAAATACGCGCCATCGCCATGCGCCATGCTGGCCGTCCCAGTCTTAAATTGCCGCGACTGTTTGCGTATACTCTCGACCATACGACCGAGGTCGATCCGCTGATCTACGATCCTGCGGCGTCCCTGGTGATCCAGGGTACGCAGCGCATGTTTATCGGCGACAAGATGTTTGAATACGGACCCGGCCAAAGCATGATCGTCGCAGCCGAGATTGCCGCCTTGGGCCAAGTTTGCGAAGCGTCGCCAGACAGACCGTTTGTCGCAATCGGTTTATATCTGGACCCGCCTATGCTGTCCGACCTCGTCCTTGAGATGGCGGCGATGCCGGAGTTGCCGATGGAATCGGGATACGGCGTCAGCACCGCGAGTGCGTCGCTTCTCGGTGCTTGGGGGAGATTGGTAGAACTGCTCGATCGCCCATCCGAAATCCCGGTCATGGCTCAGTCTCTGGAGCATGAGCTGATGTTTCGGCTGCTGATGGGGCCGCATGGCGGCCTGCTGCGTCAGATTGCCGGGGCTGACTCGCGTCTGATGCACATCCGAAAGGCAATGGCCTGGATACGCGACCACTACGCCGAACGTCTCGATTTCAAGGCGGTCGCGGCACTTGCCGGCATGAGTGTATCCGTCTTTTACGATCGCTTCAAAGCCGTCGCCGCCGTCAGCCCGCTTCAGTATCAGAAATATATCCGGCTCCACGAGGCCCGCCGACGCATGATCGCGAACCAGGCAGGTGCAGCCGAAGTTGCGTTCGCCGTCGGCTATGAGAGCGCCTCGCAGTTCAGCCGTGAGTACAAGCGCCTCTTCGGAGCGCCCCCGGGTCAAGACACCAAGCGAGCAAAGGCTGGCCTGGGGGGTATCAATCCGCCAAAAGCACCCGGTGCGCGGCCAGAGGTTGCTTGAACCGCTGACCGTAGTCCTGACTGACCGCTGCGACGACACTCGCTCGTAGAGTCAAAGCCTCGCGCCATCGCGTGACGCGCGGGAGACCCTGAGATATCGTCTGCGTTATGGCTGGGTCGATGAAACCGAAGTACCGGAAAAGAGGCGCGAACACCGCATCGACCATCTCGAAGATCGCGATGCCAGCGGCATGAGCCGCGCAAGCCTGCATCGCCATTTTCTGGCGATAACAGCGTTCAGTCCTAGTCAGTACCACAAGCATCTCAGATTGCAGGAGGCCCGACTAGCAGCCGGCCATAGCGCCTCGCAATTCACGACTGGAATGCAGGCGCTTTGCCCAGTTGCCAGAGTCAACTCTGTTACAGTCGAAACTACGGCGTTGCCGTCCACGGAAAGCGGACGTATCAGTCGGCATAGATGATGGAAATGTAGCACCACCGGGAACATGCTGTTGGGACGCCAAGAACATGGCAACCAGCTCGCTCTCGATCTTAAATGCCTGATCGGGTGCAATCGTCGGGCACCGCAACTAACGAAACGTTTGCTCAAGGCGTTAGCCTTATGTGCATATAAAGACAAAAACAGCGGGCTTTCACAGGCGACGGCTCGATGGAACAATGGACGAGCCCATATCTCGGGTGTAAGCTCACAACACACTACACGCATGCGATGAATCTCGAGGGGGACGGGAGGCGGCTATGCAGACGACGGTGTCCACGGCTTCAACTGCAGCACGAGACCCTCCGGGAATAGAGGAAGTCCGGTCGCAACTCGAACGCATCGTCGCGAGCGCGGAGTTTCCCGGCTTGGGGCGAAGTGCCGCATTTCTGCGATATGTTGTCGAGGAAGCCATCGCCGGGCGGGCCGCCCGCATCAAGGGTTACTCCATCGCAATTGAGGTATTCGGCCGCAATGAAAGCTTCACGCAGGACGATCCGGTCGTGCGGATCGAGGCCGCGCGTCTAAGGCGTTCGCTAGAACGTTATTATCTGGTGGAAGGTCACAAGGACCCGGTCAGGATCGACATACCGAAGGGCGGATATGCCCCGGTGTTCTCATTGAATACTGCGGTCGTTTCCAAGAAGGTCGATAATGGGTCCGTTCCGGCATCACAGCTATCGCCGATGGTCCGATGGTGGAGCGTGAGGCGGCTTTCACTTACTTGCCTTGCCCTGCTTACGGCTGCGTCTGCCTATCAATTCTCAAGTCACTCAAGATTGGCGCCAACAGAAGAGTTAGCCGAAAGCACGGCTCCCGACAGACCCGCCCTAATTGTGGCTCCTTTCGCCAATTTGGGCGATGGACCAAACGCCCAGTTATACAGCCTCGGGCTTACGGAGGAGCTTCTGACTGCCCTGCCCCGCTTCAAGGAGATCAAGGTCTTTGGTCGCGAGACGTCCAAAGCGCTGCCGTCGGACGTCGATGTATCCAAAGTTAGGGAAGAGCTTGGGGCCCGTTATCTTCTGACCGGGGGTGTGCGAACTGCTGGAAACAGCCTGCGCGTGACAGCCCGTCTTCTGGACACCGACGATGGCGAAATAGTCTGGTCCCGGGATTATGACAACGATCTCGGATCGAAAGACCTGTTTTCCATACAGGCGGACGTGGCCAGAAGAGTCGCCACCGCCATTGCGCAGCCATATGGTGTGATGGCACAGGCCGACACCGCAAATCCTCCACCGCAGGATCTTGGTGCATACGAATGCAGCCTGCGCTTTTACGCATATCGTAGCGAGCTCAGCCCCGAAGAGCATGCACACGTTCGCGAATGCCTGGAAACATCCGTTGCGCGGTATCCGACCTTTTCCACTGCCTGGGCGATGCTATCAATCATCTATCTCGATGAAGACCGCTTCAAATTCAATAGGGGCCAAGGTCCAGAAACACCATTGCAGCGGGCGCTTCGCGCGGCGCGGCGGTCGACCCAGCTTGATGCGAGCAACACGCGAGGGCTTCAGGCATTGATGATGGCCCTGTTTTTCAACCGGGAGCTTACCGAGGCGATGCGAGTAGGCGAATTGGCCCTCGCTACCAACCCCAACGACACCGAGTTGATGGGCGAGTTCGGCACCAGACTAGCCCTTGGCGGCCAGTGGCAACGGGGAGCCAACCTGCTTGATCAGGCTATCGCACTCAATCCAGGCGGCAGCGGCTATTATAACGGCACACGCGCTCTTGCAGCCTACATGCTCCACGACAATTCAACCGCCGTCCGCGAGATCACCAAGGCTGATATGCAAAAATTTCCGCTGTTTCATGCGGTTGCGGCGGTCATATACGCAGATGCCGGAATGATGGATCAAGCCCGGCACGAGGCAGAGATTTTCGTTCGAATGCGCCCGGACTTCCTGCCAAACGTCGTTGAAGAACTGGCGATGCGGAACGTACAGCCAGGTGATCGTGACCGACTGGTAGAGGGACTTCGCAAAGCCGGAATGCTGCCTCCCAAGGTTAAAGAACCCGCTGCGATAACCATCAGTGCTTCGGATTTGCAGCCGCGCTAGCGCAGAGGCTTAATACGCTGAAAATCGAAATGCCGCCCGCTGCGACGTACCAAACGGGCAGGTAGGAAAGGTGACGCCAATATCTCTTTCCTTCAGGCCTTTTTCGAACGCCCACATCTTACGCGGATACTTCCAGATCCACGCACCGCTGTAGAAATCAGACGAGCTGCGTTTTCATGGGTTTATCCTTCTCAGGTGCGGCCTTCTGGGCCACAGAATGGTGGCGAGCAACAGAGTGTAGGTCAAAGCTAACGCGATATAGACAATGCGGGTGGCGAAGCTTTCCGCAGCACTGCCAGGCAGGGGCGACACACCGAGCCCGAACAGGATAAGGAAAATCGTCAGTGCACCGGCAAACATCGGCGCCTCCCTGGTACGAGCTGCTGCCCGACCTCCCAGAAACAGGGCAACGACAAGGACAATCAGAAAGATCGAGAACAGGTTGGGGCGAAGCGTGAGGATCGCATAAGCTAAAGATGCGAGGACGCCGCCGAATAGATTGACCATTATAAGCCCAACAGCTGCCCGCGTGCTTGCGGAGACGTCGAGCTGGCCGAGTAAGGATGCAACGGTGATCGGAATGACCGCCGCGGCCGTCAGATTGTCGCTCGTCAGGCAGATCACGACAGATGCCAGCAGGATCAGCGTATTGGCCAATGCTCTCAGCAGAGCCGGCGGCTGGTCGAAGGATGGCGCGGCACTTCCGTCCAGAACTACCGGTTCGGGAAAGATCGCATGGGCGAGCCACATCAAAAGCGTGCCCGACAACACGCCACCAACAAGAATCGAGAGGATGGAATTGGCCAACTCATCGTTCAAAATACCGAGCAGCGGAACGATGATCGCGACCACCAACACCAGAAAGACCGCAGGCCCGCCCTTTCCCGACGCCTGTAAGGCAAAACACAGGAAATAGGTTAGCCCCAGAAGCAGGAGAAAGGGAACAGGACGATTGCCGAGGCTGCTGGTCAAGATCATCATCGCCATTCCCGCGACCAGAATGACGAGCGCCGCGCCAAGTGTCTTGGCAAGCGGCATCGGTCGAGAGCTTCCCAGCAGAAATTGCGCGGCGAAAAGCGGCCCGAGGAACGGAACAAAGGCCCCCCAATACACCGCCAGCACAAAGCCGATCGAAACCGCAAGAGCGACCCGCAATCCTTTTCGTTTCTGCTGGGCGGCGGTGCTGTCAGTTGACATAGGTGAGCACCGACATGATACGGATCCAGAGTGATCCCCAAGCATTGGTGACCGGATTGTTACCGGTATAGATGATGACGGTCGCCTGCGAACCGTAGCGCACGCCGCCCTTGGGTCTTTGAGCTTCATCGATATTGAGACGGACCGGAAACCGCTGCGCTTCCTTGACCCAGCCGCTGTCACTGCGCATGGTTGGCAACCCGGTGCTCGGATCCGTGCTCCCTTGCGAGACACCGAAGCCGACGCTTTCTACCGTGGCAGGGAACAGTCGGCCTGGAAGGGCATCAAAAAGGATTTCCGCCCTGTTGCCGACGACGACATTTTCGAGGCTGTTCTCCTTGAACGCGGCATTGATCCAGATGGTGCCCACATCGATAAAGGTCATGGCCGGTTGGCCGGCTGGCAAGACCTTGCCACTGGTGAGCTGAAGGTTTGTCACGACCCCGGACGAAGGCGCCCGCACTGTGGTATGCATCAGGTCCAGCCTGGCCTTCTCCAATCCCGCAAGAGCTGCGCGCAGTTGCGGATTGTCGTTTCCGGAAGGGCCGAGCTGCTCGCGGGCCTTGGTGAGATCAGCCTGCGCACCGGAAACCGAGGCCTCTGCCTGATCGAAGGCAGATTTGGCGGCGTCGAAACGGGCTTTTGAAAACACGCCGTTTTTGAGGAGTTCGGAGGCCCTGGCATATTGGTCGCGAAGGTTGTCCCTGTCGGCACGGATCTGGACAAGCTTTGCTTGGGCGGCATCCACCGCAGCGGTCGATGCGCCGATTGACTGGCCGACACTGGCCAGACCGGCCTCCGCCTCGTTCACGGCGAGTTGGTAGCGCTGGGGATCAATTCGGAACAGGATCTGGTCGGCCTCCACCCGCGTATTGTCGTTAACGCCCACTTCCACGACGCGACCTGTGACTTCAGGCGCTATACCAACGACATACGCCTGGACCTGCGCTTGAGATGTGGATGGTGTCCGCCGCTCCATGAAGATTGACAGCACGAACAGGACCAGCGCCAGACAAACGACAGCGAAAGCGATCCTCCGCAGGGGATTGCGGGGTGGCGGGGTAGTTACAGGCTCGTGTGATATCTCGGAAGCCACGATCTCGTTCCTTCGAAGTTAACTGCCCATCCGGCGGAATTACACCGGGCGCGGACCAGGTGAGCGATGAAGAGAGACAACGGTGGCTCGGGCGAGAGCATCTTCAATCTCTCTGCCAAGGGCCGCCAACAATTCCCTGTATTCGGCCACACGGTCATCTCGGACTGGATCGGAAGAAGCCGCCTCCCATCTTGCCAACTCCGTCTGGGCTTCGGCAAAATCCTGGCAGATTTCACAGAATATGACGTCCCGCGACGCAAGCTCGTTGATGGCCTGAACTCTTGTGGGAAACCGCAGCCTGACCGCAGCCACACCTTCATCCATTGTCCTCTCCCACCGTCACAGCGTCACGGCGACGCCGAATGTCTCGATGGCATATTCTTTGATGAAGCGCGGCTCGTGCAGTATGTTACCGTAATATACGCTGGTGCGGTCAGCTTACCGGGGTCGGATTGCAGCACCGTCAAGGCCTCGCATGTTTTACCACGCTAGCGAGCGGGCGAGAAAGACGACGGTTACGGGGCCGCGTGTGATTGTCTCTGGCAACTTCCACACTTTCACGCATTCAGATGACGGCATCGTCCGCCGGATGCCCGTAACATACCCGATGTTACGGGAAAACAGCCCGTCATTCGCATAGGTTTTTTGTGCGCCGACGTGGCGAGGACAAAGCTGTGACAAATGGCGGCGGGCGATCTGGTGAACGGCAACGATACAAGGGACCTCCGTAACGGACGCTTTCCATATCGAATGGGAAGGCTCCCTTTTTGTGTGATGTTCGCAGCTCTCGTTGGTTGCGGCGGCCACGCGAAAAACGTTCTTGTCCCTGTTGCCGATAGCGCCCCCACATCCACCAAGGTGGACATGCTGATCACAACAACGCGTAGTCGCTCCGCGAACAAAGGCGAGATGTTTACGGGTGAACGCGCAAGGGATGCGGCCTTCGCGGAGATCACCGTGTCCATCCCTCCGGGAAATGTCCGCAAGATTGGTAATGTTGCCTGGCCGAAAAGGATTCCTCCCAATCCAGCCACTGATTTTGCGACGTTAAAGGCACAGGAAATCAGCCGCGACGATGCCCGGAAATGGCTGAGCGCTTCCGTCAGAAAGAGCCGTGACGGCAGCGTGCTGGTCTTCATTCACGGCTTCAACAATCGATTTGAAGACTCGGTCTATCGCTTTGCCCAAATCGTCCAGGATTCCGGCGTAGCGAGCGCTCCCGTACTGGTCACCTGGCCGTCGCGCGGAAGCCTACTTGCGTACGGCTACGACCGCGAGAGCACCAACTATACGCGCAATGCCCTGGAGTTGCTTTTTCAATATCTGGCCAGGGATAAGCAGGTGAAGGAAGTTTCGATCCTTGCTCATTCCATGGGTAACTGGCTGGCGCTCGAGGCGCTTCGTCAAATGGCCATTCGCAATGGAAGCCTTCCGGCCAAGTTCAAGAATGTGATGCTCGCATCTCCCGACGTCGACGTCGACGTCTTCCGGCAACAGATCGCCGACATGGGCAAAAAGCATCCGAAATTCACTTTATTTGTCTCCCGGGATGATCGGGCATTGGCCGTGTCCCGCCGAGTGTGGGGCAACGTCGCGAGGCTTGGCGCTATCGACCCTGAGCAGCCTCCCTACAAGAGTGAATTGGCCGAAAGCCAGATCTCGGTAATCGACCTCACCATGATCAAAGCCGGGGACAGCCTCAACCACGGGAAGTTCGCGGAGTCGCCAGAGATCGTCCGGCTGATTGGAGCCCGGATTTCTGATGGACAGACTTTGACGGACAGCAAGATTGGCCTTGGAGATACGATCCTTGCAGCAACAACCGGCACGGCAGCGGCAGTGGGCAGTACCGCAGGGCTGATCCTTGCCGCTCCGGTTGCCGTCGTCGATGCCAACACCAGAGACAATTATGCCGGGGGCGTTCAGTCCCTTCTTGGTTCAGGTGGCACGACACGGAAATCATCGCACTGCAACACACCGAACACTTCGACTGAAGCATGTCATCGCTAGCGGGTCGAGCGTCCTTCGGAAGGGCGCCGAGGTACCACAACAGGGACAGACAATGGTAATGCGCCTGAAATTTTTGCTGATGAAAATATCTCGCACGTCTATTGCGGCGATGCTCATCCTTTTCGTTGGCATCTCAGCCGTAGCAGCGCAAATGCCTGACGCGCCCGCTCCGGCGGAACAACCACCCAATGTCCAGCACTTCATCACCCTAATGTCGGATCCCGATGTTCAGAAATGGTTGCAGCACGTTGCTCGTGGAGCGAATCCTGAAGCGCCGCCTTCGACCAGCGCAGAGGCGGGTCCCTCGTTTGCCGCATCGACAATGCGTTTCCGCGCCCATGCCGCCGCAATGGTCGACGCTGCACATTCTTTTCCGTCCGAAGCAATGCGTGGCGCCGCTTTACTTGAGCAGGACATCAAGACGATTGGCGGGACCCGGCCCATCGTGCTGGTGGTCGCGTTTGTTGTCGCAGGACTTGCCGCTCAATGGGCATTTTGGTGGATCAGTGCTGGCTGGCGGTCATGGATGGCGGAAGCCTCGTTCACGACCGTTTGGCACAGGATTATTGCCATAACCGCCCGGCTGCTCTGGGCGGCTTTTTACGTGCTGTCGTTCGGGCTGGGCAGCATCGGTTTCTTCCTGCTTTTTGAGTGGCCACCGATCGTTAGGGAAATCGTCGTCGGCTTCCTGTTCGCTGTCGTCATTTACCGCCTCGCCAGCGCAGTACTGGATGTGTTTTTGGCGCCACGCTCGAACGAGAAAGGCCATTTCCGCGTGGTTCCGATCTCTGACGAGACGGCAGGTCACTGGGCAAAACGACTGAGCTATCTCGTGGGTTGGTACGCCTTTGGCTGGGTGACCATTCGGCTTCTCGGTACGCTTGGCCTATCGATCCCGGCGCGGCAGCTCGCGGCCTACTTCCTGGGTTTCATTCTTCTCGGCATTGCTATCGAGGCCATATGGCGACGCCCGCCTCATTCCTCCACGTTACAGGGCAGCCGGATTGGATTGAATGGTCGCAACTGGCTTTGGACTGCCTATTTAACCGGTATCTGGTTGCTCTGGGTGGCGGGCGCGACGACGCTTTTCTGGATTATGGTCGTCTGCGCCGCATTGCCAGGCGCGATCGTTCTTACCAAAGCATCTATAAACAACATTCTGCGCCGCTCCGGCGCTGAAGAGGATGGTCATAAACGTGTCACAGTGGTTTCGGTTGTCGTCGAGCGTGGGATAAGGGCAGCCCTGATCGTTGCAGCCATCCTCTTCCTCGCCGATGTCATGGACGTTCGACTGACCGAGATGACGATGCAGGATTCACCCGCGCTACGGCTCTTACGTGGAGTGCTAAGCGCCGGCATCATTCTCCTCGTCGTCGATCTGGCATGGAATGTCGTTAAAGTGCTGATCGATCGGAAAATGGGAGACACGGAAGCCGCGCTTGAGATTGGAAGCGAGCGGGAGCGGCGGCGTACCCGTTTGAGAACTCTTCTACCGATCCTGCGCAACTTCGTCATGATCCTTTTTGCAGCGATTGCGATCATGATGGCCCTGTCTTCACTCGGAATCGAGATCGGACCATTGATCGCCGGTGCTGGCGTCGTAGGCGTCGCCATTGGCTTTGGTGCGCAGACCGTCGTCAAGGACATCATCAGCGGCATGTTCTATCTACTCGACGATGCATTCCGGATTGGTGAATACATTCAGAGCGGCAGTTACAAAGGAACCGTCGAGGCGTTCAGTCTCCGCTCGGTCAAGCTTAGGCACCACAGGGGCCCGATATTCATCGTCCCATTCAGTGAACTGGGTGCCGTCCAGAACATGAGCCGCGACTGGTCAGTGGTCAAATTCCTGCTGTCCGTGTCCTACGAATCCGACGTCGCCCAGGTCAAGGCAATCACCAAAGCCGTGGGCAAAGCCCTGTACGATGACCCCGAATTCCAGCCGTTCATTATTGAGAACCTCAAAATGAAAGGCGTCGAAGAGATCACAGACATTGGAATAAAATTGAGCTTTGGGATGACGTTGAAACCTACCCAACTGCAATCGGCCATCCGTCGCAGAGCTTATGCAATGCTGCGGGAAGCATTCAACGCCCAAGGCATCAAGATCGCCGTTCCGACCGTGCAAGTCGCAGGCGGAAAGGAAGAGGGTCTTGCTGCCGCTGCCCAACAGGCGCTGGCAAAACACAACGCCGTGACCGTGCCCGGGCCAGCTTGATCACGAAGTGAACCAGGCGAAACGCCATCAAAGATCACAAGGAGGATATGAAATGAAAACCTCAAAAATCGTATCACACCTAATCAGCCTGATCGCCGTGCTGATGCTGATCAGCATACCGGTTCTTTTACCCTCGACCGCTGAAGCCCGTCGTGGGGCTGCAGCCTGCGGCCCCCGAGGCTGCGGTGTGGCGGCGTGCGGACCGCGCGGTTGCGCTGCTGCCGGACGTCGTCATGCACCCGCATATCGCCCTGCCCATCGGCCTGCGGCCCCGGCCTACCGGCCAGCGCGGCGCGGCGTTGTCGTTGTTGCTCCCCGCCGCTACTGGCGGCCGGGCGCCGCGATAGCTGCAGGCGCAGCCATTGGCGTCGTCACCGGTGCAGCAGCTGTCGCACTGGCTGGTACACCGCCGCAGCCCGGCCAGTGCTGGTATTACACGTCTCCGGCCAAAACGACCGGCTTCTGGGACGTTTGCCCGCACTGAAACTGCTTGGCTGGGACAATCATGCTGCTCGCGCACGCGCAGATCATCAACGAAGGGGATCTTCCATGGACTTCAACACCATCGACGCCACGCTTGTCGGAAAGCTTCTTCTTTTGCTTTTGATTGGCATGGGTCCAAAAATTGCCCTCGTGCCGTTTCTTGAGAAAACCCATAGTTTCGACACCGCGACCAAAGTGCGCATCGGCCGCCAGATGGTACTGACAGCACTCGTCACAGCACTGATCCTCTTTGCGACCGGCGCGCTTCTGATGCGACTTCTCCACATAACCGGCGGCGCCGTCGCTGTGGCAGGTGGCATCATCCTTGCGCTCATAGCGATCAAGATGGCATCCGGACCGACGGAAAAGCCGCATGACGAGCTTGCCGATCCGATCGATCCGGACAAACTCGCAGTGTTCCCGCTTGCGGTTCCCTATTTGCTCAACCCCGTCGGCATAACCGTCATAATCCTGGCGTCTGGCGAAGTTGTCTCAGTCGCCAGCGCGGTAGTTGTCGCTGTTCTGATCCTGATTGTCGCTGCTTTCGACTATGTCGTTTTTACCAATACCGACAAGCTGTCCAAACACATGAAGCCAGCGAGCATGGTCGTCTCAGAGGTCGTGTTCGGGATTTTGCTGACCGCTGTCGCAGTCCAGCTGATTGTCAGTGGGCTAGGGCGTCTAGGGATCATTGCGCCGGCGGTGGGCCATTGACCCATAGGGCGCAGCCTCTCCAGGCGGCTCGAAGGGAATGCGCATGATGACTGATCGAAGGAAAAATGCTCTCGCTTACGGATCACTCATCGTGCTCCAGTCCCTGGCGGTCGCATTCCTGCTCCGGGTTATCTTCCCGATCTTTTACGCCGTCGTCACCCATCTTGGCGAACGCCAACAAGTGCCCGTGTCGACATTGCTCACAATCCTTGCGGTTGCGCTGCTTTTACAGGCAAGCTACTGGGCAAGAATGCGTTGGGTCGAGGTCCGCGCACCGTTCCACTCCATATTCGTATCTCACCTCTTATCGTTTGCCGCACGCCTGGCCTTCCTGTTCGGAGGCGTCTTGTTCTCAACGATCTTCTTTCGACACTTGCCGGAATCCAACACGCTGCCTCCGCTTGGTCACACGGTTCTGCAGGGGGCTTTGATCCTGTTGGTACTGTTCAGTTTTTTTTGCTACTCCGTCGAACTTGAACGCCTTGCGAAGGCGATCGAAGATCCAGCTGAGACATAAATTGCCTCCGGTTACAGCTCAGCAATGTGGTGTTGGCCGCCGCTGTCGAAGCCGACTTGGCGGTGGAACCGATGTCCATATCGCGTTCCATCCAGGCTACCGAATAGCGCCGCGCGGATGAAGGGTAGTTACACATCGCTCGGTGGAGCAAAGAGGGTGTGTGCGTATTCTCGATACTCAGGCGAACACGCGGAAGAATTTTGATCCCATGATTTTAGATTTGCGAGTGTTTTCAGCTCTCCTCTATGTTGCCACGGGACACGGAAACTGACATCATCGTTTTGCAGGCTTCAACGGGCCGCTGATATTCCATGAGCAGGGTAGCTCTCGACCGGAAACGGGCGGGAGCTTTTTTATTTTTTGGTGGGGATGATGCATTCAGAAAGCTGGCGGGTCGGTGTGTTGTTCTCTGAGACGGGTGTGACCGGAGCCGTCGAAAAAACCCAGAGGTTCGCGACCTTGCTGGCGATCGACGAAATCAATGCGGCTGGCGGCGTCCTCGGCCGGATGATTGAGCCTGTCGCCTATGACCCTAAATCGACGCCCAATCTATATAAGGAACTTGCGGTCAAGCTTTGCGACGAGGATCGGGTCCGGGTCGTTTTCGGTTGCCATATGTCTAGCACCCGCAAAGCCGTACTGCCCGTCATCGAAGCTCGAGATGCCCTGCTATTCTATCCGACACTGTATGAGGGGTTTGAATACTCTCGGCACTGCATCTACACCGGGGCCGCACCCAACCAAAACTCCGTGCAGCTGGTCGACTTCCTCACCAAGCATTATGGAAAGCGGGTTTTCCTTGTGGGTTCGAACTACGTCTACCCTTACGAATCCAACCGGACGATCAGCGATCTCTTTCTTCAGCTGGGCGGTCAGGTGCTGGACGAAATATATGTTCCTCTCAACTTAAAGCCCGAAGATGTCGCCAAAATCATCCGGCATATTCGCGCGGCACGGCCGGATGTCATCTATTCGACAATCGTCGGCGACGGTATCATTCCGTTCTACACGGCGTTCAAAGAGGCGGGTTTTGATTCAGCGACGATGCCAATCGCCAGTCAGTCGACAAGCGAGGCCGACGTGATCCGGATGCGGCCGGAAGTGGCCGAGGGGCATATCACCGCGGCCCCGTTTTTCGCCTCCCTGGATACGCCTCGCGCGCGTGCCTTCGTCTTGGCTTATCAACAGCGATACGGCCAGCAGATGCTGCCTACCGCGCCGGCCGAAGCGGCCTATTTCCAGGTCTATCTCTATGCGGGAGCTTTGCAGCGGGCCGGTGGCGACGGGCTGGAGCAGCTTCTTCCAGCCCTTTACGAGGTCGAGTACGACGCTCCGCAGGGCGCTGTGAAGATAGACCGGCTGACGAACCACACCCATCTGTGGCCAAGGGTTGCAAAGGTAAATTCGCAAGGCAGCTATGACATCGTCCATGACCCGTCGCTGCGCGTGGCGCCAGATCCGTTCATGCGAGAATATCGCCCGGACCTGACGCAGCCGTTCCCACATCGTGTTCAGGTCTGAGAAGGAGCGACGATGTCTTTCGCCCTTCTTAGAGATTTGCGGGACCTCAAGGTTCTGGTGATTCATCCCCGGACATCCGAAGGAGAGTTTCTCGTCGATCACCTGCGCCGTATCGGTTGTACGGTCAGTTGCCTCTGGCCGGTCCCTGCCGAGTTGCCACACGGCACGGATGTCGTCTTTCTTGCCATGGAAGACGAGGCGCGACCGGAAATCGAACGCCTGCTGAAGTGCCTCCCCAATCCCGCTCCGACCATGCTCGCCATCGTCGGTTACGAAAATCCCTCCACATTGCAGATCGTTCTGGAAAGCGGCGCGCTTGCCATTGTCGAGAGACCGATCAAACCGTTCGGCCTGCTGACAAATCTCGCCATAGCGCGCAGTCTCTGGCTTGAGCGCCAAAGGCTCGTCAAGGAAGCCCGTAAATATAAGCGCAAGGTCTTGGGAGACCAGAAGCTTGCCCGGGCAAAGGCCATTCTTATGGCCAATCGCGGCACGAGCGAGAATGAGGCGTATCGTGAAATGCGCGAGCAAGCGATGGCTCGGCGCGTCCCAATCGATGAAATCGCCAATTCGATTATCAACGCCGAACAGCTCTTGCGCCCTTCCCAAAAACATGATTAGTTTTTGACGTGTTCCAGATGAACACCTCCGGCACATCCCTTCGTTTCGCGAAGCCATGTGCCGCTGTTGCACGCGGCGCAGCCGTGATGCGATGATGGCAAGGGTGCCCGCAGGCTGTGAAAAGCCTCGCGGGTTTTTTGTTATCTGCTGACAGTGAAGTCGGCCTTCCAGTATTTTTTCGGCATGAAAGCCTCGCCGTAGAGCCGGGCAGTGCCGTCGCGTGCGCCAATCAAAAAAAGGGGAACCAAGATGGTGTTCAACAGACGTGACTTTCTGAAAACCGCAGCCACAGCTTCCGCCGCACTCGCCTTGCCGGCGCTGGGCGGCCGGGCATTTGCAGCCGATGCTATCAAGGTCGGTGCGCTCTACTCCCAGACGGGCGGGCTTTCTGTCGCCGAGAAGCTTCTCGCCAACGGTGTCATGATGGCCGTGGCCGAAATCAACGCAGCCGGCGGCGTTCTTGGCCGCCAAGTGGAAGTCGTCGTCGAAGACGGCGCTTCCGATCCGAAGACCTTCAGCGAAAAAGCATCGAAACTGATCCTCAAGGACAAGATTTCCACCATCTTCGGCTGCCACACCTCTGCCAGCCGCAAGGCCGTGCTGCCGATCTTCGAACGGCGCGGCGCGATGCTGTTCTACCAGACGCACTATGAGGGCTTTGAGTGCTCGCGCAACGTCGTCTATTCCGGCGCCGTTCCAAACCAGCAGCTCTCCAACTACATTCCCTGGATTGTCGAGAAACTGGGCAAGAAGAAGTTCTTCATCGTTGGCTCCAACTATGTCTATCCGCGCGAGATGGCCAAGGTTTCCAAGAAACTGATCGAGGCGGCGGGCGCAGAATGGGTGGCGGACGAATATCTGGAACTTGGACACTCGGAATGGGCTGTCATGGTCAGCAAGATCAAGGAATCGGGCGCCGACGTGGTTCTTTCCAACGTGGTTGGCGACTCGATCATCGCCTTCTACCGCGAGTTCAAGAACCAGGGCCTCTCGCAGGAGGTTATCCCGATCTGCGCGACAGTGACCTCCGAAATCGAGATCGCCGCCATGGGCGCCGAATATGCGGCGGGCAGCTACACATCATTTCCATATTTTATGTCGATCGAAACGCCGGCCAACAAGAGCTTCATCGAACGCTTCAGGACCTTCGTCAACGATCCGAAGGCAGTGACATACCATTCGCTCGAGGCCGCCTATTTCCAGGTATTCCTGTGGAAGCAGGCAGTGGAGAAATCCGGCGATCTGTCCGCCGATGCTATCCGGGCCGGCATTCGTGGCCAAACCTATGACGCGCCCGGCGGCAAGGTGACCACCGACCCCGACAACCTGCATTGCTGGCTGACGCCGCGTATCGGCCAATGGCAGCCGGATGGACAAAGCAAGGTCGTCAACGCCTACCCGGCACCGATCAAGCCGCTGCCCTATTCGGCCTATGGCGAGACGGAAAGCAATCTTTTCTGCACCAGCAACGGTCTCGACGCAGCAAAGCTCAAGGGCTGACCCCTCTTTCCGCGTCCTCCCGCCAGCCATGCCTGGCGGGACCATGTCTCGGCGAGGCGGATCTGCGTTTTTTCCTCTGCTCGGTGCCAACCCGATTTCGGGACAGGCAAGGAGCAGGACAAAGTCTGGTCCGCCCTTCTCACGAACGGTGGCGTTATGCTCGACATTCTCTTTATCGGCCTCAGTCTCGGCTCAATCCTTCTTCTGGTGGCACTCGGTCTTGCCATCACCTACGGCGCCATGGGCGTCATCAACATGGCCCACGGCGAAATGGTCATGATCGGTGCCTACGTCGCCGTCCTCTCGGGCATCTGGCTGAAAACAGGCCTTCTGTTCGCAATTCCCCTGGCTTTTGTCGTGACCGCCCTGCTCGGCCTGGTGATCGAGCGGGTGGTGGTGCGCAGGCTTTACGGCCGCCTGCTCGACACGCTTCTTGCCACCTGGGGCATTGCCATCCTTTTGCAGCAGGCCGTAAGGCTCGAATTCGGCCTCAGCTTTTTCGGCATTCATATCGAGGGCCTGGGAGCCGGACTGCAAAACGTCGCCGTGCCTTCGTATCTGCAGGGCACCTTCAGGTTCGCCGGCGCCGACATCAACGCGTATCGCACCTTCATCATCGCGGTGACGGCCTCGTTGACGCTGGCGACATGGTTCATTCTCTACCGAACGACAGCGGGCATGCAGGTGCGCGCCATCATCCGTAATCCAAAAATGGCTGCCGCTTGCGGCATCGATGTGAAACGCATCAATGCCCTGACTTTCGCCTTCGGTTCCGGCCTTGCGGGCGTCGCCGGCGTAATGATGTCCGGCTTCAAGACCGTTTTCCCCGACATGGGCACGACGATGGTCGTTGACGGTTTCATGGTCGTGGTAACGGGCGGGGTCGGCAGCCTTTTCGGCACGGCCCTGTCGTCAGGGCTTCTGGGCGAAATCAATGCGCTGGTGGCGATTGGAACGAACGACATTCTGGCGCGCGCCGTCGTCTTCGGGGTCGTCATCCTCGTCATTCTCGTCAAGCCCAGCGGGCTATTCTCGTTCAAGGGGCGCTAACATGAGCATCGAACGAAAATTCCAGATCGCCGCCTATGTGCTTTTCATCGTGGTGATTTTTGCAGCGCCGGTTTTCGGTGACGAATTCTGGCTGAACCGCATTTCGAAATATCTGGTCTACGGCATGCTCGGTGTCGCCATTGCGCTCACATGGGGATATGCCGGCATTCTCAATCTCGGCCAGGGGCTGTTTTTTGGCCTGGGCGCCTACATGCTCGCCATGTCGCTGAAACTGTCGAGCCTGACCAGTCTGCAACAGGGCTCCGACAGGCCGGTTCCGGATTTCATGCTGTGGAATGCCGAGCCCGGCGCGCCGACGGAACTTTGCTGTATCAACAAGGGCTCCTTCCTCTGGCTTCCGTTTCAGAGCCAGTCCGTGGGTCTCGTGCTTGGCATCGTGCTTCCCGTCTTGATTGCCGGGGCACTCGGCATGCTGGTTTTCCGCAAGCGCATTTCCGGTGTCTTTGTCTCGATCATCACCCTGGCGCTTGTTCTGCTTGTGCGTCTCGTCATGGTCGATGCGCAACCGGTGACGAACGGCTTCAACGGCCTGACCGATCTTGGCTGGCTGACGATCGGCGGCATCGAATTCGACCCATACAGCCGGGCAACCTATTATCTGTGCGCCGCATGCCTGTCCCTGACGCTCATCGGCGCGCGCCTCATCGTGGAGACCCGCGCGGGTATGATCCTACAGGCGATCCGCGACGATCAGCTTCGCGCCCGCTATCTTGGCTTCGACGTCTCGCTTTATCAGGTATTCTTCTTTGTCATTTCTGCAGGCATCGCCGGCGTTGCCGGCATGCTCTATGTGGTCGTCGCGGAGTTCGCCTCGCCGACCTTCATGGACCTGTCTTTCTCGGTGACGATGGTCGTCTGGGCTGCCGTCGGCGGCCGTTCCTCCCTGCTCGGCGCCTGCATCGGCGCGATCCTGATCAACATGATCGAGGCCGAGGTCAGCGAGACCGAAGCCCTGGTCGAGGCCTGGAAAGCGATCATCGGCCTCATCTTCGTCCTTGTCGTCCTGTTCATGCCGCGGGGCCTTGGCGGCGTCGCGCACGATGTGCTGCGGCAGTTTATCCGCCGTGTCAAACCAGGCCCGGCATCCTCATCGTTACAGCAACAGAGCGAGGCATTGTGATATGAGTGCAATCGCATTGACCATCGACGGTCTCAGCGTCGATTTTGGCGGATTCAGAGCCGTCAATAATGTCAGCATTACCGTTCGCGATGGCGAGTTGCGTGTGTTGCTCGGCGCAAATGGCGCCGGAAAGACAACTTTGATGGACCTGGTCAGCGGCAAGACCCGCAGCACAAAAGGCAGGGTCTTCGTCTACGACACAGACATCACCAACTGGCCGGAACACAAGATCGCCCGCGCCGGGATCGGTCGAAAATTCCAGATCCCCAGCATTTTTCGCGATCTCACCGTGCGGCAGAATCTGGAGGTGGCCAATTGCCGCAATCCATCGGTGTTTGCCAATCTCCGGTTTGGATTTTCGCGCGCCGAAGCCAAACGCGTCGATGAGGTACTCGCCCTCACCGGCCTCGAAGCGGAGGAGAATGTGACTGCGGCTTATCTCAGTCATGGCCAGACGCAATGGCTGGAACTGGGCATGCTCATCGTCCAGGATCCCAAGGTTGTTCTGCTGGACGAGCCGACGGCGGGCATGACCCAGGCCGAAACCCGCAAGACGGCCCAGATCATCAAAAATCTCAAAGGCCGCCACACCATCCTCGTCGTCGAGCACGACATGGGGTTCGTCCGTGAAATCGCCGAACGCATCACCGTTCTGCATCTGGGAGAGGTTCTCGCCGAAGGAAGCGTCGAGGATATCGAGAGCAATCCGAAGGTCCGCGAGGCCTATCTCGGTTCGAAAGGAATATCCTGATGCTGACATTGAAAAACGTACACAGCTATTACGGCCGCAGCCATATCCTGCACGGCGTCACGCTTGATATCCCGGCGGGAAAGGTAACCAGCATTCTTGGCCGCAACGGTACCGGCAAGACGACCCTGTTGAAAACCCTGATGGCGCTGACCGACCGTATGACGGGCGAGATGCATCTGCAGGGGAAAGACATAGGCTCATCTTCGACGCATATGAGGGCACGGGCCGGGATCGCCTACGTCCCCCAGGGCCGGGAGATCATTCCCGATTTCACCATCCGCGAGAACATCCTGATGGGCGCCTTTGCGCGCACCGATCGCAAACGCGAAATTCCGGCACTGGTGCCGGAGCTTTTTCCATACCTGATGGCCAACCTCGATCGGCCCGGCGGTGTGCTTTCGGGCGGCCAGCAACAGCAGCTCGCCATCGCCCGCGCACTGGCCGCGGATCCGAAGGTACTGCTTCTCGATGAACCCAATGAAGGCATCCAGCCCTCGATCGTCGAGGAGATTGAAAAGATCATCATCCGGCTCAATCGCGAGATCGGCATGACGATCATCCTCGTCGAGCAGAACGTTGCATTTGCGCGGCATGCCTCTCACCACTTCGCCATGCTGGAGAAGGGAGGTGTGGTCGCGGCCGGCGCCATCGACGCGCTCTCCGACGCGCTGGTTCATAGGCATATGGCTGTTTGAAAAGACGCATCCTTTCATAAGACAATGGGAACAATCATGACACCGACACAGAGCTACACCGCCGCCGCTATCCAGTTCGAACCGACCATTTTCGAAAAGGCGCGCAATATCAGCCGGCTGAGCGCCCTTTGCGAGGAAGCGGCGCAGGCCGGCGCCCGCCTGATCGTCACCCCCGAAATGGGGACGACAGGCTATTGCTGGTTCGACAGGGCCGAAGTGAAGCCCTTCGTCGAGGCGATCCCCGGACCGACCACCGATGTTTTCCAGGCGATTGCCCGCAAACACCGCTGCTACATCGTCGTGGGCATGCCGGAAGTCGATCCGGCGAGCGATCTCTATTACAATACGGCAGTTCTGATCGGTCCGGATGGCATCGTTGGTCGGCACCGCAAGTCGCATCCGTATATCGCCGAGCCAAAATGGGCCGCCAATGGCGACATCGTGCACGAGGTCTTCGAAACGGAGATCGGACGTATTTCAATGCTGGTGTGCATGGATCTGCACTTCTTCGAGACGGCGCGGCTAGAGGCTCTGGCCGGTGCCGACATCATATGCCACATCTCCAACTGGCTGCAGGAGCGCGCGCCCGCTCCCTACTGGATCAACCGCGCCTTCGAAAATGCCTGCTACGTCATCGAAAGTAATCGGTGGGGTCTGGAAAGAACCGTGCAGTTTTCCGGGGGAAGTTGCCTGATCGAGCCCGACGGAACGGTTGCCGCATCCATCGACACAGGCGACGGAATTGCCTATGGCAAGGTCGATCTTGCCCGTGCCCGTCGCCGCGAGGTCTTAAGCGAACCGGTCTTCAAGACGCGCCGGCCCGAGCTCTACATGAACATGATGACCAACAGTTTCACCTGGAACCCTGGCGATTACTTCCGCCTCTATGGCTATCAGCCAATCCCGCGCGGACGCAGATCGCGTGCAGCCGTTGCCCAGTTCGCGCCAACCTCGGTCATTGCAGACAATATTGCCCACATAACAAGGCTCGCAAACGAGGCTAAGGCGACAACGGCGCCGGACATTCTCGTGTTCCCGGAACTGTCGCTGACCGGACTTGAGGCCCCGCAAACGCGGGCGGAGCCACTGTCTGGTCCCACCGTATCCGCCTTCGTTCGTCTGGCCATGAAGCTCGGCTTTTATATCGTCGCCGGATTTGCCGAAGCGGACGAAGACAGGATCTATAACAGCGTGGTCCTTGCAGGGCCGGAGGGGCTGGTGGGCAGCTATCGCAAGACGCATCTGGGCGTCGCCGACAGTTGGGCAACGGCCGGCGACGAATGGAAAATATACGACCTTGCCATCGGCCGGGTGGGCCTGGCGATTGGCCACGACGCGCTTTATCCGGAAGCCATCCGTTCGCTTTCACTCATGGGATGCGATCTTGTTGCCTGCCCTTCGGCGGTCGCCGGCACCTTCACCGGCAGCCATGGCGGTACGAAAATCCCGCACAACTATCCGATCCCAAAGGGCGCCGATCCCTACCACTGGCATGCGCTTCGCGTTCGCGGCGGCGAAAACAACGTCTATTTCGCCTTCGCCAATGTGCTGGACCAGGAAAAGGGTTATTTGGGCAAGAGTGCGGTATTCGGGCCGGATTCCTTTGCTTTTCCACGTCAGGAATCGGCGATCCTGGATGAGGAGGGGATTGCCGCTGCGGCTGTCGATACCACCAATCTCGACACGCCATATCCGACGAACATCGTCCGGCGAAAAGACCTTGTCGTCATGCGTCAGCCGCATCACTATCAGCCTCTCGTCAAATGGCATCAGTAAAGGTCGGCACAATGTTGACATTCACGTTCACGCCCGTCCCGCAGATAATTGCGGGACGGGCTGCAGCGCAAGGCTTTCAAAGCTCAAGTCCAAGCTCGGAGCGCGTGTCCTGGTGATTTCCGACGGTGGGGTCGTCAAGGCGGGACTTGATCAGCCGCCCCTCGCCAGCCTCGTTCAGACTGGCGCTGGAACATCAATTTTCACTGGCGTCATCGCCGATCCGCCGGAAACCGGCAAGTGGCTGCAGCGCAGTCCCTCGTTCCGCTCGAAACCCAGAAGTTGCGCCAATGACGTTCCCAGGTTGACCAACAGGGCAAAGATGCGGTTGCAGCAATTAGTATAACTCAAAAAACCTACGGAGACCGTTGGCCTCCGTAAGCCATTTTGTCAGTTGTCGCCCGTGCACAATGCCGGTCAGGCTCCGTATGGCACCCAAATGTTCTTCACCTGGATCGCCCTGCGCAGATAATCACGACCCTGCGCTTCGGTGCGATTTAGCCAATCGGGCTGACGGCCATTATTGACCCAGGTGGCCTTCAGGTTGCCTGCAGAAGCACGCTCGACCATCGTGCTTCCCTCTGTCGAGCCGAAATACCAGACAGCCGCAACGTCATCATGCTCGGCGAGTGTCTTTGCAAGCAGATCGCTTTCGCCGGTCACAATGTTGATGACCCCGCCGGGCATATCCGACGTGTCCAGCACCTGGTAGAAATCACCGGCGATCAATGGATGGCGAGACGACGGGACCACCACAACGCGATTGCCCATGGCGATTGCAGGCAGCACCAGCGACACCAGCGACAGGAGGGGTGCCTCATCGGGGCAAACGATCCCGACGATGCCCCAGGGCTCGTTCATGGCAAGCGTGACGTGACGTGACTTGGTGGAGTGCACGGCGCCATCGAACTTGTCTGCCTGGGCGGCATAATAGGAAATACGGCGCAGAGATGCGTCGACTTCGTCCTTCGCCTTCTTTTCGCTGACACCGGTGCTATCGATGATGCGGGCGACAAATTCGTCACGCCGTGCATCGAGGTTCTCTGCAAGATAATAGAGCACTTGAGCACGGTTATGGGCGGTTGCGGAACTCCAGCTGCCTGCCTTGGACGCTGCTTCCACAGCATTGCGGATGTCCTTGCGGCTGCCTATTCCGGCCATTCCAATCACGGCGTTGCCCTTGCCGGTCACCGAATAACTGTAGCCACCGTCGGGGCGGGCTTGCTTGCCGCCGATATAGTTCTTCATGGTTCGATCAAGGCCATCGATCGCCATCTTGCTGTCAGCGTTCGGCAATGCAGATGGCGTGAAGGCTTCAGCGGGCTTTGTCACCGGCAGGCTCTTTTCCCAGTCTGCCGCCAGATATTCGTAAAGCCCCTCGCGCGCACCTTCGCGACCGAAGCCACTTTCGCGGTAGCCGCCAAAACCTGCACCGGCATCGAGCATGTTGGTGCAGTTGATCCAGACCACGCCTGCCTTGACGCGGGCGGCCAGATCAAGCGCTACATTGATGTTTTCCGACCAGATGGAGGCGGCGAGGCCGTAACGGGTGTTGTTGGCCAGCGAAACAGCTTCATCCGGCGTGCGGAAGGTGGTCGCCGCGGCGATCGGGCCAAAGATTTCCACCTGGCAAACCGTCGATGCCTGATCGACTTCGGTGAAGAAGCCGGGAGCGACGTAATTGCCGGTGGTCGGCAACGGGTTGGAACTCTGCCAGAGTTCACCGCCCTCTTCCACGCCCTTGCGTACCAGATCCGTAATGCGTTTCACCTGCGTGGCCGAAACAATCGCGCCGACATCGGTCGACTTGTCGAGCGGATCGCCGACCCGCAGGGTTTCCAACCGCTTTTTCAGCCGTGCATAAAATTTATCGGCAATACCTTCCTGCACCAGCAGGCGGGAACCGGCGCAGCAGACTTCGCCCTGATTGAACCAGATCGCGTCAACAACACCTTCAACCGCCGCATCGAGATCCGCATCCTCGAAAACGATGAATGGTGACTTGCCGCCCAGTTCCAGCGACAGCTTTTTGCCCGAACCAGCAATCTGCTCGCGAATAACGCGACCGACCTTAGTGGAGCCGGTGAAGGCAACCTTGTCGATGCCGTCATGGCCGCAGATTGCAGCGCCTGTCGAGCCATCGCCCTGCACGATGTTGACGACACCGGCGGGAAGGCCGACCTCGTGGCAGATTTCCGCAAAGGCGACAGCGGTCAGCGGTGTCAGGTCTGCAGGCTTAAGTACCACGGTATTGCCGGCAGCAAGCGCCGGCGCAATTTTCCAGGCCAACATCAGCAGAGGGAAATTCCACGGGATCACCTGACCGCAAACACCGACCGGCGAGAAACCACGGAACTCGTCTTCCACCATTTCGGCCCATCCGGCGTGATGGTAAAAATGGCGGGCGACGAGTGGGATGTCGATATCGCGGGTTTCGCGAACCGGCTTACCGTTGTCCATCGTTTCCAGAACGGACAGGAAGCGCTCGCGCTTCTGTACATGTCGGGCAATGGCATAGAGGTAACGAGCGCGCTCGTGACCCGACAGCTTCGACCATTTTGCGAAGGCCGTGCGGGCGGCCTTGACCGCCTGATCGACGTCTTCCTCATTGCCGCGAATGATTTCCGCCAGCTTATCCCCGTTCGCGGGGTTTGACACGGAAATGGTCTCGCGGCCCTCCGGAGAAACGAACCGGCCGTTGATATAATGTCCAAACGAGCGTCCATGCGCGTCGAGCCACTGTTTCACATCACCATTGGCTTCGGGGGAAGGTCCATACTCCATGGTTTCCAAAATTTCCTTGATGGGTCGCATTTTTTCAGTCCTTATGCAGCAGCGTGATGGTGAGCGCTGGAATAGCGACCGGTTACGAAATGTTCGAGCTGCCGCTCGATATCGCCAAGCATCGAGCTGGCGCCGATGCGGAACAGGTCCGGTTCCAACCAGCGATTGCCCAGCTCCTCCTTCATCAGCGTCAGCCACGACAACGCGTCCTTCGCTGTCTTTAAGCCGCCTGCAGGCTTGAAGCCGACCATCTGGCCAGTCAGTTCGCCGTAGTCGCGCAGCGCACGCACCATGGTGAGACTGACCGGCAGAGTGGCGTTGACCTCCTCTTTGCCGGTCGAGGTTTTGATGAAGTCCGACCCCGCCTGCATCGCCACCATCGAGGCGCGATAGACATTGGTCAGCGTATTGAGATCACCCGTCGCCAGGATAGCCTTCATATGGGCGTCGCCACAGGCTTCACGCATCGCGGCGATCTCGTCATAAAGTGCGGTCCAGTTCTGCGTCAGAACGAACTCGCGAGTAATAACGATATCGATCTCCTTAGCGCCCTGCTCGACGGCATAGCGGATTTCTGCCAGCCGCTGCGGTAGCGGAGTGAGGCCGGAGGGAAAGCCCGTCGCCACCGATGCGACCGGAATAGTCGTGCCTTCCAGTGCCTTGATGGCATGGGGCACCATGGTCGGATAGACGCAGACGGCACCGGTTGTGATACCGGCGTCAGCAAGACCGAGTGCCTCAAGAATATCGTCCCGAACCGGACGTCGCGCTTTCGCACACAGTCGGCGCACACGACCGGGCGTGTCGTCGCCGGACAGCGTTGTCAGATCGATGCAGGTAATCGCCTTGATCTGCCAGGCAACCTGATATTCCTTCTTGACCGAGCGCCGGGTGGTGATTGTTGCTGCCCGCCGTTCGGAGGCACTGCGATTGACCGATACATCTTCAAACCATTCCGGTTTGAGAGCCGTGCCGTTGTTTCTGGGGAATGCTTCGCTCATTTTCTGTCCATTCTTCTGGTCAGGCTGCGGCATTGGCATGTTCGCGGCAGAATGCCTCGAACTCTTCGATGCTGGCATAGGCCTTCTGTGTTCCGGGACGGGTGATGGAATGCGCCGCATAGAGAGATGCCTTCTTCAGTGAAGACACGACCTCTCCCGTTTCGGCATAAAAGCGGGCAAAGGAGCCAATAAAGGCGTCGCCAGCGCCGGTGGTGTCTTTCGGCGTTACCTTGACGGGCTCGATATTGACGATCTCATCTGACGTAATTACGCGCGCGCCACGTCCGCCCAGCGTCACGATGACGGTACGGATACCGCGTGCGATCAGGGAACGGGCGGCAGTGATGATTGCTTCGTCGGTCTCGGTCGGCAAGCCGGACAGTAATGCCAGCTCGCTCTCGTTCGGAACGAGGAACGTTACCTGGCGAATACGCTCCGGATCGAGATTGGCAGCGGCGGGCGCAGGATTGAGGATCGTCTCGATACCGTTTTGGGCCGCAAGTTCGATGGTGTGATAGACTGTCTCAACCGGCACTTCCATCTGCATGAGGATCAGACCGCACTGTTTCAGATCGGCGGCCGCCTTGTCGACCTCTGCCGGCAGAAGATCGGCATTGGCGCCCTTGACGATGAGGATCGAATTCTCGCCCGACTGCTCGACGAAAATCGGCGCGACGCCACTGGACTTGCCGGCAACCTTCACCACGTGACGCGTATCCACGCCGAAGCTCTCGAGATTGCGAATGGTATTGTCGCCGAAGACATCGTCACCGACCCGGGTGACCATCATGACATCAGCGCCAAGACGCGCCGCAGCCACCGCCTGATTGGCGCCCTTGCCGCCGCAACCCATTTCGAAGGCGGGAGCTTCGAGCGTCTCGCCCGGTCCGGGCATACGGTTCACATAGGTGATAAGGTCGACCATGTTGGAGCCTACGACCCCGATTTTCTTGCTCATGCCGAAATTCCCTGGATATCCTGTTTCAAAGGGCGCTGATCCTGGCGCCGAACTGATCGGCGGCAGCGCAATCGAGATAGCCGAGCCGTACCGGAAACGCCCTGCGTTCGCCCGGTGCCAGGCTCTGCACGTTGTTCTTGGCCTTCTCCGCCAGATAGCCCTCCGGCTCGCAGGTAGACGGCAGGGCAAATGCGGCAACTTGCGAATCCCCATTGACCAGGATCCAGCGCACCGTCTTCGGGAAGGCCGCAAGCGGATAGGAGATGGCAAAGCCATCGCCCTCACGCCGCTGCATCATCAGATGCGTAAGCCCCTCGCCGTCCGTCGGCAGGCCGTTAATGTAAAACACCTGTTCGGGGTCGTAACGTTGCGGCTCGTTAAGCACTTCCATGGCTGAAGGCTGCTTTGCCAGCGTCTCCAGCAGGGAAAGATAATCGGGGTTTGGCGTCACATGGCCGGGCACGGCCGTGCGCACCTTCACCTGCTCCGGCGTATACGGCACGGGCTGAACGATGCGTGCACCCTCGGCATAAGCAAAGTTCACATGGCACATATACATGAGGTCCATGGGCGCTGATGACAGGTTCTGGATATCCATGACCATGTCAAAAAGCGTGTCTTCAGCGTGCAAAGTCACGCTGGGGCGGGCGAGATAATTGGCGCCGAAGCCCATGACATATTCAACTTCGCCTGTTACCCGAACATAGGCGCCGCGCGCGTCGTGGCCGACGACAAAACCGGCCTTGTCCATGGCGGCACAGGGCATTTCACCATGCAGGGGGTGATTGTCCTGCGGCGACGGGCAGCCGTTGCGCAGCATGCCGCTGTGGAATGCAAAACACCCATAGGTCTCGACGATTGAACCGGCCGGCCGCGGCATTGAAAAGCGGCTTCCCATGGTCAGGTCGACGCCGTTGAACGCCACGCTCCAGATCATCTGACCCATGAAGGGCAAGATGACGATCCGGCCGTGGCGATTGTCTAACTGTAGCGCCTCGATGCCGGTAGGATACCGGAAGGCGGTGATCTGCAACCCGCCCGTTGCCGCCAGAAGATGCGGGACGTCTGTAAAGTCCTGCCTGCGGAGATGAAATTCCGTCGCCTGCATGAGATCACCTGCCGGGGTTGCGCCACGCATTGATGGCGATGACGAGAATGAGGAATGCCCCCCAGATGAAGTCGATAAGGTGGTTGGAGAACCGCATCATCTGGAAGCCGGAGGAAAGCAGCATGAGGGCGATCAGCGCGATGGCGATGCCAAGAACCCGCCCCTTCCCGCCTGCGGGATTGGTGCCGCCAAGTACCGCGATCAGCACCGCCTGCAACAGATAGGACGCACCGTAGTCGGATTTCGCTGCGTTGGTTCGGCCGGACAGAATGATCCCCGCCAGTGACGCCAGAACGCCGGTCAGCATGTAGGAATACAGCATCATGCGATCTTTGCGGATACCGGCAAACACCGCTGCCCGCGGATTGGTCCCGATCAGCATCAGGTTGATGCCAAGCGTCGAGCGCGTCAGCAGGATAGCCACGATAATGCACACGGCGACGAACAGCAGGAACGGAGTCGCGATGCCGAAGATTTTACCGTTACCGATCCAGTTCCATGCATCGGGAAAACCGACGATTGCCGGCCCGCCGGTCATCACCAGTGCCAGTCCCATCAAGACCTGGCCTGTGCCAAGCGTCGCAAGGATCGGCGTAATGCGCAGTTTCGCGACCAGCAGGCCGTTGACCAAACCGGCCAGCAAGCCGACTGCCATGGCGAGCAGGATGCCAAGACCGGTGTAGAACACCATGCCCGACGTAGAGGACTGCCCTGCCTGAACCATGGTGGAATGGAAATAGACGCCGGCGATGATACCCGCCAGATTGGCAATCCCCACCACGGAAAGATCGATGCCGCCGGTCAGCATGGCAATCATCATGGCGATGGAGAGGATCCCCAGTTCGGGCATGATATAACTGATGGACTCGAAGTTGTAATAATTCAGGAACTTGCCGGGGTTCATCCAGGTCATCAGCGCGAAGACGATGACGGTGATCACAAGGAGCTGAAGGATGTTGTTGTCGTTGCCGAGAAGCCGGCGCATATCGAACGAATTTTTCATGATGCGCTCTCCCGTTACGCTATGCTTTTGCGATCGCGCCATGCGGTGATGGCGGTGGCGACGATGATGATCAGGCCGACAACGACGCGCTGCCAGGTGGTGTCCACCTTCATGATGATCAGTGAGTTTTTGACCATCACCAGCATGAACACGCCCATCAAGGTGCCGAGAACCGTGCCGCGTCCTCCAAAGATCGATGCCCCGCCCAGAACCACGGCCGCTATCACGTCGAGTTCGAGACCGACAAAGTCACGCGGGTTGGCAAGCCAGATCATCGATGAGTGCAGCAGCCCTGAGAAACCTGCCAGCGCACCGGCAACGCAGTAGACAAAGAAGATCGTCGCGCCCGTATTGAAGCCAACGCGTTTTGCCGCTTCGGGCGAGCCGCCATAGGCATAAACACTGCGCCCGATCATGGTGTAGGTGAGGACGAGGTGGATAACCAATGCCAGACCCATATAGACCACAAACATCGCGGTCAGGCCGAAAGTCGATCCCGTGGCCGACGTCAGCGAGATGACGTCGGTTTTGCCGAACCCGATCAGTTCCTTTGGCATCTTGTTGATGTTGACGATGCTGGTGCCGACGAGGCCGAGAACCAGACCGCGCACGATCGATCCGGTTCCAAGCGTCACGATCAGCGGGATCATCCTAAAACGGTGGATAATGAACCCGTTGAACGCACCAAGAGCCAGCCCAATCAGCGTTGCCGCAACGAAGGGAACGAGCACGCCGTCATAACCGAGATAGACCATGGCGCGCACAGTCAGATACATCGCTGCAATGGCGAAGGCCGTGAACGAAACATCAATACCGCCGGAAATCATTACCAGCAGGACGCCGAGCGCCATAATGCCGATCACGACATTGGAACGCAGCAGCCCGAAAATGTTGTCCAGCGACCAGAATGCCGGGTTGATAGTACCAATAATGACCATGGCCGCCAGCAAGACGCCCGCGATAATAAACTCTGTGCTTCTGAAGAATTTCATGTTTTGCGGCCCCTCAATTCAGCGTCTTGAGCCGGTCATTAACGGCGTCTTCGGTCATGCCTTCTCCGGACAATTCGTCAACGAAACGGCCGCGGTGCATAACCACCACGCGATTGCAGTTCTGCACCAGTTCCGGGACATCGTCGGAAATCATCAGCACGGACAGGCCTTCCATTTCGGCCAGTTTGCGGATGATGTTATGAATCTGTGCTTTGGAACCAACATCGACACCGACGGTCGGGCCGTTCAGGATCAGCACTTTGGCGCCCGTCAGCAGCCAGCGGGCCAGAACCACGCGCTGTGCGTTGCCGCCGGACAGATGGTTGACCGGCGTGTGCGGTCCCGGCGCCACGATCTGCATGGCCGAGAACATATCGCGGGTCGTTTCGTCGGCCTTTTTACGATTGATGAAAAGACCGCGGACAAATTTCTCAATCGACGTGACAATGATATTGCGCTCGATCGATTGTGTCAGGAATAGCCCCTCGGTCAGGCGGTCCTCCGGAACATAGGCGACACCGCAGGCAATACCTTCCTGAACGGTCCTCGGGTGAACCTCGCGGCCTGCAAGGCGCACTGAACCTGTAAAGTCAGGGCGCATGCCAAACAGCGCCAGTGCAAGTTCGGTACGACCCGAACCGATCAAGCCCGAAATACCGACGATTTCGCCCGGCCTCAGCGTCAGGTCGGCATTTTCCACCGAACCCGGAACCGAGAGATTGCGCACTTCCAGCACCGGCATGTCGGCGCCCTCCCGAGGAGCCCACTGGTAGCTGTGGGCGGTCAGTTCCTGCCCCGTCATCGCGCGTGTGATTGCCGGCTCGTCGAATTCGGCAATCGGTCCTTCGGCAACCTTCTTGCCGTTGCGGAAAACGGTCAGGCGCTCGCTGATTTCGAGCATCTCGCGCATCTTGTGGCTGACAAAGAGAACGGCAATGCCCTGCGCCTGAATATCGCGCACGATCTTGAACAGGGCATCGACCTCGTGGCGCGTTAGCGCCGTCGTCGGCTCATCCATGATGATCAGGCGCGCATCGGCCATGAGAGCGCGGGCGATCGCCACGATCTGCTTGCCCGACGTGGGCAGGCTTTCGACATCCGCATCAAGATCGATGCTCACGCCGAGGCGGTCCAACGCCTTTTGAGCCAGCTGACGAACCTGTCGCCAGTCGACCGTCTTGCGGCCTTCCATCAAGAATGTATTGATCGCCAGGTTTTCGGCGACCGTCAGGTTACCGAACAGCGAAAAATCCTGATAGATCACCTGAATACCGTGGTGAACGGATTTTACCGGATCGAGTTTGCCAACAGGCTTCCCGTCGATCAGAATCTCGCCGTCCTCGGGCGTGTAAACCCCGGACATGATTTTGATGACGGTGGATTTACCGGAACCGTTTTCACCGGCAAGGCAATGGATTTCTCCCGGGCGAATGCTCAGCGACACGTCGTCGAGCGCCTTCACGCCGCCAAACCGCTTGCCGATATGGCGCAGCTCGATCAGATTTTCAGTCATAATGGCCTCGTGCAAGGCTGGAAAACACGGGGTGTAAGGAGAGAGGGTTGCCCCTCCCCCCGTGGTGCGGATCAGAAGTCGTACTTGTCCATGTTTTCTTTGGTCACGCCGACCCAACCTGCGCCATAGAGCAGATGTGGCTTGGAGGCGTCAGGAACCAGCAGGCTTTCGTAACCGGGCAGGCCCATATTCAGGCCGGCCTTGATCTGCTCGTTCTTCTTCTCGAGAACCGCGACAGCCAGCATGTTCATGGCATAACCGGCAACGGCCGGATCCCAGAACTGAATGTACTGGATGTTATCGTTCTTGATGTATTCGCCGGCAACGGAAACCAGGCCCGTGCCCGAGAAGAAGACCTTGCCCGACAGACCGCCTTCGGCGATCAGGCGACCCGCGCCTGCCGATGTCGGCATCGGCGCGCCGAGAATACCGGTGATATCAGGATAGGCGGTCATCGCTTCCTTGAGTTTGGTGTAGTCGGTATTGGCGTCGTCATAGGTTTCAAGCCGCTCGGTCGCCTGCGACATTTCCGGGAAGTTGGCCTTCTGGTACTCGACGGCGCCATCGATCCATTCCATCTGCGACTTGGACGTCAGACTGCCAACGGTGGCGACATATTTGCCCTTGCCGCCCATGGATTTGCCGAGCTCCTTCATCAGGTTCGCGCCATAGGCCTTGTTGTCGAAGGCTTCGATGTCGAAATCGACGTTCTGGATATTGGAAGCCTCATGGCTGATGACGACAATGCCGCGATCGCGGGCTTTCTTGAGCACCGGTTCCACCGCTTCCACCGAGAACGGCACGATGGCGATGGCGTCAACGCCCTGCGCGATGAGATTTTCAACAATCTGTACCTGGGCGGCGGCATCAGCCTGACTTGGGCCAACCATCCAGACATCGTTTCCGGTATCGCCCTTGAACTGCTCGACGCCATCGCGCATGCGGTCAAACCACGCGATGCCATCCACCTTCACGACGGTCGCAATGGTGTATTTCTTGCCACTCGCCGCGGTGATCAATTCCTTGTTGACCTTCGATGTATCGACGGCGCTCTGCGCAAAGACAGCCGACGCCGATAGCGTGGCAGCAAGCGCGATGGTTGCGAAAATCTTGTTCACGGATAACTCCTCCCTTTGAAACTGCACTGTGCCGGACCTATTCCAGTCGCAGCACCCGACAATGGTCGATCCCTAACGCCGGTATCCGCTCCTCACGCGTCCGACGCCTCCTCATTCTCCCGGAAAAGGCTTCCCACGCCCCGGTAGATGGACCACGATGTGACCCAGAAACCTGTTGTCTTCCTCTCCCGATAATGCGAACTATTATGATACAATCCGATCATTATGTTTCGATCGTTTCATGTTTGTTGTTCTTCTGTCAAGCGTAGAGAGGGCGATTGCAAGGAAACTAACACCGAAATATGAAGCGCAGGGACAAACCGAAAGCGGAGATAAGGTGAGCAGAATAAGTGCACACAATGCCAGGTTGGACGCACTGGCCGGACTGGTTCAGGAAACGGGTGTCCTGAGGCTGCGGGACGCAGCGTCCCGGCTTGGCGTATCCGAAATTACCATTCGCCGCGACATTGCCGCCGACGGTCAGCGGCTTAGCTGTCTTGGCGGCTACATTATTCCGGTTCAGGATGGAGCCATCAGCAGCGACTATGTGCTCGAGCAGGAGAAGGACAGCCATGCAACTGCCAAGGCGCGCGCCTGCACGCAGGCGGCAGCTCTAATCGAACCATATGACACTGTATTCATCGATTGCGGAACGACGATGCCGCATCTGGCGCGGCAAATTCCGGCAAACGCCCATGTCACGGTCATCTGCTATTCCCTCAATGTTGCAGAGGAACTGGCGAGCAGAACCGATGTCCGCCTGATCATGCTCGGGGGCGTCTATCATCCGGAAGCGGCTTCGTTTTCGGGTGATGAGGGTATCGAGGTGCTGAAGCGCATCAATATCAACAAGGCATTCTTGTCTGCCGGTGGCGTGGACGAACAGCATGGCGTCACCTGCTCACATTTTCATGAAGTGCCGATCAAGCAGATGGTTATGCAACGCTCGGTTCAAAAGCATCTGGTGGTGGACAACAGCAAATTCAGAAAGGTGCGAGCCGCACGCTACGCTGCCATAGGCGACTTCAACTCAGTTATTGCAGATCAGCCTTCACCCTGGGCTTGAGACAAACCGACAACGAGGGCTCCCAAATAAGCCTCGGCAGAGAGAGCTCAGCGATATCTTTCGCCCCACCAGGGCGAACATCACCGCAGTCCGGCTAGAAAGCCGGCAGAACGCCCCTGCTACTACACCATTCCTGCGTATCTTGATGGAAGATTTCAGCAATACGAAGGGAGAAGAAAGATCGGCTGATGTTCATCAGACTTGTCTTTCATGCCTCGTAGCAAGTTGGCCGAGTGAACTAGTGCCATCAATTAGCTGTTTGACTTGAACGCGCTCAAACACCATCTGTGCGACATGCCGAAGCATGAAAAACATCACATCGAACTGATCAGAACATGGACCCTGCCGGCTACCGTGACAATGGGGTCGGCCGTTCGCGCCAAAGGCGTCCTTCAAGAAATACAGGCAAGGCTGCCCGCTCATGCAAAAAAGTTGATCTCGCTCGAAGGAGTCGACCTCACCCTGGCGATGACGGCCAGTGAAAAGACCGCGTTCAATGCAGCAGCGACCATCGTCACAAAAGTGGTGACGGAGGCCGCTGCACTGCCGGTAATCCCGCGCGAAATCGAGGACATCCTGACTATCAAGACGAGCGAGCGGCATCGTTGGCTTGCCGACGGTCGCCTGCCGAGCGCGGGGACGCGAACGGTCAGACTGAACGGCCGCGCCCGTCAGATCACGTTCCATGTCTTTGACCCCAAGGTGATCGAAGACCTTCTCGACCGTGGCGTTGTCGACGAATGGCGGGTGGAGGATGCAGAGGCGAAAGCCGAAAAGAGGCGGCGCGCGGCATATCAGGCGAAGCTGACGCGGTCGCTCAAGAAGAAGGTTGCGAAGCGACCAACGACGTCTCCCGATGATCCGGCCTCGAAGCTCGGCGGCTGGGAGGAGTTCGACGTGGACGGACTGCTTCGTTAAGCACTTATGCCAACACTCTTGGTATCACGCGCGATCACAGCACTTGGCCTGACATTTCATCGACAGGGTCAATGTTGCAGCGGTGATCTTTGCCGTGAAAGAACATTCGTCGGCAGGTTCAACGCCGGAGCATTTTAAGTTCATCGGTTTAGAAACAGGAATGTTGGGTTATACGACGGCCTACGCTGTAAACTATGCCGCTCTGCGGATCGGCATTGAAAACCACGTATCTTCGCTGCGGGCAGACCAGGTCAAAGGAGGTTTTATGGCATTCAAGGATATCTGTCTTGCGTTGGACGTTGTCTTTGGTCACGACTGTGCGGTTTCGATCAAGGCTTTGGTTGCATCGGAAGCCGTTTCGCGTCGCCATCGCTCTTGCGGCTTCCAGGCTGACACCTACTGCATCCAGCTTGCTCACGTCGCGATCATGCACAAAATCAGGTACCTTGGTTAGTCCGCATCCGCTGATACTCAAGCACGCAGCCACTATCACTGAAAAACGGAACATTTTCTCTCACTTTTTGTGCTTGCCTGATGGCTTGCTCCGATACGCATTGGCACAAGCCTCAAAGCAGCGGCTCGGCCAACATTCTTGGCCGTTCTTCCACAATTACCGCAATCGACACAAGGCGGTGGGAAGCGTTGTCACGGCCTCACCGCAAACTCGACGCCCGAAAGCTGACAATTATTTCCGGTAGACCGTGAGTACCCCATGAGGCTGATCACTGCAGGTGTTGCGCGCGCTCAAAGAAGCGGCCAAGAACGCGCCTGCCAGATATCCTGACAGACGGCAAGCAGGACTTTCTCCACCGCGCTGAACGGGGGACATGGTGGTCTTAGAACTTCATTCATGTTTGAAGTCCTCCCAACTGTGCTCGCAAGGCTGCGTTTTCGGTTTCTAATTGCAGCAGTTTTTCACGAAGAGGAGCGACTGCCTGTTCAACCTGCTGTTGGGTGTAGCGCGGAGTAATATGCTGGGGACAGTTCCAGTCGTACGCTTCAAGCCGAAGCCTGAAAATCCCCTCCGCACGGCCTTTATATGTGGGGTCGGATACCAGATCGTTGAGCGTCGGGTCGGCATCAAGTGTCAGCCGATCTACATGGACATAGATTTTGAGCCTCGCTCTTCGCGCGTAATCCATCAGAAAAAGACAGGCCCTGTCGTTGGCAGCCAGATTGCCGGTGCTGATGTACTGTCGGTTGCCGCGATAATCGGCAAAGGCCAGAGTTCGTTGATCAACGACTTTGAGAAAACCGGCATTGCCTCCACGATGTTGAACGTAGGGCCAGCCCGTTTCAGAGACCGATGCCATATAGAAGCTGTCACGTGCGGCGATGAAAGCGATCTCGTCTTCTGTGAGGGTATCGGAGGGACGGCTATCATTACCCAACCAGATCTGGTCCACGCCCATGGCAGACTGAGCGGCTCTGACGCTTGGCGTCACGGCGACTTCAAGGAAATGATATGGCATGTCTCAATCCCCTGTTAACGCAGGCTCGCACCGCTGTCTCCCGGTGTGAGCCTGAGTTGTCTTATAGCAAGCCCGATTTTTTTGCGATGCTATATCCTTCAGATCTGGCGTAGACGTTAGTCCTGCCAGCCCTAGCCTGCAACTTGCCAACGCATCTCGCCGCGATCAGCGACGATCCGACCAAGGCCCGAGAGAGACGATCAACATAAAGCTCGGCATCGGGGTAGTTGTTTCTTACCACCAGGGACCAGTCCACCCATGTGGTTCTGGATCGTTCATGGCTAAAGCACCCGGTCTCCAGGCCAGGCTGGGAAGCCTTCACGCCATCTCAGGCTGCGCGGATCCCATTCCCGGCGCGATAAGCGGCGCGGAAGACTTTGAATGCGGGTGGGAAGCATTAAGTCGCCGAGCCACAATGTCATGGTTGAGCCACAGAACTGGACCGGAGGGTTCGGAAGATTCACCGAAGATTAGCTGCCCTGTTGCCGTCACAACGAGACTGCTCAACAGATCGCTGATCATCACCTTGCTATCCCGATGCATCTGGGTGATTTCGTTGGACGTGCCGATGGTGAGATCAGCCTGCGCCTGGCTGTTTGCCATGGGCCATGCCGAAAAGTCATAGAACGGACGCATGACATCGCTGGCCTGCATGGCGGCGATCTTGCCGAAGACGTCTTCCATAGTTAGGCCATCTACCAGCAGCTGCTGGCAGGCCTGCCACTGGTCATCTGCCCATTGGCCGCCGTTTTCTTTCTTCAACGCAAGCAGCAGCGGTATCAGGGGCAGCTCGATACCGGTGAACACGTCGGACGAATTGGTCCGGATTTCGGGGCAATTATAAACTGTTGCCTTGATCCCTTTAGCCCAGGCTTCCTCTGCAATGCCTTCGAGCCGCATCTTCGCGTAACCCTGGGTGTAATTGGTGTAGGTCTGCCAACGATAACTTCCGTCGATGAGGACCGCCGATCCGTGATAACCATAGGCCGTATATCGCACTTGACCGCCTGAAGCTTCAACGCGCTCGCGGATCGCCGCACTGAAATCGATGAGATGGCGAAAGGTGTTTGCGGAGACGTCGTCAAAATTCTGCAGGATGAGTTTTCCCATGTCACTGTCGAGCAGGGTCTGCGAGGACATGTGGCGGGTTCCGGTTCCCTTGTAGATCCGATTGGCGATGACCAGGAACACCTTCGCCTTCGGGATGCCGCCTGCCATTGTGTGGGCGAAGAAAACATTGCGGCCATCGGCGATCATACCATCGAGAACGGTCATGACTTTCGAAAGCGATTCCGTAAAACGCGCATTGGCAATGTCGCGGCATTGCCTGACATAGTCCCAGTCGAGCTTGTCGTGCTCCCAGCTCTCAAGTGTCATTTTTGCCAGGAGATCGGTGGGAGTCGGCCCGTCTGCGGGCGCATCGCGATCGAAACCCGCCATAAGAGGTATGTTGATGATCCTGCCGCCCAGCTGGGCCTCCGCCGAAGACAGTTCATCGGCGTCGAGCGGCCGCAGCGTGTTGTTCTCGTCACGCCGCCCGACGGTGATTCCCACAATCTCCATTCCAGCCCGTCTCGCTTCGTCGAGCAAGCCGGTGGCGTATCCGCGGCCGAACAGTTCGCCGAAGAGTACGAAAACGTCGCCTTTACGGAAGACCGTGTTTTCAGAAAGGCGATTCAATGCAACCGGATTTTCCATGCTGTCAACTCTTTAAAGTTTGTCATCGAACACTGGCTCGTACAAGTTTTGCAAAGACATGACCGCATTGGCACGGAATGGGAACTCATTTTCGGTGACCGTTCATTTCAAAACGTGAAGTCGGTCTCTGTTCGCCCTACAATACAGGGGATGCCGAGGCCGGGGGATCGGCGCGCCGATACCAAAAAGAGCTCGCTGGAAACATCGCGCCTCTCCAGTGGCGCACCACGCCGAATCTTGTCGCGTCGAAGACTGTTCAGACTGCCTTCTCGCAAGTTTGCAAGAAGACCGGTATCGACAAAATATGCACCAACGACCAGGCTTACGACGAAGATAGGCATCCTCGTTATCAATTGTCGCCAGTCGAACGCTCTCGGATCAGCTCGATGAAGGCACGCAGTTTGGCTGGCATGTGTCGCCGTTGCGAGAAATAAAGGCTAAGTCCCGGATATTCGGGAGACCAGTCTTCCAAAACAGGAATGAGATCGCCTGAGGCAATATGGGGCGCAAGTGCATGTTCACCCAGATAGGCGAGCCCAAATCCGGCAAGAGCGGCCTCCAGAATAAGGTCAGACCCATCAAATGTCAGATGGCCGCTGACATCGATCAAGTGTGTTTCCCCGTGCTTCTCAAACTCCCAGCGATAGAGTCTCCCGCTTGTCATGCGCATCTGGATACAGACGTGCCGGGCGAGATCGGCTGGGACGACAAGCTTTGAACGGCCGTCGAAGTAGTGCGGCGAGCCGACGACGAAAGACCGCATTTTCGGAATGATCGGTACGGCCACCATGTCGGGCGAGATAGCCTCGGCGAGACGAATGCCCGCATCGAAACCTTTGCCGATCACATCCACGAGCGCATTTTCGGTCACGATCTCGATGTCGACATCCGGGTATCGACGGCTGTACTCGAGGATGAGCGGCTGCAACAGAATGCGCGCCGCGCCCGGCGCCATATTCAGCCGGAGTCTCCCGGAGGGCCGATCTGAATGTTCACCGACATTTTCGATCGCCTTCTCGAGCGTCTGCAGGGCAGGTGCGATTTCAGATAGGAATTGCTCACCGGCTGCAGACAAGGACACGCTACGCGTGGTGCGGTTGAAAAGCCTGACGGCAAGGCGCTCCTCAAGTGCGGCGATCGCATGGCTCAAAGCCGATGACGACATACCGAGTTCGCGCGCGGCAGCCCGGAATCCACCGTGACGCGCGACGCCGGCAACCGCTTCAAGCTCGATCAGGCTTGCCCTCATTGCGCAATCCAGTTCATCAGGCTGTCCGATTTTGTCCTACTACACGCAACACTTACCGCATGCCATTTTTGCTGTGAAGCCATCACAGGAGAAGAAACATGCACATCATCGATCGGATCTATATCAACGGGGCGTTTGTCACGCCGCACGGCGATCAATGGGCGCCGCTTTTCAATCCGGCAACCGAGGACCAGATCGGCAGCGTGCGGCTCGCAGATGAGCGGGACGCCGACCGCGCAGTTGCTGCCGCCAAACGCGCTTTCCCAGCCTTTTCGAATACGACCAGAAAAGAGCGGATCGACATGCTGAACCGGCTGCATGCCGCGGTGTCCGCCCGAACCGACGATCTGGCGTCCGCCATGCGTGAAGAATACGGTGCGCCATCGGGCTTCATCGGCTTTTCAGCGTCACGCGCAGGTAGCGTCTTTCTCGACATGGCAAGAACGCTGAAGGACTACGAGTTCCAACGCCGCATGGGCAGCGCCGATGTCGAGATGCGACCGTCGGGTGTTGCCGTGGCGATCACGCCCTGGAACAGCAATTACAGTTTTATCTGCGGCAAGCTCTCCGCCGCCATTGCAGCCGGAGCAACGATGGTGATCAAACCTTCGGAGATGAGCGCCCTACAGACGCAGGTGATCACTGAATGTCTGCACGCGGCCGGTCTTCCCGATGGCATTTTCAATATCGTCACCGGGTATGGAGGCGTCGTTGGTGCGGCACTGACGGCTCACCGCGACGTGTCCAAGATCACCTTCACCGGTTCCACTGCCACAGGTCGCGGCATTGTTCAGGCGGCCGCGGCCACTATGAAGCGCGTCACAATGGAACTTGGCGGCAAAAGCCCCAGCATCATTCTGGACGATGCCGATCTTGAGGTCGCCATCCCGCAGGTGCTGGTGGCAGGGTTCCGCAACAGCGGTCAGGCCTGCATTGCCGGAACCCGCATTCTTGCTCCAGAAAGCAGGTTCGGTGAAATCGAGGAACGGCTAAGCCACACCATCAAAGACTTCAGGTCGGGAGAACCGGCCGACGAACAGGTTCAGGTTGGTCCGATGGTCAGCCAGAAGCAGTGGGATCGCGTGCAAAGCTATATTCGCCTGGGACAGGAGGAAGGCGCCAGACTGCTGGCAGGCGGCGAAGGTCGTCCGGAAGGGCTGCAGCGCGGCTGGTTCGTCAAGCCCACCATCTTTACCGGCGTCCGCAACGACATGCGCATCGCGCGCGAGGAGATATTCGGCCCCGTGCTATCGCTGATCTCCTACCGCGACGAGGAAGACGCCATCACGATCGCGAACGACACCGATTACGGCCTGCAGGCGCACGTCTTTTCTTCCGACGTCGCGCGGGCAAAACGCGTCGCAAACCAGATCGAGGCAGGCCGCGTGTTCATCAACGATGCGCCGCATGACCCAATGGTACCATTCGGCGGATTCAAGCAATCCGGCTTCGGGCGGGAATTCGGCGTCTTTGGGCTCGAGGCCTTTCTCGAACCCCGTGCCGTACTGTCGTGACATTTAAAGGCCACGCAACTTTTTAGCTGCGTGGCCTGATGCCACATACCGTCGAGCGAACCCTGTTGGGCGGCCATTGTTGCACCTGGCGTAATGATGAAGTGTGAAGCGCGATCGTTCTCATCACCACGTAATAATAGCAATCTGCAGGTGCGGATCGGGAATTGACCCGAACGATACTCGCAGGAGCGCACAATGAAACTCTATCATCATCCTTTGTCGGGCCACTCGCATCGGGCCCGTCTGTTCCTTTCACTGATCAACCTGCCGCATGAGCTGGTTGAGGTGGACCTCATGTCCGGCGCGCACAAGACGCCCGATTTCCTCAAGATGAACCCGTTTGGCCAGGTTCCGGTTCTCGACGACGACGGCGAATACGTATCGGATTCTAACGCGATCCTGGTCTACCTTGCCAAGAAAGCCGGACGCACGGACTGGCTGCC
This sequence comes from Agrobacterium sp. 22-3639C2, assembly GCF_053522105.1. Lineage (NCBI taxonomy): Bacteria > Pseudomonadati > Pseudomonadota > Alphaproteobacteria > Hyphomicrobiales > Rhizobiaceae > Agrobacterium > Agrobacterium sp. 22-3639C2. The sequence continues at coordinate 156,558 of NZ_JBNWDB010000004.1, read as the reverse complement.
CGATGACCTGAAGAGCGCCGCAGCGGTCCAACGCTGGCTGTCGGTAGCTGCCGGCGAGATCGCTTATGGTCCGGCGGCGGCCCGCCTGATCACCGTCTTTGGTGCCAAGTTCAATCCGGACGAAGTCATTGGTCGCGCCCATGCGGTCCTTGGAAAACTCGAAACTCAGCTTTCCGACCGAGAATGGCTGGTTGGCGAACGCCCGACGATCGCTGACGTCGCAATCTACAGCTACGTGGCCCGCGCCCCTGAAGGCAACGTGGATCTCTCCACTTATCCTGCGGTCAACAGGCTGCTTCGTCGTATCGAAGCGCTTCCGGGCTTCGTGGACTTTATCGGGACTCCGGTTGGCCTTGCCGCCTGATCCGCATTCGGGTGCGCGCCGAAGCGTGCCCGATCCCTTCTTAGGAGAGCTGACATGACCGACACTTTGACAAAACTGCCGACATGGCACGAAGGCGAGAAGTTCATCCAGGAAAAAGTCGGTGTCGCCGAGCGTATGGAGGTCGTCGGCCAGCGGGTCGTTCGCGATTTCATGCCGGATCAGCATCGGGACTTCTATGCCCAGCTCCCGTTCATCGTCCTTGGCAGTGTGGATGGCCACGATGACGCATGGGCCACTTTTGTCGAGGGCCGACCCGGCTTCATGTCCTCTCCTACGCCGACCACGCTCGATATCCGCTCTACCTTGGAGCCAAGCGACCCCGCCAGCGAAGGAATGGCGGACGGCAAACCGATCGGCCTGCTCGGCATCGAGATGCACACGCGTCGCCGCAATCGCATGAACGGCTTTGTCTCCACCGCAGCGAACGGTTATCGGATCGATGTGGATCAGAGCTTCGGCAACTGCCCGCGCTACATACAATTGCGGGATTTCCAATTCGAGAGGGCACCCGGCCAACCAAGCCAGAACCAGCGTGAAGACCTGTCCGAGCTTGACGACCTTGCTCGCTCCACGATCAAGACTGCGGACGCGTTCTTCGTTGCCTCCTATGTCGACCGCGAAGACAGGCGCCAGGTTGACGTTTCGCATCGCGGCGGGAATGCCGGCTTCGTCCGCGTTGGCGATGATGACGTTCTCACAATTCCCGATTTCGACGGAAACCTTTTCTTCTCGACACTGGGGAATATTCTGCTGAACAAGAAAGCAGGTCTGCTCTTCGTAGACTTCGCGACGGGCGATGTGCTGCAGATGACAGGCGAAGCCGACGTCATCCTGGAATCACCCGAGATTGCGGCCTTCCAGGGCGCGGAACGGCTCTGGACGTTCAGGCCAACCCGGATCGTCCGGAGACCGAATGCACTCGCACTCCGCTGGGCATTCCAGAAGGATGGATGGTCGCCGAATTCTCTGATGACCGGGAACTGGGCGCAGGCAGCAGACCGGATGCGTGCCACCGGACTTTCAGACACATGGCGGTCGATGACGGTCACCAGGATCGTCGAGGAAAGCACGACGATCCGCTCGATCCATCTCCAGCCAAGCGACGGCGCGGGGTTGCTGCCGCATGCTGCCGGGCAGCACCTCCCGATCCGGCTGGTGCTGCCGGGAAGCGAGCGGCCTGTTGTCAGGACCTACACCCTGTCTGTCGCACCGTCCGATGGCATCTACCGCATCAGTGTCAAACGCGATGGGCTCGTGTCGCAGTTTCTGCACGACAGCATCTCCGTTGGCGACGTGATTGAGGCGCGGCCCCCCGCAGGGGAGTTCGGTGTTGACGCCCGTGCCACACGCCCTGCAGTGCTCCTTGCCGGTGGTGTCGGCATCACGCCGCTGCTCGCCATGCTCCGTCATGTCGTCTACGAGGGAATTCGCAAACAGCGAATCCGGCCGATCACGTTGTTCCACGCTGCCCGCACGAAAGCCGAGCGACCTTTCGACAAGGAGATCGCCGAACTCGTGGCTGCGGCCAAGGGCGTGGTCCGGTTAGTGCGAGTTCTCAGCGACATCGGCGATGCCACAGAGGGCTCCGACTACGATACTGCCGGCCGTATCGACATGGCTATGCTCACCAAGCATCTGCCGTTCAACGACTACGACTTCTATCTGTGTGGTCCGCCGCAGTTTACGCAGGCGCTCTATGACGGTTTACGCGGCTACAACATCGCAGACGATCGTATCCACGCGGAAGCGTTCGGGCCCTCGTCGCTGGTTCGGTCTGTAGGCGCCAAAGATGCCAGGGCCACCCCTTTGCGTGCGCTGCCGTCCGACAAGCCGGTGCCTGTCATATTCACGAACTCGCTGAAGGAGGCCCGCTGGGCACCCGGCTCCGGAACGCTGCTGGAACTTGCAGAAGCACGCGGTCTTCAGCCCGAGTTCAGTTGCCGTGAAGGCAATTGCGGTACGTGCAAAGCAAAACTCGTCAAAGGCGCTGTGACGTACCTGAAGGAGCCGACAGCGAAGGTTGACGATGACGAGATCCTCCTTTGCTGTGCCGTTCCAGCGAGCCAGGAAGGCGGCATCCAGATCGCCGTCTAAACCAACATTACTACGCCTGACGCAACAGTCCCTTCCTGCTTTTCGACGTTCAACAACAACCGGTTACCAATCATCTTGAGGATCAGAGAGCGACGTCTCTCAAAACCATTAAAGGAGAATACCATGTCACGCATTCCTACCCCCGCCACGATTGAGGAGGCGCCCGAAGCCTCACGGCCGATCCTGGAGACCATCCAGAAGCAGATCGGCTCGGTGCCGAATATCTTCCGCCTCGTCTCCAACAGCCCAGCGGCCCTCAGCGGCCTCGCCTCGTTGCAGGGTGCGCTCGGCAAGGGCAAGCTTGCACCCGCCACTCGGGAAAGGATCGCCCTGGCTATGGCCGAAGCCAACGGTTGTGACTACTGCCTTTCGGCGCACACCTTCACCGGAGCGAAGTTCGCCAAGCTCGATGAAGCGGAGATCGCTTCGAACCGCCGCGGAACATCGAACGACGCCAAGGCTGCGGCAGCCGTCGAATTCGCCCGCGCCCTGACGACCGCGCGTGGCTCGGTGGCACCAGGGGAAATCGTAAAAGTTCGGGACGCCGGCTACAGCGACGCGGAAATCGTCGAGATCATTGCGCATGTCGCGCTCAATACCTTTACAAACTACGTCAACGAAGCCCTCGATACCGAGATCGATTTCCCGCGTATCGATCGTCTTGCGGCATGACATTCAGGACGGGGTGACACGAGAGCCGTCATCCTTCCCTCCCCCTTACGAAACCTGGAGCCATCACAATGTCCCGTCCCCCGCTTCCCCCTTTCACTGAACAGAGCGCCATCGAAAAGGTCCGCCTTGCGGAAGATGGCTGGAACAGCCGCGATCCTGCCAGGGTAGCGCTCGCCTACACGGTGGATACTCGCTGGCGCAACCGTGCCGAATTCGTAACGAGCCGCGATGAAGCCGAGGCCTTTCTGGGCCGCAAGTGGAACAGGGAACTCGACTACCGCCTGATCAAGGAACTCTGGGCATTCACGGGCAACAGGATCGCGGTGCGCTACGCCTACGAATATCATGATGACAGCGGCCAGTGGTTCCGGGCCTACGGGAACGAGAATTGGGAGTTTGCCGAAGACGGCCTGATGCGGGCGCGTCACGCCAGCATCAACGAACACCCGATCGCTGAAGCCGACCGCAGGTTTCACTGGCCGCTCGGCCGAAGACCTGACGACCATCCCGGTCTCAGCGACTTCGGCTTTTGAGCCGGGCGTCGGTCCGTTGGCCTCGTCAATGCCGTCGTTCAAACTCAACGAGCGAGTTCGAGTGTCCGTTGAACTCGCTCTTACCGCATCGAGCGGCGACCTGTCGCGGAAGCGCAAGCAGGAAGACGATAGCCGTGCGCTTGGGCTGACGGGTGCGGAAATCGATCTGGCACGCCGTGGCCTGAGCTTCGATCTGAAAATAGCGCGGGCCATAGCGTTTGCGCTCGCGGTCAATGAGCACACACGTGCACGTGCAAGCGCCGCTGGCCTTTGTGAGCGAAGCTGCGTCGAAATCGAGCACCTTGCTGCTGCCAACCGACAGGTCGCTGGCAGCTAATCCATGCCGCGGACGGCTTGCGGTCTTGTCGTCCAGGATTCTACTATGGACACCGTATCGAGGGCATGGGGGACCGGATGGATCGTTGGCAGGCAATGCGGATTTTCGTGAAAGTAGCGGAGACCGAAAGTTTCGCAGATACCGCCCGCCAGATGCACATGAGTGCTCCTGCCGTCACACGGTCTGTTGCAGCCCTGGAAGATATCATCGGAGCACGCCTGTTCGTGCGAACGACCCGTTCGGTAAAAATGACCGAGGCGGGTGCCCGGTATTTCGAGGACTGCCGCAAGATTTTGTCAGACATTGCTGAAGCAGAGGCGGCAGCGGGAGGCTCCTACGCTACACCGACAGGCACCCTGTCCGTAACTGCTTCGGTCATGTTCGGGCAGATGTATGTGCTGCCCGTCGTGACGGGCTTTCTGGACGCATTTCCAACCATGAAGGCGCGAACCCTGTTTATCGACCGGCCTGTCAATATTGTCGATGAAGGCATCGATGTCGCTGTCCGCATTGGTCACCTCCCCGACTCCGGCCTCTCCGCCATAAAGGTCGGGAGCGTCAGGCGTGTCGTGTGTGGTTCACCGGCATACTTTGACCGACATGGCATTCCGACAACGCCATCCGACCTCAGGGATCATCGCATCGCGGCGTCCACCAGCGCCTGGGCCTCCCCTGAATGGCGCTTTTCCGACGATTTCCGCGTGACGATAGACGCTGCTCTTCAGTGCAACACCAACGAAGCGGCCATAACCTCCGCACGCGAGGGCTGGGGACTGACGCGCGTGCTGAACTACCAGATAGGCCCTGACCTTATGGCGGGCGACCTTCAGATCGTGCTCAGCGAGTTTGAAGAGCCGCCCCTGCCTATCCACATCATGCATCCAGAGGGTCGGAATGCACCCGCAAAGGTGCGGGCTTTCGTTGACATGGCAGTTGCCCGCCTGCGTGAGAACCGTCTCCTGAACTGATCCGGGCGCAGCGGGCAGATCAAAAACCAATCAGAATCTTGCCAATGGCCTTGCCGCTTTCCTGCAGTTCATGGGCCTCGGCAATCTGATCAAGCCCGAGCGTTACGGCGATCTTGGGAACGTAGGCTCCCGAAGCCGCGCAGGCCGAGACTTCCTCGACAGCATCGCGCATCGCTGTTTCCGGCATCGTATAGACGTAGACGAAACGGAAAGAAAAGCCACCAACGAGCGCCGGAAAGAACGGGATCGAGAGCCTGGCTTGCGGCGATCCCGTGGAGTAAGCCGACACGCCCCCGTCACGCGCAAGGCAGGCGATTGCCGTATCGATGTTGGCGGAGATGTCCACGTCGACGATACGGTCGACGCCGTGACCATCGGTCGCCGACCTTATTTTCACAGCAACATCACCGGCATGCCTGTTGACGACGAGATCGGCTCCGGCTGCGCGGGCAACGTCTGCCTGTTCGTCGCGGCTCACCGTTGCCGCCACCCACGCCCCTGCCCACTTTGCAAGAAGAATGGCGGCGTTACCGACCGCACCGGCGCCACCGTGCACGAGAACCCGCTTACCTCGCAGGTTTGTATCGGCAAACAGGCATCGATGCGCCGTCATCGCGGGGACGCCGAACGACGCACCGACCCCGAAGGGGACGTTGTCGGCCAGCCTGACTGCCTGCCTCGACGGCACCACGACGAATTCCGCAGCCGTCCCGAACGCCCTCCCCGTCTGGGCCATGTAGACCCACACCCGCTCGCCTATACGTTCCTGCGACACGCCGGGGCCGACACTGTCGATGACGCCCGACCCGTCCTGATGCGGAACGATTCTGGGAAATGGCATGGCCTTACCGCCGAAGCCGACACGCGTCTTGATGTCCGAAGGATTGATGCCCGAGACCACGATCCTGACCCGGACTTCCCCCGCCCCGGGCTGGGGATCGGGAAGCTCTCCAACGGTCAATACTTCTCTCGCAGTTCCTTGCCGTTCGTAGAACGCAGCTCGCATAACACACCTCTCCTAAATGTGGCTTCCATCTGGGCGTGACACAGGCAAACTTGCAAGTAGGCAACAGTTTTGCCTATAGGAATAAAAAGTACACTAATGGAGAACTGAATGGCTGTTGGCCCAAAATGCCCGGTAGAAGTTACCGTCGATGTCACGGGCGGCAAGTGGAAGCCGATGATCATCTATCGTCTACTCGACGGTCCGTACCGGTTTGGAGAGCTGCGCCGCCTGGTCGGCGATCCGAGCCAGCGCTCGCTCACGATGCAGCTCCGCGAACTCGAGGCCGACGGGATCGTGAGCCGCGAGGTCTTCGCCGAGGTCCCTCCGCGCGTCGAATATTCCCTCACCGAATTCGGAAAAACGCTGCCCCCCGTGCTGATGGCGATGCGCGACTGGGGAGTTTCCTTCCAAGGTCGCTGTCAATCCACGAAGGCATGACCGGTCGTCCGCGTCAGGGACCGGGCTTTGCCGCGAAGCGCTGCACGAAGAAGTCGATTAGCACTCTGACCTTCCGGGACACGTGCGATCCTGGCGGACGCACGATGTAAACGCCGATCTCCGGCAGGCCGTAGTCCGACATAATCGGCACAAGGGTCCCTGCGGCAACATAGCTTTCCGCGATCACAACCGGCAGTGCAGCGATGCCCAGTCCGGCTGCCGTCCCTTCGGCAATGCCAAGGGCACTATCCGCCTTGAACCTTCCCTGCGCATTGATGACGATGGTTCGGCTGCCATCGGACACCTTCCAGCTCTCGGTGCCCTGCAGGATCGCCTGATGGTCAAGCAGATCGGAAGGCTTTCGCGGGACGCCATGCTTCCGGAGGTATTCGGGGTTGGCAAACAATCCAGCCGCGAATGCACCGATCTTCCTCGCCGTCAGGTTCGAGTCCTGCAGATAACCGGCACGTATCCCGCAATCAAAGCCTTCCGCCACCAGATCGACGTAACGGTCGCTGTAGTGCGCATGGAGCTGCAAGAGCGGATGCTGGCGGGCCAGTTCGGCGAGCGCTGGCGCAAAATGCCGCGGACCGAAGGATGACGGAACGGCGACGCGCAGCCGTCCCCGAAGCTCCCCGGTCGGCGCAATCTCCTCGCGCGCAACCTCCATTTCCAGGCACATGCGCGCGGCATGCTCGCGAAACGACGCTCCAGCCTCCGTCAGCGATGCACCTCGTGTGGTCCGGGCGAGGAGCTGGACGCCCAGCTCGCTCTCTAGACGAACGAGGCGACGGCTGACGATGGATTTCGGCAATCCGAGACGTCGCGCCGCAACCGTGATCCCGCCGCCATCGGCGACCTCAACGAAAGTCTGCATATCTTCGAAGCTGACCATTATTGCGTTCCATTTTCCGTTCCACAGAGTGGCTCATCCTAGAGCTACCGTGCCGTCTATCGCAACGCTAAATTCCACTCATCGAGCGGACCTAAATCCAACCCGACAGCCGCCGACAACGCAAAAAGGAATACGACAATGCATAAGGACGTCTTTACTCCCGAGAATTCCGCCATGCTGCTGATCGACCATCAGATCGGCACGATGGCCTGGACCCACTCCCACGACATCAACCTAGTCAAGCAGAACGCACTCAAGCTCGCCCGGATCGCCAAAGCCGCCAACATCCCGACCATCCTGACGTCCAGCATGGAAGAACAAATCCAGGGGCCGCTGATTCCGGAACTCAAGGAAATCCTGCCCGAGGCGTTCGAAGCCCGCATCAAGCGCCCGGGTATCGTCAACGCCATGCACCACGACGGCTTCAACCAGGCCGTCAAGGCGATCGGCCGCAACAAGCTGTTCGTCGCAGGCGTGACCACGGAAATCTGCGTCACCTTTCCGGTCCTCCAGATGCTTGACGAAGGTTACGAGGTGCAGGTCTCGGCGGACGCATCCGCCTCTTACACCAAATACGGCGACGATATCGCCCTGAGGCGCATGGAAAAGGCAGGCGCAATTATCACCACTGTCGACCAGATCATCTCGGAACTCGCCGTCGACTGGACGAGCCCGCTCGGCCAGAAGCTCGTCGGTATCCTGAACTACCACTGACAGCGCAAGTCGCTGCGTTCGGCGCGGGCGATTGTCGCCCGCGCCCGAGATCGAAGGAAACAGTCCAATGACCATCACCAAAATCCCTGCAGGACGTATGCACGGCAATATAGGCCAGGGCTTCGGCGGGCTGTCACTGACAACCGACGACAGCGGGATCGGTCCCATCGGCAGGATTGACCGCGCCCAGGTTCAGCCGGGTCATCTCATAGGCATGCATCCGCACAAGGACGACGAAATACTGACCTACATGCGCGGCGGCGAGATGCTGCACCGAGACACCGTCGGAAACGAGAAAAAGCTCGACAAGACACGTTTCATGATGATGAACGCCGGCCATCACTTCCAGCATGAAGAGCTTATGCTTGGGGAAACACCCGTCCGGGCCCTACAGATTTTCCTGCGTCCTAACGCTCAAAATCTTGAGCCAATGGTGCAGTTTCATGATTTCGTCGATGAATTCAGTGACGATAGCTGGAGACTGATTGCAGGGCCACGAAAAGCGCCATTGACGGTAAGATCCGATGTCTGGGTCTTTGACGTGCGCCTCAGCGCAGGCACGACGCTGAGATTGCCAACCCCTGATAACTCCGGGTTGGCTTGCCTGCTCTTTGTCTTCAAGGGGAAAATTCGATTTGGAAACGAGACGGTCTCCGACGGAGAGAGCGTGTTCGTGACCTCGTTCGAACAACATCCAACGGCATTGACCGAGACCGATATCGTCTTGTTCTCGTTCGATACTGACGTCCAGGTATATCGTGGCGGCATGTTCAGCGGCAACCAGAAACGGGGCCGCTGAAGTCGTTCTTCGAGCGGCGCAAACGTGAACCAGGGGCTTTCTCGCGCCAAGTCTCTTCCAACGTTTCGGTGTCACCCACCGATGGTGTTTTTATGCATAGCAAAGGGCACCACTAGGTCGGCACCATCGCCAGCGCCTTCCGTGGCCACCCTCGATGAACGGAAGAGCAGTTCTGGCTAATCGTCGCTACCATCCCAATCTTCATAGCGATCGCTGGTGCGGATCACGAAGACCGTGGCGTCCGAGTGGACACAAAGCGCGTGCCATTGAAAACACGCAACTGAGGAGGGTTTGCTTCAGTGCTTAAGGTTGATCCAGTCTTCGGAAGAAGAACCTTCTTCCCCCGGGGACGCAATCGAGATCATGCTGTTTGTGACCTGACCTCCGCAGATTACTCCCGAAAGAGCCACGCGTACCCGGCGAAGTCAGCTTCCGGCCTGTGCAAATTACGGTGCCAACCGTCGCCAAACGCTGCGCGCTGCGGCGCTGAGGCGGGCGCCATTGGCAGTCCGGGCTCAGACACTCCCGCCGCTACGCCCTTGATTCTCCTGAGGTCGCGCCCTAGATGTTTTAGAAAGTCCGGAGGAAACATGCATCAGGTTTTAAGTCAAAAAGCAGAAACTGGCGTCAAGGGACTGGATGATGTTCTTTCCGGTGGCTTTACGCGCAGGCATGTCTTTTTACTTGAGGGCTCTCCAGGGACGGGCAAAACAACGATTGCTTTGCAGTTCCTTATTGAAGGAGAAATACGCGGCGAGCGCTGCCTTTACATCAGCCTGTCGGAAACGGACGAAGAATTGCGCGATTGCGCCAGATCGCATGGCATGGAGATTGGTAGCGGGATCGAGATATTTGAACTCGTCCCCCCGGAAAGCCTTCTCGACGCCGAGCAACAGCAAAGCCTGCTCTACTCCTCAGATCTCGAGTTGGGTGAAACGACAAAACTGATTTTCCAAGCCTTTGAGCGGATCAAACCCCAGCGCGTCGTAATTGATAGCCTCTCTGAAATTCGCCTTCTAGCGCAGAGTTCGTTGCGATACCGCAGACAAATCCTCGCATTGAAACACTTCTTCGCTCGCTCCGATGCAACGGTGCTGCTGCTTGATGACATGACGTCGGAAAATTTTGACAAGACGGTCCATAGCGTGGTCCACGGTGTCATTCATCTCGAACAGCTTGCTCCCGATTACGGCTCCGAGCGGCGTCGGTTGAGAGTGATCAAGTATCGCGGTCAGTCGTTTCGCGGCGGCTATCATGATTTCACTATCAAGACTGGCGGCGTTGCGGTTTTTCCGCGCCTGCGCGCGATTGAGCACAGAACCGAATTCGAACGAACGACCCTCTCGAGCGGTCTTTCCGAATTCGACGGCCTTCTCGGTGGGGGCGTGGAGCGTGGATCAAGCACTCTCCTCATCGGCCCTGCTGGAACCGGAAAGAGCTTGTTTGCTCTGCAGTTCGTCAACGCCGCAGTCGAGCGTGGGGAAAAGGCTGCGGTCTTCATTTTCGATGAGGAACTTGGTCTCCTTTACGCACGCACCAGATCAATGGGTATCGACTTGGAGAAGCTGCAGGCAGATGGGCACATCCACATCGAGCAACTCGATGCCGCCGAACTATCACCGGGGGAATTTGCACAGCGTGTGCGCGACCGGGTATCAACTTTCGATGCCAAGACAGTGGTGATCGACAGCATCAATGGCTACCAAGCTTCTATGCCGGAAGAGAATGCTCTCATCTTGCACATGCACGAACTGCTACAGTACCTCAACAGGCAGGGAGCCAATACATTCCTGACGGTCGCCCAGCATGGCCTCGTCGGGGACATGAAATCGCCCGTCGATGTCACTTATCTGGCAGATAGCGTCATCCTTCTGAGATATTTCGAGGCGCTCGGAAAAGTGCGTCGCGCCGTATCAGTGATCAAGAAGCGCACAGGCCCTCACGAAGACACGATCCGTGAGTTCAGAATATCCGGCAACGGACTGACCCTCGGAGAACCACTTTCCGACTTCCAGGGCATCCTTCGCGGCGTTCCAAACTTTGTCGGCGATCAACACCCGCTTCTTCCTCTCAACGGGGAGGGTAGCAAGAATTCCTAACGGCGACACACGCGCACTTGTCTATGCTCCGATCGGCCGCGATGCGCAAATTGCAGCGTCACTCCTGAAGGAAGCTGGTGTATCTTCCACCACCGTGGCTGACATTGCGTCGTTTGTCGCAGGTCTGGGGGACAACATCGCCTTCGCTGTGGTGACCGAGGAGGCATTTCGTTCAGCGGACCTGAAAGGGATTTTTGCTTGGATCGCAGCGCAGCCCAGTTGGTCTGATTTGCCATTCATGATCCTGACAAACCGCGGCGGAGGACCTGAACGCAACCCGACTGCGGCGAGGCTCTCTGAGGTTCTGGGAAATGTGAGCTTTGTCGAGCGACCTTTTCATGCGACGACTTTCATAAGTGTTGCCCGGTCGGCCATGCGCGGTCGCCGGCGGCAGTTCGATGCCCGGGCCCGAATGGAAGCACTCGATGAAGGCGAGCGTCGCCTCCAGACGGCCCTTGCCGCCGGCCGGCTTGGCGCGTGGGAGCTCGATCTTGCAACCAATGAACTGACCACTTCGGCAACATGTCGATTAATTTTTGGCCGCGGTCCCGACGAAGAGTTTTCCTATGCGGACCTCTTAGCATCGGTCCATCCTGATGACTTCGAGCGCATGCAGTTGGCTGTTCGAGCAACGATCGAAACGGGCGCCGACTACGCGATAGAATACCGAACGGTCTGGAATGACGGGTCTACCCACTGGGTGGAGATCCGTGCCCAGCTCTACAGGGACCGCACTGGCAAGGCCATCAAGCTTGTTGGCGTATCGGCCGACATAACCTCACGTCTGAAAGCGGAAGAGCATCAACGGCAGTTGAATGAGGTTCTGGAAGAGCGCGTCGCGGAGCGAACGCGTGAACTGGAAGAAGCATATGCTACTGTCATGGAAGAGGTAAGCCAACGAGAACGAGCTGAGCAACACTTGCGCCAGTCCCAGAAGATGGAAGCGATCGGCCAACTCACCGGCGGCGTGGCGCACGATTTCAACAACCTCCTGATGGCCGTCCTCGGTAATCTTGAGTTGCTGCGAAAGTGCGTTGGCAATGACGCAAGGGCAATCCGCCTCATCGAGGGTGCCCAACAGGGCGCAAAACGTGGCGCTTCCCTCACCCAACGGCTTCTCGCTTTCTCGCGCAGGCAGGACCTACGCATTGACCCGGTCGATATGCGAGCGCTGGTTACCGGAATGGAAGACCTTCTGAAAAGGTCCGTCGGCTCGACCGTGGTGATCAAAACTGACGTGCCAGATCACCTTCCTCTGGTCTCGGCCGACGCCAACCAGGTCGAGCTCGCGCTCCTCAATCTCGTTGTCAATGCCCGTGATGCCATGCCTGACGGAGGCGAGATCGTTATCGGGCTGGACCATGTCCATCAGAACGTCCAGGCCGGTGAGCTTGCGGCAGGCAATTACGTCGCCCTCTCGGTCGTCGACCAGGGCCACGGAATGGATCGTGACACACTGCAAAAGGCTATCGAGCCGTTTTTTTCGACCAAGGAACTTGGAAAAGGCACCGGACTTGGTCTTTCCATGATCCATGGCCTGGCGTCCCAGTTGAAAGGCGACCTCAAGCTGACAAGCGAACTGGGTAAGGGCACAAGGGCGGAACTGTGGATCCCAATCTCGACATCCGAAATCACAAATGACTCCGCAGCGATTGAGGTCTCGGCTGGCCCGACCGCGAGCGCATCAGGACCGAAACGAATACTGCTGGTGGATGACGACCCTCTCATAGCGATGAGCTCAGCCGATATGCTGATGGACCTCGGTCACGATGTCGTTGAAGCGCATTCGGGGAAAGAGGCACTGGAACAGCTGGGAGACGGAACCGGCTTTGACCTCCTGATCACCGACTATTCAATGCCTGGTATGACCGGCGGAGATCTGGCAATTGCAGTGCGCCATATTGTCCCAAAGCTTCCGATACTCATCGCCTCGGGCTATGCAGAACTGCCGCCTGGAGTTGATCTTGACGTTTCCCGGCTCGGCAAGCCTTATACGCAGGATCAGCTTGAGCGGGAGCTTCATAAGCTGTTCAACGATCCAATCCTGACAGGCCACGTTGTCAGGAATGGACAGTAATATGAGGATGGTGGCGCAAGCGGTTTAACTTACCGACCAAATATCGGTGAGAATGCGTTTAACGGGCTTCGGTCATGAGCACACAAGCGTGAAGTAGACCGAGCCTACGTATTCCATACTGGCTGGCGGTTATGTTCTGCCGCGAAAGAAGCGGAACACATGTCCGCACCAAACTCAGAAGTCATATCAGAAGAATTCTCTTGTGCACCCGGAGGCTTCCACAAATCTCCTCAAGCACAGGCTTGGACTATCCAGGACCAGTCATCTTTCTAACACCCGGCAATGAATCAGTGTCCCTTCCTATGACTGACTCAACATCCCTAGTTTGCAGGATCACGAGAAATCGGTGGCAAAGAAGACGGCCGCGCCAATTCCCGCTGCAAGCAACGTCGCTCCGGAAAGGGGAAGCCAAAATCGACTGGGTCCGGCGACCATTGCCAGTGAAAGGCGTCCAGCCCCGTTTGCGACTATTGCCATGAGGATAGCCTCTCCTACCTGACCTGTCGAAATGATAGCACCATCGAGGCGAATTGCACTCAGCACGGCAACATCGACATCGAACACGCCAGACAGAGCAGAACTCGCAAGAACACTGACTGACCCAAATCGCTCGACCAAGGCCGCGCTGAGCGTTGAAACAACCGCGAAACCTGCAGCAAATATCAGCAACTGCATAAGGTCAAAAGGATTGCGGGGGAGCGAGCTCTCGTCGGCCTTCTGCGCGTGCCCGAACGAAAGCAATAGCAAACCGCACAGGCCAAATGCCAACGCTGCAGCAATCGCCGATGGCGCAATTATCTTTAGCAAATCAGGTTTCAGCAGAGCGACTACGATGCAGACACGGATAATCGAGACCATTGCTGCAAGCGAAGCCCCGCCCGCCAGTGGAAAGGCATTCATTACACCATGTGCGCTTTTCGCCAAGGCGACGGTGACCGATGTCGATGAGATAATGCCGCCCGACAGTCCAGTGATAAGGGTACCCTTCGTCGGTCCAAGCATGCGGACAGCAATGTAGCCGAGATAGGACAGTGCGGCCGTCAGGACGGTGAACAGCCAAACCTCGTGAGGATTTAATCCACCCCACGGATCAATGGTCCGGTTCGGCAGCAGCGGCAGTACGATTGTGGTCATCCCAGCCAGGAGGACCGCCGACCTGACTTCAGGCCATGTCAACCGCTTCAGCAGAGAATGGAGGATTTCCCTGCTGGCCAGAAGCCCTGCCAAAGCTGCTCCACCAGCGGCGGCCACTTTGTAATCACCGACAACAGCGAGTGCACCCAATGCGAAGACACACAGCGCCGCAATTACGACCGTGACGCTGAAATCTTCGTCCTGACTCGCCTTCCAAAACTGGAACCAGCCGACTAATGCACCCAACACTGAAAATCCAATAACAAGCATCCAGGGAGCCCCAGACAGTTGGGAGAGAGCTGCGATCACAGCGCCGAGCAGTCCCGTGATTGAGAACGTTCTTATGCCGGCAACACGCTTGCCTTCCAGTTCGTCGCGTTCACGCCAGCCCCGTTCCAACCCGACCAGCAGCCCTATGGCGATAGCGACGCCAAACCTAAGCATCAGCTCTGTCATGTCATCACCTGTCCGGTCATCTGTGTGGCAGCCAACTGAAAGCCTCGCAGCTACCCCAACCTTAAACACAGATGCCAGTTTCCTGCATGACTTTCTCGCGTTGCTCTTGCATCACGTAAAGCCATTGGGCACCCAAGAAACCTTGTCCCTCATGAACGCTGGTACCCGTCTTGATCGCAAGCGTGCCATCAGCGAAAAACCTGTCAATGTCGAGCGAAGCTTCCTCAGAATTGCCGAATTAACATTCCCCACTTCACGAGTGGCCAGCAATCTCGCCTTAGTTCGCTCGACGAGGTTTAGCGCCTTCATAGAAATCGAACCGTCGGGCGGCTGTCCTTTCACACACGCAGCGCATCGATGACGGCGCGCAGGCCGGCCGACAGGTATTTCCGCGTCGGGTAGTAGAGATAGAGCCAGTCCTCGGGCGCACTCCAGGATGCCAGGCATTCGACCAGGCTGCCGCTCTGGACATAGGAACGCGCGCGCTCTTCCCAGACGTAAGCCAGCCCCACGCCCGAAAGTGCCGCCTCGACCATCAGTTCATGGTCATCGAGCGACAGAGATCCGGTCGGCTCGAATTCGATGATCTTGCCAGCGCGGCTGAACTCCCAAGGGTAGGGTTTGCCGCTTGGATAAATATTGCGGATGCAGACATGGCCACGCAGATCATCCGGGGTTTTAGGAAGCGGATAACGTTCGAAATAGCTTGTTGAGCCCACGACGGCAAACCGAAGCCGCGGTTTGATCTTCACAGCAGTCATGCCATCGCGCAGACTTTCTCCAAGACGGATGCCGGCATCGAACCCCTCCTCCACAATGTCGACAAGCCGGTCGGTAGCGACGATTTCCAGCTGAAGCCCGGGATTTTCTGCAATCAGAGGACCGATGACTGACCGGAATACGAACGGTGCGACCGAATTGGGCGCATTGATGCGAACCTTGCCAAAAGGCGTATCGCGAAACTGGTTGAGGGCATCGAGCGCCGAGCCGATCTCGCCGAAGGCGGGCGACAGTTGCGCAAGCAACATTGCCCCGGCATCAGTCAGCGACACGCTGCGGGTCGTTCGATTGAGCAGACGAATGCCGACGCGTGCCTCGAGATTACCCACCGCATGGCTGATCGCCGAGGCCGTCACCCCGCGCTCTTCACCGGCACGGCGAAAGTTGCGGTGACGGGCGACCGCATCGAAGGCCGCGAGTTCAGAGAGATCCGTACTGCGCATTGTCAAATCTCACTCATCATTGAGAGGAAGATTATCTCTCTAATCCTGATCGTTGAAAAGGTCCAGATTTCTCCTCGCAAACCGGCGCTTGTGCCGGACCACACAGGAGATAGGACAATGGCCGACTTCATTCCTCCCGCCCACAACACTGCATCACCCTTTGCCGACATGCGCGGTCATCACGTTGCCGTCCGCACGCCGGACCTCGAAACCGCAAAGCGCTGGTATGTCGAGAAACTCGACTTCCGTGTCGTTGCCGAATGGGACTACGCCGACGAACAATTGGCCTATCTCGCACCCGCGACTGACGACCATTTCTATGTGGAAATCCTGGGTGGCGGCGATCCGGCGCCGGCGGAGGTCCGCCCTTATACCGATCTCGGCGATAGCCTCAAATATGCCGGCTACCACCATTTCTGCCTGAATGTCGCAAGCGTCGACGCCACTGTCGAGGAATTGCGGGCGCGCGGCGTCACCATCGTGACCGAGCCGTTCGAGCTTTTGGCAATCAGCCGCCGCCTCGCCTTCTTCTGCGATCCCTTCGGAAATCTGATCGAGCTGGCGGAAGTCCTGCCGTGACCCTTTCTCACCCGGCTGGCCGTCACGGCATCGCGATGGCCAGCACATCAGGAGAATATCCCATGACGAACTCCATCATGATTATCGGCGCCGGCCCCGGCATCGGGCAGGCCGTTGCGGAGAAATTCGGGCGGGAAGGCTGGCATGTCGTGCTCACCGCTCGCAATGCCGATCGTCTCACCGGTCTGTCCAGAACCCTTTCCGGGCAAGGTCTCCACGTCTCGACTTTGCAAGCTGATGCGACCGACCCGGTCGCACTGCGCAAGGCGGTCGCCGAGGGCGACCGCCTGTCCGGCGGGCTGACGGCGGTCCTTTTCAATGCCGCGTTCGTGCGTGAACAGGATCTGTTCAGCATGCGCGACGATGAGGTCACGGACGACCTCGCCACCAATGTCGCTGCCGGCCTTCACACGATCCGGGCATCCGTTGAGTTGTTCGGTGCCCGCGGCGGTACGATCCTGGTCACAGGTGGCGGCCTCGCCGTCTCACCCCATGCCGGCTATGCCAGTCTCGGCCTTGGCAAGGCGGCCCTTAGAAATGTCGTCGAAGGTCTGGCCGGCCCTCTCGCCGAACGCGGCATCCGCATCGCGGTGGCGACAATCGCCACACTCGTCGGCCCCGGATCGACAGAGGCGAGAGAGGCAGCCGACATAATCTGGACGCTGGCAACGGACCCGACCGCAGGGTGGGAAGCCGTTTACCCCGCAGACGCCTTCAAGGGAGACTGACATGACCGAAACACTGACTTTGATTGCCAGGCTGACGGCCAAGCCGGACTGTGCCGCGACGCTTGGCGAAGCGTTGCAGGCTCTGGTCTCACCGACCCGCGCCGAGGGGGGATCGATCGACTATCACCTGCACCGCGACAACCATGATCCCAGCGTCTGGATTCTCTATGAGAACTGGCGATCGCGCGCTGATCTCGATGCGCATTTTGAGCAGCCCTACACCAAAGCCGTCATGGCGCGCTTTCCGGAGCTGCTGGCCCGCGACATGGAATTGACATTCTGCACCATGACATCGCCGCGCCCTTGAGCCCCCGGCCCAACGCTTTCCCCATCAATCCAGCATCAAGGAACACCCTCATGAAAATCTGGTTCATCACAGGCGCCTCGCGCGGCTTCGGAGCCCTCGTGACCACACGCGCTCTTGCCCAGGGAGACGCCGTCGTCGCCACCGCCCGTAATCCGAAGGCGATCACAGAGCGGTTCGGCGAACACCCCAACCTGCTTCCGGTGGCCCTCGACGTGACCGACGACAAACAGGCGAGCGCAGCCGTGAAGGCAGCGATCGAGCACTTCGGCCGCATCGATATCCTGCTCAACAATGCTGGGTTCGGATTGATGGGTGCCGTCGAAGAAGCAACCGTGGCTGAGGTCGAGGCTGTATACCGCACCAACGTCTTTGGTCTCCTCAACGTGACCCGCGCCGTCCTGCCCTTTATGCGCCGGGCCCGTTCCGGCCGCATCCTGAATATCTCGTCGATCGGCGGCTATCGCGGCGCAGCAGGTTTCGGGGTTTACTCCTCGACCAAATTCGCCGTCGAGGGGCTGAGCGAAGCCCTGCATGACGAACTGGCGCCGCTTGGCATCCATGTCACCATCATCGAGCCGGGTTATTTCCGCACGGATTTCCTCGACAGTTCGTCCTTGTCGGTGAGCGGCAATATCATTGGCGACTACGAAGCGACCGCTGGCAAGGTCCGCACGATTGCGGCCGGACTCAGCCACAACCAGCCGGGCAACCCTCAAAAACTGGCAGAGGTCCTGATCGCCTTCGCTGACGCCCCCAATCCGCCGGTCCGCCTCCCGCTCGGTAGTGATACCGTCGCAGCGATCGAAAAGAAGCATGCACAGGACAACGCCATTCTCTCCGAATGGCGCACCGTCTCGGTCTCGACCGACTTCCCCGTTGACTCATAACGACGTGGGTCTGATTAATTTCATCCGATGGGAGGTCGCTTTCAGGCCTCCCATTGAAAGGATACGAACCGTCTGAGCGCGAGCGCCGTCGTCGCGACGCTGAACAGCATCATCGCGCGTACGATAATAATGATCACACGGGTAGGCCTGGCGCAACATGCAAACCTCCAGCCGGTGTTGGGTCGGGTCAGCAGGTGGACGGGCACGCCGATTGTCGCCACCGGGATCGGCATGATGCTGATCCTCATCTTCTCAACCGCCATACCGCCGTAGGGGCCGGCGAACTGACCTCGTGAGACACACTGGCTCCGTTTGCAACTGTAAATTTGGTGCTGATCTGCATCAAGTGGCTAGAGCTTGTCTCGCCTGCCGAGGTCTTAGTCTGCCCCAACTGCATATCCTATGCTGTCCTTGCAGCGAGCCTCATGATCTTGGTGGTGGACGGTCTTTCCTTGTCTTGACGTCGATCAAGTCCCGCATGAGGTCAGATGATACGGTGTCTCTCGTGTTCCTTCAAGAGGGTCACATGAGGGAGGACTTGCGATGCTTGAATACAGAATCTTGGCACGGCGGATTGATCCCAGCGAGAGCGTGGCGCGCACAGAGAATGCAGATATCAGGCTTGCAACCGGACTGACCGGCCCGGTCGACGCCTTCAATCCGGCCGAACTGTTGCTGGCGTCGATTGCAGCCTGCATGATCAAGGGGATCGAGCGCGTCCTGCCCCTCCTCGATTTCTCTCTCGATGGTGTCGAAGTGATGCTTCATGCCGTCCGGCAGGATGATCTGCCGCGTATCGTCTCCATCGACTACGAACTCTTGGTCGATACCGAGGAGAGCGAACAGCGGCTCGAACTCCTGCACAAGAACGTCCGCAAATACGGTACGATCTCCAACACCATCGCTCTCGCAGCTCGCCTTGATGGCGTCATCCGGAGGGCCTTATGAGGAGCCTTCACAGCGAAACGCATCTCGTTTCCCGGATAGGATGGCTGCGAGCGGCCGTTCTCGGCGCCAATGACGGCATCGTGTCGACCGCAAGCCTGATCGTCGGGGTGGCAGCCTCTGCGGCGGGGAGTTCCGAGATTCTGATCGCCGGCATCGCAGGACTTGTGGCAGGAGCCATGTCGATGGCGGCGGGCGAATATGTCTCGGTAAGCTCCCAGGCGGACACCGAGCAGGCCGATCTCAACCGCGAACGACTGGAGCTTGAGAGCCAACCCAATCTGGAGCGAGAAGAATTGGCGCAACTTTATGCCAGACGCGGTGTCGATATCGATCTGGCCAGAAGGGTGGCCGAGCAGTTGATGCAGAAGGATGCGCTTGAGGCGCATGCCCGCGAAGAACTCGGCATCTCCGAGATCACCACTGCGAGACCGATCGTGGCTGCCCTGACATCGGCGCTGACCTTTGCTGTCGGTGCCACGATGCCGCTCGCAATGGTGTGGCTGGCGCCGGCAGACCAACTTGTCTGGCTCGTCTCGGCTGCTTCGCTGTTGTTTCTCGCGCTGCTTGGAGCCATCGGCGCCATGGCTGGCGGGGCAGACGTGATGAAAGCCACAATCCGGGTCACCTTCTGGGGTGCCTTTGCCATGGCGCTGACGGCAGGCATTGGCGCGCTGGTGGGCACCGCCGTCTAGGAGGTGCGCGACCCTCAGAGGATATACTCCGGTGTGGGTCCAACACCGGCAACAAGATCGGCATGCGCCGGTCGCCAGGGAGTGAGATCATGGCCTATACACTCGATAAGACAATCAAAGGCATGCCATTTGACGCTGTGGTCGCAGCCACGAGGGAGGCCCTGTCGACCAAAGGATTCGGTGTGCTAACCGAAATCGATGTGCGAGCGACAATGAAGAAGAAGCTCGACGTCGATGTAGCTGACTATCTCATTCTCGGCGCCTGCAATCCGATGATGGCGCTTGAGGCGATGAAGATGGAGCCCAGGGTCGGCGACATGCTGCCCTGCAATGTGATCGTGCGATCGCTGGAGGAAGGGACCATCATGGTCAGCGCCATCGATCCCGTCGCCTCGATGCAAGCGATCGACAATCCCCACCTCAAGACGGTCGCTGGCCAGGTGAGGTGTCTGCTGCAAGACGCCGTCGCCGCGATCTGAGGCATTGGTTCCCCTGCACTGTCGCAGGCTGCCTGAGCGGG
Source organism: Agrobacterium sp. 22-3639C2 (assembly GCF_053522105.1). Classification (NCBI taxonomy): domain Bacteria; kingdom Pseudomonadati; phylum Pseudomonadota; class Alphaproteobacteria; order Hyphomicrobiales; family Rhizobiaceae; genus Agrobacterium; species Agrobacterium sp. 22-3639C2. Next base: position 136,067 of record NZ_JBNWDB010000004.1, on the reverse strand, counting down.
TCTTGATTGCGCCCGGCTTGTGGCGGTGTCTCCGATTTCGCGCTCAGGTCTCCAGGGCACGCCAGATGTTGCGGATGATTGCACAGCGTGGCTTGTCTTCTGCCGCCAAACGCAGCTCGGCCTGGAGGTCCTGGCTCGTTTTGTGTGAGACAAATGACCAGTCCCCAAACGATCCGAACGATCACCAGCGCAACAACGAGGTCAGGGTAGAATCCCAAATGGCCAAAAGCTGTTTCGATCGCGTTTGCAAAAAAATGGCCGGCGGTCGTCACGACTATCCCCCAGACCAAAGCACTGACCAGATTGATAGTGAAAAAACCAAAGGGGGACACACCGGAAAGACGGGTGATGACAGCACTTACCATCCGAAAGCCGAATATGAAACGGAATGAAAAGATGAGAGCGTCAGGGTGAGCGACCAAAAGTGCCTTCACTTGCTCGGCGTGAGGCGCATGCATTGCTCGGTTCCCGAATGGAAACGATTGGCGTAACGACCAGCATAAAACAGGGTCTCGTAACCTATCCACGAACCGCAACTGCAGCGGCCGCAACTTCCTAATAAGGCATCATGCCTTGACATTGCACTTGATAAGGACGCTGCGCTCATTTGGGAAAAGCTAATGGCGCAAGGAAAGGCAGTGGGCAGCCCGCGAAGCGGGTTGGACACAATCGTGGCTGCCATTGCTCAATCCAATAGCTGCTTGTTCACCAATAATGAGCGAGATTTTTACATGATCGAAATCATCAATCCTCGTCGAGGAAAGGCACGCTGAAAGACTTGGGAGATCTAGTGCCTCGAGTTCGCTTCCTCAGAACAGCTCAACTCATTGAACAGCCTTCCTTTTGGATCGACCGCGACGCAGCCTACCAAATGCTTCTCGTCGCCGAACTTGCAATTGCGCTACCCATAACCGCCACCGTCCGGTCTCTTACCCCAGACAATTCTTATTCCGAAATGAAATACCCGGTCTCGAATATAATCGGGATATCCGTTTCGCGCGCGCGGAGCCTGGCAAAATATTGCCGCTTGCTTCCTCCCCATTTGATAACTTATGTTGGCAATGTTCTCAGGGCGGGGTGTAATTCCCCACCGGCGGTATCGGGATATTCCCGGAGCCCGCGAGCGCTTCCGGTCTCCAAAGCCGGAAGGTCAGCAGATCCGGTGAGAGGCCGGAGCCGACGGTATAGTCCGGATGGAAGAGGACAAGGCAAAAGACGCCCGCATGCAGCGGGCTTCGCATTGCATTGTTCGCCCAAGGGATATTTGGCGCTTCTTGAAGCGCGAAAATGCCGCAAAACGGCATAACCCTTGAAAGGCTTGAAAGAAAATGACCATTGCTAAAATTGAAGACGCAATCGAAGCCATATCCCGTGGCGAGATGGTAATTGTCGTTGACGACGAAGACCGCGAAAACGAAGGCGATATCATCGCCGCGTCCGACAGCATAACCCCGCAGCAGATCGCATTCATGATGAACCATGCGCGCGGGCTGATCTGCGTCGCCATGCCGGGAGAGCGCCTCGACGCGCTCGACATTCCGCTGATGGTGTCGCGCAATACCGAATCCCTCAAGACAGCCTTCACCGTCTCCGTGGACTATATTCCCGGCACCACGACAGGCATTTCCGCTGCCGACCGGGCAAAGACCGTGCGTGCGCTGGTATCGGAAGGCTCGCGTCCCGAAGACTTCGCCCGCCCCGGCCATATCTTCCCGCTACGCGCCAACCCTGCAGGCGTGCTCGGCCGCACCGGCCACACGGAAGCCGCCGTCGATCTGTGCCGCCTGGCAGGCAAGTACCCCTGCGGCACCATCTGCGAAGTCGCCAATGACGACGGCACCATGGCCCGCCTGCCCCAGCTCGAAATCTTCGCCGAACGCCACGGTCTGCTCGTCGTGACGATCAAGGACCTCGTTGCCTATCTGAAGGGCGAGGTTGTCGAGGAAGTGGCGCAGAAGCAGGTTGCCTAGTCTTCACGCGCCTGTGCGGTGAATAAAAAACGCCCGGCGAAAGCCGGGCGTAAAATCAAAAGACAGACCACCTTACCTCTTGCACGTGGTCATCAATTCGGGCGGCGCTGCCGCGCAAACCCTACCAGCAGCAGAACCCGCCATCTACCAAAAGGTCCACGCCCGTCACGAAGCTCGCCGCATCTGACAGCAGGAAGATCGCCGGGCCGACCATTTCATCGACGCCCGCCATGCGCTGCATCGGGGTCTGCTCTTCGAACAGTTTCGTCTGGTGCACCATTTCCGGCCGCGTGTTCATCGGCGTCGCGGTGTAACCCGGCGAGATGGTGTTGACGCGGATGCCGCGCCCCACCCATTCCATCGCCATGGATTTGGACATGTGGATGACGCCAGCCTTCGATGCATTGTAGTGGCACTGCATCAGGCCGCGATTGACGATGACGCCGGACATGGAGGCAATGTTGACGATTGCGCCGCGACCGTTCTTCAGCATGGCATTGGCTTGCGCCTGGCAGGAGAGAAACACACCCTTCAGGTTGATGTCCATCATCGTCTGGAACTGGCTTTCCTCCATTTCCTCGGCAGGATTGGCGTTGGCGATGCCGGCGGCATTAACGGCAAGCGAGAGAGCACCGAGTTCGGCCTGCGTGCGTGCTACCGCTTCGCTCAGCGCCTGCTTGCTGGTAACATCGGCGGCGATTTGGATCGACTTGCGACCAGCCCTGGCAATGAAATCGGCCGTCTGCGCCAGGCCGTCATCGGTGCGGCGGTCAAGCAGCGCGACATCGGCACCGGACTGGGCAAGCCCCATGGCGATCCGCTGGCCGATGCCGGAACCGGCACCGGTGACGAACGCCACCTGGCCGGAAAGATCGAAAAGTTTCGGCGCGTTGAGCGTGATGGTGGACATCTCTATTTCCTTCTTCAGATGGTTGCCAGTTCCATGACCGAGACGTCGTTGGCCTCGTCGCGATTGAGGATTCCGGCCTGTTTTCCCTGTGCAAGAACGAGGATACGGTTTGAAACGCCCAGCACCTCTTCGAGATCGGAACTGACGACGATGACGGCAACGCCGCTTTTGGCCAGACCGACGATAATATCGTAAATGCCAGCCCGCGCGCCGACATCGATGCCGCGCGTCGGCTCGTCCAGCACAACCACGCGCGGGTTACGTGCAAGCCATTTGGCGATGACGACCTTCTGCTGGTTGCCGCCGGAGAGATCCGAGGCAGGCTGTTCGCTGCGGCCCTTCACGCCGAATTTGGCAATTGCCTCCTTCGTAAAAGCACGCTTGATGCTAGGCGTTATCCAGCCGGTGCCGACACGGTCGAGATTGGCGTAGATCAGGTTCTCACCGATCTCATGCCCGACAACCAGCCCCTGAAGCTTGCGGTCTTCCGGCACCATGACGATGCCCTTCGCAATCGCATCCGCCGGGCTTTTCAGCGTCAGCACCTGTCCATCGAGCAAAACCTCGCCCGCACTGGTCGGATCGGCACCGGAAATGGCACGCACCAGTTCGGTGCGCCCCGCGCCGATCAGCCCGGCAATTCCAAGAATTTCGCCTGCACGGACGCCGAAACTGATGTCGCGGAAAGAATTGCCCGTGCCAGTCAGCCCCTTGACCTCCAGCACCGTTTTTTCCTGCGGTTCGGGCAGCGCCGGGAACAGGCGTTCCAGCGACCGGCCGACCATGCTTTCGACGATGGTGCGCACAGGTGTCGCGCTGTCTTCAAATTCATGCACCCGCTCACCGTCGCGCAGCACGACGATGCGGTCGGTGATCTGCCTGATCTCTTCCATGCGGTGGGAAATATAGATGATGCCCACGCCCTCTGCGCGCAGCTTGCGAACCTGCTCGAACAGGGCCTGGGTTTCCGCACCGCCAAGGGCCGCCGTCGGCTCGTCGAGGATCAGGAGCTTGGCATCGAGCGCCAGCGCCTTGGCGATTTCGATCAGCTGCTGGTTCGCGGTCGAAAGGCCCGCCACCTTGCGGGTTGCGGGAATATGTAGATTGAGACGCGCCAGCTGCTGCTGCGCCCTTCGCACCATTTCGGCGCGGTCGACGATGCCGTTCTTCATCGGCCAGCGGCCGATAAAGACGTTTTCGGCGATGGAAAGCTCCGGCAGAAGCTTCAGCTCCTGATGGATGAGTACAATGCCCTTGTCTATCGCCTCACGCGGCGAAGCGGGCGTATAGGGCTGGCCAAGCCAGGTCATCTTTCCTTCTGACGGCTCGCGGGAACCGGCGATGATGCCTGACAGGGTGGACTTGCCCGCCCCGTTTTCACCCAGCAACGCCACGACTTCACCCGGATAGACGTCGAGATCGACGCTTTTCAGAACCTCGAGCGGGCCGTAACGTTTGCTGATGCCACGGAGCGAAAGAACCGGCTCGCGCATGACGGGACCTCCTGGGAAACACGCGTGGCAGCGATGCGCCACGGCTTAGCGTCCGAATTGCCTGAAAACGAACAGATGACGCCCCCGCGCATCCGGCTGGAGTGCGCGGGGGCGGATGCATCAGGGGTGGTTGGCAATGAAGCCGTCGACGTTTTCCTTCGTCGTCAGCGTCGCCTCAGAGAGTTGCACGGCCGGAACCTTCTCGCCGCCGACGATCTTGACGGCCATCTCCACAGCCGTGCGGCCCATCTTCTGGGTCTGCTGCGTCGCTGTCACGTCAAAGACGCCGTTCTTCAGCGCCTCAAGCGCTGCCGTGTCGCCATCGAAGCCGCCAACGACGATCTTCTGCGAGGGATTGGCGACCTTGATCGCCTGTGCCGCGCCGAGCGCCAGACCGTCTGCCTGGGCAAAGACGATGGAAACGTCCGGATTGGCCTGCAGCATGTTCTGCATGATCTGGAAGCCTTCATCCTGGCTCCACATGTTGGACCACTGTTCGGCCACGATCTTCACGCCGGAATTGGCCTTGACCGATTCCATGCAGCCCTTGGTGCGGTCGACTTCCGGTGTCGTGCCCTTCTGGCCATGAATGATGACCATCTTGCCCGAGCCGCCTGCCTGCTTGATGATGTAGTCGCAGACCGACTTGGCGGAAGCGACGGAATCGGTGGCGAGGAAGGTATCGCCCGGTGCGCCGTCGGCATTGCGGTCGATGTTGATGACGGGCACACCGGCCGCCTTGGCAAGCTTGACCGGAACAGTCGCCGCAGCGGCACCAGCCGGAATATAGATCAGCGCGTCGATGTTCTGCGTCAGGAGATCCTGGATCTGGTTGACCTGCGTCGGACCGTCGCCCTTGGCATCGACGGTGACAACGGTGATGCCGCGCGTCTTGGCTTCGGCTTCGACGGCCTGCTTGATCTGGTTGAAGAAGTTCGCCTGAAGATTGGCAACGGCAAGGCCGATCTTCTTGACTTCGGCGGCGTTGGCCGAACCGAGCGACAGGGCGAGAAGGGCGGCGGATGTCAGCAGAATGCGTGAAAATTTCATGATTATTCCTCCATTTGTTGATTTTTGACCTTCGGGCAGATCAAACCTCCTCCCCTTCGGCCGCTTTTCACGCCTCCCATACCGGGAGGGTCGTCTATTGCGCGGACGGCTCATCGCCCTCCGCAGGCAAATTCAGCTTCTGCGCCGGCGCAATGTTTCAGCGCCCACGGCCAGCACGATAACCACACCGATGATGACCTGTTGCAGAAAGGGAGAAACATTGAGCAGGTTGAGGCCGTTGCGCAGCACACCGATGATGAGCACGCCGATCAGCGTTCCGCCGATGCCGCCGGCACCGCCCGAAAGCGAGGTCCCGCCGATGACGACAGCCGCAATCGTATCCAGCTCGTAGCCAAAACCGCTGGAGGGCTGCACCGAGTCGAGACGGGCTGCAAGAACGATACCCGCAAGACCGGCAAGAACCGCACAGGCAACATAGACGCAGATCGTCACCAGGGCGACGTTGATGCCGGCAAGTCGCGCCACTTCCGGGTTGCCGCCAACCGCATAGACGGTGCGGCCTTCGGAGCGGAAGCGCAGGAAAAGAAACGATACCAGAACAACGACCAGCATCAGCAGCACGGTCGCCGTCAGCACGCCGAAATGGCGGTCGATGGCCAGCATCATGAACCAGTCAGGAAAACCGACGATCTGCTGACCGTCCGTGATCATATTGGCAAGGCCGCGCGCCACCGACATCATTGCAAGCGTCGCGATGAAGGCCGGAACCCGGAAGGCGGTGACGAGAACGCCGACGACAAGGCCGCAGGCTGCGGATGCGATGAGCGCCAGCATGATGGCCATGCCCATGGGCATGCCCGCGACATTGGCTGTCCAGCCCATGATCATCATAGACAGCGCCAGCACCGAACCGACGGACAGATCGATGCCGCCGAGCAGAATGACGAAGGTCATGCCAACGGCCATGATGCCGAGCACGGTGATCTGGTCGAGGATGTTGAGACCGTTTCGAAGCGACAGAAAATTTTCGCTGGTGAAGGTCAGGAAGACACACAGCAGCAGCAGGCCCAAAAGAGGTCCGGTCGCACCGCTTAGCCAGGCAAGCGGGCTTCTGTTGTGCGTAACCCCCTCATTGCGTTCAAGCACGGACATGGCTCCTCCAAGTGGCTATCTTGCATTTTTTAAACCGATTAGAATAATTATTCATACTCGGTGAAACATGCATAAGCCAGTTGAGAGAAACTTGTCAATAGGCTTGGAGGGCGGGACGGGCCTTGCGGGTGATGGGATGGCTTCATACCTGCGCCTCTCATCCCGTTCCGGTGCGCATCGCGGGAATCCAGCGCAAGCGCGCCTACGTGGCAAGGAGAGCCCTTTCAGCCAAAGGACTTAGGCTGAGCAGGTTCCTTTTACGGACCGAGGAATGAGGCGGGGAGGCGCGCTTCATCATTGGTGAAAATGAAGCGGCAGAAATAATCGGCACGGATTGAAACAGGACAATTCACAATTCCGGCTTGACAGAAACGCCACGTCTGCAATTATATAAATAGCTGTATAAATATTCACACGCATGTTTTGAAGAGGATCCCATGCAGCCCACAGAGCTAGAGCGCATTGCGCGCCAGATTCGCCTTCGCGACGTCCAGGCTGTTTTCGAAGCGGGTGCCGGCCATATCGGCGGAGAAATGTCGGCGATCGACATCATGACCGCCCTTTATTTCCGCGTATTGCGCATCTGGCCGGACGAGCCGAAGAACCCTGCCCGCGACCGTTTCGTGCTGTCGAAAGGCCACACCGCCTGCGCGCTTTATGTGACGCTCGCCAAACGTGGCTTTATCCCGGAAGAGGAAATCTCGACCTTCCTGCAACCCAATTCCCGCCTCAATGGCCACCCCAACTGTAACAAGGTACCGGGGGTCGAGACCAATACCGGCCCGCTTGGCCACGGGCTTCCAGTTGCCGTCGGAATGGCCAAGGCGGCCAAGCTTTCGGGAGCGGATTACCATACCTATGTCATGACCGGTGATGGCGAGATGCAGGAGGGCTCCAACTGGGAAGCCATCATGTCCGCCGCGCAGTTCGAGCTTAACAATCTGACGCTTATCATCGACCATAACCGTTTCCAGCAGGGTGCTGCGATCTCGGAAACCAACGACGTCGCGCCGCTTCGCCCGAAGCTTGAAGCATTCGGCTGGGAGGTGAGCGAAATCAACGGCAACGCGATGGAAGAGATCGTCCCGGCGCTCGAACATCGCGGCAAGCGCCCGCATTGCATCGTTGCGCACACCAATAAGGGTCACGGCATTTCATTCATGCAGGACCGCGTCGACTGGCACCACAAGGTTCCAAGCAAGGAACAATACGAAATTGCCGTCAAAGAACTTTCGGAGGCATTGTAATGAACGCGCCCGTAACCGCCGCCAAACTCTATGATTGCCGCGACGCCTTCGCCGAAACGCTGGAAGCGCTGGCCGCTGCAAACGACAGGGTCGTGGCCGTATGCAACGATTCAGTCGGCTCCTCGAAGCTCGGCGGCTTCAAGTCGAAATTCCCCGAGCGCCTCGTCAATGTCGGCATTGCCGAACAGAACATGGTGGGCGTCGGCGCCGGCCTTGCCAATGGCGGCCAGCTTCCCTTCGTCTGCGGCGCATCTTGTTTTCTGACCGGTCGCGCGCTGGAACAGATCAAGGCAGACCTCGCCTATTCCAACGCCAATGTGAAGCTCATCGGCATCTCCTCGGGCATGGCCTATGGCGAACTGGGTCCGACGCATCACTCGATCGAGGATTTCGCCTGGACCCGCGTTCTGCCGAACCTGCCGGTGATTGCCCCGTGCGACCGCATCGAAACGGCCGCCGCCGTCAAATGGGCTGCGGACTATGCCGGCCCCTGCTTCCTTCGCCTGTCGCGCGTCGGCGTGCCCGACCTTCTGCCTGACGGCCACGTCTTTGAACTCGGCCGCGCCAACCTGCTGCGCGAAGGCTCCGACATAACGCTGATCGCCAATGGCACGCTCACACACCGCATCGTCAAGGCCGCCGATATTCTGGCCGGCCGTGGCATCAATGCGCGTGTGCTTAACATGGCGACCGTGCGCCCGATCGACGAGGCGGCCATCATTGCCGCAGCGAAGGAAACCGGCGCAATCCTGACGGCTGAAGAACATTCGATCTTCGGCGGTCTCGGCTCTGCCATCGCCGAAGTTGTTGTCGATCATGCCCCCGTGCCGATGAAGCGCCTCGGCGTTCCGGGCGTCTTTGCCCATACCGGCTCGGCAGAATGGCTGCTCGATGAGTTTGGCATGGCACCCGCGGCCATCGCGGAGGCTGCAGCTGCGCTGCTCAAGAGAAAGTAAGTCTCCTCCCAGGGTCGTCGCGTGTCTTCGGATGCGCGGCGACACCCTTTGCAATATCGTCGTTTAATCACCGCAAGGCTGAAACGAAAAAACTGCCGACGAAAGAACTCAAGTGATGCGCGCCATTCTGTCCATCGATCAGGGCACCACCAATTCCAAGGCCATTCTCGTTTCTGAAACAGGAGAATTGCTGGCGCGCGGTTCATCGCCGGTCGGCATCACCTATCCGCAGCCCGGCTGGGTGGAGCAGGATCCGAACCGTATCTGGGCCTCGGTGCGCGAAGCGATTTCCGCCTGCCTGTCTTCGGCGCCCTCTGCCGTCAGCATTGAAGCCATCGCCATTTCCAACCAGCGCGAATCGGTGACGATCTGGGACGGCGAAACAGGCGAGCCGCTTGGCCCGGTCTTGAGCTGGCAATGCCGTCGCACCGCGCAGGAATGCACCGATCTCATCAGCAAGGGCCATTCCGAACGTGTCATGGCGCTGACCGGCCTGCCTATTGACCCGATGTTTCCCGGCGCCAAGATGCGCTGGCTGTTGGAGCGTGCGCCGAAGGGCCGCAGCCTTCGCCTCGGCACCATCGATAGCTGGCTGATCCACTGCCTGACCGGCGGCAAGGTGCATGCCTGCGACGCCTCCAACGCGGCCCGAAGCCAGGTGCTCGATCTCAACCGGCAGGTGTGGAGCGAAGAGCTTTGTGACCTTTTTGGCATCGACATCAGCGCCCTGCCCGACCCGCGCGACAGCAGCGGCGACTTCGGCGTGACATCAGGTGTTCCCGGCATCGCGGACGGAACGCCTATTCTGGCTGCCGTCGGCGACAGCCACGCCGCCCTCTTCGGCCACGGCGCCTTCAATCCCGGTGACGGCAAGGTGACGTTCGGCACCGGCTCATCGGTGATGACGACCCTGCCGCATTTCATCGCGCCAGAGCGCGGCATCACGACGACAGTTGCCTGGAGGCTTCACGGCAAGCCGACTTTCGCGTTCGAGGGCAATATTCTTGTGTCTGCCGCCTCCCTGCCGTGGATGACGGACATTCTCGGCCTGCCAGATGTCGCATCTCTTGTGGAGCTTGCCGCGACCGCTGAACCAGATGGCCCCGGTTTCGTCCCGGCCTTTGTCGGCCTTGGCGCGCCCTATTGGGATTCCAATTGCCGCGCGCTATTTTCGCAGATCAATTTCAGCACAAGTCGCGCGCAGATGGCCCGCGCCGTTACCGATTCCATCGCCTTTCAGGTTTATGACGTCTTCTCGACCATGAGCGCGCAGTCGCCCTCCGGCTTCGGACAGCTGTTCGTGGATGGGGGACCGAGCCAGAACCGTTTCCTCATGCAATGCGTCGCCGACATGCTGGACCACCCCGTCATCCAGCGTGACGCGCCGGAAGCCTCCGCGCTTGGCGCGGCCTATCTTGCCGGCCTCGCCCTCGGTCTATGGAGCGATCTCGACGCCATCGCCGCGCTCAACAGTCACGGCAACGCCATCGCGCCTTCGTCCGGTGACGGCAGGCAACGGCTTGCCGTCTGGCGCGACGCGATTGCGCGCTCGACGTTACCTGTGACGTCGGGTAAGGGTGAATAAAAATTCACCCTGGAGGGCTTATGGGCAGGATCAACGAACTTCGGATGATATCCCGCGTGGCGCAGATGTATTTTAGCGAGCACAGGCGGCAGGCGGAGATTGCCGAACATCTCAATCTTTCGCAGGCCACCGTCTCGCGCATGCTGAAGCGTGCCGAAACGGAAGGTATCGTGCGCACCAGCATCATTCCGCCGCCCGGTACCTATAGCGATCTTGAAGCACAGCTTCGCGAACGCTTCGATCTGCCGGAAGCCATTGTCGTCGATTGCAGCGAGGATCGCGACGGCGCGATCATGGCCCGCATCGGCGAGGCTGCCGCGCATTTTCTCGAGGTGACGCTGTCGCAAAACGAGATCATCGGCGTTTCCAGCTGGAGCCAGACGATCTTCAAGATGGTGGAAAACATCCATCCGCTGAAGGGCGCCAAAGCGCGTTACATCGTCCAGACGCTGGGCGGCATGGGCGATCCTTCCGTGCAGACGCACGCGACCCAGATCACCACCCGGCTGGCGCGGCTGACGGAGGCCGAACCGAAATTGCTGCCGGTCCCCGGCGTCGCCACCTCTCGAGAGGCGAAGCTTTTAATGCTGGCCGATCCCTTCGTGCGCGAAACCATCGATCTTTTCGGTTCGATCACGCTCGCCATCGTCGGTGTCGGTGCCGTCGAGCCATCGGAGCTTCTTGCACGTTCCGGCAATATCTTTTCCGCCAAGGAGCTTGCCGATCTCGCACAGGCGGGCGCCGTGGGCGATATTTCGCTCAGGTTCTTCGACAAGGACGGCAAGCCCGTCAAGACACCGCTCGATGACCGGGTCATAGGCCTTCCGCTGGAGAACCTCTCCAATGTCGACCGCGTCATTGCACTCGCCGGCGGCTCGAAAAAAACCGAGGCGATCGCCGGTGCGCTCAGAACCGGCGTGATCGATGTCCTTGTCACCGACAAATTCACCGCCGAACGACTGGTCGGCACAGAAACATAGCCGTTATCCCATAAGGAGGAGACATGAGGCGCTTTGAAGGTCAATCCGTATTCGTGACTGGAGGCAACAAGGGCATCGGTTACGGCATCGCCCGCCGTTTTGCCGAGGAAGGCGCGAAAGTCGCCATCGCCTCTGTCGACAAGGACACCAATGACGCCGCCAAAAAGCTGGCGGACGAAACCGGCTCAGTCACCTATGGCGTGATCCTCGATGTGCGGGATGCGGCGGCGGTGCGCGAGGCCTATGGCGCAGCCGAAGAGGCAATCGGTCCCCTTTCCATCTCGGTCCAGAACGCCGGCGTCATCACCATCTCCAAGATCGAGGAGCTGACGCAGGAACAGTGGGATTTCAACCTCGATGTCAACACCAAGGGCGCGTTCCTGTGCTGCCAGGAGGCGATCCGCCGCTTCCGCGCAAGTGGCACCAAGGGCCGCCTGGTTAACACCGCCTCCGGCCAGGCCCGTCAGGGATTTATTTATACCCCCCACTACGCCGCTTCAAAATTCGGCGTCGTCGGCCTCACGCAAAGTCTGGCAAAGGAACTGGCGCCCGAAGGCATCACCGTCAACGCCATTTGCCCCGGCATCATCCACACCGAAATGTGGGATTATAACGACCGAGTCTGGGGCCAGATGCTCGGTGACTACAAGCCCGGCGAACTCATGGCCGAATGGGTGCGCAACATTCCAATGCGCCGCGCAGGAACACCAGCCGAAGTGGCAGCCTTGGTGGCGTTTCTCGCCTCCGAGGATGCGGCCTACATCACCGGCCAGACAATTAATGTCGATGGCGGGCTGATCATGTCGTAGCACTCAACCAATCGATGACGGCATCTGCGTTCTTCTCTGGCGGATGGACCGGGTAAAAGACATGCTTGATAACGCCCGTTTCGATAACCAGCGTGAGCCTCTTGAGCAGTGTCAGGCCTCCAGCCTGGAAAGTTGGAAGGCGAAGGGCTGACACCAGAAGGAGTGAATGATCGGAAAGCAGAGGAAACGGCAGGTGAAGCCGCTCTGCTGCCTCTCGCTGATACTCCGTGGTCTGCGTAGAAAGGCCAAACAGACGCGTTGCTCCCAATGCCTTCAGTTCAGCGAAATGATCACGAAAGGCACAGGACTGTGGTGTACATCCCCTCGCGCCGGGTATTGCGTCCCATCCGTCAATCGCCTTTCCTCCGGGCGGGCTTGTCCGGGGGTAAGCATAGACCACGGTTAACCCCGGCTCACGCAGATCGACGGTCGTGCCATCCGTCGCAGCCAAACCAATGCCAGGCAACTCCATCCCGGGTAAATGCCTGGCTGCTCCGTCGTCACGTGGGGTAACTAATTGCTCATCCCCGCCGGGTTCAATCATTGCCACCTCGTCGCTCTTCCTGTCTGTCGACGTTGCGAAGTTAGCCGATTTTCATACTACCGCAATGTCTTGTGCGCAGGTGCAAAGCTGCCGTAGCGATACGCGTCTTCAGCCTTGATGGAATACGAACGCCACGCCTTCATTCGATTTGGCAAAGTCACCGATTGCCAAGTCTCTGGCCAATAGAAATGGCGGCAGCCGATAAAACGGAAACTAATTTTCCCGCTGAACCTTGCCTGTGTCGATACCGAATCCGCACTCTCGCAATGCCTGAACGACTTGAACAGAACCGAACCATTGATCGTACTACTGTAGAGCTATCGCCTTCAAAGCTATCATCTACGCCAGCAGGGTGCCTGCCAGTCGAACGACGAATATAATCGTCCGCTGGAGGTTCAGATCGACCACGCTGATATTGCCGAAGGGGCAATGTGTGGCAAAGCGCACGGTAAGCTTGCAATCGCACGGATGATGCCGGTCAGGATGAGAGATCTCCGTGCGATTGGGAAGACACAGGCCAACTGCCAATCAATACATGCTTTGTGCGGCGCTATGCAAATTGCAGCAGCGTGGTCATATTGCGATCGAAATACAGGAGAGGAGAGCGACCCTTGTTGCCCTTCGCGAAATGAACGTTACACACAAAAATCGTGTGCGTTCCCGATTGAAGCACCTCGTGAACTGAACAGCTGAAATGCGCGCATGCGCCTTCGAGCAAGGGCTGCCCCAGTTCGTCCGATGTCCATTCTCCCAGTTCGAAGCGCTTCTCTGGCGGCACTTTTCCACCAAATGCCGCAGCGATTTCACTATGCTCGTTCGAAAGGAGGTTTAGGCTTAGCCGCCCATTGTCTAGAATGGCCGCGTGCGCCGATGCCTTGGTATTCACGCAGACCAGTAGCCTTGGCGGCTCCTGGCAGACCGAGCAAGCTGCGGTGACGGTCAGGCCTGCACGTCCTGCGCTGCCGTCTGTTGTCACAACCTGCACCGCAGCTGCCATCATCGCCATGGCATCTTTGAAACTCAGTGCATCCGCTCGCGTTAGAGTATTTACCAACATTTTTTCATCCATGGATTAGGGACAAACGAGGACCCGGACAAAGCCGGGTCCGTGATGCCTTACTCGGCAGCGTCGAGGGACTGCCCGCTAAATGCGCTTCGATAGGAAGCGCCAGGATGATTTTCAGGGAGAAGCGATCCCCGCCCGAAAAGCTTTTCGCGGAGCGTTCCTTCCGCATATTCGCTTTGCGCAAGCCCGCGTTGTTGAAGTACCGGCGTGACGTGATCGATAAAATCGACGAACGTATCAGGGTGAAGTTGGCATATCATGTTAATGCCATCGACACCGGCATCCTGCCACTGCTCCAATTCATCCGCGATGGATTCGGGAGTTCCCACGATACGGCAATTGTAGGAGAGCGCGTTTGCCAGATCCTTGACAGTAGCCTTCTCGCCCTCGGGCTTGCCCATCTCAATCATACGGGCATAACCCTGCAATCCATCCAGACCCGACTCGTCAATCGGCTTGTCAGGCTCCATGTGTGAAAGATCGACTCCCATGTCGCGGCTGACATGTGCGGCCAGACCCTCATAGCTGACCCATTCGTCAATTTCCCTCGCCTTGCGTTCTGCTTCCTCCATCGTGCTGCCGACAACGAAGGACAGTCCCTGGATGAACTTGAGATCGTCAGGGCCCCGACCTGCCTGGCTGGCCACTTGCTTGGTGCCGGCGATGCCGATACGGGCTCCGTTCACATTTGGATAGAGCACGAATGTCCCTTCGGCATGCTGCGCCGCAAACTTGCTTCCGCGCTTCGAGGCGCCTGCCTGATATAACATCGGCGTGCGCTGTGGCGAGGGGCTGACTAGATGCGGCCCCTGCACCCTGTAGCGCTCACCCTGATGGTTGATGCGGTGCACCTTGGTGTGGTCGCTGAAGACGCCGCTTTCGCGGTCCGCAATCATTGCATCTGCGTCCCAGGAGCCCTCCCAGAGCTTATAAAGCACGTCCATATATTCATCCGCCCAGTCATAGCGCTGATCGTGGGGAACGATCTTGTCGAAACCGAAATTCCGTGCTGCGTTGTCGGTCACGCTCGTGACGATGTTCCAGCCGATGCGGCCGCCGCTGATGTGATCGAGGGTCGATGCCTTCTTGGCAAACGCAAATGGGTGTTCGGAAAGAAGAGAACTCGTAAAGACAAGCCCCAGATCCGTCGTCACGCCCGCCAAAGCAGCGCAGAGAGTAAAGGTGTCGTTGCAAGGCATGTGAAGGCCTTGCTGGAAGTATGCATCCCACTTCCCGTCATAGGCGGGATCGATGCCCAGGATATCGGCAAAGAAGATGGCGTCGAATCTACCCTGCTCCAGCTTCTTGACGAGGTTGGCCCATGTTGCGAAATCGTTGAAATTGGCCAGCTCATTTTTCGGATGCCGCCACGTCCCGTGGTAGATGTGCGAAGGGACGTTCATGGTAAAGCAATTGAATATCAGACGCTTGCGCATAGCTTCTCCTGTTTGTTGTCTTTGTTCCCGGAAACAAGCCTATGCCGCAACGCAACATGCGTCTTGGCTCACAGTGAACAGTTTCTGTGCGCAAAGTGACACTGGCCATAAAGGCATTCATCATCTTCATGCCCGAAGACTGCGGAATGACCCCGGTTCGGGTCGATCGTGCCAGCAGACGAAGATTGCTTGGCATGTTTTTTGCGTCATCATTGCGAAAATGGTCGCTGACGGAGGCGCTGGAAATGACTGTCTGGAACGCAACCGAATTGCCGCAGAAGGACCGTTTCCCTTTCTGGAAAGAGGTGCTCTGCCAGGAATACGTCGCTTTGAACTCGACAACAGAAGGCCATGCCCCGTTTTTCGGCCACGTTCGTGCCAAGCTGCTAAACTCGATCAACGTCACGACAATTTCGTCGAGCAGGCAAAAAATTCATCGCCGCAGGCAGGAAATCAGCCGAATGCCCGAACAGGTGTACTTCCTCAATCTACAAGTGGAAGGTCACTGCCGGATGATGCAGAACGGCAGGGAAGCGCTCTTGCAGCACGGTGATTTCTCGATCGTCGATTCGACCGAGCCATATATCAACGATTACTGCAGCGACAGTTGGACCCAGCATTCGTTCCGCATTCCCAAGGCAATTCTGCAGCCTCTTCTGAAGCAACCCGACAGACTGATGGCCACTAAAATAAGCAGCAGTGATCCACTCGCGGGTCTTGCGACCGACTATCTGTCATCGATTGCGATGAATGCCGAGCATCTCGACGCCGTCGCGTCCTTATCCATCACCAACCATCTGGTGGAATTGGTTGCGCTGGTTCTCGGCGTATCCGATCGCGAGCGAGACCGAGCGAGGGGGACATTGCGCAATCAGCTCGCTTTTTCCCTGATCAACTACATCACTTCGCATGCGGCAGACCCGGCACTGACACCGGCGAAGGCAGCCGAACATTTCCGCATTTCGGTTCGCTATGTTCACCGACTGCTGGAAGACAGCGGCGAGACATTCAGCCAGTTTTTACTTCGGCAAAGGTTGCAAAAATGCGCGGACGATCTGCGTACCAAAAGTGGCAGCTCTATTGGAGAGATTGCTTTCCGATGGGGATTCAATGACCTCTCGCATTTCAGCCGATCGTTTCGGAACCAGTTCGGTGTCGCGCCACGCGAATATCGAGTGCAGTAGTGCAAAGCAAGCAGCACCCGTTTGACGTAGACGGGTTCGTGGACGGTGGATAGCGACGGACTTACATGGCAAGCGACTTGTCTTAACCCTCGACAGGATCAAAACCATCAAATCCTCAGTTGAGTTGTAATGAATGTGTAAATTTTCTAATCTGGCGACGACCTGCTCTTCGGAATTGCCGGCTTGAACAGGCCGTCTTGGCAGCTTTGCGCCAAGAGGCGGACATCCGTCGAAGCCTTCAGGATGATCCGCGCCGTGACCTTATAGCCATTCGTAAGTCTCCCAGCGTTTGTCGCGATGGGCGCGGTGGCGGCGAACGGCTGCCATCCGCAGGTTCAGACTATCAAAAAACTAAACAGTGAGCTCTCTTCGGACGATCTCAGCTCCTGCGCTCAAGGAATTCAGCTTGTCTCTTGCCACACGACGAGACAGGGGGGCCATGCCGCAATTGGTGCAGGGGCAAAGTTTATCTGCGTCGACAAACTTAAGCGCCTTGCGCAGCGTTGCAGCGACTTCCTCCGGGGTTTCGATGGTATTGCTTGCCACATCGATGGCCCCGACCATGACTTTCTTACCTCGAACAAGTTCCAGAAGATCCATTGGGACATGAGAATTGTGGCATTCGAGGGAGATCATACCGATGCCGGATTTCTGCAGCTTGGGGAGAGTTTCCTCATACTGCCGCCATTCTGACCCGAGTGTCTTTTTCCAATCCGTATTGGCCTTTATGCCGTAACCGTAGCAGATATGGACGGCGGTCTCGCACTTCAGCCCTTCAATTGCCTTGTCCAAAGTGGCAACACCCCAGTCATTCACATCGTCAAAGAAAACGTTGAAGGCAGGTTCGTCGAACTGGATGATATCGACGCCGGCAGCCTCCAATTCCTTTGCTTCCTCGTTGAGTATCCCGGCAAATTCCCAGGCAAGCTTTTCACGGCTCTTATAATGGCCGTCAAAGAGAGTATCGATCATCGTCATCGGACCCGGCAACGCCCATTTGATGGGTTGTTTGGTCTGCTGGCGCAAAAACTTGGCGTCTTCGACGAACACGGACTTCTGGCGAGACACGGCGCCGACGACTGTCGGGACACTCGCATCGTAGCGATCGCGAATTCTGACTGTCTCGCGTTTTGCAAAATCGACCCCGTCGAGGTGGTCGATGAAAGTCGTGACGAAATGTTGGCGTGTTTGCTCGCCATCACTGACGATGTCGATGCCGGCCTGTCGCTGATCGTCCAGTGAAAGGCGCAGGGCATCTCTCTTGCCTTCCAGTAATTCCTCGCCCTCCAGCTTCCAGGGCGACCACAGTTTTTCGGGCTGCGCAAGCCAGGAGGGTTTCGGCAGGCTGCCAGCAGTCGATGTGGGGAGAAGTTTCTTCACGGTGGGACCTCTTCTAAGTGATGCTCAGGCGGGGCGGTGAGCAAACAATTGCTCAAGGACGGCGCGGTATGGCTTAATGAAGTGTTTTTCGGTGAACTTACCCTGATCCACCGCCAAGCGATTTCGTTCGTCGCGATCGTAAATGACCCGGGTCAGCGAATAGTCCTGGTGCTTCAGGTTGGGCTGGTAAAATGTCCCGGCTGCTGCGTTCGCATTGTAGATTTCGGGGCGATAAATTCTCTGAAACGTTTCCATCGTGCTGATGACGCCGATTAGCTCAATATTGGAGTAGTCGCCCAGCAAGTCCCCAACAAAGTAGAACGCCAACGGCGCAACGCTGCCTGCAGGCATGAAGTAGCGAACCTGCAATCCCATTTTCCCGAAATACTGGTCGGTGGACGAGAACCCATTCTGCCGGTATTCGACGCCCATGACGGGGTGATGATTTTCGGTCCGGTAATAGGTCTTGCTGGTCGAGGCGCTGATGCAAATGACCGGCGGCTTGCGAAAGTACGAGCGGTAGGCATCCGACCGCAGAAAAGACTTGAACAGGTTTCCATGCAGGTCGCCGAAGTCGGCCGGAATGCTGAGGGCAGGAACGCTCTTGTTATGCTCCGGCAGCACAATGCTGAAGTCGTAGTCTCGCACATAGGAGGAGAAGTTATTCCCCACAATGCCGTCGATACGTTCACTGGTTTTGTGATCGATGATCGTCGTCTTCAGTATCTCGATGAGGGGAAATTTTTCACCTGCGACATCGAAGCTCATGTCGACCGAAATGATCTCCAACTCGACCGAGTATCGGTCCGATTTGGGATTATCCCAGTGCGCGAGGGCGTTGAAGCGGCTGTCGATCATGCGCATGACATTGCGCAGGTTTTCCTGCCGCTTTTCGCCCCTGGCCAGATTGGCGAAATTGGTGGTGATGCGCGTATTTTCTGAAGGACGATAGTCCTCATCGAAGGGTACGCTCGTGATCGTAAAAATGCAGGTCTGAGACATGTTGTGCCCCTATAAAGTTGGGGGCATGGGTCTGCGGACGCATAGCAAGACAGGCCGCGACAATGCAGCCTTTGCTACGGCACACTGGGACACCCCGCCCGTGGACGTTACTTCACCAAAGGCAGGTCTCCTGGCTCACGGATCATCACTTCCGTCCGTCTTCCCGGGGTAAACCAGTGACATATTGGACTTCAGCTCGCCGCTTACAGTTGCGGGGGCAGCGTCGGCTTTTCCGCATGACACGGAGCACCGACTTCCCTCTTAGCCCCGGCACGTTGCGTGCAACGACTGGGGAACCTTAGGCGTGACGACCATATTGTAAGCCACGTCATCGGTCAACATCATATAACGATATCTTTATGTCCTTAAGTCTACGTTTCCATTGTCGGTTCCGACCGAGTAGGTTGCATTCGGCGTTGTCAGGCGATTCTCACATACGCGGACCTGACCGTGGCAAACGTCTCGCTCCACGCAGTTGAAAGGATCAGACCACACCACGAATAGTTCCTAGCGCGGGAGCAGCCTGGTGATACCGTCTAGGCGCCCAGAGCGCGTTCCGCCAGACTTAGTCGCTCCAGAAGAGCCAGTACGTCGATCGACGGTTCAGGAGGCAATTGGGGCAGCTAGAAGGCGCGCATGATTTCGCCTGCCACAGGCGTTTCATTGAAGCGGCCTCGCCGGAGGTTGGGATGCTATCCGAACATGCCCTACTGTGCCGGCGCAGCGCTAATAAAGGAATCGGCGTTTGAATTAAATAGCGAATGAGCGAAGGCAAGCACCCTTAAATTGCGGGCCGATAACATCACGGACGCGTATCCGCATCAGCACCGCCGAATTTGTGCTCGGGCCTTCGAACGGCCCCATGTCGTTGAAGGTGCACAGGAAGTTCCGATCCGCACCCGGCATCTGACAGGTCTGGCAGTGGGCGGTATTCGGCTTCGTTAATCGTACCGTCAGGCTTGAATCACTGGAACTGCTAGTCGGCAGTCAACGTTGCGGTTTTACGCTTTTCGCCGCTTTGAGCAGCGTCATGCGTCCCCGTTTCCAATCTCCGGCGCAACGGCCTGGAGCAATATCCTCCTGCTGCCGCCGAGACGGACAGTTATCCCTCACAAAGACGAATACAACCGCTTTTTCGAAGAAAAGGGTTCCAGCCTTTCGCTGCAAGGATTGCCCAGGCAGTGGCGCCAACATGCGGCAACCTGAAATATTTGAAGTCGGCAAATGTCGAGGTCGGCCCGATCATCAGCCCGGTCGTCAGTTCGTCCCCGACTGTCGCGTAGATCAGGTTATCGGGAGATATTTGTGCGGCGATGGTGGCAAGCAGTGCCTCGGCCCGCTCGGCATCGCCGACCTGCTGAAATGTCAGCGCGGCCTGGGCCGTACCTTCCAGCCACACACCATCCCGATCGTCGTTAAAATCAAAACCTCCCGCAACCGCATAATGCCGATCAACCCAATGCAGAACACGCCCACTGCGGCCCCGAAACTCCGGCACGGCGAGAATGGGCCAGAGCTCGGAATCTATTCCGGACTGGCTCGAGTTGGGTGTGTCGCTTCCGGGTAGGCTGCCGACGTAAAACCGTCCCTGCTGCTCATTCCACATCGCATCAAGAAATTTGCGTGTTTTGTCCCGCATCGCCTGCCAGGCGCGCGCGCCCTCAATTTCGGCGAGCCAACCCGCAACGGCATACACATCGAGATTATGTTCCGTCGATTTCCACTCGAGTTTGGCCGGTGCAGGCTCATGACCGAATGTGCCACCTGTGTAGCCGATATCGCGGACGCCCGCCGTATGCGCATCGATCCAGCGCATGAGTTTGGTCGCTGCCTGCACATAGGACGGATTGCTTAATCGTTCACTGGCAGTGAGAAGCGCAAGTGCCGCCCAGGCCAGGTTGCCCGTTGCGCTGCCGACCTGATAGTCATCCTCGACCCACGTCTTGCTGGCCTCACTCCAAAAACCGGGCAAAAGCATAGCATCGTTTTCGTTCGCAACGGGGCCGGAACGGTAGGCGTTGCGCAGGCGGCCATCGCTGTAATAGCGATCATTGTTGACGGCGAGCAGCAGCGCATCGGCAACCCTTTTTGCCTCGGTATCGTTGCCACAGGAAAAAAGGGCAATCGTCGCCAGGGCATTGTCATAGGTGAAACCCGCATTTGAAAGAGCGGGATCAAGCGCTTTGCCACCCGGTGCAGGCTCAAAGCTCCGAAATACGAAGGGGGTGGTGGATCTGTCCATCTTCCCAACGAGACCCGCGCACAAGCTAACAGCAAGGCGGTCGCGAACTGATCCGGAACCGGTGCGCCCATCGCCACCAGCGACCACTCCTGTTGTGAAGCAGGTCATGAGAACTGTCGCGATGATCGATTTGACAGACATGAGTTTTCCGTTTTGTGGGCGCTTTTCCAAACAAGCCCGCCTCGAGCTTGCGGTTTACGTCGAGCACGGTCCCGGTTTTGGCGCGAATTGTCTTAGCTGAAGGCCCTTGCGAGTAACATCTGCATGGATTTCAACAGGTCGCCCTGTTCCGCGACATTTTCGGGCGCATTGCGGAAAAGCAGCCTCAAGATTGCACGATGCTGGTCGGCAGTGGGGGTGAGAGTGAATTTGCCGGGCGTTTGCGACACCTTCGTTGCATCGATCTGCACCCAGCCCACATCGGGCACGTACAGGGACTCTGCCTCGGCGTAAGACCGGTTGAAATCCGCCAGGGTCGCGGTTTCGGTCGAAAGCGCCACGATCCGTACCGCCTTCACCTCGCTTGCGCACTGCAAACGGCCTTCGAGATCCACGCCGATCGGCTCTTCCTTGTCGACACGTGGTAATTCAATGCAGCAGATGAGGCTGGTGAAGGCAATCACCATAGCGACCGCCGACCAGATGAGGTTGAGACAATCTCGCGCCGAAAATTCTACAGGGGCGTCCCATGCGTAAACGGCGAGCAGAACTGAAACCGCGGAGGTGACGGTGACGATTGCGAAAAATAGCGCTGTAGGCCCATGAATGCGCACCTGTGACCGGTCACCACCTTTCTCCGTGACTTTAAAGGGACGTCCGAAGGGTTTGCGCATAGCCTGAAACAAGGTGATGGTGATGGGAACAGCGGTCAGCGCATGCGTCACTTCGGTGAACAGCGGTAGGGTGCGTTTTCCCGATATCCAGGTGGAGTAGGCCCAAAACAAAGCCAGTGACGACAGTCCAAATTTCATGAACATCAGCTCGTCGGCCTGGAGGGCGGAAACGCCTGTCAGCCAGTAGATCGATGGTGCCAGCAACAGGCAGAGAATGAAAGGCTTCGACAGCCAGCAAAACAGCCCGTGCAGATAATGCAGCCTTTGTGTCAGCGTGAACTTGCCACGCCACAATGGTCCCGTCCGCAGAAGGCCGATCTGAATGGTGCCCAGGCACCACCGCGTGCGTTGCGTGATATATTCTGGCAGGCCCTCAGCCGATAGACCGACACTGAGTTTTTCGTTGAGCCAGCGTGTGACGTAACCTCGCTCCATCAGGCGGTAGGTCAGCAGCATATCTTCGGAAAGTGCATCATGCGGAAACCCGCCGAGCTCGTTGACCGCCGCACGCCGCACGACAAAACTCGTCCCGACGCAGAAAGCGCAACCGACCGCGTCCTTGGCCGGCTGGAATACATCAAAGAATACACGTTGATCATCGACGAAGGAATTGCGGATGCCGAGGTTGTGCTGGATTGGGTCGCAATTAAAGTAAAATTGCGGTGTCTGCACAACCGCTACCTTGGGATCGGCGAAAAGACCGGTTACGCGACGAAGGAAGTTGGCCTGTGGCGCGAAGTCCGCATCCAGAACCATGATGAAATCGGAAACCTGTGGCAGCGCATTGGTGTGTTCAAGTGCATTGTTCAGATTTCCCGCCTTGGCATGTCTATTGTCCGGGCGCGTCACATAATTGACGCCGACCGTCTCGCAATAGTCCCGCACTTCCGGCCTGCGCGTGTCGTCGCAGACAAAAACACGAAGCTGCGGATATTGCATGGCCTGGGCCGCGATAACCGACTTCTCAAGGACATTCAAAGGTTCGTTGTAGGTGCAGATAAAGACGTCGACGAGTGGCGCATCGGAATTATTTGCAATCGCGGCTTCCCCTCTATCAGCCAGAAAAGACCAGTCCGTCCGCCTCGTCAGGATCAGGATCGAGCCGATGGCGTAAAGAACGGAGATCAGCTCGAAGGTGAAATAAATGTAATTCCAGGCAGTCTCCAGAGAAAGCTCGAAGGGTGGCAGCGTATCGGTGGCGCGCCAAAATATGTAAAGGCCAAGAGACAGCAGCATAATCGCACTGAAGGCCAACCGGTCCAGGACCCTGCGCGGGTCGGCCAGTATGGTAAACAGGATCGCGCAAAGGGCGATGACAAGATTGACGTAGAGTGCCGACTGAACATCGCCATCAGGGCTGAAATACATCGACTTATCCTCATGGTTGGTCAGGCGCGCGGCACGCCGCGCGTGAATGAGGTTGCTTCGAGTGTCTTAAACAGGTGGTGGGTCGCCCTGCGGGTTTGCATCGCACTCCCGCAGGGGCCCGTCCAATCCATGCGGGTGTCAGGATTGGGTGCGCGGTGCCTTTCCGGTGGCATCCGTATTGCCGAAAGGGTGCTGGGTGATGATATCGGGCTGATGTGCCCGGCCAGGCACGTCCGGCCGCTGTTGGGGCCACTCGATACCAGTGTGTGCGGATAGCGTATCACGCGACTTTTCGATCAGTGCCCATGCGGCCTGCCTGACATCCGGCAATTCGCTGACGGAGGTCTTTGCAAACTGGAACAGGCTGGCTGATGCTTCATGCACATAATTCCGGGTTTTGCCGAGCCACTCGCGCGGCAGGCTCACACTCACCCACGTGCCGACCGAACAGGCGCCGTTCTCGGTCAATTTTTCCTGTGCCCTGCTGTCCATGCGAATATAGGCGTAGAGCTCTCGCCGCTCTGTTGGTGGAAAGGGCACGGCATAATCGAGGTCGACACGTTCGGTAGTACGTGGCACCAAGCGCTCCACCACCCCATCGGATTCTTCCGCCCAGGCATCGGAACTCACCTTCACCCGAGAACCGACGGAAAGCGCCTGTGCCTGACGCTCTGAAAAAATCGCCACGACGAAAGCGTTGCGGCAGTCAAGCGCCTCCGCCAGCGTGTCGCCTGCAACCACTTCACGGCCGGTCGCAGCCACGGGCTTGTAGAGCGTTGTGCCCGGTGGAATGGAAAGATCGGCGCGGGTCAGCCTTTCAATACGTGCGCTCTCCGCCGATGCCAGCGTTTCGAGCTCGCTTTTGCGCGTCTGCATGGTGGTCATCTGCATCCGGATCTGCAGCAGATCTGCGGACCGTGTGCGAATTTCCTGCTGAAGATTTTGCAGCGATTGCAAATCGGAGCCGATATAGATGCCTTGGCGCGCGAAGTTCATTTCCTTGGTGAGTTTGTCAACGGCGACTCTGGCAGCCTGCAGCTTTGTATCTTCAAGTTGTATTGTGTCCGCTATATCCTCTCCGATTCCAGAATACATCCCCTTCGCCATCAGCTTCTGTTTTCGCGTGGCTTCCGCTTTTGCAATTCGGGTCGAATAGGTCACCATCTGCAAGGCTGCATTGGCTGCCTGTAGGTCAGACTCGGTTCTTTGCAGTAACGCCGCCTGCTGACTGGCAAGATCCCTGTTCAAATCGTCGATGCGGCTGGCATAGTCGCCAATAATTCCGTTCTTCTGGCGAAGTTCATTATCGAGTGCTGCCAATTGCACCTTCAGGCCGATGAGCGTGGTATTGTCGACCTTGTCGTTTTCAATAGCAGCCTTACCGTTCTTGTCGGATATCTTTACCACACCGCTGATCGGTGTCGTCAGCGGAATGACTGGTGCATTGATGAGGGCGCGGTTCGTCTGGGATGTGAAGACCGGCGGAAACACGGAAGATGAAAACACCGTGGCGACAACGCCAAGGACAGTATAGGAGGCCAGCTTCACCGACGCACTTTGGCGCACTTCTTTGTCTCTATTGCGGAACAGCATGATATCAACTCCTGTTTTGTTGAACAGCCTTTCCTCCCGCAGTATTAAAATAGTTCACTAAGTTTTTTTGCGACGCAACATCGTTAAGATTGCATTAATAAATTTTTCGATATCGCCTAAATCATAGGCATCTGCCAGCGTTGAAATCGCAAAAACTCGTCCACGAAAAACTACAGAGCTAAATTTCAATCGTTTCGTATCAGCTGTGCCTTTTAAATGGCATCTGGTTATTACGCGGGCTCTCACCCCGCCGCGCAAGATGCAACCTATAGAAGCATCCGCTTGCCAAGGCACCGGCACGAGTCTGGTTTCCCATATCCAACTTTCGATAGGCCGGCGTCCACAGGTCAGTATTCGCGGTAGCCAAAAAGGGGTCGGAACAAGATCTGGTCCTGGCAACACGCCAAGCTGTAACATTCGGCATGGCGTCGGTTCCGCCTTCGCCGGGTACGGAGAAGGCTCTGCGAAGAGCAGATTGCTGCTGGGCATCACAAGCATCAATGGCGAGCCGATCAAATCAGCTGCAATACGCAAGCGCTTGGCGGCGTAAAAACTTGATTGCAAATTTCATCTTATCTTGATTTGATCCCGAGCCAATGGTAGCAGCGTTTTCATGGAAAGCGCAAAACACCCTGAAATCCTCGAGACCTTTATGGGCGTACGCTCTCGTCTGATGCGTGTCATCTACCGTCGGGTCCATTGCCCGGCGACAACTGCCGATCTCCTTCAGGATACTTTTCTTCGCTTTTGGGAACGGCCGGGCCTGTTACGTGACGTTGTCGACCTGGCAGCCTATTTCATGATTACCGGCCGCAATCTTGCGCTTGATCACGAACGCCGCCGCAAGATCGCCCCCTTTGTCGACGGGATCGAAGGCCTTGAATCCATTCGTGATCCCGCACCATCTGCGGAAGCAGCTACCATCAGCCGTCAGGAACTGCTTCGCGTTCAGGCCGCACTGGAACACATGCCTGCCCGCGCCCAGCAGGTTTTTATCCTCGCTCGTATTGACGGCCTGACATATGTCGAGATTGGCGAACGACTGGGAATATCGCCCAAAACGGTCTTTGGTCACATGGTCGTGGCGCTTGAGCGGTTGCGTGCAGAGGTCAACTACGAGCGCTAAAAGTCGCATGGCGGCTAAGAATGAGGCGGCGGATGCAGGATTTTTCCCTTCAGGAGCACTGTCCTGACAATGATCCAGAGATATCACGCCGTGCAGCCGAATGGTTCGCGCTGCTTCTCGATGACAGCGCGACACCACTCGACCGTGCCAATTTCAGGGTTTGGCTCGAACAAAGCCCGGCCCATGCAGGAGCCTATGCCGAACTGGAACGTTTGTGGCTTGGAGCCTCGGCCCTGCCAGAGGTATCAAGCCCTGCATCTGTCAGACGGCGAAAAATCCTGAAATCCGGCGGTGCACTTGCTATCCTGACCGCCGCCGGGCTTGGGACGCACGCATATTTAAGGCAGCAAACAGATTACCGGACAGGCGTCGGAGAGACCGCGCGCTTTTCCTTGCCCGACGGATCGGTTGCCGAACTGTCGACGGCGAGCGCCATATCGTTAAATTTCACGGCGGGCCAGCGACACGTCATTTTACAACAAGGCGAAGCGTTTTTCACCGTCGCGCGGGACGCTGCTCGACCGTTCTCTGTTGATTGTAAGGACCTCAGAGCTTTAGCGCTTGGCACTCAGTTTTCCGTTGGGATGCATGAGGAAGGTATCGTCGTCGCGGTTGCAGAACACACGGTAAAGGTCTCATCGTTGAGCCAAGAGCGGATCGTCCAGGAGGGGCAGTCCGTGCTTTTCGCCAATGACAAACTGTCGGTGCCATCACAGACGGATATTGAGACGAGACTCTCGTGGCGAAGCGGAAGGCTCGTTTTCATCTCGGCTCCGTTCGAGGATGTCGTTGCTGCCCTGTCAAAATGGCGCTACGGCAAGATGATTGTCATGGACAGAGCCCTGGCCCGCCGGCCGATCAGCATCATCGTGGACGTGCGCAGGGCCGGTCGGATACTGGAAAGTCTGGAGCACGGCCTGCCTATCCGTATTGCGAGCTACTCGCCTTTGCTGACGTTGATCTATCCGCAATAAAAAATAAGAAAATCGACCGAGGTTTTTTCCAAGCTGAAACGTCCCCTGTTCAGAAGCCCGAAAATGCTCGGGTATTGGTCCGTTTGCAGGGGGCAAAACGAGTGACACATAAAAACCAAGCCGGCGGCTTTCGCATGAGACTGTACCGTATAATGTTGTTGGCGGCCTGCGCCAGTTTCACCACCGTCGTCTTGTCAACAGGAGCAGTTGCTCAGACCGCCAAGAGCTACGAATTTGCGATCTCCGGTCAGCCCCTGTCGGCTGCGCTGGTGCGCTTCTCATCGGTGACCGGTATCGATGTCGCTTTTGACGGTCCTCTGCCGGCAAACCTGCGCAGCGTCGGTACAGCCGGAAATCTCTCGGCTGAGGGCGCGCTCAGACGTCTTCTCGCGGGCACAGGCCTGACCTTCCGATTTACGACCGCAAATACGGTCCTTTTGATCAACCCGCAAAACTCCTCGTCAAGCGCCAGTGCGGTTGGCGCGACAATCCTTGAGCCCATCGTTGTGCAGGGAGAGAACGCTCGTGGGCCTGTAGAGGGGTTTGTCGCCACACAGAGCGCCACAGCGACGAAGACGGGCACCTCACTCAAAGACACTCCACAGGCCGTCAATGTTGTAACGAAAGACCAGATTGCTGCTCAAGGTTCGACCACGCTGACCCAGGCTCTTCGCTATACGCCAGGCGTCATCAGCCAATATGGCGACGATTCCCGATATGACTGGTTTACGATACGTGGATTTCGACCAAGTCGATATCTGGATGGCCTGCGCCTACCGTTTGGATCGCGCGGCTATGCCCAGCCACGTGTCGAACCGTTCAGCCTCGAGCGCGCCGAAGTCCTGAAGGGTCCAGCATCGGTCCTCTATGGCCAGGGCGATCCCGGCGGTCTGATCAACATGGTATCAAAACGGCCGAGCGCAACTGCTCTCAATGAAGTGGAGATGCAGTTCGGCACCGATAAGCGTATACAGACAGCGTTCGATCTCGGCGGTGGCGCTGGTGACGATGACAGCTTCCTCTACCGCATCGTCGGCGTCGGCCGGTTGACCGATACCCAGTATGACTATGTGCGCGAGAAGAAGGGATATATTGCGCCTTCATTCACTTTCAAGCCGGATGAGGGAACATCACTGACGGTTTACGGTAGCTATCAGCACATCGACTCTCCCGGCGGCGGCGGAGCGCCGGCGCTTCCCGCGAACGGCACACTCTATACCCGCATGTATCCGGAATTGCCCCGCAGTGCATTCCCAGGCGAACCGGGTTACGACCACTACAAGAGCGACCAGGCATCTGTCGGTTACGAGTTCGAACACGAAGTCGATGACACCTGGACCATCAGACAGAACCTTCGCTACTCCTATATCGGAACAGATACTCAGCGCGTTCAGCCCTATTGCCCGGCAGCCTGCAATCCCACGGCCTTCTACCGATATGCCTGGGCGTTTCCCGAAAGTGCCCGCGCCGTCACCGTCGACAATCAAGCGATCGGAAATTTCCAAACGGGGGACGTCGCTCATACCGCATTGTTCGGCCTCGACTATTCCTACGAAAGCAGCCGCTACGAAGAGTCCGCGCTTTCCCCGATTTTCACTCCCTTCAATGGACTTGACCCCGTCTACGGCGCAACGGCGATCACGCGCCCGCCGATCGCAACACGGATCGATCAGGACCGCAGCCAGATCGGGCTCTACGCTCAGGATCAGATGGAGTGGAACAATTTCGTGTTCTCGCTCGGTGGCCGCTACGACTGGGCAAATACAGATACGAGGACCCGGACGAGCGTCGCTGACAATCAGGTCGATCAGAGAGACGGCAAGTTTACCTGGAGGACCGGCCTCGTCTATAATTTTGACAACGGTTTGTCGCCATACGCCGGCTACTCAACCTCCTTCAATCCGGCCAGCGGCACCGACCGTTTGGGTAACGCCTTCGAGCCTACTACCGGTGAACAGTTCGAGGTTGGGGTCAAGTACCAGCCCAACGGTAGCAACAGCTTCGTCACCCTTTCTGCCTATCACCTCACGCAGGACAATGTCCTGTCGCCAGATACGACCCCCGGATTCACGAACTACAGTGTGCAGACGGGCCAAGTCAGGATGCGCGGTGTCGAACTTGAGGGCAAGGCGGAAATCACAGACGCGTTCTCTGTCTTGGCATCTTATGCATACACCGACAGCGAGATCACCAGAGCCAATCCAAATGCTGCCGGTATCAGCAACGAGGGCAATCGCTTTGCCTTTGTCCCACGCCAGCAGGCATCGCTTTGGCTGGACTACACACTGCAGACATCGACCATCTGGGATGGTCTGAGCTTTGGCGGTGGCGCCCGTTACACCGGTCAGACTTTTGGCGACAATGCCAACAAATTCGACATCCCCTCATACACCGTATTTGATGCTGCCGTTCGCTACGATTTCGGCAAGGCAGACCCGAAGCTGGAAGGTTTGAAGGCGTCGCTGAATGTCAGCAACATATTCGACCGCAAGTATGTCTCGACCTGCATTGCTGCAACGGGATGCTATTGGGGCGAGGGTCGCACCGTCTACGCTACTCTCAAGTATAGCTGGTAGGATTGTGTCTGACGCTCGTTACCCAAATCGTGATTACAGGCTGACGCGGCGGCAATTCACCGCCGGGTTGGCTTCCGTTTTCCTGCCAGCAGTGGCAACAGCAAGCACGGAAACGCATCGGCTCGCCGTGTTGGACTGGGGCTGGGCAGAAAGCCTTCTCGCTCTGGACTACAAGCCATTTGCTGTTGCCGAAGCCCCTCTTTACGGTGACCGCGTTGTAACACCTGCACTTTCGACAGACACGATCGACCTTGGCCTGAGATCATGGCCGAACGTTGAACTGCTAAGAGCGTTGAAACCCGAGCTGATCGTGTCTCAGGCCGGATATGGTATCTCTGCTGAACGTCTCGGCGCGATTGCTCCCACCCTTGCGCTACCGCTTTACGGCCCCGCCCGGCAACCATTGCTTGCCGCAGAACACGCCCTCAAGGAGATTGCACGTCGCATTGGCAGGGAAGAGCGTGCGGCAGATTATTTGGAACTATCCTACGCGAGACTGGACGCGATAGCTCACAACGCAAAAGACTACGACGGGCGCGCCCTTTTGATCATCAAGTTTACGGATGACAGGCTTATCGATATCTACGGCGCAGGTGGCTTGTTCGATGATGTCCTGAAACGGATCGGCATTGCCAACGCATGGGATGGCAAGACCAATAACTGGGGCTTCGCAACGGCGGGATTGGAGGCGATCGCGCGCTATCCTGAAGCAAGACTGGTCATCATCGAGCCGGGTCCACCGGGCCTTTTTTTGCAAAGCGCACTATGGAATGCCTTGCCGGCCGTACGGAATGGTCGTGTATCGATGATTCCACCCACATGGGTATTTGGCGCGTTTCCATCAGCAATGCGGTTTGCCGAAGTCCTGCGGCAGAGTCTCGGCATCGCATGAGAAACCGTTTCATCACCCCACCGCGCCTCGCCTTTACCATCACACTGGCAGCAATCGCGCTCCACGCCTTTGCCGTTGGTCACTATGTGGCGATCTCCGACATTCCAGAGGCTCTATGGCAGCCGGATCCAGCTTCGTTCGGCCAGATCTATGTCTATTTCTCGATTGTCCCACGGTTCCTCGTCGCTCTTCTGGCTGGTGGTGCGCTTGCTTTCACGGGTGTAATATTCCAGCAGCTCCTGAAAAACCCTCTGGCAGAACCCTCGACGCTCGGGATACTTTCTGGCGCTCAGTTGGCGATCACCCTTCTTTCCCTTTCTGCAGTTGCAGTTACGGCAGGCGAGCGCGAGATAGCCGGGCTTGTGGGCGGCCTCGTCGCCGTAACACTCGTTGCGGGACTGGGAAAAGCTTCAAACTTCGCACCGATGACACTCCTTCTCTGCGGGATGGTGATCAGCTTTTCCGCCGGCTCGGCCTCCGTCATACTAGCCTTGTTTCACCACGAATATCTGCGCGGGGTGTTCATCTGGGGAAGTGGTTCACTCATCCAGAATGACTATTCCAACGCGACCGCATTGGCCTTGCGCATGATCGTGCTGATACCGCTGCTGTTGCTGTTCTTTCGACCGCTTTCAGTTATCGGTCTTGATGAAAGCCGTGCCCGCAGCCTCGGGCTGTCCCCGGGCGGGTTGCGCGCGGTGGTACTGTTTATCGCAACCGTACTGTCGGCTGTTGTTGTAGCCCGCGTCGGCGTCATCGCGTTCGTCGGCCTTGCAGCCACCAACCTCGCCCGAATAGTTGGCGCTCGAACGCTCCGCCAACGACTGCTGTGGGGAGGACTGCTTGGTGCCGGCCTCCTGCTGCTCGCTGACAGTCTCGTGCTTGCTGGAGCGCCCGTCGTCGGTGAGGTGCCAACGGGTACCGCCACCGCAATCATCGGCGCCATAGTGATGTTGGTGCTCATCAAACATGTACCCCATTCCATTGACCAGCTTAACAGCAATGCCCTGAACCAAAGAGAGAACCCTCTGGCAGGCTGCTTTTTGCTGCCAGGTTCTCTTGCCATTGCTGCCGTTATCGCATTGTTCTCGCTGACCGAGAGCTTCATAGCTGGCGGGGTGGAAACATCCGTGTTGTTTGCCGGTCGATGGCCAAGGGTCCTGACCTCGGCAAGTGCTGGCGCAATGCTGGCCATTGCGGGTTCCCTCACACAAACGATCACGCGTAATCCCATAGCGAGCCCGGAAGGGCTCGGCATCAGCGCCGGAGCCGGACTGGGGATTATCGCAGCTTTCTTCGCCGGAGGAATGGCGTCGCCTATTTTGCCGCTTGCCGGCGGCATAACCGGTGCAGTCGCCGCGTTTGCGATCATTCTGCTTGTGGCAAAAGGGAAAAGCTATGCGCCTGGACCTGTTCTTCTGTCTGGCATAGCCATCAGTGCGCTCGCGACTGCGATAATTTCGCTCATTGTTGCCAGTGGCGATCCGCGCGCAAGTTACATTCTGGCGTGGACCATGGGTCCTACCTTTCGTGCGACCAGCTTCGTCGCGAGCATCGCTGCAGCGTTGGTTTTGATTGGGCTGGCCATCTCGCCACTCTTGCGCCGCCCGCTAGAGGTCTTGGCGCTTGGGGACAGCACTGCACGCTCTCTTGGACTCAATCCGGCGCGATCCCGCCTCGTGCTTTTGCTGTTCATTGCTGTCCTGACGGGAGCTGCGACCGTGATTGTTGGCCCGTTAAGCTTCGTCGGCATGATGGCACCGCACATCGCCCGAGCGGCCGGGGCACGCGGCCAAATCCTGACGCTTCTCACGGCGAGCGCGGTCGGCGCAACGCTGATGATCTCAGCCGACTGGTTGGGACGGGCTGCCGACTTTCCCTATGAGATTCCCGCAGGCGTCATCGCCGCCTTTATCGGGGGGCCATACTTTCTGTGGGTGATCCGCTCGCGGGGCAGACAAAGCCCCAGGTTCTAAAATGAGGTAACAGCCTTGGTTCAGATATCCGAAGACAGCAGAACGAGAACCATCTCGAGGATACCCCTTTTTGAGTTGGAGCGGGCCAGTTTCTCCGTCGGAACTCGGGTTTTGCTCGACCCACTGACAATAAGTTTGCCAGCACGGCGAATTATCGGCCTGATCGGGCACAATGGCTCTGGCAAGTCGACATTGATCAAGCTCCTGGCCCGCCAAAATCCACTCAGTGGTGGCAAGATTTCCTTTGATGGAAAAGACTTGCATGAATGGGGCAGCAGGCCGTTCGCTCGTAAGGTGGCTTATTTGCCCCAGCAGGCGCCCGATACTGCAGGTATGCTTGTCAGCGAGCTAGTCGCGCTCGGACGATATCCATGGCACGGCGCTCTTGGCCGGTTTGGCCCCGAGGACAAGACGAGGGTGGAGGAAGCGATGAGGCTGACAGACGTGGCGCGTTATCGCGCCCGCTTCATCGACACGCTTTCAGGTGGGGAGCGACAGAGGGTCTGGCTCGCGATGCTCGTTGCGCAAAACCCCGATTGTCTCCTCCTTGATGAGCCGACCTCGGCCCTTGATATCGCCCACCAGATCGACATCCTCACGCTTGTTCGCCGGCTCGTTGACGAGCGTGGACTTGGGGCCATCGTCGTGCTCCACGACGTGAACATGGCGGCTCGCTTTTGTGACGAAATCCTGGCACTTCATTGCGGAAAACTCATTGCACGTGGAGGACCAGAGGACATCGTGGCCCCGGATCGACTGCAAGCAATCTACGAGACCCGAATGGGTGTTATGCGCCATCCTGATAGCGGTCTACCGCTAGCATATCCACGCAGTTGAAAGGATCAGAACCGGCGACGCCGTTATTAAGGCAGATGCGTGGAGACAACAGCGCCTGCATTTACTGCCCTTGCGTTACGTCCTATGTCATTAGCTCCAGCTCGTGGCCTGGATGAACACCAAACTGCCCATCTATACTGTCGGAAAAATAATACGAGCCTGCCTTCCGGTTTCATAAAGAAGGCAGAGAAGTCCGCCGCCATATACCAACTCGAAAGGCTTGTCGGATGGGAAATGAGCAGATTTCCATTTTCCAACGATAGGTCGACCCTTCGACATGATGGACATGCGGCGAGACAGCCACCATAGTGCCGAAAAAGAGCGGCGCGCCAGACAGACGCTCAATAGCGGTGCGTGCCAACGGACGGGGCTGAAATACCGGTGAAGGCCGAAGCTTTGCAGCAGTGAAGGAAGAGTTCTAAAAGTGGCCGTGCCGTGATCGATAAAGGTTCGGCCTGCCTGCTGGCTCAGTTGAATGCCCTGCTACATTAACGAGTTGTACGTCGCTGGAGGATTTGGCTGATGAAAATGAAATTTCTCGGTGAGGCATTTTTCGCCTTGATGCTTTCCACCGCAGTCGCCTCCGCGCAGCAGGCGTCCGACACGGTGGCGCCCGAAAAAGCGACCGATATTGCGACTGCCAAACGCATCGAGGCAAAGAGCTTCATGGTAGCGGCGGCCAATCCGCTGGCGACTGAGGCAGGGCGTGATGTGATAGCCAGGGGCGGCAACGCCATCGATGCAATGGTGGCGGTGCAGGCCATGCTCGGCCTCGTTGAACCGCAGAGTTCCGGTCTCGGTGGGGGCGCCTTCCTCGTCTATTACGACGCAAAAAGCGGCAAGTTGACCACGTTTGACGGCCGCGAGACGGCGCCGATGGAAGCCACACCGAAGCTATTCCTGGATGACAAAGGTCAACCGCTAAAATTCATGGACGGAGTGGTCGGCGGCCGCTCTGTTGGCACGCCGGGAACGGTGCGACTTCTGGAGGAAGCCCACAAACGCTATGGAAAGGCCGAATGGGCAAGCCTGCTGAAGCCGGCGGAAACGCTGGCTACAGAGGGCTTTAAGGTGTCACCGCGTCTTGCCTCCCTGATCGCGTCCGAGGGAGACCGGTTGAAGAAATATACAGAACCCCGGTCTTATTTCTTTGACACCTCCGGGGCCGCCCTGCGGGCCGGCGTTCCTTTGAAGAACCCGGCCTATGCCGAGACGCTTGCGGCGCTCGCCAAAGGCGGCGCCGATGCCTTTTACAAAGGGCGAATTGCCGAGGCGATCGTCAAGTCTGTGCGCGAGGCGACCGACAATCCCGGAGTGCTGTCGCTGGCCGATCTTTCCAACTATCGGGTCGTCGAGCGCGAGCCGGTCTGCTTTGCCTATCGTGCTCTTGACGTTTGCGGCATGGGGCCGCCGTCGTCGGGCGGAATCGCCATCGGCCAGATGCTCGGTCTGGTGGAAAATTTTGATCTCAAGGCGCTTGGGCCAAAAAATGTCGACAGTTGGCGCATTATCGGCGACGCCCAGCGTCTCGCCTTCGCCGACCGCGAGCGTTACGTCGCTGACACCGATTTCCTGCCGCTGCCGATCAAGGGCCTGTTGGACAAGACCTATTTGGGCGAGAGGGCAAAGCTGCTCGACGGCGATAAGGCGTTGACCAACGATGCCGTCAAGGCCGGCGAGCCGGAATGGGACCACGCGCTTCTTTTCGGCCGGGATGCGGCGATCGAGTTGCCCTCCACAAGCCATTTTGTCATCGTCGACAAGGACGGCAACGTGGTCTCGATGACGACAACGATCGAAAGTGGCTTCGGCTCGCGTCTGATGACGAACGGCTTCCTGCTCAATAATGAGTTGACGGACTTTTCCTTCAAGACCCATGATGGCGGTCTGCCGATCGCCAACCGCGTTGAGCCAGGCAAACGACCGCGCTCCTCCATGGCCCCGACGATCGTGATGAAGGGTGGCAAACCGCTGCTCGCCATCGGTTCGCCGGGCGGCAGCCAGATCATCGGCTATGTAGCGCAGGCGCTGATCGCCTATATCGATTGGGGCATGCCTGTAGAGGCGATCGTCTCCCAGCCGCATCTCATCAACCGCTTCGGCACCTACGACATCGAGGCCGGTACAAGCGCGGAGGGTCTTGCAGGGCCACTGAAGGCGCTGGGTTACGAGGTGAAACCGGGCGAGATGAATTCCGGTTTGCATGCCATCGAGATAACCGCCGAAGGTTTGATCGGCAGCGCGGATCCACGACGCGAGGGAGTGGCGGCAGGGGAGTGAAACGCTGCGCCAGCGGAAAGGGCATGAGAATAGGTCAACACGAAGGGTGTGTATCTCGCCAAGGGGCGCTAACACCTTGACAAGAACCTGCGGCCTCCGAATGCAAGTGTGGATAACGGTGCACGATCTCTTCCAGATTGCGCGGGGGAGGCTGACGGTTTATCGGCAGCAATTACGTTCTTCCGGCTAACCACTACACGTGGGTTGCGACCACCGCTGTGTTTGACATACAGCCTGCAAACAGAAACTGACAGGCTGCGCTGTTCGAGCGCACGACACAAGAGGATATATGACAATGGCAACACCCCGACGACCGTCCAATCCGAAAGACGCAGCCGAGGCGCTGTTCAAACCGGCAAAGAAGGTCGCAGCGCCAGCCGTTGAACGGCCTGCAATTCCTAACACCAAAGAGCTTGTATCATTGAAAATCGACAGCGATGTGCTCGCGCATTTTCAAGCCGACGGTCCGGGCTGGCAAGAGCGCATCAACGATACCTTGCGAGCCGCAATGAATGGGTCCAATTAAGCTCTTGAAGGGTCCCGACCACGTACTTCGTCATTAGCTGCCGCTTCTCGGCCTCGCGGCTCGTTGGGCAAGCGTGGCGCAATCATGCGCCATTCACAGTCAGCCCGGACCTCTGTCGAAACGAGAAGGCCTTCTCCGCGTTGAAGGCGCTCGTACCAGAGGTGGCCCAGTGAAAGATCCCGCGACTGTGGGATAGCATCGAAAGGCCAGTTGATCTGGTCGAGCCACAAAAGCCTGGTCATATCGCAGGGCCTTTTCGACCACTCCGCGATTGCGGAGGAGTTATTTTGGCCAGTACTTGTTCACATACATCTGTGTCTCACGAAGCATGAAACGGGCACTGTCTTCGGCTCGGTCCTCCCAAGCGAAAACGCAATTTGAAAGGACACCGTCGAATTTCATGTCGGCAAGAGTTGAGAAGAATACTTCCCAGTTGATCTCACCTTGGCCGAAGTCGGTGTGTTGATGGACGCGCACCTTCGCTCCAGGCGGATTTACAATGTAGCGCAGTTGCGAAGACTTGTTATGGTCATAGGTGTCTGCGAGGCGCACATGTGCAAGAAGCCCCTCGGTCGCTCGCAGGTTAGCAACCATGTCGGGACCGTAGAAGAAGGTATGGGGCGCGATGAACGATGCCTTTACGGCCTTTGAATTGATCGTCTTGATGATATCGATGGCAGGGGCGATTTCCTCAATCCAGTCCTCTGGATGCGCTTCGAGCGAGAGGATCAGCCCTTCGCGCTCCAGAATTGGCACGAGGATATCCATCGCACGGAAAAACTGCCCCTCACACGTCTCCGGACGATGCAACCCACTGCGGTCATTCCGGCTTCGATCCGGGGATCCCCCTCGCCCGAACTCCGAGACCAACATCGGGCATTCCATCTCTGCCGCAATTTCGATGGCACGCTTCCAGTTCTCTATCGCCGTTTCCCACTCGTCTTGGTATGGGCTGGCCCAGCGGTACATTGGCTGCAGCGTTGCCAGGCCCACCCCATGGTCCTTGAGGGCCTTCTTGAAGCTCTTTACCCTCTCGGGATAAACCTTCGGACGCGTCCACCAGGAGAGAAAGTCCGGACGGGGTGAGAGCTCAACATAGTCGTATCCCAGCTCGGCGGTCTTTCGGCAAATTTCCTCCAGAGATAAATGACGGATCATGTGCGGATCGAGTGCGTGTTTCATCAAAACCTCCTGATAATATAAATTCGCCCCTTCACGGGAGCGTCGATGCGGACAAGCATCGCTTGCTGGACCACGTCGCGTGGGTGGCAATCATTTATGGAGCTGCGCCAATGGTGCTGCTCCCTCCATCGCGCTACCGATAATCGACCCAGACCCCGCCGAGATCGGCGGAACGAACGCAGTTCTCAACCCAGCGAACGCCCTCAACCCCTGCCGCAATCCCCGGAAACCGGAGGCTCGCAAGGCGTTCGCCATCGTTTTCGTTGCGCGCCTCCATAGCGATAGCAAAGCGGTCGTAGAGGTTAGCCCAGGCCTCGAAGAGACCCTCCGGATGGCCTGCACCGATACGATCGTCGGCAAGTGCCTTTGCGTGCAGGTAGCCCATGCCACGCTCAAGAATGCGTACCGGCTCGCCCTGAACCTCAAATCGTAGCTGGTTTGGCTGCTCGTCCCACCATTCGATCGAAGCCTTTGATCCGACGACGCGCACCTTTTGTCCGTGCATGGAACCCGCATTGATGGCGCTCGACCAGACGGTGCCAAACGCGCCATTGTCATATTCCATCAGGGTCATGGCGTTGTCTTCGAGCGGTGCACGCGTCTTGACGAAGCTCTGCCGGGTGCACAGAAGCCGTTTGATACGGAGGTCGGGCAGGATGACCTCGGAAATATAAAGCGGATGTGTACCGATATCGCCGAGCACATAACTTGGGCCTGCGAATTTCGGATCGACGCGCCAGCGGGTCGCCGGGTTTTGAAGCTCGACAGCCTCGTTGTGAAACCCGTGGGCGAATTGCAGGTTGACCAGACGAATTTCCCCGAGCTCGCCGGCAGCAACGAGCTCGCGGGCATGCTCGATGACTTGGTGGCCGCTATAGCCGTAGGTCACTCCAACAATACGGCCGCGCTCTGCGGCGATACGCTGAAGATCCTCGGCCTCGGCCACCGTGAAGCACAGCGGCTTTTCACACACAACGTGCAGCCCGCTTTCCAGTGCAGCCTTGGTGATCTCGTAGTGGGTATTGTTGGGCGTTGCGATCGATACTGCCTCGATCCCATCCGGACGCTTTGC
Source organism: Agrobacterium sp. 22-3639C2 (assembly GCF_053522105.1). NCBI lineage: Bacteria > Pseudomonadati > Pseudomonadota > Alphaproteobacteria > Hyphomicrobiales > Rhizobiaceae > Agrobacterium > Agrobacterium sp. 22-3639C2. The sequence goes on along the minus strand of NZ_JBNWDB010000004.1, from coordinate 97,865 downwards.
CTCCTCTGCGAAAAGCGCACGCCAGTCGGCGTAGCATCGCGAGGGCTCGAGCCCCAGTTCAACACCGAAGGCGCGGCCGCGATCGGCATCGAGGTCGAAGGCGCCAGCGACCAGATCGAAGTAGCGGTCACGCAGGGCGGCGCTGCGGTGAATATAGCCGATCTGACTGCCGCGGCCACCACCCACCATAGCCCAGCGAAGAGGTCGTTTTGTCTGACGCGTTCCGTAAATCATGAGGTTTCTGTCCCGGATTGTTGGAAGCCAGCCGACTTGAGATAGTCACGGCTGAGTTTTACGTCGGCGAGGCTACCGCCCGCGTTGCGCGGATCACGCTCCTGCTCAACGGTGATAAAGCCTTCATAACCAAGCTCATCAAGAAGGGCGCGAATGGCGGGATAGTCGATACAGCCCCTGCCGATGGGACACATGACGCCCTGCGCGCAGGCTTCAAAGAAGCGAATGTGCTCACCCATCACGCGGCCGAAGACGGCCCTGTCGATGTCCTTGAAGTGGATATAGTCGAGACGATCGGCGTATTTGCGCAGGGTTTGGACAGGGTCCATGCCGGCATACCAGGTATGGCCAGTGTCGAGGCAGAAACCGGCAACCTCTTGGGGTATGTCAATGGCGAGACGGGCAATCTCGTCCTCGAATTCGATGTAACCGCCGGCATGCGGATGAATGGTGGCGCGAACGCCATATTTCTCGCGGGCAAGAGCGGATATCGCCCTGATATTATCCATCATGCCGTTCCATGCCGCGTCATCGAGCCGGGGTGCCCTGTCGGAATGACCCGCCGCATAATCGCGTTCGTCGTGTCCCCAATCCATGACGGTCAGATAAGGTGCGGGAAATCGCTGGCCCGGCGTCTTCGGCGGCGTCGGCAGACGGGTGATCAGCGCGCAAATCTCGTCCGTCTGGCGCAGCAGGCTATCGCGGTTTTCCTCAGCGACAAGATCATTGAAGATCGTTCCGGCGACGATATAGAGCCCTCGACTTGTCAGAGCCTGAGAGACCATGTCGATGTTCAGCGGAACATAACCATAGGGGCCAAGCTCCACTCCCCCATATCCGGCCGCCTTGACTTCATCGAATACCATTTCCCACGGCGGTAGGTTTGGATTGCGCACGTCATCGACGCCCCAGCAGCACGGTGCTGTGGTGACTGTTATACCCATAATATTCTGGTCCTTCCCTGGTGTCGCTCACTTGGTGGGCGACCCTCCCTGACGCAGAGATTTAGCTGGAGATCTCCGATTTACAAAGTTGGAATTTGATGGGATTCAATCAGAATGCCCGGCGGAGAGGTAAATGACTGCACGCAAGATAAGCATTTCGGATGTTGCAAAGGCAGCCGGGGTCTCGACCGCGACGGTGGATCGGGTTCTCAACAACCGTGGCGGCGTGCGTACCGACAAAGAAGACCGCGTTTTGGCCACTGCACGGGCGCTCGGTATTGACCGGGCCCTAGATCGTACCCCTTCACGCGCGCTACGCGTCGCGGTCCTTATCCAACCGCCAGTCAACCCGTTTCACGCGTCTTTGCGCGAGGGTATCGATCTTGCATCGCGAATGTACGCAACACTGAACGTGCAATTCTTCGTCCATCACATCGATCCACGAAAGCCGGCGGCGATCGCCGCAGCCGTCCGCGATTGTCGCTCCTATGATGGCCTCGTCATCACCAGCCCTGACGATATCAGGGTTCGAGAAGCCGTAGCATTCCTGTCGCGCAATGTCCCGGTGGTTACTCTGGCGACCGACCTCACAGATTGCGGGCGTGCCGCCTATGTGGGGCCGAACGACAGGCAGGCCGGTCGGGTGGCTGGCGACCTGATGGGCCTTTTCCTCGGACGGCAAGGCGGCCGCGTCGTCGTGGTTGCCGGCTCACGCGATATCACTGGCCATCGCGAACGGGAAGCCGGGTTTCGCGACATCATGACCGAGCGTTATCCTGAATGCAGTCTGGCCGTGGTTCTGGAGACCGGAGAAAATCAAGAGGAAGCTGGCCGTGTCGTAGAGATTGCATTTCGGGATGACCCGGGATTACGAGGCATATATCATCTGTCCGCGGGTGCTTTGCCGATTGTCAGTGCCCTGCAACGCCTTGGCCGAACCGACAATACGGTGGTCATCACCCACGAACTCACGCCCAATCGACGGATGCTGCTAAAATCCAGAAAGATCAACGCGGTTATCGACCAGAGACCCCTTTTGGAAGCACGCCTGGCAGTTGAGACCATCGCAAAGCTCCTCGGTAGAATGCCTGGAGAAGCGGTCTCTATCTCAACGGACATCCAGATCTTTCTCGCAGAGAATGCCTAGCGTGGTGTATCAGATTTTCCTTGTTAAAGCTGGGTATAAGCAGAGCCGCACCGCCTTTGCCGACGACCCCTTGATAGGATCAGAAGAGGCGATCCGTTGTTGCAATTCAGGATTTGATTGAGCTTGAGCCATCAAACCGTTCGCCAATGACCGTTTGAAACTATGTTGATGACTAATTGAAAGTGAAGACGTGACCATTTGAAATCAACGTAGCGACTTCCATAAAGTGCTGTAAGCGCAAGGACAACGACCAGATACGAAAACGCCAACAACAAAGACGCCTGGTCGCCAGACTGGCGTTCTTGCAGCGATTGGCCGGTCGATTCGACCGCAAAACCCTTGGGCAGCGAGTTTGCGAGCTTCGGCGACCGGGGCCTTGACTGGTCAAGTGGTGATCAGGCGGCAACCAGCACGATCTTGCCCTGGATGCTACTTTCTGAAGCACGACGATGCGCTGTCGATGCCTCGGCCAGCGGATAGGTGCTGTCGATCACCACCCGTATGGAGCGATCATCGAGCAGACGACCGGCCTCTGCCAATTGCGCACCGTTCGAACGCACCTGTGTCGTTGAGACGGTGATCTTTCGCCGGGCGGCTTCGTCATGGCCTAGAAAACCCAGGGGGTTGACGAGAAACAGGGCGCCGTCCGGCTTAATGCTGGAGAGAAAGCGTTCCATATTCGCGCCGCCGACGGCGTCAAGCACCAGATCAGCATCCCTCACCACTGCTTCGGCAGCCGTCTTCGTATAGTCGATGAAAATATCGGCACCGAGATCATAGAGAAGCGCCTCGTTTTTGCCGGAAGCAACGGCAATCACCTTCGCGCCTTGCCACTTCGCGATCTGGACTGCAAGATGGCCAACGCCGCCGCCGGCGCCGTTCACCAGCACGATCTTGCCGTCGAGCGGAACCGGGGCATGCTGGAAGGTCTGGAATGGGTTCGGCAAATCATGTCCCAAATCGACCAGAAATTGCCAAGCGGTCAAAAGCGACATGGGCGCACCGGCAGCCTGGATGTGGTCGATCCCAGCGGGCTTCAACGCCAACTCCGATACCGGAACGCGAACATATTCGGCATAGGCGCTGCTTCCCGTCATGAGGTTTTGCGGGAAGCGGACCATCGCATAGACCTCGTCGTTGACCTTGAACTGCGACACGTTTTCACCAACGGCCGCAACCGTGCCGGAAACGTCCGTGCCAAGGATAAGCGGAAAGCTTGGGCTGGGCTGCCATTGCGGCGGGAGAGCCCGATAACCATCGCGCAGATAGAGATCCGGCGGGTTGAGGCTGGCGGCATGGACGCGAACAAGCACGTCGTCCGCCGAGATTTCCGGCCGGGGCGCATCTTCATAACGAAGAACATCGGGCCCACCGAATTCGTGCAATCGCACAGCTTTCATCATTGCAGTCATCACGGCCTCGCTTGAATATTCGTTTTGATGACTGAAGATACGATCATTCCCTTCGCTTGATAATCATCAGATAATTCGCTTTAATAATGCCATGAAGGAACAAATCGGAATTGATAGACTGACTGGGTTGATCGCATTCGCTCGGGCCGGCTCGCTCGGAAGCTACACCGCCGCCGCCCGCTCCTTGTCCATCTCACCCTCGGCGGTCAGCAAAAGCATTCAGCGGCTGGAAAAGCAGCTCGGCGTTTCGCTTTTTGCGCGTACGACACGTTCCCTGGCCCTGACGACCGAGGGGCGCGATCTTCATGAGCGTGCGCTCAGGCTGCTGCGCGACGCCGAAGATATAGAGCAGGCGGCAAAAGCAGCGCGCACCGAGCCCGCTGGCACTTTACGGATTGCAGCATCGTTGCCTATCGGCCTGCACGTAATAGCGCCGATGCTTCCTCAGTTTCGCAGGCTCCATTCGAGGGTCAATATAGATCTACGTTTGAGCGATCACATGGTTGATCTTATCGAAGGCGGCTACGATGTAGCGGTCCGCATTGGTGATGTGGCAGATTCGCGCCTGCTTTCGCGCCGCCTTCTGCCACATCGGCTATGCTGTTATGCCTCGCCCGAATATCTGGCCGGGCGCAGCCCGCCGACCAGTCCAGACCAATTGGAAGAGCACGAGACTGTCAACCTGCGCTACCAGAGTAGCGGCCAGCTGTTCCGCTGGCCTTTCCACGTAGGGGACAGGGAGGTGGAGATTGTGCCCACCTCTAGCATTATCGTTGACGCGAGCGAAGCCGTGCTTGCGACGATCGCAGCAGGTGCCGGAATCGGAATGGCAACCAATTTCATGGCCAGCACTTGGGTGAGGCGTGGAGCGCTTATTCCGGTTCTGGCCGATTATGCGGTGGAACGGCACAACATCACGGCGCTGTGGCCCGAGAGCCGGCGGTCAAACCCGGCCGTCCGCGCTTTCCTCGACACCTTAGTGAAGTTGTCCTGACAATGGCAGCGAATGTCTGCTTCTGGGGCGACGCTGACTAGGCAGCATTTGCCAAAAGCGGGCGTGAGGACAGATGACAACCCGTCGACAAATTCCCCAGATTTCTACAAGCGGCATTAAGCAGCCACCTTATCCAGCTCCAACAGTGCCTCCGAGGGGAGCTCTATCCTGGCCGCGGCGAGGTTTTCTCGCAGATGTCCCCGTGACGATGTGCCCGGGATCAGGAGAATGTTCGGCGATCGCTGGAGAAGCCAGGCAAGCGCAACCTGAATCGGCGTGGCGTTGAGCCGGGCGGCCACGTCAGACAGGGTAGAGGATTGCAGCGGCGAGAAGCCGCCAAGAGGAAAGAACGGCACATAGGCAACTCCTCGGGAGGCGAGTGTGTCGATTAAGGTTTCGTCCTGCCGATGCGCAAGATTGTACTGGTTCTGCACGCAAGCGATGTCGGTGATCTTTCCGGCGTCCTCGATTTGCTTCGCCGTGACGTTAGACAGTCCGATATGCCGGATCAGTCCCTGTTGCTTTAAACCCGCCAGAACTTCAAGAGGCTCGTCCAATGAGCCTTCCGCGGGGCCGTGCACGTCGAACATAGCGCGCAGATTGACCACATCGAGTACATCCACTCCGAGATTGCGGAGGTTGTCATGAACGGCCTGTGTCAGCTCCTCGCGCGCGAACGCAGGATACCACGAAGCGTCCGCGCCCCTGCCTGCGCCGACCTTGGTGACGATCACAAGATCGTTGTCATAGGGATGCAAAGCTTCGCGGATTATCTCGTTTGTAACATGCGGGCCATAGAAATCGCTGGTGTCGATGTGGTTGACGCCGCTTTCCACCGCCTCGCGCAGGACGGCTATGGCCTCCGCACGATCGCTCGGAGGCCCGAAAACGCCCTTGCCTGCAAGCTGCATCGCGCCATAGCCCAGCCGGCGCACCGTATGATCGCCAAGCGTGAAGGTTCCTGAAGTTGCAATAGTGCTCATGGTCCATCTCCTTGTGTTCCTCCAAAATAGACAGGCGGCATATACGCTACAAGAAGCTATAATCCGGACAGGTTGTCCGTGAAGACGGACAATTGTTTTTTATGTTTGGAGAGCAGGGTGTCGGATTTAACGGATCTGAATGCGTTTTTACTGGTGGCTAGATCCAAAGGTTTTCGGCAGGCCGCGCGCGAAAGTGGAGTCAGCTCCTCGGCGTTGAGCGATGCGGTGAAGCGTCTCGAAGAAGACCTTGGGGTAAGACTATTCAATCGCACAACCCGCAGCGTGCTCCTGACGGATGCAGGACGTCTCTTGCTAGAGCGCACCGGACCCGCATTCGCAGAGGTGGCATCGGCACTCGACGAGGTGAAAAGCAGCCGCGGCCGCACCTCGGGGGATCTCAGACTCAATGTTCCGATGAGTGCTGCGAGGCTGGTTCTGCCCCCGATCGTGCCGCCGTTCCTAAAGGCCTATCCGGAAATAAGGCTGGAAATCGTGACCGATGAGAATTTCGTCGACATCATAAAGAGCGGCTGCGACGCAGGCATCCGTTATGACGAACGGCTCGAGCAGGATATGGTGGCTTTGCCGATCGGACCGCGCCAGCAGCGCTACGCCCTTGCCGCATCGCCGGGTTACCTTGCAAGAAGAGGCAAACCGCAACATCCACAAGACCTGCTTTCGCATGATTGTATTTTAGGCCGGTTTTCGGGGCGCGCGCTTCCCTCCTGGGAATTCGAACGCGATGGGGAAGAAATCGCGATAAATCCTAAAGGTAGCCTCGTTGTTCAGTTCGGCGGCGGCACCGATCTTGGTATCGACGCAGCCATTGCCGGTTCTGGCATCATTTATATTTTTGAAGACTGGCTAAGGCCACACTTCGATAGAGGAGATCTGGTACCGGTGATGGAAGAATGGTGGCTGCGGTTTTCCGGCCCGTTCCTCTATTATTCCGGACGGCGGCTTGTGCCCGCGCCTTTACGCGCATTTATCGATTTCGTGAGACAATCGCACAAAGATGCAGCGAAATCCTTGCAGCCCGGCCCGTGAATTCAAAGTCCTTAGCTCTGTTTCTTGCCGCCGGCATTGGTCGATCCATCGTGCATATCGCCATAACACGCATCATGCATTGGACTAGATCGACTATTCAGACATGGGCCCGTCTTGCAGTAATCCAGTCCGTTAATCAGATATCGGATACAACAGATGCGGCGGAGACGCTTTGGCTTGCCCTCGTATTGACGGTAGAGGATGGGCCTGAAATGCGGGTTACGTGAGCCATCTGCCATGTGAGGCGATTCAAGCAGTTCCAGCGCATCGGCCGCGCCATGGCCGCAAGGAATGTTTTCAGCGAAAAGATGACGTTCCCGCTGGTGACAACTGGCCGGTAACTCACACCTCATCCCCCGGCAGTGTGGCCTTGCGCTCGATGCCCTTTTCATCAGTGGTAACATTGTCTGCGAGGCCGTAGGTCGCTGGCGACACATAGAAAAAGAATGGAGCAGCGAGGCAGGCGCGCAGATAGGCTTCGGCAGCGTCATCGCGCACAACAGTCGACATGGCCGGAGGCTGGCGGGCAAGCAACGCTCGGGCTTTCGAAAAAAGAACCCCTGTAATCCTTTTCAGAACAGCGGCATGATCCGGCCTTGTCCCCATCAGGGATGGGGGCAGGATGCAGAACCTGCGAGGTCCTTTCGAGGTCAGACGAATTTCGGTCCGGACGATATCCGACCACCAGCGGTCGTTGTGTTTTTGAAGTGCCATGATCACCCTCCAGCTTCTTGCGAGATGACCCTATCGACAAACTGATCGGACGAATTTAGATATTCCCTCTAATGATCACTAAATACCTCCAGCCACCACTATCCCTGTCCGGTGCCCTCGCCGACCCTGATGTCGAAAGCTCTTCATCGCGCGTTCGCGCTGTGAGGATCGACGTGTCTCAGAATGAACGCGAGGCTCCCGAACACCAGCACCGTAAGGGCCAGCTTGTCATGCCGCTGCTGGGAGGCGTGACTTGTCGCGTCCCAAGCGGCATGTGGATGGTTCCGCCTCATTGTGGCGTCTGGGTTCCAGGTGGCATGCTTCACAGCAATGTGGCCACCGCCAACGCACGTTTGTTCTTCCTGTTCATCGAGCCGGGGGCTGCCGATCTGCCGAACCGGTGCTGCACGCTTTCCCTGTCTCCGCTCGTCAGGGAACTGATCATCGAGATGGCCGACCAATCGGCTGCCGCGACTGCTGACTTAGAGCTCATGGAAACGCTGCTTCTGTCGGCATTGTCGCGGATGCCGGTCGAGCATCTTCACCTCCCGCTGACGGACGAGCCCCGGCTTGCACGCATTGCATCCGAGCTGGCAGACGATCCATCCAATCGCAGTACGATGGCGCAATGGGCAAAACGAGTGGCGATGAGTGAGAATTCGCTCGCCCGTCTCGTTCAAAGCGAAACGGGCCTTACCTTCGGCCGCTGGCGACAACAATTGCAGGTGATTGTCGCAATCCGAAGCCTTGCAGCGGGGGCAACGGTGCAGCAGGTTTCGGGGGATCTTGGATATCAATCCGTCTCTGCATTCATAACCATGTTCAAGAAAGCGCTTGGCACATCGCCTGCCCGATATCTGGGAAACTTCGACCGCTGAACGTTAGAAGGTACAGCGACACCTGAAAGGAAATCGGCCGGCTGGCGGAGCTTCCTCCCAATGGACACTCTCCCACCGCAATGGTTTTTACGACCCGCCTCCCACGTGCCGCCATGCGCGCATTTCTCGATTACATGAGAAGCTATAACGGTCAAACGAAGGGCGCGCTAGAACGCCTCGACATTGTCGATCAGCTAATAGACCAGCGACTGGACCGCTGCGCTTCTTGCCCACGCCACATGCGGCGTCAGGATGAAGTTCGGCAAATCAAGCAGACGCATGAGTGGATGATAGTATGCGGCAGCTCCGTGATGACAACGTCGAAGCCAGGCCCGCACAATCGCCACATTATCGGCGCTGGTTTTTCGAATGACGACCTCTCCAGACGATCACCGCAAAAGTTGCTGGGCCAACACCTGCGTTCGGGACATTTTGCATTTTTTCAATATCCACCCGCTCAATAACCTCCGGTGAGAAAAATCGTTTCGCCCGTCATGAAACTACATGCCTCCGACGCCAGAAAGACAGCTGCCCCCACCATCTCTTCCGGTCGCCCGGCCCGCCCCATCCAGTTCAATGCGCTTACATATTCATTCCAGCCCTCCGGGTCCTCGACGCGGCGATGAGCGTTGCGGTCCGTATCGATGAGGCCGGGAGCGAGAGTATTGAGCAACACGTTGTCGCGGGCATAATCTCTAGCCTGACTTTGAATTAAATTGTGCTGTGCGGCCTTCGTCGCCGCATAGGCGGTAACGACGCTTTTGGGCCTTAGCTGATTGACTGATCCTATGGAGACGATCCTGCCCCATTTCCGAGCCGACATTCGCGGCAGTGCCGTCTGCAGCATGTCGACCGTCGAGCCCAGATTGACCGCCAGTTGAAAGGCCAGATCACCTGGCGTCAGCGCCGATAGAGTGGCATTGATCTGGGCACTGGCGTTGATAACAAGGATATCGAGTGGTGCGATCGCCTCTGCTCGCTCGATAAGATCCCGACCAGCCCCGACTTCGGAGAGATCGCCTGCCAGATGAGCCGCCGTTCCCCCGTGCGTAACAATCCGCTCATGTACAGCCGCTGTGGCGCCCGGCTTGACGCCATGCAGGATGACATGGGCACCTGCCCCAGCCAGCCCTTCGGCAATCGCCGCTCCTATCCCACGGCTTGAACCGGTAACGAGCGCCACGCGGCCCTTCAGGCCAAAGATGGTGTCAAGGTTCATCCTTTATCCTTCGAACAATGAGACATGCGCACCGGAAACTCCCGGGCGGCAGGAAAACAGTCCACCTGACAGAGGCGCGTCGGCGAGTGTCGAGGCCGGCAGGCGGGTGCGGGCGCTGGTGATGAACAGCGTCGACAGATCCGGCCCACCAAAGGCGATGCTGGTGGGACGGGGCACCGGCATCTCAATTACCTGGTCGAGCTTCCCGTTCGGAAGATAACGGCGCACGGACCAGCCATCCCAGATCGCACACCAGACCCCTCCTTCCGCGTCCACCGCAAGACCGTCCGGCCGGCCGTCAGCGACGGGAATGCGTGCGAATTCGCGGCATCCCGACAGCGTTCCGGTCGCGGGATCGCAATCATAGGCGTGGATGAGGCCAGGTACCGTGTCAACAAAGTAGAAGGTTTTCCCATCCGCGCTCCAGCCGAGGCCGTTGGAGACAATGATGCCGCCTTCCTTGCGTTCGAATGCGCCATCGGTGCTGATACGATAAAGCGCACCCGTGGGCTTGGAGGCGTCAATCCTCATCGATCCCACCCATATCGCACCGTCAGGCCCGCATTTGGCATCATTCAAGCGGTTGTCGACGATGCCTGCCTCCGGGCTGACGAAGGGTGTGAGGCGACCTGATGCAAAATCCAGCCATTCGATCCCGTCCTGAGACGCCACCAGCAGACGCCCACCGCGAACCGGAATGACCGCGCTGACCAACTTCCCGGTCTCGCAGGTTTCGTTCCGGCCACTCGCTGGATCAAACCGGTGGACAGCGGGATGCAGAATATCGACCCAGTAGAGCGTATTTTCGCCATCGTGCCACACTGGACTCTCGCCAAGCTGTGCGCCCCATGGCAAGACGCAACTCAGCTCGGCACTCGGACGGCCGGTGACAGACCTGGGTCTGGGCCTGGAACTAATGGCGACAGCCCCAGCCGCACCCGTGATACGGCGGGCGGCAGCAATTAATTCGCGCCCGGCTGGATGGATATTGGAGGAACTGAGCCGCGATGATGGGCCAAGCGCAACAAGCACGCCGATCGGCGTATTGTCGCGACCCATGACAGGCGCGGCTGCCGAATTTACACCTGCCAAGTGCTCCTCATAAGAAATCGAATAACCACGTGCCCGGGTCAACGTCAGGTCGGCCTGGAGCGCATCGAGCGTGGTGATGGTTTTCGGGGTCTGCACATCCAGCGTCAGACGGTCCAAGAGGGCACGGCCGACGGCGGGGTCCTGAAAGGCGAGCAGTGCCTTGCCGGGTGCCGTGCAATGCAGGGGGACGCGGCGCCCTACCTCGACGCGCACAGAAAGGCCATTCGGCGAACGTTCGGCCAGATATTGCGTCATCGTGCCGTCAAGCCGGCACAGCGCAACCGTTTCCCCCAGTTCGGCCGCCAGCCGCTCGAGTTCCGGGGTCGCCGCCGAGACAAGATCGAAACTCTCCCAGACCCTATGGGACATTTCCAGAAAACGCTGGCCCAGAACATAAGTGCCCCGGGCCGCATCCTGACGGACGAGACCATAGGCGATAAGGGTGCGCAGGATGCGTGCAAAGGTCGGCTTCGGCAGGCCGGAGGCGCGCAACAACTCGGCAAAACGTAGCGGTTCCGGCGCGTCGGCAACCATATCGAGCAGGGTTAGCCCTTTGGCCAGCGCCGCCGTGCCGCCCGGCGTCTCGGGCTTCATCGCCTCTGCTCCTTCGCGCGTCGCTCCAGCCTTGCGGCCGCCGCTTCGTCCAGCATCCGGTCCATCGTCCATTCTGCTTCAAACCCCAAAGTGTTTCTGATCCGCTCGTTGGACGTATGGTAATAAACGCCGTCGCCGGGAAAATCGACTGTCACGATGGGAAGGCCGGTCAGCGCCGCAATCTTCGGCAGAAGCACGGCGAAATCGGCCGGTTCATCGGAACCGAGATTGAAGGTGCCACCCGCCGCCTCGGGGTGATCGAGAGCGAGCAGAATTCCCGCCACCATGTCTCGCGTATCGGTGATGTGCATACGGAATGGACGGCCGTTTTTGTTGCGCGACAGAATGTGCGACGGCTCACCGATATCGCGGGACTGGAGCAATTCGGCGATGACGGTGTTTCCGAAATTCTGCTGCTGGCGGATGCGCGGCCGCAGGAAAAACCGGGGACCGGAAAAGAAACTCTCTTCGTCCAGCAGTTCCGCCGCATCCTGCGTATGCGAAAACCGCAGGATCACCGTTTCCATGGTGCCGCTTCGCTGGTGAAAGCGCACCAGCTCTTCGCCCAAAAGCTTGGTCAGGCCATAGAGCGAATTGGGGCAAAGCGGATGATCCTCGGTGACCGGCAGGAATTCCGGTCGGTTTTCCGGATAGACCTCGCCTGAGGAAGCGAACACGAAACGCCGCAGGCCAGCCGCTGAAGCGGCATCCAGAAGCCGGCGCGTACCCTCGACATTGACAGCGAACATACGATCGCGATCCGCCGGAGCCCAGGACATGAAGGCTCCCAGATGCAGCACGGCGCTCACGCCCTTCATAGCTTCGGACAGTGCCTGCGCATCCTCCAGCGACCCGACGACTTCCTCGCCGCCGGTTCCCGATGGCCTGAGATCAAAACCGCGAACGGTGCGGCCCTGTGCGCGCAAGGCGGCGACAGCGGCACGACCGACACGGCCCGTCGATCCGGTGACGAGGATCATAGCCGTTCTCCGGTCTTTGCATCGAAGAGATAAAGCTTGGCCGGATCGAAACCGAGCCGGAGTGCCTCGTTGCCAGGAAGATTGCCGGTATGCGAGACGCGCGCGATCAGACCCTTGGACTTGCCCTCCTCGCCATCGGCCACCCTTGCGCCTTCCGCGTCGAAATAGACGTATTTTTCCGATCCGAGGCTTTCCACCAGCGTCGGGTGAACATCGAAGGCGACCGGCGCATCGCCGAGAACGAGATGTTCCGGCCGCAGACCGACGATCACGCTGCCTTGGCGATCAGCCGCGCCCGGCACGGAAACATGTTGCCCAAACAGGGTAACAGTGCCGTCATGCAGTTGCGCATTGAGGAAGTTCATGCCCGGCGAGCCGATGAAACCGGCAACGAAAAGATTGGCCGGGTTGTTGAACAGTTCGTCCGGTGCGGCAATCTGCTGGATGATGCCGCCCTGCATGATCACAACCCGGTCCGCCATGGTCATGGCTTCGACCTGGTCATGCGTCACGTAGACGGTAGTGACCCCGATGCGTTTATGCAAAGCGCCGATTTCGGCACGCATATGGACACGCAGCTTGGCATCGAGGTTGGACAGCGGCTCGTCCATGAGGAAGGCTTGCGGCTGGCGCACGATCGCTCGTCCCAGAGCGACGCGCTGTCGCTGACCGCCTGACAGATCCTTGGGCTTGCGATCCAGATAGGGCGTCACTTCCAGAATGCGCGCCGCATCGTCGACCCGGCGGTCAATCTCATGCCTGTCCGTGCCGCGCATCTTCAGCCCGAAGCCGATGTTCTGGCGAACCGTCAGATGCGGATAGAGCGCATAATTCTGAAACACCATGGCTATATCGCGGTCCCCGGGCGCCAGATCCGTGACTTCATTGTCGCCGATGAAGATCTGCCCTTCGCTTGCCGGTTCGAGACCAGCAAGGATTTTCAACATCGTCGACTTGCCGCAACCGGAAGGTCCGACAAGCACCACGAACTCGCCGTTCTCGATCTCAAGCGAAAAGGGCCTGAGCACGTTGAGCGCGCCATAGGACTTGCTGACGTTGCGAATGGAAATATTGGCCATGCTTATTTCTCCGCGCCAGCGGTCAAACCGCCGACCAAATAACGTTCAAGGAACAGATAGATTGCGATGATCGGCAGCGCGATGAACACCGATGCGGCGGAGATGTCGTTCCAATAGGTGACATATTCGCCCTGCATCGTGGTGATGCCGAGATTGGCGGTCCAGTTGTCCGGCGAGTTAACCAGAAAGGTGCGCGCATAGGCGTAATCGGCCCAGCTGAGCACAAAGGCGTAAAGCGCGGTGGCGGCAAGCCCCGGTGTTGCGATGGGAAGCACGACACGCACCATGGCGCCGATCGGCGAGCAGCCGTCGACCATGGCAGCCTGTTCCAGTTCCTTCGGGATCGTGTCGAAATAACCCTTCAGCATCCAGGTTGCGAAGGGAATGATCATGGTCGAATGTGCAAGCACAAGGGTCCATAGGCTGCCGATCAGACCGAAGCTCGAAAAGATCGAAAATAGCGGGATAACGAGTAGCGTGGCGGGCAACATCTTGGCTGTGAGAACGAACATTCCCATGGTAGCGCCGCCCCGCATCGAATAGCGGGACAGGGCGTAACCGGCGCTGACCGAAACCAGCATCGACAGCACAACCGAGCCGACAGCGGCAAGCATCGAATTCCACAGCCACAGAAGGATCGGCTTTGCCGCCCAGACACGGGCAAAAATATCCCATTGCGGATCGTCCGGCCAGAAAGTCGGTGGCAGGCGGTAGAGTTCGTCGGTGGTGGAAAGGGCGGTAACCAGCAGCCAGTAGACCGGGAACAGGATCATCACCAGCGTAAAGATCACCGTCGCGTAGAGGGCAAGGCTCTGGGCAAAGCTACGTTTCATCAAAGCCTCCTCAGTAGATTGATTTCGAGCGCCGGCCGAGCATCAGCAGGCTGGCAATGATGCAGATCACCAGCGTCAGCACGCCGACGGCGGCGGCGCGACCGAAGTTGTGATACTGGAAGGCCTGGTCGTAGGTCATGATCGACAGCGTCTGGGTTGAACGCAGCGGGCCGCCGCCGGTCAGAACCTTGATGATGGAAAAGTCGCGGAACACCCAAAGCAGGGTCAGCACCAGCGTGACCCCGAGAACCGGCATCAGCAACGGCATGGTGATCCAGCGGAAACGCTGCCAGACGCTGGCGCCATCCACCTTGGCGGCGGCGTAATAATCGGTGGGAATGGACTGCAGACCGGCCAGACACATGATCGACACGAAAGGAAAGCCCTTCCACACCATGGTGATGGCAACGGCCCAGAAGGCGGCCGTGGAACTGCTGACCCAGGGGATCATCTGGTCGGTGAAACCGAGCTTGATCGCCAGCCAACCGAACAGGCCGAAGGAGGTGTCGAACATCCACGCAAAGATGACGACCGCGATGATTTCCGGCACCGCCCAGGGCAGCGCCATTCCCAGCCGCGCGACGGTGCGGCCCTTGAAGCGATTATTGGCCAGAAGCGCCGTGCTGAGACCAACGGCGACGCTGCCGGCGGTTACGACGATAACCAGCTTTAGCGTCACCCAACAGGCCAGCCAGAATTCCGGCGAGGAGAACAACCATGTGTAATTGCTCAGCGAAAACGGCCGGCTGGCACCGCCAAGCCGTGGTATCTTGACCTGCTGGAACGACAGGTCGATGGCCAAAACGAGCGGCCAGACGATGATGGCGGCAACCATCAGGACTGCGGGCGCAATCAGAATATAGCCGAGGAGATGTTGCCGGCTGGGGCGCGCAAGATCGAAGAACTTGCGACGCCCAGCCCGAACGGGTTCGGTCATGGATGGTCCTCCTGCCGGATGCGGATGATGGCCATGGCCCTTCCCGGGCCATGGCAGGACAACGGGATCAACCCTTGATGGCTTCGGCCTTTGCCTGCATGGTTTTCGCCACCGCCGCCGGATCGAGATCCTGAATGATCATCCGCTGGCTTTCTTCCATCACCATCTTGCTGAACTCGTTGTAGAAGAGCTCAAGTCCGGTCGGAATGCGGTCGATCCCCGCCTCGGACGCGGCCTTCATCGTCTCGATCAGCACCGGAAAATGCGGGATGGTCTTTTCAACACCCGAGACGTCGGCCTTCGGGCTTGGCGGGGTGTTGCCTCCAAGGGTGGCATAGCTGCGCTGGAATTCCGGCGACATCGTCAGCTTGATGAAATCCCAGACCAATGCCTTCTGGTCGTCGGGAATATCGGCCGGCATGGCGAGTACATTGGACGAGCCGCCAAGCGGCGGATGAAGCGGCGGTGCGGCGTAAATGATGTCAGTCTTGGCCGAACCTTTTTCGGTGGTGCCGTAAAGCCAGGGGCCGTCCAGCCGCATGGCCATCTTGCCATCGGCAAACAGCTTGCGCACGTCGCTGGCGCTCATGTCGACCGGGCTGATCCCGCTCTTCATCACGGTTTTCCAGCGTGAAAGACCCTCCACCATCTGCGGCGTATCGATGGTGATATTGCCGTCCTTGTCGGTCCAGTAGGCGCCAGCGTCGAGGATGTAGTTCAGCATCTCCGTCAGATATTGACCCGGACCGCCTTTCGTTTCATGGCCTGTGCCGAACTGGTCGATAATGCCGTCGCCGTTCAGATCCTTTGTCGTCGCTTTTGCCGCGGCCAGAAACTCGTCATAGGTCTTCGGAACCGTGACGCCCGCTTCTTCGAGAAGCTTCTTGTTGTAGGCCATCACGAAACCGAAATAGTTGGTCATGATGCAGACGGTTTCGCCATTCCATTCGCATTTCTGCTGGCCGGCCCAGCCGGTCATGTCGATGCCGTCCTTCTTCAGCCACGGGTCGAGCGGCTCGAGCCAGCCGCTATCGGCAAACATTTGAAATTCGAAGGACGCCAGATGCACGATCTGCGGCGGCTGGTTGGCCGCAAAAAGCGTCGTCATCGTGTCGGCATAGGAGCTGCGCTCGGCCTTGGTGAATTCGATTTTCACGCCCGGATGCTGTTTTTCGAAGGCGGCAATGGCCGAATGCCACCATTCGCCTGTGCCGGCATCGTCCGTCTGCCAGGAAATGAATTTCAGAACGGTATCGGCCCTGGCCGGGGCAAGGTTGCCCATTGTCATCAAAACGGCGGTCGCGGTGCCGAGCGCCAATCGGCTTATTGTCTTGTTCATGGCTTCCTCCTCCAAAAAACCAGTTCAGATACGTTCAATCAGACCGAGTGCCGCCTCCGACGGCCTTACCCCAAGTCCGGGTCCGGACGGCAAGTGATACCTGCCCTCCCGGCAATCCATGTCGCCTTCCAGCAGGTGACGGTTCGGCTCGAAGATCGAATGCTGGAATTCGTGACCTTTGAGCGTTGGCAATGTCGACGACGCCTGCAGGCTGGCGGCAAGAAATATGCCGGCGCCAACGGTGGCGTGTGGGATGACATCGATGCCATGCTCGGAAGCAAGAGCACCGATACGGATGAAATTGGTGATACCCTTATGGCCCATTTCCGGCTGGACGATCGCAATGCGGCAGCGCTCGACGCGGGCGCGCATATCCCAATGGGTGCGCCATTCCTCACCAACTGCAATCGGCACTTCGGTATTCTTCGAAACCTTCTCCAGACCGGCAATGTCCTCCGTCCAGACCGGAGCCTCTGCGAACCACGGGTCGAAGGGCTGCATTTCGGCAATCAGTTCCAGCGCCCGCTCCGGCGTCTGGTTCCAGTGCATGTCGGCGGCGATCTTTGCATCGGGTCCAAGCACCTTCCGGAGATTCGCCATTTCGGCCGCCGGGCCATCGTCTGCCACCGGCGTTGCGAACTTGAAGGCGTTGAAACCGCGGTCCTGCCAGTATTTCGCCAATTCCCCGCGGGCCTTGAGCGTCTTTTCAGGCAGGCCTGAAACATAGGCCGGAAACGTATCCACGCCGCCGCCGAGCAGGTCGCGAACGGACTTGCCGGCTTCCTGTCCGGCAATATCCCATAGCGCAATATCGAGCGCGGCGAGCGCATCCACGTAGAAGCCGCCGGTATAACCGCGCACCCGCATCATGTCGTAAAGGTCGTCATAGATCGCCGAAGGGTTCGAAGCATCGCGGCCGATCACGAAACCGGCGAGAAGATCGTTGATGAGAGCGGCGACCGCGCCGGGGGCGACGATACCGTAGGTCTCACCCCAGCCCACGACGCCAGCCTCGGTCGTCATGCGCACCAGCACGCTGCGGTCGAAGGTCGGGTAGACCGTGCGATTTCCCTTGCGCACGATATAGCCGTTGGGATTGACCACCTCACCTTCACGCAAGGCGCCGAGATAAGGCACTTTGCGCGGCTGGGTCAGGGTGAAGACTTCGACGCTTGCGATGGGGCTGTTCATGCGGCCTCCACGGCAACGAGGCCTAGTTCGACCAGATTGGCGTCGATATCGGCAATGGCCGCCGCATCAAGCTCGGGTGTCGGCGCACGCACACCGACGCCTTCGATCACGCCGCGGCGGGCCAGCACATATTTGGTCAGCCGCATGCGATAGACCGCCTGCAGCACCAGAAGAGGCAGGGTGCGCACATAAATCCGACGAGCCTCCTCCTGCCGCCCCGCAACGAGCGCCCGGTCGATGGCCACATGTTCCTCGGCGATCTCCAGCGCCGGCATGGCTGCGGTAGCACCTCGGGCATATTCGTCGAGAATGTAACGCGCGCCGCCCCCGCCGATGACGCCCTTCAGTGTCGAAGGCGCATGGGCGACGATGTGGCTGATAGCCGGGCCGGCAGGAAGCGTCTCTTCCTTGACATAGGTCACCTGCGGCAACGCCCGCACGATCTCCACGATCGCCTGCGGCGAAAGGTCGGAGCCGCGCGGCGCGGGCGCGTTCTGCAGAATGATTTCAACTTCGGGCAGCGCCTCGACGATCCTGCCGAGGAATTCGATCAGCGCCGGCGCATCCGTGCCGACCGACTTGGGCACCTGCACCATCAGGTGGCGGATGCCAAGCGCCGATGCCGCCCGCCCGTGCTCAACCACATCACGCCAGTCGGCCGCACTTGCCCCGGCCACGACCGGCACCCGCCCGGCCACCACATCCACGACAATTTTCAGCAACGCCGCACGCTCGGCGGCATTCAAAGTCTCCACCTCGCTGGCGAAACCGGGAAACACGACACCATCGACGCCCTTGTCGAGCGCAAAGATCACCAGTCGCTTCATACCCGCCTCGTCAATGCCGCCATCAGCCAGAAACGGCGTAGGCAGAACAGGCAAAATCCCTTTAAGGCCAGCCACCATCATTATCCTCCCGATTAAGTATCATATTTTGATACCTTGAATTCACTAATTGACACTATATAGACTTGCGACCTATGACAAGCCCCAAGATGAAATGAACGAGGAGGTTCAAGACATGGCAGCAGCGGCGACATCGATCATCGTTGATTGGGGAACGACATCATTGAGGGCGGCGCTCGTTGATGAAGGCGGCGAAGAACTCGATCATCTTGAAACCGCCGACGGTATTTCGAGCCTTGGCAAGGGTGAGCACGAGGCGGCGCTGATGGATGCACTCGCACCCTGGTTCTCAAGCCATGGGGCCTTGCCCGTCGCCGCACTCGGAATGATCACCAGCCGCAACGGCTGGGTCGAGGTCGCTTATGTGCCGTGCCCGGCCGGCCCGGCGGAACTTGCCGCCGGCACGGTGCGCAGTTCGCTGCCGAACGGGTCCGATCTCGTCTTCCTGCCCGGTCTGACCGACCCCGCCCGCCAGCCCTTCCCGGACGTGATGCGCGGCGAAGAAACCCAGATCGTCGGTCACGGCCTTGGCGACGATGCCACCCTCATCATCCCTGGAACACACAGCAAATGGGCGCGGGTGGCGGCGGGAAGGATCGATGGCTTCCAGACATTCGTCACCGGTGAAATCTTCAACCTGCTTATCAATCACTCCTTCATCGCGCGCGGTTCCACGCAGCCGCCGGTCGATGATCAGGAGGCCTATCGCTGGGGTCTGACTGAGGCAAAACGATCCGCCGCCATGCTGTCGCTGCTGTTTTCGGCGCGAACCGGCGGGCTTGCGGGCCGGCTCTCGCCGGATCAGTTGCGATCCTATGTGCGAGGACTGGTCATCGGGCAGGAGTTTCGGCAAGCCCGCGAGGCCGGATGGTATGCGGAAGGAGACGAGGCAGCTATCGTCGGCAATGACGGGCTGAACGATCTCTATCTGGTTGCCGCAGATGTGTTCGGGCTCAAGACATCCATGGGTGCGGATGACGCCCTCACAAAAGGCGCTCTGACTGTCCTGCAGCAAGCGCTTTTATAACCCTTGCCGATCGCCGGTTGCCGAAATGGCGGCATCCGGCTTTCAAGACAATCTCTAGGACCAATCATGTACGACTTCCCAGCCAATATCGGCACCAGCCGTCACGAAAACGATATCATTGCCGTTCTGGCCCGCATTCAGCGCATCGGCCTTCCAGACAATCCGATCGCCTTTTATGGCTCATCCTCGTTTCGAATCTGGAGCTCCGTCACCGAGGATCTCGGCTCGCTGGATATCGTCAATCTGGGATTTGGCGGCGGCACTTACCTCTCTGCCAGCCACTACCTCGACCGGCTCCTGGTTCCCTTGAAGCCAGGTAGAGTGGTGCTTTATTTCGGCGAAAACGATATTGCCAGCGACGGCCTCAAGGCGCAGACGACGCTTGCGCACCTGCAGGATTTGCGCGATCGCATCTCTCGAGCGCTACCGCAGGCGGACGTCTTTGTTCTGGCGATCAAGCCCAGTCCGGCGCGCTGGATATACCGCCATGAATTCGATCTTTTCAACCAGACGGCGCGCGACTGGTGCAACGGCCGCGAACACACGACATGGCTTGATCCGAACGCCGGTCTCATTGGTGAAAATGGCCTGCCGATGTTCCGTTATTATTTACCCGATCTGGTTCACCTGAATGCGGCAGGCTACGCGGTCTGGTCGGAAGCACTTAGAAAAAAGTTAGGTCTGTTGAACTGAGACAAGGGGTATCTTTATCGTTAGCTCTTGAAAGGAGCCGAACTGTCCCCAGCAGTGTTCACAGGCTGATTTCCATTGGATTTATAGATCACGTCCGTTGAACGCGGAATCGCGTTTAGGCCCCCCTTACTGGCGGAATTCTAATTCCATCGCTCCGACTGGTGATTTAGTCGCGGGCAACATGGCCCGAGCTTTCAACGATGATCTGCGTAGCCGCGTTCTAGCTGCGTCACGGGATGGCATATCGACGCGCTCAGCAGCGTCCAGATTTGGGATTGGTGTTTTGACAGCCATCGCGTGGATTGCGAGCGCGCAGGAAAGCCGGCTGACCCGGCGAAACAGGGACGACTCCGTCCGCCGAGGCGGCCTCTATCCGGCACTGAAGGATCTTAGTTGAGCCTACCCGCCCTAAGGCGACAGCCAACAATGTGCACAGGCTGAAAGACGCAGTCTCGACCACCGACGAGGAAACGGTACACCTCGACTGCGATTCCAGAACCGCCGCCAGGATTTTTCGGGCCATCGTCGAGGCTTATTTGCGCTTCCGCCGCAAGTCGTCGCCATGGATGCCAAAGTGCTGGATGATCATATCGACATTACGGCGGTGCGATTTGAAATAAATATCAAACAGATCACCGAAGACAGGAACACTGCCCACAAGAGCATCCATGGCGATGTTGCCAACCATTCGCGCAAGCTTTTCCTGCGGCACACCAAGGCGGCGCGCTTCATTGACGATATAGAGGCCGACAATCGCGCCCGCACCATCACCAATCAGTGGCAGCAAACCCATGATGGAATCTGCACCAAAACGGATTCCCGTGCCAGGAATGCGGATCGCTGTGTCCATCATACGAGCGATGCCCGACAGCCGCCGCAGACGGCGGAGCCGCTCAGCACCATCCACGAAGTCGTCCGATGTGCCGTGGGCGTTCCACGTTCTCGCTGTCATACAATCGTGCTCCATAAAAGAGATATGCCTCAGCCTAATATGAATGGGGATGTGGAGAGTTGCGTTCAAGAGCGTTGCGCAAGCTATCTCCATCCATTGAAACCGAACCAGTTACGCTCAATCGCCTCGATCCTGCCTATGTGACAGCACCAATCGCCCTTCATCGCTCAGGCCCTACACCCCTTTTTCGATTCCGATAGGCCACAGTAATTTTTAAGAAATATTTTCCCTTACATTGGCGCTACTACAGGACTGCTAGGTCGAGAGAAAGATGTGAGGCACGCCCTTGCATCTTTAACGTCTTTCGCGAGTTAAAGCTGATCTTCATAAAGCAGATGCGGACATGGCACATATTTTTTGAGTTCATCGGTGCATCTAAAGGCGGACTGCTGATGGACACTGGCGCTTTAACAACAAACGACATCGGAAAACTTATGGCCGTTTCTCATCAAGGTCCGCTGGCTAACACCAGGCTTTCTGGACGAACGATTCTCATTCTGATTGGCGTCGCGGTCATCCTGCACGTGGGTCAGGAAATCTTCGTGCCATTAGCCTTGGCTCTCCTCCTGACATTCACTCTGGCACCTATTGTCTCTTTTCTCCGAAAACACTCTGTGCCCAAGATTGCCGCCGTTATTTTGGCGGTCGCCTCAGCCTTCATGGCAATTGCGCTGTTCAGTTTCGTCGTCGCCACGCAGGTGACAAATCTTGCCGAAAACATCCCGACATATCAGCGCAATATCGTCACCAAGGTTCAGGCGCTCAGCCAAGCCGGATCAGGCAATGGTGTGCTCGAACATCTGAGCAAGGTTGTCGAGCGTGTCGGCGCCGAGTTGCAGACACGCGCCGTCGAAAGTCAGGACGAGCAGTCGACCGCACCAACCATGCGAGAGCCGATGCCCGTTGAAATCGTCACGCGATCCCATCCGGTCGAGACACTTGGCAATTTCATTCTTCCGCTTATCAGCCCGTTTGCAACGGCAGGTTTGGTCATCGTTCTTGTGATTTTCATGTTGATCGAGCGCGAGGACCTTCGCGACAGGTTCATCAGGCTGGTTGGACTTGGTGACCTGCATCGCACGACGGCAGCGCTGCAGGACGCTGGAAAACGGGTTGGGAAATACCTTCTGATGCAATTGGTGGTAAATGCCCTTTACGCCTTTCCCATCACCATTGGGCTTTGGGTGCTTGGCATTCCGAACGCGATCCTGTGGGGTCTGCTGACGCTGGTTCTGCGTTTCGTGCCCTATATTGGTCCCGTTATCGGAATGGTATTGCCGCTGTTCCTCGCCCTTGCAATCTCTCCCGGCTGGTCGTTGGTCGCGTGGGTCGCGGCACTTTTCATTATCACCGAACTGATCAGCAATAACGTCGTTGAACCTTGGCTCTATGGTAGCCACACCGGCCTGTCTCCGATGGCGATCATTATCTCCGCAATCTTCTGGTCCTGGCTTTGGGGACCGCTGGGGTTAATGCTGTCGACACCTCTCACGGTGTGTCTGGTCGTTCTTGGCAGATATGTCCCCGAGTTCAGTTTTCTGGACGTTTTGCTCGGAAATGAACCAGTCCTCCAACCGCAGGAAAAGCTTTACCAGCGGCTGCTCTCCGGCGACCCCAACGAAGCGACTGACAACGCCGAAGAGTTTCTCGAAGAGGAATATCTCATCGACTACTACGAAAAAGTTGGTCTTCCTGCCTTGATCCTGGGCGAAGCGGACCGCCAGCGCGGCGTGATGACAGAGGCTCAGATCGCGCTTCTTGCCTCCAGCGCCCATGCCCTCATTGAAAATCTTGCAGAGATTGCGAGCGAAGAGGAAAACGAGGGAATGTCGGAAGACGAACAGACTTCAGCGCCAGAGACCAAAGAAACAATCGCGCTACCGGACGGTAAAGGCAGATCCATTCTATCCCTGGGAGGCCGAGGGGCCATGGACGATGCAGCGTCTGCGATGTTATCGCAAGTTCTCTTGGTTCAGGGTGCGCAGATCAGACAAGCAGACTATACAGTGATTGAAGGGCGAGATTTGAAGGCTCTGGTGGCTGACGATATCGACACCGTTGTCGTTACGTTTCTCAATGAGAACTCGAAATCGCACGCGCGACAGATCGTGCGTCGTTTGAAGCGTGTAAGACCTTCTCTTCGTGTCGGCATATTGTTGCCGATGGGAGAGGGCGGGCGCGAAGCGCCAATCGACCCTCAAGACATAAGCGCCGACTTCGTTGCCTCTTCGCTGACGCAGGCCGTCTTGTCGGCCCTGAGCGACACCGGCCCTGTGGCCTTGAAAAGCCCCGTGAGAAAAGTGGCGCGCCAGCGCCGGGTGCAGCCGGTGGCTGCCTGAACGCAGCCACGAGAAGTCTGTCGATGTTACCAAGGGGCACGCATCTCGTCTCCTGGATCATAACGCATAGGACCACCCGAAAGCTTCAGCCCCTGGACTTGCGCACGCTCATCACCGCACAAACCTGCATTCTGGAAAAAGCACGATGCATCGATACAAAGATTGAAAACGTTCTGGACGCGTCTCTAGGTATCTACTGCGAACTAAGAGCAGTCAGGTCTAAAGCTTGACAGTTGCGACATCAAAAGCGCCTGCGGTTGTGAGACCTTTCAGCTTGGAGTCTCCCCTTGCTGAAACTTGGATTTGAGCCACTGATGTATGGATGACGTTCCCGCCAACAGTGAACCGCCGTCCTTTACAACACCGCCATTGAGGGAGGTAACAAGCGCTCCGGCTTCCTGGGCAATAATCTTTCCAGCCGCGTAGTCGTAATGGCTGAGGCCGTCTTCGAAATAGCCATTTAGCCTGCCCGCGCCAACATATGCGAGATCAAGTGCGGCCGAGCCGAGTCTGCGGATGCCTGCTGTCTCGTTGGTGATGGCATCCAGGGCCCGGAAGAAACTACTGCGGTCCATCGACTTCAACTGTCCGTGGATCGGCATAGATAGAGATATGATGGATTCTTCCGGCTTTTTCTCTTCCAATCGTGTCAGTTCCTTACCGTTCATCCGGGCACCCTGCCCTCGAACTGCCGTGAACATCTCGTCCCGCAATGGGTCAAGGACGACGCCCAGTATTTCGCCATCGTCGTCGCAAAGAGCGATGCTGACAGCAAAATAGGGAATGCCCCAGATGAAGTTGCTGGTTCCGTCGAGCGGGTCTACCACCCAGCGGCGTCGTGCGTCTGGCTTGCGCGTACCGGTTTCTTCACCCACGAAACCGTAGCGATCACCTGCCCTTGCCAGAACTGCGGCAATAGCCTCCTCGGCAGCAAGATCGGCCTTGGACGCATAATCACCCAAAGCTTTTCGTTGAACACTATCGCGGGACATGGCGCCGAAATGCGTCTTCAGTTCAGCGCCTCCGGCAAGTGCGGCGGACAAAGCAAGCTGCATCAGTTCGTCAAGCGACCGGTCCGCCATCTCATACTCCCGAGGGTAGAAAAGTTATCGTCTCGAAATCCACACCGACGCGCGAGTCGAGATCGAGTGCGCGTCGTGTTTCCACCGAGATGGTCGCACCGTTCTCCAGTCGAAGGCTTTGCGTCCAGGCCTTGCCCATGAAGCGGCGATCTTTCACCGTTGCATTGACGAGAGCGCTGCCGTTTTCGCGGGTCATTACCTGTTCGGGACGCACGACAAGTGTGCCTTTACCGCAGTGGCCGCTTCCTGTGATAGGAAGTCGCGATCCGTCAGCCATCTGGAAGCCGGCCTCATCAAATTCGCCCTCCAGAAAGTTTGCGCTGCCGACGAACTCGGCAACGAAGCGGTTCGCCGGTCGCGAATAAATTGTTTCGGGATCTGCAAGCTGCTGCACGATTCCATTCTGCATCACGGCGATCCGGTCCGACATTTCGAGGGCTTCTTCCTGATCATGCGTCACATAGATTGCTGTGAGACCGAGTCTCTTCTGCAGACTGCGCAGTTCATGGCGAAGAGCCACGCGAAGACGCGCATCAAGGTTGGACATGGGCTCGTCCATGAGAAGCAGCGGCGGGTTGATGACGAGTGCACGCGCCAGCGCGATGCGCTGCTGCATACCCCCACTCATTTCTGCGGGATAGCGTTTCTCGACGCCGTGAAGCTCGACCTGGGCCAGTGCGGCCCGAACCCTTTCAGCAACTTCGTTCTTCGGAACCTTACGCAGTTTGAGCCCGTAAGCGACATTGTCAAACACGGTCTGGTTTGGCCATAGCGCATAGTTCTGGAAGACGAAGCCGATATTTCTGTCCCAGGCGGCGAGCGAGGTCACGTTCTGCCCGTTGAACAGGATTTTTCCGCCATCGATTGGGTGGAAGCCTGCAATGGCGCGCAAAAGTGTCGTCTTGCCGCAACCGGACGGCCCTAGCAGCGTGAAGAATTCGCCGGGCCTGATCGTGAGGCTGATGTCTTTCAGAACTGCATGATTGCCAAAGGTCTTGGAGACGGCGTCGATGACGACCTCGCAGCCTTGGGTTGGAGTTTTGGAAGATGAGGTTTCAACCACCGGAATTTCCTCGAATTTGGCCGTAGCGGACAATGAAATAGAGAGGGATGTAAATGATCAGCATCAGCAGGATGGTCTGTGCCGCGGAGACACCGAAATCGGCATCGACCAGCGTGTTTTCGAAGATCACGGCTGTCATCGGCTTCCACGGCGGACGATAGAGAACGATGGTAGACGACAGCTCCGTGACGATGTGAAGGAAGGTGAGCGTTGCACCGGTTACCGCACCCGCCAGAACCAGAGGTGCCGTTATGGTGAAGAACACCCTGAATGGACGCGCTCCAAGACTGATTGCGGCCTCTTCGAGAGCCGGGTGAACGCGCCTCAGGGCGGCCTCCGACGCCTTCACCGTAAACGGCAGGTTTCGAATGAGATAGGCAAGGAGAAGGATGAACCAGGTGCCGGTCAGTTGCAGCGGCGCCTTGTTGAACATCATGATGAGACCGATACCGAGCACCGTGCCAGGAATGACATAGGGCATCATGACGGTGAGGCTGAGAACGGGCGCGATAATCCGGTAGCGCTTGCGTATAATCACATATGCAATCCCCAACCCGATTGTTGTTGCCGCCAGCGTTCCGGCAATACCAAGCGACAAAGTCACCCAAGCCGGCCCCATGCCGGTGCGCCACATAGTGGCGTAGTTTTCCAGCGTAAAGTTCGCCCTGGGTAGGCCGACCCGCCATTCCATGAAGCTGGAAACCAGCACCGTCAGGTGGGGCATGAATGCCATGAGAAGGGCAATGATGACCGCGCCAAGCACTGTGACATGAGCAAGAGGCGATAGCGGCTTGCGTTCCAGCGCCCGCGACGACACCACGGCAAAACCGCGTCGCGCCAAATAGATTTGCTGCGCCATGAGGAACAGGCTCGAGATGGTGATGAGCACAATCGATCCTGTGGCCGCAAGCGCCGGATTGCGTCCTGCCTCACTCAGGAAGGACGTATAGATCAGAACCGGCAGTGCGTTGACATCGAGGCCAATAATGCGCGGCGTTCCGAAGTCAGACAGGGCTGCCATCGTTGCCAGATAGAGACCGGTGATGATGCCGGGAAGTGCCAGCGGAATTTCGACCGTCATGCGCACACGAGGCGGCTTGGCACCAAGGCTTTCCGCTGCCTCGATATGGCCAGCGTCCAAACTCTGAAACGAGCTGTGACTGAGCAAAAAGATGATTGGAAAGACCAGCCAGGTGATGACCCAAATGACGCCATGCAAGCCGACAATCGAGACATCGAGGCCGAGATAGTTGGTCAGAACGCCGTTTCGTCCCAGGAGCAAGCGCCAGGCGTACGCCCCCAGAAATGGTGGAGATACGGACGCCATAGTGACAAGAAAGACGATAGCAGTGCTTCCCGCGACCCGGTAACGTGCGATAAGATAAGCCAGCGATACGCCGATCAAAGCGGCAAGTCCGGTGGACGTCAACGCGATCAGCAGGCTGTTTACCGTGGCGGAAAGGGTTTCCGAGCGTGTAAAGAAGTCGGTATAGTGGACAGCAGAGAGCGACAGCGATTTGTTTTCGAAGGTGATGTAGGCGTTCGCGGCATGTGAGAGCAGGACGGCGTTGAGCGACTGCGCGTTGATATCTAAAGGCGCTGGTGAAGTTGTCGCGAATAGCCCCCGGGGCGCCTGCTGCGAAAGCGTGAACCGAGCCGAGCCCAGATCGAGTTCAAGTAAACCTGCCTCGTCCTTACCAACCGAAATCGGCTGTTGCGAAGAGAGGCGCAGCGTTCGGTCATCCTGGACGTCTACAGTCAGACTGTCAGTCGAACTCAACGTTATCGCAACGCCGTCAGAAAGTTTAGCAACGCTGTATCGGGCGGTCATTTCCGGGACGAATTGCAAGCCGTCTTTATTATGCAGAAGAGTAAAACGGCCGCCCTCCTCCAGGAGGGAGGCGGCCATGAGGCGAACCTGCGGGACAACAATCGTCAGGCCGCAGAGCACGAGCGCGACGATTGAAAATATCAGCCAATTGTCGCGCAGCACCTTCATTTTCCGCGAAGCTCCTGAAAGCGAGCCACGACCACAGGGCGCGGATCGACAGCGGATACGATCGTGAGCGTAGCCATGTCAGGCAGAGCGGCGGGAGGCGTTACATCCTTGCGTGCCGAGCGTCGAACGGTGGCGTCGCGCACGATTTCATGCGCCGTCTTGCTGCCGAGGAAATCGATGAAGCTCTTGGCGTCTTCGATGTGCTGCGCGCCCTTGACTATGGCTTGCGCATCGATCTGGCCGGTAACCGCATCGGTCGGATAGACGATTTCGATCGGCAGACCTTGAGCCTTCCACTTGGCACCCAGATCCTCGTTAATCCAGCCAACTGCTGCTTCACCGTCGCGTACGGCGTTGAAGGCGTCATCTGAACCGGGAGCAATGCGCGCACCCTTGGCCATTTGACCGACGAAATCCCAACCGAAATTGCCAGCAAGAGCGGAAAGAATGACATAGCCGGTGCCGGATTTTGCAGGGTCTGGAATAATCAGGCCACCGTTCTTTGCGAAGTCCTGTGAGACGAGATCTTTCTGCGTCTTGGGTATGGAGCCGGCCTCGACGCGTTTGGTGCTGACGACCAGCGGCTGCAGCAGCACCGTGAACGGATGCCAGATGTGATTGGGATCGGTCGTCACCATGTCGGCGTCGGACTTGCTTTCGAACGATTGGAAGAGCGATGCATTTTCTTCGAAGGTCTGCGTCGGTCCGCCCCACATGACGTCTGCCGAGGAATTGCCACCTTCTGCACGCAGGCGCTCAATCAGCTCGCCAGTACCGCCGCGCACGACAGTCACCTTCACATCCGGATTTTCCTTGGCAAAAGCATCGAGGATGGGAGCAGATGTCGCCTCCCCATGAGCGGTGTAGACCACCAGTTCTCCGGCATTCGCAACACTGATGATCGACGCCGACGCCAACGCGCCCGCTATGATACGCCGCAAGGTCCATTTCAGCATGACTATGTTCCCTTTTTAAAGTCACTGAGAAGAAGGCGACCCTATTAATCCATTTACCAGATTAAAAATCAAGCCGCCTTTTCTGCGGAATTACGGTCCTTGCGTTACAGTATTATGACTGAAGGCTAAGATTATCTGCATTGCGAACTGCTTGACGCCCATAGGCTGGGCTGATAAATTCCATTTAATTTATTAAATAGGAATTGGCCCCGATGAGCTTGATGGGCAGCAATCACACATATTCCGGCCGCTACAACCGTCGCCTCGTTTTCGATCTGATCCGATCTGGCAATGGCATAAGCCGGCGTGACCTTGTTGATGTGACAGGCTTGAAGCCGCAGACCATGTCCAATATCTGCAAGGACCTCATAGACCGTTCAGTGGTTGTGGAAACCATCCAACAAGAGGGCGCGCGCGGTGCGCCGCAAAAGAAGATGTGGGTCAGAGCCGAGGCCGGTTGCTGCCTCGGTATTCACGTGGATCGCGACGGGCTTCTGGGCATCGTCTGCGATCTGGCGGGGCGGGAGTTGGGTCGCGAAACCGCATCCGCATCGCTCGAAGATCCATCCGACACCATCCGTGCCATCGCCGATATGACACAGCGTCTGCGGTCGGTTACCGTGGATCGTCCCGCCTGGGGCATCGGCATCGCGATGCCCACGTTGCAGGAGGCGGAATTCGAACATCCCGTCGGCCCGCCGGGTTGGGATGCGTGGAGCCGTATGCCAGTGGCGGAAGCCATCGAAGATGCGTGTGGCCTCCCCACCATCATCGAGAATGACGCCACAGCCGCAGCAGTTGCCGAACTGAGGGTGGGAAGTGCGGGAGGACTGAGCCACTACGTCCATATTTTCGTCGGGCACGGACTTGGGGCAGGCATTATCAATGACAGCATGCCGCTCCAGGGATTTTGGAACAATGCCGGAGAAATCGGTCTCCTGACATGGCCGGCGGAACTTGCCAATCCAGATGCGGGGAAACAGACACCGTTTTCGATCGACGAGCTTGCAGCGATGCTGTCGTGCGAAAGCAAGGAGATTGCGCGGCCTGGGGCATTGGAGAAACTTTACGCTCAACGCGACAGTATTCTGATGCGATGGCTCGATCTCAATTCGAAGCGTCTGCGGTTGCTGGTGTCGCTGCTTGAAAACATCATGGACCCGCAGACCATCGTGGTTGGAGGGCACTTTCCACCAGCGCTCATCAATTCCCTGATCGACCGGGCCTATCCCCTTTTGCCGTCAGTCAGCGCCCGAAGCCACCGCGAAATTCCCCGGCTGTGTGCTGGCGCTCTAGGGCCGGAGGCCGCCGCGATCGGCGCTGCCATGCTACCTTTGATTGCTCATGGCAGCCCAGACTTCAGGCGCCTCTCATCCATGCGCGGACGCAGCCAGACGATTGATTTCGAAAGACGCTTCGATCGGGTCGCAGGCGCGCCAACGGATGACGACACGTCATCCTGATTTACATAACTCTTGCCGACAGGACTAAAACATGAAAATCGCAATTGCCGGGCTCGGCTTTCGGCTTGCCAATGTCATTGCCTCCTTCCGCAAGGCCTGCCCTGAACTGGAAATTGTCGGCTTGATGGACCCGCAGCCTGCTGGCCTTCCAGCCATTCAGTCCGCAGGCATGGCGGCGCCGCAACGTTTCGAAACCATCGAGGCTATGCTGACGCAGACGAAGCCGGATCTTCTTATGGTCGGCTCGCCCAATCTTTTCCATCTGGAACATATCACCGCCGGATTGCGCGCAGGCGTGCGGGTTTTCACGGAGAAACCGGTGGTGATCGACGAAAACCAGACGATGACGATGGCGCGTTTGCTTGCCGAATATGGCGATGAAAGCGTTCTGGTGGGGCTCGTTCTGCGGTACTCTGACCTTTATCGGGATCTGCGCGCAGCCCAGACGCAAGGTCAAATCGGCGCCATCACATCGATTGAGGCATCCGAGCATATCGCACCCTACCACGGAGCGTTCTTCATGCGGGACTGGCGACGGCATACGCGCTATGCCGGGCCGTTTATCTTGGAGAAATGCTGCCACGATCTCGACCTCTATGGCAGCGTTGTTGGGCAGCGGGCGATGGCCGTTGCCAGCTTCGGCGGCCGAAAGTCGTTTATCGCGGAAAACAAACCGGATCAGTTCTCCGCGTTTCAACAGCGGGAATTCTATAAAAAGCCGAGCGGCTGGCTAGAGGGTGGCGCGGTGTTTGAGAGTGACGGCGATATTATCGACTATCAGACCGCGATTATCGAATATAATGGCGGGGCGACGATGACGTTTCATACCAATCTCAACGTTCCAGATCAGTTCCGCCGCTTCTGCGTGATCGGTAGCAAGGGAATGGCCGAAGGCGATTTCATCCGCAATCGCTTCGAGGTGCACTCTGCAATAACAGGCGAAAAGCTAGTCGAGCGGCGTTACGAGGGGCACGAAAGCGATCACTATGGCGCAGATGATCAGATGGCCTCGGATATCTACAGGCATCTGACCGAGGCCTCTCCGCTGCCCGTCAATATCGTCTCAGCCTTGGAAGCGGGGCTCGTGGCAATCAAGATTGATGAGGCACGCCGGGTCCGGCGCACCATCGAGCTTGCTGAAACCTGGCAGCGCTTCGATGACGCGCTTCGCACCCCGCATGTGGCTGCCTGAGGCCACGATTATGACCATGCCAGAGTCTCTATCCTCCGTAATCATCCGCAACGCCCGACCGTCCGATGAGACGGCGATCCTCGACATATGTGTGCGCACTTCAGATCGAGGCAAAGACGGATCACAATACTACTCTGACCCGAGACTTCCCGGACTCTTATGGGCGCTGCCCTATGTCCGCTTCTGCGCAGAAACTGCATTCGTGCTGACGAAGGATGACGTCGTCATGGGCTACTGTGTCGCCGCAACCGATACGATTGCCTATGAAAATTGGCTCAAGGCCGTATGGTGGCCGTCCTTGCAGGAAGAGCTCCGCGATTTCGAAACGCGGACAGTAGAGGATGAGAACGTTCTTTCCTATATTCGAAGTGCAAGAAAGACCCCGGCTGAGGTCACGCGGCCCTACCCCGCCCATCTGCATATCAATCTTCTGCCTGAGATCCAAAATGGCGGCCATGGGTCGTCGCTACTGCGACATCAACTGGATTCTTTAACGAGGTCTGACGTAAGAGGCGTCCATCTAGGCGTTAATCAGTATAACGAAAAGGTCGTAGCATTTTACGCCAAATTCGGCTTTGTGGAAATTGACCGGACACCATCGATCGTGATGGCGAAGCGACTGATTGAATAAAATGCTTAAAGCGCGTCGCGATTTCTAACGTCGCTCTTCAAGCTGCAGCGCCTTTTGCTTTCACTTGTCGAAGCCCGAGGATAACCAAAACTTTTTCAGAAAAGACTTTCATGACGAAGCTGGCTTTTATAGTCCACTCCGTTTTGCGACAAAGTGTCTTTTCGCCTTGAAGGCAGTCGAGCCGTCAAACTCGCTATTCAAAAATCGGCCAGTTGATAGGATACGAACGCCGCTCATCCTGGCATCAACGGTGTATTAAAGTTAGAGGACTGAACTGATGGGGTTGTCTAATCGCAGCTGGGGCGTCAAGATTGAATTTGTCTGAAGATCGCTGCCGGGTGCATGGTAGTCTTCGCGGTCGACATCAGTCGCCGCATGATGTTGCCACGCAGCACGAGCCTTCGATGTGGACGACGCATTCAGCTGCGAAAGCGATGCAACCCCATCAACGGAATGGCACGGCTCACGTCCCGGCAGGGCCGCTTCAAGCGCTCAGTTATTGAGCGCTATCAGGTACTATTTGGTCATGCCCGCAGTCGGATTGAAGAACTCTCCGGTTTTCAGCATGGTGACAGCTAGCTTCCGCGCGACAGCCACGGCAGCTCTTTTAAAAGCTGATCCCCTCTCGCAGTTGAAGCCCCCGTGTTCGCAATGAACTCTGTTTGGAACTGCGCGTGAGAACGACCGAAGCCGCTTCGTATAATAGCCCGCGCAAATGGCGGTCTCTGAACCGCACCGGGTTTGCCGAAGGCTCCAACTTCTGAGAAAGTGGAGCCTCTGGCAAATCCGGCGCGGTTCACAGGAGGTCGGTTCCGAGTTTTTGAGAGCTGTCGTTCTGGCACATCTTCTCTCGTCTCGCTGCATAAGTGGATACAGGGGCCGACTCATCAATCGGAAGGCTCACGATCAACAGTCAGATCTGACAAGCTCTGCCGAAATATTGGATGGGAATAGATGGGGAAATGGAATTTCTAAAGACGGCGACTGTCCGGATCACGCCCGAAATCCTGTCTCTAGTCGCTGAAATTGACGAATTCAAAGGTGCTCGGCGTGCGGTCGGCCAGATCGCGCCTGAGCGGTTGTCCAGCTTGAGACACGGCGTCGATGCCACCCAACACCACACAACTTGGCAATTCCGTTGAAAAGCCCGAATGACAATCAGTGAGCCGTAAGATCGCGCAAACGATGCGGTTTTTTGATTACGGCCTCGGTTTTTGTGGAAACCTTATCAGAGGTTTAGTATAAAGCTGGCCTACAGCGCGTGCTGCGTGCGCTGCGGGTTCCCCCGAAATCCACGGAGACTAAGATCAACTTCCAGCTAAGGGAGCGTGAACCTGTGTCTTCGACATCAAATCCAGGTCGCATTAATTCCACACTTCGCAAGTTTCTCGACAATGAGGCCTCAGGTGGCCTTGTTCTTATGGCCGTCGCGCTTTTGGCGATCATCACGGCCAACTCACCTTTGGCTGAGGATTACTTCCATATCTTGTACGTCTACATCGGGCCTCTCAACCTCCAGCACTGGATCAACGACGCCCTGATGGCTGTGTTTTTCCTGATGGTTGGACTCGAGATCAAACGTGAAATGCTGGACGGCCAACTCTCCACCTGGAGCCGCAGGGTCCTGCCCGGTGCTGCCGCTGCAGGCGGCATGCTGTTTCCGGCGCTCTTCTATGTTCTTTTAAACCGCGACAACCCGGCAGGACTTCAGGGATGGGCGATCCCAACCGCGACCGACATTGCATTCGCTCTCGGTGTCCTCTCACTGTTCGGATCACGTGTTCCGGCGTCGCTGAAGATTTTCCTTGCGGCGCTTGCTATCATTGACGACCTCGGAGCGGTCATCGTTATTGCTCTGTTCTACACGGCAGATCTGAACCTTACTGCTCTCATTGGCGCTGCTCTCGTTTGGGGTAATCTCTTCATTTTCAACAAGATGAAGGTGAAGGTACTGTGGCCGTATCTGGTGGTGGGAGCTGTACTTTGGGTGCTCGTCTTTGCCTCAGGCGTTCATGCGACGCTTGCTGGCGTCATGCTGGCATTGACGATCCCTTTGAAGCTTACCCCTGGCACGCCAGAAGCAACGCCAGAAGAATCCCCACTCCATCGCCTTGAGCATGCGCTGCACAAGCCTGTTGCGTTCATCATCGTGCCGATCTTCGGCTTCGCTAATGCTGGCGTTTCGCTCTCCGGCCTTAGCTTGTCGGTATTCAGCGAGCCGCTGACAATGGGAGTTGCAGGTGGTCTCGTGCTCGGCAAGCTAGTCGGAGTACTTGGCGTCGTCACATTACTGGTCAAGCTTGGGCTTGCACAACTTCCTGCGCAGGCGAGCTGGGGTCAGATTACGGGCACTGCTCTTTTGTGCGGTATTGGCTTCACGATGTCTTTGTTTATTGGCTTGCTCGCCTTCAACGATCCCTCTGTTCAGGATCACGTGAAGATCGGCATCCTGATGGGATCACTTGTCTCAGGTGTCGCTGGGGCGATTATTCTCACTCTATCGAGCAGGCGTCAACCGGCTGAAAACCAGCTGAGTTGCGAGACAATCAAGTGACGGCTTAACGGAAATATTACCTGCGTCTCGGGCCTCTGACCCGAAAAGGGTCAAGCCGGCATTGAGCGCCGAGATCGAATTTCGCGCCTCAACTGCTTACGGCAAACTGAAGCGTACCTCCTGCAAAGGCTTGCAGGAGGCGCCGGACAATGCCGGTTTTTGCAGGCTGAATTAGCGATAAGGTCCGAGCAGGCTTAACAAGCTTTATTTGGTCGCAACGGCGCAAGCGCTTGTCTGGCGTGCTGCCTGTTTCGTGGACACTGGAATTAAGGTGTTTCTAACGGAGTTGGAGCCCACGAATACAATGAAAAAATTCAGTCGCGGCACCCGCCCGGAAAGGCGATCATGATGCGTCCAGGACCGGCAACAGTCGGGCAAGGACAGTCCGATCAAGCGCGGCCAAGATCGTCGCTTCCGGCCGTTTGGCAGGCAGATCTCGAACAACCTGTTGCCTTCACGCAGCGGCGGTGACGCCATCTCGAAAGCTGCCACAGGCGGTGGCCGGTTGACCCGGAACCACCTGAAATATCTGATAGGTCAATATATCGGCTCATTTCGATGATTGTGACCTTACATCAGAGTTGACAATAGGCTGACGTCCTTCACGTGCCCAGTGCTATGCTCTATCCCTGCAATCACCTCCGACATGCTCGACTTGCCGCGCGAACTATTGTTAGGTGATGGTGCGTCAGAGCGAATGTGTCGGAGGGCCGCATGAGACTCAGAAACCAGATCCTTGCGCTGGCCATAGGGCCTCTAGTGCTTGCGATCATCATCATCACGGCACTCATAACATGGCAGTCAATGACGCTGGCGCGCACGAGTATCGACGCGTTTGAACGAAACATGCTTGCTGCTAAGGAGGCGGAACTCCTCAACCTCACCAATCTTGCCCTATCTGCTATCCGCTCCGTTTATGACAAGGCCGGGCCTGGTGACGACGCAGCAAAGGAAGAGGTCAAGCGCATTCTGATGGACCTTGACTACGGCACGGACGGCTATTTTTTCGTCTATGATTATGACGGGTTGAACGTCGTTCATCCGCGGCAAAATTTCCGTCCGGGTAATAATTGGCTGGATCTTTATGATCCTGATGGCAATCGGGTTATCTACGACCTGATCCTTAAGGCAAAAGAAGGCGGGGGGCTTGTTCAGTACAAGTGGGAGAAACCGTCGACCCGGAAAACGGCCGACAAGCTGTCCTTTGCGGCCGGTCTCGACAAGTGGCGCTGGATGATCGGGACAGGAGTTTATCTGGATGACGTTTTTGCAGCGACCGCGGCGGCCAAGGAAGAATTGCGCCATTCCATCACCTGGAATTTTCTGATCGTTGCGCTGTTTGCAGTTCCTGCCGTGCTGTTGGTGTTTGCCACCTGCATGCTGCTCAATCTGCGCCAGCAGAGGATGGCGGATGGTCGGCTCAAGGAATTGATGCAGCGGGTGATTGATACACAGGAGGAGGAGCGCCTGCGCATTGCCCGGGAATTGCATGACGGCATCTCTCAAAATCTTGTCGGTGTGCGTTTCGCAATCGATCTTGCACGGCGCAAGGTGACGCCGGACAATGTCGGTGCTGTAGAGGCTATCGGCAAAGGGGCCGCCGCACTGACCGAGGCGATCAAGGAGGTCCGTCGTATTTCACACGACCTGCGCCCACGTGTTCTCGATGACCTGGGATTGACCGCGGCTTTAGAAGCACTGATTTCAAGCTTTTCCGAACGCACCGGTATCGCGGCAACGCTGGAATCGGTGGCCTTCAAGCACATGCTAGTTCCGGAAGCCCGTGTCGCCCTTTATCGTGTCGCGCAGGAGGCGCTGACCAATATTGAGCGTCATTCGAATGCGACGCGGGTCACCATCAGGTTCTCCAGCCGGGATGAACGCGTGCAGATGATCGTCAGCGACAATGGCCGCGGATTTCCGGCCACCCGCGAAGAGAGCGAAATGGCGACCGACAAGGGGCTTGGCTTGCGAAACATGCAGGAACGCATGACCCATTTCGGGGGCAGGCTTGATGTGGAAAGCTCTGCCAAGGGAACGGTTCTGCGAGCGGTCCTGCCCATGACGGCTATGAAGGACCGCGGCCACCGTGTGCAGGAGGCTGCGGAATGAACGTTCATCCTATCCGGGTTCTTCTTGTCGACAACCATCCTCTCATCCTCGACGGGTTGAAGGCGGTGCTCGAAACGTACGAGCACATCACTGTCGTTGGAACCGCAGTGTCTGCCGTGGCGGGTATTGACGCGGCTGTGGCCACGCAACCCCATGTGGTGCTGATGGACATCAACATGCCCCAGATCAATGGCATCGATGCACTCGAACTGTTCAAGGAGAAACAGCTTTCAGCGCGGGTGCTGATGCTGTCGATGCATGATAGCCGGGAAT
Source organism: Agrobacterium sp. 22-3639C2 (assembly GCF_053522105.1). Classification (NCBI taxonomy): domain Bacteria; kingdom Pseudomonadati; phylum Pseudomonadota; class Alphaproteobacteria; order Hyphomicrobiales; family Rhizobiaceae; genus Agrobacterium; species Agrobacterium sp. 22-3639C2. The sequence continues at coordinate 61,007 of NZ_JBNWDB010000004.1, read as the reverse complement.
ATATTTCGACCTCGGTGATGTATGGTGCCGCCGGCTATATCCTGAAAGATGTGGCTACCGAGGAAATAGTGGTAGCCATCGGCACCGTTGCGGCGGGTGGCACCTATTTCTCGTCAGGAGTCCGGGACGTGCTGATGGAGAGCGCCACTGGCAGGTTGAAGGAACTTACCACCCGCGAGCAGGACGTTCTGCTACTAATTGCAAGGGGAAAAAGCAACCGCGACGCCGCTGTGGCGCTGGATATCGCCGAGAGCACGATGGAAACCCATCGCAAGAACATCAAGCGGAAACTGGATATTGCGACGACCGCCGGTCTTATTCGCTATGCGATAGACCACGGGCTCATCAAGGAATAGCGCGATGGGATCGAGGCCCCGCGAATGTTGTCACCCGGGAGCCTCGACATCAGTTATGCCAGCTTATTTGCCGGCAGTCTGCATCGCATAGCCATAGCTGTCATAGGTATATTCGGCGACGCGGAACCATTCATAGCTCTCGTCGCGGAATTTCTTCCAGCCGGGATATATTTTGGCCCATGCGGGATGTTTCTGCGTATACTCGTCATAGAGTTCGAAGGTTGCCTTATAGGCGGCGTCGAGCACGTCCCGGGGTAACGGGCGAAGCTGCGTGCCCTTTGAAACGAGCGAGCGGATCGCATCCTTGTTCTTGACGTCGTAGAGAGCCTGCATGTTGATGTTGGCCGCCTTGCAGGCGGTGTCAAGCGCTGCCTTGTATTCGTCAGGCAGGGCCGCATATTGATCCTTGTTGACGAAGAAGTGAATCGTCAGACCACCCTCCCAGAACGCTGGATAATAATAATAGGGCGCGATCTGGTAGAAACCGAGCTTTTCGTCGTCATAAGGGCCGACCCACTCCGCAGCATCGATGGTACCACGTTCCAGTGCTGGATAAATGTCGCCGCCCGGAAGCTGCTGTGGAACGGCGCCAAGCCTCGCAAGCACCTGCCCGGCGACCCCGGCAATTCGCATCTTGAGGCCCTTGATATCCTCAATGCTTTTTATCTCCTTGCGATACCAGCCCCCCATCTGGGCGCCCGTCGCACCACCAGGAATACCGATGACGCCGTAGTCGGACAGGAATTCATTATAGGCCTCGTTGCCGCCGCCATGGTAAAGCCATGCGTTCTGCTGACGGGCATTCAGACCGAAGGGGATGGTCGAGCCGATGGCGAATGTCGGATCCTTGCCTGTGAAATAATATCCGCAGGTATGGGAAATTTCCACCGTGTTGGCCTTTACGGCATCGATGGCCTGTGCGCCGGGAACAATCTCTCCGGCCTGAAAGACCTGGATGTCGAACTTGCCACCCGTCATGGCCCTCAAGGCATTCGCCATGACAACGGCACCGCCGTAAATCGTGTCGAGATTGTTCGGAAAACCTGACGTCAAACGCCAGCGAACGGTCGGTGACGATTGGGCTATTGCCGGTGTTGCTAGTGTCGAAGCAGCCGCTGCCGCTCCCGCAAGCACACCGCCCGACAAGAATTGTCTGCGGCCTGGATTATCCTTCATAGTTTTACCTCCTGTTGAATACGGGTGGCGTGGTCGGGCGCTTGCCTGCCCGATCAATCGTCACGGTGTGCTTGGCTTGCCGAAGCTCGGTGCCGTGTTGCCGGGCGCGAGGAACGGGTTGGCGAAAGGATCGGCGTCCGTTCCCGCGCCGGGCATGGGTACGTTGATATGAACGGCAGAAGGATCGGCCACCTTGGCGCCCGACTTGTAGTGCATCACGATGCCGGGGAACGCGATGATGATGATGACCATGGCGAGCTGGATGAAAAGATAGGGAATGGCGCCGAGATAGATCTGGCTCGATGTGATTGGCTGGATCGTCTGCCCGGTGATGCGATCCTTGTAGGCCCTTGTCGGCGCGACGGACCGCAAAAAGAACAGCGAAAAACCGAAGGGCGGATGCATGAAAGAGGTCTGCATATTGACCGCCAGCATGACGCCGAACCAGATCAGATCTATGCCAAGCGCATCCGCGACCGGAGCCAGAAGCGGGATGATAATGAAGGCCAGCTCGAAATAATCAAGAAAGAAGGCCAAAAAGAAAACCAGCAGATTTGCGACGATCAGAAATCCGATCTCGCCGCCCGGAACCGAAGTCATTAGATGCTCGACCCAGACATGGCCGTTCACGCCATAGAAAGTCAGGGAGAAGACGCGCGCGCCGAGCAAGATGAGCAGGACGAAGGACGACAGTTTTGCCGTCGCGTATAGCGACTGCTGAATGAGGCCCAAATTGAGCTTGCGATTGGCGAGCGCAAGGGCGAGTGCGCCAACCGCTCCCATGGCGCCACCTTCCGTGGGCGTGGCGATGCCGAGGAAGATCGTACCAAGCACGAGGAATATCAGGACGAGCGGCGGCACCAGCGAGGTGATCACCTTCAAAAGCAATTTGCTACCCCGCAGGGTGCGTGCCTCCAAAGGCAGTGCAGGCACTTTTCCCGGGCTGATGATCGAGGTCACGATGATGTAGAGCGTGTAGGCACCAACGAGCAAGAGACCCGGAACGAGGGCGCCTTTGTACATGTCCCCTACCGAGCGACCGAGCTGGTCCGCCAGCACGATCAACACGAGGCTTGGCGGTATGATCTGCGCCAGCGTGCCGGAAGCTGCGATTGTGCCGGCGGCGATTTTACGGTCGTAACCGTAACGCAACATGATCGGAAGAGAGATGAGGCCCATCGAAATGACCGATGCGGCGACAACGCCGGTGGTGGCCGCCAGAATAGCGCCAACGAAAATCACCGCAAAGGCAATGCCGCCACGTACTGGTCCAAACAGCTGGCCGATCGTATCCAAAAGGTCTTCCGCCATGCCGCTCTTTTCAAGGATCAGGCCCATGAAAGTGAAGAAGGGGATGGCGAGCAACGTCTCGTTGGACATCTGACCGAATATGCGATCGGGAATGGCCTGAAACAGGGTTGCCGGTAGCAGGCCGAGTTCGATGCCGATGAAACCGAAGAAAAAGCCGACAAAAGCCAGAGCAAAGGCCACCGGATAACCCAGCAGGAGCACGATGATGAGCGCCGCGAACATGATCGGGGCGAGATTTTCCGCAAGGAATGCCATTGTTATTTTTCCTTCGATCAGAGCATTGCCGCTTCGGCGTCCGCCGCTGCAACCGGATCAGGAATATCGCCGCGCAGGATAGCGACGCGCTTGATGAGTTCTGACACTCCCTGCAAGGAGAGCAGGCTGAAGCCGATCGGTATCAGTGCCCAGACCGGCCATTGGATTAGGCCGCCCGTATTATTTGATACTTCACCGGAGGCGAACTTCTGCAGGAACACCGGCCAGGAGAGGTAGACCGTGATGAGGCAGAAAGGCAGGAGGAAGAAGATCGTCCCGAGAATGTCGACCCACAGTTGCCCTTTGCGCGGAAGATTTCCGTAGACTAGGTCAACCTTCACATGCTCGTTGTTAAGAAGCGTGTAGGCGGCAGCAATGAGGAACACCGCAGAGAACAAATACCACTGTGATTCAAGCCAGGCGTTTGAGCTCATAGAAAACGCCTTGCGCATGATCGCGTTGATGGCGCTAATGAAAATAGCCGCTAGAAGCAGCCAGGAAATTGCTTTGCCAATTGCTGAATTGGCAGCATCAATGGCGCGCGAAACGGCCAGTAGAAGTTTCATGATATCCTCCCCGGACGCGGCCGCGTACTCCTCAATACACATGCTGCCGCTATCGTTCGGGCAAGATATCAATGGCGGCTTCTCGCTCAAGGGCTGTCGTCTGTTAACTTCTTCAGGCATACCGAGAACTGGGTATGCAGGTTCAAACAGAGCAAAAATACAGTGGCATTCCGTGAAGAAACACCGTGTCCAGGCCTGTAGCTTTAATTGCACTCGAGGCAGCCCTGCTGGGGAATCTTCACCTTCAGCCATGTCGAGTGGAATCTGCGATGTCACTTGATTGGGTCCCCGCATCGGGCAATTTTAGGCCGCTTGGAGATGACTCTGTTGATGAACGACCGGCCCGGGATCAGTGACCTGTGTAAGAAGTACGTCGGGGCCGTATTTCCAAATGCCAAATCCAAGATAACTTTGTGCCTCAACAAGAGGGCGTCGATGGCATACCCGAGGCGGCTCGAACTCTAGCGCAGGTCTGAGCAGGCCTTGAGAGTATCACCTTCCTGCATGTTTTCGGCAAAAAGGTCCGTCCAGACGTTCTGAGGCGCTGTATTCTCAAATGCGTCTGAACCCAATCTCAAGCTTACATAGATTGGCCTGCTGCCGGTTTCGTGGACACAGAATTAAGGTGTTTCCAATGAAACTGGATCGCGTGAATGCAACGAAGAAAGTTCAGCTGCGAGTAAAAGCTTGAGACGCTTCAGCAAGTCAGTCACGAGGTAACTCCTTCCCTGCGCCAACAGATGTGTCGGCAGGCGCGACCTGTGCGGTTTTCGCCGTATCGAGCCTTTGCCGAGCTTTCGGAACGATCAGCGGCGTTCCGGACACCGGATCGGAAATGATGACGGCCGGCAGGCCGAAGACGTCTTCCACGAGTTTCTCGGTGACGATGGCGGACGGCTTTCCTTCGGCTACGATAGCGCCGTCCTTCATGGCGATCAGGTGCGAGGCGTATCGGCAGGCATGGTTGAGATCGTGCAGCACGGCGACGACGGTGCGACCGTGTCGGTTGAGATCGGCCAGCAGGTCGAGCAATTCGATCTGGTGGGCGATGTCGAGGAAGGTGGTCGGTTCGTCCAAAAGCAGGATCGGTGTTTCCTGCGCCAGTAGCATGGCAACCCAGATGCGCTGGCGCTGGCCGCCGGAAAGCTCATCCACCAGACGATCCGACAGGTCCGTGACGCGAGTTGCTTCCATCGCCTTGACGACGGCTTCCTCGTCGGCCTTCGACCATTGCCGGAAGAATGACTGGTGCGGGTAGCGGCCGCGCGCCACAAGATCGGCGACGGTGATGCCTCCCGGCGTAACAGACGATTGCGGCAAGAGGCCGAGACACCGAGCCACTTCCTTGACGGCAAGATCAGTGATGCTTCGTCCATCGAGAATGATCTGACCGACAGAAGGCGCGAGCAGCCGTGACAATGCCCTGAGCAGCGTGGACTTACCGCACGCGTTCGGCCCGACGATGACGGTGAGGGAGCCATCGGGAATGGCAACCGACAGATTCCGCGAAATCGTTCGCTCGTCATAGCGAAGCGTGACAGCGTCGGCACGCAGTCTGTCAGAAGTGGTATGGATGTTGGTAGAGGTCATTTGCGGCCCTCGCGAATGAGAAGCCAGACAAAGTAAAGGCCGCCGACGCTCACCGTCATCACACCGACAGGAAGCTGGACGCCGAAAGCGTGCTGTGCTGCGAAGTCGGCGGCCAGCAGCAAAAGCCCGCCCGTCAATGCGGACGGGATTAGTGCGACACCGGCGGAGCGCGTCAGACGCCGCGCGATCTGTGGTGCTGCAAGCGCAATGAAGGCGATCGGACCGGATGCGGCCGTGACGATTGCCGTCAGCGCCACCCCGAGCACCGTCAGTAAAAGCCGCGTCCTGTTTACATTGACGCCGGATGCTCTCGCCGCATCGTCACCCATCTCGAGCTGACGCATCGGCCGGAAAAGGAAGAGTGTCATTGGCACCACGATGCACAGCACGACGACGACCGGCAGAAGCTGTTCGAGGCCGAGACCGTTGAGCGAACCCGCTCCCCATATGGCGGCGCTCATCGCCACCTGAAGCTCGGCTTGGCGAATCATCCATGTATTGAAGGAACCGAGCATGGCCGCCACGCCGATACCGACAATGATCAGCCGGAAGCCCTGCCCACAGCGCAACCACGAGAGAATGTAGACGGCCGTGGCGGTGACAATGCCGCCGATCAGCGCACCGGCCGCCGTCTCGTAGTAGCCGCCGGAAAGAAGAAGGATGACGACCAGTGCACCTGTATAGGAGCCGGCGGAGAAGCCGATGATGTCGGGCGAGCCGAGGGGATTGCGGGTGAGGCTCTGGAAGATCGCGCCGCTCATTCCCAGAGCTCCTCCTAGCAAGAAAGCGAGCGCCACACGGGGCAGACGCCATTCCACCACGATTATCCGCACCATGTCGTCGCCCTGGCCCGCGAGCGCACCAAGCACTTCAGACAAGGTGACGGGATATTTACCGACCAGAAGCGATGCCACTGCGATAAAGGCAGCCAGCGTTAGCAGCAGCGTGGCTACAATTAGTACACGGGCATGAATGAGGAACGACAATCGGCCCGAGAGCAGCCGAACCGCGACCAAGGTGCGGCCAAAATCGATCTGCGAAGAAGAGTGAAGCGTCATAACCCGCTCGCCTTCTTTCTGCGTACAAGCAGGATCAGTACCGGAGCACCGATGAAGGCGGTAACGATGCCAGCCTCGAGTTCTCCCGGATAAAGGATCAAACGCCCTGCAACGTCTGCAGCCAGCAGGAGCAGCGGTGCGTAGATCATCGTCGTAGGAATGATCCAGCGCTGGTCTGGGCCGGTAAACCAGCGCACCACATGCGGCACCATCAGACCGACGAAACCGACAGGACCACAAGCAGCCGTGCCCGCACCGGCAAGCAGCGTCACGGCGATAACCGTCATTGTCCTGGCACTAAGAATATTGGCGCCGAGCGAACGCGCCAGATCGTCGCCGAGCGCCACGGCGTTCAGTGGCCGGGCGGCAGTCAATGCAATCAAAAGCCCAGCGCCGATAAACGGGGCAACTGTCGTGACAATTTCCATATCCCTTCCCGCAATCGAGCCTATCGACCAGAAACGCATGGAATCGAAGGCTTGCGGATCGAGCAGTGTGATAGCGGAACCGATACCGCCGAGAACGGCGGACAGTGCGACGCCGGCAAGAACCATTCTTACCGGCGTCGCGCCATCCGAGTCGACCGCGCCAAGCGCATAAACCGCGAGCGTGACCGTGATAGCCCCCAGAAATGCAAACCAGAGATAGGAGTCTATGGAATAGAGGCCGAGCATACCGACCGCGAGTGTCACGAAGAAGGCGGTACCGGCATTGACGCCCAGTAAACCCGGGTCAGCCAGAGGGTTGCGCGTTGCCGCCTGGATCAGTGCACCAGATACACCAAAAGCCGCACCGCAAAGCAGACCAAGCAAGGTTCTCGGAAGGCGGTAATCATGCACTATGATGTGCTCCGCAAGGTGGGTGTCATAGGTGAACAGAGCTTCCAAAACCGTCAAAATGGCGATTGGCCGTGCTCCGATCGAAAGGCTGATCAGCGTCATGGCACCCAAAAGGACAAGACCGGCCACCAGACCGAACAGCCGTGGCATAATCCCGGCCAAGCCGCATTTTTCTTGATGGGTAGGGACAACGGTACTCATGCACGTGACTGCCCTTGTACCCAATAACCAACCGCCGTAATCCGGGACTTGTCGATGCCACATATATCGCGAAAATGTCGACGGCATTCCGCAACTGCTTTCGCTTCGCCTGCGATCCACACGTAGCCAGTATTCTCTGGAAAGGTCGCCGTTCGGGCGATTTCGACAAGCTCGGTTGCATTGCGGGTTTTGCCGAATGATTCATGCCAGAAAACCGCGACATTTCCCCCAGCCGGAAGTTCGACGCGGTCCTCAACGGTGGGAATTTCGACATGCGCAATAACAGTGCGATCGTGTGGCAACTCTTCCACGATCCGACTTATCGCCGGCAGGGCAGTGTAGTCACCGATTAGGAGAATTGCACCTTGACAAGGCGGATCAAAGCGCGAACGAGGCAGGTAGATTTCTATTGCATCGCCAACACAGGCCCGTTGAGCCCATTCAGTGGCGATACCGACGTCATGCTTGACAAAATCGACCGTGAGGCAGCGATTGTCCATGTCCCATCGCCGTACGGTGAAATAACGACCCGCAGTCGTCATGTCCGGCTTTGTGAATGACAACCAGATAAATTCGTCGGGTGCATCTGTGCTGCAAAAATGCGCTAGATCCTCTCCACCAAGCACTATACGCACCATTGACGGGGTAAGGCACACTCGCGACAAAACAGTCGCCCGCATTGACGCTGTACTCAACGGTCTATCCCCACGCTGTGTTTTGAAGTGCCCTCGAGACGACTTGCGAACTTCGGAAATCCATAGGGTATGGACAGAACACTTGGATTGCAGGCGACCCACACCGCCAGTGGATCGTCGAGCGGAACATATCTACCATTCACGACCGGAGAAAACCGCTTGAACAGCGAATTCCCCTCCAGTTCCAGCCGCGCGCCCGGCGGGAACCATAAGATCAAGAGATCTGTCTCTATGGTATCCAGCAACTCCAGACTGATGCTGGCGACGATCTTCCGTCTTGTCGAAGACGCGAAGGACAAGGCACTCGGCGCAATCCGTAAGCCGAGTTCCAATAGTGATGCGACCCGGCCGTCGGGCGGGAGGTAGACGTCGATGGCGTTGCTCGCCGGGAAGTAGTTGCCAAAGACGAACGTCCTGTCGCGGATATGTGGATGAACCTTGGCAAGATCCCGCAGTTGGACTTTGGTCGCTGAAATCAGGTCGCTTGCTTGTCCGCATAGCCCAATTGCGGCGCCTGTGAGTTCCGTTATTTCCTTCCAGTCCGCCTGCAAGGGGCCGGATCGATAGGCGACCGTTGGAGCAATTTGCTGGAGGCGGTGCCAAGCCTGGGCATTAAGGTTCGTCCGAATTGCAAGAATGAGGTCGGGCTTGAGCAGGGCGAGTGCCTCGTAGTCGATCAGGCCCTGGTTCAGAAGCGTGGGCTTGGCATCACCGATTTTATTTGCGACCCACGGCAGGATTCCATTTGGAAACTGGCCGTAGCTCGGCATTGCAATCGGCGTGACGCCGAGAGCCAACAAGGCATCTTCGCCGCCCCAACCCAATGTGACAATGCGCCTAGGCGGTTCGGGGATGATCGTTGTGCCAAATGCATGCGAAACGGATACAGGAAAATGCCTGTCGAACGACGTAGCCGAAGCAGACCATCCGAACGAAACGGTCGCTCCCAGAGCCGCCATAAGGAAATTCCGCCGCTCAAGCACGGCGTCCTTCTTTTCTTTCACGATCAGGACCTCAGAACGTTGCTTTAAGGCTGAGCGTGATAGTCCGGGGGTCGCCATACATGCTGCCCCAACCCGGGGCTCCCACCGTCTGATAGTACCGCGTGTCGAAGAGGTTATCAACGCTCAGAGCCGCCTGGACGTTTTCGTTGAACTTGTAGCCGACCCGGGCACCAACAACGGCAAAGGGTTCCTGGGTAACCCTGGTGGTTCCAACTGTTCGGCTTGTCTCCGACTGGAAGCGGACACCGGCTCCGACTGTCAAACCTTCTAACTGTTCCGTAAAACTGTAGTCACCCCAGATCTTGATCAGATGGTCAGGCGTAATTGTCCTGTTGAAAGCGAAGTCTTCTTCACCCGCGATCAGCGTCTTGTGTGTGTAGGTGTAGGATGCAGCCACCTGCAAGTTGGAGAACAACTCCCCGCTTAATTCGAGTTCAACACCTTCGCTTCGGACTTTTCCTCCCGCAGTGTAGCATTCGCCGGTTGGGGAAGAGGCACAGGGATAATTCTCATCATCGAAAACGGCACGGTTCTTTGTCGTACTGCGGAAAAGCGAAACCGACGTGTTCACCCGCCCGTCAAGCACATTGCCCTTGATCCCGATTTCGTAATTGTTGCCAAGGATTGGCTCGAGCGTCTGTCCCGAAACATCGACGTTCGTCTGCGGCTGGAAAATATCCGTGTAGCTCGCATACACCGACCAGTTGTTGTCGAGATCGTATACAATGCCGGCATAAGGGGTGAAAACACCTTTCTCCTGATAGGAAGAAGACGGTATACCAGGCTCGTGACTAACCGACCGGTGTTTGTACCAACTCAAGCGGCCGCCCAGAATAACGGTCAGCGGATCCGTCAGGCTTAGCCGGGTCATGCCGTAGAGTGCCTGCTGCTCGATCGTGTTTCGTGTGTTGCCGCCATTAATGCGATTGGCGGTGATGAAGCTGTCATCAACTTCGGGAATAGAAACGGGAGCAAAGACGTTCTGGGCAATTCCCAGTGGTGCGACGGCGAAATCGTTATCGCTAACCAGTCTGTTGATGCTGCCCCCCAGAATGACGTCGTGGGTACGGCCGAACAGATCCAGTGTTCCATCGAGATAGCTGTCGAAAGCTACGTTCGATGTTTCCATGTCAAAAAGGCTACCCATCATAGAAGAGCCGGCAAGGGTTGTCGGGTTGATGGCGCCAACGGAGTACTCGTATTTCACGTCATGCTGCTCGCGCCAGTAATCGACGGAGGTTTTCCACTTCCAATTCTCATTGATGTCATGCGTGACGTCTGCAAACAGCGATACCTGATCGGTGTCCCAGTAGTTCCAGCTCTGGCCAAGGCAGGTATCGCGAGAAAGTCCGAGATCGGACCCATCACTATAGTGCGGCAGTCCCGTGAAGCAGGGGCTCGACGTCCGGTGTTTATAGCTGCCCCCGAATGCCATGGTCGTATTATCTGTTATGTCGGCCTCAACGATCCCGTAAAGAAAAACGTTACGGCTTTTCGCGGTATCGGTGAAGTAGTCGCGGTCATTGAATGAACCTACAATGCGGCCGCGCAATGATCCTGCCTCATTTAGGGGACCGGTCGCATCGACTTCGGTTCGATAGTTCTGGAACGAACCGATATCCTGGGAAACCGAAAGCTGGCGCCTGTCGAGCGGCCGTTTCCTGACCATGTTGACCGTCGCACCGGGATTTCCGACGCCTTGGAGCAACCCGGCTGCACCACGCAAAACCTCAACGCGATCGAACGCTGCCATGTCTTCGCTGAAACTGTTCGCCTGCGCGTAATAAGTGCTGCGGGCAACGCCATCATATTGCATCGTGTCAACGGCCGAACCACGTGAATAGACATATCTCGACCCCATCGGGCTATCGTAGAGCGAAATGCCCGGGGCCTCTTCGAGCGCATCATCGATCGTCTCGACATTCCGATCGTCCATCTGCTTACGTGTGACCACTGAGACGGCTTGGGGGATACGGCGTATTTCCTGCTCGCCCTTGCCGATTGTGGCGTTTGCAGCCGTGTAAGAGCCAGCTCCCTCTGTGGTCGCACCGTGGCTTTGAACCGTAATGGTTTCGAGCACTGTCGAGTCATCCACCGCGGCGCCAGCGTTCGCCGTCGTTGAGGGACTGACTATGGTTACGGTATTGGCGGCGGTGAAGCGGTAGGACAGTCCCGTGCCTGCTAGAAGCCTGCCGAGTGCCTCATCACGGCTGAGACTTCCCGAGACACCAGACGATGTTTTGCCGCGCACCAGACTGGCCGGATAAAGAACCTGAAGGTTGGAGCGGTCCCCGAAGCGGGAAATCGCGGTTCCGAGCGGGCCTGACGGGACGGAATAACTGATAGTAGCGGATGCCTGCTGCGCCGCTGCGGGCCGAACAATGGTAACATCCATCAAGGAAATCACCGTTGACGCCAGAAGTGCCAAACCCAACCCGCCGATCCGGCTGTTTGCATTGCCGGATGACCTGTCCCCAAACTGCTTCACCATAGCCCCTGTCAAACTCCTGTCCTTGCGTATTTCACGAGTGCAAACGCACCCGTCCGATGCAAAGACGGATTTCGAGGTACACCACCTCACTCCCAAAGTGGAAAATAATCGTCAAGTTTTGATAAAGGGTCGAAATGAGATGAAAACTCAGCCCGCCCTTTTATTCACGCAGGATGCAGAACAACCAGCCAGGGAGACAGCTGGAAGGTTCGAACCGGCAAAGTCGTCCGGATCGCTTCAAGCACGCCATCAGGATTGCTGATGTCAAAAATGCCGCTCACGCGCATATTCAGCAGACGACTTTCAGTAACCTGGATAGTGCCCGAACGATAACGGTTCACGTCGGCAAGAACCTGTCGCAGCGGACGATCCTCAAAAATCAGCTTGCCGCGCCGCCATGCAGTTTCCGATTCCACATCGACGGGTTGAACCTTGCCAAGCCGTTCATCGTCATAGGTGACATATTCCCCGGCATTGACGACGGTATCGAAGTGATCCGGTCCTATGACGGAAACAGCACTCTCTTCGACGGATACGGTCACGGTGCCGGACCATTCGTGAATGACGAAGCGCGTTCCCAAGGCAGTAGTACTGCCATTGGCAACCAGAACGGTGAAGGGGCGTCTGGCATCCTTGGCAACATCAAAAAAGGCACGGCCGCGAAGAAGGCGTACAGTACGGACCGCATCGGTATAAGCCAGTGAGATCGCGCTGTCCGCATCCAGTTCGACCGTTGTTCCGTCGGCAAGGGTTTCACTGCGCAGTTCACCCGTTCCGGTAAAATGATCGCTCGTCAGAAAATCCGGCGGACCTGCGACCAAGACAACGGCGCCTGCGGCGACAGCGGCAGCACCTCCGGCTAGAAAGGCACGGCGAGAGGCCAGTGGGCGACGGGGTGTTTGTCGAACCGCGCTCTTGCGTGGATCGGGAATCCGGTCAAGATCGGACCAGATGCCACCAAGCTTGGCATATTCAGTAAGGTTCAGAGGATCGGAGGCCATCCATGCGACGTGATCGGCCCGTTCCGATTCGGTTGCATCGCCCGAATTTAGGCGCACAAACCAAGCCAGCGCCTCATCGCGCGATTTTTTTCTTCTATCGTTGTTCGTTGTTGCCATAGTGGCCACCGGCTGTTTCCTTGCGCAAGCTGAGCCAACGTTTTCCGAACCAGATATCCAAAATATAGACGAATCTGACCGGACAGCACCTCACCCATGCCGCGCATATTTCTTCGAAACTTCTAGTCAATGAGATTGCCAAGCCGGTCCCGTAAGTGCGCAAGCGCCTTCATAACCAACTTTTCGACGGCACTTTTTGTTATCTTCAAGTCGCGGGCGATTTCGGCATGGCTCAATCCATCAAACTTGTGCATCAGGAAAACCTGTCGTTGTCGCGGGGTCAATTCTGAAATGGCCTGTTCAAGGCTGCCGAGACGCTGGCGGTAATCCACGACCCTTTCCGGCGACGGTCTATCATCGGCGCAATCAGGAAGCTCTACAGAAGATAAATATCGCTCAAGCGAACGCCGGCCGCGAATGTGATCCGTTGCCTGATTATCGGCCATGCGAAAAAGATAGGATCGCGGGTTCTTGATGTCAGTTTCGACGGGAATGCTCTGAAGTCGCAGGAACGTATCCTGCAACACATCGTCAGCATCCACATCGCGACCAAGGCGACGAGAGAGATGCCTCAACAGTTCTCCATAGCTGGCTGCGAAGCTCTCAAGTATATTTTTCTTCTTGTCTCCGACCATTTTTTTAGAACCGTTCGACAATTCTCGACATGGATATTTGAGCAGTGCCCTCTAGGGTCGAGTTGTCTCCATCATGCAGTACGACAGTGAAGCCTGGTAAAGGCCTCACTTTCTCCTTTAGCAAAACTTTCCATAAAAAATCCAGTTATATGGCGAGGTGGAATTCGGTTTGAAAGTTCCTCGTCCCCTTGCACTTCCCGACTGAGCCTTGGTCCGATAGCAACCCGCTCGCCCGGAGCTTTGAGGAATTCGTCATAACGCTCGCCACCCTTGGCGCGCCCGGCGGCCTGAGCTGAGTCCGGAAGAGAAGTGGTCGAGGCCAGCCAGAAGCGGACAAACAACGCGATGGCAGTTTCGGCAATCAGCGAATCCGAGTGCCCACGCCGTTCGGTAAAATCCGCGAGGCGGCGCGAGCAAGATGTGTGCGTGAATGCGCTTGGGATGGTCCAAAGTCTGTAAACACCTTTTCCCGTTTTCGAGGGAGCCGGGAATGGTCGAGTGCCTTGGGGAGAGCAAAGCAGCCCCTTGGACTTGGCCGGTCAGGCTGCTGTGTTCTGGCCGGGAGGAACGGCAAGTGCAACCGCGTCAGCGCCGGCGGGAAAGCGGAACTAGCCGCTGGGGCATCATGCACGACTTCCCAGATTGCATCGGCGACGTCCGTTTCCCTTGTTGTCAGCGCAGGGTTTGCAAATGCCTCGAAAACCGGTCTTGCGAAATCGGCATAGGCCGCAGGGATCACGCCCCCGAACCGAACTGTTTTGCCCGAAGCTTTTCGTCGGTGCGTAGCCAAGCTCAACGACCTTTGCGCGTAGTTCAAAGTACGCCAGTTGATACGCCAGCAAGCCGGTGAAGCCTTCGATGACTTGCTTGCTTGCCATGTAGGCGGCCGCCAACGGCATCGCTGCCAGCGTCACCCTGGATGTGACGTTGACGATGATGCCCGAACGACGCTCGCGCATTTGGGGAATGACAGCCTGCACCATGGCCATAACGCCCAATGTGTTCGTCTCGAAAAGGCAGTCAGATCTCATACCCATGCCGCAGGTGATGGCGACGGCTTCAGGGATTGCCGAACTCGTTCTTCCTGTCTTGCTGGTGTTTGGCCTTTTCACACGTTATTCCGCGCTTGGCCTGCTGGTCATGACGGCAGTGATCCAGCTGACAGTTCCAGACGGCTGGGCCAATTTTCATCTTCCCTGGGCCGCCATGGCACTGACCCTTGTCGTGTACGGGGGTGGCAGGATTGCGATTGACTACTTCGTCAAACTGCGTCGAGATTCACTCATTTGAGGGTAATGACTGTTACTGAGCGGCTTCGCCAATCGCCACCAGCGAAGGTTGCACAACATCTCTCACTCGCTGTCTATCACTTTGAACGGTAAGAAGTTCGCTCGGAGTGGGGGCTGGCCATGATAGAAACGAGGGTAGTCTGGGCAACACTACGTATCGATATTGAATCGGTCCAATCCAGTCTATTATGGAACTTAGAGCATTCTCGATAACAGCATGCGGTCGACGCTGTGATTGGTTCGATGTCGCACGCTGTTGATGGGGGTACGAACCCACCGCACGTCATTTGTTGTCAGACTTTTTCGAGCAGTTCCATTGGCTTAGAAACACAGTGGAATGGACTCAATCGAAAATTATTGGTGAATTTCGTTTAGGTATTCAGCGCATTGTCGAGGTCGTGCAATCCAACCATCAGCATCATGGGATCGGACGGAGAAGACAGGAAGCCGACGGCTTCGTAGAAGGCTCGTGCGTCATCAGAAATCGCATGGACCAGCACGCCGCGGATCCCGAGCACTTCAGCGGCATTCAGCAGGCGCAAACCCGCGTCGCGCACCAATGCCCTGCCGATACCACGCCCTTGACAGGATTGATCAATGGCGAGGCGGCCAAGCACTGCAACTGGGATTGGATCAGGCATATTGCGCCGAAAGCTGCCAGGCACTTCCGGCGGTTTCACGGAGCCAGAGGCCAGGGCGTAGTACGCGATGACGCGGCTCTCGTCGCACACGACAAAGGTCCGCGACGCGCCGCCTGCTTGATTGGCCCGGGCACGGCGCCGAAGCCAGTCGTCCAGTTCAGGTACTCCAGAATTGAATTCGGCCAGTTCGTGATGATCGGCCAGGGGGACTGGTGCGCTGAGAGTCACGCCTCATCCCAGGGCGCTTTGGTCGACATCGTGCGCTTTAGACGCTCATTGGGCTGTGCAGGCGCATCGAGACGGGCAAGATATTCGGCATAAATTTCGGGGCTTACCGTGACGATTGTACGGTCGAGCAGCACCTCCTCCGCACGGCGCTCGGAAGCTTCCAACATGAAGTCTGTGCGCGTTTTGCCGAGCAACTCCGCGGCGCGATCGATCAAGTTGCGAGTAGCAGGTTTGATGCGCATATTCAGCTGCACACTTGCGTCCGGGCTCTTGCCCGTGTGTGAGGTCGGCATGGGAAACTCCTATCCAAGCGCATTTATATAGCGTAACGACATTATCTTTACAAGCGGCGTAAAGATAATGTCGTTACATTCGCCTGCGGACGAGCGCACGACAGACGCCGGCTTGAAGCATAACCTCATGGGATGTTGTCACGTTAAGTTACCTAGGCCGAGAAAGGTAGCGGCTCGAATTTTCAAGCGATGCAGGCAGCAATTTTCGATGCATCGAACGCTTCCAGGCGGTAGCGAATTGTTTGTGCGGCGCGGCGGCGGGCGGAAACAGAAAAGCGATGTGGGTAGCGCAGTGCATAGAAACGAACTGTTGCAATGCTCCTGGCGATTGGCGGCCCTGCAGGGTTCGTTCTCGGTTGGAAACGGCAGATGGCTGTTCTCGGCCCGATTGTTGAAGCTCTTGTGCGACCAATTGTTAAGGCCGGCAGCCACGTCCGCCTTTGCCGCGCTCGTAGGAGCGCAGACAGCGCTTCATCAAAGACACGAGTAGCCGCTTGGCCTACCTTTTTTCACGCCGCTTTTGTAAAATTTCTTCGAGAACGACGCCATCCTGATCGACTGCGCGTCCAATTCAAAACGTAGGCAACGGCAAGCCGGTTAGCGTGACAACACCTCTTGACGGGCTCGAAGGCCACTAGGCGCTGCAGGAGGCATACGCCGCCGCTCGGAAGACGTTGATCGCCAGCGGATATCCTTGAGATAGGAACGCATAACCTTACTGATTGTGCAGGATTCAAGACAGGCGGAGCGCCCGGAATAGCCGTTATGTGCGTAAGGCACCTACGCCCCTGTCAACTTTCAATAGAAAGCCTAATGCACCCAGACAGTCGTTGACCGGGCGAGATCGTCTCGACGCCGCGGCCATTTCGCTCTGGTTCCGGTAAGCCAAGCGCTCCGGCGACCATGGAAACGGGTTCAAGACAAAGATAGCGGTCCATACGGTGGGCAGCGAGATTGCTAAAAACAGGATCGGCCTCGAGCAACAGTGAAAAACTGTCAAAACCGATGCGCGCATATGACCAGTCGGTGAAGTGCAAGGTGTATCCCGTTGTAGCAGGAATGGTAGGTTTCGAGCGGGGCACCGCTTGCTGGCCGGTTGGCACGTTCTGTACATCGAGGGGATATTGCAGTTTGGCATCGGTGCTGGCGTCGCAGCCCAATTCTGCCGAAAAATAGGGATGCCAGCCAAGCGAAACCGGCACAGGCCGGTTTTCCAGATTGGTTATCGACAATTCCACCGTCAAACGGTTGCTTTCAAGCATAAAAGATTGTTCAGCGCGGAAGGAAAATGGCCACTCAGCATCCGCCTTATAGTCAAGCACCAGCGTGCACTGATCGACCGCCAAGCTGGAAATATCCCACGATCGTCGGTGAGCAGGTCCATGCATGGCATCAGGCGAAAGGGCGGGATGTGGAAGAAGGTCGTGCCGGATATCCGCGTGAACGAATGAGCTGCCATATACCCTGTTGTGGTAAGGAATGAGCGGATAGGCACCTGCCCTCGGCCAGTTCAACGGGTCAAAAGACTCCCCCGCTGTCGGCACCAGGATATCGCCGTGATCCTCGTGGTGCAGATGCGTCATCCTTCCACCCCAGGAAGGGTGGAGGCGGGCCGAAAGCTGCCTGAAGGCAATCGTAACCGTTTCAGGCAAAAGCATATGAGCCATCAAGCCGTTTCGGCACGCGTCGCTGCCAGTGAACATAGCCATCTTCCTGCATGGCCTTTTCATCCATCTCGACTCCCCAACCCGGTCGGTCCGGCCTCAGTTCCAGGTATCCATCCTTTGGCAAATAAGGGTCGACAACATAGCGCGTTTCATCCTCGCGTTTTTCGAGGTCGGTGCCGCCATAAACATAGCACTGCCCTTTCGGCAGCCTGTATTCAAGAATACGGAAATTCTGTTGGGCGGCGGAGAAATGCACGTTGACGGCGGTGGCGAGCGGCCCCATCGGGTTGTGCGGTGCGATGCTGACGAAATGCGCCTCTGCAAGCGTGGCGATGCGGCGCATTTCCGAAATACCACCGACAACGCAGATGTCGGGTTGAATGATATCGGCGCCCCGGACTTGCAGAAGACGGAGGAAGTCATTGCGGTTGTAAAGACTTTCACCCGTTGCCAGCGTGCAGTTCAGCCCCTGCTTCAGGTCTCCCCACATCTCGATATTTTCCGGACGCAACGGCTCTTCGAAAAATAGCGGATCGTAAGGGGCAAGCGCATTACCCAGTTGACGAGCGGCAGCAGGCTCGAAAATCTTGGCATGCGCGTCGAAGGCAATATCGTAGTCGGGCCGCACGGTTTCGCGAAGCGAGCGGAAATATTCGGCTGAACTGCGCACCACCTCACCCCAGCGATGGGCGTGAATATCGACGCGCCATGGGCTTAGCTTGAAGGCTGTGAACCCCCAGTCTTCGTTGAGACGATCGAATTCTTCCCTTGCCGCCGGCGCATCCGGTGCCGTGTAGACGCCGGCGTAAACCTTGATACGATCACGCACTTCACCGCCCAAAAGCTTGTAGACAGGCACCCCCGCCGCCTTGGCGGCAAGGTCCCAGAGGCAATGGTCAAGGGCTGAGATTGCCGAAAGACCAAGTGCTCCGGGCGGAAAGCGGTTTTGTTGGAGGAGAAGATTGTAGAGATACTCGACCCGAGTCGGATCCTGCCCGGCAAGGAAGCCGTAGAGGTAATCCAGAACCGGGGGCAATGCGAGATCGGGGCCGTGATTGTAGCATTCGCCCCAGCCGGTCAAACCGTCATCGGTATCGAGAGCGACGATAACGCGGGGGCGGTCCTTGTCGCGGGTAACGAATACCCGCATGCGATCGATTTTCATGCTTTGGTCTTCCTCTTGAATTGCGAGAAGCAACAGCCGCGCTGTTATCTGGCAGCAGCTCCGTTCTTGATCTCGGGCGGCTCGACGTAGCGGAACCTTCTCGTGCGGTCGCGGTCGCGCGGATCCGGGCGCGGAATGGCCGACAGAAGTGCCTGCGTATAAGGGTGATCCGGCGCGTTGCAGACTTTTTCGGCGTCTCCCACCTCAACAAGCTTGCCGCGATACATCACTCCGACGCGGTCGCACATGTATCTGATGACGCCGATGTCATGGCTGATGAAAATGTAAGCCAGGCCAAGTTCGTCCTGCAGCCGCATGAGCAGGTCCAGCACCTGGAAACGCACCGAAACATCGAGCGCCGATGTCGCCTCATCCGCAACGATGATGCGCGGCCGGAGCGTGATGGCGCGGGCGATACCGATGCGTTGGCGCTGGCCGCCGGAAAAGGCGTGTGGGTAACGCTCACGCCCGGCCGGGTCCAGACCCACCTGCTCCATCAGGGCGCAGACGCGCTCATCCAGTTCCTTGCCTTTCGCAATGCCGTTGACCAGCAGCGGCTCGCCGATGACCTGTGCCACCGTCATGCGCGGATTGAGCGAACCGAACGGATCCTGAAAAACCATGCGCAACTCACGCCGCGCCGCTTTCAGCTCCGCACCTTCGATTTTGGCAAGATCGACCACCGTGCCATCCGCCCGGCGATAGCGCATCTCGCCCCCGGTCGGATCGTAGAGGCGCATGATCGAGCGGCCCATGGTGGTCTTGCCGGAGCCGCTTTCGCCGACGATGCCGAGCGTTTCGCCCGGAAGCAGCTTGATCGACACGCCATCCAGCGCCTTCATCTCACCGAAGTGCATCGAGAGGTCGTTTACTTCCAGGATAGGCGCCGCGGCAAGATCGAGCGGCGGGCGGGCCAGCCGGATTTCCGCCTTCTGCTCCAGCTTCAGAACCGAGCCGATCAGCATACGCGTATAGGGGTCTTGCGGATTGTGGAATATTTCATCGACAGTGCCATATTCCTTGGCGACGCCGTGATGCATGACCAGCACGTCATCGGCAATCTGCGCCACCACGCCCATGTCGTGGGTGATGAACAGCACCGCCATGCCATGCGCCTTTTGCAGCCGCGATATCAGGTCGAGGATTTCGGCCTGCGTCGTGACGTCCAGCGCGGTTGTCGGTTCGTCGGCGATCAACAGTTGCGGTTTGCAGGCCAGCGCCATGGCGATCATGGCGCGCTGGCGCATGCCGCCGGAATATTGGAAGGCATAACGATCCAGCGCCTTTTCGGGGTTGGGAATTTCCACCTGTCGCAGCAGCTCGATGGCTTCCGCCCGGGCCTGCGCCTTGCTCATCTTCAAGTGCAGCCGCAGAACTTCGGTGATCTGATCACCGACGGTATGCACCGGCGACAGCGACGACATCGGCTCTTGAAAAATCATCGCGATGTCTGCGCCGCGCACCGAGCGGATGGCCCGGCTGCGCGGATCGAGCTTTGCGAGATCCAGCGACGTGCCGTCGGCACGGTTGAGGATGATCGACCCGGAAGCGATGTAACCGGGGCTGTCGATGATCTGCAGGATCGAGCGGGCGGTGACGGATTTGCCGGAACCGCTTTCGCCCACAACGCAGAGCGTCTTGCCGGGATCGATGGAAAAAGACAGATCGTTTACCGCGCGAAAAATGCCGTTTCGCACGGGAAATTCGGTGACCAGATTGCGGACGTCAAGCAGCGGTCGGTCTGGCTTCATGGAGAGAATATCGCTCATCCGGGGCCTCACTTGTTATAGGGGTCGGCTGCGTCACGCAGACCGTCACCGAGCAGATTGAGCGCCATGACGGCAACGACAACAGCTACGCCGGGCAGGAACAGCCACGGCGCGGTTGCGATCGAGCGAATATTCTGCGCCTCGCGAAGCAGCACGCCCCAAGAAATGGTCGGCGGCTGGAGGCCAAGACCGAGGAAGGACAGCGAGGTTTCCGCAAGGATCATCGCCGGAACGGCAAGCGTGACCGAGGCGATGATGTGGCTCGAAAAACTCGGCAGCATATGGCGGAAAATGATGCGCCCTTCCGGCACGCCATCCAGCCGGGCCGCCGCCACGAACTCTTCCGTCCTCAGTGACAGGAACCTGCCGCGCACGACGCGGGCAAGCTGCGCCCAGCCGGTCAAGGACAGGATGATGGTGATCATCATATATTGCAGCGTTGCCGGCCAACCCTGCGGCAGGGCAGCGGCAAGCGCCAGCCAGATGGGAATGGTCGGCAGCGACAAAACGAAGTCGATGACGCGCTGCATGACAAAATCGATGCGGCCGCCGTAATAACCGGAGATACCGCCCAGAACGACACCGAGAAGCAGCGAGAAAAACACGCCGACGAGACCGATGGACAGCGAAATTTGCGAGCCCTGTACTACCCGGCTGAAAACATCACGGCCAAGGCGATCCGCGCCGAAAAGGAAGAGCGGTCGGGTCTTGTCGGTCGAGGCCAGCAGATGGATATCCGTGGTGAACAGGCCGAGCACCGAATATTCGTAGCCGCGACCGAATAGCTGGATCGGGATTTTCTTGGCCGTATCTTCGACGAACACAGCCGCCAGCGTTTCGGGATCACGCGTCAGCTTCAGCGGATAATAGTGCAGACCAAGCGAGAGGCCGTCCGTCGTATCGATGAAATGCACACGTTGCGGCGGATGGAAGGTGGCGCGCGCATTCTGCAGAACCGGATCGTTGATGGCGAAGAAACCTGGCAAAAGCGCGACGATATACATTGCGATGGTGACGAACAGGGCGGCCATGGCCAGCCTGTGGCGCTTGAACGCCCACCAGATCAGTTGCCATTGCGAGGCGACGGCAGCGCGGTCCGGCCGGGTATTGGTGGTGATGGCGATATCGCTCATGGCGCCCTCCTATTCGAGACGGATGCGCGGATCGACCAGCGCAAGAAGGATGTCGCTGATGAGTGATCCGATCAACGTCAATCCGCAGATCAAAAGCACAAAGGCGCCGGCGAGATACATGTCCTGCGCCATCAGCGACTGTAAAAGCAGCGGCGCGGCCGTCGGCAGATTGAGCACGATAGCAACCACAACCGAGCCTGAAATAAGATTGGGCAACAGCCATGCAATCGTGGAAATGAATGGGTTGAGCGCAATTCTCAAAGGATATTTCGTCAGCAGCCGGAACTCGGACAATCCCTTTGCGCGCGCGGTGGTCACGTAGGGTTTGGGTAATTCGTCCAGCATGTTTGCGCGCATGACGCGGATGAGGCTTGCCGTGGAGGACACCGCGAGGATCGCAACTGGTAGCCAGATGTGGGCCATCAGATCCATCATCTTGGCGATGCTCCACGAGGCAGTCTCGTACTCCGCCGAAAACAGCCCTCCGACATCGGCCCCAAATTCCACCGCCGCGACATACATCAGCACCAGCGCCAGAAGGAATGACGGTATGGACAGGCCGAAAAAGGAGAAGGCGGTAAAAAGATAATCACCGATCGAATATTTGCGCACGGCGGAGAAGACGCCGATCGGAAGTGCGATGGCCCAGGTTGCGAGAAGGCTTGCTATGGCCAGAACCAGCGTCAGCGCCATGCGCTCCCAGATGAGGCCGGAAACGGGCTGCTGCCATTCGAACGAGATGCCAAAATCGCCGCGACTGATGATGCCCCATATCCATTTGAGATATTGCACGATCATCGGGTCATCGAGGCCGAAGCGCTCTCGCAGTTGCGCCGCCGTATTGTGGTCTATGACTTCGTTGGACGCAGCAAGCGTGGCGATGTAAGTCGTCACATAGTCACCGGGTGGCAGCTGGATCAGTACAAAGGCAAGAAAACTGACGGCGAACAGGGACGGTATCATCCACAGCAGGCGTTTTACGATAAATAGCAGCATGACGTTCTCGCAATCACGTTTTACCACACGCGCCGCCATCCACTACGAGACGGCTTGCGGGTGGTCGAAGCAACCTGAGAGGCGCCGCCGCATTGATGAAGCGGCGCCCATGTGGCGGTGTCAGCTTGTGAAGGTGAACTGTTGCGGCAACGCCGGGCCGGGGTTGGGCCATGACCAGCTGTCGGGTTCTTTCTCCGGCACGTTGCGAAGGTTGTTGCGGATGATACCGAAACCACCAACGGCAAGGCAAAGACCGATCGTCTCGAACTCGTCGGCCGCGATATCGAAGATTTCCTTCATCTTCTCGCCTCGCTTGACAAGGTCGGCCGTCGAACGCGCTTCATCGAACAGTTTGAAGCGCTTCTTCTGGCTTTCCGGCGGCTCTTCCCCCTTCTGCCCGTTGGATGTGTACCAAAGCGCCCACGGAATGGCGTAGCGCGACCCCTGCGGGTGGAACGCGAAGAAGTCACGCGGGTCGAGCATCGGATCGAGACCGCCCGGACCCGGCCAGACCGCCGCATCATGGGCGTTATCATCGCCGCGTGTGTAGTACAGCGCGCGTTCGATGGTGTTGACCTTGATATCGACGCCGATTTGCGCCCACTGCGCCTTCACCAGTTCCAGCGCATCGACCAGATCGGGATAGAGTGTCGGGATCACATCGA
Source organism: Agrobacterium sp. 22-3639C2 (assembly GCF_053522105.1). NCBI lineage: Bacteria > Pseudomonadati > Pseudomonadota > Alphaproteobacteria > Hyphomicrobiales > Rhizobiaceae > Agrobacterium > Agrobacterium sp. 22-3639C2. Next base: position 37,866 of record NZ_JBNWDB010000004.1, on the reverse strand, counting down.
TCGAGAAGAAAATCGGCTGGCCGTCGGGCCGGAGCCGCATGCCGTTGCCGTTCTTCTTGTCGTAGCCGGCCTTGTCGAGAAGATCGTTCGCCTTGGCGACATCGTATTCGGTGTTCTGACGCGCCAGCTTTTCGTGATACCAGGGATGTGTCGGGCGCGGCCCGGCCTGATAGCCCTCGCTCTGGCCGAAATAGACGATGTCGATGATTTCCTGGCGGTTGAGCGCGATGGACAGCGCCTGACGGAACGACTTGTCGCCGAACATCTTGCGCATCTCAGGGTCTTTGTGGGTGATGTTGAGGTAGATCTGGCACTGCTGCGCAGCCGATGGCACCAGCGTCAACAGACGATAATCGCCCTTTTTCATGTTCTGCGACAGCGTCGGCTTGTTGGCGAGAACGCTGATATGGCGTTCCTGAATGTCGATCTTGCCGGAGATGACGTTCAGCATCAGCGATTCGACATCCTGCGAAATGCCGAAATTGACTTCGTTGATATAGGGAAGCTGGTTGCCTTCCGTATCGACCTGCCAGAAGTAAGGATTGCGTGTCATGACCACACGGGTCGCGCCGCCGGAATAGGGTTCCTTGACCACCCACGGGTCGAGCGTCGGCTTGTCGACATTCGACCAGCGCGACGGAATTTCGATGTCGCCGCACTTGGCGCGGAACAGTTCCGTCCAGCTGGACACGCCAGCCGCCTTGACGTCGGCATCGAGCGCCGTGTTGTATTTCGGCAGGAACTTGCTGCAATAATGCTTGGCAAACAGCGTCGGATGCTGGCCGAGCGGCGTGGCGAGGTTTTCCAGATAGAGCGCGTTTGGCGCTGCGAATTTGAACCTGACCGTGAAATCATCGACTTTCTCGACATCGACCGCCTTACCGGCGACGAAGAGCTGCGCCGGGGTAGCGCTGTAAAGCTCCTTGTTCTTGATGCAGTCCTCGATGGCGAACACCACGTCATCTGCGGTAAAGGGATGTCCATCAGACCATTTCGCGCCCTGCAACAGATAGAAGGTGAACTGGGAGGCGTCGTCATTGACCTCCCATTTCTCGGCAAGGTTGGGCAGAACTTCGGTAAAGTCCATGTTCCAGCGCACCAGCCCCTGGTTGCCGACCATGCGCAGGATGCCGTTATGGTCCGACGAACCGCGCAGGCCGCGGCGCAATGTGCCGCCATAGGTGCCGATCTTTTCATGCGGCGTCACCACCATCGGGTTTTTTGGCAGACGTTCCGCCAACGGCGGCAGTTTGCCGTCTTTTACCAAGGCTGCCAGCTCCGGCGCTTCCTTGCCGGCAGCAGCCAGGGCCGAGCTCCCGATGACGGACACGGCGGCGACGCCGCCAAGCCCAGCCATAAAGGTTCGGCGCGTCACGCCCAGTGAAAATTTATCGCCATCGCGCATCGACTATCCTCCCAAAAAATCACCGGCAGCGACACAGCTTTCACCGAACCGCAACAGCCTCCCGGCCAGCCAGCACACCGATCCTCCACCGGCAGGCAGACCATATGGGCGTTTTCAGATGATTACAAGTATTGACAGATTTTTACATATTTTTTATTCGTAGACCGGTTTTCACGATCAGGTTTGAGGAAAGAACCGGCACGACAGTAACCACGTTCACGAAAACCCCGGTATTTCTGTTGCGATTGAAATGCAGGAAACCCATTAACTTCAGCGATTTGCAACGGAAGGGCTGCTGATGGACAATCAAACCGCATCCGCCGCCGCTCGAGGCGAGACTCGCTTGAGCGACATCATCTACGAAAAGATCATCGGAATGATTTCTGATGGGCGTTTTCCCGTGAACGAGCGGTTGCCGTCGGAGCAAAATCTGGCTTCCCTGTTCGGGGCTTCCCGGCCTGTGGTGCGCGAAGCGCTGGAGCGGCTGCGCAACGACGGGCTTATCGTTTCGCAGAAAGGTTCCGGCTCCTATGTGCGCCAGCAGCCGGATTCATCCGTGTTGCAGCAGGTTCCTGTCGGCTCGCTTGCCGATGTGCAGCGTTTCTTCGAGTTCCGGTCCGGCCTTGAGTCTGCAGCCGCCGAACTTGCAGCGCGCAGTTGGCAGGCTGCCGACAAAGCCCGCATCGAACAGGCCATTACCGCGCTGGAACAGTGTCTTGCGCGCAACGATCTTGGTGCGGAGGAGGACTTTGCCCTGCACGAAGCCATTGCGAAAGCGAGCCATAACCAGTTCCACATCACCGTGCGGATCTGGTTCAAGCCGCATTTCGCGATCGGCCAGTCGGTGACACGCAGCCTCAGCCTCAAGCGCACGCCGCAACATGTGCGCGAGGTACAGAACGAACATACGGCAATCGTGGAAGCGATTTTTGCGCGCCAGGAACAGGCCGCGCATGACGCAATGAAAGATCACATCCTAAAGGCCCGTGCCCGCATGTTTCAGGGCGTCGGCAGCTAGAACCGTTTTTCCACATTTCAAAAGGCGAGCCATACAGGGCAAGGGAAAATAATCAGTGATCCAGCCACGCATCATAGAGCCGAAACTCCGCTCTCTCATCGACACGCCGTTGAAGGTCGGCGAATCACCGGCATGGGATGAGCGTACCGGGAATCTGTGGTTCGTCGACATTCTCGCCCCCGCCATTTTCTGCCTGCATCCGGGCGGCAAACTCGACAGATACGAAATGCCCGCCCAGGTGGGATGCCTCGGTCTTTGCGACAATGGCCTTGTTGTGGTGGGCCTCAAGACGGGCGTGCACCTTCTAGACCCCGTAAACGGCGCGCTCGAACTGCTGTGCGATCCGGACGAAGGACGAGCAGACAGCCGTCTCAACGACGGCAAGGTCGGCCCCGATGGCCATTTCTGGGTGGGAACCCGCGACGAGGCTGCCGTGCAGACAGGAAATGCCCGCCTCTATCGTATCGCGCCAGATGGCGGCGTCGAGCTTGTCATCAATGGCGATATGTTCACATCGAACGGGCTTGCCTGGAATCTGGACGGAACGCGCATGTATCATTCCGATAGCAGCGGTCTGATGTATCAGGCGTTCGATTTCGATGTCGCGACGGGCAGGCTCGGTCCAGCCGAACGCCTGCACGATTTCGCACCCGACGAAGGCAGGCCTGATGGCGCGGCGACCGATTGCGAAGGCTGTTACTGGAGCGCCGGCGTTCAGGCCGGGCGTCTCAACCGCTTTTCGCCGGAGGGCGAACTGTTTGAGATATACAGGTTGCCGTTCAAAGGGCCGACCATGCCATGTTTCGGCGGCCCGGGCCTCAAAACGATCTATCTCACGAGTCTTGTGACCGAAACGAACGGAACAACCACCCCAGGTACGCTTGTTGCGTTTGATGTGCCTGTCGCGGGCGTAGCCGTTCACAAATTTTCTATCTGAAGATGCCCTTTGATTTTTAAGGAAACCAGTTGATGACGACATTCGATTTCCGCCAGGCTCTGCACGGTATTTCCGGCGTCCCCGTTACGGCTTACGAGACAGACGGGGAAGTCGATATAGCTGTCACCATCGAAGCCTATGCCCGTGTAGCAAAGGCGGGCATCCACAATATCGTTGCTGCGGGCAATACCGGCGAGTTTTACGCGTTGACGCCCGCTGAAATTTTCAAGGTCTACGAAGCTGCGATTGAAGGGGTGAACGGGCAAGCCCCCGTTACTGCAGCGATTGGACGCTCACAGCGGGAGGCCCTGTCCATGGCGCGTCGGGCCAGGGAGATGGGCGCGTCTGCGGTCATGTCCCACCAGCCGGTTGACCCGTTCGCAGCGCCGCAATCACAGATCGACTATTTTATCGGCCTGGCTGAAGGCAGCGAATTGCCTCTCGTAGCCTATGTCCGCGCCGACGGGTTCTCGGTCAATGACATGGTCAGACTATCGAGCCATTCGAATGTCGCAGGCATAAAGTTCGCGACGACGGATATTATGCTTCTGTCGCGTGCGATCGCCGCTTCCGATCCTGACGGCTCACTTTACGTGTGTGGACTGGCAGAAAGCTGGGCTCCCGCCTTCTGCGCCGTCGGAGCCCGCGGTTTCACATCCGGTCTCGTCAATGTCGCACCGCAATTTTCCCTGCAAGTTCATGATGCACTGACGGCCGGCGATTTCTCGACCGCACGTAAGATCGTTGAAAAGATCGAGTTGTTCGAACGGCTGCGGACACGATACCGGAACGGCGCCAATGTGACTGTGGTAAAGGAAGCGATGCAGATACAGGGCCTTGCGGTTGGCCCAGTTCGAGCACCAGGACTCGCCCGTCTGGACGACGAGGATCGTGCAACACTTGAAGTCCTGCTTGCCAGCTGGCAATGACAAAAGCCTCATTCCCAACTGTGGAGACACACTACGATGCCGATGATGGCACCCAACCCATCTGTGGAATTATGCGCCTAACCGGCTCGGTTGCGATGAACAAACAATGCCTTGCGTCACGCCCAGACGAACATTGTGGTTATCTGGACCAGGGGTTGATCACTTTCACCCCGGCAGCCTCGAAAGGGCTTGTATCGCGAGTTGAGATCGTGAGGCCATTTGCTGCCGCTGTGGCGGCAATGTAGCCATCGGCCGTGCCGATTGCTTTCCCAGACGCTCGAGCGCGTGCCATCAGTTCAGAGTAGAACTGAGAAGTAGTCAGATCGAAGGACAGGATGCGGCCGGAAAAGTGTGGCAGCACCTCGCCCTCGAGACGGTCGCGGAGGATAGTTTGCCGTCTGCCTGAAGGCATAGCAGCAATTCCGAAGCGAAGTTCCGTAATCGTTATTGCGGAGATGAACAGCGTTTCGACAGCTTGGGCGTCCAACCAGGCAATCACCGCCTCGTCCGGAACCGGTTTCCAAGGTTCGGATATGACGTTGGTGTCAAGCAAGATCATTCGAAGGTCATCGGCTTAGCAGGTGTCTTGTCGCGACTTTTCTGAAGAGCTTCAACGTCGCTGTTGGAAAGCTCGGCGTCGCGACCAATGGCCGCTAGCAACGACCCGAGCTGAATACGTTCCGGAGGACGAACAGCCGCTTCAATAATGTCACGAATCTCGGCCTCCGTGCTCCGGCCATGATGAGCCGCTCGCACCCTCAGAGCGCGATGTGTTTCTTCAGAAAGGTTACGAATGGTGACTGCCGGCATTGATATCATCCTTGGAAAAATGATCTCTTTGATATCAAAATACCAAGAATGATGCTAAAATTCAAGAGTATTGAGTTTCAGCAGGATTTGACCCGTTTTTCCATTTCGCGGCCGACAATCCGTCGAGAATACCGCAACCACGAGCTATCGTCTTCTCGGGAAGATCTATGCACGCCTTGCGAGAATGATTGTCGAGCGGGCGGGGTTTTCAGCGAGACATGAGCATGACCCGAAATTTTCCATACTGGCCATTTCCAAATGGCCAATTTCCAAGAAAACAGTGCTTCCCCCGGTGAGGCTGGCTATCGCGCATGCTGTCCGTGTGATCGAGATTGGACGTGTCTGATGTTGCCCTAGGGGTCTTCCGCGTCCATATAGTTCTAATGACGCATGATTCGAAAATATTCGTAGGTCTTCGATCCGCTCGCAAACGCTCGCCATCGCCCAGCCAAGCCACAGGCCCAAAATGCCAATGGGACGGGTGTGAAAAGAGCGGTACTCACCGCGCGCCGGTGGGATCGGGTGCAGAAGGTCTTTACCTCTTATTCTGCCTTGAGCATGTGACTGACTACAACAAGGGTTATAGTTTTACGACACCACCCTCCAATGCCGACGTCGCCCGTTACCAAAAAGAAGCGACGACGGGTGCGCGCCCGACCTGGGGAAAGAGGGTGAGCGCGGCGACTGAAACTCCGTTACCGTCTTCAGTTCGTTCAGGCTCGGCAAAAACGCTAAATGCTCGCAAAGCCGATCGGCAAGGGCAAACCCGGATCGGCGCCCAACAGAGAAAGCTCAAGGTACTGGAAGCCAAAGCTTTCGAAACACTCGGCCTTTCTTCCCAGGCGACATCCCAAGAAATCAAGAGCCGCTATAAGGAGAGGCTCAAAATGCACCATCCCGACGCCAATGACGGAGACCGCAATTCTGAGGATGCACTTCGAAGCTCAATCGAAGCGTATCGAATCCTTAAATTGAACGGTTTTTGCTAAAGCCTGTTTGAAAAGGGGCCTAAGATCTCTGCCTTCAAGGGACCCGAGCCACTGACCCGCTCCAACGCATAGATGAGATGATCACTCGGACCTCAATCCAAGCCAAAATTTCTTAAATGCATTCAAGGAGCGTCTCCGTCATTCGCCCAGGAGCTGCGAGCAGACACGTGCTCCGTTGCACGACATCGCTCTGGGTAGTGGGTCGTCGGCATGGTTTGTGTTTGTCGCTATTCGACCGCAAAAGCGAAGACACCGAGATAGGCGATTGGACAAACTCTGCCTTGAGGAGAATGGCCGTCATCACCACTTAAATGGCCGAAAGACACAGGGATACCGATGTCCATGTTGTCACTACGCAACCGTGCGACACTCTGATTGCCCATATTCAGTCCCGCAGAACGGTGAGGCTCCATCAGTTTTGGTGGAGCGCGCGTCGATGCTTCCCCGCAAGGGCGCCCAGCCTGTCGGTGGTCGGGACTTCGGCTTTTGTCTCGGCACGCCGGGTGCTTGAGGGCCAACTCTCGGTCCCCGATCATTTATCCAGAAAGATGGCTTTCTTTCATCCTTAGCGTTACAACGACGCCGCCCTCTCCCCAGTTATAGTCGATTGATCCACCGAGTTGTCCAGAGACTGTCCTGTGCAACATCTTACTGCCGTAACCGTCTGACGATCTGGGCGACTGGGCAGGGTCGCCTCCGTGTTCGCTCCAGACGATCTCGACCTCGTCTTCGATTACAGAACCGGATATGTCGAGCAATCCCGCATTATTCGACAAGGCACCATATTTGAGCGAATTCGTTGCCAACTCGTGTATCACGAGTGCCAGGCTGGTTGCGGCCTTTTCTCCTAATCCCATCCGCGGCACAGCAACGCGGATGCGACCTGCAAAAGCTCCGACGTCGTCGTAAGGGGCAAGCAGCACAGCAAAGAGGTCACCGAGCAATGCCGATCTCCCCTGGCCATCGGGGAGCGGGCGCACCAGTTCGTGGGCCCTGCCGAGGGCCGCCAGTCGCTCAGTCAACTGCTTTGCCATTTCCTCTTTTGTCTCGGTCGTCCGCGAGGTGATATTTGTTAATCCAGAGGCCAGAGCCAGAATATTCTTGACGCGATGGCTCATCTCGCCGGCAAGGAGTTCATGCCCTTCCTCCGCCTGCTTGCGGCCCGTGACGTCAAGAAAGATGCCTGTCATTTTTTCGGTTGCAGCGTCTCCCTCGTTGCCCTGGCCCCGAGCGGAAATCCAACGAACGTCGGAGGCGTTCGTGAGAATGCGGAAATCAATTTCAAACGGGCCGTCGATGGCGCGGGTTGCGACGAACGCCGCCCTGACGCGGTCTCGGTCGGCGGGATGCACCTTGGCGGAAAGATGCTCGAAAGTGAGGTCTACCTCGCCGCAAATGTCCCAGAGTTCGTAAGCCTTGGCATCCATCACAAACGTGTCGTCATCAACGATCCAGGCCCAGAGCGCGACCCCGGCCGACTGGATAGCACGCCTGAGCTCGGCTGTACTCCATTCAGGTTGTGATGTGCCTTTGCTCAATTTCAAATTTCTCCCACCCCATACAAAAGCTGGTATCGATCTAGAACTAGCTGGCCAGCGAAGCGTTATCAATGTTCTACGTAGGATGTGCTTTATTGGGATGGAAGTGGAATGGCATTAATTTCGGACCGGTATCGGGACATATTTGTTGGCGATGGAGAGATGGCGCAGATGATGCGGCGCCATGATTGGACGGATAGTACACTTGGTTGTCCGGACGAGTGGCCCGAAGCGCTGAAGGTCGCAATTCGGCTGTTGCTCACCTCAAAATTTGAAATGTGGCTTGGCTGGGGTCCAGACATCGCCTTTTTCTATAACGATGCCTATAGGCCGACCTTGGGAAATAAGCACCCCAACGCACTTGCTGTGCCGACAAAGATATTATGGTCTGAAATCTGGAATGATATCAAAGGGCGCTTGGAAACCGTTTATTCAAGCGGAGAGGCAACCTGGGACCGCGCGCTGCTCTTGCTTCTCGAACGCGACGGGTATCCGGAAGAAACGTACCATACCTTCTCTTACAGTCCGCTGATCGGAGACAGTGGCAAGGTCGAGGGCGTCTTCTGCGCGGTCACGGAAGAAACCGAGCGGGTCATCAGTGAACGCCGCCTGGCAACTATGCGCACCCTGGCGTCTGGCCTTGCCGTGGCCGACACCGAGGTCGAAGTCTTCAACGCTTCACGCAAAGCGCTTAACGACAACCCTCAGGATCTTCCCTTCTGCGCACTTTACGTTTTTGACGAGAACGGCAATGCGATGCGCCGGTGGGTTTGCGGCACAGCTGAAGACGACACTTTATTGCCGGTAACAATGAACCGTGGTGTGGGCATCTGGAACCTTGAACGCGCCTGGCAAGAACAGGCCATGGATCTGATAAAGTTGTCGGCCACAAACGTCATTCCGTCGGGGCCCTGGCAAAGAGCGCCATCTCAGGCTGCGGTCATTCCCTTGGTCGGACAAGCCAGCGACCAAGCCAAGGGGGTAATGATCACCGGGCTCAATCCGCATCGGGCGGTCAGCGACGATTATCTGGATTTCCTTAAATTGATTGCCGGCCAGATCACCTCGCGCTTGGCGAGCGCCGAAGCGTTCGAAACAGAACGTCGACGGGCAGCGGCGCTTGCGGAGGCTGCTGAGATCCGGGAAAAAGCAGCGTTGGCACTCGAGCAGCTCAATCGTCAACTCTCCTCAGAAGTGGAACTTCGGACCGCGGAGCGAGATCGGATGCGCGCCCTGTTCCAGCAAGCCCCAAGTTTCATGTGCATCCTCAGCGGGCCTGAACACACGTTCGAGCTGGTCAACGATGCCTATAATCAACTTGTCGGGCATCGCGAGCTCCTTGGCCTCAGTGTCAGAGAGGCGCTGCCCGAGATTGCCGGGCAAGGTTTCTTCGAATTGCTCGACGGTGTTTTTCGATCGGGCACGCCGTATATAGGTCGTTATGTGCCTGTTTTCCTGGAACGGGATGGCAAGGAGCAGCCGGATCAGCGCTTCGTACATCTGATCTACCAGCCAATTTTTGATCTTAACGGATCAGTGACCGGGATTTTCGTTGATGGCTTCGATGTCACGGACCAGAAGCGTGCTGAGGATCAGCTTCAGAGCCTTAACCACACCCTTGAGGAAAAAGTCGAGCAGCGCACTATTGAACTGAGAACTGCGCTTCTGAAGCTAGAGAAAGAAACTGTCGAGCGCGAAACCGCGCAGATCGCGTTGAGGCAGGCGCAAAAGATGGAAGCGCTGGGTAACCTCACAGGCGGCGTGGCGCACGACTTCAACAATCTTCTCCAGGTCGTGAGCGGCAACTTGCAGCTTCTCTCCAAAGATATCGACGGCAACAGGCGGGCAGAACAACGCCTGCATAATGCCTTGGCCGGCGTTGCCCGCGGCGCAAAGCTGGCATCGCAGCTTTTGGCCTTCGGCCGCCGTCAGCCGCTCGAGCCCAAAGTCGTCAATGTTCGAAAACTCATCCAGAATATGGACGATATGCTGCGCCGGGCACTGGGCGAAGAGATAGAACTCGAAACCGTTGTCTCCGGCGGGTTATGGAATACGCTGATCGATCCGAGTCAGTTGGAGAACGCCATACTGAACCTGGCAATCAATTCGAGGGACGCGATGGAAGGCCGCGGACGATTGACAATCGAGACCGGAAATGCGGTTCTCGACGACAATTACGCCCGTTCGCACGACGATGTCCGTCCCGGACAATATGTACTCGTTGCAGTGACCGATACGGGGTCAGGAATATCGCCGGATATCATCGAACATGTCCTGGAACCGTTCTTCAGCACGAAAACGGACGGGAAGGGAAGCGGCCTCGGTTTGTCGATGGTTTACGGCTTTCTTAAGCAGTCCGGCGGCCACCTCAAAATCTACAGCGAGGTCGGGCATGGGACGACCATGAAACTCTATATGCCGCGCACGGTGCAGGTCGAAGACAGCCTGAGTGATCCAGAGGCCATTGCGGTGACGGGTGGCACTGAAACTGTTCTCGTGGTGGAAGACGATGACGGCGTTAGGGAAACATCGGTGGCGCTGCTGACGGACCTTGGTTACCGCGTCCTCCAAGCAAGAGACGCACAGTCCGCATTCGCCGTCGTCAGCAGTGGCGTTCAGATCGACCTGCTGTTCACGGACGTCGTGATGCCGGGCCCGATGCGCAGCACAGATCTTGCGAGGAAGGCCAAGGCTCAGTTCCCTGGCATGGCCGTGTTATTTACCTCAGGCTACACCGAAAATTCGATCGTCCACGGCGGCCGGTTGGACGCTGGTGTCGAGTTGCTATCCAAACCCTACACGCGTGAGGCACTGGCCCGCAAAGTCCGCCACGTCCTGAACAACGCGCAGCAACACAGGATTGCCTTGCAACGGATGGAGCGCCAGGAGCCCGCGCCTGCACCCGAGCAGGAGCCGCTTGATAGCCGCCCAACGGTGTCTGCAAAACCGCATGTCCTTATCGTTGAGGATGAGCCGCTTATCCTGATGTCGACGGTCGACATGGTAGAGGAGCTTGGTCACACGGTGCACGAGGCTAACTCAGCGGAAGATGCCCTCAGCGTCCTTGAGACCAACAGGATCGACATGTTGCTGACAGATGTCGGTCTGCCCGGCATGTCCGGGATCGAACTTGCAAGGCACGTAAGGGAACGCTGGCCAAACGTGCGGATCGTTTTCGCAAGCGGTGACGACAACGCCAAGACAGCCTCGGGCATTTCCGATGCGCAGCAATTATCCAAGCCTTTCAGTATCGATGGGCTGCGACAGGTGTTGGGTAAGGCCGATCGGACCTTGTGACCGCAATTTGGCTGGCATGGCTCGCGCACGGGTATAACCACGTTTGCCATCGCGCTGTTTGGCGATGGCAGCCTGCCACTTGCGCAAGGTTGAGTATCCAGTCCCACCTGCGCTGTTGACCGCCGGGTCATCACGATTGTGGGACTGGATCTGTGGAGATACCTCGATGCCCCTGGGCGAGCGAGGCCACGGCACTCTTCGCCGGTTAATGCGCCTTTCGGTTCTTATCCAAAGTCGACGCCCGCGCGGCGTAAGGCATAGCTCGACCGACAAGAACCGCGCGGCAAAGAACACCACCAGCTCGATCCGGATCAGCCGTACGCCGCGGGGCACGAGATCACTAGAGGCTGACGCCCTCCAGTTTCGCGATCAGCGTGTTGCGATCCTCAACCGATTTCAATCGCACCGTTAGAGCTTCGCTCTTAACCGGTACCTGGGGCGGCAGAGAGACGGCAATGCCGGGAATATTTTCGGCAGCCCACCGCCTGAAACGAGGCAACTTGTTGGGGCCGCTGATAGGAAGGGTGTGCATATATCTGAAAGTCATGACTGCTTCTTTCCGAATGCGGGCAATGCCATGGCACAGGCGGCCAGATTTGCTCCGCAGTTTTCGTGTCGGGTTGCGAGAAACCTGACGCCAATGTCGCGGTCGCAACTATTGGCGCCAGGCAATCAGCGTCCGGCACTAACCCTTCGGATAGGAAAGACGTAACGCATGGTGAGCGCGAAACCCGTTAGCTCCATCGTCGGCATGTCAGACACCAGAACCTTGCCGCTCGCTCAACCCCAGGATCAGGCGGCCAGAGTGACGGCGGGCATGCCAGCACCCCGGCTCTGCATCGAGCTTCCGTACAAAATCGGCAAGCGCGATATCACCCAGCCTGTCCGCCGCCGCTTGTGGAGAAAACCATCGTCTTTTTCGGTGCGCTTTTTCGCGCCAGTGGGTCAAAGTGCCACGCACGTTCATACCAAATATCGCGACACAGCAGACAAGCTGAGGCCCATCGTTGAGGGTCTCGATATATCTGTGCGTCATTACCGGAGCCGGGGACATGTCGCCAATAATTCCTGCCACCTTGAACGCATGTTGCGAGGCCATGACGAGGGGCGGACATGCTTTAACGAGCGGGCCATTGGGCACGATCCAGCGCTCGCGCTCACGGTCCGTGACAAGCAGCACCTTGCGCTCGCCGTCGCGCCCGATCCGCCAGGGAAGTACTCCGACCTGCTGCAACTGACCTCTGTCATCAGGTGACGAGACGATCCGGCTTGCTGTCGTAGCGCGTGTCATTGTCCTGCGGTCTCCGCAAGCCAGCGAAAGGGCAGCCGGAACTCGTTGCGCTTGCAGCTATGAGGCTTGCGTGCGGCTCTCAGTGGAACAGAGGTTTCACACCAAGGGCACCGGGCCGCGGCACCCGGCAGTTGACGGTTGCAGGCAGGACAGACTGGAAGGGGGCGAGGGTGGGACATTAAAACGCTCCATGGCTACGTCGCGCGAGCGACGCATACCAACCGCACTTTCAATTGCGTGGTTCCCGGAGCGGCTGGGTCTATGGCGGCGTTAAAGGTTCAGTGCTGCCAGCTCCGGGTTAGGGAATGTGCCTGATCAGTAAGCCTGAAAAATAGGGATTTCATGGTCGTTTTCATGATGCTTATCTGGGCAAGGATCGCGTTGACGGCAAGGTGACCTTTTGCCGCACGATAGGAATGATGTCGGACCATTCGCGCCAAATCGTACGTGAACGAACCTCGTGACATCCACTCAGCGGCAAGAAGCTCTGCGTCACTTTATGGCCTTACTGTCAGACCCAGAGCTTTTCGCTTGAACGCGCGGACGACGATCGAGACATTGATGGAGGTTTTGCAGACGTAGCTGTTATCGAACACAAGACCTGACCGGTCATTGCACCGCACTGACGATTCGAGCGCCTGCTCAGCTAGGTTGCGCCCCCACTCGTTGTGGAAGAACGTGCTTCCATCGGTAAAGCCAAGCCCGGTGCTCTGGTATGTCGGTCGAGCTTGCAGCGATCTTAAGGCGGCAAGATAAGCGGCATCATTGTCCGACCTGCGTCCAGCGATCAACGCTTTTCCCAGAGATTTCCGATCGATGCTGGGACGCCTCCAAATAATGAAGCGGTTCTCAACCAGATCAATGTACTCATCGAGACCAGCAACGGGGATCGAGTGGACGGCGACAGGTTGATAGAACATGAATGGATCGCTCTCTTCGGCGGCCGCATTTGCCCGGAAACACATAACCGCTTCGAGCGATGCCACTATCTCCGGCCAGGCTTTAAGGACGGAGGACATCACCTGAGGGGCGACTCCAGCCTTCCGCCAGAGTGCATGTATTAAAGCAAGAGCAATCCACCGTGGCTCGCCTGTCGTCTCGTTAGCCGCGTTAGCAATCGGTGCAAGGCAGGCCTCGTCCTCACATAGGATAGCGGCTACGTCAGCCAGAGTAGCATGATCAAGACCAAAATTGGTCTTGGCAAGCAGGGCAGGAAACAAGGTGGTAACCTCTGAAAAACGCGTTCTTCTCAACAAAGAGAACAAAGACCAGTGGAGCGACTGAATTGGCGAACGACCCGATCGCACGCGTGCGATCGGGTGACGCTCCTGCTTTGAGGCGCAGCGGCTCCGGTCTGGCTTGAGGTCCAATAATCATCACCGATGCGTTCCTCCCGGACAGCAGGAGTCGAGCTGGGCCGCCGCTCGTGATCGCCTAGATGACCCCTAACGCGTCCATAGCTTCCGCGACCCGAACAAATCCGGCGATGTTTGCACCAAGGACGTAATCGCCCGGCGCGCCATATTCCTCGGCGGTTTCCGCGCAGACATCATGGATCGCACTCATGATGTCTGCGAGGCGCGCCTCCGTTTGCTCAAACGTCCAGCTGTCACGGGAAGCGTTCTGTTGCATTTCCAAAGCAGACGTGGCGACCCCTCCTGCATTAGCGGCCTTGCCAGGCGCGAACATGACGCCCGCCGCCTGAAACAACCTTACAGCCTCGGGAGTCGACGGCATATTTGCACCTTCTCCCACCGCGATGACGTTGTTTCTGACGAGCGTCCTTGCGTCTTTACCAGTCAGTTCGTTCTGCGTTGCACAGGGCATAGCCACGTCACAGGGGACATCCCAGATTGATCCTCCCTCGACAAAGCAAGCATCCGACCCCTTGAGCTTCACGTATTCCGAGATGCGTCCTCGGCGGACCTCCTTGATCTCCTTGACCAGGGCGAAATCAATCCCGTTTTCATCAACGACATAACCGTTTGAATCTGAGCAAGCGACAATCTTCCCGCCGAACTCGCTTACTTTTTCCATTGTATAAATTGCAACGTTGCCCGAACCAGAAACCGACACACGCTTTTCAGAAAAGTCCATTCCCTTGGAGGCCAGCATCCTGCGCACAAAGTAGCTCGCCCCATAACCTGTCGCTTCTTTGCGAGCGCGCGAACCGCCATAGAACAGGGCTTTCCCGGTCAGGACTCCCGCCTCAAATCGATTGGTCAGCCTCTTGTACTGGCCAAACATATAGCCAATCTCACGACCGCCGACACCGATGTCGCCAGCGGGAACATCAGTGTATTCGCCAATATGTCTATGAAGCTCAGTCATGAACGACTGACAAAAGCGCATAATTTCGCCATCAGATCGTCCGCGCGGATTGAAGTCGGATCCGCCCTTCCCTCCCCCGATGGGCATACCGGTCAAGGCGTTCTTGAACGTCTGTTCGAATCCGAGGAACTTGATGATACCGACGTTGACCGAGGGATGAAACCGAATGCCGCCCTTATAGGGACCCAAAGCAGAGTTGAACTGCACGCGGAATCCGCGATTGATTTGGACCTGACCGTTGTCATCCACCCAAGGTACACGAAAGATGATCTGCCTCTCCGGTTCACAAATCCGCTCGATGAGGGCGTTTTCCGCATAACGCGGATGTTTAGCAATGACTCTTCCAAGGCTCTCCAGGACTTCGCGCACGGCCTGGTGGAACTCGAACTCTCCTGCGTTTCGGCGCAAGACTTCGTTGAGAATGGGTTCGAGTTTTTCGTCGACGTGAACCATCAAATACTCCGTTTTTTTAATAGCTTAAGGAAGATCGGCATGGGCAAGGCAGCTTGATCACTGCCGGCGAGGGTGACTGTCTTGGCTCGTCAGACATCGGGGTTCTTTGACCTCACTCGCTCGGACATCATCGCCTGGAAGTTCGACAGCAGGATTATGCATCGCCGATGACGACCCAGGCGTCTACGCCTTCTCCGTAAGCGTAGAACCCGACGACCGCAGCCATGGGTACACGCAAAAAGTCGATGGGCATGATGACAGATGCATCGAGGCGCTTAAGCGCCTGTGCCTGGCAGTAATGCGCACTCAAGGCACCAACGCCGGCAACCATCATCCACGGAATATCGGACAGGCTGACGTCCCTCCAGTCCGTCAACGCGGCCAGCAGTCCCAGCGGCAGTTGAATGAGGATCATCCAGACCACGATGATTGCTGGTGAGCATTCTTTCGTGAGCTGCTTGACGAGAATTAAGGAAAGCCCATAGCCCGCGGCCGCCAGCAGCACTAAACCAGCAGCCGGATCAACGACGCCGAATCCTGGACGCACTATCACCAGAACACCGATGAAACCGCCAAGGGTTGCGAGAAGCCGCGGCCCGGTTAGCTGCTCCTTGAGAAAAAGCCAGGCGAAAAATGCGACCCAGATCGGCATCGTAAATTCGAGTGCAAAGACCGAGGCCAGTGGGAGAGCGACCACGCCAATGGTCCAGAAATACTGGGCGGTGAAGTGAACGACGTTTCGGGCGAGATGCCTTGGAAACAGTTTCTTCTGACGGATCTGCGGCAGGAGTGACCGTCCCACCAGCAAAATTACGCCGAGACCGACGAGAGCCCGGAAAAACAGCACCTGTCTGATCGACAAGGTCGATGCGAGCTCGCGAGAACCGACAGCCATGCTTATGAAGGACGCCATGCTCAGCACCATCCAGCCAAGTCCCTGCGCCAAACCTGCCCGCCCCCGCATTCCAGTAAAATGTGTGTTTTTTTCCATGATTGCTCCGGACAGCTTGTGCTGCCGCGATAAGGGAAGCCTTGGTCCACTTTTGTTGGCCAAACATCTGAAGCACCATACGAAACAGATGTTGTTGGTGCATTCAAAGGGCGGAGGAACGTGCGCAAGCAAGCGCAGACATCCGGTCCTGCAGACCTTTCTTGCGTCGATATCATCGCGTTCAGAGGTGGCTGAGCGCTTCCGCGGCTGCTCGTCGTAAACCGGCACGGCCGACCCGGACGACAGTCAATTGATGTCTGTGTCCATCGCGAGAATTCCACTCCCCGCTCTGCCCGGGCTTAAGGCCCAAGAGCGCCACGCCAACAGGCGTCAATACAGACAAGCGGCCCGCGTCTGCCAGCACTTCATTCGGGAGAACAAGGGTAACCTGGCGTTGCTGCCCCTCTACATCATACGAGACAGTTGATCCTAGGCAGACCGTGTCGAGCGAGACCTGTTCGTCTGCCAAGACCCAGGAGTTTTCCAGCTTCTCACTCAAGTCGGGGCCGACGTCGAAATCATTGGTCAGGGCCACGAGCGTCAGGCGGCTAAGTGTGTGAAAGTCTGTTGCCCCGATTATGGGCATGGTTTGGCTGAGTGAAGACATGTTTATTGTGACCTGCGCAACAACCCTGTCGCTAGAGGAAGGGCGTTGACTTGTTTGAAGAGAGACTTGCCGCAGATGGTAAGGCGAACGTGTTGACGTAGCCACTCTGGATCCGGCAGGCGACAGTGGCCGGACCCGGTTACGATCCTGCGATGGGGCAGACCCTGAAAGCGCTCACTGCGCGTCTTTTGCTCTCGTTCAACATCAACCTAGCATTTATGGAAGGTGCCATGAAGTCAAGGGCACTTGCCGAGATCAAAAGCACCGGGCAGCGTCTCACGGCGCTTCTTGACTTCCCCCTCAGGCATGCCATGATTAGGGCACCATGTTGAAAATTGGCAATTTCCATAGATTTCGCCTCTGCCGAGAGTATCCCGTCGAAGGATACTAGCCCGGGACGTAGACTGCTGTCGCGCGTCTGAACCCGGGCTTTGATCCTGCGGGATTGCGCGACCTCACCCTCCACAAGCAGTCTTTTTAAAACGCAGCTATTCGGCCGCGGTACGAGGCATATGAAATGAACACCACCGATTACACAAAGCCGTCCATCATCGTCCGGCAGACTGACCACGCTCGTCTGACCGCCCTTGCACTCGCGGCACCGGGGCGCGACCTCGACGATGCCGAGAAGTTGCTTATCGAACTTGAGCGTGCTGATGTCGTAGAGGATGACCAGTTCCCCGCAGACGCAGTGGCGGTCGGATCGACGGTATCCTACCTGACGGAAGGCGGAGCCAGAAGGACGGTAACTCTTTGTTACCCCGGCCTCGCCGACATCGAACGCTCAATGGTCAGCGTGCTTACCCCGATTGGAGCTGCTCTTCTTGGTCTTTCTCCCGGACAGCAGATCGAGTGGAAGGGCCGTGACGGGCATTCACACAAGTTGACCGTCCTTGAGGTGTTGGCCGACTTAACGGTCAACGCCTCTTAAGACCCTCATTCCGGATGATACGAGAACCCGTTTACAAATTGACGGCGACCGTCCGCATCCACCGATTGACGAGGTCACAATTCAAACGTCGCGAGTAATCGCGACTATTGCGATCCCAATCGATGCCAGAGAGCTTCATCTTCCACTCGCTTGGTTGGCCATCTGTCCCTGAATGAGCCGGCAAGCTTCGATCCATGCATACCGCCTTGCGTTTCAACGTGAAATGAACATCACCTGAATATCTGAATGAGCTACTAGAAGCGCAATCGTTTCGGCACCCATCACCTCTTTCTCGAAGTTGTTCGAGGAGCAGGTGGCGGCTCAGATGGTTATGCTTGACTGATGTCACACATCCTGCAACGCCATTGCCACGCCGAAAAACGAGGCGGATAAATGCCATGGACGATCCAGCGCCTAAAGTTCGCCCTTCCGGTGTTGAGATGGGCTGACCCCAAATGCTTTTTTGAAGCTCTGGGTGAAGGCACTTTGGGTTGCAAATCCCCACGCCTGAGAAATCTCCTTTACGGACCGATCCTTATTCCGATCGATCTCGTGGCGAGCTTTTTGAAGGCGCAGAGCAAGCTGATACTCACTTATTGTTTGTCCCACGCAGTTCAAAAAGGAATATTGCAAAGAACGAACACTGACCCCGCTCAGGCCCGCCAAGAGTTCAGGAGAGCTTCTAGCCGCTGGGTGCGCATGGATATAATCAATCGCTCGACGGACTTGTCGTGGAGCAATGACGGGCACAGGCGCCTCAAGTTTTTGCGTGTAGTTGTTCGGATAGTTTAGAAGAAAACTGTCAACGATCAGATTACCCATACTCGGAGACTGCTTATTTAATGACCTGGCAATTCCTTGTAACGGTGAACCGTTCAGCATTTGAACAAGAGCCGGAAGCCCTTCGAGTTTGCCATGATCCAGAGCGCGTTTGCTAAATTCGATCGGCTGAACCACAGGCCGATCGAGCAATATCGACATGCGTCTTGATAATAGAGCGTCTGAGATAACGACTGTTGAATGTTCGCTACCATCAAGGACATCCACGCTATCGGCGTGCCGGTAGCCAATGACCTGATTAGCCGCAATCGATAGCCTTTCACCCCGGAAGTCATATTCGGTCGCTCCCTTGCTCGCGAAATTAAACAGAACAGCGTCGAACATCGCAATGGGAGTAACGCGATACGAGCCTATCGTCGCCGACCATTCGAAGAATACTTCATCGATTACGGCCAGTTGACCGGTGACCCCGTAGTTGTCGTGTGAGCCCAGTGGCATGACAGCGACGGGAGCATACGCCTCACTCAGATACTCTTCGACTTCCCCAATATCTCTCGACGAGATCTTGAGCTTTTTGTACAGACCGTCCGACATTTCCCGCACATCCCAACACAGGTTGACGTGATAAAAAGCGCATTAGGTACCAACTCAAATCACCTGAAATGGCATCATATGTCCCTATAATAACCAACGGTGCGGCATCATTTAGATCTGGGAATCAACCGAGGGTATTGCTCCATTTCGGTCGTAATCAGTCATGCTTGCAATCAGCCTCTGCGTTGCGGAAGACGTTCTCAATGTCTAGTGAACGGTTCAGAGGACATTTGTCCGGCACGCTGGCAATAGTCGCAAAAAAATTGCACCTCAGAAACACACCTGCACTTTACAGGTGGCTCATCGGCTTCACGCGCCTTTTGAGAGTGAGAGTTTTCGACTATTCTTAATTATAAACATTGGCGCCTTACCGGTCGCGGCTCTAAACCTCTAAAAAAGGTTCACGTCGAATGGCTTAGCCAAGGATTATGGCCTAAACGTCCGCGACATAAAGTGGTTTGGATACGGATTTGATACAGAGATGTCTGGATGAGCAATCAATTATTTCGGCCTCCAAGCTTTTAGCGGCGATGGAAAACCCGAAAAGGCTCGCAATACTGCGGATTCTCGTTGACGCCGAAATTCCGGTTGGTGAGCTGGCACACCGGGTTGGCCTCAGCCAATCAGCCTTGTCGCAACACCTCGCCAAGCTGCGCAATGCAAACGTCGTACAAACCCGCCGTGAAGCGCAGGTGATCTACTATTTCAGCCATTCCGATGCCGTGCGGCGTATTTTAGCTACTTTGGAAGCGATTTTCCGCGAGCAGCCGCCTGTGTCTCCGGCTGCTGCGCCAAGCGGGCGATAAATTCGCCCCGGCGCATGAAGCTGGTAACGTTATGGATGGCTTCACTGGATTGGACTGGCTGGCCAGTCAAGATTCCTCGCCGCTTTAGACTGTTTTCTTGATGTATTGTAAGCGGTTGTCCGACCGCATATTGTCCGCTGTCGCCTGATCTGTGATCGACACTCCATGGATGAGTGACAACGAGGATCTTGCAGGCATACGTCAGAGTTGCCTTAAGGTGTACTACGCTTATCGACTTACACGGTTACCGTGCTGCTTTCGGCGCTCTTTACGGAGACACACCCAACAAGAAACATCAGGACCACAATCCGCACCTCGGAACTCCGTGAGTCGCTCAGTTTGCTATTCCGTGGCTCTACACTCACTCCTGAAATACACCTCAGACAGCCGAAAGTTTCCTTTGTGTCGCCTGCACTGAGCAACGATATCGATACTCGCCTTCAAAAAAGCCACGATGTCGGCCCGGTCCAGGCCTGCGCCGCCCTGCGACTCCTTAACGAGCAGGACCAGTTGCTCAAAAGCCAATTCGGCCGAGTTCGCATGGACCGTGGTTATTGAGCCAGGATGGCCCGAATTCACGTTCCGGATATAATAAAAGGCCGTCCCATCGCGAAGCTCCTGAAGCAGAATCCTATCCGGCCGCATACGAAGACAGGATTCGAGAAGCTCTTTCGGTCCGGCACGCGAAAGCCCCTGCCCTCCTTTCGAGTAGAACAAGCGCACGTGGTTCGGTTGTGAGATAACGAGCTCGGGAGTGTCCTCGATTGAAATGACCCTCTCGTTTTCGGGAATATGCTTGATCAATGCTTTGGAAAGTGTCGTTTTCGCCGAACCTGTGGCGCCAGAAATGATGATGTTTTTTCGAGCGATGACGGCCTGCCGCAGGAAATCCTTAAAACGGCCGGCACGATATGTTTCACACAGTTCCTCATCCTGCGCGGAGGAGGAGGTACTGGTCGCTGCGCACGCTGTCTGGAAAAATCCCTTTTCCTCCAGATCATCAAGACTGAAGTCGACCGAGGAAGGCTTGCGGATTGTCATGCTGACAGTGTCATTGATGGTCGCCGGGGGGATGACGATCTGGATTCGTTCGTTCCCGGGTAGCGTCGCCGACAATATTGGACGCGTCTCATCAATCGACTGATGCGAAAAACTTGCGACTGCCCGGGCGAGACGCATGAGCTTTTCGAAGGTCAGTTCCGGCATTTCATAGGTCCGCCACCCACCAGGACCTTCCGTCAACACCTGCCCGGGCCGATTGACGATCACCTCTAGGAGAGACTTGTCCTGAAGGAATGTCGAAAACGGTTTCATCAGCTCGCTGACGACAGCCGAGTCCTGCCTCTCTGCCATTTCGCGCCCTATTTCGTTAGGAGCGTCGATCGTGGCGCGAAATCCCCCAGGACTGCACGATCGAAAACGCGGTTTCTGGGTTCGGTCACCCTAAGACCGTAGATTCCGGAAAAGTCGAGATCGCGAGCGACAAAGATCGAAACCGGTTCACCTTGGTGCTTATTGAGTGTCGGCGGGATATTGATGGACTGCTCGACCGCGATGGCGGCCGCCTGTTGACTGGCACCCGTTGTTTTTTGCGCGTCGACATCGCTGTCCTGCAGCCGACTGCTTGCATAGTTCGTCGCGTCCCCGACAATGGAAAGCAGAAGAGCGCTGCCGAACCGCTCCCACCAATGGGTGTCGACATGGCCGTCGACACCGGCACGACCAAGTGCGTCGGTTGCTGGTGATGCGAGAGTGACGATAACGCCCTTCGGCGTTTTCGCGCGATTCCAGAGAATGAACAGGCGCTTTTGCCCGCGTTGAAGCCCTCCACGATATTCGCCGACAACCTGCGTGCCCTTTTCCATCAAGACCACCCTGCCATTGTCAGAGAGAACATCGCGGTTGATCACACATGTGGTAAATCCCGGCTGGTCGGATGCTAACGCGGTTTCAAGAACGCAGGGAATGGTCGTTCCCATCGCGACGATGAAATTGCGGTTTCCGAGTGTACCGGCCCTTGAGCCTTCAAGCCGCGTTGGCCGCAGCAGGCCATCGAAACGATGCTCCTCATTGTTTTGCTGGTTCTGAACAGACATATTGTTGTCGAGCGGCACGAAATTGCTGTTGTCGGAAGGATAAGAGCTGTCGCTTTCCCTCAGCTCTTTCCGATTCCTCTGCCCTCCACTGAAGGCCATCACGGGCGCGCGGCGGGCGGAATCGAGCAGCTTATCCTGCTCTTCAATGACCGGTTCGACGACAGGCGTTGGCAATTTTACTTCAGGGAGCGCCTGGTCCGGTTCAACTTTCTCTTTTGCGGCCTCGAAGGGGGTCGTCTGACGAATAATGATCCGTTCGGGCTGAAGATTTTCATCCCTTCCCTTCTTTCCCGTCGTCGACCAAAGCGCGAAGCTGACAAACGCGATGATCGCAATGGCAACAGCGCCGCGTTTCAAGAGAGGGCTGTTGTCGATCTGACGACTGGTGACGGTTTCGGCACGCTCTCCGGGGATGCGATCCTCGTCTTCCTGAGCCATGACTGTTCCCTTCCCTATCGCCCGGTAACGTCGCGCTTCACGACGCGCTCCACCGAAGGAGACGTTGTGTTGGTGTCAGGATTGATACCGACGCGGTCGTAGGCTTCGTTGTAGACGCAGAGCACATCCTTGCCCCGACGCAAGATGAACTTGCGGCTGATCGCGTGCACCATCACCAGATCTCCATCGACCGACTTCGGAACAAGGCTTTCGGAGCCGTCGGAGTTCTCCATATAGATCGCGGGCATTTCCTGGTTACCCACAAAGGCGAACGTTGTAATCTTGCCGTTGTCGTAGACGCTTTGCGGCTCCAGTGCCTGCGATCCCTGAGAAGAATAGCGCCAGTTTCGAGGGCCATAGGCTTCGTGAAGCGCCAGCACATTGTAGGCGTCCTTCGACTGGGCCGCGAGAGCCCTCGACGCTGCCTGCTGGCGGCGAAGCTCGGCGTCATCGCCTGGATACCTGTACTTCACGTAGAAGTAGGTGTTTTGGCCAGCCTCTACGGAGCCATCGCGCGCCGTCAGTTCCATCTGGTAGCTGCGGGTCGAGCCATCCCTGCGCGTCGTAACCACGGAAATATTCGTCACCGGCTGGCTCTCGCGTGGCTTCAGGAACAGGATGTTGCCGGCCGGCGCAACTTCCCAGGCGACGCTATTGCCGAGCGCGACATGGGCGATTTCCTCGTCCGCCGCGAACTCGACCTGTACGGATGACCGCAGAGTGCCGACCACCCGCGTGATGTTGTAGGGTTGGTAGTTCACGAACCGGACACGACTGTCTTGCGAGGCACCTCGGGGTATCTCAAGCGCAAACGCCGGCGACATCGAAAGGGTCACGATGAGTGCAGGAATTCGAGGGATGCGCGTCATCTCACCTCCTCCGGATCAGCGCGATACTCGCTGACGACGAAACCGAGCGGGTTTACGAGCCGGTCCGTCGAGGACATCGGAGCGTTCGCGTACGAATAGGTGATTGACGCAACCCAATGGGTCGTTCGTACTTCCTCCCCACGCGTGATGGTTCGCATGTAGCGTACGGAAACGACATTCTGATTGATGAGGGAGATTGAAGCGATATCGATCCTTGCTGTAGCCCCGCGACCATAAGTATTCTGGGGCGATTGCGGGTTGCTGCCACGGTAGAGGGCCGCGAAACGCGTTTGCTCCGCTTGCGTCGACAAGAGGGCGATGGTGCGGAAATTTTCCTGTGCTTCACTCCAGACGTAACCCTCGCGGGCCCGGACATATTTTGCAGCGAAATATTTCGTCACCGCCTCATCGTAGGTGCCAGCCGTCGATGTCAGCGCTGACACGACGTCGACAATGCCGGTCGAATTGTCGACGCGCACCACAAAGGGTTCAACCGTCTTGAGGGGTGTGAGACACGCGACCGCGAAGACGGCTACAGCGGCGACAATGCCTGAAACTATGGCGATCGACCAGGCAATCCTGTTCGATCGCTCGACCTGGATCATCCGGTCCTGGTCGAAACGACGTGCTTTGTCGAAGTAGCTCTTGAGATTATCTGTCGTCACCATGTTTCATCCCTCACAGCGGCGATAGGAACCGTCGATGTCCAGATGCGCAAAAGCGGAAGTCTCGCTGGCCTCTTTAACGAAAGGTGTGAGGGACGTGGACGAACTCGTGTTGGATTGCTGCTGTTTCAGCTTGCTGCCGCCCTCCCAGTCCCACATCGAGCGGTTCAATGGGCGGCGCGAATAGCCGTCGCAGTTCGGCAATGGGTAGGTCATCGAAGCGCAGCCGACAAGCGTGGCTGAAAAGATGATCAACAGGGCAGGCTTAATCATTCAGCAGGCCTTTATCTAATGTTCTGGACTGGGTGTCATACGCCGGCATTTCTTGATCCGAAGGCGCGGCGGGCAAACCGAGCACCGCGACCGATCATCCGGCCGGTGTGGGAGGCTGCTCTGGCCAGCATGCCTTCATGCGCATCGCGTGCGGTCGTGTAACCATAGACCAGCGAGGCGCCGCCAGACGCCAGCGCCGATGCAATGCCAGGTAGCTGGTAGAATATGTACAGGGCAGCTATCCCGATGGCACAAAAAGCAATAGGGCGCATAAGGACGTCGCTGTAGCTGTCGATTGCGGTGAAGCTCGAGTCCAGGCAGGAGATCAAAAGCGAACCGACGGCAACGACAAGGACCTGAAGGATCACGAAGTTTGCGAGCTGCCCGATCCAGGACTCGGTAAAACGGCGCGTCGATTGAAACATGGCAAGCGCAATGAAAATCGGCCCGATCGCCAGGACGATCGCCAGCGCCAACCGTGCATAAAGGGAAACAACATAACCGATCCCCGCCACCAGAAAGCTGACGCCGATCACCATGATGCCGCCCACACCTGTGACGATGTCAATCGGCCAGGAAGCCCTGGTCCAGATATCGGTCGCAGAGGCCTGGCCCTTGTCGAGCAGACTGTCAAAGGTGCTGGCACTCGGCGCCGTACCTGCATTCAGCGCCTGAGCGATCTCGCGCGGCAAAACATCGAAAAAGATGTTTGTGACATAGGTCTGGTATTCGCCCGCGTTCTTCACCAGCATCACTATGATCGCGAGCTTCATCGCGCGGAAGGCGAAGTCAAGGATAGGTTCCTGGACCGAGCCCCGAAGGATGAGATAGCCGTAGAGGACGACGTAAAGGGTCACTGCCACCGTCAACGGACCAGCGACCCATTCTGCTATGTTCGACGTCCCATCCGAGACGAAAGTCTCCAACGGCCGCTTGAACTGACCGTCGATAAACTCAAACACCTGGTACATTTGGTCAGCCTCCCAATGCCTTGCGCATGTTCTGGAGCCGGAGCTTAACCTCGGCCGCTTCCGCGTTCTGGCAATTGGGCGTCTGGCGCAATGCACCCGGGTTGTTGCGGCACTCGGTAATCGTACGGGACAGCAATTCGGTGTCGGCGACGAACTCGTCCACCGTATGAGTTCGCTCCGCCTCTTGCGAACAAGCCGACAAGAGCACCAGGGAAAGGACGATGAGGGTGCACTTCACTGCAGCGCCGCCTTCATATTGTCCATCCGTTGGCGCCAGTCCTCCGCCTTGCGCTGTTCGTCGACCTGGTTCTGCGCCTGCTGCACCATCCTCAGCCCCTCCATCCGCAGGACGTCGGTCTGAAGAAATGCCTGTTCGGCCTGCAGCCGAGCCTGCAGGTCGGCAATCTCTTTGGCGTCGCCAGCTGTGGAAATCTTTCCCCGCAGCTGATCAATCCCTTCGATGCGCTTGGTCGCGGCATCGTAGATTTGCTCACCAAGGCTCATTTGCCCGGCATTCTTGTTCTGAAGTCGGGACAATTCCTGAGCGTAGAAATCATCGGCGTCAGTGCGGTAGGTCGAGTTACCTTCCAGAAACCTTGAGGCGGAATCACCGAACACGCCGGTGCCGTTGCCTTTGAGCAATCCCTCGATGGCAGCGAAGTCGGAGGGAAGCGCCTTGCGGATCGCCGGATCGTTGAGAACCTCGGCGACATCCGCCATATCGGTCAGCTTGTTGAGCGAGCCATAAAGCTGCCGAGCCTGGCCGATCTGCTCATTGAGCGCGTCGAGTTGCGACTTGAGCTGCGCGATGCTCTCGATCTGCTTGGCAATCGCAGCCTGATCGTTGACAGGAATCCCCTGCCCTGACGCGCCTTCAGCAGCAAGCATGAGCACCGCGCTGAGCAGTACGCCATGAAGTCGATAGGAAGTCATCAGCTAGCACTCCTTCGCTGTTGGAAAATGGGAAGCCAGTTCTCGACGTCGTCTCCAACCTCCGCGCGGATCGCGTCGAGAAGTTCGACATTGGCGGTCCGGCCGGAGAGGATGGCGAGCTCGTCATCGAAGCCGTTGAGATCGAGCTCGGCAACGACGCTGTTGTGTCCTTGCTTCAACACGAACCTCCGGCTTTCAACGGAAAGCTCGCGCGCTATCAATTCGTATTCGCGCTCGGTGAGCTTGAATCCATCGACATAGTCGGCATGGTTGCCGCGCGAGTTGGGCAGGAAGATCTGTGTCGGGCATTGCTCGATGATCGTGTGCGCGATTGGCGAGTTCAGCGCGTCGCGTGGGCTTTGCGTGGCAAACAGCATCAACCCATTTTGTTTGCGGATGGTCTTCAGCTTGTTTTGCGCAAGATCGCGGAACCCCTCGTCCTGTAGCGCCTTCCAGAATTCGTCGATGACGATGATGATCCGGCGGCCATCGATCATCTGCTCGACGCGATGGAAGAGATAGGCCATCAGCGGTGTGCGAATTTCCTCGTTGTCGAGGAAGTCGGTCATGTCGTAGCCGATGAACTTCCCTGATCCGCCGAAATCCCCAAATCCGATATCTTCGATGACATTGTCGAAGACCCAGCCGAGCGGCCCTCCCTCCTCCCACCGGCGGAGCCTCGCCGCGATACCTTCTGGATCCGTATTGTTGAGGAAAGCCCGCAGCGCCCCTATTGTCCGTCGCTCAGCGGGCAGGTCGGCAAGGCCGTCGATCGCGCCGGAGATGTCGCGAAGTTCGGTGACAGTCAGTTCCCGCGCCCCTGAACCCACAAGCTTGCCGATCCAGCGCGCCAGGAACACCTTGTTCTCCGGCGTCAGGTTGAGGGCCTTTAAGGGAGCGCAGCGGGTGGGGACCCCGTTCTTCAGCGGCAGGTAGGTGCCTCCGGCGGCGCGAACATAAAGGTCCGCGCCGCGATCCTTGTCGAAGAACACCACGTGCGGGTCGTGTTTCTCGAGCTGTGACAGCATGAAATTGACAATCACGGTTTTGCCCGCTCCCGACGGACCGCACATGAAGGTGTTGCCCAGATCGCCATAATGGAGATTGAAGTAGTAGGGCGAGGCTGAAGCGGTCTTGAGCAGGGCAACGGCGGGTCCCCACTCATTGCCGTCCTTCTGTCCGATCGGATAGGAATGGAACGGTGACAATGCTGCGAAATTCTTCGAGCTGATCGCGCCTGAGCGCGCGCGGTAACGAAAATTGCCCGGAAGTTGCGCCCACCATGCCGCTTCGAGACCAAGATCCTCGCGCGCAACGACAGCCCCGCCATTGGTCAGGCTGGCGCGAACCTTTGCCAGATTGTCGGTTAATTCCTTTAACGTGGTCGCAAAGACGGAGAGTGTCAGGTGATGCTCGCCGATCACGAAGCGGTTGGACTCCAGGTCGTCCATCGCATCGTCAAGTTCATCGATTTGCGAAGCCGCCTTGTCGCCGCTGCTCACCAACTGGTTTTGCTTACGCCCCATGATGACGCGAGCGTCCGCCTTCGACACAAAGCAGAACGACTGTGAGAGAATGAGCTCAAACGGACTGTTTAGAACTCCGTCCAGCATGCCTGTCCTGGTGCGGGCTGGATATTCCTTGAAGCTCAGCATGCCGGCAAAGCGGCTTTCTGCCTCATGCCGGATCTCGATCGTCTCCCGACCTATGATTACGCGATCAGAGTAAATTGCCGAGGCGACGCGACCTTCGGTAAGCGGCACACGCTCACGCCTCCCGCCGACGAGCTGGTGCAGCACCTCGCTCGGTTCAGAGAAGAGCATGCCTTCCTGTTCGTAAAGAGAAAGGACCCGTGGCTCAAAGCGCCTCAAGCCCGCCACTACGTTGACGACTTTGTCCTTAAGCTGTTTCAGAGCCTCTTCATCCAGCTCCATATCGAGTCGTTTTGACCGTCGAAGGTACGACAGCAGCTTCCCCGCCTTGTCTGCAGGGCCACGCGCTGGCGACCAAAGGACGGTCAGATAGAGATCGTTGCGGAAAAGGTGCTCGCGCGCCATGCGTTCCCGGTATTTCTCGTTGAGCGCGGCGGAGAATGGCGTTGCGAACGTTCCGCCCGGATAGTCGCTATCCCTGCGCCGAATGAGATGGGTCCAGATCGCGAGCCGCTCATCGGCAATATTTCGATAGAGCGTGTTGAGGTCGCGATGGAGCGCGTTGATGTCGAGCAGATCAGCAGTTTCGAACGATACGCCTGCGAGCGCGACCATGACCATGAGTGTCCGGGACTCGAGCGCGATTGTCGCCTCGTCGATGTGCCGCACGTAGGGGATAAAAGCCTCTGGCGTGAGTTCGCGTGATCTAAGGGTGGCGATGTCAGGCAATTCCAATATCCCTTTCGTCGAAGCGGCGTGTCAGTCTCAGAGGGGAAAGCGTTGCCCCGCCCCAATAGGCACCGTTGCGCGAACGGCCGCGTGTCTCGACCCAGGCGAGCAGGATGCGGAACATGTTGTGATCGTGCTTGACGAGCGCTTTGAAGATGAGATGGAAAACGATGCCGACGAACGCGTAGGCGATAGATCCGGCGACGATGTAGAGGATCGTCGTGACCATGATGTTGAAGCCCATCGCCTCCATCGTGACACCGGCAATCATCGCGGGACGCGTACACGCGATGAAGAGTGTGTCTTCTTCGAGAACCGTTTGTCCGCCCACCATCCTTAGGCTCCGACGATGGTGTTGACGAGTTCGGTGGCACCAAAGATGCCGCCAATTCCGATGATCCAGAAGCCCGCTCGCCTCAGGTCCATGTAACCAAACATCCAGGCGATGCAGATGACGATGACCGCAATCACGGCGAGAAGCTTAGCAATGTTTCCCGTCAACATGTCGACGATGTTCTGCAGGACGGTTTCGATGCCGGCGGCTTGCGCGAAGGCGGGCTCAACCATCGTCGCTATAATGGCGACAGCCATGACGGACGAAGCGACGACGGGTCTGATCCGAGAACTAATTATCATTCACTCTGCTCCAATTCCAATTGATTGTCTTGAAACACCAGGACGGATGAACGGCTTCGGGTCTTGAAGACGTCCCACGCGGACGACGCCGAGATCGCGTGTGCTTCCCCCGGAGTGTTTTCCGCCACCACTTCGGCAACGACGTCTGCTTGGGAAGAATTCGCCGACACGTTTGTCTGCAACCCTTTTCCCGTGTCGCCGATTGTAAATCGAGCCACTGTCGGTCCGAGCCGTTCGATTTCGCGGCGAACCTGATCGCCATAGTTGACCACGCCCCCGACCGACGGATCGTCACGTCCATAGCAGGATTGCAGCACCTGCTCGGCCCTGGGACTGTCAGCACCCACCTTCACCGAGAGGCAGCAATAGCCGTCGAATGGCGTCGCTGGAGCGTTCAGGTTAAGGCAACGAGCGAAAGCGGCTGTTATCGAGAGGTTCAATCTCCGCAGTTCTTCCGGCCCGACCCCGTCGGGACCAATGTGTATGTCATGGCATGTTGCCTCCGAGGGTGCGGCGACTTCGATTACATCGGCCTTGGTCGCAGGTTGCCGCCCGAGCGGTGCACGGCTGTTGATCCTGATGGTGAACAGAGCGAACCGGCTTTCGGGGCTGACCACACCCGCAAGCGCCTCCGATGCAACGAAGGGTGCGCAGGTCTGCGCAATATCTGAGAAGACAACGGGCATGTCAGAACCACACCCTCTGCGTGCCGACACCCTCAATCGTCACATCGACGTATCGAGGTTTCTCGCGGACCAGAGGTCGCGCCACGGTATTGGCCAGGCATTGGTATCGCCCGTCTACCCTTTGCCACCTCGGTGAGGTGACAGAGCCTTTGTTCGGATCGCCACCGTCTCGATCTCGCTGGCAAAAGTCATCGCTCACGGCTTGCAGTGACGTTGAAATGCACGTCGCGTCACGTCCCCTGGGACCGTAGCCAGCAGATAAGCGGTAGCCGGCGTTGCAGTAATATGGTTCGTAAAGAGGGCGAGAGGTCTGAAAACCCACGCCCGCGCAAGTTGGAAACGAACGCCCTTTTGCCAACCACCTCCAAAGCTTCTCGACAGGCGGCCTGCATTCGCCATACTGGGTCGGACCGCCGGGATTGGATAAGCACAGGATAACCTGGCACCCCCATTCGTCGGCACGAGCGCTTCGCTCCGAAATGGTATAGAGTGAAACGAACCCTGACGTTGCGATGATCATTCGAAAGAAAAGGCTCTTCATGCCCCCTACCCTCCGTCTTCCTAAATGTCCGCCTCAACTGAACGGCGACTCGTCTCAATTATTTGACTATGCAAATAATAGATAGTTAAAACGATGGCAAGCAATTTAAGTGAAAGATGGCAGTGTCAGGCCTTGTCCGTATTTGCGGTGCGTGAAATCCTGGAGAAGCCGATCGACGGTGAATCGGCGCAGTCGCGCATCAAACAGATCGGCATGATGAATATTCTCTATCTGATGCACCAGGCGCATCAGAAGTTAACACTCTCAAATGTGATTGAGATTACCGGAATGACGCGTGGTGGGGTGATCGAAACCATTGAACTCTTGGTCCGGCGGGGCATCCTTACGGAAACGCTGGGAAGAAACTCAATGGGACGAGGAACGGCTCGACAGTTTGAGTTTTCCCCGCAGGTTTTTGCCGCGCTTGGCGGTGCCGCGGCGACCGGAAATGCGTGATTTTACCAAGTATGTTTTATACAGTATTAAATGTGGACGCCGTTTTAGATTAGAGGGTCGGCATGTGCCGTACCGCTCACCAGCATTGTCGCGGAAGATTTTCGCTGCCGACGCATACTGCCGAGCTCGTTCCAAGGGTATGTGCCTAGTACAGCAGCCTCGACTGACCCTCTGCCACAGCGATGGCGCGAGGCAGGCCATCAAGCATTTGGCTGGGGCGACTGATCACGGCGATACGCCAATCCTGTAGTTTTGTCGGGCCGGCTGCGGAACGGATGGTCTGTAGCGGGGTTATTTTCTGACAGAAACAAGCAGGGTCGGTCATCTGGGCTCGAGCTGCTCACCAAGGAGATCATCATGAACCTTCCGCAGAACACGGTCGTTGCCGTTGCCGATGGCGAAAAGCTTAGCCTTTTTCGGAACGACGGAGATGCGGCGACTGTCAATCTGACAGCGTTGCCAGATCCGGCGATCGACAGCTCGAAGATCTCTTCCGGCGCCCGACATTCCAGTAGCTCGGCTAATCCCGACGATAGTCAGCAAGATGAAGACGGGTTTGGCGCAGGTGTTACGGATATGCTGAACAAGCAGGTGCTTGAGGGCAAGATCAAAAGTCTGGTGATTATCGCGGCACCGCGCACATTGGGTGAGATGCGCAAGGGCTACCATAAGTCGTTGTCGGACGTTCTCATTGGAGAGCTGGATAAAGATCTGACTGGCCATTCTGTGCAGGATATCGAGAAAGCACTCGCTGTCGCTTAAATCCTGCATCTAAACGGCGTGATCGGCCCCGCCATCCCGGCGGGGTTTTTGCCTGGCGCTCGTTGGGAATGTAGAGAATCGGCAACAATGTAGTGTTGCCAGATTTTGCTAGACTGTTCCTGACAGGAACGTCGCCACAACTTTTTACTTACGTCTTATTTCAGGAGATGGCGGGACTGATCTGAATAGCCGGTACGGAGGCGCAAAGCTGAAGTCACTCCCGAAGTTGGCCCAAAGAGGAAAAGCAAGTGGCATGCACTCCGACCGTGAGGGCGACGAGACCACAACTGCGCAAACGCGTCTGAGCGAGGGAACAAACCGGACGAAATATCCGTTCCTCGTCATAATTGTTCATTTGGAGGCGTGTCATGAAACTCAAGCTGGCTGTAAGCGTGATTCTGGGCGTTACCTTCATGGCAGCAGTCGCGGAAGCACGTACTCAATGGCATCTTTACGGTACGGTTCCGGTGACGGGTGACTACGTGCGTGAGATCGCCTATCGGTCAGCACTCGACAGATGCAGTTTTGAATCTTACCCATCATACCACCCCGTCGGTATTTATGGAGGTGCATATGGCTCTCCCGAAATGCGCAGATGCATGTACCGTATGGGTTTCATCTTGGAAAATGGTGAGCCTCTCGCATACCCCGTGAGGAAGGCGAAGTACCTGTTAAGGTAACAAGACGCCAAAATATGTAAGATCGAAGCGTCTGACAGTCACCGTTTCAATCACGATGAACTTGGTACGTTTACGGCCCCGGTTCCTCATCAAAGAGGAGCCATTTTGGTTTGCCGAGTGAATCGCGTATTGAAATCCAGCTTCCGAATATCGACTTTCAGGATAACCTGGAGGTCGAAATGATCTACATTGTCATCGCGTTATGCGCGCTCGTAACAGCATTCTTTGCTTGCCGGTATTATGCCGCCAAGATTCTGCTTGTCGAACACAATATCGACAAAGCTATCGCACGGAAATTTGAGTCGAGTGGGAAGGCTATTGAGCTCGCGAAACTTCGAGAAGAAAACGCAGTGATGCGAAACCTTTTGCTCGACCTTCTGGAAAACGAAGTGGCTTTTCCGGTGCAGCAGGCAACGGTATCAGTCGACGACTTATTCAGGATGAAAGCAACCAAGATCCAAAGGTATCGCGAGATACTGGCCGAATCCCGGCACGTCTTGCAGCAGCGTGAGGCCAGTCGCGTTTCCGGGCTCTCCACCTCACTTAAGAGTACCGAGCGCAGGATGTGAGATTCAACACACACTCAGCGAAAAATAGCAAGAAACCGAGCAACGGGGATGACGGAAAAGCCGACGGCGACCCTTCTTGCGGCAGAGCGTCTCCTGTCGGCCGATACTGTTGAAAAACTCTTTCGATGATCTAGCCGGGCGAATGTTGCGGCAGTTTCGCCATCCGGGGCCCGCTCATCGTCGTCTTGCAATCGTAATGATCTCGGGGCTCTTCTCCGTAAAAGGTCCTGACTGGAAGTCGCCGTACCGCTGCTCTATGGCAAACCCATGCTTAGCCAGGAGCGCCGCAAGCTCGTCCGCGTGATGGAAGCGCAAGGTACTTTCACTGCTCAAAGGCAGGCTTGGATGGTCGCCGGAGAAGTCGTGCCTGAAGGATATCGTGCGTCCGTCGAACTCTGACGTGACGGTCGTGACGATCTTCACCAAGCTATGATCGTTCAAATAGACCAAGGCAGGACGCTCAGGTGTCCATTGTTGCCACGGGCGAGTTAAGGGATTTCGACTCTCAAAAGCAAAAAGTCCACCGTCAGCCAGGCTGTCTCGTATGTCTGAGAGGAATTGACCCACAGCCTTATCGGCATTGATGGCTTGGAAGGCATGGCCAGTCATGACAGCCAGCTCGAACTTGCTGTTCCATTCAGGCTGGGGAAGCGTGCCTAGTACCCAATCGATATTCGGTAAAGCCCGAGCACGAGATAGGACTCCTACGCCTGGGTCGATCCCACACAGGTCGCCGAGGTGCCCAGCCTCTCTGGCCTCGTGTAGAAGTGAGCCTGTTCCACATCCTATATCAAGCACTGAACCTGCGTTCATGATGATGGGAAGGTAGAAGTCGAAATCGTCGCGAGTTGAGCGTGGATGCCAAGCATCATATATCTCTGACAGAAAGAGGTCGTTATAAAAGCGGTCACTACTCAAGCGGGCCTCCGAATGTCAGATTAACTGGTGTAACATACGCACCGGACCAGCCTTCACAACGATCCAGTTCAACCGCCACTCTATTTGTCGGACCAGGCGTTGTCGGCACCCGGACGCCGTGATTCAATCGTTGCATTGATTTGCGGAGGATTGAGTCATGATGGGATGCCAGACAGCTCCAGCGCAGCTTTTCTACGACTTCTGCCTTGATGATCACGTTCCGGCAGACCACCTGCTGCGCGGGATTGACCACCATCTCGAACTCGACAGTGTCCGGGCACAATTGAAACCTTTCTACAGCGCCACCGGTCGCCCCTCCATTGATCCCGAGCTCATGATGCGAATGCTGATCATCGGCTATTCCATGGGTATCCGCTCGGAACGCCGACTGTGCGAGGAGGTCCATCTTAATCTCGCCTATCGCTGGTTCTGCCGCCTTGGTCTGGACGGAAAGGTCCCGGATCATTCCAGCTTCTCGAAGAACCGCCACGGCCGGTTCCGGCAAAGCGATATCCTGCGGCACATGTTCGAGACGGTAGTGGAACGCTGCCTCGCTCAAGGGTTGGTTCGCGCGGAAGGATTTGCAGTCGATGCCAGCCTTATTGCTGCGGATGCCAACAAGCAGCGTTCGGTCCCAGGAGCTGAGTGGGAAGCAAAGGAAGACGCTGGCCGCTCGGTCCAGGAGTATCTGGCTGTTCTCGATGATGCCGCTTTCGGTGCTGCGTCGCCCATTACACCGAAGTTCATCTCCCCGTCTGATCCGGCCGCCCAATGGACCGGTGCTCACAAAGGCCATGCCTTCTTCGCCTACGCCACCAATTACCTGATCGACAACGATCATGGTGTCATTGTCGATGTGGAGGCGACGCGTGCGATCCGCCAGGCAGAAGTCGGAGCATCCAGCACAATGCTCGAAAGGACCGAGAACCGCTTCGGCTTGAAGCCGGACTATCTGGCTGCTGACAGCGCTTACGGTTCCGCCGACAACTTGGCATGGCTGGTCAAGGACAAGAAAATTGCGCCGCACATTCCGGCCTTTGATAAGTCGAAGAGGACGGATGGCACCTTCTCCCGCTCGGACTTCTCATGGGAAGGCGAAAATGACCGCTACATCTGCCCGGCAGGTAAGGAGTTGAAGCAGTTCCATCGAACCTATGCGACGCCTCGATCAGGGATCACGGCGGCGGGCACACGGCTTTACCGCGCCAGCAAGAAAGATTGTGATCGCTGCGAACTGAAGTCTCGCTGCTGCCCGAGTATGCCGATGCGCAAAGTGCCGCGCGATCTCAACGAAGATGCCCGTGATGTCGCCCGAGCGATTGCTACGACACCTGACTACGTGCAGTCACGGCATCGCCGAAAAAAGGTCGAGATGCTTTTTGCACACCTCAAGCGCATCCTGTGGATGGCGCGATTGAGACTTCGAGGACCGTGCGGCGCACGCGATGAATTCCTGCTTGCAGCAACCGCACAAAACCTCGGGAGGCTGGCCAAACTCAGGCCACCACACATCGCCATTGCCGCCTGAGGGCGGCGTTAATCGACACCTCGCGCTGTGACGCGAGGCGTTATCGCATATCTGCTCCGTCTGAAGACCTGAAAGGGCGGATGAGCCGCCAATCCAGCGAGTTTTTCAACGAAATCCGCCCGAAGGAGACATTGAGATGCGGAACCGGTCGGCCCGCATCCCATAATCGCTGAATGCGTCTCACCAACTCTTTTGCACAAGTTCGCCTGATGGAGCGCAAGCGTAGAACCCTGCTGTCGGTCCATATGCGTGCGTCGTTGCTAGAGCGAATGCGGGGCGTGCGCCATCTTCAGGTGAGTGCCCCGGTCCGTTGCCTGTCATATCAGTCGATGTCAGGCCGGGGTCTACCGCATTCACTTTGATCCCTTCCCGATCAAGCTCCTTCGCAAGCTTGACGGTCAACATGTTCAGTGCAGTCTTTGAGGCGCAGTATCCGCCAAAACCGACCGTCCATGTTTCGCTCCGCATGTCCAAGGCATCCGTCAACGAACTGAGGCCGCTGCTCATCATTACGATCCGGGCCGCCTTCGATTTGCGCAACAACGGCAAGAAGGCTTGAGTGACGCGCATCACCCCGAAAACGTTGGTGTTGAACATTTGCTGAATCTCGTCAATTGACTCCTCGGCGAGAGAGGGAGGCGAACCAAACATGAGCCCGGCGTTGTTGACCAAAACGTCGAGATGCCCCACTTCACTCTCGATAGTTTTGGCGGCACTGGACGCGCTCGCCTCGTCCGTAACATCGAGTTGCACTGCACGGGTGTCAATCCCGTTTTCTCTCAGTTCGAAAGCTGCCATCTCACCCCGTGAGATATCTCGGCACCCCAGCCAGACCGTGTGTCCGGCTGCGCCCAGCTGCCGTGCGATGGCGAGGCCAATACCCTTGTTTGCTCCTGTGACGAGTGCAGTGGGCGATGTGTGGGTCATGATGACGTCCCTGATCATTTCGGTGTCAGAGACATACTACGAAATTCGTAATATTCAACCTTCGTATTTTGCGATCTGTTGGGTAATCCTCAGAAATTCGGTTTGGTCAACGGTATCAAGCGCCCGCAGCATCGCTTTGCAGGAGGCTCGATATCCATCGATATAGCCTGCGACCACTTGCTGCCCCTTGTCCGTGATCGTCAGAGCCACCGACCTGCGGTTTGCCTCAGGCCGCTGCCGTTCAATCATCTCCCGACGGACCAGCCGGTCGGCCGAAGACGACATTGTCGTCAGCGCGACCTGAAGATGCCGGGCTACATCCCCCAGATTACACTCGGGATGCTCATCAATGAAAAGAAGCGCCTGAATGTCGAGGGGGTTAAGCGAGTTTTGCATAACGGCCGCTGCCTCCGCGACCTTGAAACGACGGGTAAAGCGCTCAAAGGCGGTAGCGAGTTTTTCGATTTGTTCGGGCGTAGGTTCTGTCATTCCTGGTATTAAGCATTTCTGCTCGGAGGACGTAAGCCATATACCTTAGAACAGGCATTCCTTGAATTTATGCGATGACCCCAATTGGCGCGAAGCGGAAGACCGCAGTTGGCCCGTAGTGGTCATTGAGCTTGGCTAATATACAGGTATCGATTTACGATGCGCCCGCTGCTCTGGAGCCGTTTTTGGTAGACCTCCATTCGGTCATGGACTTTTTCCGCGACTTTCTGCGACGGTATATTTTCGGGGCTTATTATGCTGACCACCCTGCCCAGGCCAAGGGTGTTCAGCGCATGGCCCCGACAAGCTGTCGCAGCCTCAGCAGCAAAGCCGTTCCCCCAGAAGCCACGCCACAGATGATACCCAATTTCCGGTTCGGTGCCTTCAGGGGTCTCTTGGAGAGTAATCCCACAGTCGCCGATGACCTGTCCACAAGAAGGGTCAACTACTGCCCAAAGGCCGAAGCCGTGCTTGAGGTAGCTGTCGAATGAAAGCTCCTGAAACCAAGTCCGGATTTCCGATGACGACTTGGTGCTTGGATAGAATTTCATGCATACATGGTCGGCGTAAATCTTGCTCAACGCGTCTAGGTCTTGTTTCTCGACTTCCCTAAGAAGCAGTCGCTTAGTCCTCATAATAGTTGACACGCAAACCTCTCATCTCGCCCGTCGGACACTCTGCTAAACGGTTGACTCTCGTGCCATTGCCCCTTGACCTCAACTCTAGTTGAGGTTGTACGAATTTCAAGGCGGTCGCGGCCCATCGAACGCGACCACGTCGAAGGAGGGCGTCTTGGTCACATATTTTCGCTACTCGAAACCCAAATATTCCGTCAGAACACGCCTGGTTGGAGCCGTATTGTTGCAGTTAGTTGGCCCCGGATTGTTAGCGTTCATCTTTTGCCATCTGGACACGCTTACGGCGAAGCCAACGATAACTCTCGGTCAGTTTTTGCCATGCTTGGTTGGGGGCGTCGCTGGGTTTCATTCTGTGGCTTTTCGTCGGCCAGCAACAGACGGCCAGCTTAGCCTTGTCGCAACATCGTTCTTGGCATTTGGAACCTTTTATTGGCTGGCGTCCTATTCATTGCCTGATCTTTTGCTAGCAAGATTGATATCGGGATTTGGACTGGGCGTGGTTGTTGCAAGAGCCTTCCGGCGCGGCTTTCTTGAAAATCCGGTAGTTCCCCGCGTCCGATAGATTCCCGACCGCACTTGGTGCTTTGCATTAGGGCAGTTCCCCGCCCGAAGCGGACATCAGGTCAGCTTGCATTCCTATCTTTCAGCCAAAGCCCGAATTCCTGAACGACTGCGACAACTTTACCCAGACGGCGTCCTTCTT